>NZ_VJOY01000030.1 GCF_007109405.1 Pseudomonas mangiferae
GCCCCCGCCCACCCGCGTAGCCCGTCGCGCCTCGCCGGGAGGGTTCGCTGATGCTGCCGTTCCTGCTGTTCGCCTTCGTCGCCTCCATCACCCCCGGGCCGACCAACCTGCTGGTGCTCGGCACCGGCACTCGCCACGGCCCGCTGGCGGCGCTACCCCTGGTGATCGGCGCGGCCGGTGGCGCCGCGGCCATCGTGCTGGCCACCGGCATGGGCCTGGGCGACCTGCTGCTGCGCTACCCGGACGTGCAGCGGCTGATGGCCTGGGTCGGGGTGGCCTGGCTCACCTGGCTGGCCTGGCGGATCTTTTCCGCCCCGGCCACCGCGGTGACCCCGGAAGCGCCCACCGCGGCCCGCCGTCCCGGCTTCCTCGCTGGCGCGCTGCTGCAATTGGTGAACCCCAAGACCTGGATGATGGCCCTGGCGGTGGTCGGGGTGTTCGCCGGACCGGGCACGCAGCGGGCCGGCGACGTCCCGCAGCTGGCGGCGGCCTTCTTCCTGGTGGCCCTGCCCTGCCTGGGCGCCTGGGCCCTGCTGGGCGCCGGCGCCGCCAGCCTGTTCCGCTCGGCGCGGGCGATGAAGCGCTTCGAGCAGGCCATGGCCGTGCTGCTGTTCGCCTCCGCCTGGCTCAGCCTGCCCGCCTGAGGCGAGCGGCTACAGCCAGCCCAGCAGCCTGAACCAGGCGTAGTCCAGGGGCAGCAGCACCAGCGCGGTCAACGCTGCCAGCACCAGGCTCAGGCGCAGGGCATCGCGGAACGGAATCCGCCCCATGCCCATGGCCACCACGATGGGCGAGGCCTGGTACGGCAGCAGCGGCGTGGAAAAGCCCAGCACCTGGACCATCAGCACTGCCATCAGCGGCAGCCCGGTGGCCTGGGCCAGCGACTGGGCCAGGGGCGTGAACAGCGCCGGCACGCCGTTGGCGGTAACCACGAACCCCAGCAGCGTGGCGATCCCGGCGATGGCGGCGAAGCTGGCCATGGGCATGCCCGGGCCGAGGGGCACGACCCGCAGCAGGCCATCGCCGATCCACTGGCCAAGCCCGCTCTGGGCCACCAGCGCCGCCAGGCCGAGGATCGCCGCCACGTACAGCGCGGTGCGGTGGTTGACCTCCTTGCCGAATTCCTCGCCGCTGACGAAGCCGATCCGCGGCAGCAGGCAGAAGCAGGCGGCGGCCAGCCCCACCCAGGCCGGCGAGATGCCGTGCAGCGAGTCGGTGAACCACAGCCCTAGGGTCACCAGCAGGAGCAGCCCGAGGCGTTTTTCCGCGGCGCTCAGGGGTGTCGCCGGCTCCGCCTCGGCCCGCGTGTCCAGCCGGTCGCGGAACAGCAGGCACAGGCAGCCACCCAGCAGCAGCCCCTTGAGCACGCCCAGCACCGGCAGGTGCAGCAGCAGGTACGGCAGGTAGGCCAGGTGCAGGCCGTAGGCCGACTCGATGGCGCCGGCCATCACCAGGTTGGGCACGTTGGCCGGCAGGATCGAGGCCGACAGCTGGAAGGTGCCGAAGCCCACCGCCAGGGCCAGGGCGATGCGCCCGGGACGCCCCTCGCCGAGCCCGGTGCGGTCCGCCAGGGCCAGGACGATGGGCATCAGCAGGGCAATGCGCCCCATGTTGGAGGGCATGACGAAGGCCAGCGCGTAGCTCAGCCCGACCACGCCGAACACCATGCGCCCATAGGAGGCGGACAGCCAGGGCGCCAGCATGCGCGCGCCGCGGTCGGCCAGGCCGGTCTTGCGGATGGCGATGCCGATGACGTAGCCGCTGAGCACCAGCCAGAAGGCGGTGGAGGCGAAACCGGAGAAGATCAGGGCGGCGTCCGCCACCTTGAGCACCATGGCCACGCTGAAGAACAGCAGGGCGGTGAGGTATTCCGGCAGGCGGGCGGTGGCCCAGAGGCCGATGGTCACGGCCACCAGGGCCGCGGTGAGGGCGAGGGATGCATCCATTCGAGGGGTTTCCTTGATCGGGCGAACGCGTGCCGGGGACGGCGGGCAGATAGATACCCTGTGGAAACCCGTTCGGCCAGCCCCTTGCACCGATTCGGGGCAAAAATCGTCCTTTGCGTACGTCTCTCGGGTAACCGGACCGCGGGAACACGCACCCTGGCGATGGCGCACGCACGGAGGTCAGTGCCTGGCCTAGGAGGCCTGGACGACGCGCTTCGCGGGTTGCCATCGGCGCTGGCCGCTCGGCTGGGTGGCGTTCCCCCGGGATTTCGCTGCGGGCGAATCGGCGCCCTCTTTCCCTGGCAGGGCGCGGCTTCGGCGCACCGCGCGGGAAATACAGGTCCACACAAACCCGTTCTGCTCCACGGCCAGCCAGGACATCGTGCAAGCCACTGGGGCGCTGGACGCCTCGTTTGGGGCCCGTCCTTCGGCATCCCCCCGCCGGTTGCAGCACACTCCCGGCGGCTTTCCCAAAGGCCTGGAGCGAAGTCCGCCGCCAAAGCGCGGCTGGATGACGAGATCGGCGGAGCCCCATGGGATCCCGCCTCGACGCACCTACCGAGGCAGCCGACCGAACGGCCTTGTCCAGGCAGGCTCATTCAGTCGCTCGACTGAAAACGGCTTATCTGGGTGGTTCCAGATGGACAGCGCGTCTGTCTGGCCTACTTGAGCGGCCCCACCTAGGCGGCCCCACCTAAGCAGCGGCACGGGCCCCTGCCTGGGCGATCGCATCTAAGCGATCCTGCCTCGGCGGTCCTGTGCAGCGATCAACGGTGGCGCGAGCCCTAGGTGCTGTACGAAAAGTGCCTGCGCTCGGTGATGCTGCGTTAAAAACAGGCTCAGACTGCTCATTTACAGCACGTAAACGCCGCTTCTTCGCCTGTTTTTGCCTTGCCTGACCTTCGCTCGACGACTTTTCGTACGGCACCTAGTGGAAGTCCCGGCTGCGCACGTCCAGGCCGGTGAGCAGCGGGGTGAGGTCGCTGAGGCGGCCGGCGATCAGGTGGCGCACGTCGCCGGCCTGTTCCAGGCGACCGTCCACCCGCAGCAGCCGGGCGCCCACCAGCACCTTCCGCTGACGCTCGGCCAGGTCGTGCCAGACCACCACGTTGACCATTCCGTGCTCGTCCTCCAGGGTCACGAACACCACGCCGCTGGCGGTCTGTGGCCGCTGTCGGCCGATCACCAGGCCGGCGAGGCTGACCGGGCGGCCGTGCTCGAGCCCGGCCAGTTCCCGGGAGTCGCGGCAGCGTCGGGCGCGCAACTGGGCACGCAACAGGGCCAGGGGGTGGGGGCCGAGGGTGGTGCCCAGCAGGGCGTAGTCGGCCTGCAGGTCCTCGCCGGGGCTGGGCAACGGCAGGGCCACCGGCGCCTCGGCCTGGGCCGGCTGGGCGGCGAACAGCGGCAGTTGCGGTTCGATGCCGGCCACCGCCCAGCGCGCCCGGTGGCGATGGCCGGCGAGGCCGCGCAGCGCCCCGGCATCCGCCAGGCGCGCGCAGGTACGCGGCTCCAGGCCGGCGCGCCGGGCGAGGTCGGCGACGTCGGCGAACGCCGCGCCGGCGCGCGCCCGCTCCAGGCGCCGGGCGGCCTCCTCGGGCAGCCCGGCGATCAACCGCAGCCCCAGGCGGATCGCCGGCTGGCCTGGCCCTTCCCCCTCCAGGCTGCAGTCCCAGTCGCTGAAGCGCACGTCCACCGGCAGGGTCTGGATGCCATGGCGGCGAACGTCCTGCAGCAACTGGTCGGGGCTGTAGAAGCCCATGGGCCAGCTGTTGATCAGGGCGCAGGCGTAGGCCGCCGGCTCGTGGCATTTCAGCCAGCTGCTGGCGTAGGTCAACAGGGCGAAGCTGGCAGCGTGGGATTCGGGGAAGCCATAGCTGCCGAAGCCCTTGATCTGCTCGAAGATGCGCGCGGCGAAGTCCTCGCTGTAATTATTCGCCAGCATGCCCGCGATGAGGCGCTGGCGATGGGGCTCCAGGCCGCCATGGCGCTTCCAGGCGGCCATGGAGCGGCGCAGCTGGTCGGCCTCCCCCGGGCTGTAGCCGGCCGCCTTGATGGCCAGCTCCATCACCTGCTCTTGGAACAGCGGCACACCCAGGGTGCGCTCGAAGACTTCCTTGAGGCGGTCGTCCGGATAGTCCACCTTTTCCTTCTTGTCACGCCGGCGCAGGTAGGGGTGGACCATGTCGCCCTGGATCGGCCCGGGCCGGACGATGGCCACCTCGATCACCAGGTCGTAGAAGGTCTTCGGCTTGAGCCGCGGCAGCATTGCCATCTGCGCCCGCGACTCGATCTGGAACACCCCGATGGTGTCGGCCCGGGCGATCATCGCGTAGGTCGCCGGGTCTTCCCGGGGAATCGTCGCCAGGGTCAGCATGCGGCCGCGGTAGCGGCTCAGCAGGTCGAAGCAACGGCGCAGGGCGCTGAGCATGCCCAGGGCGAGCACGTCCACCTTGAGCAGGCCTACCAGGTCCAGGTCGTCCTTGTCCCACTGGATGATGGTGCGCTCAGCCATGGCCGCGTTCTCCACCGGCACCAGGGTCTCCAGGGGCTGCTCGGAGATCACGAAGCCGCCGGGGTGCTGGGACAGGTAGCGGGGGAAGCCGATCAGTTCGCCGGTGAGGGCCAGCACCCGGCGCAGCACCGGGCTGTCCGGGTCGAAGCCGTATTCCCGCAAGCGCTCCGGCGGCGGCACGCTGTGGCTCCAGCGGCCGCAGCATTCGGCCAGGGCGTCGATCTGGTCCGGCGGCAGGCCGAGGGCGCGGGCCACGTCGCGCACCGCGCCGGCGCCATGGTAGGTGCTGACCACCGCAGTGAGGGCCGCCCGGCTGCGGCCGTAGCGGCGGAACACGTACTGGATGACCTCCTCGCGGCGCTCGTGCTCGAAATCCACGTCGATGTCCGGCGGCTCGTTGCGCTCCCTGGACAGGAAGCGCTCGAACAGCAGCTTGGAGTCCTGGGGGTCCAGCTCGGTGATGCCCAGGGCGAAGCACACCGTGGAGTTGGCCGCCGAGCCGCGCCCCTGGCAGAGGATGCGTTGCGCGCGGGCGTAGTGGACGATGTCGTGGACGGTAAGGAAATAGCTCTCGTAGCGCATCTCCGCGATCAGCCTCAGTTCCCTGACGATCTGGCGGCGAACCTTGAAGGGCGTGCCCTGGGGCCAGCGCCAGGCCATGCCCTTCAAGGTGAGCTGACGCAGCCAACCCGTGGGGGTCTGGCCGGCCGGCACCAGTTCCTGGGGGTACTGGTAGCGCAGTTGCCCCAGGTCGAAGCGGCAACGCTCGGCGATGCGCAGGGTTTCCTCCAGCAGGGCGGGCGGGTAGCGCTCGGCCAGGGCCGCCAACGGGCGCAGGTAGCGCTCGCCGTTGGGGAAGAGGTGCGCCCCGGCCTCGGCCACCGGCAGGTGGTGGCGCAGCGCGGTCAGGGTGTCCTGCAGGGCACGGCGCCCGCGGGCGTGCATGTGCACGTCGCCGCAGGCCACCGCCGGGATGCCGAGGCCGGCGGCCAGGGCCTGCAGGCGGGCCAGGCGCCGGTCGTCGTCGGGACCGCGGTGCAGCCCCACCGCCAGCCACAGGCGCCCGGCGAAGGCCTCGCACAGCCAGCCGGCGGCGGCCGGGTCGGCATCCTCCTCGGCCACCCACAAGGCCAGCAGGCCGGGCGGCGCCACAGCCAGGTCGTCTCGGCGCAATTGGTAGTGCCCCTTGGCCGAGCGCCGGCGCGCCCGGGTGATCAGCCCGCAGAGCGCCTGGTAGCCGCCCAGGTTTTCCGCCAGCAGCACCAGGGTGGGGCCGTCCTCCAGGCGTATCTCGCTGCCGACGATCAGCGGCAGGCCGGTTTCCCGCGAGGCCTGCCAGGCCCGCACGATGCCGGCCAGGGTGCACTCGTCGGTGATGGCCAGGGCGCGATAGCCATGGTGGGCGGCGCGGCGGAACAGTTCGGAGGCGCTGGAGGCGCCCCGCTGGAAGCTGAAGTTGGACAGGCAGTGCAGCTCGGCGTAGGCGCTGCTCATGCGAACCACCCGTGCAGCCACAGCGGGCCGCCCTCACCCACCGTGCGGTAGACCCAGGCGCGCTGACCGCCGCGGGTTTCCACGCAGTAGTAGTCGCGGCGCACGTCGCCGCCGTCCCACCAGCCGGACTCGACCCGTTCCGGCCCGGCGAGCACCCGCGGCGCCGGGCCCCGCAAGGGAACCGGTTCGCGCAGCAGCCAGCCCGGGCGCATCGCCTGCGCCAGTTGCGGCGGCCGCGTACCCTCCTCGCCCAGGCGCCAGGCCTGCTCCGGGCGGGGGTCGGCGCGGGCCTGCAGCACTTGCACCGCGTCGTCCCCCAGTCGCGCCCGCAGGCGCTCGCGCACCTGTTCCCAGGGCAGGGACTGCTGCGGGCGGTCGTCGAACAGCTCGCGGCGCTGGGGCACGAAGGCCGGCAGGTCCTTGGCCAGCAGCCGCATCGCCAGCACCGGCGCGGGCACCTGCAGTTGCTCCAGGCGGCCCCGGGCCAGCTCGAACAGCATGGCCGCCTCGCGCTCGGCGCTCAGCAGCCCCACCGGGACCCGGGTGGGCGCGCCGTTGCGGTGCTCCAGGTCCAGCACGAAGCGCTGCACGCCGCTGTCGCGCCCGGCGAGGAACGCGGCCAGGTCGGCGGTCAGCCGGCGCAGGGGGAACAGCAGCGCCTGGTGGGATTCCACCTCGAAGTTCAGTTCCACCCGCCCGTCGAAGCGGTCCGGCGGCGTGTAGCAGTCCAGCGCCAGGGCGCGGCGGCCCAGCAGCGTGTCCAGGTGCTGCAGCACGGTGGCCGGGAAGCGCCGCGCCACGCTGTCCCGGGGCATCGCCAGGACCTGCCCGAGGGTGCGCAGGCCCATGCGCTGAAAGGCGCTGGCGGATTCCCGGTCGAGGCCGCTGCGCTCCACCGTCAGCCCGCCGAGGCAGGCCTGCAGCGCCTTCTGGCTGTCCAGGGCGAGGCCGTCGTAGACGTTGACCAGGGCCCGGGCCGCCGCCGGATGGGGCGCTGCCACGATGCGGTGGCGAAAGCCCAGGGCCGTGAGTTCCTGCCGCAAGCGCGCCTCGAACCCGGGCCAGGGGCCGAACAGGCCGAGGCTGGACTGCACCTCCAGCAGCACGGCGCGGGGGTAATGCAGGCTGACCTGGGAGCTGAAGCGATAGGCCCAGGCGGCCAGGAAGCGTTGCCAGCGCTCGATATCGGCCGGGTCGTAGTCGGCGGTGGCAAAATCCCGGGTCAGGGCATGGGCCGCCGCCAGGGCCTGCCCGCGGCGCAGGCCGAGGGCCCTGGCGGCCGGGTTGAGCGCCTGCAACACACGCCGCTGCGGCGTGCCGGCCAGCAACGCCAGGGGCCGCTCGGGCTCGACCCTGCGGCGCAGCACGGCATCCAGCGCCAGTTGCGGGAAGAGGATGCAGGCCCAGCGCATGGCGGTTCAGCCGGCCGCCAGCGGGATGGCCCAGTCCGGGGCGACGCCGCCCCGACACTTGAGCACCCGGACCCGGCCCGGCGCTTCCAGCAGCAGGCGCAGCGCCGCCGGCGACGGGTTGAACGCGTCGTGGCTGGCGCGGTAGGCGAAGGCCAGGGTCTGGCCGGTCTCGGCCGCCACCTGCAGGCGCCGCAGCGCCCGGTCGTCCACCGCCCCCGGCCAGCACAGCACGGCGCCGCAACTGCCCGAGCGCAAACACTGCTCGGCAGCCCAGAGCACGTCGCGGCCGCTCGCCTGCACCAGCACCAGCCCGCGCAGGTCGACCCCGGCCGCCAGCCAGGCCGGGGGAAACGGGATGTGGGGCGGTGCCACCAGCGCCACCCGCTCGCCCGCGGCGCTCAGGCGCGCCAGGGTCGGCCAGAGCACCTGCAATTCGCCCACCCCGGCGGCCGGCAACAGGACTTCGCTGAGGGCCGCGTCGGGCCAGCCGCCCCCGGGCAGCAGCGCATCCAGGGCCGCATGGCCGGTGGGCTGGGCGCTGCTCGCCCGCCCCAGGGCGCGCCCCTTCCACAGGCGGCGCTCGTCCAGCAGGGCATCCAGCGCCACCACGTTGCCGTTCATGGACGCGACATTCCGCGAATCCGGCGCTGAGCGGATGGGTAAGAAACGGAGTGGGGTAATGGCGTTTTCATACTGTACATTTGTACAGCAAGCGAAACGGCCTTGCCAGTGACGGCGGACGAACGCACCGCTGGACAGTCGCCACGCTCGCCAGGAACAGGGGCAGGCGCTTCAGATGGAGAGTGCAAGGTTCTGGAGAGGATCGCCTCCGTCTCCCTGAGCCGGTCTCTTCTCCCTGAAGCGCTGCCACCGCGCGGGAGCGATGCACGCCAGCGAGCGCCCCTAGCGATGCAGGGGCGCCATCGCCTCCGCTGTCAGGCGCCGGACTGCCGTTCCAGGAAGCGGTAGAGCCGGTCGTCCAGGGAATGGGCGACGTTGAAGCGCAGCCAGGGCACCGGTCGTGCGTCGGGCATGAACAACTGTCCCGGCGCCAGCAGGATCTTCTCCTCCTTGGCCCGGGTGGCCAGCGCGGTGGCGTCCTCCAGGGTGCGGTGGCGGGCCCAGAGGAACAGCCCGGCGCCGGGCTCGACGAACACTTCCAGGCCGACCTCCTCCAGGCGCCGGGCCACCTGCTCGTGAGCCCGCGCCAGGTTGTCCTGCACCTGCTTGACGTGCTTGCGGTGCCGCCCCTGCAGCAACACGTCTAGGGCCAGCTCGCCGGTGATCTCCGAACTGGTCAGGCCGCTGGCCATCTTCAGGGGCACCAGTTCGTCGATCAGGTCCCGGTGGGCGGCGACGAAGCCCACCCGCAGCGCCGGGGCGATGGCCTTGGACAGGCTGCCGATGTAGATCACCCGGGACAGCTGGTCCATGCCGGCCAGGGCCTGCCGGCCGTCCGGGTCGAGGTCGGCGTAGATGTCGTTCTCGACGATCAGGAAATCATGGCGCTCCGCCAGTTGCAGCAACCGGTGGGCCACCGCCAGGGACAGGCTACTGCCGGTGGGGCACTGCAGGCGGGTGTTGGTGAAGAACACCTTGGGCCGATGGCGCTGCAGGGCTTCCTCCAGCGCCGCCAGGTCCAGCCCGTCGCGGGTCCGCGGGATGCCCACCAGCCGCGCGCCCTGCAGGCGCAGGTTGAGGAACAGGTTGTGGTAGCCCGGCTCGTCCACCAGCACCGTGTCGCCACGCTGCACCAGGTAACGCGAGACCAGGTCCAGGGCCTGGCTGGCGCCGCTGGTGAGCATCAGGTGGTCGGGCGAGGCGGCGATCCGCGCATCCCCCAGCTTGTCCGCCAGGCGGCCGCGCAGGCGCACGTCGCCCTTGGTGGGCCCGTAGCCGGAGAAGCGGCTCGGGTCGGCCCGGCCCAGGGCGCGCAGGCTGCGCTGCAAGCCGTCGTGGTCGGTCCATTCCTCCGGCAGCAGGCCGATCCCGGGGCGCAGTTCCATGCCCAGGGGCTGGAACACCTTGTGCAGCAGCAACTGGGCGTCGAAGTCGAATTCCGCGCGCTCCGCCTCATCGGCCGGCGGCTCCGGCGGGGTCTCGCCGCCCTGGCCGCGCACGTAGAAGCCGGCGTTGCGCTGGGCCGTCAGGTGGCCCAAGGCAACCAGCCGGTCGTAGGCCTCCACCACGGTGAAATGGCTGACGCCATGGGTCTGGGCGAACTTGCGGATCGACGGCAGCTTGCTGCCGGGGCGCAGCCGCTGCTCGCCGATGGCCTGGCCGATGCCAGCGACGATCTGGCCGACCAGGGGGGTGTCCGAGGCGGGGTCGAGAAACAGCATGAGGGCGTCCATCATCGGGAAAGGGATCGGCGGGTGTACCGGTGAAACCACCATAACAGCCCTGCCGGTCGGGAACGCTCCCTGTGCATGGCGAGGGGTACGGCGCCTGCTGCAAGCTCGTGTCGTCGGGCGGGTGCGGCATTTGCGCGCAGCCACCGGCCTTCCATCGGCCTGACCACATCACAAGAAAAGGACGTGCCCATGCGCGCACCAGCTTACCCCATCGACCGCGAGCAGATTTCCCCCGAGGAGTGGGAGACGCGCTGCGACCTGGCCGGCCTCTACCGGCTGGTGGCGCACTTCCGCATGACCGACCTGATCGACACCCACATCTCGGCGCGGGTGCCCAACGAGCCGGACCATTTCCTGATCAACCGCTACGGCGTGCTGTTCCACGAGATGCGTGCCTCCGACTTGGTCAAGGTGGATCACGACGGCCACGTGGTGGACCCGCGCCTGGGCCCGGACAGCGTCAACCGCGCGGGCTTCAACATCCATTCGGCGATCCATGCCGCGCGCCCGGACGTCAATTGCGTGGTGCACACCCACACCGCGGCGGGCATCGCGGTGTCCGCCCAGGAAGACGGCCTGCTGCCCATCAGCCAGCACGCCCTGAAGTACTACCGGCGGCTGGGCTACCACGACTACGAGGGCATCGCCCTGAACCCGGACGAACGCAGCCGCCTGGTCCGCGACCTGGGCAGCCACCAGGCGATGATCCTGCGCAACCATGGCCTGCTGGCGGTGGGAGGCTCGGTGGCCGAAGCCTTCAATCAACTGTACTTCCTCGAGCGCGCCTGCCAGGCCCAGGTGCAGGCTTTAGCCGGCGGCCAGCCGTTGCGCTTCCCGCCCGAGGCGGTCTGCGAGCTCACCGCGCGCCAGTCCGAGGACGAGATCGTGCGCGACCTGCACCTGCTGGCCTGGGAGTCCGCCCTGCGCTTGATCGACGGCGAGGCCGACTACCGCTGCTGAACGCCCCTGGCCCGCCGGACGCGGGCCGCCAGTCGCCGGCCTGGGGTGCCGGCGGCGATGCCAGCCGGGCCCTGGAGCCCGGTGCCGGAACGGAACCCATTGCCCCGCACCGCCTGCGAGCCTGAATCTGCCAACAACAAGCATCCAAGAGGTAGACATGAAGAAGACATCCATCGCCACGGCACTGATCGCCGCCTGGCTGGCCTCCGGCCTGACCGAAGCTGCGGAAATCACCGTGATTTCCTTCGGCGGGACCAGCAAGGACGTGCAGACCGAAGCGTTCTACAAGCCGTTCGAGCGCAGCACCGGCAACAAGGTGCTGGCCGGCGAATACAACGGCGAAATGGGCAAGATCAAGGCCATGGTGGATACCCACAGCGTGACCTGGGACGTGGTCCAGGTGGAAGGCCCGGAGCTGCTGCGGGGCTGCGACGAGGGCCTGTTCGAGCAGCTGAACACCGCTGCCATCGGCCGCGAGGAAGACTTCGTGCCGGGCACCCTCAGCGAGTGCGGCGCCGGCCTGTTGGTCTGGTCCATGGCGATGGCCTACAACGCCGACCGCCTCAAGGAAGCCCCCACCGGCTGGACGGATTTCTGGGATACCCGCAAGTACCCCGGCAAGCGCGCCCTGCGCAAGGGCGCCAAGTACACCCTGGAAATCGCCCTGATGGCCGACGGCGTGCCCCGCGAGAACCTGTACAAGGAGCTCGCCACCTCCCAGGGTGTGGACCGCGCGTTCCGCAAGCTGGACGAGATCAAGCGTGACATCCAGTGGTGGGAGTCCGGCGCCCAGCCGATGCAGTTCCTCGCCAGCGGCGACGTGGTGATGAGCACCGCGTTCAACGGCCGGGTGTTCGCCGCCCAGCAGGAAGGCGCCAACATGGGTATCGTCTGGAACGGCAGCATCTACGCCATCGACTCCTGGGCGATCCCCAAGGGCAGCCGCAACAAGGCGGTCGCCGAGCAGTTCATCACCTTCTCCCTGCGCCCGGAACAGCAGAAGCTGCACACCGAGCGGCTGGCCTACGGCCCCACCAGCCCGGCCACGGCTTCGCTGCTGGACCCGAAACTGGCGGCGGCGCTTAACACCGCCAAGGACAACCTGGCGGTCTCGGTGCCCATCGACAACGCCTTCTGGGTGGAACACGGCGAAGAGCTGGAACAACGCTTCAACGCCTGGGTAGCCAAGAGCTAAAAGCTCCGGGTAGCTCCACCGGGTGGCTCCCCGCCAGGAGCCGCCCGACCGGCCGTACGCCGATCGACCAAACCAATCCATTTCACGCCGGGTCGCATCCCTTATCCCCCATGAGAAGGACGATGTGATGAAACCCCGTGCTCACCTGGCGCAAGCCCTCCTCGGCATCGGTATCGGTGCCGCCCTGTTGACCGCATGCAGCCATTCGCCGGACAAGCGTCCGGTGAGCCAGGAAGCGGTGAGCACTGCGAAACTGATGGTCCGTGCCGACCTGGACATGCAGGCGGTGCTGAACGCCCTCGCCAGCCTCGACCCGAAAGCCATCGAACGAATCTCGCCGAGCCAGGCGCGGCAGGAGCCGACCATCGCTGACGCGGTGAAGAAGGTCCTGCGGGCCAAGGACCGCAGCACCGACCCCAGCGTGCTGGTGCCGGGTGTGACCAGCACCGATCGCAGCATCCCGGGCGCCGTGGGCGAGCTGCAGGCCCGGGTCTACACGCCTGCTGGCCAGGGGCCCTTTCCGGTCATCGTCTATTTCCATGGGGGCGGCTGGGTGATCGCCGACCGCGACGTCTACGACGGCGGTGCCCGCGGCCTGGCCAAGCAAGCCAATGCGGTGGTGGTCTCGGTGGACTATCGCCGGGCCCCGGAGAACAAATTCCCCGCCGCCCACGAGGACGCGGCCGCCGCTTATGCCTGGGTCAGCAAGCATGCCGACAGCCTGAACGGCGATCCGACCCGACTGGCCCTGGCCGGCGAAAGCGCCGGGGGCAACCTGGCCGTGGCGACCGCCATCGCCGCCCGCGACAAGGGCCTAACCGCACCGCGCCATGTACTGGCGGTGTACCCGGTGGCGCAGACCCGCACCACCACCCCCAGCTACGAGAAATACGCCGACGCCAAGCCACTGAACCGCCCGATGATGCTCTGGTTCATTGCCAACGCCACGTCGGGGCCCACCGACCTGGAAGACCCGCGCATCGACCTGGTGAAGGCCGACCTCGCCGGCTTGCCGCCGGTCACCCTGATCAACGCGGAGATCGACCCCCTGACCGACGATGGCCAGCAGCTGCAGGCGGCCCTGCAGAAGGCCGGGGTCAGCGTCGAGCGCAAGGTCTACGAGGGCGTGACCCACGAGTTCTTCGGTACCGCCGCGGTGGTGAAGAAGGCCGAGGAGGCCCAGGCCTATGCCGGCCAGCGGTTGAAACAGGCACTGCGCTGAACCGCAACGGCCGCCCATGGGCGGCCGTTTTTCTATTGTCGGCGGAAAGCCGGCAGCATCCCGTCAGGTATTCAGGTGAGTGGCGAAGTGGGCCACCGCGCTCACCACCTTCTGCGCCCCGTCCTGGATTTCCACGATCTTCGAGCCCGCCTCGTTGGCCAAGCCGAGCCCCTCCTCCGCCTGGTGTTTGCTGCTGGCCATGCTGGAGACGGCCGCCTGGGCCAGTTGCTGGTTCTGCTGCACCACCCCGACGATTTCCTCGGTGGCCTCGCTGGTCCGCCCCGCCAGCTGGCGCACCTCGTCGGCCACCACGGCAAAACCGCGCCCCTGCTCGCCGGCCCGCGCCGCCTCGATGGCGGCATTCAGGGCCAGCAGGTTGGTCTGGGCGGCGATGCCGCTGATGGTCTTGACGATTGAGCTGATCACCAGGGACTGCTTGCCCAGGGCCTCGATGCCGTTGGACGCCTCCTGCAGGTCCTGGGCGATCTGGCGCATCACCTGGACCGTCTGCTGCACCACCTCGGCGCCCTTCTGGGCGCTGACGTCGGTCTTCTGGGAAATGTCGAAGGCGATGGCGGCCGCCTCGGACACGGAACGCTCCTGGTTGACCTGGTCGGTCACCACGGTGGCGAACTTGACCACCTTGTACAGTTCGCCACGGGGGTTCACCACCGGGTTGTAGGACGCCTCCAGCCAGACCTCCCGGCCATGGCGGTCGATTCGACGAAAGCGGCTGGCCACGTATTCGCCCCGCCGCAGGCGGTTCCAGAACGCTTCGTATGCGGGGGCGTTGTACTCCTCGGGGAAGCAGAACATCCGGTGGTGCTTGCCCTTTATCTGATCCAGCGAGTAGCCCATGCCGTGCAGGAAGAGGTCGTTGGCGGTGATCACCTCGCCGTTGAGGTTGAACTCGATCACCGCGGTGGAGCGCAGCAGCGCCTTGATCACGCTCTCGTACTCGGTGGCGCTCTCCACCGTCTCGGTGACGTCGCTGGCGAAGCACAGGGTCTTGTAGACCTGGCCCTCCTCGTTCTTCACCGGCTGCCAGACCGCCCGCAGCCAGGCCTCGTGGCCATCGCTGCGCAGCAGCCGGTAGTGCCCGCTGATATGGGTGCCGCGGGCGATGGCTGCCTTGAGGCCGCGGTAGCACTCCAGCTTCTTCACGTAGTCCGCGATGATGTTGTCGAGCGGCTGGCCCTCCAGCTCACCGCGCCGGTAACCCATGGCGTCCAGGAATTTCTGGTTGACCGACAGGACGCGGCCCTCCCCGTCGAGGGCCAGGGAAAGGGTCTCGTTCTCCAGCGCGTCCCGAAGCTGGCGACTTTCTGCACTCTCGGCCCGCAGTTGCGCCAGCTCCTGCTTGAGAGCGGAATTGAACATGCGATCACCTCAATCCTTTTGCAGTGAATCCCTCATGGGTCGAGCCACTGGCGGCCCTGGAGCGGCGCGAGCAGCGAGATGGCCGTTTGCCGCCCTCCCTACCCATTAAAGATGCCGGCACCGGTTTCGCCACTTGGCGCGGACAGATGGAGCCGCTCCATGGCGCCACGGGTCCGCCGCGCCCAGGAGAATTCGTCTTCGATAGTGGCAAAATGCCCTGAACCTGTGCAATATCCTCAAGGACCGTCAGGACTTTATCGAATGGAATCCCCTCATGCCCTGGTCCTTCACACTGAGCCTCGACGAAACGACCTATCCGCTGGGCGTCGTCCAGCGCACCGTCTATGCCCTCGCCGACCGCCTCACCTGCCTGGTGGCCCAGCAACCCGGTCGCGTGTCGCTCGAAGTCATGCCCTTGCTCCTCGCAGGTGAGGGAGCGCCTTCCGCCGAGACGGCCAGAGCCCTGCTGTACCGGAACCTGAACGATTTCGCCCTGCGCGAGCGCATCCGCCTGGAGACCCAGGGGCTCTGCGAGTGGCTTGCGCGCACGGCCCTGAAGGAAGCGGGGCTCTGACATGACAGTCCTGCTGGCTACCGATGCCACCTACCGCCTGCTCCCTTTCCGTTTCATGCGCCTGGACGAAAGCGATCGTGGGCTTCTGCTCACGGCAGAAACGGGTGAATACCTGTTCCTGTCCGAGGCTCAGTTGGACCAGTTGGTGAATCGACGCCTGCCCCGCCACACGCCGCTCTATAAAGATCTGCTGGCGCGCCATTTCATCTACGAAATCGACGGCCATGATCCCCTCCCGGAAATGGCAGCCCAGTACCGCAGCCGGAAGAGCTTTCTGTTCGGCGGACCGGCGCTGCACCTGTTCGTGGTCACCTTGCGCTGTAACCACACCTGTCAGTACTGCCAGGTGTCCCGCGCCCCGCTGGGAGGCAGTGGCCACGACCTGTCGGCGGAGCATGCCCGGCATGCCGTGGACCGTCTGTTCGAATCCCCTTCGCCCGTGCTGACCGTGGAGTTCCAGGGCGGCGAACCTTTGCTGGCGTTCGATCGGGTGCGACAGATCGTGGAAGCGGTGCAGGCTCGCAATAGCGAGGAAAGGCGCAGCATCCGTTTCGTCATCAGTTCCACGCTTCACCATCTGGACGAGCAAGTCCTGGACTTCGCCCAGGAGCATGACATTCATTTTTCCACCTCCCTGGACGGGCCTGCCTTCCTCCACGACGCCAATCGCCCGACGCCGGAACGGGACGCCCATGCCAGGACCCTGGACGGTATCCGGCGCGTCCGCGAGCGCCTCGGCCATGAGGCGGTATCGGCGCTGACCACCTTGGCCGCACGGAGCCTGGAATACCCTGAGGCGATCATCGACGAATACGTCGAACAGCAGTTCGACAGCATCTCCCTGCGGCCCTTGAGCCCCTATGGGTTCGCCCATTCGTCACGCCAGCGGCTCGACTACCCGATGGCTCGCTACGTGGCCTTTTACAAGCAGGCGCTGGCGTACCTGATCACCCTCAACGGCCAGGGCATCCGCCTTTCCGAAGGGTATGCCAGCCTGCTGCTGACCCACATTCTCACGCCGTTCGCGTCCGGCTACGTCGACCTGCGCTCCCCTGCTGGCGCCGGCATTGGCGCGCTGGTCTACAACTACGACGGCGGGGTCTACCCTTCCGACGAGGCCCGTATGCTGCTGGAGATGGGCGAAGCGGGACTCAGGCTGGGAAGCGTCGAGCAGCCGCTGGAGACCCTGCTCCGCTCACCGGTGATGGGGCTACTGCTGTCCGCCGGTATCGCCGAGGGCCTGCCGGGCTGCGCCGATTGTGCGTTCGTGCCGTACTGCGGCGCCGATCCCATCGAGCACTATGCGCGGCAGAGCGATCCGGTCGGGCACCGCGCCTTCAGCGCGTTCTGCCAGAAGAATATGGCGTTGCTGCAGCATCTGTTTCGCCTCCTGCGGGACGGCGACGACCTCACCCAGCGGGTCTTGCTGTCCTGGCTGGCGCGACGCAGGCTCGCCGACCTCCCCGTCCCCGGTTATCGGGGGTGAACATGTTGGCCCTGAACACCCGCTTCGCCTCGCGCAACCTGACCACGCCGCGACTGTTCAAAGTACTGGCACCCGCCGAGTTGATCGCCCGGGGTCCCGCCGCTTGCGCAGGCGCTGCCGACTTCGACGACATCCTGCTCTGGCTCGGAGACAGCCCTGCTGCCCAGCGAGCGCAAATGAGCACCCTCGCAGTGGGTGGCTTCATCGATCCCCGGCAGGACGACCTGCCGGATACCGGCCGGGTACAGCTGACCCGAGCGGACGATCCCGAGGTGGTGCAGCCCGGCGACGTGATAGCGGTATCGCCGGACACCCCAGCGGTGCGGGTGCTCTACCGGCGTGGCGCCAACAGCAACCTGTTGTTCATGACCGATCGCTGCAACAGCCTGTGCCTGATGTGCTCGCAACCGCCGCGGGACGTCGACGATCGCTGGCATATCGAGGAAAACCTATGCCTGCTCGACCTGGTCGACCCGGGCGAGGAACACCTGGGTATCAGCGGCGGCGAGCCTACCCTCTACCGGGCAGGCCTGCTGGCCATCCTCGACAAGGCACGCCAGGTGATTCCCGAAAAACACCTGCATATCCTCAGCAATGGCCGGGCGCTGGCGGACCCGGGCTGGGGAGCGGAGCTGGCGCGAGTGAACCACCCCGGCTGCACCTGGGGCATACCGCTGTATGCCGACAACGCCGCAGATCACGATCATGTAGTGCAGGCATCGGGAGCCTTCAGCGAAACCCTGCGCGGGCTCTATGCCCTGGCCAGGGCGGAGCAGTCCGTGGAGATTCGTGTGGTGCTGAGCCGGCTGACGGTGCCCAGGTTGCCCCAGCTGGCGCATTTCATCTTCCGCAACCTGCCCTTTGTCCGCCATGTCGCCTTCATGGGCCTGGAAAGCACGGGGCTGGCCCGCAAGCACCATGAAGCGCTGTGGATCGATCCGCTGGACTATCAGGCGCCGCTGGGGGAAGCCTGTCACTTCCTGGATATCCGCGGCATGGCCAGCTCCCTCTACAACCTGCCGCTATGCGTGCTGGAACCTTCCCTCGCGCCGTTCTATCGCCGCAGCATTTCCGACTGGAAGAATCGCTTCATCGACACCTGCCAGGGTTGTGCTGCCACCACAGCCTGCGGCGGCTTCTTCAAGTCCCATTCGCCCCGCTGGGAAAGCCGCGGCATCCGCCCCCTGAAAGCCGCCGAACTCGCCCGCTACACAGGAGTATCCCCATGAAATTACTGGAACGCTGGAACAGGCTTCTGGGCCAGGTCATGACGCTGATACCCGCGATGAGCACCGCTCTCGCCGAGGCGAACCCTGCGCCCCAGGGACATCCGCTCTGGCGGGAGGCACCCAGCGAGGCACCACCGGCCTTCCGCAATACCTTGAACGGGGAGGATGCGCTGAACCTGTATGCCGCCCATCGCTCCCATAGCTCGCACAGTTCTCACCGCTCTCATAGTTCCCACAGCTCCCACAGTTCGCACTACAGCGGCTCCGGGGGCTACAGCGCGCCCCGGGTGTATTCGCCACCTGACCCTGCCTACAGCACGCCCCGCTCCGAGCCGCTGTATGCCCCCCCAC
>NZ_VJOY01000031.1 GCF_007109405.1 Pseudomonas mangiferae
GGCAACGAGGGGCATGGTCGGTCTCCGTCTGGCTGACGGGGCCGATTCTCCGGGGCGGCCCCTCAGGCGTCTGGAAGATTCGAGCAGCGCCTGCGGTAGTGGCCCGGGGTCAGGCCGTAGGCGCGGCGGAACCAGCGGCCCAGGTGGCTCTGGTCGGCGAAGCCCAGGCGCATGGCGACGTCCGCCGGCGCCTCGCCCCGGGCCAGCAGGTGGCGTGCCCGGGCCAGGCGCAGCTGGATCAGGTAGGCGTGGGGAGCCAGGCCGAAGGCGGCCTTGAAGGCGCGGCTCAGGCGGAACCGATCGACCCCGCCGAGCCGCGCCAGGTCGTCCAGGCCGATGTCCTGGTCCAGGTGCGCGTGCAGGTAGTCCCGGGCCCGCAGCGCCACCTGCGGCAGGCGCGGGTCGGCCTCACTGCGGGTGCGCCACTGCAGGTGGGCGGTGAGCGCCGCCAGGAGGGTGTCCAGGGCGGTCTGGCGGACGATCCGCAACTCGTCCGCCTGCAGCACGGCGAAGGCGCCGGCGACCGCCGGCAGCAGGCCCGGGGCTCGGGACAGGGTGGTGGCGAAGCCGGGCTGGCAGGTGGCCGGCGCCTGCTCGAACAGCGCCCGCAGTTCCCGCTCCAGCCAGTGGGGGTCGAGGTACAGCATGGAATAGGTGAAGCCGCCGGGGGCGGGCGCGTCGCCGTCGTGGATCTCGCCGGGCTCCACCAGGAACACCTGGCCCGGCGTGCTCTGGTGCAGGCGATGGCGGCAGCGGAACTGCTGCACCCCCTGCTCGGTGAAACCCACCAGGTAGCTGTCGTGCCAGTGGGGGTCGTAGGCATGGCCCTCGAAATGGGCGCGGATCGTCTCGATCCCGGTTTCGGCATCCTGCCGCAGGTCGATCCAGTGGCGTGCGGTCATGGGCGGCTCCTGCGTGGCGACGGTGGCGGGACGACGTTCCGCACCCGTTGTCTCGGCTAGGGTAAACGATACCGTTTGGCGATTCTGGAAGATTCGTGCAGGAGCAGTCATGAGCGAAACGAACCCGATGGCGCGTGCGATCCTTCGCCTGCTGGCCCAGCGCAGCGAGCAGGCCTCCCTCTGCCCCTCCGAGGTGGCGCGCCACCTGGCGTCCGACGAGGGCGAATGGCGCGGGCTGATGCCGGCGGTGCGCCAGGCGGCCGCGCACCTGGCGGCGGCCGGCACGATCCGGGTGACCCAGGGCGAGCAGGAGGTGGACATCCAGGGCGAGGTGCGCGGCCCGGTGCGCCTGCGCCGCGGTGCGACCTTCGACGCCGGCGAACGCTGAGGCGCGGGGGAAGCGGGCGAATCAAACGGGCGCTTCATTTTCGCCGGAGCGTTCGCCGGTGCCCCGCGGTCGATGGAAAGACCCCATCCGCGCCACCGCTCGCGCCTTCGCCAGAGAGGATCGACCATGACCGACCGCCCTGACGTGCAGCCCTTCGACGGCCGCCTGGTACTGATCGGCTTCGGCTGCATCGGCCGCGGCGTGCTGCCGCTGCTGTTCCGCCACATCGCCCTGGACCCCGAACGGGTCACCATTCTCAGCCCGGATAGCGGCGGGCGCGCCCTGGCCGAGACCCATGGCGTCGACCTGCGCCCGCTGGCCCTCACCGAGGCCAACTACCGCGAGGTGCTGGAGCCGCTGCTGGGCCCCGGCGACTTCCTGCTCAACCTGTCGGTGGATGTTTCCAGCCAGGCGCTGATCGCCTGGTGCCGGCCCCGGGACGTGCTCTACCTGGACACCTGCACTGAGCCCTGGCAGGGCGGCTACACCGACGCCGGGCAGTCCCTGGCGGCGCGCACCAACTACGCCCTGCGGGAGGCGGTGCTGGCCCTGCGCGACGAGGGCGCCGGCGGCCCCACCGCGGTGCTCACCCACGGCGCCAACCCGGGGCTGGTCTCGCACCTCTTGAAGGAGGCGCTGCTGAGCCTCGCCGCCGACCTGGGGGACGCCGCCACGCCTCCCACCGACCGAACGGGCTGGGCACGTCTGGCCCAGCGACTGGGGGTGCGCTGCATCCACATCGCCGAGCGCGATTCCCAGGTCGCCCAGCGGCGCAAGGTGGACGACGAGTTCGTCAACACCTGGTCGGTGGACGGGTTCATCAGCGAGGCCTGCCAGCCGGCGGAGCTGGGCTGGGGCAGCCACGAGAAACAGCTGCCGCCGGACGGCCATCGCCATGCGAGTGGCTGCCAGGCCGGCATCTACCTGCAATGCCCCGGTGCCGTGACCCGGGTCCGCACATGGACGCCCCTGGCCGGCCCGACCCTGGGCCACCTGGTGACCCACAGCGAGGCGCTGTCCATCGCCGACTACCTCACCCTCGGCGAGGGGCCGAGCCCGGAATACCGGCCCACGGTGCACTACGCCTACCACCCATGCGACGACGCGCTGCTGTCCCTGCACGAGCTGGCCGGCCGCGACTGGCGGCCCCAGGCGCGGCAACGCCTGCTGGACGAGGACATCGTGACCGGTATCGACGAACTGGGGGTGTTGCTCATGGGCCATGCCCGCCGCGCCTACTGGTACGGCTCGCGGCTCGGCATCGAGCAGGCGCGGGCGCTGTGCCCGAACAACAGCGCCACCAGCCTGCAGGTGACCGCGGCGGTGATGGCGGGGGTGGTGTGGGCGATGCGCAACCCGTCCCGCGGCCTGGTGGAGCCGGACGAGATGCCCCATGACGAACTGCTGGCGCTGTGCCGGGGCTACCTGGGAGAGGTGGCGGGGGTGTACGCCGACTGGACCCCCCTGGAAGGCCGCGACCGCCTCTACCGGGAAGACCTGGACCGGGACGATCCCTGGCAATTCCGCAACTTCCGCGCCGACTGAGGCGCGGTTCAGCGGGGCAGGGGCAGGGGCAGGGCGGTGGTGTACTTGATCTGCTCCATGGCGAAGCTGGAAGTGATGTTGGTCAGCCCCTCGGTGCACGTGATCAGCTTCTTGTAGAAGCGGTCGTAGGCGGCGATGTCGCTGACCACCACCCGCAGCATGTAGTCCCACTCGCCGGCCATCCGGTAGAACTCCAGCACCTCCTCGAACTGCATCACCGTGGCGGCGAATTGCTCCAGCCAGGCATTGTCGTGGCGCTGGGTCTTCAACTGGACGAATACCGACAGGCCCAGCCCCAGGTGGTCCGGGTCCAGCAGGGTGACCCGGGCGCGGATGAAGCCGGCCTGCTCCAGGCGGCGAACACGCTTCCAGCAGGGGGTGGTGGAGAGGTTCACCGCCTCGGCGAGGTCCTTGAGGGGCAGGGTGGCGTCGCGCTGGAGCAGGGCGAGAATCTGGCGATCGAAGGCATCCATCACGGCTGCTCCTGGAAAGAGAGAAAAATTTTCCAAGAAATAGCCGTTCATGAAGAAAAAAGGAAATTTTTTACTCGGCGTGCCGACGTACGCTTTTCATCCCGTTTCCGCCGAGTGCCCATCATGCGTTCCCGTCGTACCCGCCGCCCGTTCGCCAATGCATGTTTTCTTCCGCTCGGAGATGTCCGGTGAGCGCCTGGATACGCCATGCGGTCGGCACCCTGTCCAGCGACCAGCTGCGCTCCGCCGACACCCACCTGCTGAAGCTGGACATTCCCGGCCTCAAGGGCGTGGACGTCTACCTCAAGGACGAGAGCACCCACCCCACCGGCAGCCTCAAGCATCGCCTGGCCCGCTCGCTGTTCCTCCACGCCATTTGCAGCGGCAGGATTCGCGAAGGCACACCGGTGGTGGAGGCCTCGTCCGGCAGCACCGCCATTTCCGAGGCCTATTTCGCCCGGCTGCTGGGCCTGCCGTTCACCGCGGTGATGCCGCGCCTCACCGCCCGCCGCAAGATCCAGCAGATCGAACTGTTCGGCGGCCATTGCCACTTCGTCGACCACCCGGCCGAGGTCTATGCGGTGGCGGAGCGCCTGGCCCTGGAAAGCGGCGGCCACTACATGGACCAGTTCACTTACGCCGAGCGGGCCACCGACTGGCGCGGCAACAACAACATCGCCGAAAGCATCTTCCAGCAGATGAGCGGCGAGCCGCACCCGATCCCCCACGCCATCGTCATGAGCGCCGGCACCGGCGGCACCACCGCCACCCTGGGCCGCTACATCCGCTACCGTGGCTTCGACACCCGGCTGGTGGCGGTGGACCCGGAGCATTCGGTGTTCCACGACGCCTACCACAGCGGCGACCGCAGCCTCACCAGCAGCCGCTGCGGGCGCATCGAGGGCATCGGCCGGCCACAGGTGGAGCCGTCGTTCCTGCCCGACGTGATCGACGCCATGCTGGCGGTGCCGGACGCCGCCAGCATCGCCACCCTCTACTGGCTGGAACGGCTGATCGGCCGCAAGGCGGGCGGCTCCACCGGCACCAACCTGTGGGGCGTGTTGCAGGTGGCGGGGGACATGCAGGCGCGGGGCATCCGCGGGTCGATCGTCACCTTGATGTGCGACAGCGGGGAGCGTTATCTGGATACTTACTACGACCGCGACTGGGTGGCCCGCCAGATCGGCGACATCGCCCCCTATGCCGAACGCCTCGACCTTCTTTTCCAGCCCCATTGAGACGCGCATGACCGACACGACCCATTTCTCCACCCGGGTGATCCACGCCGGGGACCAGTCCACCGTCGCCGACAACGCCATCTTCCCGGCCATCGTCACCGCCAGTTCCTTCACCAAGCGGGGCCTGGACGAGCGCACCGAATACGCCTACAGCCGGGTCAGCAACCCCACCCGCCACGCCTACGAGACCTGCATCGCCGCCCTGGAAGGCGGGCGCGGCGCCCTGGCGTGCGCCTCCGGCATGGCCGCCACCGCCAGCGTGCTGGAGCTGCTGCCCAAGGATTCCCACGTGATCGTCATGGCCGGGGTCTACGGCGGTACCTTCCGTCTGATGGAGGATTACCGCAGCCGCACCTCGGGATTGACCACCACCTACGTCGACCTCAACGACCTGGACGCCCTGGCCGCCGCGCGCCAGGACAACACCCGGCTGATCTGGATCGAGACCCCCACCAACCCCTTGCTGCAGCTGGTGGACATCGCCCCGGTGACCGCCTTCGCCCGCGCCCACGGCCTGCTCACCTGCGTCGACAACACCTTCTGCTCGCCGTGGAACCAGCGACCCATCGAGCACGGCGTGGACCTGGTGATGCACTCGGCGAGCAAGTACATCGGCGGCCACTCGGACCTCATCGGCGGGGTGGTGGTGGCGGCGGACGACGGCCTGCTGGTGCGCCTGCGGGCGGTGGGCATGGCGGTGGGTGCGGTGCAGGGGCCGTTCGACTGCTACCTGGCCCTGCGCGGCCTGAAGACCCTGGACGTGCGCATGGAGCGCCAATGTGCCAACGCACTGCGCCTGGCGCGGTTCCTGGAGGCCCACCCGCAAGTGGACGAGGTCTACTACCCGGGCCTGGAGCGCCACCCGCAGCACGCCCTGTGCCAGCGCCAGATGCGCAGCGGCGGGGCGGTGGTGTCCTTCACGGTCAAGGCCGACCGCCAGGCGGTGTCCGAGCTGGTGGGGCGGCTGTCGATCTTCGTCCTGGCCGATTCCCTGGGCGGCGTGGAAAGCATGATCAACCACTCCTACAGCATGTCCCACTGCTCCCTGACCCACGAGCAGAAGGCCGCCATCGGCATCGGCGAGAACCTGCTGCGGCTGTCGGTAGGCGTCGAGCACGCCGAGGACCTGATGGCGGACCTGGACCAGGCGCTGCGCGCGCTTCCCCAGGGCTGAACGGCGGCGCAGGCGCCGGGGCGGCAGATCCGTCCCGACGCGCCGACAAGGGGTACAGCCGGCCGGCGCCGGTCGTCGACGGGCCGGCACGGACGCCTGCGGCATGGGCGATGCTGCCGGACGCACGCACATGAACAAGGAGGGAACATGCGCATCGTGTCGTTCTTCGATTCCGCCACCTGCACCTACAGCCACCTGATCGTCGACCCGGCCAGCGCCCGCTGCGCCATCGTCGACCCGGTGCTGGACTACGACCCCGCGGCGGCCCGCATCGGCCATGACGGCGCGGACCGGCTGATCGGCTACATCCGCCAGCAGGGCCTGGAGGTGGACTGGCTGCTGGAGACCCATGTCCACGCCGACCACCTGTCCGCCGCCCACTACCTGCGCGACCGGCTGGGCGGGCGCCTCGGCATCGGCGCCGGCATCCCCCAGGTGCAGGAAACCTTCGGCGAGCTGTTCGATGCCGAGGCGGACTTTCCCCGGGACGGCAGCCAGTTCGACCGGCTGTTTGCCGACGGCGAGCGCTTCCGCATCGGCACCCTCGACGTGGAGGTGCTGCACACCCCCGGTCATACCCCGGCCTGCATCACCTACCGGGTGGGCGACGCGGCGTTCGTCGGCGACACCCTGTTCATGCCCGACAGCGGCACCGCCCGCTGCGATTTCCCCGGCGGCGATCCGCGCCAGCTCTACCGTTCGATCCGCCGGCTGTTCGAGTTGCCGGACGAGACCCGCCTGTTCCTCTGTCACGACTACAAGGCGCCGGGCCGCGAGCGCTATTGCGGCGAGACGAGCGTGGGCGAGCAGCGGGCGCACAACATCCACGTGGGCCAGGCCATGAGCGAGGATGCCTTCGTCGCCCTGCGCAGCCAGCGCGACCAGGGCCTGGAGATGCCGCGCCTGCTGCTGCCGGCGGTGCAGGTCAACATGCGCGCTGGCGAACTGCCACCCCCGGCGGCCAACGGCCGGCGCTACCTCAAGCTGCCGCTGGATTGTTTCTAGCCGCTGCGCGGGAAGCGCCATGCGGCGAGGCGCCGGCAGCAGCGGCGCGTGCGCGCTTTCACGGGTGCGTCGCTGCGTCTTCGCGACCTCGCCTCGCCTGGGGCTTTTCAGGCAGGCGCGGCCACGGCAGACCGGCGCTGGGCCGGGCCACGGCGAATACCGGCTATCGCCACGTCGCGCCGAGCTCACTCCCTCGCCTTGCGCCGTTCTCGTATCCCAAGGCTCCAATCGCGTTCGTATCGGCGTGGCCGCTCGTGGCTCGAATCCACCCCGGCTTACGCACCCCGTCCCACCCGGCGGGTTTACGCCGGCGCGTTTGCCGTCGACAGTAAGGTGTCCGGCCGGCCCTTCGCCCGCCCTCCAGAGGAGAACTCCATGAAGCTCTACTATGCGCCCTCCGCCTGTTCCCTGGCCTCCCACATCGTGCTGCGGGAACTGCAGCTGCCATTCGAGCTGGTGCGGGTCGACATCCGCGCCAAGCGCACCGCCGAGGGCGACGATTTCCTCGCCATCAACCCCAAGGGCTACGTGGCCGCGCTGACCCTGGACGATGGCCAGGTGCTGACCGAGGTGCCGGCGCTGCTGCAGTACCTCGCCGACCTGCGCCCCGAGGCCGGGCTGGCGCCGCCGGCGGGCAGCTGGGAACGGGTACGCCTGCAGGAGCTGCTGTCCTTCCTCGCCAGCGAGATCCACACCGGCGGCTGCGCGCTGTTGTTCAACCCGCGGGTCCCCGAGGACGCCAAGCCGTTCTTCCGCGAGCGATTGGGCATGCGCCTGGATGGCATCGCCGCCGACCTGGACGGGCGCGACTACCTGCTGGGCGAGCGCTTCGGGGTCGCCGACGCGTTCTTCTTCACCATGCTGCGCTGGCTGCCGCACCTGGGGCTGGACCTGGCGCGCTGGCCGGTCTTCGGCGCCTACATGGCGCGCATCGAGCCGCGCCCCGCGGTGCGCGACGCCCTGGCGGCCGAAGCGGCCTGAATGACGGGCTGGCGGCGCCTCGACCCCGACGGGGCGTCGCCGGCTGGCCAAAACGGTCAGCCAAGTTGAGGGCTTCGGCCATTGTCCGGGCCCTCCTCGCTGCCGAAGATAGGGGTTTGCACGAACCTTCCGGAGACTTGCGATGCAGATCGAAAACAAGGTGTTCCTGGTCACCGGCGGCGCGTCCGGCCTGGGCGCGGCCACCGCCGAGGCCCTGGTGGCCGCCGGCGCCCGCGTGGTGCTGGCGGACCTCAACGGCGCGGCCCTGGACGCCAAGGTCGCCGAGCTGGGCGGTAACGCCCGCGCGGTGGTGGCCGACATCGCCGACGAAGCCTCCGCCCAAGGCGCGGTGGACGCCGCGCTGGAGGCCTTCGGCGGCCTGCACGGGCTGGTCAACTGCGCCGGCGTCGTGGCCGGCGAGAAGGTCCTGGGCAAGCAGGGCCCCCATGGCCTGGCGAGCTTCAGCCGGGTGATCGGGGTCAACCTGATCGGCACCTTCAACATGTTGCGCCTGGCCGCCGAGGCCATGGCCCGCGGCGAGCCGGACGCCAACGGCGAACGCGGGGTGGTGATCAACACCGCGTCCGTCGCGGCCTTCGACGGGCAGATCGGCCAGGCGGCCTACGCCGCGTCCAAGGGCGGCGTCGCCAGCCTGACCCTGCCGGCGGCGCGGGAACTGGCGCGCTTCGGCATCCGCGTGATGACCATCGCCCCGGGCATCTTCGAGACGCCGATGATGGCCGGCATGACCCCCGAGGTGCGGGATTCCCTGGCCGCCGGCGTGCCGTTCCCGCCGCGGCTGGGTCGCCCGGCGGAGTACGCCGCCCTGGTCCGCCACATCATCGAGAACAGCATGCTCAACGGCGAGGTGATCCGTCTCGACGGCGCCTTGCGGATGGCCGCCAAATGAAGGAGAACGCCATGCACACCGATCCCATCGTCATCGTCGGCAGCGCCCGCACCCCCATGGGCGGCTTCCAGGGCGACCTCAAGGGCGCCAGCGCGCCGGAACTGGGCGCCGCCGCCATCCGCGCGGCGGTGCAGCGCAGCGGCTTGCCGTCCGACGCGGTCCAGGAAGTGCTGATGGGCTGCGTGCTGCCGGCCGGCCTCGGCCAGGCGCCGGCACGCCAGGCGGCCCTCGGCGCCGGCCTGGACGAAGGCACCGTCTGCACCACCCTGAACAAGATGTGCGGCTCCGGCATGCAGGCGGCCATCGTCGCCCATGACCTGCTGCGGGCCGGCAGCGCCGACGTGGTGGTGGCCGGCGGCATGGAGAGCATGACCAACGCCCCCTACCTGCTGGAGAAGGCCCGCGGCGGCTACCGCATGGGCCACGGCAAGGTGCTCGACCACATGTTCCTCGACGGCCTGGAAGACGCCTACGACAAGGGGCGCCTGATGGGCACCTTCGCCGAGGACTGCGCCGGGGCCCACGGCTTCGACCGCCAGGCCCAGGACGCCTACGCCCTGGAATCCCTGCAGCGTGCCCGCGACGCCATCGAGCAGGGCCGCTTCGCCGAGGAAATCGTCCCGGTGGACGTCAGCGTCGGCCGCGAGACCCGCCAGGTCGCCGAGGACGAGCAGCCGCCCAAGGCGCGCCCGGACAAGATCGCCAGCCTCAAGCCGGCGTTCCGCGAGGGCGGCACCGTCACCGCGGCCAACTCCAGCTCCATTTCCGACGGCGCCGCTGCGCTGGTGCTGATGCGCCGGTCCGAGGCCGAGCGCCGCGGTCTCGCGGTGCAGGCGGTGATCCACGGCCATGCCGCCCACGCCGGCGCCCCCAACCTGTTCCCCACCGCCCCCATCGGCGCGATCCGCAAGCTCATGGCGCGTACCGGCTGGAGCCTGGACGAAGTGGACCTGTTCGAGATCAACGAGGCCTTCGCCGTGGTCGCCATGGTGACCATGGGCGAGCTGGGCCTGGACCACGCCAAAGTCAACGTCAATGGCGGCGCCTGCGCCCTGGGCCACCCCATCGGGGCGTCCGGCGCGCGCATCCTGGTGACCCTGCTGGCGGCCCTGCGCGCCCGTGGCCTGCGCCGTGGTGTGGCGGCGATCTGCATCGGCGGCGGCGAAGCCACGGCGATGGCCGTGGAAATCCCGGAGGCCTGACCCATGCTGCTCAACGACGACCAGCTCAGCATCGGCGAGATGGCGCGCCAGTTCGCCCAGGAGCGCCTGCGCCCGTTCGCCGACCAGTGGGACCGCGAGCATCGCTACCCGGCGGAGGCCATCCGCGAGATGGCCGACCTCGGCTTCTTCGGCATGCTGGTGCCAGAGGAGTGGGGTGGCAGCGACACCGGCTACCTGGCCTACGCCCTGGCCCTGGAAGAGATCGCCGCCGGCGATGGCGCCTGTTCCACCATCATGAGCGTGCATAATTCGGTGGGCTGCGTGCCGATCCTGCGCTTCGGCAGCGACGAGCAGAAGCGCCGCTTCCTGACGCCCCTGGCCCGTGGCGAGCAGATCGGCGCCTTCGCCCTCACCGAGCCCCAGGCCGGCTCCGATGCCAGCGCGCTGCGCACCCGCGCCCGGCGCGACGGCGACCACTACGTCATCAACGGCGCCAAGCAGTTCATCACCTCCGGGCAGAACGCCGGCACGGTGATCGTCTTCGCGGTCACCGACCCCGAAGCCGGCAAGCGCGGCATCAGCGCCTTCATCGTGCCCACCGACACCCCCGGTTACAGCGTGGTGCGGGTCGAGGACAAGCTCGGCCAGCACGCCTCGGACACCTGCCAGATCGCCTTCGAGGACCTGCGCGTCCCGGTTGCCCAGCGGCTGGGCGAGGAGGGCGAGGGCTATCGCATCGCCCTGGCCAACCTGGAGGGCGGGCGCATCGGCATCGCCGCCCAGGCGGTGGGCATGGCCCGCGCCGCCTTCGAGGTGGCCCGGGACTACGCCCGGGAGCGGGAAGCCTTCGGCAAGTCCCTGGTGGAGCACCAGGCGGTGGCCTTCCGCCTGGCCGACATGGCGACCCAGATCGCCGTGGCGCGGCAGATGGTCCACCACGCCGCGGCCCTGCGGGAAGCCGGGCAGCCGGCCCTGGTAGAGGCCTCCATGGCCAAGCTGTTCGCCTCGGAGATGGCCGAGAAGGTCTGCTCGGCGGCGATCCAGACCCTGGGCGGCTACGGCTACCTCAAGGACTTCCCGGTGGAGCGCATCTATCGCGACGTGCGCGTCTGCCAGATCTATGAAGGCACCAGCGACATCCAGCGCCTGGTGATCGCCCGCAACCTCGGAGAATGACCATGACCTACGAAACCCTGCTGGTGGACATCCAGTCCCGCGTGGCGCTGATCACCCTCAACCGGCCCAAGGCGCTCAACGCACTGAACGCCCAGTTGATCGACGAACTGAACCAGGCCCTGGACCGCGTGGAGAAGGACCCGGACGTGGGCTGCGTGGTGCTCACCGGCTCGGCCAAGGCCTTCGCCGCCGGCGCGGACATCAAGGAGATGGCGGACATGACCTACCCGCAGATCTACCTGGACGACTACTTCGCCGCCGCCGACCGCATCGCCAACCGCCGCAAGCCGCTGATCGCCGCGGTCTCCGGCTACGCCCTGGGCGGCGGCTGCGAACTGGCGCTGCTGTGCGACTTCATCTACGCCGCCGACACCGCCCGCTTCGGCCTGCCGGAAATCACCCTGGGGGTGCTACCGGGCATCGGCGGTACCCAGCGCCTGACCCGCGCCCTGGGCAAGTCCAAGGCCATGGAGATGTGCCTCACCGGGCGCATGATGGACGCCGCCGAGGCTGAGCGTGCCGGCCTGGTGGCGCGGGTGGTGCCCCAGGCGGAGCTGCTGGAGGTGACCCTGGAGGCCGCCCGCGGCATCGCCGCCAAGTCGTTGCCGGCGGCGATGATGATCAAGGAATGCGTCAACCGGGTGTTCGAGACCAACCTGGCCGAGGGCGTGCGTTTCGAGCGCCGGGTCTTCCATGCGGTGTTCGCCACCGCGGACCAGAAGGAAGGCATGCGCGCCTTCGTGGAAAAACGCGACCCGGCCTTCACCCACCAGTGAGGCGTCTACCGGGCCGCCCGGCCCGGTCCGGCTGGGACAGGATCAGCGTGCGGTAGCGTCCCGGGTTGGTCCCGGTCCATTTGCGGAATGCCTTGTAGAACGAGCTGATGTCGGCGAAGCCCAGGCGTTCGGCGATGGCCGCGAACGGCAGGTCGGCCTCGGCCAGCCAGCCGATGGCCAGGTCGCGGCGCACGCCGTCCTTAAGCGCCTGGTAGGGCTGACCCAGTGCCGCCAGACGCCGCCGCAGGGTCGAGGGCGACACGTGGAAGGTGGCGGCCAGGCGTTCGCCGTCGGGCCACTGCGCCGGTGGCAGGCCTCGCAGGTGGGCCTTGATGTGGGTCGCCAGGCTGTCGTGGTCCTGGTATTTCACCAGGATGTTCCCCGGTGCTTGGGCCAGGAAGCGCTGCAGGTCCTTCTCATCCCGGCGGATCGGTGCATCCAGGGCATCGGCGGCGAAGATGATGCGGTTGGCGGGACGGGCGAACCGCAGGTTTTCCGAGAACATCACCCGGTAGTCGTCCAGGTAGGCCGGCGCCGCGCAGCGCACGTCCACCGCCAGGATCGGGATGCGCCGGCCTGCCAGCCAGCACGCCACGCCGTGCAGGATCAGCCAGAAGGTGAAGTAGGCGAAGGCCCGCCGCGGCTCGTCCGGGTCGTGCAGGACGATCTCCGCCAGTTCGTCGCGGCGGATCAGCTCGGCGCGGAAGTCTTCGTCCAGTAGGCGCAGGAATTCGAGCCCGTGGGGCAATGCCTCGGCCAGGGTCGGCTGGGCCATGCAGGCACGGCAGAGGAAGGCGAAGCTGCCGGCGCGCAGCGGTCGCGCGGCCATGCCGAAGAACTCGTCGTCGTAGCGGCGCGCCAGACGCCGCCAGAGGCGCTCGAAGTAACCGACCCCGACCCGGCCGTCCGGGTCGTCCAGCCCCTGGGCCGACAGGCCTTCACGGGCCAGCAGAGCGTCCGGGGCGAGGCCCAGGGGCTGGTAGCCCAGCAGCGCTTCGTGTACCAGGCGATTGGAAATGGTGCCTTTGACGGCCATGGGGCGGTGGCGAATCCGGCGGCTGGAGAGGGCGCCATTCTGCCTCAGGAATGGGCGCCGGCGCCAAGCCGGGACTGGCTGGAAGAAAAGGCCGGCGTCCCCGTGCGGAGGACGCCGGGGACCGTCAGATGTGCAGCGCGTGGCCGAGGGCGCGCAGCGCCGTCTCCTGCACCGCTTCGCCCAGGGTGGGGTGCGGGTGGATGGTGCCGGCGATGTCCTCCAGGCGGGCGCCCATTTCCAGGGACTGGACGAAGGCGATGGACAGCTCCGAGACGCCGCGTCCCACCGCCTGCCAGCCGAGGATGCGGTGGTCGTCCTGGCGCGCCACCACCCGCACGAAGCCGTCCTGGGCATCCAGGGTCATGGCGCGCCCATTGGCGGCGAAGGGGAATGACGCCACCTTGCAGTCGATGCCGCGGGCTTTGGCGTCGTCCGGGGACAGCCCCACGGCTACCACCTCCGGGTCGGTGAAGCACACCGCGGGAATCGCGGCCGGGACGAAGCGGCGTTTCCGCCCGGCGATGATCTCCGCCACCATCTCGCCCTGGGCCATGGCACGGTGCGCCAGCATCGGCTCGCCGGTGAGGTCGCCGATGGCCCAGACGTTGCGCATGGAGGTGCGGCACTGGTCGTCCACCTTCAGCGCGTGGCCGGCCCGCTCCAGCATCAGGGTATCCAGGTTGAAGCCGTCGGTGCGCGGCCGGCGGCCGACCGCCACCAGCACGCAGTCCGCCTGCAGGGTGCGTTCCTGGCCCTCGGCGTCGCGTACCCGCACACCCTGGCCGGCCTCGTCCAGGCCCAGCACGCTGTGCTTGAGGTACAGCTCCACGCCGAGCCGGCGCAGGCTGGTGGCCACCGGGGCGCCCAGCTCGGCGTCGTAGGCGGGCAGCACCCGCTCCTGGGCCTCGACGATGGCCACGTCCGCGCCCAGCTTGCGGTAGGCGGTGCCCAGTTCCAGGCCGATGTAGCCGCCGCCCACCACTACCAGGCGCTTCGGCAACTGCTTGGGGGAGAGGGCTTCGGTGGCGGAAATGACGATACCGCCCAGGGGCATGAACGGCAGTTCCACCGACTGCGAGCCGGTGGCCAGCAGCAGGTGTTCGCATTGGATGCGGGTGGCGGGGCCGCCCGTGGCGTTCTGCACGTCGACGTTCTTGCCGTTGACGATGTGGGCCCAGCCCTTGATCACCTGCACGCCACTCTTCTTCAGCAGGGTGCCGACGCCGCCGGTGAGGCGGCCGACGATGCCGTCTTTCCAGCGCACCGTCTGTTCGAGGTCCAGGGTCGGCGCCTGTACGCGGATGCCCAGCTGGCCGTGCTCGGCATGGTGGCTGGCCTTCTCGAACTCCTCGGCGGCGTGGATCAGCGCCTTGGACGGGATGCAGCCGATGTTCAGGCAGGTGCCGCCCAGGCTCTCGCCTTCCACCAGCACCGTCTTGATCCCCAGCTGGGCGGCGCGGATAGCCGCCACGTAGCCGCCGGGGCCGCCGCCGATGATCAGCAGTTGGGTATTGAGTGTCTGGCTCATGGTCACTCCACGAAAAGCAGGGCGGGGGTTTCGAGCAGGCGACGCACCGCCTGGATGAATTCGGCGGCGTCCATGCCGTCGACCACCCGGTGATCGAAGGAGGAGGACAGGTTCATCATTTTCCGGCCGACCACCGTGCCGTGGCGGAACACCGGGCGTTCAATGATGCGGTTGACGCCGACGATGGCCACCTCGGGGTAGTTGATCACCGGGGTGGACACCAGCCCGCCCAGGGGGCCGAGGCTGCTGATGGTAATGGAGGAGCCGGACAGTTCGTCGCGACTGGCCTTGCCAGTGCGGACCGCGTCGGCAAGGCGGGCGATCTCGGCGGCGGTAGCCCACATGTCCAGGCTCTCGGCATGCCGCAGCACCGGCACCGACAGGCCGGCCTCGCTCTGGGTGGCGATGCCCAGGTGCACCGCGCCGTAGCGGGTGACCTTGTCGTTGTCGTCGTCGAAGCGCGCGTTCATCTGCGGGAAATCCCGCAGGGCCACCACCATCGCCCGGGCGAGGAACGGCAGCAGGGTGAGCTTGCCGCGCGCCTGGCCCCAGGTGTGGTTGAGCTGGACCCGCAGGGTCTCCAGGTCGGTGACGTCCACTTCCTCGACGTAGGTGAAGTGGGGGATGCGCCGCTTGGCCTCCTGCATCTTCTGAGCGATTTTGCGGCGCAGGCCGATGACCTGGATCTCTTCTTCGTCGTGGCGGGCCTCGTAGCGGCTGGCCGCCTGACCATGGCCGCGGGCCGCGCCTTCCTGGTAAGCGTCCAGGTCCTCGTGGAGCACCCGTCCGCCGGGGCCGCTGCCCGGCACGAAATGCAGCTCGATGCCCAGGTCCCAGGCGCGCTTGCGCACCGCCGGGGAGGCCAGGGGCGCTTCGCCGGGAGCCCGCGCCACGCTCGGGCGCTTCGCCGGGGGGGCTTTCTTCGGTGCGCTGGCCGGTGCGGCCGGGGCCTTGGCGACCTCGGCCGGCGCGGCATGCTGGACCACCTTCTCGGCGACCACCGCGGCATCGCTCTTGGCCATGTCCGGTGCGATGTCCGGGACCGCCGCCGGCCCGCTGGAGGCCATGCCGTGGTCGTCGGCGTTGCCCTGGCCTTCCACTTCCAGGCGGATCAGCTCGCCGCCCACGGGGATCACTTCGCCGGGCTTGCCGCCCAGGGCGATGACCTTGCCCACCACCGGGGAGGGAATCTCCACCATGGCCTTGTCGGTCATCACGTCCGCCAGGTTCTGGTCCTCGCCGACGGCGTCGCCCACCGCCACGTGCCAGGCCACCAGTTCCACTTCGGCGATGCCTTCACCGATGTCCGGCATCTTGATCACATAGGTACCCATTCAAACCTCCATGACGCGCTTGAGCGCTGCGCCGACCCGCGCGGGACCGGGGAAATAGTCCCATTCCTGGGCGTGGGGGTAGGGCGTGTCCCACCCGGTGACCCGCTCGATGGGGGCTTCCAGGTGGTAGAAACAGTGTTCCTGGACCAGGGACACCAGCTCCGCGCCGAAGCCGCAGGTACGGGTCGCCTCGTGCAGCACCAGGCAGCGGCGGGTCTTCTTCACCGACTCGACGATGGTCTCCAGGTCCAGCGGCCACAGGCTGCGCAGGTCGATCACCTCGGCGTCGATGCCGGTCTCCTCGGCGGCGGCCTGGGCGACCCAGACGGTGGTGCCGTAGGTGAGGATGGTGATCTGCTTGCCCGGGCGGACCACGGCCGCGCTGTCCAGGGGCACGTTGTAATAGCCCTCCGGCACCGCCGCGGTGGGGTGCTTCGCCCAGGGGGTCACCGGGCGGTCGTGGTGACCGTCGAAGGGGCCGTTGTAGAGGCGCTTGGGTTCGAGGAACACCACCGGGTCGTCGCTCTCGATGGAGGCGATCAGCAGGCCCTTGGCGTCGTAGGGGTTGGACGGCATCACCGTGCGCAGGCCGCAGACCTGGGTGAAGATCGCCTCGGGACTCTGGCTGTGGGTCTGTCCGCCGTAGATGCCGCCGCCACAAGGCATGCGGAAGGTGATGGCCGAGGTGAACTGACCGTTGGAGCGGTAGCGCAGGCGCGCCGCCTCGGAGACGATCTGGTCCACCGCCGGGTAGACGTAGTCGGCGAACTGGATCTCCGCCACCGGCCGCAGGCCGTAGGCGCTCATGCCCACTGCGGCGCCGGCAATGCCGTTTTCGGAGATGGGCGCGTCGAACACCCGCGACTTGCCGTATTTCGCCTGCAGGCCATCGGTGCAACGGAACACGCCGCCGAAGTAGCCCACGTCTTCGCCGAAGATCACCACGTTGTCGTCGCGGCCGAGCATCACGTCCATGGCCGAGCGCAGCGCCTGGATCATGGTCATCGAGGCGACGGCGGAAGCCTCGTGGGCCTTCTGTTCGTTGAGTGCGTTCATGGTCATACCCCGAGCTGCTGACGTTGCCGGCGAAGGTGTTCAGGCATGTCCTTGTAGACCCCCTCGAACATGTCGGCGGCGCTGGGTACCCGGCCATTGCCGAGGGTGCCGTAGCTTTCCGCTTCCTTCTGCGCGCTGGCGATTTCCGCCTCGAGGGCCTTCTGGGTCTCCTCGTGTTCCTGTTCCGACCAGGCGCCGATGGCGATCAGGTGCTTCTTCAGGCGGGCGATGGGGTCGCCCAGGGGGAAGTTGGACCAGTCGTCGGCCGGCCGGTACTTGGACGGGTCGTCGGAGGTGGAGTGGGGGCCGGCGCGGTAGGTGACCCACTCGATAAGGGTCGGGCCGAGGTTGCGCCGGGCGCGCTCGGCGGCCCAGCGGGAGGCGGCATACACCGCTAGGAAGTCATTGCCGTCCACCCGCAGGGAGGCGACGCCGTAGCCGATGCCGCGGGCCGCGAAGGTGGTCCCCTCGCCGCCGGCGAAGGCCTGGAAGGTGGAGATTGCCCACTGGTTGTTGACCACGTTGAGGATCACCGGCGCCTTGTACACGTGGGCGAAGGTGAGGCCGGCGTGGAAGTCCGAGGCGGCGGTGGAGCCGTCGCCGATCCAGGCCGAGGAAATCCGCGTGTCGCCCTTGATCGCCGAGGCCATGGCCCAGCCCACGGCCTGGATGTACTGGGTACCCAGGTTGCCGGAGATGGAGAAGAAGCCGGCATCGCGGTAGGAGTACATCACCGGCAGCTGGCGGCCCTTGAGGGGGTCGCGCTCGTTGGAGAGCAGCTGGCACATCATCTCCACGGTGGAGACTTCCCGGGTGATCAGGATGCCCTGCTGGCGGTAGGTGGGGAAATTCATGTCACCGTCGCGCAGCGCCAGGGTCTGCCCGACCGCGATGGCTTCCTCGCCCAGGCACTGGATGTAGAACGACAGCTTCTTCTGGCGCTGGGCGATGAGCATGCGGGAGTCGAAGGCCCGGGTCTTCATCATCGCCCGCAGGCCGCGGCGCAGCAGGTCCGGGGAGATGTCCTCGGCCCATGGGCCGACCGCCTGGCCGTTCTCGTCCAGCACGCGGATCAGTTGCATGGACAGGTCGCGAGTATCCACCGGCTCGACGTCCAGCGGCGGGCGGCGCACGCTGCCGGCCGGGCTCAGCTTGAGGTAGGTGAAGTCCGTCTGGCAGCCAGGGCGTCCCGTCGGTTCAGGGACGTGCAGGCACAACCGCTCCGAATCACTCATGTGTTTCTCCAGAATACGTTCAGCGTGTTTTTCCTCGTGCTGGCGGACAGCCGAGGGGAATACGGATCGCGAGCGAGAAGCGCCTTACGGCGGCAGGGGCGCGTGGGGATTCAGGCAGGGG
>NZ_VJOY01000032.1 GCF_007109405.1 Pseudomonas mangiferae
GTGTCGGAGGAGTGTGGGGCGGGGGCTGGACGGGGGATGGGTGGAGCGTCATCCACCCTAGGGGGGCGTGGTACAAGGTGGCGGCGTGTAGGGTGGATGACGCCTTCTTCATCCACCATGCGGCGACGCATTGGCTGCGATGAACCGCGGAGTCGCTCGGGCATAAACCGCGGCCCCACCGAGGGGGAGGATGGCATGCCGCCTTGTCCCCGCCCTACCGCCCCGGCTGCGCAAACCCGACCGCTCTCAATCGAGGAAGGTCACCTGGCCATCGGCGAGGGATTTCACCCGGGCCAGGGATTCGACGCGGTAGCCTTCGCCTTCCAGCAGGGTGCGGCCGTCCTGGAAGGATTTCTCGATGACGATGCCGAGGCCGGCGATGCTGGAGCCGGCCTGGCCGATCAGGTCGATCAGTGCCTTGGCGGCGTGGCCGTTGGCGAGGAAGTCGTCCACCACCAGCACGTGGTCGTCGGCGCTCAAGTGCTTGGCGGAGATGGCGATGGTGCTCTCGGTCTGCTTGGTGAAGGAGAACACCTTGGAGATCAGCAGGTCGTTCTTCAGGGTCAGGGACTGGAACTTGCGGGCGAAGATCACCGGCACGCCCAGCTCCAGGCCGGCCATCACCGCCGGGGCGATGCCCGAGGCCTCGATGGTGACGATCTTGGTGACGCCGTCGCCGCGGTAGCGCTCGGCGAAGGCGTGGCCGATTTCCTTCATCAGCCGCGGGTCGATCTGGTGGTTGAGGAAGGCGTCGACCTTGAGCACCTGATCGGAAAGGACGATGCCTTCTTTGCGAATCTTGTCTTTGAGAATGTCCACGGGATGGCTTCCTGGCGGAACGGCGGCCGCTGATGAAAGCGCGCGATTCTACTCCGCCCGAGGGGCCCTGCGCGATGGCTCGCTGACATCCGACCCCCCGCATCGCGGCCTGGGCGCGGCCCCCCCGGGGCGTCGCCGGGCCAGGGCCCCGACGACAGCACGGCCGCCCCTTCCCATCGGCCCGTCTCGTCAGCGGCCCCCGGCCAGGCACCCGCCCCGTGCTGATCCGAAACGTCGCCGAGCGACACGCAGGCGAAGCGACTACCCGCAAGGACGTGATGGTGGCGTGCGGCAAGCGAGTGCGCCGAGCCGATCTGTTCGCCTGGCCACGCCCAGGCGTATGTCAGGCACGACCTGGCGTGGAATGAGGCCGAGGCGAGCGATTCCCAACCCGCTCGCCCGGCGCTACAGCGGCCCCCGACACGCTCAGCGCTTGAGCATCGAGCGCATGGCCGCCAGGGCGTCGTTGCCGCGGGCGGCCTTCACTTCCACCGGTGCGTCTTCCTGGCCTTCCCAGACCAGGTCCTCAGGCGGCAGCTCGTCGAGGAAGCGGCTCGGCGAGCACTCGATGATCTCGCCGTACTGTTTGCGCTTGGCGGCGAAGGTCATGGTCAGGTTGCGCTTGGCCCGGGTAATGCCGACGTAGGCCAGGCGACGTTCTTCCTCGATGGTGTCGGCCTCGATGCTGGAGCGGTGGGGCAGGATTTCCTCCTCCACGCCGAGGATGTACACCGAGGGGAATTCCAGGCCCTTGGAGGCGTGCAGGGTCATCATCTGCACCCCTTCGGCGCCTTCCTCTTCCTCCTGCTGGCGCTCCAGCATGTCCCGCAGGACCAGCTTGCCGATGGCCTCCTCGATGGTCATGCCGCCGTCCTCGTCCTTCTCCAGGGTGTTCTTCAGGGCGTCGACGAGGAACCAGACGTTGCTCATGCGCGCCTCGGCGACCTTGTCGCTGGAGGCGTTCTGCCGCAGCCACTGCTCGTAGTCGATGTCCATCACCATGCCGCGCAGGGCGGCGATGGGGTCGTCCTGGGCGCACTGCTGGCGCAGCCGGTCCATGTAGCGCTTGAAGCGCGACAGGCGCTCGGTGAAGCGGCTGTCCAGGTGCTCGCCGAGGCCGATCTCGTCGCTGGCGGCGTACATGCTGATCTTGCGCGCGGTGGCGTAGTTGCCGAGCTTCTCCAGGGTGGTGGAGCCGATCTCGCGGCGCGGCACGTTGATCACCCGCAGGAAGGCGTTGTCGTCGTCCGGGTTGACCAGCAGGCGGAAGTAGCTCATCAGGTCCTTCACCTCCTGACGGGCGAAGAAGCTGGTGCCGCCGGACAGGCGATAGGGGATCTGGTGGTGCTGCAGCTTCAGCTCCATCAGCTTGGCCTGGTAGTTGCCCCGGTAGAGGATGGCGAAGTCGCTGTAGGACCGCTGGGTGCGCAGGTGCTCGGTGAGGATCTCCAGGGCCACCCGCTCGCACTCGGCGTCCTCGTTGCGGGTGCGGATCACCCGGATCTCGTCGCCGTGGCCCATCTCGCTCCATAGCTGCTTCTCGAAGACGTGGGGGTTGTTGGCGATCAGCACGTTGGCGCAGCGCAGGATGCGGCTGGTGGAGCGGTAGTTCTGCTCCAGCATTACCACCTTCAGGGACGGGTAGTCCTCCTTGAGCTGCATTAGGTTTTCCGGCCGCGCGCCGCGCCAGGCGTAGATCGACTGGTCGTCGTCGCCCACCACGGTGAACTGGTTGCGCATGCCCACCAGCAGCTTCACCAGCAGGTACTGGCTGGCGTTGGTGTCCTGGTACTCGTCCACCAGCAGGTAGCGGATGCGGTTCTGCCACTTCTCCAGCACGTCCGGGTGCTCCTGGAAGAGCTTCACCGGCAGCAGGATCAGGTCGTCGAAGTCCACCGCGTTGTAGGCCCGCAGGGTGCGCTGGTAGTGCAGGTAGACCACCGCGGCGGTCTGCTCCCGCGGCGTGCGCGCGGTGGCCAGGGCATCCTCGGGCAGCACCAGGTCGTTCTTCCAGGCGCCGATGCAGGCCTTGATCTCGTCGGCACCGTCGTCCCCGGCGTACTCCTTCTGCATGATGTCGGTGAGCAGCGCCTTGATGTCGCCCTCGTCGAAGATCGAGAAGCCCGGCTTGTAGCCCAGCCGGGCGTGCTCCTTGCGGATGATGTTCAGGCCCAGGTTGTGGAAGGTGGAGACGGTCAGGCCCTTGCCCTCGCTGCCGCGCAGCAGGGTGCCGACGCGCTCCTTCATCTCCCGCGCGGCCTTGTTGGTGAAGGTCATGGCGACGATGTGCTGGGCGCGGATGCCGCACTGCTGGACCAGGTAGGCGATCTTGCGGGTGATCACGCTGGTCTTGCCGGAGCCGGCGCCGGCGAGCACCAGCAGGGGACCGCCGACGTAGTGCACGGCTTCCTGCTGCCGGGGGTTGAGTCGGGACATGGGACCAGGCCAGGCGAAAACGGAAGGGCCGGCAGTTTACCAGCGGCCGCCGATCCCCCGTAACCGTCGGCGAGCGCACATCGTCGGTCATCGGCGGTTGCCGGGCGCGGCGCTTTCCCGCAGAGTGCGCACCACTCGAACGAATGCACAGAAGACGCCGCCCACGGCGCGATGGCATCGACCGACACCCGAGGCGCGACTGCGTGCGTATCGACGGTGACCGGGTGGGCGGCGGGCCCACCCCTTGAGTGAAGAAGACCGGGGAGGGTCGTGTGTCAGCGCTCGTTGAACCCTTGCGCGTCGTCCTGCTGGCCGCCGAGCCGGCCTGGGAAGATGCGCTGCGCGGCTGTCTGGCGGAACTGGGCCAGGCGGTCTCATTGATTACTGCGCCGTCGTGGCCGGCGGCCGAGGCCGCGCTGCGCGGCGAGGGGCCGGCCCTGCTGCTGGCCGCGCCGGACTGCCAGCCGGAACCGGCCCGCTGTCCGTGGCCCACCGTGCTGCTGCTGGACGCCGAGCCGGCCGAGGCGCCGCCCGGCGCCTGGGACTGGCTGGTACGCGGCGCCCTCGGCGTCGACACCCTGCGCCGCTGCCTGCGCTACGCCCGCGAGCGCGGCCGCCTGCACGGCGCGCTGCAGCGGCTCACCGAGCAGGACCCTCTCACCGGCATCGCCAACCGCCAGGGCTTCCAGACCCTGCTGGCGGCGCGCCTGGTGGAGTGCGACGGCGCCGGCCTGGCCCTCGGCCACCTGGACCTGGACAACTTCCGCCACGTCAACGACGCCCTCGGCTACCACGCCGGCGACAGCCTGATCCTGCAGGTGGTGGGCCGGTTGAGGGCGCAACTGGAGGCCGGCGACCAGCTGGCCCGGCTGGGTGGCGACGAGTTCGCCCTGCTGCTGGACGTGCGCCACGATCCCGCGCGGGCCGCCCAGGTGGCGGCGCGCCTCACCGAGGCCCTGGCCGAGCCGTACCGGGTGGACGGCGAGAGCCTGCTGCTGGGCTGCAGCCTGGGCATCGCCCGCGCCGAGCCGGGCTGCGGCGCCGACCCGCTGATGTGGCACGCCCACATCGCCATGCGCCAGGCCAAGGGCACCCCCGGGTGCAGCTATCACCTGTTCGACCCCCGGCTGAACCGCGGCGCCCGCCTGCACGCCGACCTGGAGGGCGAGCTGCGCCGCGCCCTGCGCCGCGACCAGTTGGAACTGCACTACCAGCCGCGGCTGTGCCTGCGCAGCGGGCGGGTGGTGGGCCTGGAGGCGCTGGTGCGCTGGCGCCACGCCGAGCGCGGTCTGCTGACCCCGGCGGGGTTCATTCCCCTGGCCGAGGAAAGCGGGTTGATCGTGCCCCTCGGCTACTGGGTGATCTCCCGCGCCCTGCGCGACATGCAGGTGCTGCGTGCCCGTGGCCTGGCACCGCTGCACATGGCGGTGAACCTGTCGTTCCGGCAGTTCCAGGACAGCCAGCTGCTGCCGACCCTGAGCCGGCTGATCGAGGAACACCAGGTGGATGCCCGCTGGCTGGAGTTCGAGCTCACCGAGACCGCGGTGATGCGCCGCAGCGACCAGGTGCTACGCACCATGCAGGCCCTGGAGGAACTGGGGGCGCGCTTCTCCCTGGACGACTTCGGCACCGGTTTCTCTTCCTTCGTCCACCTCAACAGCCTGCCCATCACCCTGTTGAAGATCGACAAGAGCTTCGTCGCCGGCCTCGACAGCCGCCCGGGCAGCCGCCGGCTGGTGCGGGCGATGATCGACCTGGCCCACAGCCTGGGCCTGGAGGCGGTGGCCGAGGGGGTGGAGACCGCCGGGCAGCTGCATGACCTGAAGGACGCCGGCTGCGACCAGGTGCAGGGCTACTGGATCAGCCGGGCGCTGCCCCTGGACGACCTGATGGGGTTCCTCGCCGCCCCCTCGACCCTGCGCTTCGCCGACGCCTGAGCCGGCCTCAGCCCGGCTGCGGCAGCGTCCCGGCCGGGGCGCCGCGCAGCAGCCGCGCCACCTTCCACTCGAAGCCGATCCCCAGGCCCAGGGCGGCGCACGCCAGCCCCGCCGCCAGGCCCCACCACACGCCTTCCGCGCCCCAGCCCAGGGGCAGCGCCAGCAACCAGGCGGCGGGCGCGCCCACCAGCCAGTAGCAGGCGAGCCCCACCAGGAAGGTGGTGCGGGCGTCCTTGAGGCCGCGGATCGCGCCCATGGCGATGGTCTGCAGGCCGTCGCACAGCTCGAACAGCGCGGCGATCGCCAGCAGCCGCACCGCCAGCGCCACCACCTCGCGGTACTGCGGGTCGTCGAGGTCGAGGAACAGCCCCACCACCCAGGTGGGCGCCAGCCAGAACAGCGCGGCGAACCCCAGCATGCAGGTGGCGCCCAGGGCCATGCCCATGCGCCCGACCCGGCGCGCCAGGTCCAGGCGGCCGGCGCCGTAGTGCTGGCCGATGCGGAAGGTCACCGCGTAGGAAATCCCCACCGGCACCATGAACGCCACGTACACCGACTGCAGGGCGATCTGGTGCGCCGCCAGCTGCAGGCTGCCCAGGGCGCCCATGCACAGGGCGGCGAAGGTGAACAGGCCGGACTCCACCGCGTAGGTGCCGCCGATGGGCAGGCCCAGGCGCCACAGCTCCCGCAGCGCCTCCCGGGACGGCCGGAAGAACCCCTGCCGCAGCGGATAGGCGGCATAACCCGGATGACGCCACACGTGGCGCCCCAGCAGCAGGCCCATGGCGCTCATCACCACGGCGGTAACCAGGCCGATGCCCGCCAGACCCAGGTGCACGCCGAACCAGCCCTTGATCAGCGCGTAGTTGAGCGCCACGTTGCCCAGGGCGCCGCCGATGCTGATGGCCATCACCGGGCCGGGCCGGCCGATGGCGCTGGTGAAGCCGCGCAGCACCATGAACGCCAGGAAGCCGGGCAGCGCCAGCACCAGGGTGGAGAGGAAGGCCATGGCGCCGTCCACGTTGGCCGGTGCCTGGCCCACCGCCAGCAGCAACGGGCGCAGGGTCCACAGCAGCAGCCCCGCAGCCACCGCCAGTGCCCCGGCCAGCCACAGCCCGGCCTGCACCAGCCGCGCGGCGCCCACCGGGTCGCCCGCGCCCTGGCGGATCGCCACCAGGTTGCCGGTGGCGCTGACCACGCCGACGCAGAAGAACGACACCAGGGCGTAGGCCGCCGCGCCCAGGCTGCCCCCGGCCAGTTCCGCGGGGCCCAGCAGGCCCATCATCACGGTGTCGGTGAAGACCATCAGCACGTGGGCGAGCTGGGCGGCGATCAGCGGGCCGGCGAGTCGCAGCAGGGCGGCGAATTCGGCGCGCAAGGCAGGCGTTTCCATGAGTTTTACTTATCCAGGCAAGGCGCTCAGAACAGCGAATAGGGTTTGCCGGCGCTGCCGTCGGCGAAGCGCCCCAGGCGGAACGCGGTCAGGTCCAGGGCCGGCGTGCCGCCGGCGATCCAGCGAGCCATCTGCTGGCCGACCAGGGGGCCGAGGGCGAAGCCGTGGCCGCAGAAGCCGGTGGCGACCCATAGCCCCGGTACCGTCGACGGGGCGTCCAGCACCGGGATGCCGTCGGGCAGCACGTCGATCAGGCCGGCCCAGCTCTCCAACACCCGCACCTCCCGCAGCGCCGGGAAGGCCTGGTGCAAGGCATGCTCGGCGGTGCGTACGCGGCTGTCCTGGGGACGCACGTGGGGGTCGCGCTCGCCCAGGGCGGGGTGGTCGTCGCTCAGGCGCTGGCGCAGGTCGTGCAGCCAGCCGCCGGTGAGGCGGAAGCGGAAGCTGCGGTGGTGCTCTCGCAGCAGGGGCAGGTACCAGGCGGCGCCGCGCAGGTAGCCGAGGCTGAGGTCGATGTCGGCCTGGGCCTCGTCGGCCAGGTTGAAGCTGCCGTCGGCGCGCTGGCGGATGCCGATGCCGTGGCCGATGAAGCAGCCGGCGCCGAGGGACGGGCCGGGACTGGTGCGCGACACCGTGCAGCGGATGCTCTGCTGGGGGATGTCCAGGCCCAGGGGCCGCAGCAGGCGCCAGCTGCTGGCGCCGGCGGCGATCAGCAGCCGCGCGGTCTTCACGTAGCCGCGCTCGGTCTGCACGCCGCACACCGCGCCGCCGGCCAGGTCCACGCCGCGCACCCCGCAGCCCTCGGCGAAGCGCACGCCGCCCTCCCGGGCGCGCCAGGCATAGGCCGGCGCCACCCGGCGCGGCTCCGCCTGGCCGTCGCTGGCGGTGTACAGCCCCCCGCGGCGGGGCTCGGCCAGGGACGGCCAGAGGGCGGCCACGTCCCGGGCGGTCAGCAGCCGGGTGTCCAGCCCGTGCTGGGCGGCGACCTGCAGCCAGTCCTGGTAGCGGGCCACCTGCTCGTCGGTCTCGGCGAGGTACAGGCAGCCACCCTGGCGCCATTCCAGCGGCGCCTGCAGCTCCCGCTCCAGGCCCTGCCAGAGGGGGATCGCCGCCTGCATCAGCGGCACCTCCGCCGGGTCGCGGGCCTGCTGGCGGACGAAGCCCCAGGCCCGGGTGGACTGCTGGGAGGCCAGCCCGGCCTTGTCGCAGACCAGCACCGAGAGGCCCTGGCGGCTCAGGTAGTAGGCGCTGGCGCAGCCCATGATCCCGGAACCGGCGATGACCACGTCCACCTGGCCGGGCAGCGGCTCGGCAGTGGCGAGGGCGGGGTGCAGCGGGTAACAGCCCATGGGTGCGCTCCGAATGACGACAAGGCCGTGCAGTATGGGAAACTGCCGGGGCCGCCAACAAAGGGAAAAATGCGATGCCCGGTATGAGTATTTGTCATCCATGAGCCGCCGCCTGCCACCGTTGTATGCGCTGCGCGCCTTCGAGGCGGCGGCGCGTCACGTGTCGTTCACCCGCGCGGCGGAGGAACTGGCCATCACCCAGAGCGCGGTGAGCCGGCACATCCGTACCCTGGAGGAATACTTCGGCTGCCGCCTGTTCGAGCGCCGTGGCCGGACCTTGCAGCTCACCGAGCCGGCCAAGCTGCTGCTGCCCGGCCTGAGCGGCAGCTTCGACGCCCTGGAGCGCACCTGCACGGTGCTGCGGGCGGACAACGCCACCTTGCGCCTGAAGGCACCGTCGACCCTGACCATGCGCTGGCTGCTGGCGCGGCTCTCGCGCTTTCGCCTGCAGAACGCCGACATCGAGGTGCAGCTCACCAGCGCCTGGATGGACGTGGACCGGGTGGATTTCGCCCGGGAGCCCTTCGACTGCGCGGTGCTGCTCAGCGACGGCGACTTCCCGGCCGGCTGGGAATGCCACGAACTGTTCGCCGAGTGGCTGATCCCGGTGTGCGCGCCGGAAGCCGCCGCGGAGGGGCCCTGGACCCTGGCACGCCTGCGGGAGGCGGAACTGGTGCACCCGACCCCGGATCGCCGTGACTGGCGGCGTTGGTTGCAGGCCATGGGCCTGGAGCACGAGGTACCCCTCAAGGGCGGGCAGGTGTTCGATACGCTGGAGCTGGGCATGGTGGCGGCCGCCCGGGGCTACGGCGTGTCCATCGGCGACCTGGTGATGATCGCCGAGGACGTGGCCCAGGGGCGCCTGGGGTTGCCCTGGCCGAGCGCCGTGAGCAGCGCATGCAGCTACTACCTGGTGTGGCCGCGTGGCCAGCGCCAACATGGGCGCTGCCAGCGGCTCTGCGATTACCTGAAGGCGGAGGTGCAGGCCATGGGCCTGCCTGCGGTGGAGCGGGTCGGCTGACCCGTGCCGCGACCTGCGGGGGATCCGACGTCAGCGGGAGCCAATCAGATCACCAGGCCGCGGCTCAAGGGCTCCGGGCCGACTTCGGTCTCCTCGTAGGTGGTCACCGCCTCGGCGGCGATACGGGTGGTCACCAGCCCGTTGGTGGTCTCCAGGTTGCTGTCGGCCTGTTGCTGCTGGAGGCTCTGGCGGGCCAGGCTCTCGGTGCTGAAGGGATCTTCCAGCGGGTTTTCCGGCGCCTGGCTGGCCTCGTAAAGCCGCTCGGCGTTTTCCCGCCGCTCCAGCTCCAAGGCTTCCTGGGCCTCTTCCTCTTCCAGGCGTTCTTCTTCCAGCCGCTCCTGTTCCAGGCGGCGCTGGCGGGCCAACTCCAGGTCCTCGTTGCGCTGGCGGGTCTGTTCGACGGCCTGCTGCGCCAGGGTCTGGGTGGCGGTGGTGTTGGCGGTCTGGGTCACGTCGCTCACGCTGTAGGGCGCGGTGACGCCGTTGACGGTCAGAGCCATGGGGTCCTCCCTGCCGATTCGGCATGGATTGTCGGGGCATTGCCCGGCCGCGAGGCCGGGTCTCTCTGTGATCGACCGGCGTCCCGGGCGGGAATTCGCACCGCTGGTCCGGGCAGCGGGTCCAGCTGTAGGAGCCCGACGGCCGGTCGTGACGCATTCACTGCCTGAATGGCGGGCATCAGTGGCCAGCATTTCAAAAACGCCGCGACCTTCACTATGGTGGTGGGCGTCCTTCCCACGTCGGTTACGGAGCTGCCATGAGCGTACGGATTTCCCCCTTCCAGCAGGTCGCCGTGATCGGCGCCGGCACCATGGGCCGCGGCATCGCCATGAGCCTGGCCAACGCCGGCCTCACGGTGCGCTGGCTGGACAAGGACCCCCAGGTGCTGCGCGACGCCCTGCAGGCGGTGACCGAGACCTACGCCCATGGGGTGGGCCAGGGCCGCTTCGACCAGGCCGAGGCGGACGCCCGGCGCGCGCGGATCGAGGGCGTGGCCGACTACCCGGCGCTGCACGACGTGGACCTGGCCATCGAGGCGGTCTACGAGAACCTGCCGCTGAAGCAGCAGATCTTCCGTGAGCTGGACGTTCAGCTGCAGCCCTCGGCGGTGCTGGCCAGCAACACCTCCGCCCTGGACATCGACGCCCTCGCCGCGGTCACCGCGCGGCCGCGCCAGGTGCTGGGCCTGCACTTCTTCAGCCCGGCCCACATCATGAAGCTGCTGGAAATCGTCCGCGGCGCCCAGACCGACGAGGCGGTGCTGGACGCCGCCCGCGCCTTCGGCGAGCGGCTGGGCAAGGTCAGCGTAGTGGCCGGCAACTGCGACGGCTTCATCGGCAACCGCATGCTCCACCCCTACGTGCGCGAGGCGCGGCGCCTGCTGCTGGAGGGCGCCCTGCCCCGGCAGGTGGACCAGGCGCTGCAGGGCTTCGGCTTCGCCATGGGCCCGTTCCGCATGTACGACGTGGTGGGCATCGACCTGGAGTGGCGCGCCCGTGAGCTGGCCGGCCAGGGCCAGGATGCGCCGGAGGTGCAGGTGGACAACCGCCTCTGCGAGCGCGGGCGCTTCGGCCAGAAGAGCCGGGCCGGCTACTACCGCTACGCCGAGGGCAGCCGCCAGGCCGAGCCCGATCCCGAGGTGGAGGCCCTGGTCCAGGCCGAATCCGAGCGCCTGGGCTACGCCCGCCGGACGATCGACGCCGAGGAAATCCTCGAGCGCTGCCTGCTGGCACTGGTGAACGAAGGGGCGAAGATCCTCGAGGAAGGCATCGCCGCCAGCAGCGCCGACATCGACCTGGTGTACCTCAACGGCTATGGCTTCCCGGCCGACAAGGGTGGCCCCATGGCCTGGGCCGATGGCGTCGGCCTGGCGCGCATACGCGACCGCCTGCACGCCCTGGCGGCGCGCCTCGGCGGCCACTGGCGGCCGGCGGCGCTGATCGAACGGCTGGCGGACCTGGAGCGCGGGTTCGCCGACTTCCACCGGGACGCCGACGCCTGAGGCGCCCGCCTCGGCGCCCCCGTCCTTTTCCCGTACCGGCCTACTCGAGAGCCTTGCGATGACCGCACCGCACCCGCTGCGCGACGACTACCGGCATTTCCAGCCCCTGGACACGCGCTGGCACGACAACGACCTGTATGGCCACGTCAACAACGTCGTCTACTACGGCTATTTCGACAGCGCGGTGAACCGCTACCTGATCGAGCGGGGCGGCCTGGACATCCAGGACGGCGAGGTGGTCGGGTTCGTGGTCAGCTCGGCCTGCGACTACTTCGCCTCGGTGGCCTTCCCCGACCGCCTGGACGTGGGCCTGCGGGTGGGCAAGCTGGGCAACAGCTCGGTGCAATACGAGTTGGCCATCTTCCGCGAGGGCGAAACCGAGGCCTGCGCCGCCGGCCGCTTCGTCCATGTCTTCGTCGAGCGGCGCAGCAACCGCCCGGTCCCGATTCCGCCGCGGTTGCGCGAGGCGTTGCAGGCGCTGGTGATGGCGTGAGGGAACGCCGGTTGCGCTGAGGGTCGTGGATACGCGCGTGGTACTGATTGCCATGGCGCGTTCAGGCTGAGGCCGCTACAGGTTTGCTCAACAGGATGCAGCGATCCGCGGCGAAGTACTGAGGCGTATCGCGCGCCTCCTGCCCACCGAATCGAGAAGGCTCGAGCCCCGCAGGGCAGCGGTGATCGAGTCGATGCAGGGCTCGAGGGCCATGTGAGCGGCTGGGTGAGCCGCCGCTCCACGATATGGCGGGGCCACCGGCCGTGCGCGTTCAGGCGTTCCGGCTCTGCAACCTGAGCACGGTCACCGGAGCCGCCCGCGATCCCACCTCGGCGCCCGCTCGCTGGAAACGGGGCGGTTGGCTCAACCGGTCCCTCACCCGATACCGATTCAGGACGTCGCCAGCGCCCCATGGGGATAGTCGTCGTCCGCCTGGGACAAGGGGCGCGCGACCGATTCCAGGGACTTGCGCTCGGCGGCGACGCCCCAGATGGCCTGCACCACCCCGGCGAGCACCATCAGCGCGGCGCCGATCAGGTAGCCGACGAACACGTAGTCCCGCTGGTGGCTCTCGATCAGTGCGCCGAACAGCAGCGGGCCGACGATGCCACCCAGGCCGGTGCCGAAGGCGTAGAACACGGCGATGGCCAGGGCGCGGATCTCCAGGGGGAAGGTCTCGCTCACCGTCAGGTAGGCGGAGCTGGCGGCAGCCGAGGCGAAGAAGAAGATCACCATCCAGGCGATGGTCTGGGTCGTGGCGTCCAGCAGGCCCTGCTGGAACAGGTAGCCGCTGAGGGTGAGCAGCACGCCGGAGAGGATGTAGGTGGAACTGATCATCACCTTGCGGCCGATCACGTCGAACAGGTGCCCCAGCAGCAGCGGGCCGCAGAAATTGCCCAGGGCGAAGGGCAGCACGTACCAGCCCACATGGCTCGACGGCACGTCGTAGAAGTCCGCCAGCACCAGGGCGTAGGTGAAGAAGATCGCGTTGTAGAAGAACGCCTGGGCGGTGAGCAGCGTCAGGCCCACCAGGGCGCGCTGGCGGTGCACCACGAACAGGCTGTGGAAGATCTCTCCCAAGGGCGTGTGGTCGCGGGCGTGCAGGCGCAGGGGCGGCGTGCCGTGCAGCGGTTCCAGCGTGTGGCCTTCCTCGCAAAAGCGCGCCTCGATGGCCTCGACGATGCGCTGCGCCTCGTCCGGCTGGCCATGGATCAGCAGCCAGCGCGGGCTTTCCGGCACCCACAGGCGCATCAGCAGGATCAGCAGGCCCAGCACTGCGCCGATGCCAAAGCACAGCCGCCAGCCCAGGTCGCCACCCACCCAGTCCGGGTCCAGCAGCACGATGGAGCCGGCCGCGCCCAGGGCGGCGCCGACCCAGAAGGTGCCATTGATACCCAGGTCGACCCGGCCGCGGAAGCGCGCCGGGGTGAATTCCTGGATGGTGGAATTGATCGCCGTGTACTCGCCGCCGATGCCGGCACCGGTGAGGAAGCGGAACAGGATGAAGGTGGCCGGGTTCCAGGCGAAGGCGGTGGCCGCGGTGGCACCGACGTAGAGGAACAGGGTGATGAAGAACAGCTTGCGCCGCCCCAGGCGGTCGGTCAGCCAGCCGAAGTACAGGGCGCCGAGTACCGCGCCGGCGATGTAGGCGCCGCCGGCCAAGCCGATCTGGGCGGTGCTCAGGTGCAGGCTGGGGCTGTCCCGCAGGGCGCCGGCCACCGACCCGGCCAGGGTGACTTCCAGTCCGTCCAGCAGCCAGGTGATGCCGAGGGCCATCACCAGCAGCGTATGGAAGCGGCCCCAGGGCAGGCGATCGAGGCGTGCCGGCAGGTCGGTGGTGAAGGTGCCGGTGCGGTTCGCGCCGGCCTCGTCGGTGGCGGGCAGTGCGGTGGAAGTCATGCGCTCGTCCTTGTGGTCATGGCCCCGGGGCGGCGTCGCCGGGCGTGGTCCGCGGGCGTGGCGGCCCCTTGCGGGTATGGAGTCCGCCGCCGCCGGCAGAGTTCAGCCCAGGCCGCCCCACCATGCTGGGTTCGCGCCCGGCGGTCCGCACTCCCGGGGCGGTGCCTGGTCTGAGCGGGACGCGTCCACGGAACGACGCCGGCGAAGGGAATCGAGATGAACGGATATCGAGGGAGAACGGCTGCCCTGGCGGTCGCCGGGCTGTTGCTGGCGCCTGCCTGCGGCGCCTGGGAATTCAAGGGCTATGGCCGGGCCGGCCTGGGAGGCGCGGAGGGCGGCGGTCGCCAGGGCTGCTTCCAGCTGCCCGGTGCGCCAGCCAAGTACCGCCTCGGCAACGAGTGCGAGGACTACTGGGAGCTGCAGTTGTCGGACGACCTCTACCGGGGCGCCGATGGCACCGTGCTGAAGCTGGAAGGCATGGCCAGCCTCACCCACTTCTATGATCGCTCGCCGTCCTTCGACGGCGACAACGGCCGCGCGCGACTGCCGCAGCTGTGGGCCGCACTGCAACCGCCGCTGCTGGGGGGCGGCTCGGTGTGGGCCGGGCGTCGCTACTACAAGCGCCACGACGTGCACCTCAACGACTTCTACTACTGGAACCCCAGCGGCACCGGCTTCGGCCTGGAGGACCTGCCCCTGGGGCGCTACGCCCTCAGCTACGCCTTCCTGCGGGAGGACACCGTCGAGCAGCCGGACAAGGCCAACCGCCACGACCTGCACCTGGCCGGTCTGGCGCCGAACCCCGGCGGCACGGTGGAGCTGGGCCTGAGCTACGTGCAGAAGGCCGGCCAGGTGCGCGGCGCCCACAGCGGCTGGTCGTTCACCGCCGAGCACGTGCAGCACGGTTTCCTCGGCGGCGAGAACCGCCTGGTGGCGCAGTACGGCCAGGGCCCCGGCATCGGCCTGGGGCAGACCGGCGAGCTCACCGATGACCGGCACGTCAGCCGCCTGCGGTTGCTGGACACGGTCATCTGGCAGGTCACCGAACGCGTCGGCGGGCAGGTCCTGGCGCTAGTGCAGCGGGACCGCGAGGCCGAAGGCCGGGCGACCTGGCGCTCCGTCGGGGTGCGCCCGGCCTACGCCGTCAGCGAGCATTTCAAGCTGGTGGTGGAACTGGGCCACGACAGCCTCGAACCGGCGCGGGGCGCTACCCGCCGGTTGGACAAGCTCACCCTGGCACCGACCCTGAGCGCCGGCCCGGCGTTCATGACCCGCCCGGAACTGCGCCTCTACTACACCTACGCGCGCTGGAACCGCGCCGCCCAGCAGGCGGCGGACCCCGGCGGGACCCTTTCCGACAGCGGCGTGTTCGGCGCCAGCCGCCATGGCTCGAACGTCGGCGTGCAGCTGGAGACCTGGTGGTGAGCCGGCCTCAGTGGATGCGGCCGTCGTCCCGGGCCGGCTCCAGGCGGATGGCGATGAACTTCGAGGTGGGGGTGAAGCTGCCGGTGCCGTAGCTGTCCAGGGGCACCAGGGGGTTGGCCTCCGGGTAGTAGGCGGCGGCCTGGCCGGCGGGGATGTCGTAGTCCAGCAGGGTGAATCCCTGCACACGGCGCTCGATGGCATCGTCCCAGAGGGACACGATGTCCACCTTCTGCCCCGGCCGGAAGCCCATACGCTGGATGTCCGCGGCGTTGGCGAAGAGCACCTCGCGCTGGCCGCGCACGCCGCGGTAGCGGTCGTCGAGGCCATACACGGTGGTGTTGTACTGGTCGTGGGAGCGCAGGGTCTGCAGGATCAGGTCCGGCCGGCGGCCGGTGTTGCGTACCCGCTCCGGCAGCAGCTCGGCCAGCAGTGGGTTGGCCTTGAAGGTGGCGCGCCCGCTCGGGGTGTTCCAGCGTCGCTCGCCAGCGGCGTTGCCCAGGTAGAAGCCGCCGGGGTGGCGCACCCGCCGGTTGAAGTCGGCGAAGCCCGGCAAGGTGTCGGCGATCAGCTCGCGGATGCGGTCGTAGTCCGCCACCAGTGCCTGCCAGTCTACCGGATGATCCCCCAGCACCGCCCGGGCGATGCCGGCGACGATGGCCGGTTCCGAGCGCATCTCCCCGGACAGCGGTTCCAGCTGGCCGTAGGACGCGTGGATCATGCTGAAGGAATCCTCCACCGTCACCGCCTGGGGGCCGCCGGCCTGGCGGTCGATGTCGGTGCGCCCCAGGCATGGCAGGATCAGCGCATCGCGGCCCACGGTCAGGTGGCTGCGGTTGAGCTTGGTGCTGATCTGCACGGTCAGCGCGCAGCGCCGCAGGGCCTCGTGGGTGCGTGGGCTGTCCGGGGTTGCCTGGGCGAAGTTGCCGCCCAGGCCGATGAACACCCGGGCGCGGCCTTCGCGCATCGCCTCGATGGCCTCCACCGTGTTGTGCCCCGGCGCGCGCGGCACCAAGAAGCGGAAGCGCCGCTCCAGGGCGTCCAGCAGCGTCGCCGGCGGGCGATCGTTGATGCCCATGGTGCGGTCGCCCTGCACGTTGCTGTGGCCGCGCACCGGACAGAGGCCGGCGCCGGGTCGGCCGATCTGCCCGCGCAACAGCTGCAGGTTGACGATCTCCTGGATGGTCGCCACCGAATGCAGGTGCTGGGTGATGCCCATGGCCCAGCAGACGATCACCCGCTCGGCCTGGCGATACGTCCGGGCGGCCTGCTCGATTTCCGCGAGGCTCAGCCCGGACTGCCGCTCCAGGCTCGCCCAGTCGGTGGCGTCCAGTTGCGCCAGGTAGGCGTCCAGGCCGTCGGTGTGGGCGGCCAGGAAGGCGTGGTCGAACACTGCTGGCTCGCCAGTGGCCGCGGCTTCCCGCTCCCACTGCAGGAGGAACTTGGTGATGCCGCGCAGGGCCGCCATGTCGCCACCCAGGGCCGGGCGGAAGAAGCCGGTGTTCAGCGGTTCGGAACCGTTGGTGAGCATCTCCAGGGGGTGCTGCGGGTGCTGAAAGCGCTCCAGGCCGCGCTCCTTGAGGGGGTTGAAGCAGACCACCTGGGCGCCGCGCTTCACCGCCTCGCGCAGCGGCTCCAGCATGCGCGGGTGGTTGGTGCCGGGGTTCTGGCCGAGGATGAAGATGGCGTCGGCGCGGGCGAAGTCGGCGAAGGTCACCGTGCCCTTGCCGACCCCGATGCTCTGGCCCATGGCAACGCCGCTGGCCTCGTGGCACATGTTCGAGCAGTCGGGGAAGTTGTTGGTGCCGTAGGCGCGGACGAACAACTGATAGAGGAACGCCGCTTCGTTGCTGGCGCGCCCGGAGGTGTAGAACTCCGCCTGGTCCGGCGACGGCAGCGCCTTGAGGTGCTCGGCGATCAGGGCGAACGCGGCGTCCCAGGCGATGGGCCGGTAGCGGTCGCTCTCGGCGTCGTAGCGCAGCGGCTCGGTGAGCCGGCCCTGGTACTCCAGCCAGTAGTCGCTCTGCTCGCGCAGCTGGCTGACGCTGTGGCGGGCGAAAAACGCGGCATCCACCCGGCGCTGGGTGGCCTCCCAGTTGACCGCCTTGGCGCCGTTCTCGCAGAACTTGATCCGGCCGTCCTCGGGGGAATCGCCCCAGGCGCAGCCGGGACAGTCGAAACCGCCGTTCTGGTTGGTCTTGAGCAGGGCGCGCAGGTTCTTGAACGGCTGCTTACTGTCCAGCCAGAAGTGCGCCACGCTGCGCAGCGCGCCCCAGCCGGCGGCGGGGCCCTTGTAGGGGGTGTAGCGGGGGTCGGGTCGTTGCAGGCTCATGGATGGCGGTCTTCGCGGGCGGGCGCCGGGCTGTAGACCCGCGGCGCGCTGTGATGGGGGAGGTGGATCAGGTTCAGGCCGTGGCGGCGCGCCCAGTCGACGCTGAGGGCGGTGGGCGCGGACAGGCTGACCAGGGTGCCGAGGCCGGCGCGCAGCGCCTTGTGGATCAGCTCCAGGCTGCAGCGGCTGGTGACCACGGCGAACCCGTCGCGTGCTGCCAGGCGTTGCCGGGCGAGGGCGCCGACCAGCTTGTCCAGGGCGTTGTGGCGGCCGATGTCCTCGCGACACAGGCGCAGGGCGCCGGTGCCGTCGACGTACAGCGCCGCGTGCACCGCGCCGCTGTGGCGGGCCAGGCGCTGGGCCTCGGCGATGCGCGGGCGCAGGTCGGCCAGGTGCGCGGCCGGCGGCAGCGGCACGGCGGGCTGCACCGGCAGCGGCGGCAGTGCCTGGTCCAGGGCCTCCACCCCGCACAGCCCGCACCCGCTGGTGCCGGCCAGTTGGCGGCGCTGCTGCTTGAGCGCCCAGAAGGCACGGCTGGCGATCTCGATCTCCGCCTGGCGCGCCTCGCCAGCACCGCCGAGGCGGATGTCGTAGAGGTCATCCGCGGAGGCCACCAATCCGCTGCTCAGGCTGAAGCCGACGACGAAGTCCTCCAGATCCTCCGGCGTAACCATCATCACTGCATGGGCCAGGCCGTTGTAGGAAAGGGCCAGGGCGCACTCCTCGGCCAGCGCCGCCTCGCCAGCGCCGCCCGGCCCTCCCAGCTCCCCATAGGCGTGGCCGGCGGAGGGC
>NZ_VJOY01000033.1 GCF_007109405.1 Pseudomonas mangiferae
TGTGTATAACAGACAGGTTCTGGGGGGAGGCTTGGGTACCATGTTGGGTTCTAGCGTGTGTGCCGCGATTGGCTTGAGTTCAGTAGGAGTAGGCGGAATAGCATGTGCATTGATCGTGGCAGGAACGGCAGGCTCAGTGGCTGGCGATGCGACGAGCCAAGCAGGACAGGGCTTGGCTGAAGTAGTCTATGAGAAGGCGTACGAATGATGCCCAGGTTAGGCGTGATACTACTGGTCACCGTGGTGTTGAGTGCATTGGTGGGGTTCATGCTGGTGCTTTACATGACCTATATAGCCATCAAGGATTTGGAAAGATTTGAAGTACACCTGAGCCGATCAAGACTCATCATCAGCAATCGAGTGCTGATGGGAGATGGCTTCATAGGGCGGGTATATAGACTGCTTCAGATTGCGTCTTGCCTGATTCTGAAGGACTTTTCGATAGGCAAGGGTCATCTTGATCCCGAAGATGCTAAAGAATTTCCAGCCGCACTTGCCAGGAAAGTAATCTGGCCGGGGCGCTTTATCATGATTGCTTTCTGCATAGTCGTGCTGGTTGGGGCATATGGAAAATACTTCAACGGCTATAAGGCCTAGCGCTGCAGAAAATAGCGAAGCTTTTTTGTGCGGCGTGGATGCTCAATGTGTCGCTGAAGAATCATATGTAGAGCATCATTGACGTTGCAGTCAACGTATTGGGTAATGGGCGCACTGCTGTTGAGCATGATGACAGCTGTAGTTGCTTGCCTCTATATGACTTTTCTGGCCTTCAAAGAGCTGGACAGGGCCGAGCAATTTTTAAAGCAATCCGACTGGATTGTCATGAATAAAAGAAGTTTAGGAAATGGCCCTATCGCTCGTGTCATGCGTATGCTACAGATTGCGGGCTGCCTGAGCGTAAAGAACTATTCAATCCGCAAGGGGCAGCTGGATGCGAGCGATGTTTCGGGATTTCCTGAAAAGCTGGAAAGAAAGATTGTGTGGACGGGGAGGGTTCTCCTTTTTTCTTTTATAGCCATGATGATGGCTTCCTATTTTTTCAATCATATAAAAGGCGGTGAATGAATCAGTGAAAATTCAGTGTGGCTGTTCTCCTAGTTGACGAGAAAAGCAATTAGGTGCTGGTGCTAAGGGTGACAGTGCGATAGTTTTTCGTTGTAAATAGCGGTGTAAAGCTCTGCGCGCTGATTTAACGGGGGATTCAAGGATAAACGTGGCGCTTTTTATCGTTGTCGTTGGCAGTTTCATCATTGCTTTCCTTTCGACTTTGTACTTCTTCTATCTGTCCTATAGCAGGCTCGATGAATTCGAAGATTCCCTGAGGACCTCCAGGTTGGTGGTTTATAACAAAAATTATCTGGGTGACAGCGGTTTGGCAAGAATCTACCGAATGGGACAAATTGCCTATTTGTGTGCTTTCCAGGGTTTTGCCATTCGACAGGGGCAGTTGGATGCTGAAGAAGCATCTAGGCTTCCCTCTCGCTTGACGAGGCTGGTGGTGTGGCCAACCCGGTTGCTGCTTGTGTGTGGAGCACTCATCGTTCTGTTGGGCGGGTATGGTACCTACCTTGGCGGGTTCAAACAGTAGTTGCTGAAGTGCTCGCGGTCTGGTTAGACGGAGGGGAATGACCGTTGGCGATAACGCATGGGTGAAGCGGCCCATGAGTGATCGGCAATACTTTCACGCAAGAAGTGTTTGTTGAACCTCGATGTGTAGAGTCCCCGGTGGGCAAGCGAAGCGTTGCCCACCCTACGTCCTACATTGCCACCCCATGTAGTTCTTTACGTAGGGTGGAAAACTGCGAAGCATTTTCCACCGACCGGCACTTCAGGCTTCCCCGTAACTTTCGCCGTCGTCCCGGTAATCCGCGCCCCAATCCTTCGGATAAAGCCCCTGGCGCACGGCGCGGTGAAAGCTTGAATACGGCCAATCGGCCACCCGATCCACATACGCGTGCTTCACCGGATTGAAGTGGATGTAGTCCATGTGGTTCGCGTAGTCGCGTTCGTCGCGGATCAGGTGTTCCCAGTAGCGCCGTTGCCAGATCCCGCGCTCGCCGCGGGCGAGGAGGGTGGCGGGGCGCGCCTCGGTGGGCGGCAGGCGTTTGGCGAAGGCGAACTTGATGACCTTCCAGCGCAGGGCGAAATCGGCGTCGCCTTCGGGCAGCGTCCACAGGCAGTGCAGGTGATCCGGGAGCACGACCCAGGCATCGATATGAAACGGGTGCCGTGCCTTGGTAGCGCGCACCGTGGCCCGCAACAGCTCGACCTCGCGGACCAGCAACCCGCTGTGCCGGTCGCGCAGGTTCACGGTGAAGAAATAGGTCGCACCTGATACCCGGGCGCGGCGGTAATCGGACATGGCGACTCATCCTTGAGCGTTGATGTGGTGGTTCGTCGGTGGGCAAGCTTCGCGTTGCCCACCCTACGCCACCTCATCGTAGGGTGGAAAACCGCGAAGCGTTTTCCACGGAGGAGATATCCAGGCTACCTCGCTACATTCAATTAAGTTTGTTAATGGCGCCGAATGGAATGTGAACTGAAGGTAATACTGAGGCGGCAGGGTCTAAGTGCAGCCTCTGATCATCGAAAAATATGTGAGGCTTTAATACTTCTAGTACAGATTTTTTTTCAATGCCGCCTAGGAAAAAAGCCTTGTTGACCATGATATCCCACGCGCGCATAGTGTTAATAACTCTTTCGTGTGAAGGAGCATTTCTAGCTGTCACAATGCTAATATCAAGGATTGGCGTGTAAGCTGGATCGGAATCCTTTTTAGTGTGTTCTAGTTTTTGAATTTTAGAAATTTTTTTTAGGAATTCTGCTAGAGGGCCTGGGTTGTGTGGAGTATTAACCAAAGTAATTTCATGATCGTGAAAGTCCATTAAATCTCTGGTTTCTTGATAAATAACTTCGGCTTCGTCATCGGCTAAGACTCCATCAAAGTCAAAGGCTATTCTAAGCTCGCTATCCTCAGGGTCATCATAAACTAAAGTTTTCAATACTTGTCCTGCAGGGTAGCCGGCATTCATCGCTTGTTTTACATCAAGCTCATTCGCGGAGAGAAACAAGCTGATATTTAATGCCGGTATATAGGCCTGAGGGGATTGACCTTGCAAAAATACAGCTCTTGTCATTGGGAGATTATAGAACTCAATTGACTTCATAACTCTCAAGCCAGTATCTGGATCATTTCTCGAAAGTAGTATGACCTCTACTGGAGGGTCTCCCATATTGAGTTTATTTAAGCTTAGTAGTCTCCTTATAAAAGAAAATGCAACTCCGTGTGGTAGCGGAATATTTTGATTTTCTCTTTGATAATCTCTATAAGCTTCTTCGCCCCGAAGTCGGAAAACTTTATCAGACTCTTCCAGGTCGAAGAGGGCACTAGAGGCTAGCCCGATGACAAGTCTATTATCTAAGTCGTAAGACATTTTTTTCTCTAATAAAAGCCCCGCACTAGGCGGGGCTTTTAGTTTCTCTCGCTACCCCGACATCCGTAATCAGGTAAAGCGCTTCTAATCTATCCTGATGGTCTAGACCTAGGACTCAATCCCAGCTCAACGCCCCACCCGTCTGATACTCGATCACCCTTGTCTCGAAGAAGTTCTTCTCCTTCTTCAGGTCCATGATCTCGCTCATCCAGGGGAACGGGTTGGTGGTGCCCGGGTATTCCTCTTTCAGGCCGATCTGGGTCAGGCGGCGGTTGGCGATGAACTTGAGGTAGTCCTCCATCATCGCGGCGTTCATGCCGAGGACGCCGCGGGGCATGGTGTCGCGGGCGTATTCGATTTCCAGTTGGGTGCCCTGGAGGATCATCTGGGTCGCTTCGTCCTTCATGGCGGCGTCCCACAGGTGCGGGTTCTCGATCTTGATCTGGTTGATCATGTCGATGCCGAAGTTCAGGTGCATGGACTCGTCGCGGAGGATGTACTGGAACTGCTCGGCGGTGCCGGTCATTTTGTTGCGGCGGCCCATGGAGAGGATCTGGGTGAAGCCGCAATAGAAGAAGATGCCTTCCAGTACGCAGTAGTAGGCGATGAGGTTCTTCAGGAACTGCTTGTCGGTCTCGACGGTGCCGGTCTGGAAGGTGGGGTCGGAGATGGAGCGGGTGTACTTGAGGCCCCAGGCGGCCTTTTTCGCGACGCTGGGAATCTCGTGGTACATGTTGAAGATCTCGCCTTCGTCCATGCCCAGGGATTCGATGCAGTACTGGTAGGCGTGGGTGTGGATCGCCTCTTCGAAGGCCTGGCGCAGGATGTACTGGCGGCACTCGGGGTTGGTGATCAGGCGGTAGGTGGCCAGCACCAGGTTGTTGGCCACCAGGGAGTCGGCGGTGGAGAAGAAGCCGAGGTTGCGCTTGACGATGCGGCGCTCGTCCTCGGTGAGCCCGTCCTGGCTCTTCCACAGGGCGATGTCCGCGTTCATGTTCACTTCCTGGGGCATCCAGTGGTTGGCGCAGCCGTCCAGGTATTTCTGCCAGGCCCAGTCGTACTTGAAGGGCACCAGCTGGTTGAGGTCGGCGCGGCAGTTGATCATGCGCTTCTCGTCCACTTGCACCCGGGCGGCGGAGCCTTCCAGGTCTTCCAGGCCTTCGGCGATGTCCAGTTCGTTCAGGGCGGCCTTGGCGCGGGCCACGGCGGCGGAGTCGCCGGCGCTGACGGCGCGGGCGTCGCTGACCGAGGCATCGGCCTCGCGCTCGATGCGCTCGATGCCGGCACCGGCGTGTTGCGGGGTGGCGGGCGTCGGGGTGGCCGCGGCGGCGCCGTCTTCGGGTTTGTCGAATTCGTCCCAGCTCAGCATGGGGGTTCCTCCTGATCGGGTGCCGGCTATGGCCGGTCGTGAATGGGGTGCGTCGGTGTGCACGCAAAAACGGAAAACGGTAGCGGTGGGCGGTGAGGCGCCCTGCCGGGGCGAGGGTCGGCCTCGCCTTGAATATCGGTCACTGCGACGGCTGCAGTGTGTCGGTGAGGCGTCGTGGGCAGACGGCGAGGGCGTGGGTCATGCCCGCATCCTCGCCGTTCCTGGCCTTGTGCCGTCTTTCGACGGCGTTCTCTACCGGACAACGTCCCGGTCCAGGCCCCGCACGAGGGCGGGACCTGGGCCGGGAACCGCGGGCTGCCTTACTGGCAAGCCTCGCAGTCGGGGTTGTCGATGCTGCAGGCCAGGGGCACCGGGGCCGGTTGCGGCTCGACGCTCGGCGCCGCGGCGGCCGGCGCGGCCTGCAGGCCTTCGGTGTTGCCGCTGGACACCGCGTTGAGCTTGCCGGTGTTGATGGTGGATTTCTCGGTGCTGGTCGCGGCCAGGGCACGGAGGTAGTAGGTGGTCTTCAGGCCACGGTACCAGGCCATGCGGTAGGTCACGTCGAGCTTCTTGCCCGAGGCGCCGGCGATGTACAGGTTGAGCGACTGGGCCTGGTCGATCCACTTCTGGCGACGGCTGGCGGCGTCGACGATCCAGCGGGTCTCCACCTCGAAGGCGGTGGCATACAGGTCCTTGAGGTCCTGCGGGATGCGCTCGATCTGCTGCACGGAACCGTCATAGTACTTGAGGTCGTTGACCATCACCGGGTCCCACAGGTCGCGGGCCTTGAGGTCGCGCACCAGGTAGGGGTTGATCACGGTGAACTCGCCGGAGAGGTTCGACTTCACGTACAGGTTCTGGTAGGTCGGCTCGATGGACTGCGACACGCCGGTGATGTTGGCGATGGTGGCGGTCGGGGCGATGGCCATGATGTTGGAGTTGCGGATGCCCTTCTGCACGCGAGCGCGCACCGGTGCCCAGTCCAGGCTCTCGTTCAGGTCCACGTCGATGTACTTCTGCCCGCGGGCTTCGATGAGGATCTGCTGGGAATCCAGGGGCAGGATGCCGCGGCTCCACAGCGAGCCCTCGAAGCTGGAGTAGGCGCCGCGCTCGTCGGCCAGGTCGCAGGAGGCCTGGATCGCGTAGTAGCTGATGGCTTCCATGGAACGGTCGGCGAAGGCCACGGCCTCGTCGGAGCCGTAGGCGATGTGCTGCAGGTACAGCGCGTCCTGGAAGCCCATGATGCCCAGGCCCACCGGGCGGTGCTTGAGGTTGGAGTTGCGCGCCTGGGGGACCGAGTAGTAGTTGATGTCGATGACGTTATCGAGCATGCGTACCGCGGTCTTGACGGTCTTCTCCAGCTTGGCGGTGTCCAGCGCGCCGTCGACGATGTGGTTCACCAGGTTCACCGAACCCAGGTTGCACACGGCGATCTCGTCCTTGTTGGTGTTCAGGGTGATCTCGGTGCAGAGGTTGGAGCTGTGCACCACGCCCACGTGCTGCTGCGGGCTGCGCAGGTTGCATGGGTCCTTGAAGGTCAGCCACGGGTGGCCGGTCTCGAACAGCATCGAGAGCATCTTGCGCCACAGGTCCTTGGCCGGCAGGGTCTTGAACAGCTTGAGCTTGCCGTACTGGGTCAGCTCCTCGTAGTACTCGTAGCGCTCCTCGAAGGCCTTGCCGGTGAGGTCGTGCAGGTCGGGTACGTCGGCGGGGGAGAACAGGGTCCACTGGCCGTCGTCGAACACGCGCTTCATGAACAGGTCCGGAATCCAGTTGGCGGTGTTCATGTCGTGGGTGCGGCGGCGGTCGTCACCGGTGTTCTTGCGCAGCTCGATGAATTCCTCGATGTCCAGGTGCCAGGTTTCCAGGTAGGCGCAGACCGCGCCCTTGCGCTTGCCGCCCTGGTTCACCGCCACCGCGGTGTCGTTGACCACCTTGAGGAACGGCACCACGCCCTGGGACTTGCCGTTGGTGCCCTTGATGTAGGAGCCCAGGGCCCGCACCGGGGTCCAGTCGTTGCCCAGGCCGCCGGCGAATTTGGACAGCATGGCGTTGTCGTGGATGGCGCTGTAGATGCCCGAGAGGTCGTCCGGCACGGTGGTCAGGTAGCAGCTGGAGAGCTGCGGGCGCAGGGTGCCGGCGTTGAACAGGGTCGGCGTGGAGGCCATGTAGTCGAAGGACGACAGCAGGGTGTAGAACTCGATGGCGCGGGCTTCCCGGTCCTGTTCCTCGATGGCCAGGCCCATGGCCACGCGCATGAAGAACACCTGGGGCAGCTCGAAGCGGACGCCGTCCTTGTGGATGAAGTAGCGGTCGTAGAGGGTCTGCAGGCCCAGGTAAGTGAACTGCTGGTCGCGCTCGTGATCGATGGCGGCGCCCAGGCGGGCCAGGTCGTATTCCTTGAGTTTCGGGTCCAGCAGCTCGAATTCCACGCCCGCCTCGACGTAGGCCGGCAGGGCCTTGGCGTAGAGGTCGGCCATCTCGTGGTGGGTGGCGCTTTCGGCGACGTTGAGGAAGCCCAGGGCCTCGGCGCGCAGGGTGTCCAGCAGCAGGCGGGCGGTGACGTAGGAGTAGTTCGGCTCGCGCTCCACCAGGGTCCGCGCGGTCATCACCAGGGCGGTGTTGACGTCTTTCTCGGCGACGCCGTCGTAGAGGTTCTTCAGGGTTTCGCGCTGGATCAGCTCGCCGTCCACCTCGGCCAGGCCCTCGCAGGCTTCGCGCACGATGGTGCCCAGGCGGCCCAGGTCCAGCGGCAGCAGGCTGCCGTCGGCGCGGGTGACGCGGATGCTCGGGTGGGGCTGGGCGATCTCGGCGCCGCTTTCCTGCTTGCGCTTGACCGCCTGGGCCTCGCGGTAGATCACGTAGTCGCGGGCGACTTTGTGCTCGCCGGCGCGCATCAGGGCCAGCTCGACCTGGTCCTGGATCTCCTCGATGTGGATGGTGCCGCCGGAGGGCATGCGGCGCTTGAAGGTGGTGGTGACCTGCTCGGTGAGACGGCGCACAGTGTCATGGATCCGCGAGGAGGCGGCGGCGGTGCCGCCCTCCACGGCGAGGAACGCCTTGGTGATGGCGACGGAGATCTTGTCGTCGGTGTACGGCACCACGGTGCCGTTGCGCTTGATCACCCGCATCTGGCCTGGCGCGGTGGCCGCCAGTTCCTGGGAGGCGTCGGCGGCGCGGGGTGCGCCGGCCGTTTCATGCTCGCGTGCGGTCTCGGTTTGCATGGGGTCGTGTTCTCCACTCTCTAAGGGTTTGGACACCCGGGGTGCCCGCCGTCTGTCGCTTCGCGCACGCCGCGCGCAGAGACGGACGCGGGTGCGTTGAGGCAGGGAGGCGGGGACTCGAGTGCCTCCATGGCTCAAAAGTCAATCGGTGGGCCGCGAGGCCTCACCACTACATGTTGTGTTTCGACGCCGACGACACAGGGCGCTTGCCGGCCCGGTCGGACTTTCCGCAGCGACTTCCGAAGCCGCTGTACGGGCCGAGGTCAACGGGAAAACGGAGGGCTCCTGCCGGGCCGTTTTCGGCCGCCGGTTAAGAGCACCTGTATAGCGAACAGTTCCGCAAAAACCCCATATGTAGGGGTATTTCGCGCTGGGGGCACAAGATAATGCGGCGGAGGCGCCTTGGCAAGGCGACCGCACCTGTACAACCTGTGGATAAGGTGTGGGCGAGTTGTGGGCGAAGCGGGCAAAGAGGAGGGGAGCCCCCGTGGGATGGGGCGTGCGCCGTTCGTCGCGGAAAATCGCGCTCCAGCGGCCGGGGAGCCGGTCATTTGGCGGCGGCAGGGGACCACAATATCTTGTGTTTCGCAAGGGCTTTCTGGCACGCCCTGTGCTACGGCCGAACCCCATGGCTGGCCCTTGGCCGCGCCATTGCTACAATGCCGCCGCTTCGGCCCGCGTGAGTGGCCGACAAGGGGGCAGACGTGGTGGAACGAGAACCCTGGCGCATCCTCATCGTCGAGGACGATCGGCGCCTCGCCGACCTGACACGGGAGTACCTGGAGGCCAACGCCTTCCAAGTGTCCATCGAGGCCGATGGCGCCCGCGCCGCGGCGCGCATCCTGGAGGAGCGCCCGGACCTGGTGGTACTGGACCTGATGCTGCCCGGCGAGGACGGCCTGTCCATCTGCCGCAAGGTGCGTGGCGGCTACGACGGCCCGATCCTCATGCTCACCGCCCGCAGCGACGACATGGACCAGGTCCTGGGCCTGGAGCTGGGGGCCGACGACTACGTCTGCAAGCCGGTGCGGCCGCGGGTGCTGCTGGCCCGGCTGCGCGCCCTGCTGCGCCGCCACGAGGGGCCGCCCGAGCCGCCGCCGGCGGAGCGCGCCCAGCGGCTGTGCTTCGGCCCGCTGGTGATCGACAGCGCCATGCGCGAGGCGTGGCTGCGGGAACAGGGCATCGAGCTGACCAGCGCCGAGTTCGACCTGCTCTGGCTGCTGGCGGCCAACGCCGGGCGCATCCTCTCCCGGGAGGAAATCTTCACCGCCCTGCGGGGCATCGAGTACGACGGCCAGGACCGCTCCATCGACGTGCGCATCTCGCGCATCCGCCCGAAGATCGGCGACGACCCGATGCACCCGCGGCTGATCAAGACGGTCCGCAGCAAGGGCTACCTGTTCGTCCGCGAAGCCGCCGAGGGGCTGCTCTGAACCGGCGGCGGAGGGCGCGGCGATGAACTCGATCTTCCTGCGCATCTATGGCGGCATGCTGGCGGCCCTGGTGCTGGTGGCGCTGCTGGGGGTGGTGACCCTCAACCTGGTCAACGACGTGCGCGCGGAGCAGTACCGCGAGCGCCTGGCCCGCGGCACCTTCCGCCTGATGGCGGACAACCTGCAGCCCATGAGCGACGTGGAGCGCCGTCGCGCCCTGGCCCTCTGGAGCCGGCTCCTGGGCATCCCCCTGGAACTGCGGGCGGCCGAGGGCGAGCCGTTGGATGGCCGCCAGCGCAGCCGCCTCGACCAGGGCCAGGTGCTGGTGGAGCAGACCGGCCCCCACGCGGCGCGCATCTACAGCCAGGTGGACCCGCAGCGCCGCCTGCTCACCGGCGAGGTGCAGCAGGTCAGCGAGCAACTGGCCCGGGCTACCGTTTATTTGCTGATCGACGAACTGGTGCGCTACCCGGTGGAGGAGCAGCCGCGGCGGCTGGCGGCCCTCAAGCACGCCAAGCGCTTCGGCTTCGACCTGTCCCTGGTGCGCCTGGAGCACGCCGACCTGGACGCCGACCAGCGCCGCCGGGTCGACGAGGGCGACACGGTGATGGCCCTGAGCAAGCGCGGCGACGCCATCCGCGTGTTCGCCGGCATCGTCGAGACCCCCTGGGTGCTGGAGATCGGCCCGCTGTACCAGATGAACCCCTATCCGCCGCAACTGTTGGTGCTGATCGGTGCCCTAGGCCTGAGCCTGATCGGCCTCACCGTCTACCTGCTGGTGCGGCGCCTGGAACGGCGCCTGCAGGCCCTGGAAAGCGCCGCCACGGAGATCGCCAGCGGCCGCCTGGAGGCCCGTGCGCCGGCCCGCGGGGCGGACTCCGTGGGGCGCCTGGCCAGCACCTTCAACGCCATGGCCGAGCACCTGCAGCGCTCCCTGAGCATCCAGCGCGAGATGGTCCGGGCGGTGTCCCACGAGCTGCGCACGCCGGTGGCGCGGCTGCGCTTCGGCCTGGAGATGATCGCCGACGCCGACACCCCGGTGGCCCGGCGCAAGTACATGGACGGCATGGACCACGACATCCAGGACCTGGACCGGCTGGTGGACGAGATGCTCACCTACGCGCGCCTGGAACAGGGCTCGCCGGCCCTGGAGTTCCTGCCCCTGGAGCTGGACGCGCTGCTGGACCAGGTGATCGCCGAGCTGGCGCCGCTGCGGCCGGCGGTGCGCCTGGAGCGCGTGCCCGGCGAGGCGCCCCAGGGGGAGGCGGGCGTGGTGGAGGCGGCACCGCGCTACCTGCACCGGGCCCTGCAGAACCTGGTGAGCAACGCCCTGCGCTACGCCGAGTCCCAGGTGCGCCTGAGCTACCGGATCGAAGAGGGGCGCTGCCGGATCGACGTGGACGACGATGGCCCGGGCGTACCGGAAGACGCCTGGGAGCGGGTCTTCAGCCCGTTCCTGCGCCTCGACGACAGCCGCACCCGCGACTCCGGCGGCCACGGCCTGGGGCTGTCCATCGTGCGGCGGATCGTCTACTGGCACGGCGGGCGCGCCCTGGTGGGGCGCAGTGACCTGGGCGGGGCGCGCTTCAGCCTGGTCTGGCCCTGCCGCCAGGACGACTGACGATCGCGCCCGCCGGCTGTCCACAGGACCAGGACCCGGGGCAAATTTCCCCGGGCCCGGTTCGTCCCTAGCGAACGGGCGCTACGCCCGTTCCTTCGCCCTCGCATCCCCTTCCGCCTTCCCAACGGAGTGCCGCCGTGACCGTTCCCGCCGCTACCGCAACCCCCGAGACCCCGCTGCCGACCCTGGCGGACGGCCTGCCGTTGCCCGACGGCCGCCGGCTGGTCGGCCGGCAGGGCGAGGCGACCCTGGAGCTGTACCTGGACGGTCATCCGCTGCTGCGTCTGCGCCGCCAGGGCGCGGGCGACGACGAATGCCTGGAGCCCCTGGCGCTGCCGGCCGACGCGGACGCCGCCCTGGACGCCCTGGCCTACTGGTGCTTCGCCAGCGACCCGGCGCGGTCGCGCATCCGCCTGCGCCTGGCGCAGCCCCCGGCCGCCGCGCGGCGCCGCGGCCTGCTGCTGGGGGAGGGCGCCGACCTGCGCATCGAGCGCGACCTGTTCTGGCAACTGCCCGGCGCCTTCCTGCGCGCGCCCTCCGGCGCCGGCTTCCCCCGCCACCTGGTGATGGACGCCCAGGGCCGCCGCCACCCGGTGCGCCCGCCGAAGCCCGAGGGCGAGGTCTACCGGCGCTTCGACGCCCGGCTGGGGGCTTGGGTCTCCCTGCGCTGCCTGGACCTGGACGCGGACCTGGCGCGCTTCAACCGCTGGCAGAACAGCCCGCGGGTGGCGCAGTTCTGGCAGGAGGAGGGCGACCTGGCGCAGCACCGTCGTTACCTGCAGACCCTTCACGACGACCCGCGGGCTCTGACCCTGCTGGGCTGCGTGGACGACGAGCCGTTCGCCTACTTCGAAGCCTACTGGGCCAAGGAGGACCGCATCGCGCCCTTCTACCCGGTGGACGACTACGACCGCGGCATCCACATGCTGGTGGGCGAGGAGCACCACCGCGGCCCCCACAAGGTCGCCGCCTGGATGGGCGCCCTCTGCCACTACTTGTTCCTCGACGAGCCGCGCACCCAGCGGGTGGTGGCCGAGCCCCGGGCCGACAACGCGAAGATGATCGGCCACATGCAGCGCCAGGGCTTCTACCGGGAAAAGGAATTCGACTTCCCCCACAAACGGGCGGCGCTGATGGTGCTGCCCCGGGACACCTTCTTCGACCGCTGCGCCCTGGCCTGACCGGAGCGCGTTCCGTCCGGCTCGCTGGCGGACGGGGTGGTCGCTCAGCTGTCTGCCGGCTGCCAGGCCAGGCCAGACCAGGCCAGGCCAGGCCAGGCCGTCGCCGGAGTGTCCGTGGGGGGATGCCGCGGCACTGGGGGGCGGCTCATGGGCTCTCCTCGTCAGCCTGGTCCGGCGGTCGTCCCGCCGCTTGGGTCGCCCGAGGCCTGGCGAGGCCTCGCTGGAGGACGGCTCGTCGCCTTCACGGGGCCGGCCAGCCATCGCCAGGCCCGCTCGGCCATTCGGCCATTCGGCCATGCGCCAGGGCGTGGCGGAGCTTCGCGGGCCTCAACCGAGAACCCCTTCACCGCCCGGGGGCGCTGGGCTCCGACGCCGTCCGGGCGACATCGGACGCGGCAAGGTTTCGCTGGAGTCTGGCTTCCTGGCGCGCATGTACTTGTCGGGGCGACAGTGTTTCGGTGCGGCTCGGCAGCAAGGCGCGTGGGATCGGCTGGCAAATGCCTTCATCCGCTGGGCCGCGGCTCACGGCTCCTGTGGTCGCCTAACCGCGTCGCGCGTGGCGGAGCGGGCTGAACCTTGCCTGCGCGCCGCGACCCCTGGCCCTAACTGACGCGCCCAGGCTGCCATCGAATGGCCGGCAGCGTGCGTGGCGGCCCCTATCCTACGGGCCGCCAACTGGCGCCACTCCGACCCGACC
>NZ_VJOY01000034.1 GCF_007109405.1 Pseudomonas mangiferae
CGTAGGGCGCGAGGCTCATGTTCTCCTGGCCGCCGGCGATGACCACCTCGGCGTCGCCGCAGCGGATCGCCTGGGTGGCCAGGTGCAGGGCCTTGAGGCCGGAGCCGCAGACCTTGTTGATGGTCATCGCCGGGACGCTGTGGGGCAGGCCGGCCTTGAGGGCGGACTGGCGCGCGGGGTTCTGCCCGGCGCCGGCGGTGAGCACCTGGCCGAGGATCACCTCGTCCACGGTGGCCGGGTCCAGGCCGGTCTTCTCCAGCAGGGCGCGGATCACCACGGCGCCCAGCTCGGTGGCAGGCACCTGGGCCAGGCTGCCCTGGAAGCTGCCGATGGCGGTGCGGGTGGCGGCGACGATGACGACATCTTGCATGGGGGGTCACTCCAGCAGGGCGTCCCGCCCGGGCGGGACGCGGCGGTGAATCACAGCGACGCGGGGAACTGCATCTCCACCACGTCGTCCGGCACGATCAGGCGGCCGGCGGTCTTGGCGACGATCTCTTCGACGCTCACGCCAGGGGCGCGCTCGCGCAGAATGAAAGCGCCGTCCTCGATCTCCAGGTAGGCCAGGTCGGTCAGCACCTTTCGGATGCAGCCGCAGCCGGTGAGCGGCAGCGAGCAGCGCGGCAGCAGCTTGGACTCGCCGTCCTTCGACGCGTGGGTCATGGTGACGATGATGTTGTCCGCGCCGGCCACCAGGTCCATGGCGCCGCCCATGCCCTTGACCAGCTTGCCGGGGATCATCCAGGAGGCGATGTTGCCCTCCACGTCCACCTCGAAGGCCCCCAACACGGTGAGGTCGACATGGCCGCCCCGGATCATGGCGAAGGATTGCGAGGAGTCGAAGATGGAGGCGCCGATGCGCGCGGTGACCGTCTGCTTGCCGGCGTTGATCATGTCGGCGTCCACCTCGGACTCGGTGGGGAACGCGCCCATGCCGAGCAGGCCGTTCTCCGATTGCAGCATCACGTCGATGCCGTCGGGCACGTAGTTGGCCACCAGGGTGGGGATGCCGATGCCCAGGTTGACGTAGTAGCCGTCTTTCAGCTCGCGGGCCACGCGCTGGGCCATCTGTTCACGGGTGAGTGCCATGGCAGGAACCTCAAATAAGGGGGTGGAGGGGCGCGCCGATCCCTGATCGGCCTGGCGCCGGATCACGAACGTAGGGTGAGCTTCTCGATGCGCTTCTCGAAGCGCCCCTGGATGATGCGATCCACGTAGATCCCGGGGGTGTGGATCTGGCTGGGATCGAGTTCGCCGGGCTCGACGATCTCCTCCACTTCCACCACAGTGATGCGCCCGGCGGTGGCCACCACCGGGTTGAAGTTCTGCGCGGTATGCCGGTAGACCACGTTGCCGAAGTGGTCGGCCTTCCAGCCCTTGACGATGGCGAAGTCGCCAGTAATGGCCGGTTCGAGGATGTACGGGCGGCCGTTGAACTCACGGACCTCCTTGCCCTCGGCCACCGGGGTGCCGTAACCCGTTGCGGTGAAGAAAGCCGGGATGCCAGCACCACCGGCGCGCATCTTCTCCGCCAGGGTACCTTGGGGGGTCAGCTCCACTTCCAGTTCGCCGCTGAGCAGTTGCTGCTCGAACAGCGCGTTTTCGCCGACGTAGGAGGCGATCATCTTGCGGATTTGCCGGCCTTCCAGCAGCACGCCCAGGCCGAAACCGTCGACGCCGCAGTTGTTGGAGACCACCGTGAGGCCCTTGACCCCGCGACGGCGAATCTCGGCGATCAGGTTCTCGGGAATCCCGCAGAGGCCAAACCCGCCGGCCAGCACCGTCATGTCATCGGTCAGACCGTCGAGGGCTTCCTCGTAGCTGCCTACTCGCTTGTCGAGTCCACTCATGATTGCTCACTGCCTTTTCTTGTCGTTGTTCGGTGACCGATACGTCGGCCTTCGTGCAGCTTCTTACCCGGGCACTGATTTGTTAAGTTTGTTTTTCTGATGCATTGATAGGTTAAGCAAAACAATGACCGTGAAGCAGCTGCGGGCGTTCCTCGCCGTCGCGCGGAACCTCAGCTTCGCCCAGGCCGGCGAACGCCTGCATTTATCCCAGCCGGCCTTGAGCCTGGCCATCAAGAACCTGGAGGAGTCCCTCGGCGGCCCGCTGCTGACGCGCACCACCCGCAGCGTCAGCCTGACACCGGAGGGCGAGACCCTGTTGCCCATCGCCACCCGCCTACTGGCGGACTGGGACAATACCGAGGAGCTGCTGCGCCAGCACTTCACCCTGCAACTCGGCAAGGTGTCCATCGCCGCCATGCCCTCCTTCGCCGGCAACCTGCTGCCGTTGGCGCTGAAGGCCTTCCGCGGCCGCCACCCGCGGGTCAACGTGGCCGTGCACGACGTGCTCAACGAGCAGGTGGTGAACATGGTTCGTACCGGGCGCGTGGAACTGGGCATCGCCTTCGAGCCGGAGACCCTGGAAAACCTGGCCTTCACCCCGTTCTACACCGACCGTTTCGTCGCGGTGGTACCGGCTGACTCGCCCCTGGCCGCGCATGCCGAGCTGAGCTGGGAGGCGCTGCTGCAGGAGAGCTTCATCACCCTGCAGCGCCCGTCCGCCGTGCGTCTGCTGCTGGAGCAGCAGGTAGCCCCGCAACACGGCCGGCTACCGGTGGCGTTCGAAAGCCACCAACTGGTGACGGCCGGCCGGATGGTCGCCCAAGGCCTCGGCGTCAGCGCCGTGCCGACCCTGTGCATTCGCCAGATGGAAGAGCTGGGCGCCCGTTGTGTGCGCCTCCACTCGCCCCAGGTGGAACGCCGGGTCGGCCTGCTGCGGCTCGCCGAGCACAGCCTGTCCACCGCGGCCCAGGCCCTGAGCGATGCGCTGCTGCACATCGCCGACTGGAAACACCTGGACGCCACGGCCCAGGCGCCCGGCTGAGTGGAGGGCGGCCGGCCGTCCGCCAAACGGACGCGAAGGGCGTCCCCTCTATACTGGGCACTCCCGTATCGAACAGATCGTTGCCTTTGAAACCGTTCCGACGCCTTCCAGCCCTGCTCCTCGCCGCCTGGCTGCCCCCCGCACCCGCCGCGGTTCCGCTGTACGCCATCGACGCGCCGCCCCTGGTTCTGCTGGACCCTACCCGCAGCCGCGGCGAAGTGGGCGATATCGTCCTGGAGGCCCTCGCGCGGGCCGGCTACCCAGCCGAGCTGCGCAACGAGCCCTGGGCGCGGGCGCAGAAGCGCGTGAGCGAAGGTGAGGACCTGCTGATCATGCCCCTCACCCGAACCCGCAACCGGGAAGCCTCGTTCACCTGGATCGCTCCGATCACGCGCATGGAGCGTGCCTTCTTCAGCCTCCAGCACCGCGTCGACAGCTTCGACGAAGCCAAGGCCACCTTCAGGCAGATCGGCGTGGGCCAGGGCAGCGCCCAGTACGAGGCGCTGATCACCCGCGGCTTCACGGAAGACCAGATCGTCGAGATCACCATCGGCGACAACCCGGCGCGCATGCTGGAACTGGGCCGCATCGACGCCTGGTTCAACGGCGTCGAGGAGAGCCGCTACATCTGGCGCGAGCAGGCGCGCCCACCGCTGCTGATGGGCCAGCCGCTGCTGACCGAAGACATCTACCTGGCCTGCTCCAGGCAATGCGACCCGCAGATGGTCATGCAGCTGCGCCAGGCGCTGGATGCGATGCGCCAGGACGGCAGCTTCGACCGTCTGCAGGGCGCCTATCGGGTCGAGGACGAGTCGACGCCAACCGGCGGCTGATCACTGCCGCGCCCTTCCCCTCGCCCGGGCGTTCAGGCCCCGGCACAATGGGCGTCTTTTCCCCGGGGAGCCCGACCATGGCGAAGGCGATGGCCCGTCACATTCTCGTCAAGACCGAAGCGGAAGCGCAGCTCCTGAAGAAACGGCTGGATAACGGTGAAGACTTCGCGAAACTGGCCCGTGCCCACTCCCTCTGCCCCTCGGCGAAACGAGGCGGCGATCTGGGCGAAGTTCGACCCGGGCAGATGGTGCGTGCCATCGACCAGGTCATTTTCAAGAAACCGCTGCGGCTGATCCATGGACCGGTGAAGAGCACCTTCGGTTATCACCTGGTGCAAGTGTTCTATCGCGACTGATAACGACCTGTTCACAAGTGATTGGAGAGCGCCGTTAAAAGCGACGGTGCTGTGCCGCGTATGACGCTCCGCTCATGAAACCGACATCACGGCCAGCGGCGTTCGGCGTTCGGCGTTCGGCGTTCGGCGTTCGGCGTTCGGCGTTCGGCGTTCGGCGTTCGGCGTTCGGCGTTCGGCGTTCGGCGTTCGGCGTTCGGCGTTCGGCGTTCGGCGTTCGGCATGTACATGTACATGTACAGCGTCACCTGGGTGAATGTACTGAACGCCCATTTCGCAACGGGTCCCGGGACAGTGCTGGTCGGCGAATTCGGTGCCGAGCACTGCTCCGCGATTTTCCTCGGCGCCCCTGTGTTCGCTGGTGCCGCGGCTGGCGCTGAAGCAGATGGCAGATTTATGGACGAGCCCATGGCCCTCAATAGCGCGGGGACAGTCGACTGCAGGGTGCGCTGGCGGTGATGGCGACATTTTTGTAGTGATCTGTATCGTCCGCCTGGCCATCGAGACCAGGTCTGGAGACCATGAGCCAACGCACCCGGAATCGGTCGGCTATGGTGCCGCCTTCGACGGGACCGCCACCAAGCTGTACAGGCTGGCGCTCATCTGCGGACGGTTCCTGGCGGCCTGTAACGACCTGCGCTGGTCATCGGGAGCAAGTGATGACCATCAGTTGTGAGTGCATGGCACTCAGCCTCTTGACCTCCTTGTTGCACGTGCGCCGCCGCGGGCCCACATCGGCGTGGCCTGTTCATCGCGCCGATCTTTTGCGCCGACCAAGCTCGCCCGAATCGTGCAGGCGGCCCGCTATGGAACTGCCTACGCCATCGTAGCGTCCATGGTGGGCGGCATTGCCGTCCAGCTGCTGGGCTTAGGATCATCGGCAGCCTCAGGTACACAATGCGGCGGCTTTCATGGCGGGTAGTCCCTGACCTGCACTCTGGCCACTCTCGCGATCATCCGCATCCAGACCGACTGGCAGTGGGCCATGGTCATCCAGCCCTCGGAGGAGCTGCCCCATGCTCGGAACGCCTATCCGACCCGTACTTTTGTTCGACCTGTTCGGGGTGATCGCCCGGACGCAATCCGAGCCGGACAAGCGATTGCTGCAAGGGTTGGGTCGAGCCGAGCCAGACACCTTCTGGCCTGCCTACTGGCAGCGGCGGAGGCCCTATGACCTGGGACAGCCAGCTCGGGACTACTGGACGGCCGTGGGAAACGCCGTCGGGACGCGCTATTCCCGTGATGAGATTCAGGTTCTGGTGGAGGCAGACATCGCCAGTTGGAGCCGGATCGACAAGGCCATGGTGGACTACCTGCAGTCACTGGACGCAGCCGGGTACCAGCTTGGGCTGCTGTCGAACATTCCTGCTGACCTGGCCGAGCGCTTCGAAGCCGAGCAACCCTGGCTGTCATTGTTCGCCGTACGGCGCTTTTCCTGCCAGACCCGGCAAGCCAAGCCCGACCCAGCGGCCTACCTGGGCTGCGCCGCCCGGCTGGGCTGCCCCCTTGAGCAGATACTCTTCATCGACGACCGCGAGGAAAATGTCCAGGCGGCCCGCCAACTGGGCCTGGGAGGGCACACCTTCGAGAACCTTGCGACGTTGCAAGCCTGTCTGGAGAGAGAACCTCGCTAGACCCGCGCTCAGCTCGCCTCGGGCAGCAGCCGCTGCAACGAAAGCGCCTGAAGATCGGAGCGAACCGTCGCCACGATCCGCTCGATATCCCCCAGGGATAGCTGGGTGGAGCACGGGATGCCGGCCACGGTGAGCAGGATATCGCCGGAGTCCGGTTCGACCACCTGAGCGCGCAGGCTACGCGGGGAATCCAGTGTCGCGATGAAGTCCAGCGGCTGGAAATAGCTCTTCATCAACTCGCATGCTCGGGGAAACGAGAAATGTGTCATGGCACCCTCCGTATCCAGCGTGGAACTGCCCAGCATGGAAAGCCTGGCGTGGACCGCCTTGCGCGCTTGGATGCTTGACAGTAGTCCCCGGGCCGTCGAATTCCCAGCGAGCGCCCTTCTCTATTAAGCGCCTTAGTTAGGGTGGTTTCTGGATAGCAACGCTAAGTGCCGAAGCCGTCTTGCAATGTTCGTTCATACGATTCCGCCGAATGGCACGGGAAACCGACCAGCGGCTCGATGATTGTCTAATCGTGCGGGTCTATGAGTTCGCATGAAGATGCCTACGGCTCCAGAAAAATAGAGTTTGCGATTGGAATGATCGGATTCACGACATGAACCGACAGAAACGCGACTCGATGTGACTTCAGGGCCCGGCACCGACATCAACGCTTAAGAGAGCGGCGACCGCAGTCGAATGAGCTCTCGACGAGCTTACTCACGGGCACCTTGGAGACCACTCATGAACGCCCCCCTTCGCTTCAACGAAGCGTTACTTATCACCGATCGAGCGTTTCAGCCTTATCAATGCATCGCCTGGGCACCTCAAGACGGGACCGGCGAACTGGACATCAGCGTCCTGGACCGGACCAGCACCCGCCTGCTGGGCCGCTCGAAGATCCCCAGCAGCACCTATTGCGATCCAAAGAAACTCGCGTCCATCCTCAGGCAATCCCGCGACGAGCTGTCCAGCAAAGGGTACATCCTGGCCCCTTGGAGCATGCCGGACTGATCACCAAGGGCGAGGATTAACCTCTTCGCCCCTTCGCTTCTTCCTCAGCCCTCGCCTCCCTCTTCGCAGCAACCCACCTGACCTGAACGCTCACCTCGGCGACACGGTCAGTTATGCATGATCGTTCGCTGCGTGATTGCACGCCGAGGCCTGAATGAGTGACGCAAGCCCTATTGTTCCACCGCTGGCCAAGGGCGTCAGGCCCACTCCCCAGGACGAACAAAGCGACACTGGCACGCTGCTGTGTCCGATGCTCCCGCCGGACCTGGTCTATGTGGACGACACCCAGCCGGGAATCAGACGCAAGATGCTTCGCGGCAAGTTCGCCTATTTCGATGTGGACGGGCAACGTATCCGCGACGAAGACGAAATCCAACGTCTCAATAAACTGGCCATTCCGCCCGCCTATATCGACGTCTGGATCTGCAGCGATCCCCAAGGCCATCTACAGGCCACGGGTCGGGACGCACGGGGGCGCAAGCAATACCGCTATCACGAGCGCTGGCGCGAAATCAGGGATGCCAACAAGTACGAGCGGCTTCTGGACTTCGGCAAGACGCTTCCCAAGCTACGGGCTCAGGTAGAGGCTGATCTGCACCGGCGCGAGCTGGACCGGGAAAAGGTCATGGCGACCGTGGTGAGCCTGCTGGACTCAACGCTTATCCGCGTGGGAAACATGCAGTATGCCAAGGAAAACAAGTCGTTCGGCTTGACCACGCTACGCAATCGTCATGTCAAGGTGAAAGGCCAGTCGATTCGCTTCCACTTCCGCGGAAAGAGCGGCATCGAGCACAACGTGAGCCTCAAGCATCCGCGGCTGGCGCGTATCGTCAAGCGCTGCATGGAGCTCCCGGGCCAGCACCTGTTCCAGTACCTGGACGCTCAACAGCAGCGCCATGCCATCAGCTCTTCGGACATCAACCAGTACCTGCAAAACCTGACCGGCAAGGACTTCACTGCCAAGGACTATCGGACCTGGGCCGGCAGTGCACTGGCCTTGGCTTACTTGCGCGAGGTCCCCTGGGAGGACGAAGCCCAAGCCAAGCGCGAGGTGGTGGAGGTGATCCGCCAGGTCTCGAGCCAGCTGGGCAACACGCCCGCGGTGTGCCGCCGGTGCTACGTGCACCCGGCGGTGCTGTCGGCGTACCTGGGGGGTTCGCTACGGGGCCAGCGCAAGGCGCGTGCACGCAAGGGCCTGCGGGCGGAGGAAGCGGCACTGGTGCGCTTCCTGGAGGCGCTGGAGCCGCTAGCCTGAGCAGTTGTTGGGCTCACCAGCGGCTTATCACGCCGTGGCCTCGCTGCCGCTTTTGCCGCCCCCAAAAGGCCAAACCCCAACCCGCGTGAGCGGATTGGGGTTTGGGGATAGAAGCTTGACGATGACCTACTCTCACATGGAGAAGCTCCACACTACCATCGGCGAAGAGTCGTTTCACTGCTGAGT
>NZ_VJOY01000035.1 GCF_007109405.1 Pseudomonas mangiferae
CCCCAAAAGGCCAAACCCCAACCCGCGTGAGCGGATTGGGGTTTGGGGATAGAAGCTTGACGATGACCTACTCTCACATGGAGAAGCTCCACACTACCATCGGCGAAGAGTCGTTTCACTGCTGAGTTCGGGAAGGGATCAGGTGGTTCCAACTCTCTATAGTCGTCAAGCAATCGGGTTGGAGTCTCGCAGGTGCGCGACTCCGAATTGGGTATGTGATATCAGGGTGGTGCGAGTTCGTGCAAATTTTCGGTTATGTCGGCTTCGACCGATCGACACGCCAAATTGTTTGGGTGTTATATGGTCAAGCCTCACGGGCAATTAGTATTGGTTAGCTCAACGCCTCACAGCGCTTACACACCCAACCTATCAACGTCGTAGTCTTCGACGGCCCTTCAGGGGGATCGAGTCCCCAGTGAGATCTCATCTTGAGGCGAGTTTCCCGCTTAGATGCTTTCAGCGGTTATCTCTTCCGAACGTAGCTACCCGGCAATGCCACTGGCGTGACAACCGGAACACCAGAGGTTCGTCCAACCCGGTCCTCTCGTACTAAGGTCAGCCCCTCTCAAATCTCAAACGTCCACGGCAGATAGGGACCGAACTGTCTCACGACGTTCTAAACCCAGCTCGCGTACCACTTTAAATGGCGAACAGCCATACCCTTGGGACCGGCTTCAGCCCCAGGATGTGATGAGCCGACATCGAGGTGCCAAACACCGCCGTCGATATGAACTCTTGGGCGGTATCAGCCTGTTATCCCCGGAGTACCTTTTATCCGTTGAGCGATGGCCCTTCCATACAGAACCACCGGATCACTAAGACCTACTTTCGTACCTGCTCGACGTGTCTGTCTCGCAGTCAAGCGCGCTTTTGCCTTTATACTCTACGAACGATTTCCGACCGTTCTGAGCGCACCTTCGTACTCCTCCGTTACTCTTTAGGAGGAGACCGCCCCAGTCAAACTGCCCACCATACACTGTCCTCGATCCGGATAACGGACCAGAGTTAGAACCTCAAGCATGCCAGGGTGGTATTTCAAGGATGGCTCCATGAGGACTGGCGTCCCCACTTCAAAGCCTCCCACCTATCCTACACAAGCAGGCTCAAAGTCCAGTGCAAAGCTACAGTAAAGGTTCACGGGGTCTTTCCGTCTAGCCGCGGATACACTGCATCTTCACAGCGATTTCAATTTCACTGAGTCTCGGGTGGAGACAGCGCCGCCATCGTTACGCCATTCGTGCAGGTCGGAACTTACCCGACAAGGAATTTCGCTACCTTAGGACCGTTATAGTTACGGCCGCCGTTTACCGGGGCTTCGATCAAGAGCTTCGCTTGCGCTAACCCCATCAATTAACCTTCCGGCACCGGGCAGGCGTCACACCCTATACGTCCACTTTCGTGTTTGCAGAGTGCTGTGTTTTTAATAAACAGTCGCAGCGGCCTGGTATCTTCGACCGGCATGAGCTTACGGGGTAAACCCTTCACCCTCACCGGCGCACCTTCTCCCGAAGTTACGGTGCCATTTTGCCTAGTTCCTTCACCCGAGTTCTCTCAAGCGCCTTGGTATTCTCTACCCAACCACCTGTGTCGGTTTGGGGTACGGTTCCTGATTACCTGAAGCTTAGAGGCTTTTCCTGGAAGCATGGCATCAACCACTTCGCGTCCATAAGGACACTCGTCATCAGCTCTCGGCCTTGAACACCCGGATTTGCCTAAGTGTTCGGCCTACCACCTTAAACTTGGACAACCAACGCCAAGCTGGCCTAGCCTTCTCCGTCCCCCCATCGCAGTAACCAGAAGTACGGGAATATTAACCCGTTTCCCATCGACTACGCTCTTCAGCCTCGCCTTAGGGACCGACTAACCCTGCGTCGATTAACGTTGCGCAGGAACCCTTGGTCTTTCGGCGTGGGTGTTTTTCACACCCATTGTCGTTACTCATGTCAGCATTCGCACTTCTGATACCTCCAGCGAGCTTCTCAACTCACCTTCACAGGCTTACAGAACGCTCCTCTACCGCGTCACTTACGTGACACCCGTAGCTTCGGTGCCTGGTTTGAGCCCCGTTACATCTTCCGCGCAGGCCGACTCGACTAGTGAGCTATTACGCTTTCTTTAAAGGATGGCTGCTTCTAAGCCAACCTCCTAGCTGTCTAAGCCTTCCCACATCGTTTCCCACTTAACCAGGACTTTGGGACCTTAGCTGACGGTCTGGGTTGTTTCCCTTTTCACGACGGACGTTAGCACCCGCCGTGTGTCTCCCATGCTCGGCACTTCTGGGTATTCGGAGTTTGCATCGGTTTGGTAAGTCGGGATGACCCCCTAGCCGAAACAGTGCTCTACCCCCCAGAGTGATACATGAGGCGCTACCTAAATAGCTTTCGAGGAGAACCAGCTATCTCCGAGCTTGATTAGCCTTTCACTCCGATCCACAGGTCATCCGCTAACTTTTCAACGGTAGTCGGTTCGGTCCTCCAGTCAGTGTTACCTAACCTTCAACCTGCCCATGGATAGATCGCCCGGTTTCGGGTCTATTCCCAGCGACTAAACGCCCTATTAAGACTCGCTTTCGCTACGCCTCCCCTATTCGGTTAAGCTCGCCACTGAAAATAAGTCGCTGACCCATTATACAAAAGGTACGCAGTCACCCAACAAAGTAGGCTCCCACTGCTTGTACGCATACGGTTTCAGGATCTATTTCACTCCCCTCTCCGGGGTTCTTTTCGCCTTTCCCTCACGGTACTGGTTCACTATCGGTCAGTCAGTAGTATTTAGCCTTGGAGGATGGTCCCCCCATATTCAGACAAAGTTTCTCGTGCTCCGTCCTACTCGATTTCATTGAAAAGAGGTTTTCGCGTACAGGGCTATCACCCACTATGGCCGCACTTTCCAGAGCGTTCCGCTAACCTCAAATCAACTTAAGGGCTAATCCCCGTTCGCTCGCCACTACTAAGGGAATCTCGGTTGATTTCTTTTCCTCAGGGTACTTAGATGTTTCAGTTCCCCTGGTTCGCCTCTTGCACCTATGGATTCAGTACAAGATACCTGAGTTGTCTCAGGTGGGTTTCCCCATTCAGAGATCTCCGGATCAAAGTCTGTTTGCCGACTCCCCGAAGCTTATCGCAGGCTACCACGTCTTTCATCGCCTCTGACTGCCAAGGCATCCACCGTATGCGCTTCTTCACTTGACCATATAACCCCAAGCAATCTGGTCATACGTCTCGAACGTGAAGACGACATTCGCCGAAAATTCGCGCTTGAACTCGCAAATTTTACCTTGAGCTAACTGATCGCCAGTGAAAACGATCAATCAGTCACTTCTATCACATACCCAAATTTTTAAAGAACAGTTCTGGCGCAAAGACCAGAACTCAACACCCCACCCTATCAGGCAGATGCTCAGTTCTGAGCTTTCAAGCGATTCGAGTAATGGTGGAGCCAAGGAGGATCGAACTCCTGACCTCCTGCGTGCAAAGCAGGCGCTCTCCCAGCTGAGCTATGGCCCCAATCGTCTGACCGGCCACGCCCCTTGACAATTGGTGGGTCTGGGCAGATTCGAACTGCCGACCTCACCCTTATCAGGGGTGCGCTCTAACCAACTGAGCTACAGACCCAATCGTCTACTCTCGGGTCTAATACCCAATCGCTTTTCGCAAGTGAATCAAGCAATTCGTGTGGGAGCTTATGAAGAAGCCGATGTCTTCGATTAAGGAGGTGATCCAGCCGCAGGTTCCCCTACGGCTACCTTGTTACGACTTCACCCCAGTCATGAATCACTCCGTGGTAACCGTCCCCCCGAAGGTTAGACTAGCTACTTCTGGAGCAACCCACTCCCATGGTGTGACGGGCGGTGTGTACAAGGCCCGGGAACGTATTCACCGCGACATTCTGATTCGCGATTACTAGCGATTCCGACTTCACGCAGTCGAGTTGCAGACTGCGATCCGGACTACGATCGGTTTTGTGGGATTAGCTCCACCTCGCGGCTTGGCAACCCTCTGTACCGACCATTGTAGCACGTGTGTAGCCCTGGCCGTAAGGGCCATGATGACTTGACGTCATCCCCACCTTCCTCCGGTTTGTCACCGGCAGTCTCCTTAGAGTGCCCACCCGAGGTGCTGGTAACTAAGGACAAGGGTTGCGCTCGTTACGGGACTTAACCCAACATCTCACGACACGAGCTGACGACAGCCATGCAGCACCTGTGTCTGAGTTCCCGAAGGCACCAATCCATCTCTGGAAAGTTCTCAGCATGTCAAGGCCAGGTAAGGTTCTTCGCGTTGCTTCGAATTAAACCACATGCTCCACCGCTTGTGCGGGCCCCCGTCAATTCATTTGAGTTTTAACCTTGCGGCCGTACTCCCCAGGCGGTCGACTTAATGCGTTAGCTGCGCCACTAAGATCTCAAGGATCCCAACGGCTAGTCGACATCGTTTACGGCGTGGACTACCAGGGTATCTAATCCTGTTTGCTCCCCACGCTTTCGCACCTCAGTGTCAGTATCAGTCCAGGTGGTCGCCTTCGCCACTGGTGTTCCTTCCTATATCTACGCATTTCACCGCTACACAGGAAATTCCACCACCCTCTACCGTACTCTAGCTCAGTAGTTTTGGATGCAGTTCCCAGGTTGAGCCCGGGGATTTCACATCCAACTTGCTGAACCACCTACGCGCGCTTTACGCCCAGTAATTCCGATTAACGCTTGCACCCTTCGTATTACCGCGGCTGCTGGCACGAAGTTAGCCGGTGCTTATTCTGTCGGTAACGTCAAAATTCCTGGATATTAGCCAGAAACCCTTCCTCCCAACTTAAAGTGCTTTACAATCCGAAGACCTTCTTCACACACGCGGCATGGCTGGATCAGGCTTTCGCCCATTGTCCAATATTCCCCACTGCTGCCTCCCGTAGGAGTCTGGACCGTGTCTCAGTTCCAGTGTGACTGATCATCCTCTCAGACCAGTTACGGATCGTCGCCTAGGTGAGCCATTACCTCACCTACTAGCTAATCCGACCTAGGCTCATCTGTTAGCGTGAGGTCCGAAGATCCCCCACTTTCTCCCGTAGGACGTATGCGGTATTAGCGCGAGTTTCCCCGCGTTATCCCCCACTAACAGGCAGATTCCTAGGCATTACTCACCCGTCCGCCGCTCGCCGGCAACCCGAAGGTCCCGCTGCCGCTCGACTTGCATGTGTTAGGCCTGCCGCCAGCGTTCAATCTGAGCCATGATCAAACTCTTCAGTTCAATACTGATCGGGTTTTGAGAAAACCCTAAACTTGGCTCAGCAATCGCAATAAACTCTCGAATTCACGAGTGTTACTTGTGATGCTGATAATCTTTCAGATCATCAGTCTTACCCCACAAGCACCCACACGAATTGCTTGATTCAATTTGTTAAAGAGCAATCGGTCAAGTCTTTCGCCTCAACCAAGGCCGCGCATTCTACAGCAGCCCTTCTTACTGTCAAGCGTTATTTCGAAAATCTCTTTTCTACTCAACCGCTTGCGCTTCATCAGCTTTACAACCTGCTGAAGCGGGAGGCGAATCTTACAGCACCATGCGACGCTGTCAACCCCTTCCTCCGTTGCGCTTCGATCGGGACCGAAGCACCGGCAGCCTGCGCCGCCCTTCCA
>NZ_VJOY01000036.1 GCF_007109405.1 Pseudomonas mangiferae
GCATCGCCGCCATCCCGGCGGGCGCCATCGCGTTCGTGCTGATAGGCGGCATCGTCGGCGGCGTGATGACCCCCACCGAGGCCGCGGGGGTGGCGGCAGCTTCGGCGGCGGCGGTGCCTCGGGAGGTTGGTGATCGATGACCCTATTGAGCGAGCGCGACCAGCAGCAAGTGGCGGATGCCATCGCCCGGATCGAACAGGAAACGGATGCCGAACTGGTGACGGTGCTGGCGACCCGCGCGGACGACTACACCTACGTCTCGTTGGTATGGGCCGGGCTGATCGCCCTGCTGGTACCAGGGTTGATCAACTATTACCCGCTGTGGCTGGACGCTCACCAGTTGCTGCTGGCCCAGTGGCTGACGTTCATCGGTGTCGGGCTACTGTTCCGCATTCCCGCGGTCACCAGCCGCCTGGTGCCACGGTCGGTGCGCCACTGGCGGGCTGGCAACCTGGCCCGGCGCCAGTTCCTCGAGCGGGAGCTGCACCGTACCGAAGGCGGAACCGGCGTGCTGATCTTCGTCGCCGAGGCGGAACGCTACGTGGAAATCCTGGTGGACCACGGCATTTCCAGCCGCCTGGGAGACGAGACCTGGGCGGCCATCGTCCAGGCATTCACCGAGGCGGTGAAGCGGGGCGAGACCCTGCAGGGGTTCCTGACCTGCATCGACGCCTGTGGCCAGCACCTGCGTACCCACGTACCCCTCACCCATACCCGCAATGAGTTGCCGGACCGCTTGGTGATCCTGCCCTGACCGTCCGATCCGCCGGCGAGCTCAGTCGTCGACGCTGCGCCTGAGATGGCGGGGCAGGTCATCCTTTACCTCAAACCAACCGATCTGGCTTCGCGTCCAGATATGGAACCCAGGTGGCACCGCTTCCGGCTGGTCCAGGGAGGCCAGGGTGAAGTCGATCTCCGGGTGATCGGGCGCAACCATTGCCAGTTGAGTCCCGCAGCTGCCGCAGAACAGGCGCTCGCTTTGTTCCGACGAGCGCCAGCGGCTGGGCTCGCCCTGGAGCAGCTCGAACGCCTCGCGGGGCACGCTGGCGAAGGCCTGCACCGGCGCGCCGGCGCTGCGGCGGCACGTCGTGCAATGGCAATAGCTCGCATCGGTCGGGTCGGCCGTGAGGCGATAACGGATCGCGCCGCAGGCGCAGCCACCTTCCAGTGCCATGGTGTATACCTCCTCGGGTAGAAGCCGGCGCCGGACGCGCCGGCGGTGTCAGGCCTGGTCCTGGTGGGCCAGGATGTTCAGCAGGCGGCCGAAGGGGTCGCGCACGAAAAAACGCCGGACGCCCCAGGGCTCCTCGGCGGGGCCATAGGCGAATGGCAACCCGGCCGCCCGGACTCGGGCGATGGCGGTGTCCAGGTCGTCCACCTCGATGGACAAGTCCGGTACCGGCGCCCCGTTGCCGCCCTCGCGGGCAAAGGCCACTTGGGCCACCGCGGTCTCCAGGGAGGCGTAGGTGCGCAGCCAGCCGTGGTCCATGGCCAGGTCCAGGCCCAGCAGCCCGCGGTAGAAGGCGTCTGCCTGGGCCGGGTCAGGCGTGGCGATGTTGGCGACGATACGCTTGACGATCATGCTTCGCTCCCGTGTTCAGTCGGTATCGCTGCCGGGCAGCGACGGCACCCGGTCAAGCCAGCCCACCGCGGAGCGGCGCCAGATCTGCGCCTTCGGCTCCAGCGCCGCCCGCTGCGCGATGCTGCCCCAGCGGATGCCCCATTCGCCGTCTTCGCTTTCCTCGCCGCTGGTGAACAGCGGCGAACCGCATTCCGGGCAAAAATGCTGCAGGCGTTTCTTGCCATTGTCGCCGTGCTTTTCGTAGACCTTCGGCGGGTTGGCCGTCAGGGTGATGGCCTGGCGCGGAGCGCTCACGGTGATGCGGAACGCGCAGCCGGTGAGGGCCTGGCAGTCTGTGCAGTGGCAGACGCCGACCCGCTGGGGGTCGATTTCCGCCTGGTAGGCGACGTGGCCGCAATGGCACTGGCCTTCGATGTGCATGGGCGATTCCTCGGCGTGGAAATGGGCGTCGGGCCAGTCACGGCCGGCCCATCTGGAAAGTCGACCGTGACCGCCGACCTGGAGTTGCGGCGTGTCGACTGACGGGAGGGGCGGCGGCTCGCCACGTGCCGTGCGAGGCGGGCGGGCGAAATCCGCGGCACCGTCTATGCTGCTCTCGCGCGGCAGTGGGCCCGGCCCCGCGCTCTCGATTCCAGGCAGGAACGACCGGCTATCCGCCGGTTGTGCGCAGGATGTGCAGCAGTTGCGTTTTTCCGCATCGTGGGGCGGCCATGAGCCGCTTCCCGCCTGGGAAAGGTACTTCCCTCAAAAGGTCAAAGGACATGTACAACAAGATCCGTCATTCGTTATTGGGTGCGTTGCTTCTTTCGCTGTTCCTGGGCATGACCGCCCAGGCCGGCCAGGAGGCCGCCGCCACCCGTTCCCAGGACATCCTGGCGTTCCTCCAGTCCATTCCCGGCATGGAGGCCCAGGAGCTGGACAGCCCGCCCAGCGGCTACCGTTATTTTCTGTTGCGCTACGAGCAGCCCGTCGACCACGACAACCCGGCCCGTGGCACCTTCAAGCAGCGCATGGTGCTGCTGCACCGCTCCCAGAGCGCGCCCATGGTGCTGTCCACCAACGGCTACGACATTCCGGTCACGCCTTCGCGCTACGCCATCACCCGGGTGCTGGACGCCAGCCAGCTGAAGGTGGAACACCGCTACTTCGCCGAGTCCCGCCCTGACCCGCTGGACTGGAAGTACCTGAACATCCGCCAGGCCGCCGCCGACCATCACCGCATCGTCCAGGCCATTCGCCCGTTCTACAGCGGCAAGTGGGTGTCCACCGGCGCCAGCAAGGGCGGCATGACCGCCATGTACCATCGCCGCTACTACCCCAACGACGTCGACGGCACCCTGGCCAACGTGGCGCCCCAGAGCTTCGCCCGGCTGGACCTGCGCTACGCGGTGTTCCAGGAGCACGTGGGCAGCGCCGCCTGCCGCAACGACCTCAAGCAGTACCAGCGCGAAGTGCTCAAGCGCCGCGAGTCCATGAAGGGCTACATCCAGGCCTACGGCAACGACAACGGCCTGGCCTTCAACCTGCCGGGCGGCCTCGACCAGGCCCTGGACCACACCGTGGGCGAGCTGTATTTCCAGTTCTTCCAGTACGGTGATCTGAAGAACTGCGCCAGTATCCCGGCCACTTCCGCCACCGACCAGGCGCTGTTCGATTTCCTGCTGGCCTGGGGGCCGCTGTCCGCCATGAGCGACAGCGAGCGTGACCGTTACGAGCCGTACTACTACCAGGCGATCACCCAGTTCGGTTACCCGGCCCTGCTCACCCGGCACCTGGCGGACCTGCTCAAGTACGACCCCAACGATTACCGCATCTATGTCAGCCAGTGGCCGCGTCAGCCGTTCGACCCGTCGCTGATGTGGGACGTGGCCGGCTTCGTCGCGCTGCAGAGCCGCAACGTGATGATGATCTACGGCGACATCGACCCCTGGACCGCGGCGGCGTTCTTCCTGCCCACCTCCAGCGCCCGCGGCACCCGGCTGTTCATGGTGCCCGGTGGTAACCATGGCTCGGACCTGCCGTCGCTGTCCGCGGCGGACCGCAAGGCGGCCTACGCCATGCTGGAGCGCTGGACCGGCGTGAAGCCGAGCGATCCGCCGCTGATGCTCAAGCGCGAGGCCTCCGACGAGGTTTCCGAGGAATTCCAGCAGCGTCGTCCGCTGTAGCGGTTTCTCCCGGCGCGGCGATTCCCGCCGCGCCTTCCATCGGCGCGGGCACGCCAGGCCTCGCGCTGTTGCGCTTCGATGCTAGGATGCCAGGCGCCCGGGTTACTGGCCGGGCGCCACTTCGCCCTCTCGGCGATGCCTTTTTTGTGCATCGCGGACAGTTCGGCAGGTGAGACCTGCGTAGCAGAACCGACAAGCGCGCCTTGCTCGTTGCGGGGCCGATGTGGAAGCTGTGCGTTTCGAATGATGCTGGTCTGCAATCACGCGCCTTAATGCGTCGCAGTATGTCGGCCGAAGGATCGCGGTAGACCGATGAGCTAGGAGGCCCCCCTTCGTGAATCGCGTCCTCAACGTCACCACCGCCCTGGGCCCGACCGTGCTGCGCTTCGCGGCACTGAGCGGGCGGGAAGCGCTTTCACGGCTGTTCGACTTCATGGTGACCCTGAAGAGCGAGCAGAAGGACCTGGACCCGGAATCGATGCTGGGCACGCCGGTGACGGTGGAAATCGAACTGCAGGGTGGCGGCACGCGCCACCTCAACGGCCAGTGCATCCACTTCAGCCAGGTGGGCAAGCAGGGCCGGTACTACCTCTACGAGGCCCAGGTCAAACCCTGGCTGTGGTACGCCACGCGGCGCTCGGACTACCAGA
>NZ_VJOY01000037.1 GCF_007109405.1 Pseudomonas mangiferae
GCGGGGGGACGCGCCAGGGGGCGGGACATGACGGGATTCTCTGCGGCGGATCGTCTCAGCCTAGGTCGGCCGGGCGCCGGGCGTCCAATCGCCCGTGCCGATACCGTCATCGACGGGGTTTATGGGGGCGATTCTGCTGATCGACCGGGTGCGGTGAGAAGGACGGGCGAACGCGGATAAGGGACGACTGCATTCAAAGGCGCCGCATGTCGCCTTTCGGTATCGGCCCATGGAGCCCGGGCTAGAACGGTTTCAAGGCTTTATAGGGCGGCTTGTTCATCCCTTCTGGCAGCACGGTGTTTTCTTTCGGGCGAACCACATAATCCACCCAATCGCGCGCGGCGTGGACTATCGGGTCGGAACAGTCTTCTCGGCAAGCGTTGAACAGGTAATCCTGCATTTCAGAAATGAACAAAGGGTCACGCTGTTGGTACTCGGCCAATGCGGTGTAGGCCGACAGCGTGATCGCGAAATTTACATTTTCAATGCCTCGCTCCAGCGTTTTATCAACACTGTCGCGTGCAATACGATCCAGCGCTTTAGGCGGAAGCGGCTTGCCTGAGCGCATGTCTCGCGCTTCCCTCTGCAGCTTATCCAGACTCCAGCGCAAGTAGGCTATATGCTGCTGCCGGGTTGATTCGTCCATGACGGCGGGGCACTCAGGTGCTGTTTTTTCAAGCGACTTGCCATTCGCCATCACTACAGTAGAACTAAGCAGCGCGACGAGAATAAGTGATAGAGTTGTTTTTAATATTGAATATTTAAACATTTCTATTCCTTTACTCTCTTGAGGATTTGCGTCACTATAATACGATTTCTGTCGCCTGCAACGGCGGGCTCTGCTTCATAGCCGCGAGAATAAATTAATGTATCCCAGTCCAGCATGAAAAACTCATAAGTCGCGCGTCCGTCAGCGTACATCATAATGAAATGATAGGGGGGGCTTTTTAAGTACTTATTTAAAAATCTATCATCGGAAAGAGAGTTCTCTTTGAGCCGCTCAGTTTCTAGAACTCCGTCATAAGATAGAGGGGCATCAGTAAGTTTTAGGTCGCAGATATATTCCCATTGATGGCGCTTGCAATAATTCTTAGAGAATGGAGGATATAGTGTTATTTTATATTCGTCGCGCAGCGGCCAATCGAACCCCACGGGCCCCATGTAGCTGAACCTTATTTTCTGTTTAAGATAAAGCAGCTCAGGAGTTAATAGTTTGGGGTCGACATCTTCAATTGACGGATCAGAACTAACTACTTCGAACAATCCATCAAGGGGTCTTACAGGGAATTTTTCATAGGGAAACGCTTTCATACTTGCGACCATAAAGATAAGCAAAAAAAAATACTCAAGGCTGTGCTTGTTTTTCATTGGCATAAGAGCCCTCCAGATAGTCGTGTTCTTTTTTTATTCGGGTATTCATGCCTGGATAGTTTTCAGCTGTAAGTGTAGCAACAGCATCCATTTCTTTGTTTTGCGAAAAATACAACATGAGATTTTTATCTGCACTAGAGTCAAGGTTTCCCTTGTTATATTGCCTCGACATTAAAATAGTGCGCTCTGCTTCGCTAAGGTCATCGAAATTTATGTTGTATCCCTTTTTAAGGGTATAGTCGTTGAATACATCTTTTACCGCATTTATCTTTTCCTTTTGCATTTCGGAATCAATCAAGTCCACCTCTTCCTGCGTCAGTGTCAGCGGGTGCTCTCGCAAGTAACGACAGGCCGCAGACCGCTTTAACCCCATGTAGGGATCGAGCTTGTCTAGCAAATCCTGTGTCGCTCCCGCTTTTTTCAAGCGTTCAAAATAGACTTTTTTATCTTGCTGTCCTAGGTCTACCCCTGTACCCACAGTGACACCCGACTGGTTATCACCGGCAAGCTCTTCCGTTCCCTTGGCCCGAGTCGTATCTACTGTGATGGCACCATCGTTAATCTTCATACCTTTGGGCCACCATGGCACATAGGCAGACGTGGCCTGTCCTCCCTCGAATTCTGCAAGCTTGTCATAATCGATGGAGGTACCCGTATCTTTATTGATGGCCTCCTGTGCAGTCGTGCTCAGACGCTGGGTATCAGGAGGACTTGTACCTGCGCAGTTTCTTTTTTTGAAACGCCCGGGGCAAGGTTTCACTACTCCGTCCACAAAATGCCCGACGCCGCAATTGAGCTCGATCTGCCTGAGCACTTCATCGAACTCTTCCGAGGGCATGGATTTTTGGAGCTGTTCATTCTTGAGCTTGGCATAGGCCGCATCGCTTTCCGCTTTGGCCTTTGCGGCCTCAGCAGCCTTTGCATAGGCATCTTCCAGTTTGGTACGGGCTTGCTCGAGTTTGCTAGTGGCCGTATCCGCGTTGGCTTGGGCGGCGTCCGCTCGTTGCTGGTTCTTGGCTGACGGATGCTTGCGTGCAGTGCTTGCAGCCTCATCCGCTTTCTTATTAGCGCCCTCGGCTTTCTTCGCAATATCCTTATAGGCTTTTTCCGCATCGGCCCTGTTCTTATTGGCGACTTCAGCGGTTTTATCATTGCGGGTCTTCTCAGCCTGGGCGGTTTTTATTTCCTCTGTGTCTACCAAGGGTGCAGGAACCGTTTTACTCATGGGTCAAACCCTCATCAGATTGCGCGGCCTGATAGTCGTGTGCACCTCCCACGACGAAGGCAATCCATTCGAGCGCCCGCCGCCGAGACGTATATTCACTTCTGAAATAACTGCGTAGGCCTTGAACGAACTCACGTTGTGCGCCCAAGTTGACCGCGCGCAAGATTTGAAAGCAGTAATTCAGTACGATCTGCTTTTCCAATATGTCTTCAGAAAAACATTCGTCATAGCAGGTTGTTACCCACGCGGTCAGCGTCCTGTCATCCAGTGTGGGAAAACCAGCCATCAGGCGGTGCTCTGCACCGCGCCATTCGCGACAGGCCAGTGCGATGAACGCGTCACGTTGCTCCGAGTTGTGTGCAGAACACAGGCGTTTATATTGCTCGACAGTCAGCTTCACGACCTCACTCCATCATCCACGCGTGTCGATGAACGTCCAATGTCATGCCCCCTATCAGGGGAGATAAATTTCGTCGGGGTACCAGCTCGAGCATCGTTCGATGGCGGGGTTCGGTACAACATATACGGTTGATCAAAGGGCCGAGGAATTCCTGATGTTGCCCATGGTTGAGCTGCGGTATGACACGACAGAACACACGGGGATCGTAAAAGCGCCAGAACACGTCATTGCCGTCTGGCAACGTGACCAGGGTGAATTTTTTGAAGTGTTGTTTCAGGTCATCGAGGGTGGCGTGACTTTGGAACAGCCATCCCCAGTTGTTTCGCCACCCTTGTCCGGCATGATTGAACCAGAACGCCGCTAAAGCGCCATTCAACGGAAATTCGGCGCAGTAGGGGGCGTATCGACCCAGTCGTGCTTCCAGCACGCCGCTGAACAGGCAGTGCGCACGAATGCCATGCTTCTTGAGCTCATCGGAAAACCGAGGGTGACGACTGGCATCTACCAATGCGTAAAGGGAGCCTGCGTCTTTCGGCATCAGGGCAGCCAGTTTCGCCGAATACGTGAGCGTGCTCATTCATGCAACGTCTTGACGAAGGCTATTCCCTCTTCGCCTGCGCCTTTCAAACACTCGCCCTGCCGATTCAGGCCGATCCACACGCTGTCGCAGCCCACTGCGATGGCCCCCTGGCAGGCGACGAGATCTCCCAGACGCGCCGCCGGGCGGCCGCCGATCAGTACAGTGGGTTCACCTTCGACGATTGGCTCTTCAGCATGGTTGTGCCTCACCAGGTCGCCGACGCGGGCGGCGGGGAGCCGACCGATGAGTACGCTGGGCTCGCCTTGCAGGATGGCGCCTTCGGCTTGTTTGTGCAGGGCGGCATCGCCCATGCGCGCAGCGGGTTGACCCACGGCGGTTCCTCCCTGATCAGTGTTTGATGGGGCCGTTGATCCCGACGACGGGCAGGTGGGCAGGATCCACGCCGCCCGAGAGCCCGCCTCCCAATC
>NZ_VJOY01000038.1 GCF_007109405.1 Pseudomonas mangiferae
CACCGCCGCATCCTAGGATGCTTCCAACCACTCAACCCCTTGATCTACAAAGCGTTTTGCGTTGGCTACGCGCCGGAAGTGGTGCGCATTATAGGGGCCACGAAACTCACGTCAACGGTTTTTTGAAAACAAATGATCGAGGGGCCTCACGGCCCCTCGACTCATCACATCAACGTGCTATCCAGGCTTGGGTCCAGCTGACACCGATCCCAGGCTCATACGCATTGGACGCCGCAGTCCACTGCTTGCAGAAGCCGCTATAGGGATACGGCTTGCACTCGTACACCTTGCCGTTCTTGGGTTGCAACACCCGGGTACCCGCCTTGTACAGAGAGATGTTCTCCGGGAAGCGGTACTGGTAAGTGGCATCGCCCTTGAGCGAGAAGGTTTCGGTGCGCTGCACAGTTTCACCTGCCTTGTTCACGCCCTGGATGACCAAGGTGTAGCTGCCGGCTACAGCATTCTGGATATCCACCGCGAAGGCGTGGCTGCTGGTGACATCTGCAGTGGCGAAGCCGACCGAGCGATTGTCCGCGTCGAATACCTTGGCGGAAACTGCCAGCAGCGCCTCGGTCATGACGCTGAAGCGCAGCGTGGCCTTGCCATTGACGATGGGATACTCCGCCGCCAGGTCATGCACGTGCAGCACCGGCTCGACCGGCACGTTGGCCTGCTGGTAATCCAGTTCCACCCGGACGATGTCCTTCTTGGCCTTGGAGTAGATGGTATTCAGGCCATAGGCCGGCACCACGTTGCCGTTGGCATCCAGCTGACCCGCTGCCAACCGAGGTTGGGTTTCGTTGATCTTCTGCGCCAGCAGGTACGACCACTTGCTGGGCGCACCATCCTCGTCACGCGTGATCGCCAGATCGGTGCGCAGGGCATCGTTCTCGCCGGAAGCGTCGAACACCCGGGTACGCACCGAATCACCGGCTTTGAGAACCACGGTGGAGTTGATGCTGCCCACCTGAGTCAAGGCCTGGCTCGGCGGCGGGGTGGTGCTCCCGCCTTCGATCAACACGTCATTGACCTGATAGAAGCTGTTCACCGTGTCGGCGATCTCCCATACTCCCAGGATCACGTGATAACCGGTATGGCCAGCCGGTACGGAGCACTGATGGGTGACGGTAGCCGGCGGCTGCTGATTACGGCCGTCGACGGTGCAGAAAGGCGTCGGCTCGAATGCGCTGCGGGTCAGTACATGGTTCTGATCCCACCCTTGCCGAGTGATGTAGTACTCCCATTTGGAAGTCTTGTGGTTGGCCGTGAATTTCCAGGCGAAATTGTTGATGCCTGACTTGATGGTGGTCTTGCTCCACAGGTCGCTGGTCTGGCGATCCAACGGGCTGAAGTCAGGACGCACGCCACCACTGGCGATCTTGCCGTCCGCCGGACCGGCCGCCGGGAAACCCTTGGGCGCTTCCACGCTCTGCGGCTCATAGCGGATGCTGCCGCAATCCCCGTTCTGCCCCTGAGAGCACTTGAAGGAACGGGAGGCCGGGTTGGTCATATAGCCGTGGGCTTGAACTTGGCTTGCACCCACGAAGGACATGGCAGTAATAAAGAAGAACGTCCCGAAACGGGCGCTCCGGTTTTGCACTTGCATGGTTTTTCTCCCTGATAGTGCCGCTAATAACCCGTATTCAAGTGAATGCGGGATCACGACTACTCGCGTGCTTTTCCTGCACGCGCCCTCACGATAACAAATACATCCTTGGAAAATAGATGAAACCGCTCACATTTATTGATTTGTAACAACTCGATAACATCAATAAGCCACCAATTGGTATCGGGAGACATGCTGAATACAATGCCGCCGCACAAAACCCTGGAGAACCCGTTCTTCATATACTGGCACTTTGTATTTAAGGCGCTAATTAAACATGCTCGACCTGACCACATGGAATCTCACGGTTCCTGTGCATCACTCGGCCACCCTGATCGAGACTGCACGACTGAACAATGGGTATCAAAGCCAGTACTTCCGCACACATTCGGATGGCAGCGTCACCCTCTGGGTCCCCGTCAATGGTTCGCGGACCGCGGATGCCCACTACCCCCGTACCGAGCTGCGGGAAACCCAGCATGACGGCCGCCTGAGCTACTGGTACTACGCCAGCGCGGACAGCTATCTGAGCGCCGTGCTGTCCGTGAAGCAGGTGCCGAGTCGCAACAAGATCGTGATCGGCCAGATACACAGCAAGGATGAGGTGGGAAGTGAAAACGATCCGCTACTCAAACTTCAATATCATTACCGCAAGGGGACAGGCAGGATAGAAGCACTTCTGCGCAAACGCCCGGGCGATAAGGAAAATGAAAACATCGTGGTGGTCGACAATATTAAATTAGGCGAGCGCTTCGGTTACGATATCCGACTGACACCATCAGGTAAGCTGAGCATAATCGTGAGCAGCTCCGAACGGGACGAAGGCACTTACAGCCGTCAACTCTCCGGTTACTGGAGCAAACAACAACTTTATTTCAAGGCAGGCGCCTATATCCAGGATAACGATGGCGAAAACAACGAGGGTGGGCGAGTCACATTCTATTGGCTCAACATGCTGCATCGCTGATACCTGAATAACCGAGCTCATCGATCGGTTTTATGCATTCGATCGACCTCGGCATCATCGTCTTCCCGCTTCACTTGACTTCTGCCGATCCGGCCCTATAGGGTGCTGGCATGCGTCCGTCCACTGTTTCCGTCTCGATCATTATTACCGCCATTCCAGCAGTGGCGGGTTAGCCTACGTTTCCCCACCCGCCCTCGAGGCGGGTTCTGTCACCGTCTCCTGGGCACCTTACCAGGAGTCTCCATGCCCCCCGCCGCCCTCCGCTCCCTCATCGAACATGCCGATCGGCTGATCAACGCAGGCGCCTTCGATGCGCTGATGGATTGCTACACCGATGACGCCGTGATGATCATCAGGCCGGGCTCCAGCGCCACCGGCAAGGTGCAGATCAGGCAGGCGTTCAAAGCGATCGCCGAGCATTTCGAGCAGGGCCTTCAGGTCAGCCAGCAAGCCGTGCAGGAAATCATCGCAGGCGATACCGCGCTGGTGCTGGCGGAGACCCGGATTCGGAGCGGCGAATCCACCTGGCTTCGGCATGCCACCTATGTGTATCGCCGCGAAGCGGATGGCCAATGGCGCTGCGCCGTGGACAACTCTTATGGCACGAGCCTGCTGGACCCGGCCCAGGCCGCGCGCTCGGAAGGAGAGACCCGATGAACACCTTCACCTCGGACGAGGCGATGCTCAAGCACTATGTGCAGTTGATCCTGACGGCCCGCGTCTATGACGTGGCCAGCGAGACACCGTTGCAGGCCGCGCCGGCCCTGTCCACGCGCCTGGGCAACCAGGTGCTGCTCAAGCGCGAGGACCTGCAGCCGGTCTTCTCCTTCAAGATCCGTGGCGCCTACAACAAGCTCGCCCAGCTCTCCTCCGCCGAGCTCGCCCGCGGCGTCGTCACCGCCTCCGCCGGCAACCACGCCCAGGGCCTCGCCCTGGCCGCCCGCGAACTGGGCATCGACGCCACCATCGTCATGCCCCGCACCACCCCCGAACTCAAGGTCAAGGGCGTGCGCGCCCGCGGCGGCAAGGTGGTGCTCCACGGCGACGCCTTCCCCGACGCCCTCGCCCACTCCCTGGAACTGGTCAAGCAGCAGGGCTACGTCTACATCCACCCCTACGACGACCCCCACGTCATCGCCGGCCAGGGCACCGTGGCCATGGAAATCCTCCGCCAGCACACCGGCCCTCTGGACGCCGTGTTCGTCCCGGTCGGCGGCGGCGGCCTGATCGCCGGCATCGCCGTCTACGTCAAGTACCTGCGCCCGGAAGTCCGCGTCATCGGCGTCGAGCCCGACGACTCCAACTGCCTGCAGCAGGCCCTGGCCGCCGGCGAGCGAGTGGTGCTGCCCCAGGTCGGGCTGTTCGCCGAC
>NZ_VJOY01000039.1 GCF_007109405.1 Pseudomonas mangiferae
CCCCCGTAGGGTGGAAAACCGCGCCAGCGTTTTCCACCAACCCCCGCCCCCCAAGCCAACGTCACCAAACCCCGCCGTTGCAGGTGGCAAGCAACACATTGTCCACCCCACGCCAACGCCTCCGTAGGGTGGAAAACCGCAACGCGTTTTCCACCAGCCCCATCCCGGACTACAGTACCCGGACCCCACCCGCCAGCCACGTGCCGCTGGACCGGTCGAACACTGCCCGCTCAACGCCTGCGCAGGGTGGGAACACCACGAGGCGCCTTCCACCGCGCCGCCAACCCCCTGGAAATGACCTTGGCCTCAGCCGTGCCGTCGAGCGCCGACGCCTAACGAGGAACGCCCATGCGAGGCCACCGCCGTCGAGCCCTTCCCCTTGCCGTGATCCTGGCCATCCCGCTGCCTGCGGCGGCGCTGGACCTGTACGTCACCACCTTCGCCGATGAAAACGACGGCGCCTGCACACCCACCCACTGCTCCCTGCGCGAAGCCGTTTCGACGGCCAACGCGACGCAGGCGGACACCGTCATCCTGCTCAAGGCGGGTGAATATCCGCTGGAACGCGCCAACCCCGACCCCGGAGACGATTGGCCGGTGGAGGAGGACGCCAACCAACTGGGCGACCTGGATGTCCACGGGCAGGTCAGCGTGATCGGCAAGGGCGTGGGCGTCACCCGCCTGAACGGCCGGCGCCTGGACCGGCTGTTCCACGTGCATGCCGGCGCGCGGCTGACGCTCAGGAACCTGACCGTGACCCAGGGCCTGCAGACCTACGACGGCGGCGCCCTGCTCAATCAGGGCCGCACCTACCTGCACCAGGTAGCGTTCGTGGACAACCGGGTCGCCGTCACCATGCCGCACCCGGCGGAACGCGCCGGAAACGGGGGTGCTATCGGCAACTTCGGCGTCCTCGAGGTGCACCGCTCGACGTTCACGCGCAACCTGTCCAACGGCGAGGAGGCCGCGGCCGCGGGCAAGGGCGGGGCCCTATACAACGAAGGCACGCTCACCCTGCGGGACAGCCTGTTCTCCAGCAACCGGGCGCTGGACTACGGCGAGTGGGGCATGGGCGGCGCGCTCTACAACCAGGGCACGGCGGACATCGCGCGCACTACCTTCCAGGGCAACGAGGTGTCCTGGAGCGGCTTCGGCTCGGCCATCGCCAACGCGGGCCAGATGGTGCTGGCCAACAGCACCCTGAGCGGCAACCGGAGCATCGAGCGCGGCGCGTTCGAGAACGGACACCCTTGGCGCCTGCCACTTTCGCTGCAATCCCGCGCCGAACTGGTCCACGTCACCATCGCCGGCAATGAGGGGTGGGGGCTCACCAATCGGGGCGTGGTCCTGATCCGCAACAGCCTCATCGCCGGGAACCGCTCCAGCGAATTCGACGCCGTGCGCAACTGCCAGAACCTTCCGGGCGCCGTCGATTTCCAGGCGCGCGGGCTGCTGCTGGGCGCCGACGGAAGCACCTGCACCGCGGAGATTTACGTCGCCAACGACACCACCTTCACCCATCACCTGCTCCCTCTGCAGGAGAACAACGGCAGCTGGGTACACCCGCTGCGCCGCACCAGCGCCGCCCTCGACGCCGGCGTGGGCACCTGCGCCCGCCACGACCAGCGCGGGCTCGACCGCCCCCGCGACGGCAATGGCGACGGCCTCAGCAACTGCGACCTCGGCGCCTTCGAGCGGGCCTACCCCTGACCACTTCGCCGACAGCCCCGCCACACCGGTGGGTCCCGAGGTCATTCCCTCCCCGTAGGGTGGAAAACCGCGAAGCGTTTTCCACCACTCCCACCCAGGCCCAAACCAACGCATCGGGGCCGGCCGCCTTCAGGTGGATAAGTAAAACGTTATCCACCCTACGTTTGACCCATGCACCGATGGCTCGCCATAACGGCAGGCCCCGAAGTCATCCCCCAGTAGGGTGGAAAACCGCAACGCGTTTTCCACCACTCCGCCCAGGCCCATACCAACGCATCGGGCCGCCGCTTTCAGGTGGATAAGTACAACGTTATCCACCCTACGTTTGACCCATGCACCGATGGCTCGCCGCAACGGCAGGCACCGAAGTCATCCCCCAGCAGGGTGGAAAACCGCAACGCGTTTTCCACCACTCCGCCCAGGCCCATACCAACGCATCGGGCCGCCGCTTTCAGGTGGATAAGTACAACGTTATCCACCCTACGTTTGACCGATGCACCGATGGCTCGCCATAACGGCATACGCCGAAGTCATCTCTCACCCGTAGGGTGGAAAACTGCAAAGCGTTTTCCACCACTCCCACCCAGCCGAAGCCAATACATCGGGCCAACCGCATTCAGGTGGATAAGTAAAACGTTATCCACCCTACGTTTGCCCCATGCACCGATGGCTCGCCGCAGCGGCGGTCACCGAGGTCATCCCCTCCCCCCATAGGGTGGAAAACCGCAACGCGTTTTCCACCAAGCCCGCTCCCGCCC
>NZ_VJOY01000003.1 GCF_007109405.1 Pseudomonas mangiferae
CCGCCCCGCCGAGGAAACCCGATGAGCGCCTACCCCCAGCCCGCCGTGCTGAGCCCGCTGCAACGGGCGCGACACCTGGCCGAGCAATTCGCTGAAACCGCGGTGGAGCGCGACCAGCGCGGCGGCACGCCGAAAGCCGAGCGCGACGCCCTGCGCGCCAGCGGCCTGCTGGCCCTGAGCATCCCTACCCAGTTCGGCGGCCTCGGCGCCAGCTGGAGCGAGACCCTCGCCACGGTCCGCGAGCTGGCCCGGGTGGACAGCTCCCTGGCCCACGTCTACGGCTTCCAGCACCTGATGCTGGCCACCGTGCGCCTGTTCGGCCGGCCCGAGCAGTGGCAACCCTGGTTCGAGCAGACCGCCCGGAAGAACTGGTTCTGGGGCAACGCCCTGAACCCCCTGGACACCCGCACGGTGGTGAAATCCTTCGGCGGCTGGCGGGAATTCTCCGGCAAGAAGAGCTTCTGCTCCGGCGCCACCGATTCGGAAATGCTCATCGCCTCGGCAGTGGACGAGAGCGCCGGCGGCAAGCTGCTGATCGCCGCCATCCCCAGCGGCCGCACCGGCATCACCCTGCACGACGACTGGGACAACATGGGCCAGCGCCAGACCGACAGCGGCAGCGCCACCTTCGAGCGGGTACGGGTGGAGGAGTCGGAGCTGCTGCTGGACCCGGGGCCCCTGAGCACACCGTTCGCCTGCCTGCGGCCGTTGATCGCCCAGCTGCATTTCGCCCATGTGTTCCTCGGCCTCAGCGAGGGCGCCTTGGAAGAAGCCCGCCAGTACACGCTGCGGGAAAGCCGGCCGTGGTTCCGCTCCAAGGTCCAGCACGCCAGCGAAGACCCCTATGTGCTGCACCACTACGGCGAGTTCTGGGCCGGCCTGGAAGGCGTACGGCTGCTGGTGGAGCGCGCCGCGGAACGCCTCGACGACGCCTGGGAAAAGCAGCACGGCCTGAGCGCCGAGGAGCGCGCGCAACTGGCCCTGGCCATCGGCGCCGCCAAGGTGGCCGCCACCCGCGTCGGGCTGGACCTCTGCAGCCGGCTGTTCGAGGTCACCGGCGCCCGCGCCACCCATGCCTCCCTGCGCTTCGATCGCTACTGGCGCAACCTGCGCACCCAGACCCTGCACGACCCGGTGGACTACCGCATCCACGAGCTCGGCGAGTGGGCCCTCAACCAGACGCGCCCGACGCCGTCCTTCTATTCCTGAGAGGATGCCCATGCACCTGCTGACCCTGCCGCCCTCCCCGTCCCTGGCCACTTCGATCCGCGCCACCGCCCAGGTCTTCGAGGACCCCAAATCCCAGGCGCTGCTGGCCCACGTGCAGCAGGTCGCCCCCAGCGAGGCCAGCGTGCTGATCATCGGCGAGACCGGCACCGGCAAGGAGCTGGTGGCGCGCCACGTACACAACCTCAGCGGCCGGCGCAGCGGTCCGTTCGTCGCGGTGAATTGCGGGGCGTTCTCCGAATCCCTGGTGGAGGCCGAGCTGTTCGGCCATGAGAAGGGCGCCTTCACCGGCGCCCTCGCGGCCAAGGCCGGCTGGTTCGAGGAAGCCAACGGCGGCACGTTGTTCCTCGACGAGATCGGCGACCTGCCGATGCCGATCCAGGTCAAACTGCTGCGGGTGCTGCAGGAGCGCGAGGTGGTGCGCCTGGGCTCGCGCAAGAGCATCCCGATCAACGTGCGGGTGCTGGCCGCCACCAACGTGCAGCTGGAAAAAGCCATCAACGCCGGCAACTTCCGCGAAGACCTCTACTACCGCCTCAACGTGGTCAGCCTGCACCTGCACCCGCTGCGGGAGCGGCCGGGGGACATCCTGCCCCTGGCCCGGCACTTCATCGCCGAGTACAGCCGGCGCCTGGGCTACCAGGAGATCAGCCTCAGCACCGAGGCCCAGCGCAAGCTGGCCGGCTACGGCTGGCCGGGCAACATCCGCGAGCTGGAGAACGTCATCCACCACACCCTGCTGATCTGCCGCGGCGAGCAGATCCAGGCGGGCGACCTGCACCTGTCGAACCTGCGCATCGAACGCCCGGAGGAGCCTGGCCGGGTCGCCGACGAAACGGCCGACATCTTGCTCCAGCGCGCCTTCCAGAAGCTCTTCGAGGAACAGAGCGGCGCCCTCCACGAGAAGGTGGAAGACGCCCTGCTGCGGGCCGCCTACCGCTTCTGCCACCACAACCAGGTGCACACCGCCAACCTGCTGGGCCTGAGCCGCAACGTCACCCGCGCCCAGTTGATCCGCATCGGCGAGCTGGTGGTGAACAAGCGGCGGCCGGCGCAGACCGTCCAGGGCAACCGGGTCATCAACCTCTCCATCTGAACGCGACGCCGCCGGCAGAGCGGCGCATCCATCACGCCCTGCGAGGCAAACGCCTTTCCCTTACCGGCAACGAGGAACGACCTCCCATGAGTCTGGACATCTTCTGGTTCCTGCCCACTTCGGGCGACACCCGCTACCTGGGCAAGACCGACGCCGGTCGCCCGGCCACCAATGCCTACATGCGGCAGATCGCCGTGGCCGCCGACACCCTGGGCTACGACGGGCTGCTGATCCCCACCGGCGCCAGTTGCCTGGACCCCTGGGTGACCGCCGCCAGCCTGGTGCCGGTGACCCAGCGGATCAAGCTGCTGGTGGCCCTGCGCACCTCCCTGGGCAACCCCACCGCCTCGGCCCGCCAGGCTGCCACCCTCGACCAGGCCAGCGGCGGTCGCCTGCTGCTCAATGTGGTCCCCGGCGGCGACGCCACCGAGCTGGAGGCCGATGGCATCTTCCTCGCCCATGACCAGCGCTACGCCGCGGCGGACGAGTTCCTCCAGGTGTGGCGCCGGGTCCTGCAGGGCGAGACGGTCGACCTGGACGGCGAGTACCTGAAGGTCAAGGGCGCGCAGAACTTCTTCCAACCGGTGCAGCGCCCTTACCCGCCGCTGTACTTCGGCGGTTCCTCGCCGGCCGCCCACGAGCTGGCAGCCAAGCACGTCGACGCCTACCTGACCTGGGGCGAGCCGCCGGCGGCGGTGGCGGAGAAGATCGCCGACGTGCGCGCCCGCGCCGCCCGCCATGGCCGCAGCGTGCGCTTCGGCGTACGCCTGCACGTGATCGTGCGGGAAACCAACGAGCAGGCCTGGGCCGCCGCCGATGCGCTGATCAGCCACCTGGACGAGGCCACCATCGCCGCCGCCCAGGCCAACTACGCGAAGATGGATTCCGAGGGCCAGCGGCGCATGGCGGCGCTGCACGGCGGCCAGCGCGACAAGCTGGAAGTGGCGCCCAACCTCTGGGCCGGGGTCGGCCTGGTGCGCGGCGGCGCCGGCACCGCCCTGGTGGGCGACCCGCAGACCGTGGCGGCGCGCCTGCAGGAATACGCCGACCTGGGTGTCGACAGCTTCGTGCTGTCCGGCTACCCGCACCTGGAAGAGGCCTACCGCTTCGCCGAGCTGGTCTTCCCGCTGCTGCCCGGCAAGGGCAAGGTCACCGTGGAGGGCGCCTTCACCGGCGGCGCGTTCGACGTGCGTGCCGATGCCCGTAAGGGGGCCGCGGCATGAACGTCATCGACATGCGCTGCCGCCCGGCCTATCTCCACGATTTCTTCGGCGCCACCCCGGGCAACCCGGCCCACGCCACCGCCCGCTGGCTGAACCGCCGCGTGGGCACCCGCGGCCCGGACGATCATTTCGAACGGTCGCTGACGGCGGAGGGCTTCCTCGCCGAGGTGCGCGAGGCTGGCCTGCGCAAGGCGGTGGTGGTGGGCCGGCACACGCCGTCCCAGCACCTGCCCAACGACACCATCCATGGCATCGTCCATGGCCACGACGAATTGCTCGGCATCGCCGGGGTGGACCCGGCGCTGCAGGGGGTCGAAGGCGCCCTGGCGGAGATCGACCGCGCCCTGGACGTGCTGGGGTTGTCGGGCATCGACCTGGAACCGGGTTTCGGCGAGCCGGCCCGGCATCCGGACGACCCGCTGTACTGGCCGATCTACGAGCACCTGCAGGCCCGCGGCGTACCGCTGTTCCTGATGAGCGGGCCGACCACCCCGGACCCGGCGTTCAACGACCCCGGCCGCCTGGCCGCCGTGGCCCGGGCCTTCCCGGACCTGGCCATCGTCGCCTACCACGGCTACTGGCCCAACGTGCAGCAGGCCCTGGGGGTGGCGTTCCGCTACGAGAACATCCACCTGGTGCCGGACATGTACCTGTTCCTTCCAGGCAGCGAGGCGTACATCCAGGCGGCCAACGGCTTCCTGGCCGACCAGCTGCTGTTCGGCTCCTCTTACAGCTTCCGGCCGATCCGCCAGAGCATCGAGGACGCCCAGGCCCTGGGCTTGCGGGACGATGTGGCGGAGCGCTTCTTCCACGGCAACGCGGCGCGCCTGCTCCGCCTGTAAGGACCCGTTCGGGCGTCCCCGGTTCCGGGGTCGCCCCCTCTGGACGCGCTGAGCCGCCAGCGCGGGCTCGCGTCCTCCTCGTGAAACGCTCCCAACACAGCTTATCCGTTGCGTGAGCAGGTCAGTCAGCGCTCACGAAACGCATTGTTGCGCCTAGCGACCTTTTAATTCGCTGCCAAGGCAGTAGAATCGCCCGAAATATCTGACCAGGCAGCTACTGCAATGGCATATTTCGACCGGGAGAACTTCCCCCTGCATTACTCGCTGGGTCACCTCATCCACCTGGCCAACCAATACAAGGATGGCCTGCTGGACAAGCACCTGAGTTCCCACGACGTCACCGTCGCCCAATTCAAGGTCCTGCTGTTGCTCGCCCGCGACGGTCTCGACAGCCCGGCCGCCCTGTGCCGCCCCCTGGCCCTGGACAGCGGTGCCATGACCCGCATGCTGGATCGCCTGGAAAGCAAGGGCCTGATCGAACGCACCCGCAACACCGAAGACCGCCGGCAGATTCGCCTGAGCCTCACGGAACAGGGCCGCGCCTTCAGCCTGCACGGCTCGCGCATCGCGGCCGACGCAATGAACGAACTGATCGACCCGCTGGAACCCGGCGAGGTCGACGAGCTTCAACGCCTGCTGCGCAAGCTGCTGGCGCCCTGCCTCAGCGGAGAGACCTCGACATGAATTCCCGCGCCACACTGGCTTCGCTGGCTGCCGCCCTGGCACTGGCGGGCTGCGTATCGTCCCAGGGCCTGCACCCTCAGGGGCGCCTGACCGACCCCGCCGCCCTGCGCACCGAACACACCTATGCCGGCCCGTTGTCGCCGGCTGCCTGGCCTCGTGGAGACTGGTGGAACAGCCTGGGCGACGCACGCCTGGACGGCCTGATCCGCGAAGGACTGGCCTCCAGCCCGGACCTGCAGGTGGCCGACGCCCGCGCCCGCCAGGCCGACGCCGCGGTGCTGGCCGCCGCCGCCGAGCGCCTGCCGGAGATCGGCCTGGGCGCCGATATCACCCGCTCGCGGTTGTCGCGGGTGGACGACCCCTCCGGGGCCGGCGAGCGCTACAGCACCCTGCGCAGCCTGTCGGTACAGGGCGGCTACACCTTCGACCTGTGGGGCGGCCAGCGCGATGCCTGGGAAGCCGCCCTGGGCCGTGCCCGGGCCGGCGAGGTGGACCAGCAGGCGGCGCGCCTGAGCCTGGCCACCGATATCGCCCGCGCCTACAACGACCTGGGCTTCGCCTACACCAGCCAGGACATCGCCGAGCAGGACCTCAAGCGCACCCGGGACATGCTGGACCTGGCCCAGCGCCGGGTCAGCGCGGGCCTCGACAGCGAATACCAACTGCAGCAGACCCAAAGCCTGGAAGCGGCCTCCGAAGCCACCCTCACCGCCACCCGCCAGCAGCTGCGCAGCGCGCAGATCCGCCTGGCGGTGCTGCTCGGCCAGGGGCCTGACCGGGGCGACGACCTGCCGCGCCCGGTGCTGATCGCCCCCACCGCCGTGAGCCTGCCGCCCCAGTTGCCGGCCGAACTGGTGGGCCGCCGCCCGGACCTCGTAGCCGCCCGCTGGCGCGTCGAGGCCGCTGCTAAGGACATCGACGCCACCAAGACCGAGTTCTACCCGAACCTGAACCTGAACCTGGCCGCCGGGGTGAAATCCCTGCTGGGCGACGCGGTGTTCGCCGCCCCCAGCCGCTACTTCAACCTGGGCCCGGCGCTGTCCCTGCCGATCTTCGACGGCGGCCGCCGACGCGCCGACCTGGCCGGCGCCGACGCCGACTATGACCTGGCCGTGGCCACCTACAACCAGACCCTGGTCCGCGCCTTGGGCGACGTCGGCGACACCATCACCCGCCTGCGCGCCTTCGACGAGCAGATCCTCCAGCAGCAGCGTGCCCGCGACATCGCCCGCAGCTCCTACGACATCGCCATGCGCCGCTACGGCGAAGGCATCGGCAGCTATCTGGACTCCCTGACCGTGGAACAACAGCTGCTCCAAGCCGAACGCCAGCTGGCCAGCCTGCAGGCCCAGCGCATCGACAGCGCCATGCTGCTGATGCAAGCCCTGGGCGGCGGCTTCCAACCCACTCCCCTGCCGCCGGTTGCTACGGCCGCGACCCGTACCGACTGAGGACCGAATCATGTCCGACACCGCTCTCACCGACAGCACCGCCGAACCGCGCCAGGACACCCCCGGCCGCACCGCACCGGACAACCGCCCCGACGACGGCGAGCCGAAGAACCCGCGCAAGCGCAAGATGCTGCTCATCGGCCTGGTGATCCTGGTCCTGCTGGCCGCCCTTGGCGTCTACCTCTACCACCTGTTCTACGGACGCTTCCACGAGAGCACCGACGATGCCTACGTGAACGGCAACCTGGTGCAGATCACCCCGCAGACCATCGGCACGGTGACCAGCATCACCGCCGACGACGGTGACTTCGTCCAGCAGGGCCAGGTGCTGGTGCGCTTCGACCCCAGCGACACCGAGGTGGCGATGCAGAACGCCGAGGCCAACCTGGCGAAGACCGTGCGCCAGGTGCGCGGCCTGTACAGCAACGTCGATGCCTACAAGGCCCAGGTGGCGGCGCGCAAGGTGGACGTGGAGCGCGCCCGCGCCGACTTCGCCCGGCGGCAGAAGCTGGCCAGCGGTGGCGCCATTTCCCAGGAGGAACTGGCCCACTCCCGCGACACCCTCACCGCCGCCCAGAGCGCCCTGACCAGCGCCCAGCAGCAACTGGACACCAACCGCGCGCTGATCGACGAGACCCAGGTGGCGTCCCACCCGGACGTCAAGGCGGCCGCCGCCCAGTTCCGCCAACGCTTCCTCGACCATGAGCGCAGCACCCTGGTGGCACCGGTCAGCGGCTACGTGGCGCAGCGCTCGGTGCAGGTGGGCAGCCGCGTGCAGCCGGGCACCCCGCTGATGGCCGTGGTGCCCCTGGACCAGATCTGGATCGACGCCAACTTCAAGGAAACCCAACTGGCCAACATGCGCATCGGCCAGCCGGTGGAGATCGAGGCCGACCTCTACGGCGACGACGTGCGCTACCGCGGCACCGTGGAAAGCCTCGGCGTCGGCACCGGCAGCGCCTTCTCCCTGTTGCCGGCGCAGAACGCCAGCGGCAACTGGATCAAGATCGTCCAGCGCCTGCCGGTGCGCATCCGCCTGGAACCGGACAACCTGCAGAAGCATCCGCTGCGCATCGGCCTGTCCACCGCAGTGGACGTGGACCTGCACGACCAGGACGGCGACGTGCTGGCGCAGAAGCCCCTGGAGCAGCCGCGCTTCTCCACCGACGTCTACGACAAGCAGCTGGCCAAGGCGGATGCCGTGATCCAGCAGATCATCCAGCAGAACGCGCCGGCCAGCGGCCAGGCCTTGAGCGGACGCTGAGACCATGAGCGAAGCGTCCTTCCGCCCGGCGCACATGGGGCTCGCCGTGGTCGGCGTGTCCCTGGCGACCTTCATGCAGGTGCTGGACACCACCATCGCCAACGTGGCCCTGCCGACCATCTCCGGCAACCTGGGGGTGAGCGCGGAACAGGGCACCTGGGTGGTGACCTCGTTCGCCGTGTGCAACGCCATCGCCCTGCCGCTGACCGGCTGGATGGCGCGGCGCTTCGGCGAAGTGAAGCTGTTCCTCGCCTCGGTGGCCCTGTTCGTACTGACCTCGTTCCTCTGCGGCATCGCCCGCTCCATGCCGGAGCTGGTGGCGTTCCGCGCCCTGCAGGGCTTCGTCGCCGGCCCGCTCTACCCCATGGCGCAGACCCTGCTGCTGGCCATCTTCCCCGTCGCCAAGCGCGGCATGGCCCTGGCGCTGCTGGCCATGGTGACGGTGGTGGCGCCCATCATCGGGCCCATCGCCGGCGGCTGGATCACCGACAACTACAGCTGGCCGTGGATCTTCTTCATCAACGTGCCCATCGGCGTGTTCGCCACCCTGGTGGTCTGGGCGCAGCTGCGCAACCGCCCGGAGCAGATCGTCCACCAACCCATCGACTACGTGGGCCTGGCCCTGCTGGTGCTGGGGGTCGGCCTGCTGCAGGTAGTGCTGGACAAGGGCAACGACCTGGACTGGTTCGAATCGCGGTTCATCCTCGGCGCCACCGCCGTCTCGGTGATCGCCCTTCTGGCCCTGGTGATCTGGGAGCTGACCGACAAGCACCCGATCATCGACCTGCGGCTGTTTCGCTACCGCAACTTCACCTTCGGCACCATCGCCCTGGTGCTGGGGTATGCCGGCTTCTTCGGCATCAACCTGATCCTGCCCCAGTGGCTGCAGACCCAGATGGGCTACACGCCGGTCTGGGCCGGCCTGGCGGCGGCGCCCATCGGCATCCTGCCGGTGTTCCTCTCGCCCCTGGTCGGCCGCTTCGCCCACAAGACCGACCTGCGCCTGCTGGCCGCCGGCTCGTTCGTGGTGATCGGCGCTTCCTGCTACATGCGCGCGCAATTCAGCACCGACGTGGACTACTTCCACATCGCCGCAGTGCAGGCGTTCATGGGTCTCGGGGTGGCGCTGTTCTTCATGCCCACCACCAGCATCCTGCTCTCCAGCCTGAAACCCCAGGAGATCGCCGATGGTTCCGGCCTGGCCACCTTCCTGCGGGTGCTGGGCGGCAGCTTCGCCTCGTCCCTGACCACCTGGATCTGGCACCGCCGGGAAATCTTCCACCACGCCCAGCTGACCGAGCACGTCAACGCCTACAACCCCGCCACCCGGGACTACCTGACCCAGCTGGGCGGCAGCTCCACGGCCCACCTCGCCCACCTGGACCAGGTGGTGGAGCACCAGGCCTACATGCTGTCGACGGTGGACCTGTTCACCCTGCTGTCGTGGATGTTCGCCGTGCTGGTGCTGATCATCTGGCTGGCCAAGCCCCCGTTCGCCGCCAAGGGCGGTGGCGATGCAGGGGGTGGGCACTGAGGAAGCGCCTGGTCGCGGGCGGGCCTGCGTGCAGCGGACAGGTGGAAAACGCTTCGCGGTTTTCCACCCTACGAGCAGCGCCCCGTAGGGTGGACATCGCTTTGCATGTCCACCAGCAAGCGGCTGAAAAGCTCAAGGCAATACGCCAGCTGGCGGAATCCGGATAGGTGAAAAACGCTTCGCGGTTTTCCACCCTACGGGGCGGCGCGTCGTAGGATGGACATCGCGTTGCATGTCCACCAGCCACGACTGGAAGCCTCATCTAGTGAACACGCGCCCCGCCTCCGGCTCCCACCGCCACGCGCCACTCCGGCTGACGAACCCGACGCTACCGAACGAACCGGTTCACGTAGTCCGCGCCAAGCCCGATGCGCTCGTAGTGGGCGCGGCAGCTTTCGATCTTGGTGAACACGTCTTCGTAGCCGATGGCGGTGCCCTGGTCGTTCAGGTACACGTAGCCGCCGGTAGCGTGGAAGAGCGTGATCATTTCCGTCACGTCCTCGGGCACGAAGAGCGTATGGATCTCGCCCGGCGGTTCGAAGGCGTAGCCGCCCGCTTCCGCGACCCAGTCGTGCTCCAGGTAGTACCAGCGCCCTTTCAGGGGGAAGGCGTGTACGGGCCCGGTGTGATGGTGCACCGACAGCACGCCGGAACGCCGGACCCGCAGCAGGTTGATGAAATAGCCCTGGGTCGCGTGCAGCATGATCGGCTTGAAACTGACGCCTTCGGATTGCGGCACCCACAGGTGGTCGTCGTCCTCCATGCCGCTGATCATGTTGGGCAGCACGAGCCCGTTGGCGATATGGAAGTGGCGCGGGTGGGCGAACGCGGCGGGCTCGGGCTTGCCGTTGTTTCGGTTAATCACTTGATCTCTCATGGGGTTGGGTACCTTTCTTTTTATGTACGGCGTTATGTCATCAGCCATCCACCGGCGGCATCGATGACCTGGCCGGTGACGAATCCTGATTCTTCCTTCGAGGCGAGGTAGAGGCACAGCGACGCGACCTCGCGGGTGGTGCCGAGGCGCCCCAGGGGGGTCTGGGCCACGTAGACGGCATTCGCCTGGTCGCCGGCGACCGCGACCATCTCCGTGTCGATACGACCCGGCGCGATCGCGTTGACGTTGATGCCGAACGGGCCCAGTTCGCCCGCCAGTTGCCGCGTCAGGCCGATGACCGCGGCCTTGGTCGTGGCGTAGTGCAACGCGCAGACGTCCAGGTAGGCCTTCCCGGCGACGGACGACATGGAAACGATGCGGCCGAAGCGGCGGCGCTTCATGCCAGGCACGACGAGCTTGGAGAAATAGAAGAGCCCGTTCAGGTTCACGTCCACGACCCGAAGCCATTCCTCGACACCGATTTCATCCACGGGCAAGCCGCGCCCGTTGGTCTTGGGCGAGATGCCGGCGTTGTTCACCAGGGTATCGATAGGCCCCAGCAGCGCCTCGGCGCGTGCGAAGGCAGCCTCACAGGAGGCGAAGCTGCCGATGTCGGCCTGGATGAAGAGCACGCCGTCATGGGCCTCGCGCAGGGCGCGTTCGGCCGCCTGGCCGAGCGCCTCGTCATGGTCCACGTAGACCACGCGGGCACCGCCTTCGAGAAAGGCCCGGACGATGGCCAGCCCGATGCCCCGCGCGCCGCCGGTGACCAGAACGTTGCGACCGGCGAAGGGCCCCGTGCGGCCCGCAGTGGCGTCGCTCATAGCACGACCACCATCTTTTCCACCTTCTCGGGGTGCTCGATGGAGTAGTCCATCATGGCCGGCAGCGTATCGAGCCCCTCGGAGACCGAGATGATCTGCTCCACCTTGCTGACGTTGCGGCGCAGCAGGGCGACCGCGTCGGCGAAGACATTCGAGCTGTTGCGCGACCCGATGATGTCGATTTCCTTCGCCACCACGGTGCTGATGGGGATCGGCAGGTCCTTGCCGGACATCCCGATCAGCACGTAGCGTCCGGCGGCCCGCAGCAGGTCGATCCCCAGCCGAATGGCGGGCTCCACCGCGACCGCGTCGATGACCGCCGTCACGCCGCCCCCGGTGTATGCACGAAGGGCCTGCGGGTCGTCCCGCTCGGGGTTGAAGACCTGGTCGGCGCCCAGCGCCCTGGCCTTTTCCAGGCGCGAGGCCATGACGTCGGAAATGACGACCTGCGCCCCGATGTCCTTGCAGGCGAGCAGCGTGGCCAGGCCGATGGGCCCGGCGCCCAGCACCAGGACGATGTCGTCGGCCTGGATGCGCCCACGCTTCACCGCCTGCACCGCGATGGACAGCGGCTCGGCGAAGGTCGCCACCTGGGGCTCCAGGTCGTCGCTCCCGTGCATGAGGTATTCCGGCACCACCACCCGCTCCTGGAACGCGCCCGGCCGATGGACCCCGAAGATGGCCAGGCTCTCGCAGCAGTTGTAGCGGCCCTGGCGGCAGGCGTAGCAGGTGCCGCAGCGCAGCAGTGGTTCGATCACCACCTGGCTGCCCTCCGGCAGCGTTTCCTTACACTCAGGGCCGTAGCGGAGGATTTCCCCGCAGAACTCATGGCCCTGCACCATCGGCAACCGGGCATAGGGGTGATGGCCGAGGTAGATGTGGTGATCCGACCCGCAAATGCCCACCGCACGCACTTGCAGCAGCACCTGGCCGGGCCCTACCTCCGGCTCCTCCACCTCGGTCAGGGACAGGTGCCGGGGCTTTTCAGTCACGTAAGCTTTCATGAATCTGCCTCTTGTTGTAATGGCCGGACGTGCGCCATCAGCCGAGCGATTCGGCGTTCACGGCGGGAACGGGGTTGGGGCGGAAGGTGTAATAGACCCCCTTGATGCAGATCGCCAACGCGGCCACGCCTGCGGGCACCGCGAGGGCCAGGAAGATCTCGTGGGGCTGCCAGCCCCGCGACAGCAGGATGCCGCCCATGGACGCCCCCACCACGCCGCCGAAGCGCCCGACGCCGAGTACCCAGCTCACGCCGGTGGCGCGGTATTGAGTGCGGTAGAACTGGGTGGCGAGGATTACCGTCTGCACCTGGCAGCCCATGGCGAGCCCCGCCAGGAACACCAGCATCTGCTGCATCATCACGTCGTTCAGGGGGTGGAAGGCGATGGCGATCATGCACAGCGCGGAGGCGGCATAGGCCGTGGAAATCACCACGTAGCCGCTCATGCGATCCATCAGCCAGCCCATGACGATGTTGCCCACGGTGCTGCCGGTGAGGAACAGACCGGTGACCACCGCGGCCTGGGTCACCGAGACACCGGCCTCGATCATCATGGTGGGCAGCCAGCCGGTCACCGTGTAGACGATGATCAGCCCCATGAAATAGGTCAGCCACAACATGAGGGTGCCCAGGCCGTTGTTGTTGGCGAACAAGGCGAACACCGGCGACGACGTTCTGGATTGGGGATTCACGCTTTCCGGCAACACGAATGTCGCGTTCGTGAAATCGACCGAGGAAGAGATCTTCCGGAGGATTCGCGCGATCCTTTCCGCGGGCGCATTGCGGCACACCAGGAACCGCACCGACTCCGGCAGGATGAAGACCAGGAAGAGCGCGCAGATCAAGGGCAATACACCGCCGATGAACAGCAGGCTGCGCCAGCCGTAGGACGGCACGACGGCGGAGGCGACGAACCCGGCGGATGCCGAACCGATGGAAAGCCCGCAGAACATCAGGGTCGACAGGATCGACCGGCGACGATGCGGCACATATTCGCTCATCAGCGTGACCGCGTTCGGCAACGCCGCCCCGAGCCCGAGGCCGGTCACGAAGCGGAAGAAGGTCAGCGAACCCAGGGACCAGGCGGCGGCGCTGGCGAGGGTCATGGCGCCGAACAGCACCGTGGAAATGACGATGACTTTCTTCCGTCCGAACACATCGGCAAGCGGCCCGGCCGTCAATGCGCCGAAGGCCAGCCCCAGCAGGGCGGCGCTCATGACCGGTGCCAGCGCGGCCTTCGACACCTGCCATTCGGCGATCAGCGAAGGAGCGATGTAGCCCATGGCGGCGGTATCAAGTCCGTCGATGAACACCACCAGAAAACAGAGAACGAGTATCTTCCACTGAAACGCGGAAAACCGGTTGTTATCGAGAAAGTTCTCGACGTCTATTATTTTTTTATTCACCGACTGCCTCCTTATAATTTTTGTGGCGTGAGCGGTTTTAATGGGTTTCCACAACGACTTCGGTTTTCAGGGAATACCACCAGCTGTTTTCAGCGATTCCCGTAGTGGGTCCGTAATACCGGTTGCACGCTCAGGCGCTTCGCAACCCCCGTGATGCCGGGTTGAAAAGCGAAACGCTTTTCACCGGGTTCGCGAATTCATCATGGGAATTCGCCCACTTCCTGAGAAGCAAATATTCCCAAATACACCGTTCTGGAATGGTTAACACCCGGCGGGGCGCTCTTATATTCCGCGAAGGGAATGGATGGGAGTTGGCAAAGCCGATAACGTCCCGCATGAATGAACTCGGTTTTATTGCGTGACGCATGATTGTTGCGCGTCCCTGTATACGCGCTCGTCTGATCGACACTCCGTGCGTTCCAACCGCCGGCATGGGCTGGCGAACCCCCTAGGCCATGCGCCGATCGCGAACAACGTGCGTAAGGAAAAGCGGCCCCCTTCTTCACAGGGTTCCTCCCTGCCGCAGCTTGTCGATATCCGAAGGCTGGTAGCCGAGTTCCTGGAGGATCGACTCGGTGTGCTGGCCGACGCTCGGAATGGCTCCCATGCGTGGTTGGAAGGCCGCGTTGGCCCCTGGCGGCAGCAAGGCCCGGATCGAACCGGCGGCGCTCTGTACCTCGGTCCAGCGACCGCGCGCTTCCAGCTGGGGATGCGTCCAGACGCCGTGCATGTCGTTGACCCGCGCATTGGCGATGGGCGCCTCGTCGAGGCGCGCCACCACCTCGCCGGTGGCAAGGCAGGAGAACGCCTCGACGATGATCGCCCGCAACGCCTCGCGGTTCTCGGAGCGCCGGGTGTTGGTGCTGAAGCGCTCATCGACCAGCAGCCCGGGTTGCCGCAGCACCTTCTCGCAGAACAGCGCCCACTCGCGCTCGTTCTGCAAGCCGAGCATCACGGTGCCACCATCCCCCACCGGGAAGGGGCCGTAGGGGTAGATCGTGGCGTGCGCGGCGCCGGCGCGGGCCGGCGGCCTGGCGTCGTCATAGGCGTAGTACAGCGGGTAGCCCATCCACTCCACCAGGCTCTCCAACATGCTGACGTCGATGCGGCTGCCCTCGCCGGTCTTGTCCCGGAGCAGCAGCGCGGACAGCACGCCGGTATAGGCATACATGCCGGCCGCGATGTCGGCGATGGAACAGCCGGCCTTGGCCAGTTCGTCCGCGCCCGGGCCCCCGGTGACCGAGAGAAAGCCACCCTCGCTCTGGATCAGCAGGTCGTAGGCCTTCTTCTGCTCGTAGGGCCCACCCTCGCCGTAGCCGGAAATGTCGCAGACGATCAGCCGTGGGAAGCGGGCATGGAGCTGCTCGAAGGACAGCCCCATGCGCGCCGCGGCACCCGGCGCGAGGTTCTGCACCAGCACGTCGGCCTTTTCCAGGAGCTGCTGCAGGATGGAGTCGGCGCCATCTTTCTTCAGGTCCAGCGCGAGGCTTTCCTTGGACCGGTTGGTCCAGACGAAGTGGGACGACAACCCGCGGGCACGGGTGTCGTAGGCGCGGGCGAAGTCGCCGCTTCCCGGGCGCTCGATCTTGATGACCCGGGCCCCCAGGTCCGCCAGTTGGCGCGTGCAGAACGGCGCCGCGATCGCGTGCTCCAGGCTGACGACGGTGAGACCGTCCAGGGGCCGGGGTGAATGTGCCGGGGATGCCATCTTCGGAGCTCCAGTGATTGAGAGCGGCGCGTCAGCCGCCGGTCGTGGACCACGATCGGTCGCCCGCAAGGGGCGTCGCGTCAGGCGACCCGGCCGGTGACGAGGCCTTGTTGTTGTGGGGCCATCATGGAAGCGATCTGGCGTTTTGAGAATTTGCGTTTACTAAATGGAGCGTTCTGAATAGTTTAACGCCACACCGCCCACGAGCCGCCGCCATGCACCTGGACCTCACCGACCTGCGCCTGTTCATCCACATCGCCGAAGCGCCCAGCCTGACCCAGGGCGCCAAGCGCGCCTTCATGTCTGCCGCGGCGGCCAGCGTGCGAATCAAAGCGCTGGAATCCCAGCTCAACACCCACCTGCTCTACCGGGACAGCCGCGGCGTCGAGCTCACCGAGGCCGGCCAGCGGCTGCTCAAGCACGCCCGGCTGATCATGCGCCAGGTGGGCTACCTGAAGACCGAGTTCGACGAGTACGGCGCCGATGCCTCCGGCCACATCCGTATCTTCGCCAACACCACCGCGGTCACCGAGTTCCTCCCGGAGATCCTGGCCGGCTTCCTGGCCAGGAGCCCGGGGGTCACGGTGGACCTGCAGGAACGCATGTCCCGGGACATCGTGCGCGGCGTGCTGGAAGGCTCCACGGACCTGGGGGTCATCGCCGGCCCGGTCGCCGCCACCGGCCTGCAGGCCATCCACTTCAGCACCGATACGCTGGTCCTGGTCGTGCCCAAGGGCCACCCGCTGGACAGCCCGGCCCCCGTCAAGCTGGCCGAAGCGCTGGGCTACCACCACGTCGGCCTGCAGGCCGGCAGCACCCTCCAGGAATTCATGACCGAACAGGCGGAGCGCCTCGGCCAGCACCTGACCTGGCGCATCCAGGTGACCAGCTTCGAGTCGATCTGCCGCATGGTCGAGGCCGGCGTGGGCATCGGCGTGATCCCGGAATCCGCTGCGCGGCGCCACATCAGGACCATGGACCTGTCGATCATTCCCCTGGACGAACCCTGGTCGGTTCGCGAACGCAGCATCCTGGTCCGCGAACTCCAGGCCCTGCCCGGCTGCATCCGCGCCCTGGTCAACCTGATCACCACGGGCAATGCGCCAGCCGTTGCACCGTAGGGGCAGGCGTGGCGGCACGGTCGGTGGAAAACGCTTCGCGGTTTTCCACCCTACGGGGCCGAGGTCGTAGGGTGGACAACGTTCACTTGTCCACCTTCGGGACGAGCGCAGGTGGGTGGATTCGAGATGCCATGCTGGGCAGCGTCAGCTCCGAAAATCGGTGGAAAACGCTTTGCGGTTTTCCACCCTACGGGCCGAAGTCGTAGGGTGGACAACGTTCACTTGTCCACCTTCGGGGCGAGCGCAGGTGGTTGGATTCGAGACGCCAGGCTGGGCAGCGCAGGCTCGGAAGATGGTGGAAAACGCTTCGCGGTTTTCCACCCTACGGGTCGAGGTCGTAGGGTGGACAACGTTTACTTGTCCACCTTCGGGATGAGCGCAGGTGGGTGGATTCGAGATGTCAGGCTGGGCAGCGTCAGCTCCGAAAATCGGTGGAAAACGCTTTGCGGTTTTCCACCCTACGGGCCGAAGTCGTAGGGTGAACAACGTTTACTTGCCCACCCGTGGCCTACCCCACTCTCCAGCATTCCCTGCCCTCTTACCTCCCGAGCATTCCGACGGTAATCGCCAGAACGCACTCACGCACCGATCCCCCACCTCACTCCTCGCGCAACCCGATGCAATTTCCCCAGGGGTCGCGCACCTGGCACATGCGCCCGCCGCCGAGCAGGGTCAGGGGGCCTCGATAGAGGGGTGCCCCCAGCGCCCCGAGGCGGGCCACCTCGGCGTCGAGGTCGGCGACCCGCCAGTAGACCACCGAGCCCGCGGCACCGCTGGCCACCTTGCTGTCCGCATCGACGATTTCCAGGGCCACCCCACCCAGTTGCAGATGGCCGAAGTCGTCCGGGTCGTGGACGATGCGCCGTGCAGCGGGGAACGCGTGGGCGTACCAGTCGGTGCCTGCGCTCCAGTCGGACACGTGGATCAGGATGGAAAGGATGGGACTCATCAAAGAAGGCCTTCTGGGAGGGGCAGTGTCGGGTGAGGTCCTGACAGAGGTCAGGACAGGTGGAAAACGCTTCGCGGTTTTCCACCCTACGTGGGCGACGTGGTGGCGGACACCAGTTTGTGCCCACCGATGCAGAACCGTAGGGTGGACACCGTTCACGTGTCCACCGATGCGATCGACCCTTTCACTTCCGGAACAGACGCAGCCCCTCCAGAAAACGGACGAACAGGTATTACCGCTCACCAGCCGGTAGCCACCGGAACCTTCATGCCGCAACCCGGCTCATTCACCGCGCCACTCGTCGCGCAGCAGGCCATACAGGTGGGTATCGTAGGTCCTGCCTTTGCGGGTCCAGCGCTGGCGCAACAAACCCTCGCGCTGGAAGCCCAGGCGCTCCAGCAAGGCGCTGGAGGCGCGGTTGTCCGGGTTCACCTCGGCTTCCAGCCGGCGCAGGCCAAGCGAGCCGAACGCGTGGGCGCAGAGGTGACGCAGGGCTTCGTGCATCAGGCCTTGCCCCCAGTGTGCGCGGCCCAGTACATAACCCAGTTCGGCCCGCGCGCTGTCCGCGTCGTAGCGGAACAGCAGCACGCTGCCTACCACCGGTCCGGCTGCGCCCAGGGCGATCACCAACTGGCGAGTCGTGCCCTCCGCTTCCTGGGCACGCATCCGCGCCAGCCAGGCCGCCCCATCTTCCAGGCCGGCCCAGGTCGCATAGGGCAGGTAGGCGGTCACCTGCTCGTCGCCGTTGACCTTCAGCAGGTCGGGAAGATCGGCTTCGCCCACGGCGCGCAGGGTCAGGCGCGGGGTGGCCAGGGGGTCGAGAGGGGGCAGTGACATGCAGCGCTCATTCCTCGGGGCGGGCGGCCGATCCGCCCAGGCCTCCTGACTGTAGCGGCCTTCGCCGAAAGCGCCTCTTCCGATGCGCCAGCACCCACGCCATGCCGGGCGGTCGGATGATTACGCGCACCACGAGGACCACCGATGCCGACCGTCACACCGATCTACCTGGGTTGCGCGGGCTGGAGCCTGCCCCGGGAGCAATGGCCCGCCTTCCCCGAGGCCGGCAGCCACCTGCAGCGCTACGCCGCGCGCTTCCCGGCGGTGGAGATCAACAGTTCGTTCTACCGTCCGCACCGCCCGGAGACCTATGCGCGCTGGGCCGCCAGCGTGCCATCGACGTTCCGCTTTTCGGTGAAGGTGCCCAAGCAGATCACCCATGAACGACGCTTGCAGGGGTGCGACGAGGCCCTGCAAGGCTTCCTCGACCAGTGCACCCGGCTCGGCGATACCCTCGGTTGCCTGCTGATCCAGCTGCCACCGTCGCTGCGTTACGAGGCTCCGGTGGCGGAAGCGTTCTTCGGCGCGCTGCGGGCGCGCTACGCCGGCGACGCGGTGCTGGAACCGCGGCACGACAGCTGGCTAGAGGCCGAGCCACTGCTACGTGCGCAACGCATCGGCCGGGTGGCCGCCGATCCCACGCCCCTCAGCGGTGGCGACCGGCCGGCGGGCTGGCCCGGCATTCGCTATTACCGCCTGCATGGCTCGCCGCGCATCTATTACTCCAGCTACCCTCGCGACGACCTGGAGCGCCTGGCGCAGACCCTGCGCGCCGAGCAGGACCAGGGGGCGAGCGCCTGGTGCATCTTCGACAATACCGCCAGCGGCGCCGCCGTGCCCAACGCCCTGGAACTGGACGCCCTGCTCCGCCCGGCCGCCGGCTAACCGGCCCTGCGCGCCAGGGCGTTCCGCAGGTACGCCGCGGTGCGGCTGCGGGGCTCGGCGGCCACGGTCTCCGGCGTGCCGCTGGCCACCACCTGCCCACCCTCCTCGCCCGCGCCCGGCCCCAGGTCGATCACCCAGTCGCAGCCGGCCACCACGCCCATGTTGTGCTCCACCAGTACCACGCTGTTGCCATCGGCCACCAGGCCGTCCAGCTGGACCAGCAGCCGGTCGATATCCAGCGGGTGCAGGCCGGTGGTGGGCTCGTCGAGGACGAACAGGGTGGCGCCCCGCTGGCTGCGCTGCAGTTCGGTGACCAGCTTGATGCGCTGGGCCTCGCCGCCGGACAGTTCGGTGGCCGGCTGACCCAGGCGCAGGTAGCCGAGGCCGATGGCCTTGAGCAGGTGCAGCGGGCGGACGATGCCCGGCTGGTCGGCGAAGAACCCGCAGGCGTCATCCACCGTGAGGCCGAGGACATCGGCGATGGTCTTGTCCTGCCAGGTGATGGCCAGGGTGTCGGGGTTGTAGCGGGCCCCCTGGCAGGTGGGACAGGGCGCATAGACGCTGGGCATGAACAGCAGCTCGACGCTGACGAACCCCTCGCCTTCGCAGGTGGGGCAGCGCCCCTTGGCGACGTTGAAGGAAAAGCGCCCGGCGTCGTAGCCGCGCTTCCGGGCGGCAGGGGTCGCGGCGAACAGCTTGCGGACGGCGTCGAACAACCCGGTGTAGGTGGCGAGATTGGAGCGCGGCGTGCGGCCGATGGGCATCTGGTCCACCTGCACCAGGCGCCGGATCGTCTCCAGGCCACCGGTGATGCGGCCACCGACCGGTTGCAGGGGTGCATCGTCCAGGCTCGCCGACTCTTCGTCCTCCGCTTCAGCGCTCCGCCCCAGGTGCGCCCCCACCAGGTCCAGCAAGGCCTGGCTCACCAGGCTGGACTTGCCCGAGCCGGAGATGCCGGTCACCGCGCACAGGCAGCCCAGGGGGATCGCCACCTGCAGATCCTGCAGGTTGTTACGACTGACGCCCTCCAGCCGCAGCCAGTGGCGCGGGATGCGGCGCGGCCGGTCCAGGGGCTGCGCCTCGTCGAACAGGTAACGCCGGGTGTGGGACGCCGCCACCGCCGCCAACCCCGGCGGCGGTCCGCTGTAGAGCACCTGGCCGCCGTGCTCGCCGGCCTCCGGCCCCACGTCCACCAGCCAGTCGGCGCGGCGCATGGTCTCCAGGTCGTGCTCCACCACGAACAGCGAATTGCCCGCTGCCTTGAGCTGCTCCAGGGCATCGAACAGCGCCTCGGCATCCGCCGGGTGCAGGCCTGCGGTAGGTTCGTCGAGCACGTAGATCACGCCGAACAGCTGGGAGGTCAGTTGGGTGGCCAAGCGCAGCCGCTGCAACTCGCCGGAGGAAAGGGTCGGCGTGCTGCGCTCCAGGGCCAGGTGGCCCAGCCCCAGGTCGTTCAGGGAAACGATGCGCTGCAACAGGTCGCTGGCCAGCCGGCGCGCCGCGAGGCGCTTCTCCGGGGACAGAGCACCGGTGCGGCGCACGTCCGGTGCCCCGACATGGGCCGAGCCGCCGGCCGCCACCCGGCGCGCGGTGTCCGCCCGGGCGCGCTCGCGGCCGAGAGGGCGTTCGGGCACCGTCTCGTCGGCCCCGTAGCGCCCCTCGGCCACCTCGTGCAGCAGGTCGGCCAGGCGCACCAGCGGCAGCCGCGACAGCTCGCCGATGTCCAGCCCGGCGAAGGTCACCGACAGCGCCGCGCGGGTCAGGCGCTTGCCGTCGCACACCGGGCAGAGCCCGCCCACCATGAACTGCGAGACCCGCTTCTTCATCAGCGCGCTCTGGGACTGGCTGAAGGTGTGCAGGACATAACGCCGGGCGCCGCTGAACGTGCCCTGGTAGCTAGGCTCCAGCTTGCGCTCCAGAGCCCGGCGGGTCTCCTGCGGGGACAGGCCGGCGTACACCGGCACCGTCGGCTGCTCGTCGGTGAACAGGATCCAGTCGCGCTGCTCCCGGGGCAGGTCGCGCCAGGGAATGTCGACGTCGTAGCCCAGGGTGACGAGGATGTCCCGCAGGTTCTGCCCCTGCCAGGCGGTGGGCCAGGCCGCTACCGCGCGCTGACGGATGGTGAGGGAATCGTCCGGCACCATGGAGCGCTCGGTGACCTCGTAGACCCGTCCCAGGCCATGGCAGCGGGGACAGGCACCCTGGGGCAGGTTGGGCGAGAAATCCTCCGCGTACAGCATCGGCTGGTCCGGCGGGTAGTGCCCGGCGCGGGAATACAGCATGCGCACCAGGCTCGACAGGCCGGTGACGCTGCCCACCGAGGAGCGCGTGCTGGGCGTCCCCCGCTGCTGCTGCAGGGCCACCGCCGGCGGCAGGCCATCGATGGCGTCCACCTCCGGCACGCCCACCTGGTCGATCAGCCGCCGCGCGTAGGGCGCCACGGACTCGAAGTAGCGCCGCTGGGCCTCGGCGTAGAGCGTACCGAAGGCCAGGGAGGATTTGCCGGAACCGGAAATACCGGTGAACACCACCAGGGCATCCCGGGGAATCCGCAGGTCGACGTTCTTCAGGTTGTGTTCGCGGGCGCCGCGCACCTGGACGAAGCCGGTGAATGGCGGCAGATCGGCGCGTGACGGCGGCGCCTTGCGGTCAGAGGCCATGAGCGAGGGGTTCCAGGACGATGTCTGCCTTGGAGGGTCGCCGACGGCGGCGTGTTCCAGCGACCGGAGGGGTCAGGCCGAGGTGCCCAGCAGCGCCACGAATTCCCGGGCCGCCTTGCGCAGCGGGTTGCTGCGCAGCCAGACCGCATGAACCGGCAGCTTCAGCTCGTTGGGGGTGTTGCGGAAGGCGATCCGGGTCAGCCGTCCCTGGGCGAGCCGCGGGGCGATGGCCGACAGCGGAAAATTGCCCCAGCCCAGCCCCGCTTCCACCAGGTCGAGGGCGGTGGCCAGGCTGTCGGTGCGCCAGAAGGACTCCGCCACCAGGGGGCGGGTATCGGCCAGGGGTCGCTCGCGGCTGGCCACCAGGATCTGGCGGATCTGCACCAGGTCCTCCAGGTACAGGGCGCGCCCGGCCGCCACCGCGGGGTGATCGCGGGCGAGGACCGCCACCAGCGACGCGCTGCCCACCCGCTGGAACGCCTCGCGCACCTCCACGCCGAGACCGGCGAAGGCCAGCACGACATCGAGATGGCCCGCGTGAAGCCCGGCCAGGATGTCATCCTGGGGCGCCGTCGCCACGTCGATCTCCAGCAACGGGTAACGGTCGGCCAGGGTCTTCACCGCGGCCACCAGGGGCGCGCGGTCGAGGTCGGCAGCGATCCCCAGGGCGAGGCGGCTCTCCAGCCCGGTGGACAGCTCCAGGGCATGCACCTGCAACTGCTGCAGTTGCTGGGCGACCATCCGCGCGTAAGGCACCAGGGACTGGGCCTGGGCGGTGGGCACCGGCTCGCGCCGGGAGCGGTCGAACAGCACCAGGCCCAGCTCGGCTTCCAGGTTGGCGATTCCCATGCTCACTGCTGACGGCACTTTTCCCAGGGATCGCGCCGCCGCCGAGAACGACCCCCGTTCGATCACCGCGAGGAACAACTGGATGTTGTCGCTGGAAAACCCCATGACGTTCTTTCTCCAAAACTGACAGGAGCCAACTTTTCCTTCATCAGTGCTGACTCTACCGTGTCCCGCCTGCCCTCGCATTCCCGGGTGGTAGACGCTACGAGGACATTCCGTGCAAGGCTTGAAACGCAAACTGCTGTACGTCTCGTTGTACGAGGTCATCGGCATGATCATTTCCACCACTGGCCTGGCTCTGCTGTCGGGCACCGCCCCCACCCATACCGGTCCGCTGGCGGTGATGATCACCAGCGTCGCGGTGACCTGGAACCTGATCTACACCTACCTCTTCGAATGGTGGGAGAGCCGCCAGGCCGAACGCGGACGCGGTGCCAAGCGGCGCATCCAGCACGCGGTGGGCTTCCAGCTGACCCTGATCGTCTTTCTCATCCCGCTGATCGCCTGGTGGATGGGCACCACCCTCTGGGACGCCTTCCTGCTGGACGTAGCGCTGATCGTGCTGATCCCCTGCTACACCTTCGGCTTCAACTGGACTTTCGACCGGCTGTTCGGGCTGCCCGCCTCCGCCCTGCCCGCGGCGCCCGCAGCCGATGGCACCTCGTGAGGCGTTCGGTCTTACGCACGAATAGCGAAAGTCCTACACGACGTCGGGTGGGCTGGCGCTGGTCCGCACCTCCACACTTTCGTATTCTTTGCTTCACCAACTGCAGCACAGGATGTGCTCAGGTCAGGGATGACGTGACCTTCGCCAGGACGGCGGCCGACAGGATGTTGGCATGCAAGGTCAGCAAAAACCCGCTTCGGCGGGTTTTTTGTTGCCTGGAGAAAAGTGCCGGACCTGCGCTATTGCGGGAACCGGGGACCACCGCTCGAAGACCTGCGCAGGCGACGCTGCCGGCGGGTTTGAAAGGTGCAGGCGATGGCAGAGGATGGAAGCTGTCGTTCTGAGAAGTGGGCCGACTCGATGCGCATCCAAGCACGCCATCCAGTCGCTCGGCCCTTTCCGAAGGCACAAAAAAAGCTGCCCGTAGGCAGCTTCTTCTGTTTCTCCGCGAGGAGAAGGATATGGCGCAGCGGACGGGACTCGAACCCGCGACCCCCGGCGTGACAGGCCGGTATTCTAACCGACTGAACTACCGCTGCGCGTCGGCCGGACTTTCGTCCGTAATTCGCAAGATGGTGGCTGATGACGGGATCGAACCGCCGACCCCCTGCGTGTGATGCAGGTGCTCTCCCAGCTGAGCTAATCAGCCGATCGCCTTGCGAGGTGGCGAAATTTACGCAGTGGCCGATGCTAAGTCAATACCCGGCTTGGGTTTTTTTATGAAACCCATGACCGGACGCCATCGGCGCCCGGCCCTCTTCCTCAGATGCGGAAGCTGTCCACCAGGACTTTCAGGCGGGTGGCCTGTTGCTCCAGGTCGGCGCAGGCGCGCAGGGTGGCGTGAAGGTTCTCCACGCCTTCTTGGTTGAGGGTGTTGATCTCGGTGATATCCATGTTCAGGGTCTCGATCACCGAGGTCTGTTCCTCGGTGGCGGTGGCCACGGACTGGTTCATGCCGTCGATCTCGCCGATGCGGTGGGTCACGCTGCTCAGGCGCTCGCCGGCCTGGTTGGCGATCTCCACGCTTTCCTCGCTGTAGCGCTGGCTCTCGGTCATGGTATTGACCGCTTCACGAGCACCCACCTGCAGCTCCTCGATCATCTTCTGGATTTCCTGGGCCGATTCCTGGGTCCGGTGGGCCAGGTTGCGCACCTCATCCGCCACCACGGCGAAGCCACGACCGGCCTCGCCCGCCCGGGCGGCCTCGATGGCAGCGTTGAGCGCCAGCAGGTTGGTCTGCTGGGAAATGCTCTTGATCACTTCCAGGATCTGCCCGATGTTCACCGTCTTGCTGTTGAGGGTCTCGATGTTGGCGCAGGAATCGCTGATCTTCGCCGACAGCTCGCTCATGGCGCGAATGGTCCGCTCCACTACCTGACGGCCATCCTCGGACTGCACCCGGGCCTCGGAGGCCTGGTTGGACGCATCCGCGGCGTTGCGGGCGATTTCCTGGGCGGCGGCGCCCAGCTCGTTGATGGCGGCGGCCACGCTGTTGGTGCGCTGGGCCTGCTCGTCGGAGTTGCTCATGGACGAGTTGGAAGCATTGAGCACCAGCTTGGCGACTTCATTGACCTGGGCGGTGGTGGAGGACACCTCGCGGATCGAACCGTGGATGCGCCCGACGAAGTGGTTGAAAGCGGTGGCCAGCTCGCCGAACTCGTCCTTGCCCTGGACGTCCAGGCGCTTGGTGAGGTCGCCCTCGCCCTGGGCGATGTCCTTCATGGCCGCGCCCATGTGGGTCAGTGGCAGCAGCAGCACGCGGATCAGCATCCCCAGCAGCAGGATGATCGCCACCAGCGCGATCACCGTCGCCAGGATCGCCGAGGTGCGGAATTCCCGCAGGGAGGCGTAGGCCTTGTCCTTGTCGATGGACAGGCCCACGTACCATTGCACCGAGGGCAGCCCAGTGACCGGGCTGAAGGTGACGATACGATCCTCGCCGTCAAGATTGCGCACTTCGTTGAGGGCATCGTTGATGGGCGGCGCGCCCTCGGGATAGATCTCCTTGAGGTTCTTCAGCACGCGGTTCTGGTCCGGATGCACCAGCACCGTGCCGTCGCCGCTCACCAGAAACGCGTAGCCCATGCCGCCGAAGTTCAGCGAGTTGACGATCCGCGCGATGGTTTCCAGCTTGAGGTCACCCGCCGCCACACCTCGGGTACCCGCCCCGCTGCCCACGGCCTTGGCGATGGTGATCAACAGCCCGTTGCTGCTGTCGGCGTCCATGTACGGCGGCGTCAGAACGGTGGTGGAAGCGGCCGCGGCGCCCTGGTACCAGGGCCGCGTGCGCGGGTCATAGCCGGCGGGCAGCTCGGTGTCCGGGGACTGCTGGTAGCCGCCATCGCCATGTCCGTAGTAGGCATAGAGGAAGGTGGACTTCATGGACTCGTGCTGCAGCGCGCCCAGCACTGCTTCCGGCTGGTCATCCTTGGCCACCGTCTGGGCCAGGTTCTCCACCAGCAGGATGCGCCCGCTGAGCCAGTTCTGGATGTTGCTGGCGGTGACCGTCCCCATTTCACGCAGGTAACTCTGCAGCTCGGTGCGGATGGACCGTCGCTGGAGATAGTCGTTGTACAGCGTGAAGCAGGAGAACGCGGCGATCACCACCAAGGACGCCGCCAACAGGATCTTGTGGCTGAACCTGAGATTTTTCATGGCTTTCCTTCCCCTAGAAACCGTAATGAAGGCAGGTCCCGCGGGACCCACCGCGGTAACGCACAAGGCGTTTTCTGTGAAGCTCACGCCCTATGCAGACCATAGTTGAGCGAAATGGTCGCAGGGTCGAGCGACTGGATGCCGCAGCGCGGTGTCAGCTGCCGGCCTTGAGACTCAGGCGGGCAGTCACCTGGCCTTGGTCACTGCGGTCGAGGCCGGCCTCCTGGATGTTCACCCCCTGCTCCTGCAGGTGCACGAACCAGCGCAGCAGCTGCGGGAACGGCGCCGGCTGCAGGCTGGCCTGGACGCCGGCCTCGCCCTCGTTGTCCAGCCGCTCTATGGACAGTCCCTGCTCGGCGGCGCTGGCGGTGACCACACCTTGCAGGCGCGCCGGGTCGACCGTGCTGCGGGTCGGCTGCGCCTGGCGGGTGCGGGCTTCCGGCGCCCGGGCCTGCAAGTACGCATGCAGCTGGCGCTGCTGTTCGAAGTGGGTTCGCGCCTGCTCCAGACGACGCTCCGCCGGGCGCCAGAACCCCAGGTAGAGCAGCACCAGCAGCAGGAAACCGCCCAGCAGCGCCAGGGCCAGCCGGTCGCGAGGCGGCATCGTCTGCCAGCGCTGGGCGAGCGCGTCGCGCTGGGTTGAAAAAGGTAGCGTTCTGTTCATGTCAGCCTCCGATCACCAGACGTGCGCTCACCCCGCCGGCCTCGCGGCTGGCGGAACCCAGTTGCACCGCTAGGCCGGCGGCGATCAGCCGTTCGCGCAGCTGTTCCAGGTCCTCGAAGCCCGACGCCTGCACCTGCAGGGCCAGGTCGCCGCGGCTGTCGCTGAAATCCAGCTGCTGCACCTGCAGCCGTCCGTTGCCGGCGCCGACGGCGGTGGCCGCCTGGTCCATCAGGCTCAGGAGATGGCCCTGGCCGGCATCGCTGGCCGCCTCCAGGTGCTGGTCGAACTGGGCGCGCAGATTGATCAGCCGGGTGTCCTCGGGGAACAGCTCGCGGTAGAGCGCCTCGCTGGCCTGGGCGTAGGCCTCGCCGCGGCGCTCCAAGTGCCAGGCCTGGGCCAGGTTGAACCCCCACTGCAGCACCAACCACAGGCCGACCAGCGCCAGCAGCGGGCGCCACTGGCGCCAGCGCTGGTCACGCTCGCGCAGGTCGAACTCGGCCTGGGCGAGATCGGCGGCCCCGGCCACCTGGGAAGCCAGCCAGGCGAATGGCTCCGCCGGTGCCTGCCAGTCGTCGATGCCCGCCAGCACCTGTCGCGCGGGCGCGGCGTGGCCGTGCACCGGGGTCGGGCATACCGCGGCGAGGTCCGCCCAGTCGGCATCCTGCACGGCCATGCGGGTCGCCAGCTCGCCCCCCAGCAGCCAGCGCTCCGCCAGCCACAGCACATGGGTGCCTTCGGCCGGCAACAGGTCGGCATCCACGTGGATCGCCCGCGGCCGTCCACCGGCTTCGCCCGCCAACGCCAGCCAGTCGGCCAGCCAGGTGCGCCGTACCGCATAGACCCGCTGGCGCCCGTCGGGCAGCGAGGCCCCCAGGGCCAGGTGCATCGTCTCGACGTCCTCGGCGAGCAGCTCCTCGACGGCGAACGGCAACGCCTGGCGCAGCCAGCGGGCCTTCTGGGTGGGCAGTTGCACCGCGCAGGCGGTGATCGCCTCCACCGGCAGCACCAGCCGCCAGCCGGGGCCCGCCTGCACGACCGCCTCGGCGAACGGCAGAGTCGTGGTGCCGCCGCCCTCCACCAGGGTGACCGGGCAGCCCGCGTCGACGTCGACGAGCGCCTGCGGCGGCAAGAAAATGAAAGCCTGACTCATCCTTTCGGCTCCTCGATGGGCGCGGACGGAAACGTGTCGCGCCCCAGATCACGGGACAGCACCTGCACGCGGCCATTGCCGCTGCGTTGCAGGACGCTGACCAACACCAGGCGGCGCTCGGCGAGGCGGACCTCGCTGGTCACCTGGAAATACTGGCTGCGCACCGACAGCGACATGCCCTCCAGCTGGCCGACCCCGGCGAGGATCGGCAGCGAGGTGAACTGGTCGACGCTGGGAAAGCCCTGGCGGCCGCGCAGCACCACCACGGCCTGGGCCGCCGCCGGGTCGAACACCTCGGAGAGGCTGGCCAGCACCGGTGCGCTGGCGGTGTTGACGTTGAGCGCGGCATCCGGCGGCAGCGCGGCGACATGGGGCGCCAGCTTGCGGTAATCGGCCTCCTGCATGTCCAGCAGCAGGCGCAGCTCGGAGATGTCCTTCAGCGGCCGGTTGGCGGCGCGATAGGGCGGCTTCAGCAGCAGGTACTGGTCATCCTCGGCGCTATTGAGGCCGGTCATCTCGCTGTTGGGGTCGAGCCAGTCCAGCAGGCGTTGCGGATAGAGGGACGCGTCGATCCCCAGGCGGGTCAGCAGCAGGCGGAATTGCTTGAGGGTCTTCTGGTCCACCTGGGCCCCACCGCCGTCCTCGCCGCCCGCTTCGCGCAGCAGCGAATTGAGGTTGAAGCGGCCGTTGAGGTCGTCGATCCGAATGTGCAGCTCGCCGCCGTCATCCAGGGGGAAGGTGATGTTCGGCTGGGCCCAGGCCTCCTCCAGGTGGTCCACCTGCTGCGCGCCGTTGTTCTGGCGGAAGTCACGCCGCAGCATGACGCGCGCCAGGGTCTCCCCGCCCAGGGCGTATTGCCAGGCCTGGCGGGTATGCAGCTGGTTGGCGCTGGCGCGGATCGCCAGCTGCTGGCGAGCGATCAGGCCGGCGCAGACCACCGTCACCACCGCCACCACCAACAGGACAGTGAGCAGCGCCACCCCGCGTTGCGTGCGCATCATGGGCCGCCCTCCGGCGGCGGCATCGGCGGCGCGCCACCCGGGATGTCTCCGCCGGCATCACCATTGCCGCTGCCGTCGCCATTTCCGTTGCCATCGCCGTCGCCACCTTCCGCGCCGTTAGCACCCGGGGGCTCCTTCTTCTTGCCGTCCACCAGGCGGATCACCCGACGCAGTTCGCCATAGCGGCGATGGGTCAGGAACAGTTCCACCGCCCGCGGCAAGAGCTCCAGGCGATCGGACGTATCGTTGGCCTGGGGCGGCCAGCTGGTCTGCCACTCGCCATCCTTGTCCAGGTAGCGCAGGTGCAGCGCAGTGACCCCGTCCAGGGCCTGCTGCACCCGTGGCTGGCTGTCCTGGGCGCGATCGAGGACCTGCCAGTAGCGGCGCTCCCAGACCTCGCCGGAACGCTGCCAGCGCACCCGCTGGATCTGCGAACGGACCGCCCCGGTGGGGTCGCGCCAGCCGAGCCGGCTGAACTCCACCGGCGCAGTGTCTTCGTCCTCGCCGGACAGCGCCGGCAGCGGCTCGCCATAGGCGTCGCGCACCGGGCGCGCCACCACCTGCTGCAGGTCCCGCTCGAAAGCCGCCATGGCCCGGGTCACCTCGCGCAGCTGGCGCTCCTGCTCGCGGGTGCTGGTGTCGGTGCGCAGCACGCTGTCCAGCATGCGGTAGGTGGCCAGCCCCAGCAGCGCGAAGATCGCGATGGCGATCAGCAGCTCCAGCAGGGTGAAACCCCGGTGGCGCCTCACGACGGGTTCTCCAGGAAGCCCACCAGACGCACGATGGCGCGGTCGTCCAGCTTGCCGCCGGTGCCGCCGCGGATCGGCCGCAGCGCGACCCAGACGATGATCCGGCGCATGTCCGGGTCGCTGGTGGCCTCCACCTGGCTCTGCCACTGCCAGCGCCGGCCGGCGAACTCCAGGTCGCCATTCGCCCGGCCATCGGCGGGCTGCGGGTCGGCCAGCTGCATCTCGGTCAGGTGGTTGTCGGCGATCCACATGGCCAGGGTCTTGTCTTCCAGGCGCGAGGCGTTCTTCAGGCTGCTGCTGGCGGCGGTGAGCACGCTGGCGGCGACGATGGCGAAGATCGCCAGGGCCACCAGCACTTCCAGCAGGGTGAAGCCACGGGCCGCTTTCATCCACGCTCCGCCAGGCTTTCCACCTTGGGCAGGCGGAAGCCGTCGCTGGAAAGCGCCAGCCGGGCACCGTCGTCGCGGCGTTCCCGCAGTTGCAGGCGGAACGGGGTGAATTCGCCGCTGGAGAGGATCAGCAGCTGCGGTAAGGATGCCTTGGCCTTGCGGTCCTTGCTGTCACCGGAGGGCGAGGGCAACACTAGCGCCTGGCCATCCAGTTCGAAGCGCAGCTCGGCCCACGCCGGCAGGCGATGGGCCTGGTCCCCCAGGGGTGCCCAGCGCCCGTCGTCCTCGAAGCGCACGACTTCGTAGCGGTCGCGCTCGAAGCGCACGCCGTACTCACGGTTGTCGAGGACGGCCTCGTCGGCGAGCACGCCGATCAGGCTGGACAGACGCTCGGCCTCGTTGCGCAGCTCGCGCCCGGGCCCGGCGATGCCGGTGCTGAAGGTGGTCAGCGCCACCAGGGTGCCGATGATCACCAGCACCACCAGCAGTTCGATCAGGGTGAAGCCGTGCGCCCGCCGCCCTGTTCCGAGGCTCCGGCCCAAGGGCCGGGACCGCGTCGGACGGCGGCGGGAGGACGGCGCGGGCATCACTTGTCCCAGTTACCGATGTCGGCGTCGTTGTCGCTGCCGCCTTCCTTGCCGTCGGCACCGAAGGAATACAGGTCGTAGGGCCCCTTGGTGCCCGGCGACAGGTACTGGTAGGGGTTGCCCCAGGGATCGATGGGCAGCTTGCTCAGGTAGCCGTCCTTGTTCCAGTTCTTCGGCTGCGGGTTGCCGGTGGGCTTCTTCACCAGCGCTTCCAGGCCCTGCTGGGTGCTCGGGTAGGCGAAGTTGTCCAGCTTGTACATGTCCAGCGCGGCGGAAATGGCCTTGATGTCGCCACGGGCGACGGTGACCTTGGCCTGGTCCGGGCGGTTCATGACCTGGGGCACCACCAGCGCGGCGAGAATGCCGAGGATCACGACGACGACCATGATCTCGATCAGGGTGAAACCGGTTTGCTTGCGCACGTGCTCGCTCCTTTAACTCACGAGTTGGTTCAACGACAGAATCGGCAGCAGTATCGCCAGTACGATGACCAGCACCACGGCCCCCATGAAGACCAGCATGAACGGCTCGAACAACCCGACCAGCAACGCGATCTGCGCGCTCAGGTCGTTCTCCTGGTTGCGCGCCGTACGCGCCAGCATCTTGTCCAGTTCGCCCGAGCGTTCGCCGCTGGCGATCATGTGCAGCATCATCGGCGGAAACTGCCCGCTGGCGTCCAGGGCACGGGTCAGGCTGCCGCCCTCACGGACCTTCTGGGCGGCCAATACCACGTCCGCGCGGATCACCCGGTTGGCGATCACCTCGGCGGCGATACCCAGGGCTTCCACCAGCGGTACGCCGCTCTGGGTCAGGATCGCCAGGGTCGAGGCGAAGCGCGCAGTGTCGGTGGAGCGCACCAGGCGCCCGATCAGCGGCAGCTGCAGCAGCGTGGCGTGCCAGCGGCGCTTGACGGTCTCGTCGCGCAGCGCCATGCGCGCGCCGATGAAGCCGCCGATCGCCAGCAGCAGCGCCAGCCAGCCCCACTGCTTGACCAGGGAGCTCAGGGCGATGAGGCCGCGGGTCAGCGCCGGCAGGGTCTGCCCGGAATCGATGAACACCCGCACCACGTCCGGCACCACGTAGCCCAGCAGGAAGCCGACGATGCCCAGGGAGGCGAGCATCAGGGTCACCGGATAGAGCAGCGCCAGCTGGATCTTCTGCCGCGACTGCTGGCGTTGCTCGGTGTAGTCGGCCAGTTGCTCCAGCACCGGCCCCAGGTGTCCGGCATGCTCGCCGGCGGCCACCGTGGCACGGTAGAGATCGGGGAAGGCCGCGGGGAATTCCTTCAGGCTGCTGGCCAGGCTATGGCCTTCCAGCACTTTCGCCCGCACCGCCAGCAGCATCGACTGGATGCGCGCGGCGCTGGCCTGGGCGGCGGCCGCGCCCAGGGCTTCCTCGATGGGCAGCGCGGCCTGCACCAGGGTGGCCAGTTGGCGGGTGACCAGTGCCAGGTCGCGGGCGGACAGGCCGCGGCCGAAGCTCAGGCGCCCGCCGCCAGCGTGCTCGCGGGTGCGGGTGGCCTTCACTTGCAGCGGCGCCAGTTGCCGCTCCCGCAACAGCTGGCGCACCTGGCGGGCACTGTCCGCCTCCAGCACGCCCTTCTGCTGACGACCGCGGGGGTCGAGGGCGATGTATTCGAACGCGGCCATTATTCTTCCCGCGTCACGCGCAGGACTTCCTCGACCGTGGTGACCCCTTCGAGCACCTTGCGCTTGCCGTCGTCGCGGATGCTCGGTCCGAGGGTCCGGGCATGGCGGGTCATGGCCTGTTCGCCGGCGGCGCTGTGGATCAGGGTGCGCAGGTGGTCGTCGAACACCACCAGCTCATAGATGCCGGTGCGCCCACGATAACCGTGCTGGTGGCATTCCAGACAGCCGCGGGCGCGGTAGAGGGTCGGCGCCTTGTCCAGGGGGACCCCGAGCAGCCGGCACTCCGCCTCGTCGGCGACGTAGCTTTCCTTGCAACTGGGGCACAGCACCCGCACCAGGCGCTGGGCCAGCACGCCCAGCAACGACGAGGACAGCAGGAACGGCTCGATGCCCATGTCCACCAGACGGGTGATGGCGCCGATGGCGCTGTTGGTGTGCAGCGTGGACAGCACCAGGTGACCGGTCAGGGAAGCCTGGACCGCGATCTCCGCGGTTTCCTGGTCGCGGATCTCGCCCACCATCACCACGTCCGGGTCCTGGCGCAAAATCGCCCGCAGGCCGCGGGCGAAGGTCATGTCCACCTTGGGATTGACCTGGGTCTGGCCGATGCCTTCCAGGTGATATTCGATGGGGTCCTCGACCGTGAGGATGTTACGGGTGCGGTCGTTGAGGGTGGTCAGGCTGGCGTACAGGGTGGTGGTCTTGCCCGAGCCGGTGGGACCGGTCACCAGCAGGATGCCGTGGGGCTTGCGCACGGTCTCGTCCATCAGTTGGCGGTCCCGGGCGCTCATGCCCAGGTGCTGCAGGGTCAGGCGCCCGGCCTGCTTGTCCAGCAGGCGCAGCACCACCCGTTCGCCGTTGGCCGAGGGCAGCGTGGACACCCGGATGTCCACCTCACGGCCACCGACCCGCAGGGAAATCCGGCCATCCTGGGGCACCCGCTTCTCGGCGATGTCCAGGCGCGCCATCACCTTGATCCGCGACACCAGCAGCGCTGCCAGCTCGCGCTTGGGCTCCAGCACCTCGCGCAGAATGCCGTCCACCCGGAATCGCACCACCAGGCGTTTCTCGAAGGTTTCCAGGTGGATGTCCGATGCGTTGTCCTTGATCGCCTCGCCGAGGATCGCGTTGATCAGGCGGATGATCGGGGCGTCGTCCTCCTGCTCCAGCAGGTCCTCGGTCTCCGGCATCTGCTCGGCGAGGGCGGCGAGGTCGAGGCTGCCCCCCAGGTCCTCGGCCAGCTGCATGGTGGCGGAGGAATCGTGCTGGTAGGCCAGGGCCATGGCTTGGTCGAAGGCTTCCGGCGGCAACTCCTTCAGCGGCAGGTAGCGACCGGCGAACCGCCGGGCTTCGCTCAGGGCTACCAGATCGACCCCCGGCCGGTGGGCCAGGCAGGGCGAGGCACCGTCCTGAAGCAGAACGCCGTGGCGTTTGGCGAAACCGAAAGGAAGACGGCGCATCGGCGCTTCAGCGAGGGGTGCATTCATCCGTGGCGTGCCTTCAAGCGAAAACCTGCAGTCCATTTTGCGAGCCTGACTCGCATGGCGCGACAGGGTACACATTTTTTCGAGCGGAAACGCGGCATGGCTCACGGACCCTCTGGAAAACCCGGCAGGCCCCTCGCCAGGCCGTTATGTGTAGCACAATTTCCTGGCGGACACGCATCGACAACCTCTGGCGCGATTCCGGCGAGCTGATATGATCCGCCGCGATCTGCTGGAAAAATAAGATCAATACAGCATTCAGGGAGTGATAGACGCCTTGCTTCGATCCAGTGTTCCACGCTGGCCGCTACGTCACATGCAGCTTTTGCTGGGCACGGCGCTGGTGATCGCGATGAGCATCAGCCTCGCCTGGCAGACCGCCGCGTGGCTCCGCCTGCTGCGCGAGCAGGACGGCAGTGTCGCCACCGCCTCCGCCCCGTCCACCCAGCCCCCCAGCGTGGACAACATGCAGCGCCTGTTCGGCTCTGCCAGCCTCGCCGGCGACGGCCCTCCCCCCGCGACCAACCTGCGCCTCACCCTCCACGGCAGCTTCGTTCACAACGACCCGCAACGTTCCAGCGCGATCATCCAGCGCGAGGGCAGCAAGCCGCAGCGTTTCGGCCTGGGCCAGGAGCTGGACAGCGGCGTGAAGCTGCACGCGGTCTACCGCGACCGCGTCGAACTGGAGCGCAATGGCCGGCTGGAGACGCTGCCCTTCCCCGCCAGCCGCTCCGCCAGCGCCAGCGCGAACGTCGATCCCAACGAGAACGAGGGAGGCGGCTATGGCGCGCCACCGCCTTACGAGGACAACCAGCCTCCCGCGGATGCGGGCGATCCGCTCAGTGGTTTGCAGGAAGAGAACGCGGACATGCTGCGCCAGCGCATGGAAGCCCTGCGCCAACAGATGGAAGCGGCCGGCAGCCTGCCGCCACCCGATGCGCCCACCGATCAGCCCATGGAAAGCGACTGAACCGATGTATCCGACTCTCTCCCGCCTTACCCTCGCCCTGCTCGCCGCCAGCCTCACCTTCACCGCCCTGCCGGCCCTGGCCGAAGACCCGGCCCCGCCGCGCACGACCCAGGCCAGTGGCACGGGGACTCAACAGGACAGCTGGACCATCAACCTCAAGGACGCGGACATTCGCGAGTTCATCGACCAGATCTCCGACATCACCGGCGAGACCTTCGTGGTCGACCCCCGGGTCAAGGGCCAGGTCAGCGTGGTCTCCAAGTCGCCCCTGGGCCTGAGCGAGGTCTACCAGCTGTTCCTCTCGGTGATGGCGACCCACGGCTTCAGCGTGGTCACCCACGGCGACCAGGCGCGCATCATCCCCAATGCCGAAGCCAAGGCGGAAGCCGACAACGGCCGCAACGCACCGGACAGCCTGGAAACCCGAGTCATCCAGGTGCAGCACGCCCCGGTGGCGGAGCTGATCCCCCTGGTCAGGCCCCTGGTGCCGCAGTACGGTCACCTGGCGGCGGTGACGTCCGCCAACGCCCTGATCATCAGCGACCGCAGCGCCAACATCGCCCGCATCGAGGACCTGGTGCGCCAGCTGGACCAGGCCGGAGACCGCGACTACAGCGTGTTGACCCTGCAGCACGCCTGGGTGATGGACGCGGCGGAAGTCCTCAACAACAGCGTCACCCGCGGCCAGGCCAAGGGCACCAGCGGCACCCAGGTGATTGCCGACGGCCGCACCAACCGCCTGATCCTGCTGGGACCGCCGGCCGCGCGGGCGAAACTGGCGGCCCTGGCCAAGTCCATCGACACGCCCACCACCCGCTCGGCCAACACCCGGGTGATCCGCCTGCGCCACAACGATGCCAAGGCCCTGGCGGAAACCCTCGGGGAAATCTCCGAGGGCCTGAAGGCCCCCGAGGGCGGTGCGGCGGCCGGTGGCAGTGGCGGTGCTGCAGCGGCTTCGTCCGGCAAGCCGCAGAACATCCTGATCCGCGCCGACGAGAGCCTCAACGCCCTGGTCCTGCTGGCGGAACCGGACACGGTGAATGCCCTGGAGGACATCGTCCGCCAACTGGACGTGCCTCGCGCCCAAGTGATGGTGGAAGCGGCCATCGTCGAGATTTCTGGCGACATTTCCGATGCCCTGGGCGTGCAGTGGGCGGTGGATGCCCGTGGCGGCAAGGGTGGCCTGGGCGGCACCAACTTCGGCAACACCGGGCTCTCCATCGGCACCCTGCTCACCGCCATCAACGACAAGAAAGCGCCTACCGACCTGCCGGACGGGGCGATCATCGGCATCGGCAGCGACCGTTTCGGCGCCCTGATCACCGCACTCTCGGCCAATAGCAACAGCAACCTGCTGTCCACCCCGAGCCTGCTGACCCTGGACAACCAGAAGGCGGAGATCCTGGTGGGCCAGAACGTACCGTTCCAGACCGGCTCCTACACCACCAACAACGCCGGCTCCAGCAACCCGTTCACCACGGTGGAGCGCAAGGACATCGGTGTGACCCTCAAGGTCACCCCCCATATCAATGAAGGGGCCACCCTGCGTCTGGAGATCGAGCAGGAAATCTCCTCCATCGCCGAAAGCACCCAGCTCACCGCCAAGGCCCTCGACCTGATCACCAACAAGCGTTCCATCAAGAGCACGGTGCTCGCCGAGGACGGCCAGGTGGTGGTGCTGGGCGGGCTGATCCAGGACGACGTCAACCAGTCGGAATCCAAGGTGCCGCTGCTGGGCGACATCCCCTTCCTCGGCCGGCTGTTCCGCTCCAACAAGGCCGGCCACGTGAAGCGCAACCTGATGGTGTTCCTGCGCCCCACCGTGGTCCGCGACGGCGCTGGCCTCGCGGCCCTGTCGGGCAAGAAATACAGCGACATCCGGGTGATCGGCAGCCAGGCGGCGGGCGAGCGCAACATCCTGCCGGAACAGCCTCACCTGCTGTTCGATGGCCAGGGCGTGCCCGCCGTGGATCTGCGCAAGGGCGACTGAAGCCCACATGCGCGACGCCCGGCCAAGGCCGGGTGTCTGCACGGGACGACGAAGCGGGGCGTCTCAGTCGCGGTAGATCATCCGGCGGGTCATGCCGCCATCCACCACGAATTCCTGGCCGGTGACGAACGCCGACTCCTCCGACAGCAGCCAGGCCACCAGCGAAGCCACGTCCTCGACGGTCCCGACCCGCCCGGCCGGATGCTGCTGGTGATCCTCGGGCCCCAGCGGATCGCTGCGCCGCGCCGAGGGGTCCCGCGCATCGATCCAGCCCGGGCTCACCGCATTGACCCGGATGTCCGGCCCCAGGCTCACCGCCAGGGCGTGGGTGAGCGCCAGCAGGCCACCCTTGCTGGCGGCGTAGGCCTCGCTGTCCGGTTCGGACTGGTGGGCGCGGGTCGAGCTCAGGTTGACGATGGCACCGTCATGGGCGCGCAGGTAGCGGGCGCAATGCTTGGCCAGGAGCAGCGGACCACTGAGATTGGTGGCCAGTACGCGGTTCCAGGCGCTCAGCGACAGATCCTGCAGCGGGGTGTTGTAGGGGTCCGCCAGCCCGGCGTTGTTCACCAGGGCGTCCAGCCGGCCGAACTGCCCGAGCACCTCGGAGACGCCCAGCAGCACCTGGTTTTCCTGGCTGACGTCCATGGCGACGAACCAGGCCCGCTCCCCTAGCGCCCGGGCCACCTTGGCGCCGCGGGTGCGGTCGGTGTCGGCGAGCACCACCTTCCAGCCCTCGGCGATCAGCCAGGCGGCGATGCCCAGGCCGATGCCGCGGGCGGCGCCGGTGACCAGCGCCACCTTGCCGTTGTCGGGAACCGCCTCGCGCCGGGTCCAGTCCAGTGCTACCTCGTTGGCCTCGCTCACAGCGCGGCCAACCCCAGCGCCAAGTCCGCCTGGATGTCGGCGACATCCTCCAGCCCCACGGCGACGCGGATCAGGTTGTCGCCGATGCCGGCGTTGGCGCGCTCCTCGGCGGACAGCCGCCCGTGGGAGGTGGTGGCCGGGTGGGCGATGGTGGTCTTGGTATCGCCCAGGTTGGTGGTGATGGAAATCATCCGGGTGGCATCGATGAAGCGCCAGGCGGCGTCGCGGTCGCCGTCCACCTCGAAGCTCACCACCGCGCCGAAGCCGCTCTGCTGGCGCCGCGCCAGGTCGTGCTGGGGATGGCTGGGCAGCCCGGCGTAGTAGACCCGGCGGATGCCCGGCTGGCCTTCGAGCCACTCGGCCAGTCGCTGGGCGCTGGCGCAGTGGGCCTGCATGCGCACCCGCAGGGTTTCCAGGCCCTTGAGGAAGATCCAGGCGTTGAATGGGCTGAGGGTCGGCCCGGCGGTGCGCAGGAAACCCACCACCTCCTTGGTCAGCTCGCTGCGGCCGGCGACCACGCCGCCCATGCTGCGGCCCTGGCCGTCGATGTACTTGGTGGCCGAGTGCACCACCAAGTCGGCCCCCAGGGCCAGGGGGCGCTGCAGCGCCGGGGTGCAGAAGCAGTTGTCCACCGCCAGCAGCGCGCCGTGGGCATGGGCCAACTCGGCCAGGGCGGCGATGTCGGCCAGTTCGGCCAGGGGGTTGGAGGGCGATTCGACGAACAGCAGGCGGGTGTTGGGCTTGAGGCCCGCGCGCCAGGCGTCCAGGTCCACCAGGGGCGGATAGTCCACCTGGATGCCGAAGCGCTTGAGGTACTTCTCGAACAGGCTGATGGTGGAACCGAACACGCTGCGGGATACCAGCACGTGGTCGCCGGCGCTGCACAGGCCCATGACCAGGGCCAGGATCGCCGACATGCCGGAAGCGGTGGCCACCGCCTGCTCGGCGCCTTCCAGGGCCGCGATGCGTTCCTCGAAGGTGCGCACCGTCGGGTTGGTGTAGCGGGAATAGACGTTGCCCGGCACGTCGCCGGCGAAGCGTGCGGCGGCGTCCGCCGCGCTGCGGAATACGTAGCTGGAGGTGGGGAACAGCGCTTCGCCATGCTCCCCTTCCGGCCCGCGGCGCTGGCCGGCGCGAACCGCCAGGGTATCAAAGGCGGCGCCCTGCAGGTCGCTGTCCAGCCTACCCGCTTGCCAATCGTTGCTCATGGTGACTCCCGTTACCGCGCGCCGGCCGCGGTGCCGGCGCCGGCACCGGGCGGCGCGGGGCTCAGTTGTTGTACAGGTCGATGATCGCGCTGACCGCCTGAGTCTTGACCTTGGCGGCGTCGTTGCGCGCCTGCTCGATCTTGTTCAGGTAGGCCTCGTCGATGTCACCGGTGATGTACCTGCCGGTGAAGACCGCGTCGTCGAACGCCGTGATGGCCGGATTGCCCTCGCGCACGGCGTCTTCCAGGTCCTGGAGGTCCTGGTAGATCAGCCAGTCGGCGCCGATCAGCTCGGCGACTTCCTCGGTGCTGCGGTTGTGGGCGATCAGCTCGTGGGGGCTCGGCATGTCGATGCCGTAGACGTTGGGGTAGCGCACGGCCGGTGCGGCGGAGCAGAAGTAGACGTTCTTCGCCCCGGCCTCGCGGGCCATCTGGATGATCTGCTTGCAGGTGGTGCCACGGACGATGGAGTCGTCCACCAGCATCACGTTCTTGCCGCGGAACTCCAGTTCGATGGCGTTGAGCTTCTGCCGCACGGATTTTTTCCGCGCCGCCTGCCCGGGCATGATGAAGGTCCGGCCGATGTAGCGGTTCTTCACGAACCCCTCGCGGAACTTCACCCCCAGGTGGTTGGCCAGCTCCAGCGCGGCGGTGCGGCTGGTATCGGGGATCGGGATGATCACGTCGATGCCGTGGTCGGGACGCTCCCGGAGGATCTTCTCCGCCAGCTTCTCGCCCATGCGCAGGCGCGCCTTGTAGACCGAGATGCCGTCCATGATGGAGTCCGGCCGCGCCAGGTAGACGTGCTCGAAAATGCACGGGGCGTAGTTGGGCTTCTTCGCGCACTGGCGGGTGTAGAGCTTGCCGCCCTCGGTGATCCACACCGCCTCGCCCGGGGCCAGGTCGCGGATCAGGGTGAAGCCCAGCACATCCAGGGACACGCTCTCCGAAGCGATCATGTACTCCACGCCTTCGTCGGTGTGGCGCTGGCCGAAGACGATGGGACGGATCGCGTTGGGGTCGCGGAAGCCGACGATGCCGTAGCCGAGGATCATCGCCACCACTGCGTAGCCGCCCTGGCAGCGCTCGTGCACTTCGGTCACCGCGGCGAAGATGTCGTCCTCGCTGGGCTGCAGCTTGCTGCGCGCCGCCAGCTCGTGGGCGAACACGTTCAGCAGCACCTCCGAGTCGGAGTTGGTGTTCACGTGGCGCAGGTCGGACTCGTAGATTTCCCGGGACAGCTGGTCGACGTTGGTCAGGTTGCCGTTGTGGGCCAGGGTGATGCCGTAGGGCGAGTTGACGTAGAACGGCTGGGCTTCCGCCGAGCTGGAACTGCCGGCGGTGGGATAGCGCACGTGGCCGATCCCCATGTGGCCCACCAGGCGCTGCATGTGGCGTTGCTGGAAGACGTCCCGTACCAGCCCGTTGTCCTTGCGCAGAAACAACCGGCCGTCATGGCTGGTCACGATGCCGGCAGCGTCCTGGCCGCGGTGCTGGAGGACGGTGAGCGCGTCATAGAGCGCCTGATTGACGTTCGACTTACCGACGATACCGACGATGCCGCACATGTGTCGCAACCCCTGTAGTGGTTCAGGATAATACGGGCCGCCGACACACCGGGGCGTGGCGGCGGCCTTGCAGGTCGACGGCCTCAGCTGGGTATGCCGGGACCGCTGGAGAGCCACTGGCTGGTGAGACCCAGGATCAGGTTCTTCGACCAGTCGGCGACCATCAGGAAATGGGGCAGCAGGCTCGATTGCTGCCACCAGGGATCTTGCTGCACGGGGGCGAGGCTCAGCAGGCCCACCGCCACCACCACCAGCAGGCCGCCGCGCGCCGCGCCGAAGACCATGCCGAGGAACCGGTCGGTCCCGGACAGGCCGGTAACGCGCACCAGCTCACCGATGAGGAAATTGATCAGCGCCCCCACCAGCAGGGTGGCGACGAACAGGATGGCACAGGCGGCGATGATCCGCGCCGAGGGTGTCTGGATATAGTCCACGAGGTACTGGGACAACGCGCCGCCGAACATCCAGGCCACCGCGCCGGCGATGATCCAGGTCAGCAGCGACAGCGCCTCTTTGACGAAACCGCGCTTCAGGCTGATCAGGCTGGAAACGGCGATGACGGCGATGATCGCCCAGTCGACCCAGGTGAAAGTCACGATGCAGCCCATGAAACGAAAGGCGCTGCATTCTAGCAGAGCCCTTGCCGCCGGGTCATCCGCAGTTCGGCGGCGCGGCCCGGCGCGCCGTCAGCCGCGCTCCGGCTGGAAGCGCACCAGGAAGCCATTGAGGTTCTGCTGCTTGCTCAGTTGGTCGCGCAGGCGGTTGGCCTCGGCGCGCTCGATCACCGGCCCGACGAAGACCCGATTCATGCCTTCCAGGCTGCGAATGTAGGCGTTGTAGCCCTGGCTGCGCAGCTTCTTCTGCAGCGCCTCGGCGCTGGCGCGGTTGGACAGGCTGGCCAATTGCACCGACCAGCTGATGGGCAGGCCGTTCTCGTCAAGGCGGCTGTCGGCCTGGGTGTTGGCCGCCGGCTCGGGGGCACTCGGTGCAGTCGGCGCCGGCGTAGGGGTGGGCGTCGGCTTGGGGGGCGCCGGCGTCTGCGCCACGCTGGCCGGATTGGCGACAGGGGTCGGCACCGGGGTCGGCGTCGGTTGCGCCACCGGGGCTATCGGCTCGGCGGGCGGGACCGGGTCCGCCGCCGGGGCCTCGGCGACCGTTCCGGGAATCGGCTCGGTGGGCGGCAGCGGGTCCTCGGGGACCGGCACCGGCTCAGGGACGTCCACCGGTTGCATCTCGATCTTCGGCAGGCCGGGGGACTGCGGCATGGCCGGGACATCGACCCGGACGTGGCGGCGCTCGTCCTCGCGGGAGAACAGCATCGGCAGGAAGACCACCGCCAGCGCCAGCAACACCAGCGCCCCGACGATGCGTTGTTTCAGCCCCTTATCCAGCATGGCCATGTCCCGCTTCCTCCTCCGCCTGCCCGGCGAGCCACTGCAGCGCCTCGGCTACGCAATAAAAAGACCCGAACACCAGAATCTCGTCGCCGGCCCGAGCCTGTTCGCACTGGGCCTGCAGCGCCGCCGCCACGTCGGCGTACACCTGGGCGGACACGCCGCTCGCCTGCAGGTGCGCCTGCAAGGCCTCGGCGGAACGGGTCCGCGGCGTCGGCAAAGGGGCCACCGCCCAGTAGGCGATGCCCTCCAGCAACGGCCGCACGACACCCGCCAGGTCCTTGTCGGCCAGCAGGCCGAACACCGCGCGACGCATGCCCTTCGCCGGCCGAGCGCGCAGGCGCTGGGCCAGGTACTCGGCGGCGTGGGGATTATGCCCAACATCCAGCAACAGCGTGAGCGGTTTGCCGCGCCAGCGCAGGTGACGGCGATCCAGCCGCCCGGCGACGCGGGTGCTGAGCAGCGCCATGGCCATGGACTTGGGCTGCCAGGGCAGGCCCATCAGGGCGTAGGCCTGCAGCGCCAGGGCGGCGTTCTCCATGGGCAGGTCCAGCTTCGGCAGGCCGTGCAGTTCGAGGCCTCGGCCGTCGCGGTCGACACCGCGCCAGTGCCAGCCCTGATCGCCCATAGCCAGGTCGTAGTCGCGACCACGCAGGTAGAACGGTGCGCCCAGCGCCTCCGCCTGCTGCAGCAGCGGCTCCGGCGGCTCCAAGTCGCCGCACAGGGCCGGTTTGCCGGCGCGGAAGATGCCAGCCTTCTCGTAGGCGACGGACTCCCGGGTATCGCCGAGCCATTCGGCATGGTCGAGCCCGATGCTGGTGACCAGCGCCAGATCCGGGTCCACCAGATTCACCGCATCCAGCCGGCCGCCCAGGCCGACCTCCAGCACCACAGCATCCAGCGACGCCCGCTGGAACAGCCAGAAGGCCGCCAGGGTCCCCATCTCAAAATAGGTCAGGGTGATCGCGCCGCGCGCCTGCTCCACTGCCTCGAACGCTTGGCACAGGGCCGCATCGCTGGCATCGCGGCCATCGATGCGCACGCGCTCGTTGTAGGCCAGCAAGTGGGGCGAAGCGTAAACCCCGACCCGCAGCCCCTGGGCCGCCAGCAGGCTGGCCAGGAACGCACAGGTGGAACCCTTGCCGTTGGTCCCGGTGACCGTCACCACCCGGGGCGCCGGACGCGCCAGGCCGAGCCGGTCAGCGACCTCCCGGCAACGGTCCAGGCCCATGTCAATGGCGTTGGGGTGCAGCTGTTCGAGGTAGGCCAGCCAGCCGGCGAGAGTGCGGTGGGTCATGCGATCGCCGACACGGCCTCGGGTTCGGGTGTGGGCGCGTGGGTGAATTGCGCCAGCAGGCGACCGAGGCGGGTGCGCAGTTCCTGGCGCGGCACGATCATGTCGATGGCGCCGTGCTCCAGCAGGAACTCGCTGCGCTGGAAGCCTTCGGGCAGCTTTTCCCGCACGGTCTGCTCGATCACCCGCGGGCCGGCGAAGCCTACCAGCGCCTTGGGTTCGGCGACGATCACGTCACCGAGCATGGCGAGGCTGGCGGATACGCCGCCGTAGACCGGGTCGGTGAGCACCGATATGAAGGGAATCCCCTCCTCCCGCAGACGGGCGAGGACGGCGGAGGTCTTGGCCATTTGCATCAGGGAGATCAGCGCCTCCTGCATGCGCGCGCCGCCCGAGGCAGAGAAGCAGAGGAACGGGCAGCGCTGCTCGAGGGCGACGTTGGCGGCACGGACGAAGCGCTCGCCGACCACTGCGCCCATGGAACCGCCCATGAAGCTGAACTCGAAGGCCACCGCCACCACCGGCATGGCCTGCAGGGTGCCAAGCATCGCCACCAGGGCATCCTTCTCGCCGGTGTCCTTCTGGGCCGAGGTCAGGCGATCCTTGTACTTCTTGCTGTCGCGGAACTTGAGGCGGTCCACCGGCTCCAGCTCCGCGCCGATTTCCTCGCGCCCGTCGGCATCGAGGAAGATGTTCAGGCGGGCCCGCGCATCGATGCGCATGTGGTGGTCGCATTTCGGGCAGACATCCAGGTTCTTTTCCAGCTCGGGCTTGTACAGCACCGCCTCGCAGGACGGGCACTTGTGCCAGAGCCCCTCCGGCACCGAGCTTTTCTTCACCTCGGACCGCATGATGGAGGGGATCAGTTTGTCTACCAGCCAGTTGCTCATGCTCTCGTTCTCCACAGCTTCAAGGCTCGGTACGCCGGCGCTCCGGCCGCGCGCATACCCTCGAGCAGATTCACGAACGTGGCGGGCGCGGCGGGCAGCGAAGCGCCCGGACCGAAGCGCCCGACCACCCGGGCGACGAGGCCCTCGGCCTCGTCTCGGAACTCCAGACCCACCTGTCGCGGAACACGCCTCGCTGAACTGACCGGCGCGACCCGGCGGCGTTCCCGCACGACAGGGTGGGATTCGGTTATGGACGGTGGGGATGGACGGCCCGTCACATCGGCGCCAGCCGGCCACGCCCAACGCGTGCGGCGCAGAGGCATGCCGGCTGGACGCGCGTCAGGCAAGCCTGACCTCGCGGAGAAACGCGCGAACCTTCTCCGCATCCTTGATGCCCTTGCTCGCCTCCACCCCGCCGCTGACATCCACTGCGTAGGGACGCACCTGGCGGATGGCCTCGGCAACGTTGCCCGGGGCGAGCCCACCCGCGAGGATCAGCGGCTTCGGCAGGTCGGCGGGGATCAGTGACCAGTCGAAGGTCTCGCCGGTCCCCCCGGGCACGCCCGCCACGAACGCGTCCAGCAGGATACCGGAGGCACCCGAATAGGACCGGGCGGTGGCGGCGATGTCCTCGCCCGGCCGTACCCGCAGGGCCTTGATGTAGGGACGGTGGTAGCCCTCGCAGTGCTCGGGCGTTTCGTCGCCGTGGAATTGCAGGAGGTCCAGGGGGACGGCGTCCAGGGTTTCGTTGAGTTCGCAGCGGGAGGCGTCAACGAACAGCCCGACAGTGGTCACGAAAGGCGGCAGCGCGGCGATGATCGCCCTTGCCTGCCGGATGTTCACCGCCCGCGGACTGCGGGAATAGAACACCAGCCCGATGGCGTCGGCGCCGGCTTCAGCGGCGGCCAGCGCATCCTCGACCCGGGTTATCCCGCAAATCTTGCAGCGAACGGCGCTCAACGGTCGGTACCTGCCTGGGTAAAGGGCGGATGGTAACAGAGCGTGCGGGGGCTGCAAGGCCGCCGCGGGGTCAGTCCGGCAGGCCGGAGAGGAAATGCGGGCCCAGGTAGCGCTGCGGCAGTTCGAACGCTTCGGGGTAGTCCACCTTGATCAGGTACAGCCCATAGGGATGGGCCGTCACGCCACCGGTGCGCCGGGTTCGGCTTTCCAGTACGTCCCTCGCCCACTCCACCGGTCGCTCGCCGGCCCCGATGGTCATCAGCACGCCCGCGATGTTGCGCACCATATGGTGGAGGAAGGCGTTGGCGCGGATATCCAGCACCAGGAAGCGCCCGGACTCGATCAACCGCAGATGGTGCACCGTCTTGATGGGCGACTTGGCCTGGCACTGGCGGGCCCGGAAAGCGCTGAAATCATGGGTTCCCACCAGCGCTTCGGCGGCGTCGCGCATGCGCTCGATGTCCAGTGGACGGTGATTCCACGTCACCTCCTCGGCCATGTGCGCGGGGCGGATGGAATCGTTGTAGATCACGTAGCGGTAGCGCCGCGCCATGGCACTGAAGCGGGCGTCGAACGCGGGCGGCATGGCCTTGGCCCAGGTGACGCTGATGTCCGGCGGCAGGTTGAGGTTGGCGCCCATGGTCCACGCATGCATGCTGCGGACGACTCGGGTATCGAAATGCACGACCTGGCCGCTGGCGTGCACCAGCGCATCGGTCCGGCCGGCGCAGCTGAGGGTGACCGGCTCGCCGCCGGCGACCTTCGAGAGGGCCTTTTCCAGGGACTCCTGGATCGACGGCACGCCAGCACGCTGGCGCTGGAAGCCCCGGTAGCGGCTGCCCTTGTACTCGACGCCGAGAGCGATCCTGGAAATGCCAGCGGCAGCCTGCTCGGCTGCCGCTGCAGGGGGTACATCGGACATCGTCAACCCAGTTTGGCGATCAGCTCGCGCGCTTCCTGACGCTGGGTGTCGTTCCCCTCGGCAACCACTTCGTCGAGGATGTCGCGGGCGCCTTCCGTATCGCCCATGTCGATGTAGGCGCGGGCCAGGTCCAGCTTGGTCGCGGTCTCGTCGGTGCCGGACAGGAAGTCGAAGTCCTCGTCGCCGTCCAGTTCTGCCGGCTCCACTTCATGGCGTTGCGCGGCGGGCGGCTCAAGGTCGGCGGCTTCGTCGCGCATCGCCTGCAGGTCGTCGGCGGCAAGTTCCAGGCTCGCGCTAGCATCGTCCAGGTGGTTGGCGAAATCGGCGGCAGCGGTCGGCTCGGGCTTGTCCTCGGGCATGGACAGGTCGAAGTCCGCCGGCAGCTCGTAGTCGTTGCCGGCCTTGGCCGGTTCGTCCAGGTCCAGCAGGAAGTCGTCCTGAGCCGCGGCGGGCTTGTCGCTTTCCAGGTCGAGGCTGAAGTCGGCCAGGTCGTCGGCCAGTTGGCGATTGCTGGGCGTAGGCGCCGGGGTTTCGGGCAGTTCCAGACCGAAGTCCAGGTCATCGCCGATGGTCTCGTGGCGCGCCGACGGGGCATCCAGGTCCAGGCTCTCGTCCAGCAGGAAGTCGTGGTCGGCCGGCTTGTGGTTGCGATCCAGGTCGGCTTCCAGGTCGTCGAGGCTCAGGTCGAAGGCATCGTCGGCCGGGCGGCTGGCAGCGGGCGCGGCCGGCTCGTCCAGGGTCAGGTCGTCCAGGTCGAAGCTGTCCAGGTCGTCCTGCGCCGCAGCAGTACCCAGGGCAGCCCCTGCGACGAAGACCATAGCCGGGTAGCGCGCCTTCAGCTGGTCGATTTCCGCCTGGGAACCGCCGATCTCGCGCAGCTCGTTCTCCTGACGGGCGAAGCCTTCGCGATCGCCTAGCTCCGCATAGACTTCCATCAGCTTGAGGCGCAGGTCGGCCCGGTGAGGCTCCTCCTCGATGGCGCCCAGCAGCAGCTCGGCGGCCTGGTTGAAGCGGCCGTAAGCGATATAGATGTCGGCCTCGCCCAGCACGTCGGTGGTCTGCGGTACCACGCGCTCGCTGATGGGCTGGATCAGGGCGGCGGTCGCCGGCGCCTCGTTCAGCTCGTCGAACCCGCTATCCACCAGCGGCAGGTCGTCGCCCAGCGGACGGGTGTCGTCGTGCTGCTCGGCCAGGGCGGTCTGCAGCTCGGCTTCCTTCATGGCGTTACGGCGGGACAGGACCATCAAGCCCACCAGCAGGAGCAGCAGCGCACCGCCCCCCAGCAGGCCCAGCAGCAGCGGGTTGCCGAACAGGTCGTCGAGGAAGCTCTGTTCCTCGGCCGGCACCGGAGCGGTATCGGTGGGTGCCGGAGTGGCCGGGGTCGCAGGCGGTGCGGCGACGTCAGCCGGCGCAGGCGCGGGCGCCGGGGCGGGTTCCGCGGGTGCCGGGACCGGAGCCGCGTCGGCGGGCGGCGTGGCCGGGGCTGGCGGCTCGGCCTGGTAGTTGTAGTCGGGAGCAGCGCCTTCGGCAGGCGTGGCCGGGGCAGCCGGAGTCACCGGCGCGGGAGGCGGCTCGGGTGCCGGTTGGGCCGGCGCGGGGGTCGGGACCGCCTCGGCCGGGGTGGCCGGGGCCGCCGGTTGCGGCGGCGTCACCGGTACCGCCGGGGCCGGCGGAGTGACCGGAGCAGTGGCGCCGGGCTGGGCCTGGCCCTGCTGAGCAAGGTTGGCCTGGAGCTTGGCCAACTGGTCGTCCTTCAGCTGGATCAGCTTCTGCAGCTTGTCCAGCTGGCTCTGCAGGTCGCCCATGCGGCTCTTCAGCTCATCGTTCTCGCGACGAGTGGAGTCCAGGCTCTCCTGGGTGACCGCCAGCTTGTTGCTGAGGGCCTTGCTGTCGCCATTGCCGCCCTTGTCGGTGCCGGCGGTGGACTTGCCGGAGTCCGGCGCCACCAGGCGCAGGTTGTCCTTGTTCTCGGCAGTGGCCGGGGCCGCGCCGGCGCTGCTGCGCTTGGTGGCGTCGACCTGGCGGGTGCCGCTCGGCGCGCCGCTGCGCGCTTCGCGCCAGGCGCCGTTCTGCGCAGCCACCTGGGCCAGCGCCTCGGCCTGGCTACGGCTCTTGACCTGCTGCTCGGTGGGCAGGCGCAGGACCTGGCCTTTCTTCAGACGGTTGATGTTGCCGTCGAGGAAGGCGTCCGGGTTGAGGTCCTGGATCGCCAGCATGGCCTGGTGCACGGTGCCGCTGGCACGGGTGCGCTCGGCGATGTCCCAGAGGGTGTCGCTGGCGGTGGTGCGGTATTCGTTGCCGCCGACGGCGGATGGCGCGCTCGGAGCGGTGCTGCGCGGCGCGGTGGACGGCGCCGGGGCACGGGGCGCCGGGGCGGAGGCACGCGGCGCGGCTACCGGCAATTGCGGTACGGCGGCAGCGGTCTGCGGCGAATACAGCGGCGGGTCCAGCAGCAGGGTGTATTCGCGCAGCAGGCGGCCGTTGGGCCAGAGCACCTGCACGAGGAAATTCAGGTAGGGCTCGCGCACCGGCTTGCTGGAGGTGACGCGGATGACGCTCTTGCCGTTGGGCTTGAGGACCGGGGTGAACTTCAGGTCGTTGAGGAAGAACTGCCGGTCGACGCCGGCCTTGTTGAATTCCTCCGGGGTCGCCAGCGACGGAATGACCTCGGCGGAGCCGAGGTCACGCACTTCGAGCAGTTCGATTTCTGCATCCAGGGGCTGGTTCAGCGCCGATTTGAGCGTCACCTCCCCCAGTCCCAGCGCATGCGCCATACCGGATGTGAGCGCCGAAGCAGCCGCAATTGCCAGCACAAGTTTGCGAACCCGAACCATAGCGTTTCCCTTGATTTATCTTTTTCTCGACCTGCGGATGAGGCCGGATTGATTGCTGCCCTACGACCCTGCGGCCGCTCCCCGTCAGCAAAACAGCTTGAGCAGTATCGTCATGCTCGAATGAGTCTTCAAATTTCGGGCAAGTATCTTTTACAGATAGTGTTTTATCAACAACTCAGCCGACCGCACGGCGTTCAATGCCGCGCCTTTTCGCACATTATCAGAAGCAATCCACAAATTGAGTTCGCGGGGATCGTGCAAACCGCCGCGCAGGCGGCCGACATGGATGACGTCCTGGCCCACGGCGTCGCCGACCACGCTCGGGCAGTCGTCGCCTTCGGCCAATTCCAGGCCTTCGGCGTCCGCCAGCCGTGCACGGACCTGCGCCAGGTCCGGCGCCTCCCCGGTCAGCACAGACACACTGAGGCTATCGCCGAAGAACACCGGTACCTGGATGCAGGTGACGGCCACCTCCAGCCCGGGCAGCCCCAGCAGCGCGCGCAGTTCGTCGTGGACCCGGCGCTCCAGGCAGCCGTGACCCTCCCCGTCCGCAGTATCCACCATGCCCAGCAGGTTGAAGGCCATCTGCCCGCCGAACACCCGCGGCTCCAGGGGCCGGGCGTTGAGCAGCTCGGCCGTCTGCCGGGCCAGCTCGCCCACCCCTTCCTGGCCGCGACTGGATACGGCCAGACAGGCGGTGACGGTGACCCGCTGCAGGGACAGCAGCGGACACAGCGGCGCCAGGGCGGCCGCCAGCAGGATCGCCGGGGCACAGGGATTGCCAATGCGCAGCGGAGGCGTGAGGTCGACCAGACGCTCGCCGTTGGCCTCGGCCACCACCCAGGTCAGGGTCGCCGGATCGAGCCCGCCGCTCAGGTCGACGACGCTGCAGCCGGCTGCTGTCAGCCGCGCGTCCAGGGCCGCGGCGCGGGTCGCTTCGCCGGCCAGGAACACCAGGCGCACCTGGGCGAAGTCGAAAGCGTCCAGGTCGCGGACCCGCAGGTTGCGCCCCTTGAACGGCAGCGCGTGGCCGATAGCCTCGCCGCTGCCCAGCAGGTGCAGCGTACCCACGGGGAAGTGCCGCTCTTCCAGCAGCTCCACCAGCAGTTCGCCCACCAGGCCGGTGGCGCCGACGATGGCGATATCGAGAGAAGACGGCATGCCAGAGGCCTCCGGAAAAAGGAGAGGCACTCTATAGAGGAAGGTAGGCCTTGGCCAGTGAAATGGGCCAGGGCGAGGGCCGCTCACCCCGCCGGGAGCGAGCGGCCTCGTCGGCTCAGCGCTCCAGCAGGATGCGCAGCATGCGCCGCAGGGGCTCGGCAGCGCCCCACAGCAGCTGGTCGCCGACGGTGAAGGCGCCCAGGTACTGGGACCCCATGTTGAGCTTGCGCAGCCGCCCGACCGGGACGCTCAGGGTGCCGGTGACCGCCGTGGGGGTCAGCTCGCGCATGCTGGCGTCGCGCTGGTTGGGCACCAGTTTCACCCAGGGGTTGTGGCCGCTGATCATGCCTTCGATGTCGGACAGCGGCACGTCCTTGTTCAGCTTGATGGTTAGCGCCTGGCTGTGGCAGCGCATGGCGCCGATGCGCACGCAGATGCCGTCCACCGGGATCGGGTTCTTGAAGCGACCGAGGATCTTGTTGGTCTCCGCCTGGCCTTTCCACTCCTCGCGGCTCTGGCCATTGGGCAGTTCCTTGTCGATCCAGGGGATCAGGCTGCCGGCCAGGGGTACGCCGAAATGCTCGGCCGGGAACGCCTCGCCGCGCTGGGCCTGGGCGACCTTGCGGTCGATGTCGAGGATCGCGCTGGCCGGGTCGGCCAGGTCGTCCGCCACCGCGGCCTCGATGGCGCCCATCTGGCGGATCAGCTCGCGCATGTTCTGCGCGCCGGCGCCGGAGGCGGCCTGGTAGGTCATGACGCTCATCCACTCCACGAGCCCGGCCTCGAAGAGCCCGCCCAGGCCCATCAGCATGAGGCTGACGGTGCAGTTGCCGCCGATGTAGTTCTTGATCCCGGCGTCCAGCTTCTGATCAATGACCTTGCGGTTGACCGGGTCCAGCACCACGACGGCGTCGTCTTCCATGCGCAGGGTGGAGGCGGCGTCGATCCAGTAGCCTTGCCAGCCGGCTTCGCGCAGCTTGGGGAAGACCTCGCCGGTGTAGTCGCCGCCCTGGCAGGTGACGATCACGTCCAGTGCCTTGAGTTCGTCGATGCTGTAGGCGTCCTTCAGCGGTGCGGTGTCCTTGCCGATGGCCGGGCCCTGGCCGCCGACGTTGGAGGTGGTGAAGAACACCGGCTCGATCAGATCGAAGTCCCGCTCTTCCAGCATTCGCTGCATGAGCACGGACCCCACCATGCCGCGCCAACCGATCAGACCTACTCGTTTCATCGCACTACACCTTCATGATTGCCGGCAACGGCGCTGCGTCGTCGCAGCTCGCGCGTGTCCGGCATACCGTTGGACCGTCCCGCCGGCGCGAGCCGCCCGTTCCCGAAAAAGGAACGCCGGCCCGATGCGGACCGGCGGAGCGATCACTCGTCGCTGGTGAAACCAGCTTGGAAAAAGCGAGCCGCCGGCTGACCGGCGGACCCGACAGATTACAGATTACCCAGGGCGGAGACTACCGCGTCGCCCATTTCCGCGGTGCCCACCCGGCGGGTGCCCGCGGAGTGGATGTCGCCGGTGCGCAGGCCCTGGTCCAGCACCTGGCTCACCGCCCGCTCGATGGCGTCGGCGGCGTCGCTGCGGGCGAAGCTGTAGCGCAGCATCATCGATACCGAGAGGATGGTCGCCAGGGGGTTGGCGATGCCCTGGCCGGCGATGTCCGGCGCCGAGCCGTGGCACGGCTCGTACATACCCTTGTTGTCGGCGTCCAGGGAGGCCGACGGCAGCATGCCGATGGAGCCGGTGAGCATCGAGGCTTCGTCGGAAAGGATGTCGCCGAACATGTTGTCGGTGACGATCACGTCGAACTGCTTGGGTGCACGGACCAGCTGCATGGCGGCGTTGTCGACGTACATGTGGGACAGTTCCACGTCGCCGTAGTCCTTGGCCACCTCCTCCACCACCTCGCGCCACAGCTGGCTGGAGGCGAGCACGTTGGCCTTGTCCACCGAGCAGAGCTTGCCGCCGCGCAGGCGCGCCATGTCGAAGCCGACCCGGGCGATGCGGCGGATCTCGCTCTCGCTGTAGGGCAGCGTGTCGTAAGCCCTGCGCTCGCCGTTGCCTTGCTCGATGCCACGGGGCGCGCCGAAATAGATGCCGCCGGTCAGCTCGCGAACGATGAGGATGTCCAGGCCGGCCACCACCTCCGGTTTCAGGGTGGAGGCTTCCGCCAGTTGCGGGTAGAGGATCGCCGGGCGCAGGTTGGCGAACAGGCCCAGTTGCGAGCGGATCTTCAGCAGCCCGCGTTCCGGGCGGATGTCCCGCTCGATGCGGTCCCACTTCGGCCCGCCCACCGCGCCCAGCAGCACCGCGTCGGCAGCCCGGGCGCGCGCCAGGGTCTCGTCGGCCAGGGGCACGCCGTGGTGGTCGATGGCGGCGCCGCCGATGACGTCTTCCACCAGCTCGAAATCCAGGGCGTAGCGGTCATTGGCCAGATTCAGCACCTTGATCGCCTCGGCCATGATTTCCGGGCCGATGCCGTCGCCGGGGAGAATCAGAATCTGCTTGCTCATAACATCCTCGGGGCTGCGGGCCGGCCGTCATCGGGGTGGACGGGCCGGTCCGTTGATGGAAAGGGATTCAGGCGCCGCGCTCGGCCCAGAGCACCACGACATCGGTGCTGAAGGTGCCGTCGGGCTCGATGCGGAAATAGCGGCGGACTTCCTCGCCGACCGCCGCCTGCAGCGCCAGGATGGCGTCGCGCATCACCGGCGGGGTGCGCATCCGGGCGATCCAGGTGGGGAAGTCCAGGCGCAGCCGCTGCAGGCCATGGCCGCTGCAGCGCAGGCCGGCCTCGCCCACCGTGCGCAGCCACTCAGCCACGCTGTAGTCACGCACGTGGCTGGTGTCGCGCAGCACTTCCACGGTCTGCAGGTAGGTATCCAGCAGCGGCTCGCCGGGAGCGCTGACGTCGATGAAGGCGGCCGTGCCGCCCGGCTTGAGCACCCGGCGCACCTCGCGCAGGGCCTGGCCGAGGTCGCTCCAGTGGTGGGCGGAATAGCGGCTGAAGACGAAGTCGAAGGAGGCGTCGTCGAACGGCAGGCGCTCCGCGGCGCCGGGCACCGTGCGCAGGTTGTCGAGGCCACGCTCGGCGGCCGTGCGGGCCACTACGTCGAGCATCTGCTGAGACAGGTCGTAGGCCACTACCTCCGCCACCGAGGCGGCGACGTGGAAGCCGACGTGGCCGGCGCCGCAGCCCAGATCCAGCACCCGCGCATCGGTGCGCCCGGCGACCCGGGCCTGCAGCTGAGCGAATTCCTCGCCCTGGGCATGCACCGCGCTGTTCAGGTACGCCTGGGCCTGTTCGCCGAACTGGCGCTGGACCACCTGCTGATGACCGCTCATGACTGCTCCTTCGGGTGACCGCCGTGATCAGCGGTAGGTGGGGACGCCCGGATCGCAGCGATCCTTGCGCCATTGCCCGGCCAGTTCGCCGGTCTGGTTCATGGAGCCGTTCTTCAGGCTGTAGCGGCCGTGGTAGGTCGTCTCGCTGTCCAGCTGCATCTGGAACGGGCCGCTGCCCATCTGCGGGCCGCAGGCCAGCGTCCCGGTGACCTGGCGCCCGACCCGCTTGTAGTTCTGGATACTGCAGCCACCCTGCCCCTTGAAGGCGCTCACCGCCTTGTCCAGGGAGGTCTGGTCCGGGGCCACGCACTGGCGGCTGGTGAGGGTCTGCCCGCCCACCGGCAGCTGCAGGCCGAACTGCTTCATCTGGGCCACCTGTTCCGGCGTGAGCTGGGGCATGCCGTCGATGTTCATCTTCAGGGTGACGTCCCACTGGCCCGGGCGGACCCGATCCAGGGTGTCGGCCGAGGCCGACAGGCACACCAGGGCACAGCCCGCGAAAAGCGCCGCTGACAACCGCATAAAGGTTCCTCTTTCCGTCGTTCGGGGGCGCGACGCCGCCGCGCCCCGCGGGGACGGTTCAGGCGTCGCGGAACAACCAGGGTTGGCGCTGCCGGTGGCCGGCTTCGAAACCCTTGATCGCCTCGGCATCCTGCAGGGTCAGGCCGATGTCGTCGAGCCCGTTGAGCAGGCAATGCTTGCGGAAGGCGTCGATCTCGAAGCCGTAGCGGGTGCCGTCCGGCAGGTTGACGGTCTGCCCGGCCAGGTCGACGGTCAGCTGGTAGCCTTCCCGAGCCTCCACCTGGCGGAACAGCTCGTCCACCTCTGCCTCGGCCAGCACGATCGGCAACAGGCCGTTCTTGAAGCTGTTGTTGAAGAAGATGTCGGCGAAGCTGGGCGCGATCACCGCGCGGAACCCGTATTCGTCCAGCGCCCAGGGGGCGTGCTCGCGGGACGAGCCGCAGCCGAAGTTCTCGCGGGCCAGCAGCACGCTGGCGCCCTGGTAGCGTGGGAAGTTCAGCACGAACTCCGGGTTGATCGGGCGGCGGCTGTTGTCCTGGTTGGGCTGGCCCACGTCCAGGTAGCGCCACTCGTCGAACAGGTTCGGGCCGAAGCCGGTGCGCTTGATGGACTTGAGAAACTGCTTGGGGATGATCTGGTCAGTGTCGACGTTGGCGCGGTCGAGGGGGCAGACCAACCCGGTGTGCTGGGTAAAGGCTTTCATGGCGGTCTCCTCAGGCCTGGAGCAATTCACGGACGTCGATGAAGCGACCGGTCACGGCCGCCGCGGCGGCCATCGCCGGGCTCACCAGGTGAGTGCGGCCACCGGCGCCCTGGCGCCCTTCGAAGTTACGGTTGGAGGTGGAGGCGCAATGTTCGCCGCTGCCCAGCTTGTCCGGGTTCATCGCCAGGCACATGGAGCAACCCGGCTCGCGCCATTCGAACCCGGCCTCGATGAAGATGCGGTCCAGCCCTTCCCGCTCCGCCTGCTCCTTGACCAGACCCGAGCCCGGTACCACCAGGGCCTGCTTGACGCTGGCGGCCACCTTGCGGCCCTTGGCCACTTCGGCGGCGGCCCGCAGGTCCTCGATTCGCGAGTTGGTGCAGGAGCCGATGAACACCCGGTCGAGGCGGATATCGGTGATCGGCTGGTTGGGCGCCAGGCCCATGTACTTGAGGGCCCGGGCGATGGAATCGCGTTTCACCGGGTCGGCCTCCACCGCCGGGTCCGGCACGTTCTGGTCCACCGCCAGCACCATCTCGGGCGAGGTGCCCCAGCTGACCTGGGGCTTGATGTCCTCGGCGCGCAGCTCCACCACGGTGTCGAACACCGCGTCGGGGTCGGACACCAGGTCGCGCCAGGCGGCCACGGCCTTCGGCCAATCGTCCCCGTGGGGCGCGAACGGCCGCCCTTCGACATAGGCGATGGTCTTCTCGTCCACCGCCACCATGCCCACCCGGGCGCCGGCCTCGATGGCCATGTTGCAGAGGGTCATGCGGCCTTCCATGGACAGGTCGCGGATGGCGCTGCCGGCGAACTCCAGCGCATGGCCGTTACCGCCGGCGGTGCCGATCCGGCCGATCACTGCCAGCACGATGTCCTTGGCAGTGACGCCGAACGGCAAGCTGCCGTCGACCCGCACCTGCATATTCTTCATCTTCTTCGCCACCAGGCACTGGGTGGCCAGCACGTGCTCCACCTCGGAGGTGCCGATGCCGTGGGCCAGGGCACCGAAGGCGCCGTGGGTGGACGTGTGGGAGTCGCCGCAGACCACCGTCATGCCGGGCAGGGTCGCGCCCTGCTCCGGGCCGATGACGTGGACGATGCCCTGGCGCACGTCGTTCATCTTGAATTCCAGGATGCCGAAGGCGTCACAGTTCTCGTCCAGGGTCTTCACCTGGATGCGCGAGACCTCGTCGGCGATGGCGTCGAGGCCGCCGCGCCGCTCCACCGGGGTGGTGGGCACGTTGTGGTCGGGGGTGGCGATGTTGGTGTCGATGCGCCAGGGCGCGCGACTGGCGAGGCGCAGGCCCTCGAAGGCCTGGGGCGAGGTCACCTCGTGGAGGATGTGGCGGTCGATGTAGATCAGCGACGACCCATCGTCGCGCCGCTTGACCTCATGGGCCTCCCACAACTTGTCGTAGAGCGTTTTGCCGGCCATCGCAGTGTCCTCATCAGCGTCTTTCTATGCCGTTGCGGTGCCTTTCCACGGTGAAAGGCCCCTCGGCTTGTGGGGTCGATGGTAGGGAGATGGCTCGGATAACTCAAATTCATATTTTTCATCCATTGAATAACCCGGAGGAATGATTAAAGTGATCGCCTCCTTTCATTCTGGCCACCGCCATGGACCTCGGGAACCTCAACGCCTTTATCGCCATCGCCGAGACCGGCAGTTTTTCCAGCGCGGCGGAGCGCCTGCACCTGACCCAGCCGGCGGTGAGCAAGCGCATCGCCGCCCTGGAGCAGCAGCTGGACGTGCGCCTGTTCGACCGCCTCGGCCGGGAGATCGGCCTCACCGAGTCCGGGCGGGCGCTGCTGCCCCGGGCGTACCAGATCCTCAACGTACTGGACGACACCCGGCGGGCCCTGACCAACCTCAGCGGCGACGTCAGCGGCCGGCTGACCCTGGCCACCAGCCACCACATCGGCCTGCACCGGCTGCCGCCGCTGCTGCGCGCCTTCACCCGCGCCTACCCGAAGGTTGCGCTGGATATCCGCTTCCTGGATTCCGAAAAGGCCTACGAGGAAATCCTCCACGGCCGCGCGGAACTGGCGGTGATCACCCTGGCGCCCGACGCCGCCACGTCGGTGAAGGCGGTGGCGGTCTGGGACGACCCGCTGGACTTCGTCGCCGCCACCGACCATCCCCTGGCCCGGGACGCCCAGGTGACGCTGGCGGACATCGCCGGGCACCCGGCGGTGTTCCCCGGCGACAACACCTTCACCCACGACATCGTCCGGCGCCTGTTCGAGGCGCAGCGGCTGACGCCCAACGTGGCCATGAGCACCAACTACCTGGAGACCATCAAGATGATGGTCTCCATCGGCATCGCCTGGAGCGTGCTGCCACGCACCATGCTGGACGAGCAGGTCACCCGCCTGCCCCTGCAGGGCATCCAGCTGAGTCGTCGGCTAGGTTACATCCTGCACACCGAGCGCACCCTGTCCAACGCCGCCCGGGCCTTCATGGCGCTGCTGGATGCCCAGCGCGACGACCTTGCCTAGGGGCGCCCGCTGTGGCTAACGTGAGGGCACCCCGGCGACCCGGCCCGCCCCGTGTGCGTCGTCCCCGGCCCGCGCCCTCCGCATTCGCGGCCCTTCCTCGCCCGCCCCGCCCGGCGGTACGTCCCTCTTCCAGCCGAGCCTGAACCACGATGTCCGATCCGTCCGACCGCACGCCCCCGCTGCCCTTCATCCCGGCGCTTGACCCCGCGCAGGTGGAGGACTCCTGGCAGGACAGCCGGATGCTGCTCGCCGCCTTCAACGCCGCGCGCCTGGGGGCCTGGCGCTGGGACGTCGACAGCGGCCGGGTCGACTGGTCGCGGCGGGCCCAGGCGCTGTACGGCTTCGACCCGAAGCAACCGCTCACCGAACGCATCGACTACCTGGGGATGATCCCGGCGGAGGACCGCCCCGGCGTGGTCAAGCTGTTCGAGGACGTACTGGCCGGGCAGCCCTCGCCCCGCGCCTTCCTGCACCGGGTGCGCTGGCCGGACGGCAACCTGCGCTGGCTGGAGGTCAGCGGCAGCCTGCAACGCGACGCCGACGGTCGGCGCGTGATGCTCGGGACGATCCGCGACGTGACCGCACAACAGAACCATGCCGAGGCACTGGTCAGCAGCGAGCGACGCTTTTCCACGCTGTTCCACCTGAGCCCCGACGTGGTGCTGCTGATCCGTTTCGACGACGGCCAGATCATCGAAGCCAACCAGCACTTCGGCAGCCTGTTCGGCTGGGCGCCCAGCGAATTCATGGGCCAGCCCATCGTCAGCCTCGGCCTGTGGGTGGACCTGGCGCAGCGCGAGCGCCTGCGCCACGAGGCGCCGCTGACCGAGGAACCGGTGGTGCAGGAAGTGCAGTGGCGCACCCGCGACGGCCGGGTGCTGGACGGCGTGCTGTCCAGCCAGTACATCGTCCTGGACGGCCAGGCCTGCCTGCTCAGCACCTTCCTCGACACCACCGAGCGCAAGCGCGCCGAGGCCGCACTGCAGGCCAGCGAGGAGAAATTCGCCAAGGCCTTCCAGACCAGCAGCGACGTCGTGGTGATCAGCGACAAGGCCAGCGGCAAGCTGATCGAGGTGAACGCCACCTTCGAGCGCCAGCTGGGCTGGACCGCCGCCGACGCCGTCGGCCACACCTCGGTGGAACTGGGCTTCTGGCCCCGGGCCGAGGACCGCGAGCGCATGCTCGCCACCCTGCAGCGGGACGGCGGGCTCAACCAGTACGAGACCCAGCTGGCCAACCGCGAGGGTGGCATCAGCATCTACCTGATCAACGGCGGCGAGATCGAGCTGAACGGGCGGCCCTGCCTGGTGCTGACCATCCGCGACATCAGCGGCCAGCGGCGCCAGGAAGCGGCCCTCAAGGAAAGCCAGGAACGCCTGACCCTGGCTCTGGACTCCGCGGAACTGGGCACCTGGGACTGGCACATCCCCAGCGGCCGGCTGTACGGCTCGCCCCGCGCCTCGTCGCTCCACGGCCTGGCGGATGAGCCCTATCACGGCGACTTCAAACACTTCTTCCTGTGCGTGCCGCCGGAAGACCAGAACGCCATGCGCCAGGCCTATTTCGACCTGCTGGAAGGCCGTCGCCAGGACTACCAGATCACCTACCGGGCACGCTTCGCCAACGGCGTCACCCATTACCTGGAAAGCACCGCGCGGTTGTATTTCGACGAGCGGGGCCAGCCGCTGCGGATGACCGGAATCCTGATGAACATCAGCGAGCGGGTGCAGCGGGAGCAGCGCCTGGCGGCCTCCGAGGAGAAGTTCGTCACCCTGTTCCAGGCCAGCCCGGAACCCATCTGCGTGTCCCTGGTGAAGGACGGCACCTTCATCGAGATCAACCCCAGTTTCACCGAGGTGTTCGGCTGGCGGCCCGAGGAGATCGTCGGCCAGACCACCTCGGCCCTGGGGTTCTGGCTGGAACCGTCCCAGCGGGACGCGATGATCGAAAAGCTCACCCACGATCAGGGCCTCAACGGCGAGATCGCCCGCTTCCGCACCAAGGACGGCCAGGAGCTGACCTGCGTGCTCTCCAGCCGCTTCATCCGGGTCGACCGGCAGTTGTGCATCACCACCACCTTCCGCGACATCAGCGACCGCCAGCGCGCGGAATCGGCCCTCAAGGCCAGCGAAGAGAAGTTCGCCAAGGCGTTCCACTCCAGCCCCGATGCCATCACCATCACCGAGCGCGACAGCGGCCGCTACATCGAGGTGAACGAAGGCTTCCACCGGCTCACCGGCTACCGGCCCCAGGAAGTGATCGGGCGCACGGTGTACGACCTGGACGTCTGGGCCGACGGCCTGGAGCGGGACGACCTGCTGCACCGGCTGCAGCACGACGGGCGCATCCACCACCTGGAACTGCGCGGCCTGCATCGCGACGGCAGCGAGCGGATCGTCGAGGTCTCGGTGGAGCCCATCGAGCTCAACGGCGTGTCCTGCCGGCTGCTCACCGCCCGGGACGTCAGCGAGCTGAAGAACGCCCAGGCCCAGGTGCGCCACCTGGCCTACCACGACCCGCTGACCAACCTGCCCAACCGCGCGCTGCTGATCGACCGCCTGACCCAGCAGATCGCTCTGCTCAAGCGCCACGACATGCGTGGCGCCCTGCTGTTCCTAGACCTGGACCACTTCAAGCACATCAACGACTCCCTCGGCCACCCGGTGGGGGACGCGGTGTTGAAGATGGTCACCGCGCGCCTGGAGGCCAGCGTGCGCATGGAGGACACCGTCTCGCGCCTGGGTGGCGACGAGTTCGTGGTGCTGCTCTCGGGCCTGCCCGGCAAGCGCTCGGAGGTGACCCGCCAGGTGCGGCAGATCGCCGACAAGCTGCGCCGGATCATCGCCGAGCCGATGCTGCTGGACGGCCATCGCCTGCAGGTGACCCCCAGCATGGGCATCGCGCTGATCCCCGACCACGGCGAGAACCCCGCGGACCTGCTCAAGCGCGCCGACATCGCCCTGTACCGGGCCAAGGATTCCGGGCGCAACACCCTGCAGCTGTTCCGCAGCACCATGCAGGAAGCCGCCAGCGAGCGCCTGCGGCTGGAGAACGACCTGCGCCTGGCCCTGGTGCGCGGCGAGTTCGAGCTGTACTTCCAGCCCCAGGTGGACGCCCGCGACAACCGCATCGTCGGCGCCGAGGCGCTGCTGCGCTGGCCCCACCCCACCCGCGGCCTGCAATCGCCGGCCCTGTTCATCCAGGTGCTGGAGGAAAGCGGGCTGATCCTGGAGGTGGGCGCCTGGGTCATCGCCGAGGCCTGCCAGGCCTGCCGCCGGCTGCTGGCCGACGGGCTGGTGGAGACCGACGCCTTCAGCCTCTGCGTGAACATCAGCCCGCGGCAGTTCCGCCAGAACGATTTCGTCGAGCGGGTGGAAAACAGCCTGGCCAAGTCCGGCATCCCCGAGACCATGCTCAAGCTGGAGATCACCGAAGGCATCGTCATCCAGAACCTGGACGACACCATCGCCAAGATGCGCCGCCTCAAGCGGGTCGGCGTGAGCTTCGCCATGGACGACTTCGGCACCGGCTACAGCTCCCTGACTTACCTCAAGCGGCTGCCGGTGGATGCGTTGAAGATCGACCAGTCCTTCGTCCGCGACGCCACCCACGATCCCAACGACGCGGAGATCGTCCGCGCCATCGTCGCCATGGGCCGCAGCCTGGGCCTGCAACTGATCGCCGAGGGGGTGGAGCAGGAGGATCAGCTGCACTTCCTCGAACAGCAGGGCTGCTACCTCTACCAGGGCTACCTGTACAGCGAGCCGCTGCCGTTCGAGGCGTTCTGCACCCTGCTCGCCCGGGGCCGGCGGCGTTCGGCGGAATCCTGAGGCAAAAAAAAGCCCGGCGGATGCCGGGCTTTTTTCATTGCGGGTGTCGCACCCGGGATCAGTTGGCTTCCACCGGGGCGATGGTCGCCACGCGGTCGCGGTCGGTGCGCTTGAGGCGGTAGCATGCCAGCATCACCAGCAGCCAGACCGGGATCGCGTAGACCGATACACGGATGCCCGGGCTCAGCAGCATCACCGCCAGGATCAGCACCATGAACCCCAGGCACAGGTAGTTGGCGTAGGGCGCCCACAGGGCACGGAAGCTGGAGCGTGCGCCCACCTGGCGCTGGTGCGCGCGGAATTTCAGGTGGGTCAGGCTGATCAGCGCCCAGTTGATCACCAGCGCCGCCACCACCAGGGACATCAGCAGCTCCAGGGCTTCCTTGGGCACCACGTAGTTCACCAGCACGCAGAGCAGGGTCACCAGGGCCGAGAAGCCCAGGGCCACGTAAGGCACGCCGCGGGCGTTGACCTTCTGCAGCACCTTCGGCGCATCGCCCTGCTCGGCCAGGCCGTAGAGCATCCGGCTGTTGCAGTACACGCCGCCGTTGTACACCGACAGCGCCGCGGTGAGCACCACGAAGTTCAGCAGGTGGGCGGCGGTGTCGCTGCCGATCAGCGAGAAAATCTTCACGAACGGGCTGCCGCTGTAGGCATCGCCGGCGCCGTTGATGCTGTTCAGCAGCTCGTCCCAGGGCGACAGGGCCAGCAGCACCGCCAGGGCGCCGATGTAGAAGATCAGGATGCGGTAGATCACCTGGTTGATCGCCTTCGGGATCACCGTCTTCGGCTGGTCGGCCTCCGCCGCGGTGAAGCCGAGCATCTCCAGGCCGCCGAAGGAGAACATGATGATCGCCATGGCCATCACCAGGCCGCTGATGCCGTGGGGGAAGAAGCCGCCATGGCTCCACAGGTTGCTCACCGCCGCCTGTTCGCCGCCGGTGCCGCTGAACAGCAGGTAGCAGCCCAGCAGGATCATGCCGACGATGGCCGCCACCTTGATGATGGAGAACCAGAACTCCGCCTCGCCGAACAGCTTCACGTTGGCCATGTTGATGGCGTTGACCAGCACGAAGAACGCCGCCGCGGTCGCCCAAGTGGGCACCTCCGGCCACCAGAACTGCACGTACTTGCCGACCGCGGTCAGTTCCGACATGCCCACCAGGATATACAGCACCCAGCAGTTCCAGCCCGACAGGAAGCCGGCGAAACCGCCCCAGTACTTGTGGGCGAAATGACTGAAGGAGCCGGCCACCGGCTCTTCCACGATCATCTCGCCCAGTTGGCGCATGATCAGGAAGGCGATGAACCCGGCGATGGCGTAGCCGAGGATCATGGACGGGCCGGCGGACTTGAGCACTCCGGCGGAGCCGAGGAACAGGCCGGTGCCGATGGCCCCACCCAGGGCGATCAGCTGGATGTGGCGGTTCTTCAGGCCGCGCTTGAGCTCGCCCGACTGTTGCGTTTGGTTCATGTACGTCACCTTTTGTTGTTGTGTGTGACGAAATTCGGACCGCCCCGCTTATGGCGAGGCGACGGATTCGGCACGCGTCGTTCCAACTCCCGGAGCTCGCCGCAAGGGCACGCAAGTCGAGCGGGCTTCGGGTCAGGCAGGCCGGAATGACGGGCCGTGCGCCGGCGGTGGCCGGCCGGTTTCACTGGGCGTCGGGTTGCACCTCCGGAGCGGCCTGCGCGAAGGCCTCGAGCGCCTCGCAGCGGGAGGCGAGGTCGAGGAGGCGCGGACATCCGTCCAGGCTGCAGTCGAAACGCCGCGCATTGTATAGCTGTGGGATCAGGCACGCCTCCAAGTAACCGGGCCGATCGCCCAGGGAAAAGTGCCCGTCGAACGCCGCCAGGCCCTGCTCGACGCTGGCCAGCCCGGTTTCCACCCAGTGCCGATACCAGGCGTTCCTGGCCGCCTCGTCGACTCCCAGCGGGTCGGCCAGGTACTTCAGCACGCGCAGGTTGTTCAGCGGGTGGATGTCGCAGGCGACGTGCAGCGCCAGGGCGCGCACCTGCGCCCGCGCCACCGGGTCGGCCGGCAGCAGGGCCGGCTGTGGACGGGTCTCCTCCAGGTATTCGAGGATCGCCAGGGACTGGGGAATGGCCACGTCGCCGTCCACCAGCAGCGGCACCAGGCCCTGGGGATTCAGCGCCTGGTAGGCGGCGGCATGTTGCTGGCCGCCGTCCTTCACCAGGTGCACCGGCGCCTGTTGGTAGGCCAGGCCCTTGAGGTTGAGGGCGATGCGGACCCGGTACGCCGCGCTGGAGCGCCAGTAGCCGTGCAGGGTCAGTTCGCCGGGGGCGGGATCACGGCTCATGGCGTTCCACCACCTGGTCGATGGCGCCGAAGATGCTGTGGCCGGCGGCGTCGAACATCTCGATGCGCACCCGATCGCCGAAAGCCAGGAACGGCGTCTTCGGGGCGCCGTGCTCGATGAGCTCCAGCATGCGTTTCTCCGCCAGGCAGGAGGAGCCGGCGCTGCGGTCGTAATTCGACACCGTGCCCGAACCGATGATGGTGCCAGCGCCCAGGGGGCGGGTGCGGGCGGCGTGAGCCACCAGGGTGGGGAAGTCGAAGGTCATGTCGGTGCCGGCGTCGGGCTGGCCGAACAGCTCGCCGTTGAGGTGCGACACCAGGGGCCGGTGGACCTTGCCGGCCCTCCAGGCATCACCCAGTTCGTCGGGAGTGACCGCCACCGGCGAGAAACTGGAGGACGGCTTGCTCTGGTAGAAGCCGAAGCCCTTGGCCAGCTCGCCCGGGATCAGGTTGCGCAGGGATACGTCGTTCACCAGCATCAGCAGGCGGATGTGGCCGGCGGCCTGCTGCGCGCCGATGCCCATGGGCACGTCGTCGGTGACCACCGCCAGTTCGGCCTCCAGGTCGATGCCCCAGGCGTCGTCGGCCAGGCGGATCGGGCTGTGGGGCGGGATGAAGCTGTCGGCGCCCCCCTGGTACATCAGCGGCTCGTGCCAGAAGCTGTCCGGCATCTCGGCACCCCGGGCCTTGCGCACCAGTTCCACGTGATTGACGTAGGCGCTGCCGTCGGCCCAGTGGTACGCGCGGGGCAGCGGGCTGTGGCAGGCGCCCTGGTCGAAGGCGAAGGCGTCGGGTTCCAGATGGTCGTTGAGGCGCTGGTAGACGGCCTCCAGGCGGGGTTGCAGCACAGCCCAGTCGTCCAGGGCGGCCTGCAGGGTGGCGGCGATGGCGGGCACCTTCACGGCGCGGGCGAGGTCGCGGGAGACCACCACCAGCACGCCATCGCGGCCTTGGTTCAGTGAAGCGAGTTTCATGGGCTTTCCTTCCAGGGAATGACGGAGCGGACGGTGGCGGGGCCAAGCCCGGAGCCATCGGACGGGAAACCGACCGTCGTCCGACGCGGCGCGCACGATACACCGCCTGGCGATGCGCATGCGCGCCACCGGCCGACCCGGCCGGCTCCGCCCACCGTCCTGCCGAACGGGACGGGCGCGCCAATGCGCGCCCGGTCTCCGGTCAGTCCGCCTTGATCACGCCGCGGCGGATCTGGTCTTCCTCGATGGACTCGAACAGGGCCTTGAAATTGCCCTCGCCGAAGCCCTGGTTGCCCTTGCGCTGGATGATCTCGAAGAAGATCGGGCCGATCACCGTGTTGGTGAAGATCTGCAGCAGGATGCCGTCGTCGCCGGGGGCGCCGTCGATCAGCAGGTTCAGCTCGCGCAGTTGCTCCAGCGGCTCGCCGTGGCCGGCGACGCGGCTGTCCACCTTCTCGTAGTAGGTGTCCGGGGTGGTCATGAAGTCCACGCCGTTGGCCCGCAGCTTGCGCACGGTGCTGTAGATGTCGTCGGTGGTCAGGGCGATGTGCTGGATGCCCTCGCCTTCGTACTCGCGGATGAACTCCTCGATCTGGGAATTCTCGTCGGCCGACTCGTTGATCGGGATGCGGATCTTGCCGCAGGGCGCGGTCATGGCCCGGGAGAACAGGCCGGTGAGCTTGCCTTCGATGTCGAAGTAGCGGATTTCGCGGAAATTGGCGATGCGCTCGTAGAAACCGGACCAGACGTCCATCTGACCGCGGCGCACGTTGTGGGTCAGGTGGTCGATGGAGGTCAGGCCGACGGCGTTGTCGCTGGCGCTGCGGCCGGGGATGAACTCGAAGTCCACGTCATAGATGCTGTGCGCGCCGTAGCGGTCCACGAGGTACAGCAGGGAGCCGCCGATGCCCTCGACACAGGGGATGTTCAGTTCGCCGAAATTGGCGTGGGTGCCCACCAGCGTGGCGCCCTGGGATTCCACGTAGGCGGCGGCCTGCACCGCGTTCTTCACCCGGAAGGCCATGGCGCAGGCGCTGGGGCCGTGTTTCTCGGCGAAGTCGCGGACATAGCCGCTGGGGCTGCCGTTGAGCACGATGTTGATGTCGTTCTGCTGGAACAGGAAGACTTCCTTGGAACGGTGCTTGGCGGTCTCGGTGAAGCCCATGGCGGTGAACAGCTGACGCAGTTGCTCGATGCCTTCGGCGTTGGGCGCGGTGAATTCGACGAACTCGAAGCCGTCGGTGCCGATGGGGTTGTGTTGTTCGATCTTGGTCACGGCGTTCATGTCGCCTCCTCGTTGTTGTTGTGATGCCGTCGGGCGGCTGGATGGCGCCATCTCACTCCCCTGCTGACCGGTGAACAAGGGCGGCGGCCGGCTGCGACAGACTGCCGCATCGCCTGGAGCGGCAGTTTTTCTTTACGCCTATCCACACTTCTTGAGTCACCCCCAGCACGCCCTCCCATGCGTAAGGAAAACCTTACAAGGCGGTGCAAAAGTCTGCCGCACAGGCCGAGGAGTGTGTATCGGGTTGCGCCTGAAAACAGCGGGACACAGCCAGCCAGAGCGGCTGGTGGCAGTTCCGTTGTCGTTCCCTTGACGCCGGTCGACGTCGCATGAAGGGCAGTTGCCGCCCGAGCCGAAGCTAGATCCCGTCAGGGCTCCCGCCCAGGCCCGGCGGGGCGCGACCCCCTGTCGCAGGGGCATCTGATCCGCTTTTTATCGCAGGACCTGAGCCTGTTACCGGTGCAGATGCGGACGCATAGTGCGCGCCAGCCTGATAAGCCTCGAAGGGGTCTTACCGTGACCGACCGCATACCCGCCCAATTCGTCGAAACCCTCACCTCCACGCCGATCCGCCTGACCCCCGCCCAGGCCGGCGGTGCCATCCATACCCGCGCTTTCAGCGGCCGCTTCCGCTCCTTGCGGCTGTACGGCGCGGGGCTGCTGTTCCTGCTGTTCTTCGGCACCGCCTGGCTGGACTGGGGCGGGCGCCAGGCGGTGCTCTGGGACCTGCCGGCACACCGCTTCTACATCTTCGGCGCCACCTTCTGGCCCCAGGACCTGATCCTGCTCTCGGCGCTGCTGATCATCTGCGCCTTCGGCCTGTTCGCCATCACCGTGTTCGCCGGCCGCGTCTGGTGCGGCTATGCCTGCCCCCAGAGCGTCTGGACCTGGGTGTTCATGTGGGCGGAGAAGACCTTCGAGGGCGACCGCCACCAGCGCATCAAGCTGGACGCGGCGCCCTGGGGCCCGGCCAAGCTGGCGCGCCGCTCGGCCAAGCATGGCGCCTGGCTGGCGGTCAGCCTGCTCACCGCCCTCACCTTCGTCGGCTACTTCACGCCGATCCGGCCGCTGGTGGCCGACCTATTCGGCGCGCGCCTGGACGGCACCTCGCTGTTCTGGGTGGGGTTCTTCACCCTCGCCACCTACCTCAACGCCGGCTGGCTGCGGGAAAAAGTCTGCGTGCACATGTGCCCCTACTCGCGCTTCCAGAGCGTGATGTTCGACAAGGACACCCTGCTGGTGGCCTACGACGCCGGCCGGGGCGAGAGCCGCGGGCCGCGGCGCAAGGGCAGCGACCCGCGCGCCCAGGGCCTGGGCGACTGCATCGACTGCACCCTGTGCGTCCAGGTCTGCCCCACCGGGATCGACATCCGTGACGGGCTGCAGATCGACTGCATCGGCTGCGCCGCCTGCGTGGATGCCTGCGACACGGTGATGGACAAGATGGGCTACGCCCGCGGGCTGGTGGGCTACCGCTCCCAGCGCACCCTGGAGGGCGGACGCATGCGCCTGTGGCGCCCGCGCCTGGTGGGCTATGCCAGCGTATTGCTGATGATGCTGGGGGCCTTCGGCTGGGCGCTGCAAGCGCGCCCGCTGATTTCCCTGGACGCCAGCAAGGACCGCGGCCTGTTCCGCGAGAACGCCGATGGCCAGGTGGAGAACATCTATACCCTGAAGGTCATCAACAAGACCCAGGCGCCCCAGCGCTACCGGCTGGAACTGGCGGACGCCGGCCCCTTCGAACTGCACGCCCCCACCGAGCTGGCCCTGGCGCCGGGGGAGATCCTCGACCTGCCGGTGTCGGTGGCGCGGGTGGTCGACACCCCCGCCCGCAGTTCCCAGCGCCTGCGCTTCGCCGTGAGCGGCCTGGACGACCCCGGCCAACGGGTCGAGGCCGCCAGCACCTTCACCGCCCCGCTGACCCGCTGACCCGCGGGGCCGCGAGGCCCCGCCCTCTTTCTTCCGGAGCTCGCGTGTCCGCCCCGACGCCCCTACAGTGTGCCGCACCGCCCCCGGCCCGAACGGACACCATGAAACGCTACGAACGCTTCGCCGAACAGATCGCCGAGCTGATCCGCTCCGGCGTGCTGGCGCCCGGCGAGCGGGTGCCTTCGGTGCGCCATGCCAGCCGCACCTACGGGGTGAGCCCGTCCACGGTGTTCCAGGCCTATTACCTGCTGGAAGACCGCGGGCTGATAGGCGCCCGGGCGCGCTCCGGCTACTTCGTCCGCGAGCATGCCCGGCGCCCGCTGCACGAGCCGCAGATCGGCCCGCGCACCGCGCAGACCACCGACGTGGACGTCAGCGACCTGGTGTTCTCGGTGCTCGGCTCCATCAAGGACCCCCACACCGTGCCGTTCGGCTCGGCGTTCCCCAGCCCGCACCTGTTCCCCCTGCCGCGCCTGGCGCGCTCCATGGCCCAGGCCCTGCGCGGCCTTTCGCCCCACACCGTGGTGGCCGACATGACCGCCGGCAACCCCGACCTGCGCCGGCAGATCGCCCTGCGCTACATGGTCAGCGGCGTGCGCCTGGAACTGGAGGAGCTGGTGATCAGCAACGGCGCCCTGGAAGCCCTGAACCTCTGCCTGCAGACCGTCACCGCCCCCGGCGACCTGGTGGCCATCGAGGCGCCGGCCTTCTACGCCACCCTGCAGGTGCTGGAGCGCCTGAAGCTCAAGGCGGTGGAGATTCCCGTGCACCCCCGCGAGGGCATCGACCTGGACACCCTGGCCGACAGCCTGCAGCGCCTGCCGATCAAGGCCTGCTGGTTCATGAGTGGGCTGCAGAACCCCCTCGGTGCCACCATGAGCGAGGAGAAGAAACGCGCCCTCTACGAGCTGCTGCACCGCCACCAGGTGCCGCTGATCGAGGACGACGTCTACGCCGAGCTGCATTACGGGCCGACACCGCCCAAGCCGGTGAAGAGCTTCGACCGCGACGGCCTGGTGATGCACTGCGGCTCATTCTCCAAGAGCCTGGCGCCGGGCTACCGGGTCGGCTGGGTGGCCGGCGGGCGCTACGCCGAGCGCATCCAGCGGCTCAAGCTGATGACCACCCTGTCGCCCTCGGTGCCGGCCCAGGCGGCCATCGCCGATTACCTGCAGCACGGCGGCTACGACCGCCACCTGCGCCGCCTGCGCTACGCCCTGGAGGACCAGCAGGGCTCGATGCTGGCGTCCGCCGCCCGGCATTTCCCTGAGGGCACGCGGGTGACGCGCCCCACCGGCGGCTACTTCCTGTGGTTCGAATTCCCGGCCCAGGTGGATTCGCTGCAGCTGTTCCAGCTGGCCCTGGCCCAGGGCATCAGCCTCGCCCCCGGACCGATCTTCTCCGCCACCCGGCGCTTCCAGAACTGCGCCCGCCTCAACCACGGCTACCCCTGGGACGAGCAGAGCGAGCGGGCCATGGAAATCCTCGGGCGAATTCTCGCGACCTTCTGACGCAGCGGCCGCACGCGGCGGCCTGATCCGCAAAAACCCGTCCGTTCTGAGTCTGTTTCCCCCGTCCGCCTGTTCCTAGAGTGACGCCGTTCGCCGCCCCCTCCCCGGAGCGGCCCGTTCCTTCGAAAGGTATTCCATGGACACCACGCTTCCCTCGCCCGCCTACCACTACCGGGTGGTCCGCCAGTTCGCCCTGATGACCGTCGTCTGGGGCGTGGTCGGGATGAGCCTGGGCGTGTTCATCGCCGCGCAGCTGGTCTGGCCGGCGCTGAACTTCGACCTGCCCTGGCTGAGCTTCGGCCGCCTGCGCCCGCTGCACACCAACCTGGTGATCTTCGCCTTCGGCGGCTGCGCCCTGTTCGCCACCAGCTACTACACGGTGCAGCGCACCTGCCAGGCGCCCCTGTTCGCCCCGCGGCTGGCGGCCTTCACCTTCTGGGGCTGGCAGGCGGTGGTGGCGATGCTGCTGGTCACCCTGCCCCAGGGCCTGACCACCACCAAGGAGTACGCCGAGCTGGAGTTCGGCGGTGCGGTGTGGCTGGCCATCGTTTGGGTGGCCTACGCCGTGGTGTTCTTCGGCACCGTGGTGAAGCGCCAGACCCGGCACATCTATGTGGGCAACTGGTTCTTCGGTGCCTTCATCCTGGTCACCGCCATGCTCCACGTGGTGAACCATGCGGCGATCCCGGTCAGCGCCTTCAAGTCCTACCCGGTCTACGCCGGCGCCACCGATGCCATGGTGCAGTGGTGGTACGGCCACAACGCCGTGGGTTTCTTCCTCACCACCGGCTTCCTCGGGATGATGTATTACTTCGTGCCCAAGCAGGCGGGGCGCCCGGTGTACTCCTACCGGTTGTCCATCGTGCACTTCTGGGCACTGATCACCCTGTACATCTGGGCCGGCCCCCACCACCTGCACTACACCGCTCTGCCGGACTGGGCCCAGTCCCTGGGCATGGTGATGTCGCTGATCCTCCTGGCACCGTCCTGGGGCGGCATGATCAACGGCATGATGACCCTCTCCGGCGCCTGGCATAAGCTGCGCACCGACCCGATCCTGCGCTTCCTGGTGGTGTCCCTGGCGTTCTACGGCATGTCCACCTTCGAAGGCCCGATGATGGCCATCAAGACCGTCAACGCCCTCTCCCACTACACCGACTGGACCATCGGCCACGTGCACGCCGGTGCCCTCGGCTGGGTGGCGATGATCACCTTCGGCTCCCTCTATCATCTGATCCCGAAGGTCTTCGGCCGGGAACGGATGTACAGCATCGGCCTGATCAACGCCCACTTCTGGCTGGCCACCATCGGTACCGTGCTCTACATCGCCTCGATGTGGGTCAACGGCATCACTCAGGGCCTGATGTGGCGCGCCGTGAACCGTGACGGCACCCTCACCTATTCCTTCGTCGAGGCCCTGGAGGCCAGCCACCCCGGTTTCGTGGTGCGCCTGATGGGCGGCGCCTTCTTCCTCACCGGCATGCTGCTGATGGCCTTCAACGTCTGGTGCACCCTGGGCCAGCGCGCACCCGCCGGGCAGCATGCCGGCCTGGCGAGGGTGTGAGGATGGCCAGCGAATACTGGCTGGTGGTGGCGCTGGTGGTGTTCTACCTGGCGCTGCAGCGCCAGCTGGGCGGCACCCGCGGACGGGAGCTGGACGACGCGGCGATGCTGCCGTTCGCCGACGATGAGGCCGCGGCCCGGCGGGTGGAACGCGCCACCGGACGCAGCCGCACCGGCTGCGGCTGCCGGGGCACCTGCGATGGCGGCTGCCCCGGCCGCATGGACCTGCCGGCCTGAAGCGGGCTCAGCCCTGCTGCAGGTGGCCGTAGAGACGGGCGTACAGCCCACCCTCGGCGATCAACTCCTGATGACCGCCCTGCTCGGCGATGCGGCCGCCATCGAACACCAGCACCCGGTCGGCCTGTTTCACCGCGCTCAGGCGATGGGCGACGATCAGCGTGGTGCGGCCGGCGAGGAAGCGCGCCAGGGCCTGGTGCAGGGCGAATTCGGTGGCGGCGTCCAGGGCCGAGGTGGCCTCGTCGAGGATCACCACCTTGGGCTCGGCCAGCACCATGCGGGCGATGGCCAGGCGCTGCCGCTGGCCACCGGACAGGCGCACGCCGGAACGGCCGACGATGCTGTCCAGACCATCGGGCAGCGCCCGTACGGTATCCGCCAGCTGGGCGATCTCCAGGGCCTGCCAGCAGGCCGTGTCGTCCCGCGGGCGGCCGAGGGTGAGGTTGGCGCGAATGGTGTCGTTGAACAGCGCCGGGTGCTGCAGGACCACCGCCACGTGCTCGCGCACGGTGTCCAGGCCGATTTCCTCCAGGCGCCGGCCGCCGAAGCGGATGCTGCCGGCCTGGGCCGTGTAGAGCCCCAGCAGCAGCTGCACCAGGGTGCTCTTGCCGCCACCGCTGGCTCCTACCAGGGCCACCTTCTCGCCCGGCGCGATGCTCAGGTCGAGGCCATCCAGCACCGGCTCTTCGCCATAGGCGAAGCGCAGGCCACGGACCTCCAGGCCCACCGTGGTCTGGCCGGCGAAGGGGTCGGCACCGCCCGGGTAACTCGGCTCGTCCGCCCGCGCCAGCAACTGGTTGATCCGCTGCAGCGCTGCGCCGGCGCCGTAGTAGGCGTACTGCAGGCTGAGCAGCTGCTCCACCGGGCCGATCATGAACCACAGGTAGCTGAACACGGCGAGCATCTGGCCGATGGACAGGTCGGAGAACAGCACGGTGAGCATGGCTGCGGCACGGAACACGTCGATGCCCACCTGGAACAGCAGGCCGCTGGCGCGGCTCGACGCGTCGCTCTTCCACAGCGAGGCCACGGCGCGGTCGCGCACCTCCCGGGCGCGCACGCCCAGCAGGCCGAGAAAATGCCCCTGGCGGTTGCCGGCGCGGATTTCCTGGATCGCCTCCAGGGTTTCGGTGAGGGCCTGGGTGAAGCGCGCGGTGCTGTCGTTCTCGCGCTTCTTCAGGTGCTTGACCCGCTTGCCCAGCTGCACCGTGGCGTAGATCACCAGCGGGTTGAACAGCAGGATCAGCAGCGCCAGCTGCCAGTGCATCCACAGCAGGATGGCGGCGGTACCGGTGAGGGTCAGCATCGCCACCAGGAACCGGCTGAGGGTCTCGCCGACGAATTTGTCCAGGGTGTCCAGGTCGGTCACCAGGTGGGCGCTGACTGTTCCACCGCCGAGGCTTTCGTACTCGCTCAGGGAAATCCGCTTCAGCCGCTCGATCAGACGCAGGCGGATGCGGTAGACCAGATCCTTGGACAGGCGGGCGAACTGCCTGGCCTGGAGCACGTTGCAGACCAGCGCCAGGCAGCGCATCAGCAGCGTGGCCAGCAGGATCGTGGCGATGTAGCCCACCGGCTGCTGCCAGGCCGCCGGCAGCAGCCGGTCCAGAACCCGCAGCGCGGCATCGCCCTTGCCCAGCAGCACCTCGTCCACCAGCAGCGGCAGCAGCAGCGGGATCGGCACGCTGCACAGGGCGGCCAGCACGGCGATGCCGTTGGCCAGCCACAGCGCGCGCCGGTGGCGCAGCGCCAGCCGGCGGATGTCGGCCCAGCCCAGGCGGTCAGCCATGGGCGCCGCGGTCCAGCCAGCGGGCCAGCAGCGGCGCCAGTTCCTCCAGCGGCCGGTAGCCGTTGGTGAGCAGGGCCAGTTGGCCCTCCCGCTCGGCCAGCAGGGTGGGGAAGCCGGCAATGCCCAGGCCCTGCACCCACTCGAAGTCCGCCAGGGTCGCTTCCCGGGCCGCCACGCCGTCGAAGGCCTCGGCGAACTTGATGCGCGGGATGCCGACGCCCTCGGCCAGGTCCAGCAGCACCCGCACCTGGGAAACGTCCAGCCCCTCCCGGTAGAAGGCGGTCTGGATCGCCTGGGCCAGGGGCCAGACGCGGTCCGGGTCCAGGGCGCGCACCGCCACCAGGGCGCGGCAGGCCGGCTCGGTGTCGTAGACGAAACCCTCCGGCATGCCGGCCTCGAAGTCGAAGAGCTGCCCGGTGGTGGCGTTCACCGCCTGCCAGTGGGAGAGGATGCGCACCCGCCCGGCCGGGTCCAGGGCCATGTGCTCGCGGCGCAGGCCGCCCACCACCAGGTGCACCGGCACCCCGGCCGCGGCGGCCTGCTCGGCCAGGCGTTCGAGCACCGGCGCGAAGCCCCAGCACCAGGAACACATCGGGTCCATCACGTACAGCAGGCGCGCATTCATCGGCGGGCTCCGAAAGGGGTGAGGCCTGGGGATCATTCCTGGCTGGCGCGGGGATCGCGGCCGATGGGGTGCGGCTGGTTGCGCGCCCGGGCCAGTTCGATCTGCTTCTGCCGCTCCCGGGCACCGGCGCGGGTCTTCTCGCTCAGGCTGTCCCAGCAATGGGGGCAACTGATGCCCGGCGCATAGTGCGCGGACTGGCGATCCTCGGCGGAGATCGGGTTGCGGCAGGCATGGCATTGATCGTAGTCCCCCGCGCTCAGGTCGTGGCGCACGGTGACCCGGTTGTCGAAGACGAAGCAGTCGCCCTGCCAGCGGGTCTCGGCCTCGGGCACCTCCTCCAGGTACTTGAGGATGCCGCCCTTGAGGTGGAACACCTCTTCGAAGCCCTGGCCGAGCATGTAACTGGAGGCCTTCTCGCAGCGGATGCCGCCGGTGCAGAACATCGCCACCTTCTTGTGCCGGGCCGGGTCGTAGTGGGCCTTGATGTACGCGGGGAACTCCCGGAACGACTTGGTCCTGGGGTCCACCGCGCCCTGGAAGGTGCCGATGGCCACTTCATAGTCGTTGCGGGTGTCGATCAGCAGCACCTCGGGGTCGTCGATCAGGGCGTTCCAGTCCTTGGGCTCGACGTAGGTGCCGACCCGCTGGTTGGGGTCCACGCCCGGCACGCCGAGGGTGACGATCTCCTGCTTCAGCTTGACCTTGGTGCGGTAGAACGGCTGCTCGTCGCAGTAGGACTCCTTGTGGTCCACGTCCGCCAGGCGCGGGTCGCGGCGCAGCCAGGCGAGCAAGGCGTCGATGCCGGCGCGGGTGCCGGACACGGTGCCGTTGATGCCCTCCCGGGCCAGCAGCAGGGTGCCCTTGAGGTCATTGTCCAGCAGGGTGTTCAACAGCGGTTCGCGCAGCGCCACGTAGTCGTCCAGGGTGACGAACTTGTACAGCGCCGCCACGACGAAGGTCGGGGTGCTCATGGGGTGGGTCTCCAGGTGGTCGCCCGCGCAAAGGGCGGACCGGGTTCATGACCGCGCGCCGCCGGCACGGGGCCGGCGGTGGCGGGTGGACGCGCGGCAGGAGCCGGCGCCCGGGGAATGCGGCCAGGGGACGCGCCCGCTGGCCGCGGGTCTTTCAGTGATCGTGCCGGCTGCCGCCACGGCAGGTCGGCGAGTCCGGCGCGACGCCCTGGGCGTCCCACTCCTCGGGGGTGTAGGTGTGCAGGGCCAGGGCGTGGAAGCGCGGCATCAGCTCGCCCAGGGCGGCATACACCGCCTGGTGGCGCTTCACCGCGTTCAGCCCGGCGAACACCGGGCTCACCACCACCGCCTTGTAGTGGGTCTCCAGCCCGCGGCTGTGCATGTGACTTTCGTCCTGCACCTCCAGGTGACGGGGCTCCAGGGCCCCGAGGGCCTGGTGGATGGCGTCGCGCAGGCTCATGTCAGGGCTTCTTCGCCGGCTCGGCGCCCTTCTTCGCCGGCTCGGCCGACTTCGGCGACAGCTCGGCGGTCATGTCTTCCAGCAGCTTGTTCACCACCGGCACCGCCGGCTCCAGGCGGACCTGGGTGATGCGCGCCGCTTCGCCGCTCAGCTGCGGCATTTTTTCCAGCATCTTCTTGCCGGTGGAGGACTGGTAGAAGGCGATCATGTCCTTCAGCTCGCTCTCGCTGAAGTTGCTGGTGTAGAGCTTGACCAGGTCCGGCTTGAGCTTGTCCCAGCCCACCGCGCCGTCCAGGGCGGCATTGGCCTTGGCGGTGTAGGTCTCCAGGGTGGCCTTCTTGGCCGCCGGCGCCTTCAGCTGCTCGAAGCGCTGGCTGAACATCTGCTGCACCTGCCCGTAGAGCCCCACGGTGCCCTTGTCCGCATTCATCAGCTTGAGGAAGGTTTCGGCACTGGCGGTGTGGCTGGCGGCGTCGGCCAGGACCTGGCCACTGGCACAGGCCAGCAGGACGGCGGCGGAGCAGAGTACGCGGAGCTTGGTCATGAGTATCCTTGCGATGACGGGGCCTGGCGGCCCGGGGGCGGCCATTCTGCGCCCAAGGGCCGTCGCCGCTCAAGCCACCGGGACGTACGGCGCGGCCGGGCCGGAGGAAGGAACCACCGGGGGTGCAGGCAGCCTAAACTCGGATTCCAATCGCAGGAGACGAGCCCCATGAGCCGCATCGAAACCGACAGCCTGGGCCAGGTGGAAGTCGCCGAGGACGCCTACTGGGGCGCCCAGACCCAGCGTTCGCTGATCAACTTCGCCATCGGCAGCGAGCGCATGCCGCTGCCGGTGCTGCACGCCCTGGCCCTGATCAAGAAGGCCGCCGCGCGGATCAACGGGCGCATCGGCGATCTGCCGCCGGACATCGCCCGGCTGATCGAGCAGGCCGCCGACGAGGTGCTCGCCGGCCAGCACGACGATCAGTTCCCGCTGATGGTCTGGCAGACCGGCAGCGGCACCCAGAGCAACATGAACGCCAACGAAGTGATCGCCGGCCGCGCCAACGAACTGGCCGGCGGCGCCCGCGGCGGCAAGAGCCCGGTGCACCCCAACGACCACGTCAACCGCGCCCAGAGCTCCAACGACAGCTTCCCCACCGCCATGCACGTCGCCGTGGCCACCGCGGTGCACCAGCGTCTGCTGCCGGCCATCGCCGAGCTGTCCGGCGGCCTCGCCGAGCAGGCGGCCCGCCACGGCAAGCTGGTGAAGACCGGGCGCACCCACCTGATGGACGCCACGCCGATCACCTTCGGCCAGGAACTGTCGGCCTTCGTCGCCCAGCTGGACCACGCCGAGCGGGCCATCCGCGCGGCGTTGCCGCCCGTCTACGAACTGGCCCAGGGCGGCACCGCGGTCGGCACCGGGCTGAACGCGCCGAAGGGTTTCGCCGAGGCCATGGCCGCCGAATTGAGCGCCCTCACCGGCCTGCCCTTCGTCTCGGCGCCGAACAAGTTCGCCGCCCTCTCCGGCCACGAGCCGCTGGTGAACCTCTCCGGCGCCCTGAAGACCCTGGCGGTGGCCCTGATGAAGATCGCCAACGACCTGCGCCTGCTGGGCTCGGGCCCGCGGGCGGGGTTCGCCGAGGTGCGCCTGCCGGCCAACGAGCCGGGCAGCTCGATCATGCCGGGCAAGGTCAACCCGACCCAGTGCGAGGCGCTGTCGATGATCGCCTGCCAGGTGCTGGGCAACGACGCCACGGTGGCGTTCGCCGCCAGCCAGGGCCATTTGCAGCTGAACGTGTTCAAGCCGGTGATCGTGCACAACCTGCTGCAGGCCATCGGCCTGCTGGGCGACGGCTGCCGCAACTTCCAGCAGCACTGCGTCGCCGGCCTGGAGCCGGACGCCGCGCGAATGGCCGAGCACCTGGAGAACGGCCTGATGCTGGTCACCGCCCTCAATCCCCACATCGGCTACGACAAGTCCGCGGAAATCGCCAAGAAGGCCTACGGCGAGGGCACCACCCTGCGCGCCGCGGCGCTGCAACTGGGCTACCTGGACGAACAGCAGTTCGACGCCTGGGTGCGCCCGGAAGACATGCTCGAGGCGGGCACGCATGACTGAGGCCGTCAAGAGCGGCGCGACGCCCCTGGAGGGCGACGGCAAGCGCATCCTGCTGGTATTCGGCACGCCCAAGGCGGACAGCTTCTGCCACGCTCTGGGCGAGGCCTACACCCAGGGCGCGCGGGCCGAGGGCCACGTAGTGCGGCAACTGAAGCTGCGCGAGCTGCGCTTCGACCCGACCCTGCACGACGGCTACGAACAGAGCCAGGCCCTGGAGCCGGACCTGCTGGAAGCCCAGCGGCTGATCCACTGGGCCCAGCACCTGGTGTTCGTCTACCCGGTCTGGTGGGGCAGCGTGCCGGCGCTGCTCAAGGGCTTCCTCGACCGGGTGCTGCTGCCCGGCTTCGCCTTCAAGTACCGGGACGCCCACAGCACGCGCTGGGACAAGCTGCTCACCGGGCGCAGCGCCGACCTGCTGGTGACCCTGGACACCCCGGCCTGGTATTTCCGCTGGGTCTACGGCGCGCCGGCCCACCGGCAGATGATCCGCACCACCCTGGGGTTCTGCGGGGTGAAGACCCGGCGCCTGACGCAGTTCACGCCGCTGCGGCCCTCCTCCGAGGAACAGCGCCAGCGCTGGCTGCGGGACGCCGAGCGCCTCGGCCGCCGGGCCTAGCCTGGCGGGGCCTGCCCTGTCCTGCCTGCCCTGCCGGGGCGAGCGTGCCGGCTCCGAGCGGTGCCTGGGGCCCGATCCGGTCTCAGCGCGCCGCGCGTCGCGCGAGCCGGGCGCGGTAGCCGCGCAGCAGCGACGGCGCCAGCGCGGTGAGGGCCGAGCCCAGCACCACCAATAGCGCCCCCAGGTAGCCCAGGGCATCGATCTGCTCCGGGCTGACGTGGCCGGGCCACCACCAGGCGACCAGGGCCGCCGCGGCGAAGGTCACCAGGGGCGTGATGGCCAGGGCCGCGCTGACCCGGGATGCCTCCCAGTGGGCCAGGGCCTCGGCGAAAGCGCCGTAGGCCACCAGGGTGTTCAGGCAGCAGGCCAGCAGCAGCCAGCCCTGGGTCGCATCGAGCTGCAGCGCTTCCAGAGGGTGGGCGATGGGGGTCAGCAGCGCGGCGCAGAGCAGGTAGATGACCATCATCACCTGCATCGACGACCAGACCGTCAGCAACTGCTTCTGGGCCAGCCCGTAGAAGGTCCAGATCAGCGCGGCCAGCAGGACCACCAGCACGCCGGTGGTATAGGTGGTGAGGGAACCGAACAGCTCCTCCAGGCGCTGGTTGAAGAACAGGCCGAAGCCCGCCAGCATCACCAGCAGCCCGAGGGCCTGGCCGACGCCGAAGCGCTCGCGGAAGATCAGCAGGCTGCCCAGCAGCAACAGGATCGGCGCCACCTGGATCACCAGTTGCGCGGTGCCAGGGCTGAGCAGGCGCAGGCCGAACAGGTACAGCAGGTAGTTGCCCAGCAGGCCGCCCACCGCCGCCGCCAGCAGCCAGATGCCCTTGCGCCCCAGGGGCGCGAAGCGGGGCAACCGGCGACCGGCCGCCAGCCAGATGAACAGCAACGTCCCGGCCACCGTCAGGCGGTACCAGGTGACGGTGTAAGGGTCCATGACCCGCAGCACTTCCTTGAGCTTGATCGGCAGGATGCCCCAGAGGACCGAGGTCACCAGGGTGAGGAACAGGCCGTACAGCCAGCGGCCGGATGCAACGTGCATGGGAAGCCTCGAAGGCAGGGGCGGCGTCGGACAACGAGCCGCCAGGCGTGCATTCTAGCCATCCCGGACGCCGCGCCGACAGGTACAGTCGCCCGGTCCTTGCAGCGTCCTCCCACGCCCCCGACGGATGTCCGGCGTCGTGCAGGCCCAGGTTCTGCCCGAAATCCCTTGAGCGACGGGCAGGCGCGCGGACGCTTATCTACGGCGGTCAATGAGTCTGCCAAGCCGTCTTCAACGCCGCCTCACCGACAACCAGCCATTACCTACAATCGCTAGCGCACCGCTTCGAACAACCCGCTGGCGCCCATGCCGCCGCCCACGCACATGGTGACGATGCCGTAGCGCGCCTGGCGACGCTGCAGCTCCCGCACCAGGTGCCCCACCTGGCGCGAGCCGGTCATGCCGAAGGGGTGGCCGATGGCGATGGAACCGCCGTTGACGTTGTACTTCTCATTGTCGATGCCCAGGCGGTCGCGGCAGTACAGGCACTGGGAGGCGAACGCCTCGTTCAGTTCCCACAGGTCGATGTCGTCCATGCGCAGCCCGCGGGCGGCCAGCAGGCGCGGCACCGAGAACACCGGGCCGATGCCCATCTCGTCCGGCGCGCAGCCGGCCACGGTGAAGCCGCGGAAGAATGCCTTCGGCTGCAGCCCCAGGGCCTGGGCCCGCTCCAGACTCATCACCAGGGTCATGGAAGCGCCGTCGGACAGCTGCGAGGCGTTGCCGGCGGTCACCGAGCCGTCCTCGGCGAACACCGGCTTGAGGGCCGCGAGGCTGTCGTAGGTGGTGTCCGGGCGATTGCAGTCGTCCCGGTCCACCACCCCGTCCACCTGCCTCACCTCGCCGCTGGCCTTGTCCTCCACCTGGTAGCGCACCGGCATCGGCACGATCTCGTCGGCGAACAGCCCGTCGGCCTGGGCGCGGGCGGTGCGCTGCTGGCTCTGCAGGGCGTAGCGGTCCTGCTGCTCGCGGGTGACGCCATAGCGCCGGGCGACGATCTCCGCGGTCTGCCCCATGGGGTAGTAGATGCCCGGCAGGCTCGCCTGGATCAGCGGGTTGTAGAGGTGGTCGGTGTTGACGCTCTTCAGGGTCAGGCTGATGGATTCCACGCCACCGGCGACGATCACATCGCTGCAACCCGAGGCGATCTGGTTGGCGGCCACGGCGATGGCCTGCAGGCCCGAGGAGCAGTAGCGGTTCAGGGTCATGCCGGCCACGTCCTGGCCCAGGCGCGACAGCACCGCCACATTGCGGCCGATGTTGTAGCCCTGGGCGCCCTCGTTGGAGCCGGCGCCGACGATGCAGTCCTCCACCAGGGCCGGGTCCAGGTCGTTGCGCGCCAGCAGCGCGTTCACGCAGTGGGCGGCCATGTCGTCCGGCCGGGTCAGGTTGAACTTGCCGCGAAAGGATTTGGCCAGGCCGGTCCGGACGCTGTCGACGATCACCACTTCACGCATGACGCACCTCGCTTGGGGATTCGATGGAGCCCGGAGCATAGGAGCGCCCGGCGGCGGCCGGCGACGATCATTCACTGCCGATATGCCGGCCCATCCCCCGCGGGCCGGGCTCAGTCCCGGTCCAGGGCGCGCGCCAGGGCGTCGTTGAGGGTCCGCAGCACCTTGACCCGGGCGAAGCGCTTGTCGTTGGCCTCCACCAGGGTCCAGGGGGCGATCTCGGTGCTGGTGCGGTCCACCATGTCGCCCACCGCATCCACGTACTGGTCCCACTTGTCGCGGTTGCGCCAGTCCTCGTCGGTGATCTTGTAGCGCTTGAAGGCCACCTGCTCGCGCTCCTGAAAGCGCTGCATCTGGGTCTGCTTGTCGATGGACAGCCAGAACTTCACCAGCACGATGCCATGGTCGGCCAGTTGCTCCTCGAATTCGTTGATCTCGCTGTAGGCCCGCAACCAGTCGGCCTGGGAACAAAAGCCCTCGACCCGCTCCACCAGCACCCGGCCATACCAGGAGCGATCGAAGATGGTCAGCATCCGCCGCGCCGGGACGTGCCGCCAGAAGCGCCACAGGTAGGGCTGGGCGCGCTCCTCCTCGGTGGGCGCGGCGATGGGCACCACGTGGTACTGGCGCGGGTCCAGGGCGGCGGTGACGCGGCGGATCGCTCCGCCCTTGCCGGCCGCATCGTTGCCTTCGAACACCGCCATCACCGCGTGCCGGCGGAAGCGTTTGTCCCGCATCAGCTGCGCCAGGCGCGCCTGCTCCTGGGCAATCTGCCGGTGGTAGTCGTCCTTCTCCAGGCGCTGGCCCAGGTCCAGGCTGTCCAGCAGCGCGCGATTGTCCAGGCTCGCCACCAGGGGCGCGGCGTGGGGCGTGCGGCGCGGCGCATCCTTCTGCTTCAGCGCGGCCTGCAGCCCCTCGAGGATGATCCGCCCGACGCTCAGGCTGCGGTAATGGGGGTCGGCGCCCTCGATCACGTACCAGGGCGCGTAGTCGTGGCTGGTGCGCCGCAGGACCCGCTCGCCGTAGCGCACGTACTTGTCGTAGACCTTGCTCTGCTTCCAGTCCAGGCTGCTGATCTGCCAGCTGCGCTGGGGGTCCTTCTCCAGGGCCTTGAGGCGCTGGCGCAGCTGCTTCTTGGACAGGTGGAACCAGAACTTGAAGATCAGCGCGCCTTCGTCGCAGAGCATCCGCTCCAGGCGCTCGGCGAAGTCGATGGCCTGGTCCAGGCGGGCGTCCTTGATGTCGCCGTCGACCCGGGCATGGAGCATCTGGCTGTACCAGTTGCCGAAGAAGATCCCGGTGCGCCCCTTGGGCGGCAGACGCCGCCAGAAGCGCCACTGGGCCGGACGGGCGAGTTCCTCGTCGGTGGGCATGACGAAGCTTTCCACCTGGATCAGGCGGGGGTCCATCCACTCGTTGAGCAGCTTGACCGTCTCGCCCTTGCCGGCCCCCTCGATGCCGTTGATCAGGATCAGCAGCGGAAAGCGCGCCTGCTGCTTCAGCTCGAACTGGGCGTCCAGCAGCGCCTGGCGCAGCTCGCTGACGGCAGCCTCGTAGCTGTCCTTGTCGATGGAATGACCGATCTCGGCGGATTCGAACATGGGCGTCCCCTCAATGCCAACAGTGGCTTCACAGTAGAGGATCGCCCCGGGTTTGTCTGCGCCGCGCCCTCACCCCGGCGTGCGGGGATGCAGGCGCAGGCGCAGGTCGGCGCCCAGTTGCAGGGTGTCCACCAGTTGGAAGGCCGGCGCCGCGTCCAGGGACGCCGGAGCCAGCCCCGCCAGCAACGGACGGGCCTCGTCACCCAGCAGGCGCGGCGCCACGTACAGCAACAGTTCGTCCACCAGGCCGGCCCGCAGCAGCGCGCCTCCCAGGGTCGGCCCGGCCTCGACGAACACGTCGTGCAGGCCGCGGCGCCCCAGCTCCGCCAGCAACGCGCCGAGCTGAGCGCCCTCCTCCGCGTCTTCCAGCACCAGCCGTTCCACGTGGGCCGGCGGGGAGACATCGCGCCGGGCATCGCGAGCGTGCACCAGCAGGGTCGGCGCCTGCTGGTCGAACACCCGTGCTCCGGCCGGGACCCGCAGGCGGCGGTCCAGCACCACCCGCAGCGGCGCCAGGGGCACGGCGACCTCCGGGACCCGCGCCGTCAGGTGGGGATCGTCCGCCAGCAGCGTGCCGCTCCCGGTCAGGATCGCCCCGCTCGCCAGGCGCCAACGGTGCACGTCCTCCCGGGCCTGCTCCCCGGTGATCCACTTGGAGCGGCCGTCGGCCAGAGCGGTGCGGCCGTCCAGGCTCATGCCGAACTTCAGCCGAACCCAGGGTCGCCCCCGGCTGGAGTTGGCGAGGAAACCGCGGTTCAGCTCCACCGCCTGCTCCCGCAACAGGCCCACATCCACCTGCACGCCGGCATCCCGCAGGCGCTGCAGGCCCTGTCCGTTGACCCGCGGGAACGGGTCCTCGCAGGCCACCACCACCCGGCGGATGCCCACGTCGATCAGGGCCTGGCAACAGGGAGGCGTGCGCCCGTGGTGCGCGCAGGGTTCCAGGGTGACGTAGGCGGTGGCGCCCGTCGCTAACGCGCCGGCCTGGCGCAGGGCGTGGACTTCGGCATGGGGCTCGCCGGCCCGCTGGTGCCAGCCCTCGCCGACGACTTCGTCGTTGCGCACCACCACGCAGCCCACCTGCGGGTTGGGCCGGGTGGTGAAGCGCCCGCGGCGCGCCAGCTCCAGCGCGCGCGACATGAAGCGGTGATCGGCTTCGCTAAAGGTCATGGAGTTCGTCCAGGCGGGCCCCGCCGACGCAGGCCGACGGGGGCAAATGACAGAGGACGGGCGCGGCCCGGGCCGCGCCCGCGTCAAGGGGCCTCAGGCCCGCGACTCGATGGGATACAGGCGTCCGTCGTAGGAACTGGCGATGAACGCGCCCGACTCCGGCGAGTAGGTGATGCAGGAAATGCCGCTGGTGGTGGGCTTGCGCTGGGTGGTCCAGCGGCGCGCCTGCAGATCGAACAGGGCAATGGTGCCGCCGTAGCTGCCGGTAGCGATCAGCGTACGGTCGTCCGAGGTGGCGATGCACTTCACCGAGTGGAGATGCGGGGTATCGAACACTTCCGCCTGGCCGGCGCGCCACAGCCGCAACTTCAGGTCCCGGCCGACGCTGGCGAAACCGCCTTCGATGGTGGCGCAGGCATTGGAGATGCGGTCGTGGGCGCGCTCGATGTAGGCATGGGTGCCGTAATCGGCGATGCGGTGGAACGCCGCGGCGGCAGTGGCGCAGACGCTGAACAGGAATTCGTCGTCGGCCGATAGCCCCTTGATGGCGTTGTCATGCATCTGGATCTCGTCCAGGTAGCGCACCCGCCCGTCGTCGTCCAGGCCGAAGATCAGCGCCTCGCCGGTGTAGGTGCCGATGGCCGCGTGGGGTCGGCCTTCCCGGGTGAACACCGTGCCGCAGTTGAGGGGCGAGCGATGCTGGTGGATGAGCTCGCCGCTGACCGCGTCGAATACCTGCCCCATCTGCCCGCCGGTGAGGATCGCGTCGCCGAACGGCAGCAGGAAGTTGCACAGGCTGCCGATGGTGGTGCTGGGCTGGCCGTCCACCAGCAGCAGCCCGGCGTCACCGATGGCGTAGGTGGTCGCGCCGTGGATCGCCACGGCGTTGAGGCTGATGGCCTGCTCGATGCCGTCCAGCTCCCACTCGCCGAGGGCGTGGTTCCACACCGCATAGCTGGAGCCGAAGGTGACGAAGGCGATGCGCTGGTCGCCGAGGAAGGCGCAGCTACGCGGCCAGATGATGCTCGGCAGGGAGCTCTCGGCGCGCTTTTCCAGGCGCCCGTCGACGAAGCGCCAGAGCACCACCGAGCGGTCGTAGCTGAGGCTGATCAGCCAGCGCTTGCGGTCGTCCCAGACCACCCGCTTGACCCCCGCGGCGTGGGCCTGGAGGCTGTGCTTGCCGACGGCGTCGATCACCGTCAGGCGACCTTCGTCGTCGCCGGCGAAGATGGTGCCGTCGCTGGCCAGGGCGATGGTGTCGGTCTCCACGCCGTCCAGGTCGATGCTTTCCAGCTGCAGGCCCTGTGCGACGTCCCAGCGGCGGATGGTACCGTCGTCACTGCTGGAGATCAGGCTGCTACCGTCCGCCGCCCAGCTCACCGAGATGACGTCGGCGGTATGCCCGCGCAGCACGCGGCGGCAGCGGCCGTCGGCCACGTCGAACAGGCGGATGCTGTGGTCCCGGGAGCAGGTGGCGACCGTGTCGCCGGCCGGGTTGAAAGCGGCCATCTCCACGTCGTCCTCATGGCCCACCAGCGCCGCCTTCAGGCGCATGCTCGGCACCTCCCAGATGCGCGCGGTGTAGTCGCTGCTGGCGCTCACCAGCAACTGGCCGTCGGGGCTGAAGGCGCACTGGTTGGCCAGGTGGTCGTGGAACACCCGGTGGATGGCCTGCTTGGTCCGGGCATCCCAGAGGATGACCTGGTTGTCGTATCCCGCGGTGGCAATGTAGCGCTCCTGGAAACTGGCAATGCCACTGATCGGGGCAAAGTGTTTCATCGCAATACTCCTTGTATCAGGCGGACAGATCGAGCTTGATCGAATGGTTCTTCTTGCTGGCCTTGGCCCGCAGGTAGCGCTGGTTGTGGGCGGTCATGAACACCCCGGTGGAGATCACCTCGCTCACCTGGATGCCCAGTCGCTGCAGGGCCTCGACCTTTTCCGGGTTGTTGGTCATCAGGCGGCAGCGCTGCACGCCCAGGGCCTTGAGCATGTTCGCGGCGTCGCCAAAGTCGCGGCCGTCCTCCGGCAGGTTGAGGTGCCGGTTGGCCTCGAAGGTGTCCATTCCGGCGTCCTGCAGGCGGTAGGCCGCCAGCTTGGCGTAGAGGCCGATGCCGCGGCCTTCCTGGCGCAGGTAGAGCAGCACGCCGCCCTCTTCGGTCATGCGTTCCAGGGCCTCGTGGAGCTGCGCGCCGCAGTCGCAGCGGTGCGAGCCGAAGATATCGCCGGTCAGGCATTCGGAGTGGATACGCACCAGCGGTGCCTCCTGCTGCAACGAGCCGATGACGATGGCGACGTGCTCGTTCGGCATCTCGAACCCCTCGAAGGAGACGAACGTGCCGACGTGCCCATCGGACAGGATTGGAATTTCGACGGTGTTCCTTACACGGCATGCACCCATGGCTAAGTCCCTCTGCAATTTATTGTCGGATCAGTGGATGGCGCTCAGCGCCGGACGCTCTCCGCCAGGCGGAATCCCATGACGTAGATATCCCGGGGGAATTTCCCGTGGCGGCGGGTCGTGCGGGCCAGGTCGCGGAACCGCGAGAAGCTGCCGCCACGCGCCACGCGATGGGTACCCACTGCGTCCACCAGGTCGTCGGTCACCACCGGGCCGCCGGGATACGGGGCGTAGTCGTCGGCCACGTACTCCTCGACGTTGCCGGCCATGTCCAGGCAGCCGAACGGCGAGGCGCCGCGGGCGAACAGCCCGACCGGGGTCGAGGTGAACAGACCGAATTCGGCGGTGTTGGCGTGGTCCGGCAGAAAGCGCGGGCCCCAGGGGTATTCGTGGTTGTGGGGGCCGGCGGCGGCGTATTCCCATTCCGCCTCGCTGGGCAGGCGGAACGCACGCCCGGTCTTCTCCGCCAGCCAGGTGGCGTAGCGATCGGCATCCTCGGCGCGCAGGCCGCTGACCGGGTGGTTGGCGCGCTCGACGGGGTAGCGGCCGAGGAACCAGTTGTCCGGCAGGCGGGGCTCCCCGCTGTCCTCCAGGAAGGCGCGGTACTCCAGGTTGGTCACCGGATAGCGGGCGATCCGATAGGGCGCCAGGCGAACCCGGTGGCGCGGAGTTTCCTTGACGATCCACTGGCGGTCCAGGTTGAGGTCGGCCAGTTCCGCCAGGGTGGCGTCCAGCGCCGCCGCCGGCAGGCCGATCTCCACCTCGCCGCCCGGTACGTCCTGCATCCGCGGCGCGAGGGGATCGACACGCGGGTCGCCGAACTGCGCCAACAGACCTCCGGCGTGGTAGCGCCGGGCAAGGGGCTCGTCCGCACTCTCCAGCAGGGCGACCAGGTCCTCCACGGGCCTTTGCGCCAGCCGGCGCAGCTCCTCGGCCGGCAGCCTGAATTCACGGGTGGGCGTGAACGACTCGGGCAGCCCCAGCAGGGCACGGTCGCTCAAGGCCGGCGAAGCCTTTTCCAGGAAAGGCGGAAAATGGAAGTGCTCTTCCAGACCCATCGTTTTTCTCCAATCGAATCGGGCTCGCGTTCGAACGAACGCGACGCGGATCAGCGTGTGCACACCAGACCGGTCTGCAGGCAATTTTCCTGGAAGGTGGTCCAGAAACCCGGGGTGTAGCGCTTGATGTCGCCCTCCACCAGCAGCGGCTTCTGCCAGTGCACCGCGCCCAGGCCCGCCTCGGCGATGGCCTGCTCGTAGTCGGCGCGGCTCCAGCGATAGAAGGTGAAGGGGCTGGGCGGGTTGGTGACGAATTCGGCGCGATGGCGATAACCCTGGTCCCAGGGCTCCTCGCTGAGCACGTTCACCCCGTAGGTGGCGAAGTTGCCCTTGCTCAGTTGGAAGTTGGGGTCGACGGTATAAGCGACCAACTTTCCGGACGGCTTCAGGTTGCGCGCCACCGCCTTGAACATCTTTTTCAGGTCGTCGAGGGATTCGGCATAGTTGAACAGCCAGGCCGCCATCACCATGTCGAATTCACCGAAAGACTCCATCTCGCAGACATTGCGAACATGGAACTCGATCGAGTCACCGTTCTTCCGGGACTCTTCCCGGGCCAACTCGATCATCTTCTCGGAAATATCCACGCCGACCACGCTCGCGGCGCCGCGCTTCAGCAACTCCCGGCCGAAATAGCCATAGCCGCAGGCCAGGTCCAGCACCCGCTGTCCCTGCACGTCGCCGGCCATGTGAAGAATGGTGCGGACCTCTACCTCGCGCTGTGCAGCGGTATCGGTGAAGCGCTCGAAGAGGCCGCCGATGGAGTCGTAGGTCGATTCCTTTTTCATATTCCGTTCCTTTCCGTTGAAAATACAGGCAAGTCAAACCCGTCGATGAATAGGTGCGCACAGGCCCTGCTTCATCGTTATTCGCGATTCCGGGTGCGAAGATTCTCCGGCTTCGAATCAACTTGTTACATGTCTTGAAACAAGTAATGCCGAGGGGTGCCATTCGCAGCACGAATGAATCTCGGCGAGAGGGTTTGGAATTACAAATTCTTTCTTTGCATCCGGTGTATTCACCCTGTGAATCGGATTTCAGGAAAATGACGCGCATTGGCTATTCGTCTACTTGTCTTTTTCCTGCAACAAGAACGTGGGCCGGATATCGAAATGGAGTTCGCCAGGCTGTGGTGGCTCAGGCACAGCGTTTTCCGGGAATCGAAGCCGCCAGGGCATGGCCTACCGGCACCGGCTTCGTCCAGACGCCGAAAAAAAGACTATTCGTCCGCCGGCCAGCGATCACTCACCACGCGCATGATCACCTGGCGCAACCAGTTGTAGGCGGGGTCGCCCTCGCGGCGCTGGTGCCAGATCAGCTTGAAATCGAAGGGCTCGATGGGGAACGGCAGGTCGAAGACGCGTACTCGCGGGTCGCTGCCGATGGCGCCCAGGCTGCGCCGCGCCACGGTGAGGATCAGGTCGGTCCCTGCAATCAGCTCGTTTGCCACGCCCCAGTGGGGTAGCAGCACGGCGATGCGCCGGCGCATCCCCTCGCGGCCCAGGGTGCGGTCGATCTCGTTGTCGGCGCCAGCGCGCATCGCCACCAGCACGTGGGGCCGTGCCAGCCAGGCCTCGCGGTCGAGCATGCCGGTTTCCGGGAGGGTCGACGCATCGGCCAGGCAGGCGAAATGTTCCACGAACAGGGTACGCATGCGCAGCTCATCCGGCGCGCGGCTGGGGAATACACCCATGGCCATGTCGATCTCGCCGTCGATCACGTCGGCCAGCATGGCCTCACGGCTCGCCTGGCTCACGACCAGCTCCACCCCCGGCGCGATGGTACGCAGGGTACGCACCAGGCCCGGCAGCACCACCCGCGCGCCGTAGTCGGACATCGCCAGGCGGAAGACCCGCTGCGCCCGCGTTGGATCGAACTGCGGTGGGTCCAGCAGCGTGCCCAGTTGCCCCAGGGCATCGGTCAGGGGCTGCATCAACTCGGCGGCACGCGAGGTCAGCTCAAGCTTGCCCGAACGGCGGATTAGGAGAGGATCGTCGAACAGCTTGCGCAAATGCGCCAGTGCGTGGCTGACCGCTGGCTGGCTTTTATGGAGACGCAAGGCCGCGCGTGAAATATGCTTTTCCACCAGTAATGCATGCAACGTAACCAGAAGATTCAAATCGATGCGACGAAGATTATTCATTAAACGAATTCCCTGTTTATTCATTACGAATTTCCATTCGAAATACTAATAAATAAAAATTTTCCCCAGCACAACCGATAAAAAACTGGGGTGATCACATGACTTCTCCGCTTTCGCTTTCCGGTGCCGCTCTGGCGAGCGCCGCGTTGATAGCCGGCGCACTGGTGCCTTTCCAGGCGGGCAGCAATGCCGCCCTCGGTCGCGCGTTGGGTCACCCGCTATGGGCCACGGTGGCGTCGTTGCTGGTCAGCCTGCTGGTGGTGCTGCCGGTGATCCTGGCGCTGCGCGCACCCACGCCACTGGTGGGCCAGGCCAGCCAGTTGCCCCTGTGGGCCTGGTTCGGCGGCGTTGCCGGCGTCATCTACATCACCTCGGCCCTGCTGCTCACGCCGCGCCTGGGCGCCGCCAACTTCATCGTCTGCGTGATCGCCGGCCAGATGCTCACCTCGCTGCTGATCGACCACTTCGGCCTGATGGGGCTGCCGATCAAGGAAGCCAGCCTGGGCCGGATCACCGGCGTGCTGCTGATCGTCGGCGGCATGCTGATGGTCCAGTGGTTCACGCCCTCGGTGCCGGCCCAGGCGACGCGTGCCGGCGCGCCGACTGCCCCGGTCGCGTCCGTCGAGCGCTGAGGAGGTTGTCATGAGGCTATCCGTTGCCTTCGCCGCCGGCGGTTCGCTGCTGGCGATCACCCTGGTGGCCCTGCTGGGCATCCGTCATGGCCGCGTGGAAAGCCAGGAGGTGGCCGGCCCGCCCCCGGTGAAGGTGGCGCTAGCCAGCGCGGAGAAGCGGGTGATGCCGCGCTACTACAGCAGCGTCGGCACCCTGGAAGCCAACCAGCAGGTGCTGGTGACCGCCGAGACCGCAGGCCGTATCGTCGCACTGCAGTTCGACTCGGGGCAGGTCCTGGAGGCCGGGCAGCCCCTGGTGACACTCAATGACGCGCCGGAACAGGCGCAGCGTATCCGCCTCACCGCGTTGCTGAAGAATGCCGAGAACCGCCTGGCGCGTATCCGCCAGCTGCTGCCCAGCCGCGCCACCACCCAAGAACAGTTCGACCAGGCCCAGGCCGACCGGGACGCCGCCCGGGGTGCCCTGGAACAAGTGAACGCGGTGATCGCCCAGAAGAACGTGCGCGCGCCCTTCGGCGGCCAGGCGGGCATCCGCCTGGTGCACCTGGGTCAATACCTGAACCCCGGCGATCCCATCGCCAGCCTCAGCGACAACCGTCACCTGCGGGCCAACTTCTCCCTCGACGAGCGCGCCCGGGCCGAGCTTGCCCCGGGCCAGGCGGTGGAGCTGCAGTTTCAGGCGGCGCCGGGTCGCACCTTCACCGCTCGGGTGAGCGCCATCGACCCGATCCTCGACAGCGCGCGGATGACCCGGGTCCAGGCCACCTTGGAGGACAGCGACCCGCTGCTGAGCCCTGGCATGTACGCCAATGTGCGGGTACGGCGCCCGGACGATGCGCCGGTCCTCAGCGTGCCGCGCACCGCCGTGGTCACCACTGCCTATGGCGATACCGCCTTCGTCGCCCGCGAGGGCGAGCACGGGCTGGTGGCCGAGCGGGTGACCGTGCGCATCGGCGCCACCCAGGACGAACGGGTGGAAATCCTCGGCGGCCTGCAGCCCGGCGACCGGGTGGTGCTGTCCGGGCAGATCCGCCTCAGCGACGGCACGCCCCTGCAGGCCACGGACCGCAACACCCTGGAGCACTTGTCCCTGGAGCGGAGTTCGCCAGACCAGGCCTCCCTGGACCAGGACCTGCGGCCATGACCTTCACCGACCTGTTCATCCGCCGCCCGGTCCTCGCCCTGGTGGTCAACGCCCTGATCCTGCTGGTGGGCGTCCTGGCCCTGGAGCGGCTGCCGATCCGCCAGTACCCGCTGCTGGAAAACGCCACCATCACCGTCACCACCGAATACCCCGGGGCCCCCGCCGACCTGATGCAGGGGTTCGTCACCCAGCCTATCGCCCAGGCCCTGGCCTCGGTGGAAGGCGTCGACTACCTGAACTCGTCCTCGGTCCAGGGGCTGAGTACCCTCAACGTGCGTCTGCGCCTCGGCCAGGATTCCACCCAGGCGCTCAGCGAGGTAATGGCCAAGGTCAACCAGGTGCGCTACCGCCTGCCCGAGCAGGCGTACGACCCGGTGATCGAGCGCTCCAGCGGGGACACCACGGCGGTCGCCTACGTCGGCTTCTCCAGCGAGGGGCTGCCGACCCCGGCCCTGACCGACTACCTGTCGCGGGTGGTGGAACCGCTGTTCGCTTCCATCGAGGGCGTGGCCAAGGTCCAGGCGTTTGGCGGCCAGCGCCTGGCCATGCGCCTCTGGCTCGACCCGGCGCGGCTCGCAGCCCGTGGCCTCACCGCGGAAGAAGTGGCCGAGGCAATCCGTGCCGAGAACTACCAGGCCGCGCCGGGCAAGGTGAAGAGCCAGTACATGGTGTCGAGCATCCAGGTGGACACCGATCTCACCAGCGTCGAGCAATTCAACGACCTGGTGGTGCACAGCGACGCCCACGGGCTGGTGCGGGTGCGGGACGTGGGCACCGTAGAGCTGGGGGCCGCGGCCACCGAGACCAGCGCGGTGATGGACGGCCAGCCGGCGGTGCACCTGGGGCTGTTCGCCGCACCCCGGGGCAACCCCCTGGTGATCGTCGAGGGCATCAAGCAACGGCTGCCGGAGATCCGCAAGACCCTGCCGCCGGGGGTCAAGGTGGAGCTGGCCTTCGAGACCGCGCGGTTCATCCAGGCCTCCATCGACGAGGTAATGCACACCCTGCTGGAGGCGCTGCTGATCGTCGTGGTGGTGATCTACCTGTGCCTGGGCTCGATGCGTACCGTACTGATCCCCCTCATGACCATCCCCCTGTCGATGCTGGGCGCCGCCGGGCTGATGCTGGCGTTCGGCTTCAGCATCAACCTGCTGACGTTGCTGGCCATGGTGCTGGCCATCGGCCTGGTGGTGGACGATGCCATCGTGGTGGTGGAGAACACCCACCGGCACATGGCAGAAGGCCGCTCGGCGGTGGTCGCCGCCCTGCTCGGCGCGCGGGAGGTGGCCGGGCCGGTGATCGCCATGACCCTGACCCTGGCCGCGGTGTACGCGCCAATCGGCTTCATGGGCGGGCTGACCGGGGCACTGTTCCGGGAATTCGCCCTGAGCCTGGCCGGGGCGGTGGTGATCTCCGGGATCGTCGCCCTCACCCTCTCGCCCATGATGGCCTCGCTGCTGCTGCGGCATTCGGACGAGGGCCGGGTCGCACGAGGTGCCAACCGCTTCTTCGATGGCCTTTCCGCCCGCTACGCGCGCCTGCTGGAGCGTTCCCTGGCGCGCCGGGGATTCGTGTTGCTGATCGCCGTGGCAGTGTTCGCCAGCCTGCCCTGGCTCTACCAGGCGCCCCAGCGGGAACTGGCACCGGTGGAAGACCAGGCCAGCGTGCTCACTGCGATCAAGGCGCCGCAGTATGCCAACCTGGCCTATAGCGAGCGCTTTTCCTTGAAGCTCGACGAGGTCTACCAGCGCCTGCCGGAGACCGTCAGCCGCTGGATCATCAACGGCACCGACGGCCCCGCGGTCAGCTTTGGCGGCATCAACCTGTCCGGCTGGGGCGAGCGCGACCGCGACGCGTCGGCGATCCAGGCCGACCTGCAGCAGCAGGTGAACGACGTGGAAGGCACCAGCATCTTCGTCTTCCAGCTGCCCGCCCTGCCCGGCTCCACCGGCGGTCTGCCGGTGCAACTGGTACTGCGCACGCCCCAGGACTACCGGACCCTCTACCAGACCATGGAGGACCTGAAGCAACGCGCCCGGGCCAGCGGCCTGTTCGCCATGGTGGACAGCGACCTGGACTTCAACAACCCGCTGGTGCAACTGCGCATCGACCGCGACAAGGCCAACGCCCTGGGCATCCGCATGCGTGACATCGGCGAATCCCTGGCGGTGCTGGTGGGGGAAAACTACGTCAATCGCTTCGCCCTGCAGGGACGCTCCTACGACGTGATTCCCCAGGGCACCCGGGAAGCGCGGCTCACCGCCGAAGCCCTGGGCCAGCAGTACGTGCGCGCCCGTGACGGCCAGCTGGTGCCGCTCACCTCGGTGGTGCACATGGAGGACCGGGTCGAGCCCAACAAGCTGACCCAGTTCGACCAGCAGAACGCGGCGATCCTGCAGGCCATTCCCGCGCCCGGGGTCAGCCTGGGCCAGTGCGTGGCATTCCTCGAGGAGGCCGTGCGCGAGCTGCCCGCCGGCTTCACCCATGACTGGCAGGCGGACACCCGGCAGTACGTGCACGAGGGCAACACCCTGGTACTGGCGTTCCTGCTGGCGGTGGTGGTCATCTACCTGGTGCTCGCCGCTCAGTACGAGAGCCTGGTGGACCCGCTGATCATCCTGATCACCGTCCCGTTGTCGATGTGCGGCGCGCTGATCCCCCTGGCCCTGGGCCTGGCGACCCTGAACATCTACACCCAGATCGGCCTGGTCACCCTGATCGGCCTGATCAGCAAACACGGCATCCTCATGGTGGCGTTCGCCAACGAGATGCAAGTGCGCGAACGGCTCGACCGCCACGCGGCGATCCTGCATGCGGCGCGCATCCGCCTGCGGCCGATCCTGATGACCACCGCGGCGATGGTAGTGGGCCTGGTGCCGCTGCTGTTCGCCTCCGGCGCCGGGGCTCACAGCCGCCAGGGGCTGGGGGTAGTGATCGTCTGTGGCATGCTGGTGGGTACGGCGTTCACCCTCTTCGTGCTGCCCACCATCTACAGCCTGCTGGCCCGCGACCACCGGGCCATGGCCGAGACCCCACGGGCCCGGGAGCTGGCCTCGGCGCCCTCCTGAGTCCGGGATGCGACCGTCGGCCCGCTGCCCACCGCCGGCGCATCCCGTAGAATGCGCCGGTCGTTTTTCCAGGGGCTCCCATGTCCGACGTTCCCCACGCCCAGCTCGACTGGGACGAAACCGGCCAGCCGCGCTCGCGGCTGTTCGGCGACGTGTACTTCTCCCAGACCTCCGGGCTCGATGAAACCCGCCACGTGTTCCTCGCCAACAACGACCTGGCCGCGCGGTTCTCCGCCCTCCCCGCCGGCGGCCGGCTGACCATCGGCGAGACCGGCTTCGGCACCGGCCTGAACTTCCTCGCCGCCTGGGCCTGCTTCGACGAACACGCACCGGCCGATGCCCGCCTGCAGTTCGTCAGCGTGGAGAAGTACCCGCTGCAGCGGGACGACCTGGCCCGCACGCTGGCCCTCTGGCCGCAACTGGCGACCCATGGCGACGCCCTGCTGGCACAGTACGTGGCGGTGCATCCTGGCTTCCAGCGGCTGTGCTTCGCCGGCGGGCGAGTGACCCTGACCCTGCTGGTGGGCGACGTGCTGGAGCTGCTGCCGCAGCTGGATGCGCGTATCGACGCCTGGTTCCTCGACGGCTTCTCCCCGGCGAAGAACCCGCAGATGTGGACGCCGGCGCTGTTCGCCCAGTTGGCGCGCCTGTCGGCGCCGGGCACCACCCTGGGGACCTTCACCAGCGCCGGCTTCGTCCGCCGCGGGCTGATGGAGGCCGGCTTCGCCATGCAGCGCACCCCGGGCCAGGGACGCAAGCGGGAAATCCTCAAGGGCGTCTTCGAGGGCCTGCCGGAGCCCGCGTCCCTCGACCCGGGCGCCACGGCGACGGGCCTGCCGCCCAAGGCCTGGTACGCGCGGCCGCCGGCCTGGCGGGGCCCCCGGCAAGCCCTGGTGATCGGCGCCGGCCTGGCCGGCTGCGCCACGGCGGCCAGCCTGGCGGCCCGGGGCTGGCAGGTCAGCGTGCTGGAGCGCCGCGACGCCGCCGCCCGGGAAGGCTCCGGCAACCCCCAGGGCATCCTCTACCTCAAGCTGTCGGCTCACGGTACTGCCCTGTCGAAGCTGGTGGTGGCGGGCTTCGGCCATACCCGCCGGCTGCTGGAGCGCCTGCAGCGGGACGTGGACTGGGCCCCCTGCGGCGTGCTGCAACTGGCCTACGACGAGGCCGAGGCGACCCGCCAGGCCCAGCTCGCCGCCCATTACGTCGACGGTCTCCTGCACCCCCTGGACCGCGACGCCGCCGCGGAACGGGCGGGGATCGCCTTGGAGCAGGGCGGGCTGTTCTTCCCCGAGGCCGGCTGGGCCCACCCGCCGGCCCTCTGCCGCACCCTCCTGGCGCATCCGGCGATCCGCCTGCTGACCCACCGGGAAGCCTTGCGCCTGGAGCGCGACGACGGCGTCTGGCTGGCCTGGGCCGGCGACCACGAACTGGCCCGCGCGCCCCTGGTGGTGCTGGCCTGTGCGGCGGACGCAGCGCGCTTCGAACAGGCCGCCTCCTTGCCCCTCAAGCGCATCCGCGGGCAGATCAGCCGCCTGCCGGCGACCCCGGCCAGCGCCGCCTTGGGCACCGTGCTCTGCGCCGACGGCTACGTGGCGCCGCCCCGCCAGGGCGAGCACACCCTGGGCGCCAGCTTCGAGTTCCAGCGCCAGGACGACACCCCGAGCGCCGCCGAGCACGCCAGCAACCTGGACCTGCTGCGGCAGATCTCCCCGGACCTGAGCCAGCGCCTGGACGCCGATGCCCTCGACCCGCAGGTCCTGGAAGGCCGCGTGGGGTTCCGCTGCACCACCCCGGACTACCTGCCGGCGGTGGGCCCGCTGGCGGAAGCCGAAGCCTTCGCCGCGGCCTATGGGGTACTCGCCCGGGACGCCCGGCAGTCACCGCAGGTACCCTGTCCCTGGCTGGAGGGGCTGTACGTCAACACTGGCCACGGCTCCCGCGGGCTGGTCACTGCGCCCCTCGCCGGCGAATTGCTGGCGGCCTGGCTGGAGGACGAACCGCTGCCGCTGCCCCGGGACGTGGCGGAAGCCTGCCACCCCAACCGTTTTCCCCTGCGCCGGCTGATCCGCGGACGCTGAAGCGGCCCGGCCCCCCATTCTTGTCCACCCCACACGGGAGCGACCCCATGACCCCACGACCGGACCACCGGCCATGAGCCTGCTGACATTGGAAGCCCTGGGCATCGGCGGCCTGCTGGGCCTGCTGCTGGGCCTGACCGGCGCCGGCGGCTCGCTGGTGGCGCTGCCGCTGCTGCTCAGCCTGCACCTGCCCATGCGCGACGCCGTGGGGGTCAGCCTCGGCGCCGTGGCGCTGTCGGCGCTGGTGGGCGCGGTTCCCCGGGCACGCCTGGGCCAGGTGGCCTACGGACCGGCGTTGCTGCTGGCCCTGAGCGGCCTGCCGGGCAACGCCCTGGGCCAGTGGCTCGGCCGCTTCGTCGGCGAAGGGGTGCTGGTCTGCGGCTTCTGCGCCCTGGTGTTGTGGTCGGCCTGGCGCATGTGGCGCGGCGCCCGGCGGCCGTGCCCGGACACCCCGGGCGTCCCCCGCCGGGGGCCGCTGCTGGCCCTGGGCTTCGGGGTCGGCGTGCTGTCCGGGCTGATGGGGGTGGGCGGCGGCTTCCTGGTGGTCCCCGGCCTGCTGGCGTTCGCCGGGATGTCGATGCTGATGGCCACCGCCACCTCCATGGCGGTGATCGCCCTGGTCTCCGGCGGCGGTTTCCTGCTCTACCTCACCCACGCCGCGCCGCCGTTGCCCCTGCTGGGCGGCCTGGCGGCGGGCGGCGCCTGCGGGGTGCTGGCGGGCAACCGCCTGGCCCAGCGCATCGGCGGCGTGCTGCTGCAGCGGATCTTCGCCCTGATGCTGGTGGCGGTGAGCCTGTCCCTGGCGGCGCAGAAGCTGTTCGGCCTGGTCTGATCATCCTGGGCGGGCGCTGGGCCGCCAGGCGCCCTTATAACCGATTCATCTAAAACTCAGCTCGAATCCACCGGTCGGACCCCTATGCGCCCTTTTTTCGGGCGTATCCCCAACGGCAACACCGGTAAGGACTATGTGCGGTATTTCTGGAGAACTTCGTTTCGATAAGCGCCCGGCGGACCTCGCCGCGGTCGAACGCATCACCCACCACCTCGCGCCCCGCGGCCCCGACGCCTGGGGCTTCCATAGCCAGGGCCCGATGGCCTTGGGCCACCGGCGGCTGAAGATCATGGACCTGTCCGATGGCTCGGCACAGCCCATGGTGGACAGCGCCCTCGGCCTGTCCCTGTGCTTCAACGGCGCGATCTATAACTACCCCGAACTGCGTGCCGAGCTGCAGGCCTTGGGCTATCACTTCCATTCCGACGGCGACACCGAGGTGCTGCTCAAGGGTTACCACGCCTGGGGCGAGGCCCTGCTGCCGAAGCTCAACGGCATGTTCGCCTTCGCCGTTTGGGAGCGCGACCGGCAGACCCTGTTCATCGCCCGCGACCGCCTTGGCATCAAGCCGCTCTACCTGTCGAAGACCGCCGAGCGGCTGCGCTTCGCCTCCACCCTGCCGGCCCTGCTGCAGGGCGGCGACATCCCCGGCACCCTGGACCCCGCGGCGCTCAACCAGTACCTCAGCTTCCATGCCGTGGTACCCGCGCCGCGCACGGTGATCGCCGGCATCGAGAAGCTGCCGCCGGCCAGCTGGATGCGGGTCGACGCCCAGGGCAACTGCCAGCGCCAGACCTGGTGGCAGCTGGACTACGGCCCCCGCGAGGACGAGCTTCACCTGGGACTGGAGGACTGGCGCGACCGTCTGCTGGACGGCCTGCGGGATGCCGTGGCCATTCGCCAAAGGGCCGCCCGGGAAGTGGGCGTGCTGCTCTCAGGCGGGGTGGATTCCAGCCTACTGGTGGGCTTGCTGGCGGAGGCCGGGGTCAAGGACCTGCTGACCTTCTCCATCGGCTTCGAGGACGCCGGCGGCGAACGCGGCGACGAGTTCGAGTTTTCCGACCTCATCGCCCGCCGCTACGGCACCCGCCACCACCAGTTGCGCATCGGCGAGCACGAGGTGCTCGAGCAGTTGCCGGCGGCCCTGCGCGCCATGAGCGAACCCATGGTCAGCCACGACTGCATCGCCTTCTACCTGCTGTCTCGGGAAGTCTCCAAGCATTGCAAGGTGGTGCAGAGCGGCCAGGGCGCGGACGAACTGTTCGGCGGCTACCACTGGTACCCGCCCCTGGCCGACAGCCAGGACCCCTTCGCCACCTACCGCGGCGCGTTCTTCGACCGCACCCATGCGGACTACCTGGAGACAGTCCACCCGGACTGGCACAGCGGCGACGTGGCCGGCGACTTCGTCCGCGAGCACTTCCAGCGCCCCGGCGCCGACGATCCGGTGGACAAGGCCCTGCGCCTGGACAGCACCGTGATGCTGGTGGACGACCCGGTCAAGCGGGTCGACAACATGACCATGGCCTGGGGCCTGGAGGCCCGCGTGCCGTTCCTCGACTACCGGGTGGCCGAACTGTCGGCGCGCATTCCGTCACGCTTCAAGCTGGGCGACGGCGGCAAGCAGGTGCTCAAGGAAGTGGCGCGCCAGGTGATCCCCCACGAGGTGATCGACCGCAAGAAGGGCTACTTCCCGGTGCCCGGCCTCAAGCACCTGCAAGGCCGTACCCGGGACTGGGTGCGCGACCTGCTGCTGGATTCCAGCCAGCACCGCGGCTACTTCAACCCCGCCGCCCTGGAACGCCTGCTCGCCGATCCCTCCGGGGATCTCACGCCCTTGCGTGGTTCCAAGCTCTGGCAGTTGGCCACTCTCAACCTCTGGCTCAACGAACAGGGCCTGTAGGAGATACCGCATCATGATCAAAGGATCGGCCGGCCACCCCCTGCCCACCCATGCCCAGCAGCGCCTGCAGCGCGGCCAGGCGCCCACCTACGAACGCCTGCGCGCCCAACTGGCGGAAGACCACCAGGACAAGGCCTGCGTGGCGAAGGCCCTGCATTGCGGCTGGGGCCGCCTGCTCCTCGGCCACACCTACCCGGACCCCGCGCGCCTGGCGGCGGACATCCTCGAGGAGAGCCCCGGCGAGCGGGATATCGCCCTCTACGTCGCCGCGCCCCAGCAGGTACTCGCCCAGGCACCGCAACAGTTGTTCCTCGACCCGTCGGACACCCTGCGCCTGTGGTTCAGCGACTACCGCCCGGCGCGCCGGGCGTTCCGCGGCTTCCGCATCCGCCGCGCCTACCGTTACGAAGACTGGACCGCCATTAACCAGCTCTACCGCAGCCGCGGCATGCTGCCGGTGCAGCCGACGCGGATCACCCCGCGCCACCAGGGCGGGCCGGTGTACTGGCTGGCCGAGGACAGCGCCAGCGGCCAGGTGGTGGGCAGCGTCATGGGCCTGAACCACGTGCGCGCCTTCGCCGACCCCGAAGGGGGCTCCAGCCTCTGGTGCCTCGCGGTGGCGCCGGACTGCCGGCGCCCCGGCGTCGGCGAGGCCCTGGTCCGCCACCTGGTGGAACACTTCATGGGCCGCGGGCTGAGCTACCTGGACCTGTCGGTGTTGCACAACAACAAGCAGGCCAAGGCGCTCTACGCCAAGCTGGGCTTCCGCGACCTGGCCACCTTCGCCATCAAGCGCAAGAACGGCATCAACCAGCAGCTGTTCCTCGGCCCCGGGCCGGAGGAAGACCTCAACCCCTACGCGCGGATCATCGTCGACGAGGCCCATCGTCGTGGCATCGAAGTGCGGGTGGACGACGCCCGCGCCGGCCTGTTCACCCTCACCCACGGCGGCCGCCGGGTGCGCTGCCGGGAGTCGCTGTCGGACCTCACCAGCGCGGTGAGCATGACCCTCTGCCAGGACAAGACCCTCACCCACCGGGTGCTGCGCCAGGCCGGTATCCAGGTGCCCGCCCAGCGACGCGCCGGTACCCCGGAGGAGAACAGCCTGTTCCTCGCCGAACATGGTCGGGTGGTGGTCAAGCCGGTCGACGGCGAGCAGGGCAAGGGCGTGGCGGTGGACCTGCGCAGCGACGAGGAGATCGCCAAGGCGATCCGCGCCGCCCAGCGCTTCGACGCCAACGTGCTGCTGGAAAGTTTCCACGAGGGCTTCGACCTGCGCATCGTGGTGATCGGCTACGAAGTGGTGGCCGCCGCCATCCGCCGCCCGGCGGAAGTGGTGGGCGACGGCCAGCACAGCATCCGCGCCTTGATCGAGACCCAGAGCCGGCGGCGCCAGGCGGCCACCGGCGGCGAGAGCCGCATCCCCCTGGACGGGGAAACCGAACGCACCCTGAAGGCGGCCGGCTACGGTTACTCCAGCGTGCTGCCGGCAGGCACCCGGCTGTTCGTCCGGCGCACCGCCAACCTGCACACTGGCGGCACCCTGGAAGACGTCACCGGCACCCTCCACCCGCAGCTGGCGGACGCCGCCATCCGCGCAGCCCGAGCCCTGGAGATTCCGGTGGTGGGGTTGGACCTGCTGGTTCCCGCGGCGGACCGTCCGGAGTACGTGATGATCGAGGCCAACGAGCGCGTCGGCCTCGCCAACCACCAGCCCCAACCCACGGCGGAGCGCTTCATCGACCTGCTGTTCCCCCTCAGCCAGGCGCCCGCCTGATCCCCATGCCCCGCCCGGCCTCGCGCCGGGCGGCCGGCCCGTGCGGAGGAAACCCCATGGCCCACGACCTGCCCGAACCCGACCTGGACTACCTGCGCAAGGTGCTCCTGGAAATGCTCGCCATCCCCAGCCCCACCGGTTTCACCGACACGATCGTGCGCTACGTCGCCGAACGCCTGGAAGAGATCGGCATCCCCTTCGAACTGACCCGCCGCGGCACCATCCGCGCCACCCTCGTCGGCCGCCGCAGCAGCCCCGACCGGGCGCTGTCGGCGCACCTGGACACCATTGGCGCCATCGTCCGCGACTACAAGGACAACGGCCGCCTGGCCCTGTCGCCAGTGGGCTGCTGGTCCAGCCGCTTCGCCGAAGGCAGCCGGGTCAGCGTGTTCACCGACCACGGCGTGCTGCGCGGCAGCGTGCTGCCGCTGCTGGCCTCCGGGCATGCCTTCAACACCGAGGTGGACAGCCTGCCGGTGAGCTGGGACCACGTGGAGCTGCGCCTGGACGCCTACAGCACCACCCGCGCCGACTGCGCCGCCCTGGGGGTCTCAGTGGGCGACTTCGTCGCCTTCGACCCATTGCCGGAATTCACCGAGAGCGGCCACATCAGCGCCCGCCACCTGGACGACAAGGCCGGGGTCGCCGCCCTGCTGGCGGCGCTGAAGGCGGTCAAGGAAAGCGGTCGCGAGCCGCCCATCGACTGCCACCCGCTGTTCACCATCACCGAAGAGATCGGCTCTGGCTCGGCGGCCGCCCTGCCTTGGGACGTCAGCGAGTTCGTCGGCATCGACATCGCGCCGGTGGCCGCCGGCCAGCAGTCCAGCGAGCACGCGGTGACCGTGGCCCTGCAGGACTCCGGCGGCCCCTACGACTACCACCTGTCGCGGCACCTGCTGCGGCTGGCCGACCACCACGCCATTCCCATCCGCCGCGACCTGTTCCGCTACTACCACAGCGACGCCCAGTCGGCGATCGCCGCCGGCCACGACATCCGCACCGCGCTCCTGGCCTTCGGCTGCGACGCCACCCACGGCTACGAGCGCACCCACGTCGACAGCCTGGCGGCCCTGAGCCGCCTGCTCAGCGCCTATATCCTCAGCCCGCCGGTGTTCGCCAGCGACGCGCAGCCGGCCCAGGCGTCCCTGGAGCCGTTCAGCCACCAGCTGGAGCATGCCGCGCAGATGGAGACCGAGACCCGGGTGCCCACCGTGGAAAGCCTGGTCCCGGTAAGCGACGACGACCCGGAGTGACTCGGCCGCCGGCCGTGAAGTAACCCTGCTTGCGTTTGGCCACCGTTGCCGGCGCGGGTGGCCACAGGCAGAGTGGCGCCCGGGAAATCGTTCGCACGAGGCGAGCGGGATAAGTACAAGAAGAGGTCCGGAATGCCTCGCCTGGGACTGTGGTTGTCACTGCTGGTGTTCTGCGCGCCGCTCTGGGCCTTCGACAGCGTACGGCTGGACCGGGATGACCTGCGCCTGCCCCTGGGGCACGCCATGGGCTACCTGGAGGACCCCAGCGGCGAACTGCGTTTCCAGGACGTCCAGGGTTTGCCGGACAGCGCCTTCACCGCCATCCAGGGCGAGCACGCCAACCTCGGCAAGAACGCCTCCGTCTGGTGGTTCCGCCTGAGCCTGGACAACCGCCTGGAACGCCCGCTGCAGGGCTACTTGGAGATCAACTACCCGCTGCTGGACCTGCTGGATCTGTACCTGGTCGACCCCGATGGCAACGTGGAGACCCAGCAGAGCGGCGACCGCTTCGCCTTCGCCCATCGCACCGTACAGGTGCGCAACTTCTGGTTTCCCACCCGCCTGCCCCCCGGCAAGACCACCGTGCTGCTGCGGGTGGAAAGCACCAGCACGATCTTCGTGCCGATCTTCTTCAGCACCTACAACGCCAGCGCCGCCGCCCAGGAGAACCTGATGGGGTTCAACGGGGCCTTCTACGGCGTGCTGTTCGCGATGTTCTTCTACAACCTGTTCCTCTACCTGTCCCTGCGCGAGCCCGCCTACTTCTGGTACCTGGCCTACAACCTCAACGTCGGGCTGTTCGCCGCCTGCTTCGACGGCATGCTGTTCAAGCTGCTGCCGGAGCACGTTGCCCTGCAGTCGGTGAGCATCTACATCCTGATGTTCATGCACTGCCTGACGGCCATCCAGTTCAGCCGCCACTTCCTCCACGCCCGGCAGTTCTTCCCGCGCCTGGACCTGGCCCTGCGCGGGCTGATGGGGGTCACCGTGGTCTGCCTGCTGTCGGCGCCGCTGATCGGCCTGCAGGCCTGGAACATCCTCGCCAGCCTCACCGTGCTGGCGGTGTCCTTCGTCCTGCTGATGTCCGGCGCCTACATCTGGCGCCGCGGCCTACGCTTCGGCTCCTACTACATCCTGGCCTGGAGCATCCTGCTGTTCGCCTTCATCCAGGCCACCACCGGCTCCCTGGGGCTGGAGATCTTCGGCATCTTCGGCGCCACGGTGGTGAAGATCGGCGTGACCATCGAGCTGATCACCCTCTCCATCGGCCTGGCGGACCGCATCAACATGCTCAAGGAAGAAGGCTTCCGCTCGCGCCAGGCGGCCGAGCAGGCGCATATCGAGAGCCAGGCCAAGAGCCGCTTCCTGGCCAAGATGAGCCACGAGATCCGCACCCCGCTCAACGGTGTGCTGGGCATGCTGCAGCTGCTCCGGGAAACCCAGTTGAACCGCAGCCAGCGCTTCTACGTGGACACCATCTCCAGCTCCGGCAGCGCGCTGATGGCGGTGATCAACGACATCCTCGACTACGCCCGCATCGAGTCCGGCAAGCTCAGTCTGGAAGAGATCGAGTTCGACCTGGAGCAACTGGTCTCCGACACCCTCAGCCTGTTCACCGCCCAGGCCCTGGAGAAGCGCCTGCGCCTCTACGTCAGCCTGGAGGGCGGCGTGCCGCGTCGCCTGGTGGGCGACCCCACGCGCCTCAAGCAGGTGCTGATGAACCTGCTGAGCAACGCCCTCAAGTTCACCGCCGAGGGCCACGTGGCCCTCAGCGTGTGCCGCCGCGAGGATTCCTTCGGCCAGGCCCAGCTGGTGTTCGCCGTAAGCGACAGCGGCATCGGCATCCGCCCGGAATCCCTCGGCCAGCTGTTCGACTCTTTCGCCCAGGGCGACTCCAGCACCACCCGCCGCTACGGCGGCAGCGGCCTGGGCCTGGCGATCAGCAAGGAACTGGTGGAGATGATGGGTGGCCGCATGGAGGTGCAGAGCACCGTCGGCCAGGGCACCCGCTTCGCCTTCGACATCCCCCTCAAAGGACCCGGCATGGAAGACGACGACCTGGCCCAGCTGTTGCGCGGCCGCACCGCCCTGCTCGCCTCCCTCGATGGCCTCGGCCTGGACGCCCTGAGCCGCCTGCTGGGGCGCTGGGGCATGCGCACCGAACGGTGCCAGAACCCCGAGTGCCTGGTGGCGAGCTTCGCGGAATTCACCGCACCGCCGCTGCTGGTGCTGATGGCGCCCTGGCCCGGGCAGGCCGCCCACTGGCTGGACGCACTGCGCCCGCGCCTGGCGCCCGGTCAGCCGGTCCTGCTGCTGTGCCCGCCGGAACACTGCCAGCACCTGCCGGCCCAGGACGGCCTGCGCCTGCTGGGGCTGGCCCAGCCCCTGAGCATCGCCACGCTGCGCGATGCCTTGCTGGAACTGCACCGCGAGCCGGTGCCGCCGCCCTCGCCCGCGCCGCGCCCGGCGCTGCCCAGCACCGGCAGCGCGCCGTGCATCCTGGTGGCGGAGGACAACCCGGTGAACCAGATGGTGGTGCAGGGTTTCCTGCGCAAGCGCGGCTACGCGGTGCGCCTGGTCAACGACGGCAGCGCCGCGGTAGCCGAGTACCGCCGGGCGCCGGAGGCGATCCAGCTGATCCTGATGGACTGCGAGATGCCGGAGATGGACGGCTTCGAGGCGACCCGGGCAATTCGCCGCCTGGAGCAGGAGCGCCAGTTGCCCGCGGTGCCCATCGTTGCCCTCACCGCGCACATCTTCGACGAGCACCGCGAGGCCGGCGCCGCCGCCGGCATGGACGGCTTCCTCGGCAAGCCCCTGGACAGCACCCTGTTCTACGCGACCTTGGAGCGCTTCCTGGCGCGGGAAAAAGCCAATGCCACCTGAGTGGCTGGCCCTGGAGCTGGGGGCAGTTCCGCGGGCACATGCCCGCGCTCGGTGAAGCCTCGCCAGAAATGGGCTCGGCATGCGCCGCTCCCCCTCGTAAACTCCGCGTCCTCGCCCGTTTCTGCCTCGCCTGATCGTCGCTCGACGGCTTGCGTACGGAACCTGGCAGCCCGCCCCCAGGAGGCCCCATGCTGATCCCCCACGACCTGCTCGAACCCGACACCCTGACTCGCCTGATCGAAGACTTCGTCACCCGCGAAGGCACCGACAACGGCGACGAGACGCCCCTCGAAACCCGGGTCGAACGGGTCCGTCATGCCCTGGCGAAGGGCCAGGCGGTGATCGTCTTCCACGCCGACAGCCAGCAGTGCCAGCTGATGCTCAGGCGCGACGTGCCCAAGGAGTGGCTGGACGAGGCCTGAGCAGCGGCGTCAGGGCACGCCGAGGCGCGCGCCGAAGAGGATCACGCTGGCCCCCAGCAGGCAGAGCCCGGCGCCCAGCCAGTCGGTGAACAGCGGCCGGCCCTTCTCCACCAGCACCAGCCAGAGCAGCGACGCGACGATGTAGATGCCCCCGTAGGCGGCGTAGGCGCGCCCGGCCTGGGCTGCCTCGACCCGGGTCAGCAGCACCGCGAACAGCACCAGGCTGAGCACGCCCGGCACCAGCCAGAGGGGGCTTCGCGCCACGCGCAACCAGCTCCAGAAGGCGAAGCAGCCGACGATTTCCAGGAACGCGGCGAGGAAGAACCACAGGTAGTTGAGCATGGCGGGATCGAGAGCGGCGGAACGGACCGCCAGGGTACCCGAGCGGCGACGCGGGCGCTGCCTCAGCTGCCCAGGCCGCTTTCCCGCTCCCAGGCGCAGCGCACCCGCAGGGCCTCGTCGGAGGGGCTGTGGTAGCCCTGGTCGCTTTCCCAGCGGAAGGTGTGGGTGCCGTTCAGCTCGGTCTCCAGGTGCACCACCACGCTGGTCCAGTAGAGCCGCTTGAGCAGCGCCTCGAACTGCTCGACCCACAGCGCCCACTCGTACTCCACGGCCTTGTAGCTGGCGCCGAAGTGGATGACCTGGCTCTGGTAGAGGCCTTCCCCCTGTTGGGCACAGCAGGAGAACATCTGCCGGCCGAGGAACGCCGCCTCGGCCGGCAGCCGCGCCAGCACGCGGCGGTTCAGCGCCCGCCGCAGGCGGCTCTCGCCGGCTTCCGCCGACCAGTCGCGGATACGGCCGTAGACGATGGATTCAGACTCCACGCGGAGCTCCTGCTAGAACGGTGCAGCCTTCTAACACAGGCCACGGCGCGATTGAAGCCGGCCTCGCGCGAACGCGACGGCGGTCTCAGTCGGCACGCCGCGGACGCAGCAGACGGGCCAGCACCGACATCCCCAGGGCCAGGGCGGTCATCACCAGGAACGGCAAGCGGTAGCCACCGGACAGGTCGCGGCCCAGGCCGATCAGGATCGGCATCACGCAGCTCATGCCGTAGCCGGCGCAAAGCATCATGGCGGTCCAACGGCTCACCTCCAGGGGGCTGTGCACCTCGTACAGCGGCAGCACCAGGGACAGGGAGAACGACCCGCTGAGGGCGAAGCCCAGCAGCACCATGCACGCCTCGGGGTAGAAGGTGGGCGCCAGGGCCACCAGGCCCAGACAGAGGGTCGCGGTGACGCCGCAGGCCAGCAGCAGGTGGTGGCGGCAGTCGAAGCGCTGGGCCAGCCAGGGCAGCAGGAATGCGCTGGGCAGCCCCACCAGCATGAAGGTGCTGAACAGCGCGGTGCTGTGCAACTGGCTCAGGCCCGCCTCGTGGTAGCGCGCCACCAGCCAGGTGGCCAGGGTGTAGAACTGGCCGGCCTGGATCGCGAAAAAACCGGTGATCAACCAGGCGCGCGGCTCGCCCCAGGGCAGGCCGCCGGCCGGGGCATTGACCGCACCCTCGCGGCGGCCCGGCAGGCGCAGCCAGAGCAGCATCGCCAGCAGCGCCGGCAGGGCCCAGAACGCCAGGCCCAGGGACCAGTCGTCGCCGAAGGCCTGGGTCAGCGGCGCGCTGAACACCGCGCCGCTGGCGCCGCCGATGGACATGCTCAGGGAGTACCAGCCCACTACCCGGCCGACGTGATCGACGAAGTGCCGCTTGATGAAGCCCGACATCAGCGGGCCGGCCACGGCGATGCCGGTGCCCAGCACCACCGCGCTGCCGATCAGCACGCCGTCGGCGCGGCCGGCCAGGCGCAGCAGCAGGGCGACGGCGATCAGCCCCAGGCAGAAGGCGATGGTGCGCTCCAGGCCGATGCGCAAGGCCAGGCGCGGCGCCAGGGGCGCCAGCAGGCCCATGCAGAGTACCGGGAGGGCGGTGGTGAGGCTGATCAGCCCGCGGCTGAGGTGGAGGTCGCCGGCGATCCGTTCGATCAGCGGCGCGAGGGAGGTGATGCCGGGGCGAAGATTGATCGCCGCCAGCACCAGGGCCAACATCGGAATGGCCCGGGTCACGGATTTCACAAGCAGTCCATCGGTAGAGCGGCCGGCAGGCCAGGACCGGCCACCCTACCGCGCGAGCCGCGGCAGGACAACCCTGGCTCCCCCGGATCAGCCGGCCTGGCGCCCCTTGGCGCGCATCTTCCCGGCCATGGCGGTCATCTCGTCGTAGAGCAGCTGGGGGTCCCGCTGCTTGAGGGCCCAGGCGGCCCGGCCCTGCTCGTGGGGCAGGATCAGGAAGGTGCCCTTGGCCACCTCCGCGTAGACGTGCTCGGCGATGTCGCCGGCGCTGATGGGCGAGCTGGCCAGCAGCTTGCCCACCTGCTCCTTCATGACCGGGGTGGGGCCGCGGAAGGAATCCAGCAGGTTGGTCTGGAAGAACGACGGGCAGACCACGTGGACGCCGACGCCCTCCCCCTTCAGCTCTGCCAGCAGGCTTTCCGAGAGCGCCACTACGCCGGCCTTGGCGACGTTGTAGTTGCTCATGGCCGGGCCCTGCATCAGCGCCGCCATGGACGCGATGTTGACGATCCGACCGCCGCTGCGCTGCAGCAGCGGCAGGAACGCCTTGCAGCCCTTGACCACGCCCATCAGGTTGATCGCGATCTGCCAGTCCCAGTCTTCCAGGCTGAGTTCCTCGAAGAAGCCCCCGGACGCCACCCCGGCGTTGTTGACGATGATGTCGATGCCGCCGAACTTCTCCTCGCAGGCTTGGGCGAAAGCGGTGAGCTGGCTGTAGTCGCGCACGTCGCAACGCTGGGTGAAGCCGTCGCCACCGGCGGCTCGCACCGCTTGCAGGGTCTCCGCCAGGCCGGCCTCGTTGATGTCGGACAGCGCCAGGCGCCAGCCTTCCCGCGCCCAGCGCAGGGCGAGCTCGCGGCCCAGGCCGGAACCGGCCCCGGTGATCATGATGCGGTTGTTCTGCATGGGGTTGCCTTCTGGTGGCGGAACGTGCCGGCAGTGTAGCCAAGGCCCCGGTGGTTCCGGCGCGTCATCAGGACGCTGAATGACGATGGCAAACGCCACGCATCCCGCGGAGTCCGTGCCTCGGAGCATGGCGATACGCGTGGCGAGTCGGCCGGGTGGAGAGCCAGGGGCGTTCAGCGTGGATCGAGCCGGAACAGTGCCGGTACCGTGACCGGAACAGGGCAACGATGGCCCTGCGCCGCGGAAGCGCGGGGCGGCGCGGTGCCCGTCTGCATCGACACCCTAGGCGGGCATCGGCGGATGGGAAACAGCCCGGGCGATACGGGCACTGTCTGGGTCGTCGATGCGGGCGCCAGGCGCCCTTGTGACGTCAGTCGGCCGGGGTAACCGGCGCCCCGGGCGAGTCGAACACCGGCCGGAAGAAACTGCGCTCGTAGCTGAGGATGCAGCGCGTCTGCTCCGCGTAGGCGAATGCCGCCTGGCACTCGGCATCCTCCAGGGAGCGCTCCCGGTAATGTTCGTACGCCGCCAGGCTGGGGAAGGTGAACAGCGCCAGGGCCACGTTGCTGGCGCCCTCGGAGGGCAGGAAGTAGCCATGGTGGCGCCCGCCGAAACGCTCCACCAGGGGAATCCAGAGTGTTCCGTAGTGCTCGAATTCCTTCAGCTTGTACGGATCGATGAGGTAGCGCAGGTAGCAGGTGACCATGGAACGCTCCGTGGGGAAGAAGAGGATCGACTACAGGCAGTCGCCCAGGACTCGGGCCAGGCGCTGGGCCCGCGGGTCCATCAGCAAGTAGGGGCCGAGGGTATTGGTGACGAAGCCGAAGGCCACGTCCCGCTCGGGATCGGCGAAGCCGGTGGAGCCGCCGGCGCCGGGGTGGCCGAAGGCACGGGGGCCAAGGCCATAGGTAGCGTTGGCCACGTCCGGCTGGTCGAGCATGCAGCCGAGGCCGAAGCGCGTGCGGGTCAGCAGGGTGCGGTCTTCGCCGGTGCCGTGCTCCCGAGTCAGCTCTGCCAGGGCCTCGCTGTCCAGCAGGCTGCCGTCCAGCAGGCCGGCATAGAGCCCGGCCAGGCTGCGGGCGTTGCCGTGGCCGTTGGCGGCCGGTTGCTGCATGCGCCGCCATTCCGGCCTGTTGGTGCTGGTGAGCACCGACGGCGGGTTGGCGAAGGCCAGGCTGGGCATGGAGCGCGGCTCGCCCATGGTGGTCTTGAGCAGGCGCTGGGCCGCCTCATCGCCGCGGTTGCCCTTGGCCCGGGAGATATGCGCCACCCGCGGGAATTCGGCGTCGTCGAGGCCGATGTGCAGGTCGAGCCCAAGCGGCGCGGCGATCCGGGCGACGATCGCCTCCCCCGGCCCGCGGCCGCTGGCCAGGCGGATCATTTCCCCCACCAGCCAGCCGTAGGTGAGCGGCGCATAGCCCTGGCCGTCGCCGGGCGTCCACCAGGGCGCCTGCTGCTCCAGGGCATGGATCATCGCCTGCCAGTCATACAGGGCCTCCGCCGGCAGCGGCGCGGCGATGGCCGGCAACCCGGCCTGGTGGCAGAGCACCTGGCGCAAGGTGATGCGCGACTTGCCGGCGGCGGCGAAGGCCGGCCAGCGTGCGGCCATGGGCGCGTCCAGGTCCAGCTTGCCTTCGCTGGCCAGCTGCAGGACGGTCACCGCGGCCAGGGGCTTGGTGCAGGAGAACAGATTGAGCAGGGTATCGGCCTGCCAGCGCTCTTCGGGATCGCGCCCGGCGACCCCGGCCCAGAGGTCCACCACGGTTTCGCCGCCCACCTGCACGCAGAGCGCGGCGCCGCGCGCCTGGGGATCGTCGAACAGCGCGGCGAACGCGTCCTTCAACGGCTCGAAGGCCAGATCGAAATAACCCTGTACCTGCACCAATGCGTTCCTCGGTCCATGGAGCGAAGGAGCCGGCGCCCGAGGCACCGGCCCGGTTTCACGGCTGGCGGGCCGCGTCGTCGCGCGTCGTGTCGGCCTTTCCGGCATCGCCTGGCGCGGCGGCCTTCGGCGCCTGGTCGGACGATGAGTTGGCAGCCGGCGCCCCGGAGGCCGGCGCAGCGGCGCCGGAGGCAGCGGGCTGGGGTTCGGCCGGCTTGACGTCAGGAGCCGGGGCATTCGCAGCCGGCGCGGCGGAACCCGCTGCCGGCTTGGACGCTTCGGGCTGGTCCTTGCCGGCGGCATCGGGCGCCTTCGGCTCGGCCGCTTTCGCCGGAGCCGACTCGGTCTTCCGGGAAGCGTCGGCGGCCGGATGACCGGCCGCGTCCTTCAGCGGCTTGGTCGTCGGCACCGCGTGCTCGGGCGCCGTGTCGGCATCGACCGGCTTGGCATCCGGGGCGGCGGGCTTGTCGGGGGACGCAGCCGGCGCCGGGGCGCTGCCGAGGATGGTCTTGGACACCTCGAGGTTGGCCTTGCGCACGCTGTCGACGAAGCCCTGCCACGGACGGTCGGTGATCCCTACCAGGCCGAAGTGGCCGTTCTCACCGTCCAGCAAGCGACCGGTGGCAGGCTGGTCCAGGTACTGGAACCAGTGGATGCCGACGATCTGCGGCTCCGCCAGGGCCTGCTGGAGGAAGTGGGCGTAGGCCGGGCCCCGCTCTTCTTCCTTGGCCACTTCGGCCACGCCGCCCCAGAACGGCCCGCGGTCACGGGAGCCGAAGTGGAACTCGCTCACCAGCAGCGGCTTGTCCAGGCTGCGCAGCACGGCGAAGTCGTAGCCGTGCTGCGGCTCGCGGGTATAGAAGTTGAAGCTGAGCACGTCGCAGTACTGGGCGCAGGCCTCCACCGCTTCCGGGATGCTGCTGGCGAAGCGCCCGCCCAGCAGCAGGTGGTTCGGTGCGTGCCAGTCCAGGGAATCGGCGATGGTCTTGAAGTAGGTCTCGGCGTAGAGCTTCTGGAAGCGCTTGAAGTCTTCTTCGATGGCCGGGTGCTCGGGGCTCGGCATCGGCGCCTCGAAGCCCGGGTCCTCCATGAGTTCCCAGGCCTTCAGGTCGATGCCCCAGGCGGCGGACAGGCCGCCCTGGTTGCGGTACTTGTCGCGCAGTTGCTTGAGGAAAGCACGCTTGGCTGGCACGTCGGTGGTCAGGCGCAGGGTGCCGTAGGCCAGGGCATAGCGCCACTGCGGGTCTTCCGGACGCCCGGCCCAGGCCAGTTCGTTGTCGGCGAAGAAGCCGATCAGGAACGGATCGTCGCGGTGATCGCGGGCGGCGATGGCGATGGACCGCTCGGCGGCCATGGCGAAGCGCGGGTCGAAGGGGTCGGGCATGCCGCCCCACCAGTCCAGGCCGGTGCTGATGGTGGCGAAGTCGCCGTGGATGGACAGCGGCAGGGTGTAGGGCAGCTTCGGCTCGCTGGCGAAGCCTTCGTCGCTCCAGTTGCCAATGGTGTTGAAGCCCCAGGCCCGCAGTCGCTCGCCGGCCTGCTGGCGCCACTGGCCGGCATCCGGCTTGGTGCCGGCGAGGCGCTCCAGGTTGGCGCCGTAGAAGTCGTACCAGCGCCCCTGGTCGAAGGCGCGGCCCTTGTTGGCGCCGATATCGGCGGGCTTTTCCTGGCGGCCGAAGTAGGCGGCCAGGGGCTCGCCGTCCTGGGGCAGCCCGTCGAACATGGCCTCGCGGCCCTCGACGAAGGTCTGGCTCTGCCCGGCGTTGACCGCGTTCACCCCGAGGGAATAGAACGGGTTGCCGTCCGGGGTCACCAGGTACCAGCGGCCGTCACGCTTCTCGGTGCGGAAGAAGCCGGAGGCTTCGAAGTGCTGGCCGCCGGTCCAGCCGCCGAAGCGGTCCTCGGCGGGCAGTTGGGCCAGCTGCTGGTCGAGCCGCTGGCGATCCTGCTGGGCACCGCTCTTGAATTGCTCGTCGCCCTTCACCTTCTCCGGCCAGTCACCGCGGGTGTACTGCCCGTAGGCGTCCACCAGGCCCTTGTAGGCCTCGTCCTGGATGTCGCTGTCGCGGGTGCCGAAACGGCCCAGCAGAATGCTCTGGGCCACGTCCGGCTTGTCCAGGGCGATGACCACTTGCTGCACCTGGCTGAGGTCCAGCTCGCCGTCCACGGTATCCGCCAGCAGCGCCCGCTTGTTGCCGCGCACCCATGGCATCGGCGGCGCGGCGCGCATGCCGCGGGCCTTCGGCGACGTGGCGGCGAGGGGGATCAGGAGGGTCTGGGCCGGCCCGGCCGGCAGGGCGATGCGGGTGTGCAGGGTCTTGCCGTCGGCACTGGTGATGGTCACGTCCAGGGTCAGGGCCCAGTCCATGGCGTTCTGGATGCGCAGGCTCATGGCATGGCTCTGGCTCCAGTCCCAGGTGCCGGTCTGCGGCGCCAGGCGGAAGTTGGGGTGTTCGCCAGCATTGAAGGTGAGGCGACGCAGAACCTCGCCTTCCGGGGTGGTCTCGGCGGTGATGCTGGGCAGACTGGCGTTCTCGGTGGTCACCTGCACCGCATCCAGCGGCCGCACGAAGTTGAACAGGCTCTGGCCGTCGGCCGCACCGGCCGTCCCGGCGACGCCGAGCAGAACGGCCATCAGCAGTTTGCTCAACGCACTACTTTGACGCATAGGTCTTCCTCTCTGGACAGCGATCCCGACGCGATCCGCGTCCGCTGCATAAAAAAACGTTACGGGCAGAAAAAAAGCCGCCGGCTGGCTATGGTTTTTGATAGCCCCTCAAAGCCGGAGAGTTTCGCATGGATATCAACGCCCTGTTCGACCAGTTGCATACTCTACCCACCATTCCCAAGGTGGCACAGGATCTGATCCTGCAATTCGACAACCCCCACACCAGCCTGGACGCGGTGGCGCGCAACATCGCGCTGGACCCGGTGATCGCCGCCAAGGTGCTGCGCCTGGCCAACTCCGCGCGCTTCCGTGGCGCCCGGGAGGCCACCAGCGTCGAGGACGCGGCCATGCGCCTGGGCTTCAACACCCTGCGCACCCTGGTCCTGGCCTCCGCCGTGACCGGCGCCTTCAAGGCCGACACCGGGTTCGACCTGAAGGGCTTCTGGACCCACAGCTTCCAGGTGGCGAGCATCTGCCGGCTGCTGGCCAAGCAGCGCGGCGTGGCGGCGGAAACGGCCTTTACCTGCGGAATGATGCACAACATCGGCGAACTGCTGATCCAGACCGGCGCCAGCGACATGGCGGGCACGCTCAACCGCAGCAAGACTGACGCCGCCGGGCGCGTGGCAGTTGAGACGTTGCAGCTCGGTTTCGGGTTCCCGGAAGTGGGCGCGGAACTGGCGCGGCGCTGGCAGCTGCCGCAGCTGATCCAGCAGGCCATCGCCTACCAGGCGCGGCCGCTGCAGGCGCCGGCGGACATGCCGCTGCCGCGGCTGGTGGCCCAGGCGGTGCTGATCGCCGAAGCGCTGCGCCAGCACGAGGGCGCGACCCAGGACGCCCGGGATTCCCTGGAAGGCCCGCTGTTCGAAGGGCTGGACCTGGATGCCCTGTTCGCCGAGCTGCCGACGGTCCTGGAGGCGGACAAAGCCTTCGCCGAGCTGCTCAACTGATATTCAGCGCCTCCCAGGCCGGCCGCGAGACCCGCGTTCGTGGCAGTACCGGCCTCTCCCCTAGGCGATTTCCCGCCGGAACGGCGGCAAGGCATTGAGAATCGCCTTGCCATAGCGCTGGGTCACCAGGCGCCGGTCCAGCAAGGTGATGGTCCCCCGATCCTCTTCGGTCCGCAGCAGCCGCCCGCAGGCCTGTACCAGCCGCAGCGAGGCGTCGGGCACCGCGATCTCCATGAACGGGTTGCCGCCACGGGCCTCGATCCACTCCGCCAGCGCCGCTTCCACCGGGTCGTCCGGAACCGCGAAGGGAATCTTGGCGATCACCACGTGCTCGCAGTAGGCGCCGGGCAGGTCCACGCCCTCGGCGAAACTGGCCAGCCCGAACAGCACGCTGGGCGTACCCTCGTCCACCCGCGCCTTGTGCTTGTTGAGGGTTTCCTGCTTGGACAGGTTGCCCTGGATCAGCACGCACTTGCGCCAGTCCCGCTCCAGGCCGTCGAACACGTCCTGCATCTGCCGCCGCGAGGAGAACAGCACCAGGGTGCCCCGTCCCCCCTCCACCAGGGCCGGCAGTTCGCGGACGATGGCCGCGGTGTGGGCGGCGGCGTCCCGCGGGTCGGCCTTCAGATCGGGCACCCGCAGCACGCCGGCGTCGGCGTGGTGGAACGGGCTCGGCACCACCGCGGTGACCGCCGCCCGCGGCAGGCCGGCACGCATCCGGTAGCGGTCGAAAGTGCCCAGGGCGGTGAGGGTCGCCGAGGTCACCAGTGCCCCGTGGGCGACGTTCCACAGGTGACGGCGCAGGGTTTCGGCGGCCAGGATCGGGCTGGCATTGACCTCGATGTCGTACAGCGAGCCGCTTTCCGCCAGGGTCAGCCAGCGGGCCATGGGCGGGCTGTTCTCCGGGTCCTCGGCGGTGAACGCGGTCCACAGCTCCCAGTTGCCCTCGGCCCGGGCCAGCAGGCTGCCGAACAGCGGGTACCATTCCTCCGCCTGGTGGCTGGCGATGCCGACGGTGGCCTCGCCGTCCATCGCTTCCTTGAGCAACTCGGTGAGGCGGGTGAACAGGTCGTGCAGCAGGGCGAAGCCTTTCTTCAGGTCGAGGCCGATCTCCCGCAGGTGCTCCGGCACCACCCCGGCGGGGAAGCGATGGCGTGGCCGCTCGCGGCCTTCCATGTCCTCGCCGGCGCGGAAGTCCGCCAGTTCCTCGCAGGCGCTGAACATGAATTGCTGGCGGGTGCGTAGGTCGCGAGCCAGCTCCGGCACCTGTTCGATCAACCGACCGAGGTCGCCTGGCAGCGGATGCTGGGCCAGTAGCTTGGAGAGGTTCTTGGCGACCTGCTCCAGCCAGTCGGCGGTGGAGCGCAGGCGGGTGAAATGGGCGAAATGGCCGATGGCCTTGTCCGGCAGGTGATGACCTTCGTCGAACACGTACAGGGTGTCCCGGGGGTCCGGGAGGATCGCGCCGCCCCCCAGGGCCAGGTCTGCCAGGACCATGTCGTGGTTGGTGACGATCACGTCGACCTTGGTCATGCCTTCCCGGGCCCGGTAGAAGGCACACTGCTGGAAGTTCGGGCAGTGGCGATTGGTGCACTGGCTGTGGTCGGTGGTGATCCGCGCCCAGTCGGCATCCTCGATGGCCTCGGGCCAGGCATCGCGGTCGCCGTCCCAGCGGTTGCCGGCGAGCTTCTCGATCATCTGGTTGAACAGCTTCTGGCCGCGCTCGTCCACCTCCAGGCGGAACCCCTCCTCCTCGAACAGCTGGGCGGTGGCGCTCTGGGCCTGGCCTTCCTGGAGCAGCGCGTCCAGCTTCGACAGGCACAGGTAGCGGCCACGGCCCTTGGCCAGGGCGAAACTGAAGGTGAGGCCGCTGTTGCGCATCAGGTCCGGCAGGTCCTTGTGGACGATCTGTTCCTGCAGGGCCACGGTGGCGGTGGCGATCACCAGCCGCTTGCCGGCGGCCTTGGCCGCGGGAATCGCCGCCAGGCTGTAGGCCACGGTCTTGCCGGTGCCGGTGCCGGCTTCCACCGCCACCACCGCCGGCTCGCCCTGGCGGCGGTCCTCGTCATCCACCGGAATGGCGCCGAAGACCTTGGCCACTTCGGCGATCATCAGGCGCTGGCCGTAGCGGGCCTTGAGTCCCTTGGACTCGAGGAAACGCGAATAGGCGCCCTGGATCTGGGCCTTGAGTTCGGTACTGAGCATGGACGGGAGCTGGATAAATTTTCAGTGTCGCGGAGAGGCCGCTATGATAGCGCGCGTTTCGACCACCGCCACCGGAGATTGCCGAATGACCGCGTTTGCCGCCCTCTATACCCTGCACGTGCTGGCTGCCCTGGTCTGGGTCGGCGGCATGTTCTTCGCCTGGGCCGTGCTGCGCCCGGCCGCCGCGGTCCTCGACGGGCCGGCCCGGCTGACCCTATGGAACGCGGTCTTCCCGCGCTTCTTCCGCTGGGTATGGGCCGCAGTGCTGCTCCTGCCCCTGAGCGGCGTGGGCCTGCTGCACCTGGGCTTCGGCGGTTTCGACACGGCGCCGCGCTACGTGCAGGCGATGATGGGGCTGTACGTGGCGATGGTGTCGCTGTTCCTGCGCATCCAGACCCTGCACCTGCCGGGCCTGCGACGGGCGGTAGATGCCGCCGACTGGAACGAAGGCGCCCAGGGCCTGGCGCGCATCCGCCGGCTGGTGGGCCTGAACCTGCTGCTGGGGTTGAGCGTGGTGGCCCTGGGGGCTGCCCGGCCGGGCTTCTGAGGGCGGCGGACCAGCGCCCCTCTTGGGAACAGCGGCGGACAAGCGAGCCACCCGCCTGCCCGCCATGACCTCGCCGGTAGGGTGGCGCAGGAACCGTGAAGCGCTAGAAGCGCACCACGTCCACCGCGCCGGGCACGCCCGGCAAGCCCGCCCGACCGGCGCCACCGGGACGCCCGTCGTGGCCGGCGGCGGTACCGTAGATCCAGCAGCCCTTGGCGGCGCCGCCCTTACCGGGCTGGCCGCCCTCCCCGGCCGGCCCAGCGCTGCCACCGTCCACCTGGGCGGACAGCCGCTCCACCGGGAAATCCCGCGGGACCTCGAGACGCAGCCGACCGCCGGGCCCGCCGTTATGGCCGTCGCCACCGTCCTGGCCGTTGGCGCCCCGGCTGGCACGGCCCCACAGGCAGCCGCCGGACTCGCCGTAGGCGCCGTCCAGCCCGGCATAGCCCGGAGCGCCGGCACCACCGCGCAGGTCGACGGTCAGGTCGGCCACGTCCACCCGGTGCAGGCGCAGGTCCAGCACCCGGCCACCGCCAGCGTAGTGACGCGGCGTACCGGCCTGGCCGCGGCCGGCGATCCGACTGCCAGGGCCGATCTCGCCCTGCTTCACCTCCAGCAGGAAGGTGTCGTCACCCGGGGCGATGCCGATGAACGCGCCCTCGCCCAGGCGCAGCTCTTCCACGTGCAGCTCCCGCACCCGCGCGGGGATCAGCAGGCTGGCGCGCTCGGCCACCTCCAGCCGCTGCAGGAACACCACGCCGTCCGCGCCCGCCAGGCGCAGCAGGTGATTGGGCTCGACGCTGATCTCGCTGGCGGCCTGGGCCAGCGGTGCGCAACAGGCCAGCAACAGAAGCAACCTATGCATGGTCGGCTCCGCGGCCGTTACGCAGGGTGAACAGGTGGAAGATGCCGAACAGCAGCACTTGAAAGCGCTGCAGGGTGGGGTTGGGGTGTTGGCGCAGCGTCTCGCGGAACAGCAGCAGCTCGAGGCCGTGGACCAGGAACACCAGGCCGGCGCAGAACGACACCAGCAGGTCGAACGGCTTGGCGAACGGCGCCAGCAGGTTCGCCACTACCGCGCCCCAGAACAGCAAGGCGAGCGCCTTGCCGACGAATCCGACTACCCTCATCGCCCCAACCCTCCGAAAACGTGAAATCGCGCCGGCCCGCGTGGGAGCCGATTCTCGTGCTGGCGAACCTTAGCGTTCCCGGGGCGATCCTGCCAAGGGCGGCCCGCAAACGAAAACGCCCCGAACGGGTCGGGGCGTCTGTTTCGGCGAGGGGCCCGCAGCGCGGGCCCGGGCTGTCAGTGCTCCAGCGCGGGGCGCTGCTGGCCGCCGATGGGGATGCGCTTCGGCTTGGCCTCTTCCGGCACGCTGCGCAGCAGGTCGATGTGCAACAGGCCGTTCTGCAGGCCCGCGTTCTGCACTTCGATGTGGTCCGCGAGGCGGAAGGACAGCTTGAACGCGCGCTGGGCGATGCCCTGGTGCAGGAAGGTCACGCCCTCGGGGGTCTTCTCGCGCTTGCCACCGCTCACGGTCAACACGCCGCGCTCGACCTGCAACTCGAGGTCTTCTTCCTGGAAACCCGCCGCCGCGATCACGATGCGGTACTGGTCATCACCGTGCTTCTCGACGTTGTAGGGCGGGTAGGAACTGCCAGCCTCGTTGCGCAGGGCGGACTCGAACAGGTCGTTGAACCGGTCAAAGCCCACGGAATGACGGAACAGGGGGGCAAGGGAAAATGCAGTGCTCATGAAAATTCTCCTGGATTTCAGCGAGTGGTTGGATCCGGGACCCGCTAGCGGCGTCCCACAGTCCCAGAGATAGGGATGACCCAACGGCTTTCAAGCACTGCCGCGAAAATTTTTTCAGGCGATCCGTGCGAGCAGTTCGCGCGCCTGGCGACGCGCCCGGTCATCCCCCTCACTGATCACCTCGTCGAGGATCTCGCAGGCACTCTGCATGTCGCCCTGCTCGATGTAGGCCAGCGCCTGGTTCAGTTTCGACAGGTGCTCGCGGTTGCCCGCCAGGTGATCGAGGTCCACGTCCAGCGGCGCCTCCGGGGGCGTCGAGACATCCTCCACCTGGTCGAGGAACGACGGCTCCGCCGGCGCCCCGGCCAGCTCGGCGAAGGAGCCGAACTCGTCTACGTGGGCGACGTCCAGTTCCAGCACCTCGGGGAGCGCCTGCAAGTTGGAGGAGAACTCGGCGTCGAAAGCCGCCGCCTCCTCTTCCGCCGCCACCCGCGCGCTGACCTTGCGGGCCGGGGTGGCCGGTTCGAAGGGGCTGACCAGGTCCCAGTCCGCATCCAGAGACAGGTCGTCCAGGTTGAGCTGGAAGTCGTCGGGCTCCGCTTCATCGACCCGCGCCCGCGCGGGCGGCGATACCGGAGCCAGGGGCTCGGCAGGCAACGGGGCGGGCGCCTCGGCAAGGGGCGTGGACACCGCCTCGGCGCCCTCGGCCTCGAGATCGAGGAATAGCTCGTCGAAGGGATCGGGCACGACTGCCGCGTCGACCAGGGGCATTGCCCCGGCAGCCACCCGGCTCATGGCCGGGTAGCGCGCCTTGATGCGGCCCAGGGCCTGCGGATCGCCATGGCGCGCCAGCAGATTGGTCTCTTCCTCGGCGAACGCGGGCGCATCTCCCAGCTCGCCGAGGACTTCCAGCAGGCGCAGGCGCAGGTCGAGCCGCTGCGGTTCGCGCTCGATGGCCTGGACCAGCGCGCTGCGCGCCTCGCCGAACCGGCCGTAGGCGATATAGATGTTGGCACCCTCCAGGGCATCGCTGGCGATGACAGGTGACCTGGGCGGCACCGGAGGCCGCACGATGGTGGCCTGGGGCGTCACCGGCACGTCCGGATCGAGGGGTTGAACCGGGAGCGCTTCCACCTGCAGCACCTGCATCGGTTCGGCCGGCGGCGGCGTGGGCAGTGGCTCCCGCACACGCTGGGCGGGCCGCCGGCGACGCAGGTAGAAGGCCAGCAGCACCAGGAACAGCAGCGCCAGGCCGACCGCCAGCAGCGACAGTAGGTTGCCCAGCCGCTCGGGCTCCTCGTCCACGGCAGGCGCAGGCGGCTGGGAGGCCGCCGCGGGAGCGATGGAGGTGTCCGCAGCAGGCTCATCCACGCCGCCGAGTACAGGCGTGCCCGTAGCGTCCGTCGCAGGGGTCGCCACCGGCACCGGAGCGCTCGCCGAATCCGCGGAACCGGAATCCGGCGCGGTCAGTGTGGCGGCGTCATTGGCGGCGGGCTGCTCCGCCAGCTGCGCCTGCAGTTCGCCGACCTGGTGGTCCTTGCGGGTAACCTGCTGCTGCAACTGTTCCAGCTTGAGCTGGAGTTCGAGGATGTCCTTGCGCAGTTGCAGGCGCTCTTTCTCGCTGTCGGCCAGCTGCTGCTCCACGCGGCGCTGTACCTCGGCCATCTGGGCGGCGTTGAGGGGAACGGCCGCGGCACCCGGGTCCGCGGCCGGGGTGGCCATGACCGGCGTAGACGGCACCGTTCCGGCGGACGACGGTGGGACGGACGCCGGAGATACCGGCTGGCCTTGGACGACGGTGCTGGCGGTGGCGCTGTCCGGCAGCAACAGCGACTCGCCCGCCCGCAGCCGGTGGCTGTCGCCGCCGACGAAGGCCTGGGGATTGAGGGCGAGGATGCCGTCACGCATCAGGCGCTGGGCGGTGCCGTCCGCAGAGCCGGCGAACCGCTTGGCGATCAGCCAGAGGCTGTCCCCCGAGGCGACCGTGTAGCGCTTGCCCTGGGCCGCCGGCGGTGCCGGCCGGGGAGCGCTGTCGGCGCGCTTCGCCGGCGGCGAGACAATGCGCCGCTCGGCACTGGCGGACGCGCGCTCGGCGGCCGGTGCGGCGGCAATGCGCGAGCCGGGCGGCAGCGGGTCGAGGGGATCGAGGAGAACGGTGAATTCCCGCAGCAGGCGGCCGTTGGGCCGCACCACTTCGATGATGAAATTCAGGTAGGGCTCGCGCACCGGTCGGCTGGACACCACATGGATGCGGTTGTCGCCCTTGCGCAGGACGGGGGTGAAGCGCAGGTCGTTGAGGAACGCCACGCGGTCGACACCGGAACGCTGGTAGGCCTCTTCCGGCGCCAGGCCCACGTGGATGTCGCTGCTGTCCAGGTCGCCGACTTCCAGCAACTGGATGTCGGCGACCAGGGGCTGGTTGAGTGCGGAATGCAAGGTGATGTCGCCGAGGCCGATGGCCGACGCCAGCGCCGGGTGGAGGCCGCAGGCGGTCGCCAGGGTCAGCAGCAGAGTTCTAACGTGAGCCATGGAGTCCCCTCGTTCATGCCGGCTCTAACGCCGCAGCCCCTTCTCTTGCGAGACGTACGCATCCTTGGCGGGGCCCTGGTGGGCGTGGCAAAAACCGTTCAGTCGGTCCACCGTCCCTGAAGGGCCGGCTGAAGTGAGTATGGATGCTATCGAAATGTTTGCCCGGCAGCCGCGGGGGACCGGCTCGGAAAAACGCGCCTAGCATACGCGACCGTGGGTGCAAAGCGCCATAAATCCGCTTTGCAATGGCCATCACAGAATAATTGACGATTTTCTGGCGCCAGGGTTCGGATCGGCGCCACGCTGGAACCAAGAGGCAGGATCAGAGCTTGGCCAGGTTGCCGAGGATGCGCGCATGGACCTGCTGGCACCCGCGCAGCTCTTCGTCGCCGATCCCGGCGAACAGTTCGCTGCGCAGTTGGGTGGAGATCGCCTCGATCCGCTCGATCAGGGGCCGCGCCTCGGGCTGCAGCGCCACCTTCTTCGCCCGCCGGTCTTCGGCGACCGCCTGGCGCATCACCAGGCCCTGGGCTTCCAGGCCGTCCAGCAGTCGGGCCAGGGTCGGCCCTTCCACTCCTACGCTCTGGGCCAGCTCCCGCTGAGTGGGCAACTGTTCGAAGCGGGCCAGGTGCAGGAGCACCAGCCAGCGCGCCTGGGAGAGGCCGAGGTCGGCGAGACGGCGATCCAGTTCGCCACGCCAGCCACGGGAAAGCTGGGCGAGCTGCATGGCGAAACGGTGTTGGTCGAGATAAGACATGAGGCTGATCCGCACACAAGTTCTAATTATTAGGCTGCTAATCATAGCCATTTATAACGAACGGGGGGTGCGGCAAATTCACTCACCATTTGGCGTAGTGGTCCTCGACGAACCCCCACAGCCCGTCGATCGAGACCGAAGGTCGGCCGCGAGGGCGCAGGGTACCGTGGAAGCGACCGAAGACCTGGCGGAAGTGGCTGGCCATGATCAGCAGATCGAGGCGCTCCCGGTGCAGGCCCACGCCCTGGAAGGTCAGCTCCACCTGACCGTCGAAGGACGTAATGGTCCAGGGTTGCAGGGGGTCGTCGCGGTCGAAGCGGAACGCCACGCTGTCCACCTTGATCAGTTCGCCGTCCAGCCAGAAGCAGTTCTCGGTGAAGCTGGTCTCGTTCACCCCGCAGGCCAGGTTCAACCCGACCCGCCGGCCGTCCACCCAGCCCGACAGGCAGGCCCAGCGCCAGCAGGTCTCCGGGCGCATGAAGCCGGCGCTCCAGTCGTGATGGGCGAAGGTGTCGAGGGTCGCCAGGTCGAATCGCCCCAACGGGCCGCTCACTTCGCCATGGCAGCGCACCCCGGCCACCTTGCGGGCGAAGGTCCAGCCCGTGCTGGCCACCGGCGTGCAGATGCACAAGGGTTGGAAGGGCCGGGCCGCCTCGCCCTCCCCGGCCTCGTCGGCGGCTTCGCGGAAGGACGCGTCCAGCACCAGGCCGTCGTCCAGCTCGACCCGGACGCGGCGCAGGCCCTCGTCGGCCCGGTTTTCCAGGCGCAGGTGGTTGCGCCCCCGGCGGAACGTGCAGACCCCGTCGTCCGGGGCCTGGCTGAAGCGGCTGCCGAGGCCCAGCGGCGCCTTGAAGCGGCGCTCCAGCAACCGTCCGCTGGGCGGATGGTAGAGGTAGACGAAGGCGATGCTCACCAGGCTCAGGTGGGCCAGGGCGCAACCGCCGATCAACTGCTCGCCCATCAACCCGAAATACTGGAACTGGTGGAAACGCCGCCATTTCGCCAGGGCGCCGAGGCGGCGGCCCATGGGCGAGCGGAAATCGAAATCGCGGTAATTGATGAGGGCGGGACTGTGGGGAAACAGGCCGTAGCAGGGCTGGCCGTCGGCCTGGATCAGACGCTCCATGGAAGGCTCCGGGATCGGCGAAAGGAAGACCTGGCCGGCGAGCGCAGGGCATGCAGCGCAACGGCCATTGATCCTGCGCCCCTGGACGCTCACCCTCTACCGCTCCGAGTCGGCGCGGCGCCGGGTGCAGGTTCCGGCAGAGCCTAGCAGCGCGGCCCGCGGGCGGCAGCGACGCGCGGCGCCATCCCGGGCGACCGAATCGGCCACCCGCAGGCGCGCATCAGGTTTCCAGTTCGGCGCGCAGGGCGGCGCGCACGCAGTGCAGCACCCCCTCCGGCACGCGGGTGCCGAAGCGCTCGGCGATCGCCGCCACTGGCGGCAGTTCGCCCTCGCCGTCGAGGAAGGCGTCCTGGACTTCCATCAGCAGCTCGTCCGGCAGGTCCAGCGCCTGATCGAGGCTCAGCTGCTGGCTGCCGATGGCGTCCGCCAGCAGGGTGTAGACGTTCTTCTCGCTGCAGGACAGCTGGCTGGCGATCTGCGTCGGGGTCATGCCGGCCCGCGCCAGGCTGATCAGCTCGTGGCGCAGGTCGGTGGCCTGGCGTGGCGCCTCCGCCGGTTCCTGGCCGTTGAGCACCTCGAGGAAGGCGGCGCCGTAGCGCTCCAGCTTGCGCGCGCCGACGCCACTGACCCCGGCCAGGTCGGCCAGGGAACGCGGCTGGCTGCGCAGCATTTCCAGCAGGGTGGCGTCCGGGAAGATGACGTAGGGCGGCACGCTGTGCTCTTCGGCCAGCTTGCGCCGCAGGGTGCGCAAGGCCTCCCAGGTCTGCCGCTCCTCGCCGCGCACGAGCTGGCTGGCGGGGCTCTTGCCGCCGCTGCGGGCCTGCTGCGGCTTCAGGTCGCGGCGCAGTTCCAGGGTCACTTCGCCACGCAGCAACGGCCGGCAGTGCTCGGACAGGCGCAGGCCGCCGAACCCTTCCAGGTCGACGTCGGCGAGACCGCGGGCCACCAATTGGCGGAACAGCGAGCGCCACTCCGCCTCGCTCAGGTGCTTGCCGACACCGAACAGCGCCAGGCGCTGGTGGCCCGGCGCACGGATCTTCTCGTTGTCACGCCCCAGCAGGATGTCCACCAGATGCCCCACGCCGTAGCGCTGGCCGCTGCGGTAGATGGCGGACAGGGCCTGGCGCGCGGGCTCGGTGGCGTCCCAGGTCTGCACCCCGTCCACGCAGTTGTCGCAATGGCCGCAAGGCTCGGGCAGCACCTCGTCGAAATAGGCCAGCAGCGTCTGCCGGCGGCAGCGGGTCTCCTCGCAGAGGGCCAGCATGGCATCCAGCTTGTGCTGCTCCACGCGCTTGTGGCGCTCGTCGCCTTCGGACTGGCTGAGCATCTGCTTGAGGAAGATCACGTCCTGCAGCCCGTAGGCCATCCAGGCGTCCGCCGGCAGGCCGTCGCGGCCGGCGCGACCGGTCTCCTGGTAGTAGGCCTCCAGGGACTTGGGCAGGTCGAGGTGGGCGACGAAGCGCACGTTGGGCTTGTCGATGCCCATGCCGAAGGCGATGGTGGCCACCATGATCAGCCCTTCCTCATTGAGGAAGCGCCGCTGGTGGTGGGCGCGCAGCTCGGCGGGCAGGCCCGCGTGGTAGGGCAGCGCCGGGAAACCCTGCTCGCTGAGGAACGCCGCCACGTCGTCCACTTTCTTGCGCGACATGCAGTAGACGATCCCGGCATCGCCCCGGCGCTCGGCGAGGAAGCCCAGCAGCTGCTTGCGCGGCTGCTCCTTGGGGACGATGCGGTAGAAGATGTTCGGCCGGTCGAAGCTGGACAGGAAGCGTTCGGCATCCTCCAGGTGCAGGCGCTGGACGATTTCCTCGCGGGTGCGCTTGTCCGCGGTGGCGGTCAGGGCCAGGCGCGGGACCTGGGGGAAGGTCTCCGCCAGTTGGCCGAGCTGCAGGTATTCCGGACGGAAGTCGTGGCCCCACTGGGACACGCAATGGGCCTCGTCGATGGCGAACAGCGCCAGGGGCAGCTGTTCCAGGAAGGCCAGCATGCGTGGCTGCACCAGGCGCTCCGGGGCGAGGTAGAGCAGCTTGATCTCGCCGCGGCGAATGCGCGCCGCGATGTCCCGCTGCTCGTCGGCGCCCAGGGTGGAGTTCAGCGCCACCGCCGCTACCCCCAGTTCGTCGAGGGTGGCCACCTGGTCTTCCATCAGCGCGATCAGCGGCGATACCACCACCGCCAGGCCGTCCCGCAGCAGCGCCGGCACCTGGTAGCACAGCGACTTGCCGCCGCCCGTGGGCATCAGCACCAGGGCATCGCCGCCGCTCGCCACGCGCTCGATGATCGCCGCCTGGTTGCCGCGGAACGCGTCATAGCCGAAAACGTCCTTGAGGATGCCTAGTGCCTGGTCGAGCATGCCGATCTCCGTAAACGAGTCGGGCAGTATACCGACCCGACTCCCACCTTTCAGCGCGGCGGACCGATGGCCCGCCCGCGGTAGCCGCCGGGGGCACGCTGGACTAGAATCCCCCACTGTTTTCTCTCCCAGGGTAAGCCCACGATGTCCTTTGCCGAGCAACTCTCCCGTCTGCAAGCCTTCCTCGACGCCGACGACCTGCACGAGGAAGCCCTGGACTACGTGGCCGCCCACGGCTACCTGACCGCCCTGGCGATCTGCCCGGAACCGGTGCCGGACCGCGAGTGGATCGACGCGCTGTTCGCCGAGCCGCCGCACTACCGCGACGACGCCCAGCGCGCCGACATCGAAGACGCCCTGGTGCAGCTCAAGGCCCACATCGCCCGCCAGCTGGCCAGCGACGACCAGCCGGAAGTGCCCTGCGACCTGGACCTGGGCGAGGAACCCGACGACTCCGACCTGCGCGGCTGGTGCATCGGTTTCATGGAAGGGGTGTTCCTGCGCGAGGCGGTGTGGTTCGAAGACGCCGAGGACGAAGTCAGCGAGCTGCTGCTGCCGATCATGGTGGGCTCCGGCCTGTTTGACGAACAGCCCGAGTTCGCCGAGATCGCCCAGGACCGCGACCTGGCCGACAGCATGGTGGAGCAGATTCCCGAACTGCTCACCGCGCTCTTCCTGCTCTGCCAGGCCCCCGAGGAAAAGCCCGCCCTGCTCAAACCCCGTCACCCCTGACGGGCGATGGCGCGCCGGGACATCCGCCAGGTCCGCCACCCGGCGGTGCGCTACGCGCTGCTGACGGCAGGCTGGCTGAGCGTCGCCCTGGGGGTGCTGGGGATTTTCCTGCCGGTGTTGCCCACCACCCCGTTCCTGCTACTGGCCGCCGCCTGCTTCGCCCGCAGTTCCCGACGTTTCTATGACTGGCTGGTGGAGCATCCGCGCCTCGGCCCGTGGATCCGCGACTACCTGGAGGGCAACGGCATCCCGCTCAAGGGCAAGGTCTACGCCCTGGGGCTGATGTGGGCGAGCATCGCCCTGTCCTGCTACCTGGTGCCAAGCCCCTGGGCCCGCGGTTTCATGCTGACCAGTGGGGTCTGCGTCAGCGTCTACCTCCTGCGGCAGAAGACCCTGCCGCCCCGGCCCGGCGGCTCCCGCACCGGCTGATGCCTCCCCGTCCTCTCCAACCGCCCCGGCCCTACCCGGGCCAGTGATTGCGTCGGTAGGTCGCCTCGCCCATGGCCGCCACCTGGCCATCGATCAGCGCCTCGAACGGCCGCAGCAACGCATCGAAGCACGCGGGCGCTTCCAGGATGTTCAAGGCCTGGACGATGGCCTCGAGGGTGGACAGCGCACCGGCCATGGGCGCCTTGCGCAGGCGATAGCGGGACACCCCGCCCTCCGGCAGCGTCGCCCGGGGCAGCGCCGCCAGGGCCGGGTTCAGGTGCAGCAGCTTGCGCGCCTTGCGCCAGGTGCCATCGGGTACCACCAGGGTCAGCGGTCCCATGGCATCCGCCGCCAGTTCCGCCAGGGGCCGGGCGCCCTCCCCGGGGAACAGCAGGCAGGCCGGCGGCGAAGGTGGGGCGAGCCAGGCGTCCAGCTCGTCGAACCGCTCGCCGATCCGCAAGTCCGCCCGGACCAGGCCCAGGGCCGCCAGGCGCGCGGTGTTCAGGGCATGGGCGGTCTCGCTGGGGTGTTGCAGGATCAGCAACCGGGTGTGGCTGTCCAGGCGCGGGATCAGCGGGCACAGGCAGTGGCCCGCCGGCCGCTGGCAACGGGGACAGCGGGTCCGGGACGGGCGCGGGGAAGGCTCAGCCGCCATTCATCTGGGCCCTCAGGCGATCGCGGAAGGTCTGCAGCAACGGTTCCCGGGCGCGGCCACGGCGCAGGATCAGGGAGAACGGCGCCTGGTAGCCGAAGGTGGCCGGCAGCAGCACCCGCAGGCGGCCGGCGTCGACCCAGGGCTGCGCGTAGTGCTCCGGCAGGTAGCCGATGTAGGCCCCGGACAACACCAGGATCAGCTGCGCCTCCATGCTTTCCACGGTCGCCGCGCTGTGCTTGAAACCGTGCCGCGCCAGCTCGGACTGGCTCCAGTAGCCGCGCCCCACCATGCGCTGCTCAGTGATCAACTCCGCGGCGACGCGGCGCTCGGCGAACAGCGGGTGGCGGTCGCTGCAGTACAGCCAGTGCTGTTCCCGGTACAGCGGCTGGTAGAGCAGGCCGTTCATCCGAGTGGAGAAGGCGCCGATGGCCAGGTCCAGGCGGTTCTCCAGCACCCCCAGCTGCAACTCGTAGGGGCTCATCACCGACAGGTGCAGGTGCACCGCCGCGTACTCCCGGCTGTAGGCGCCGATGGCGTCGGGCAGCGGCAGTTTGGGGTCGCTGACGGTGGAATCCAGCACCCCCAGGTTGAGGGTGCCGCGCAGCTCGCCGGTGAGGGCTGCCGCGTAGCGCTGGAAGCCTTCCAGCTCCCCCAGCAGGCGCAGGGTCTCCTGGTGGAACAGCTCGCCCTTGCTGGTCAGGCTGAACCCGCCGCGCCCGCGGTGGCAGAGGCCGATGCCCAGCTGGCTCTCCAGCTGGCTCATGTAGGTGCTGATGGCCGAGGTGGACAGGTTCAGCTCCTGCTGGGCGGCGGCGAAGCCCTGGTGGCGCACCACGCTGGCGAAGATCCGCAACAGCTTGAGGTCGGGCATGGCGGTGGACATGGAGGCTCCGGCGAGCAGCGACGGCGTCCGGCAGTGTAACCGTCGGGGATAGTTTAGAAATCCCTGAACTGATTATTTGCCGCCAGGGATTCTTCCCCTCCCCGCGCCGCCAGCAGAATCGGGCCGACTTCTATTACAACCAGAACAACCGTGAGGCCCGCCGTGGACAAGATCCTGCACCAGCCCCTGGGCGGCAACGACATGCCCCGCTTCGGCGGCATCGCCACCATGCTCCGCCTGCCCCATCTCCCCTCCCCGGCCGGCCTGGACGCCGCCTTCGTCGGCGTGCCCCTGGACATCGGCACCTCGCTGCGCTCCGGAACCCGCTTCGGCCCGCGGGAAATCCGCGCCGAATCGGTGATGATCCGCCCCTACAACATGGCCACTGGCGCCGCGCCCTTCGACTCCCTGTCGGTGGCGGACATTGGCGACGTGGCGATCAACACCTTCAACCTGCTGGACGCCGTGCGGATCATCGAGGAGGCCTACGACGGCATCCTCGCGCACGGCGTGGTCCCCCTGACCCTGGGCGGCGACCACACCATCACCCTGCCGATCCTGCGGGCCATCCACAAGAAGCACGGCAAGGTCGGCCTGGTCCACGTGGACGCCCATGCCGACGTCAACGACCACATGTTCGGCGAGAAGATCGCCCACGGCACCACCTTCCGCCGTGCCGTGGAGGAAGGCCTGCTGGACTGCGACCGTGTGGTGCAGATCGGCCTGCGCGCCCAGGGCTATACCGCCGACGACTTCAACTGGAGCCGCCGCCAGGGGTTCCGCGTGGTACAGGCCGAGGAGTGCTGGCACAAATCCCTGGCCCCGCTGATGGAAGAGGTCCGCGAGAAGGTCGGGGGTGGCCCGGTGTACCTGTCCTTCGACATCGACGGCATCGACCCCGCCTGGGCGCCCGGTACCGGCACTCCGGAAGTGGGCGGGCTGACCACCATCCAGGCCATGGAGATCATCCGCGGCTGCCAGGGCCTCGACCTGATCGGCTGCGACCTGGTGGAGGTCTCGCCGCCCTACGACACCACGGGCAACACCTCGCTGCTGGGGGCCAACCTGCTCTACGAAATGCTCTGCGTGCTGCCAGGGGTGGTGCGCCGCTGAGCGCCGCCGGACTGCCGGGCCGCCACGCAGGCGCTCCGGTCGTCCCGGTTCCCCCTGCACCGATCCAAGACGACGAAACACCCCGCTCGACCGCGTCGAGACACCCGACGGCCGCGTCCGGCGCACAGCGCCGGCCCTGCGCGCGCGGCGGAACCCGGTGCGCCGCCGACGGCCACCGCGCCTGACCCACAACAAGAGAGAGAACACCCATGGCTCTGGATATCTTCGTCGTACTCATCTATGCCGCCGGCATGCTGATACTGGGCTGGTATGGCATGCGCCGGGCGCAGAACCACGAGGAATTCCTGGTGGCTGGCCGTACCCTCGGCCCGGGTTTCTACATGGGCACCATGGCCGCCACCGTGCTGGGCGGCGCCTCCACCGTGGGCACCGTGCGCCTGGGCTACGTCCACGGGATTTCCGGCTTCTGGCTGTGCGCCGCCCTGGGCGCCGGCATCCTGGTGCTCAACCTGTTCCTCGCCAAGCCGCTGCTGAAACTGCGCATCTTCACCGTCACCCAGGTGCTCGAACGCCGTTACACGGCCACCGCGCGCCAGGCCAGCGCGGTGATCATGTTCGCCTACGCGCTGATGATCGGCACGGTGTCGATCCTGGCCATCGGCACGGTGATGGAGGTGCTGTTCGGCCTGCCGTTCTGGATCTCGGTGCTGCTGGGCGGCGGCGTGGTGGTGGTGTATTCCACCGTGGGCGGCATGTGGTCCCTCACCCTGACCGACATCGTGCAGTTCATCATCAAGACCGTTGGCCTGATGTTCCTGCTGTTGCCCATCTGCCTGTACCGGGTGGGCGGCTGGGACGCTTTGGTGGCGAAGCTGCCGGCCAGCGCCTTCAGCGCCACCGCCATCGGCTACGACACCATCGCCACCTACTTCATGATCTATTTCTTCGGCATCCTCATCGGCCAGGACATCTGGCAACGGGTGTTCACCGCCCGCAGCGAAGGGGTGGCGAAGTACGCCGGCTCCGTGGCCGGGGTGTACTGCGTGCTCTACGGCCTGGTGGGGGCGCTGATCGGCATGTGCGCTCGGGTGCTGCTGCCGGACCTGGACAACGTCAACAACGCCTTCGCCGCCATCGTCCAGGCATCGCTGCCGGACGGCATCCGCGGGCTGGTGATCGCCGCCGCCCTGGCGGCCATGATGTCCACCGCCAGCGCCGGCCTGCTGGCCGCCTCCACCACCCTCACCGAAGACCTGCTGCCGCGACTGCGCAAGGGCCTGCGCCCCAGCCTGGCCCTGAGCCGCCTGGCCACCCTGCTGACCGGCTGCGCCGTGCTGGTCATCGCGCTGATCGTCAACGACGTTCTCGGCGCCCTGACCCTGGCCTACAACCTGCTGGTGGGCGGTATGCTGATCCCGCTGCTGGGCGCCATCTACTGGAAGCGCGCCTCCACCGCCGGCGCCATCGCCAGCATGACCCTGGGCTGCCTGGCGGCCCTGGCGTTCATGCTCAAGGACGGCCTGGAGGCGAACACGCCGATCTACTACAGCCTGGCGGTGGCCCTGGTGAGCTTCGTGGCGGTCAGCCTGCTGACGCCGCGCCCGCTCCCTGCCGGCAGCCCGGCCTGACGGGCCGCCCTGCCCGCCACCCGCGCCGGTGCCTCGCCACCGGCGTTCCCTTTTCCCTCACCGAGGACGACCCATGACCACCTGCGGCGAATACCTGGTCCGGCAACTCCACGCCTGGGGCGTCGACACCGTGTTCGGCATCCCCGGCGTGCATACCGTGGAGCTCTATCGGGGTCTGCCCGGCAGCGGCGTGCGGCACATCACCCCACGCCACGAACAGGGCGCCGGCTTCATGGCCGACGGCTATGCCCGGGTCAGCGGCAAACCGGGCGTGTGCTTCATCATCACCGGGCCGGGCATGACCAACATCCTCACCGCCATGGGCCAGGCCTATGCCGACTCGATCCCGCTGCTGGTGATCTCCAGCGTCAACGAGCGCGCCCGCCTCGGCCTGGGCAACGGTTACCTGCACGAGCTGCCGAACCAGCGCGCCCTGGTGGCCGGGGTCTGCGCCTTCAGCCACACCCTGCTAGGGGTGGACGAGCTGCCCGACGTGCTGGAGCGGGCCTTCGCCGTGTTCGACGGCCAGCGGCCGCGGCCGGTGCACCTGGAGCTGCCCTTGGACCTGATCACCGCCGACGCCGGCCACTTGCCGATCCGCGCCCGACGGCCCATCGCGCCGCCGGCGCCACACCCGGCGCTGCTGGACGACGCCGCCGCGCGTCTGCGGGCGGCACGCTCGCCGCTGCTGTTGCTGGGCGGCGGCTGCCGCGGCGCCGAGGCGGAGGCCCGCGCCCTGGCCGCGGCCCTGGACGCGCCCACCGCCCTGACCATCAACGCCAAGGGCCTGCTGCCCCCCGGGCATCCGCTGCTGCTGGGCAGCAATCAGTCCCTGGTGCCGGTGCGCGAGCTGGCGGCGGCCGCCGACTGCGTGCTGGCCATCGGCACCGAACTGGGGGAAACCGACTACGACGTGGTCTTCGATGGCGGCTTCCGCCTGGGCGGCGAGCTGATCCGGGTGGACATCGACCCGCAGCAGCTGGTGCGCAACCAGCGCCCGAGCCTGGCCATCCAGGGCGACGCGCGACTGGCCATGGACGGCCTGCTGACGCGACTGGAACCACGCGAGGCCCGGGACGACAGCCCGGGCGCCCGGCGCGCCGCCGGCGTACGCCAGCGACTGGCGGAAGGGTTCCAGGGTTGGGCCCACTACCGCGCGTTGTTCGAAGACATCCTCGCCGTGCTGCCTGCGGCGCGCTTCGTCGGCGACTCGACCCAGACGGTCTACAGCGGCAACCACCTGGTGGAGCTGGACGGTGCCAACCGCTGGTTCAACTCATCCACCGGCTACGGCACCCTGGGCTACGGCCTGCCCGCCGCCATCGGCGCCCACCTGGCCGACCCGGCGCGGCCCACGGTGTGCCTGATCGGCGACGGCGGCCTGCAGTTCACCCTGCCGGAACTGGCCAGCGCGGTGGAGGCGCGGGTGGGCATCGTGGTGCTGCTGTGGAACAACCGCGGCTATGGCGAGATCAAGCGCTACATGGAGCGCCGGGCTATCGAGCCGGTGGGCGTGGACATCTACACCCCGGACTTCATCGCCCTCGCCCGGGCCTTCGGCTGCGAGGCGGAACGGGCCAGGGACCGCGATCACCTGCGCCAGCTGCTGGCCGCCCTTCCTGCCGACCGGCCGCTGTTGATCGAAGTGAACGAGGCGCCGCCCTTCGCGCCGGCCTGAAACGAACGGGGCGCCTTGAAGGCGCCCCGGTAGCGAGGGAGTCAGCGACGACGCTGTCGCGCAGCGGCGCGCGCGTCGTGGCGAACGGGGATGGGTTGCAGACGAGGCGGTTCTTGAAGCCCCAGGGCCACGGATACCTGCCAGGCAAAACGACTGAGCCACGCTCTCATGATCACTCCTCACAACGACGATCGAACGGCCATGGTCGGAAGGTACCGGACGAACCGGTTCACGTGCCTTTTCAGGTCTTCCGTTTCCCTAGACTAGTCGCGTCCGGGCGCCATGGGGATGGGTGTAACCGCCACGCCGACGAAGTGCAGCCGGCGCGACAGCGGGTTCAGGGTTTGGCCTGCACCTGCCAGAGCGTGCCGCTGGCATCGTCCGCCACCAGCAATGCGCCGCTGGGCAGCACCGCCACGCCGACCGGGCGGCCGTAGACCTCGCCCTTGGCGGCATCGGCGACGAAGCCCTGGAGGAACGGCTCCGCCGGTCCCGTGGGCTTGTCGCCCTTGAAGGGCACGAAGGCCACCTGGTAGCCGGCCAGCGTCGACCGGTTCCATGAGCCATGCTGGCCGACGAACGCGCCGCCCCGGTACTTCTCCGGAAAGCGCTCCTGGTTGTAGAAGGCCAGGCCCAGGGAGGCAGTGTGGGCGCCCAGGGGCACGTCGGGTACCACCGTCTGCTGCACCAGATCGGGCCGCTGCCCCGCCAGGCGCGGGTCCTCGTGGGCGCCGAAATAGGCGTAGGGCCAGCCATAGAAGGCCCCCGGCTTGACGCTGGTGAGGTAGTCCGGAACCAGGTCGTCGCCCAGCTCGTCGCGCTCGTTCACCGCGGTCCAGAGCGTCTGGGTGCCCGGCGCCCAGGCCATGCCCACCGGGTTGCGCAGGCCGCTGGCGTAGAGCTTCTCGTGCTTGCCGTCCGGGTCGATCTCCAGGATCGCCGCCCGGCGCACCTCGTTGTCCATACCGTGTTCGGCGACGTTGCTGCCGGAGCCCACCGACACGTACAGCTTGCTGCCGTCGACGTTGGCCAGCAGGTTGCGGGTCCAGTGGTTGTTGTAGCCACCGGCGGGCAGGTCGAGGATTTTCTCCCCGTCGCCCTTGAGCTGGGTGTCCCCCGGCTTGTACGGGTAGCGCCAGACACCGTCGGTGTTGGCCACGTAGAAGCGCTCGCCGATGACCTGCATGCCCAGGGGCTTCTTCAGGTCCTTGTCGAGAAAGGTTTCCCGCACGTCGGGGCGGCCGTCGCCATCGCTATCACGGAACAGGGTGATGCGATCGGCGCTGAGCAGCGAGGTACTGGATTCGGCCACCAGCACGTCGCCGTTGGGTGTCACCAGGAGCCAGCGCGGGTTCTTCAGGTCATCCGCGTACTTGCTCACCACGAAGCCCGGCGGCGCGGTGGGCGTCTTGCCCTCGGGCCAGCCGATCACCTTGCTGCGGCGCTCCACGGAATGCTCGGGGTCCGGCGCCGGCAGCACGATCTCGCCCACGGCGGTCTGCACGCGGTCGCCCGTCGGCGCGGCGGCCAGGGCCTGGCCTGCGGCCCAGGCGGCGACCAGGCCGGCCAGGGGAGAAAGCAGCGTTCGGGGAGTCGGCATAGGGGCAAGTCCTTGGCGGGAGCGACGAAACGGTCGACCGGGGCCCGGCGACTTTAGTTCAGGCCGATCGCCACGCCTCAGAACGTCGCCTTGACCCCTGCGTACAGGGCGCGGCCGGGGCCCGGCTCATAGTAGCGACGGCTGGCGTCGTTGATCCGCAGGTTGTCCACATAGCGCCGGTCCAGCAGGTTATCGAGGCCCAGGTAGAGTTCCAGCACCTGGCCGCCCAGGCGCAGGCGCTGGCCGATGCGCAGGTTGAACAGCGCGTAGCCACCGACCCGCGCCTGGTTGCCGTCGTCGGCGTAGAGGCGGTCCACGGCGGTCATGTTGAGGCGCACGTAGCCGTCGCCGCGCTGGTACCCCAGTTCGGTGAACAGGGTCTGCCGGGGAATCCCCGCCGGGGCATTGCCGGCGTAGTCGGCGCCCGCCACCCGGTAGCGCTGGAAGCGGTAGTCGTTGTAGGCGTAGGCCGCCGCCAGGTGCCAGCCTTCGGCGAACAGCCAGTCGGCGGCCAGCTCCACCCCGTCGCGGCGGGACGCGCCGGCGTTGCGGTAAAAGTTTCGCCCTGGCTGGTCGGGCAGGCTGTAGGGCACCAGTTCGTCCTCCAGGCGCAGGCTGTAGAGGGCGGCTTCGTAGCGCAGGGTCGGCCACTCGCCCTTCAGGCCGATCTCCCGGTTCAGCGCCCGCGCCGGCTCCAGGCCCGGGTTGAAGCCGCCACCGGCGGGGTTGGCCAGCTCGTTCACCGTGGGCGTCTCGAACGAGGTGCCGAGGCGGCCATACAGCCGCTGGTGCGCGTCGAGGCGGTAGCTGAGGCCACTGCTGTAGCTCCAGTGCTCCAGATGACGCGCGCCGCCGTCGTCACCATCGCCGGGGAACCGGTCGTCCACCGCCAGCCGGATCCGGTCGTAGCGACCGCCGAGGCTGAGCAGCCAGCGCTCGCCCAGGGCGATCTGGTCCTCCAGAAACACCCCGGTGCTGGCGGCCCGCTCATCCTGGCGCAGGGTGGTGGCGCCCCGCGCGCCCTGCAGGTTGTCGTAGCGGCGACGGTCGTCCAGCTGCTGCTCCAGGTCCATCCCCGCGGTGAGCTTCTGGGGCAGGCCGAGGGCCTCGAAGCGGTGGCTGTACTGGCCACCGACGCCGGCGAAGGTGCGCTCGAAGGCGCCCTGCCCGCCGGCGGCGAAGGCCAGGCGGTTGGCGAAATCGCGGCGCCCCAGGTAACCGTGCAACTGGTAGTCGTCGCGGCCCGGCCCATTCCCGTCCCAGGTCAGTGCCAGGCGCTGCTGGCGGATCTGCTCGTCGGCGTCGAAGCGCAGGCTGTTGGGCGCCGCCTGGCGGCGGTCAGCATGGATCTGGGCGGCGGTCAGCCCGCCGGGGTCTTCGGCGCGGTTGTCGATGGCATTGAAGGTCAGGCCCAGGGTGCCGGCATCGGCGTACCAGCCCAGCTTGCCGGTGAGGCTGTTGGTTTCCGCGCGGTCGTGGTGGCGGTAGCCGTCCAGGGCGGTGGCGTTGAAGGCCAGGAGGCCCGCCAGCTGGCCCTCGCCGGCGCTCGCCTCGCCGCGCAGGCGCCGGTAACCCAGGCCACCGGCGCTGGCGTCCAGTTCGGCGCGGGGGGTGAAGGAGGGCTCGCGGGTACGGACCGACAGCACCCCGCCAGCGGCGTTGCCGTACAGGGTCGAGGCCGGCCCGCGGATCACCTCGACGCCTTCCACCAGGCCCAGGTCCAGCCCGTCCAGTTCGGTCTGGCCGTCCGGCATGGTCAGCGGGGCGCCGTCCACCCGCACTCGCACGCCCCGCACGCCGAAGTTGGCGCGGGCGCCGAAGCCACGGATCGACAGGCGCATGCCCTGGGCGAAGTTGTAGCGGTCCTGGGTGAACACCCCGGGGATCGGCGCCAGCAGGCGGTCGAGGGTCAGGTTCTGCTCGCCAGCCGCATCCGCCTCGTCCACCCGGCCGACCGCCAGCGGGTCGTCCAGCCAGGCGCTCGGGCCGCGGGTGGAGGTGATCACCAGGGGTTTCAGCACCTCCGTAGACGCGGCGGTAGGCACGGCAGCCGGCTCGGCCGCGGCCGCCGCGCCTGGCCCCGCCAGCCAGCCGCAGCCCAGCAGGCCGATCCAGGCGGGGACGGGGTGGCGCTTCCGTTTCGGGCTCATCTGCAGTCCTTTCGAAGCGGACGGGCCGCCAGGGCGACAGAAGGTGCCACAGGGGGCGCGGCGGTGGAAGGCCTCTTCAGCCCGCCTGGCCCAGGGCACGGCGGTGGGAGGCGAGGATGCCGTCGCGTTCCGCCGGCTCGCCGCGGGCCACCCGCGCGCACCAGGTCTCGGTATCCAGCACCGCGGCGAAGCCGGTGTGCTGGACCACGGTGAACACCCGGTGGATTTCCTCGGCGCTGGCACGGCCGGCGGCGTTGGCGTAGGACAGCGCGCCGGTGGCGTCGGCCAGCAGTTCCACCGTCCAGCCTTCGTGATAGGCCTGGCGCACGGTGGAGTCGTCGCAGTTGTGGGTCATGTAGCCCACCACGCTGAGGGTGTCGATGTCCCGGGCCCGCAGCCACTCGCCGAGGCCGGTGCCCGCCAGGGCGCTGGCCAGGCGCTTCTCTACCCGCAGGTCATGGGGCCGGGCGGCCACCTCCGGGTGCAGCGCGGCCATCTCGCTGCCGCGGGCGAACACCGCGGCGTCCTCGGCCTGGATGTGTTGCAGCACTACCACGGGGATGCCGGCGGCCTGGGCGGCATCCATGGCCCGCAGGATGTTGGGGAGCGACACACGGACATCGGGATACTCGATGCGCAGGTTGCCGGTGAAGTATTCGTTCTGGACGTCGATGACCAGCAGAGCACGGCGAATGGACATGGCGTGGACCTCGGTTGCATTGGAAGGGAGGCCAGTGTCGGCGACGGCCCGTCCGGCGGCGAGTGGCCCGTTTGCCATTTACCGCTATGATCGGGCCACCCTTTATCCGTACCGGATTCGCCATGTCCCCGCCCCATGTCGCCGTGGTCGCCTTCGACCGCATCAGCCCGTTCCACCTGTCGGTACCCTGCCTGGTGTTCGGCGAGCGCCGGCCCGGCGTGCCGCCCTACCGGCTCAGCGTATGCAGCGCCGAGGGGCCGCGGTTGCACACCGATGCTGGCTTCGCCCTGCTGGTGGAACATGACCTGCGGGTGCTGGAGGAGGCGCAGACGGTGATCGTGCCCAGTTGGCGCGACCCCCTGGAGCCGGCACCGCCAGCGCTGCTGGAGGCCCTGCGCGCCGCCCATGCCCGGGGCGCGCGCCTGGTGGGGCTGTGCCTGGGCGCCTTCGTGCTGGCGGAGGCCGGGCTGCTGGAGGGCCGCCGCGCCACCACCCACTGGGCCTGTGTCCAGGCGTTCGCCACGCGCTTCCCCGGAGTGCAGCTGGACGCCGACGTGCTCTACGTGGAGGACGGCCCGCTGCTGACCTCGGCCGGCACGGTGGCGGGAATCGACTGCTGCCTGCACCTGCTGCGCCAGGAATGCGGCGCGGAGGTGGCGAACCGGGTGGCCCGGCGCCTGGTGGTGCCGCCCCACCGCCAGGGCGGGCAGGCGCAATTCATCGAGCAACCGCTGCCCGCCGACACCCGCGACGATCGCCTGGCCGGGCTGCTGGACCAGGTGCGCGGGTGCCTGGACCAGCCCCACAGCCTGGACAGCCTGGCGACCCGGGCGCTGATGAGCCGGCGTACCTTCACCCGGCGCTTTCGCCGCCTCACCGGCGGCACCGTGGGCGCCTGGCTGCTGGCCGAGCGCCTGGCCCTCAGCCAGCGGCTGCTGGAGCGCACCGACCGCTCGGTGGAGGCCATCGCCGCCCTGGCCGGGTTCGGCTCGCCGGTGTCCCTGCGGCAGCATTTCGCCCGCGCCTTCGGGGTCTCCCCCAGTGCCTACCGGCAGACCTTTCAGGGCAGCTGAAGCCGCTCCCGCAGCCCGTCGCTCCAGGCCCGCAGGTTGGCGCCGGCCATGCCCTTGCGCCACATCAGCCAAGTGGTGGCCTGGCCGAAGGGCGCAGCCAGGGGGTGTACCGAGACCGCGTCCCGCGCCGGCAAGCTGTCGAGCATCGAGCGCGGCATCAGCGCCACCCCGCCGCCGGCGATCACGCAGGCCAGCATGCTGTGGTAGGACTCGATCTCCATCACCGGCCCCAGGGTGGCGCGCTGGGCGGCGAACCAGTTCTCCAGGCGTCGCCGGTAGGAGCAACGCGGGCGGAAGGTGAACAGCGGCTGCCCGGCCACGTCCCGCGCCGACCGCACCGGCGCGTGGCCAGCCTCGGTGATCAGCAGCAGTTCCTCGTCGAACAGCGCGATGCCCTCCAGTTCGCTGGACACCTCGGGACCGTCCACCAGGGCGGCGTCCAGGCGACCGGCCAGGAGCCCGTCCACCAGCTCGCCGCTGGGCAGGGTGTGCACCTGCAGGTTCACCGCCGGGTAGCGGCGGTGGTAGTGGGCGAGCATCGCCGGCAGGTGGATCGCCGCGGTGCTGTGCATGGAACCGATGACGAAGGTGCCGGCCGGCTCGCCGCCCTTGAGGGCCGCCTCCGCTTCGTCCTGCAGGGCGAACAGGCGGCTGGCATAGTCCTGCAGCACCTTGCCGGCGGGAGACAGCTGCAGGCGCTGGCGCTCCCGGAGGAACAGCGCCACCCCCAGCCGTTCCTCCAGTTGGCGCAGGCGAGTCGACAGGTTGGACGGCACGCGATTAAGGCGCAGCGCCGCCTTGGCGATGGAGCCTTCCTCGGCAACCGCCTGGAAGATCCGCAACTGACTGAATTCCACGGCTTCACCCTTCTCTAAAACCGAACGAGTCGTTCTTTATTATTCGGTATTGAAGAACGGTGCAAGCCCTTACGGTAATGGACGACCCCCTTCCCCGGAGCCGCCATGTCCCCCCTCGTCACCGTGCTGGCCAGCCTGCTGGCGCTGATCGTCGCCATGGGCGTCGGCCGTTTCAGCCTCACCCCGCAATTGCCGCTGCTGCTCAGCGAAGGCCAGTTCGACCTGACCGCCGCCGGCCTGGTGGCCGCCGCCAACTACCTGGGCTACCTGGTGGGGGCATTCGACGCCCTGCGCGCCGGCCAGGCCCGCTGGCGCCTGGTGGGCGGCCTGTGGGGCTGCGTGGCGCTGACCGTCCTCTCCGCCTGGGCCCACGGCCCCTGGGAACACGGCGCCCTGCGCTTCGCCGCCGGCGTGACGAGCGCCTGGACCTTCGTGCTGGTCAGCGCCGCCAGCCAGCGGGTCGCCCTGCAGGCGGGGATGCAGCGCCTGGGCGGGCTGGTGTTCGCCGGGCCGAGCCTGGGGATGCTGCTCACCGGCCTGATCGCCCTCGCCAGCAACCTGTACGGCCAGGGGTCGTCGGTGCTCTGGCTGTTGTACGGCGGCCTCGGCCTGGCCCTGGCGCTGCTGGCGGCGCCCGCCCTGCCGGCGCCGGTGACCCACCCGCTGCCGGCGACCCGGCGCGGCCCGGCGGTCCGCGGCCTCTACCCGCTGCTGGCGTCCTACACCCTGGTGGGCCTGGGCTACGTGATCCCCGCCACCTTCCTCTCGCAACTGGCCAGTTCGCGCTTCCATGGCTCCTGGCTGGCCGACCTGTTCTGGCCCGGCTACGGGCTGATGACCACCCTTGGCGTGGTGCTGGCCTGCCTCTGGCACCCGACGCCGGACGGCACCCGCCGCTGGCTGGTGCGGACCCTCTGGCTGCAGGCCCTGGGCGCCCTCGCCTGCCTGCTGCCGGGCGCCACCGGGCTGGTGCTGGGGGTGCTGCTGTGCGGCACGCCTTACCTGGCCAGCATGGTGCTGACCATCCGCCACGCCCACGGGCTGGACCCGATGGGCCATGGGCGCAACATCGGCCTGCTCACCGTGGGTTTCGCCGCCGGGCAGCTGGGCGGTCCGCTGCTGGCGGCTCTGAGCAGCTATTTGGTGGGTGGCCTCAGCCTGGCCCTGGCAGGGGCCGGCGTCGCCTTCGTGGCGGCCGGCCTGCTGATTCCCGCCCCTGCGTCGCGGCCGGCGGCGGCCGCCCCGGACACGGTGGGCGAAGGCGCCTGACGGCTGCCCGGCGCCCCGCCATAGTCGCGCCAGGTGCCGGGCCTGGGCGGCGGGCCTAGAGGACTTCCGGGCGATCCTTGCGCCGGTAGGGGAACACGTCGATCACCTTGCCCTCGCGGATCGCCGTCTGCAGGCTCTGCCAGTAGGCGGCGTCGTACAGTTCGCCGTGCAGCTCGCGGAACAGCGTGCGCTGGCCGACGTCGGCGAACAGGAAGCGCGGGAATTCCTCGGGGAACACATCGTTGGGCGCCACCGAATACCAGGGCTCGGAGGCCATCTCGTCCTCCGGGTAGCGGGGCGCCGGGATGTAGCGGAAGTTCACCTCGGTGAGGAAGCTGATCTCGTCGTAGTCGTAGAACACCACGCGGCCATGGCGGGTGACGCCGAAGTTCTTCAGCAGCATGTCGCCGGGGAAGATGTTCGCCGCCGCCAGCTGCTTGATGGCCAGGCCATAGTCCTCCAGGGCATCGTGGACCTGGGCGTCGGTGGAGGCGTTCTCCAGGTACAGGTTGAGGGGCGTCATGCGTCGCTCGGTCCAGCAGTGGCGGATCAGCACCTTGTCGCCCTCCACCGCCACCGTCGACGGCGCCACTTCCAGCAGCTCGGCCAGGCAGTCGGGGTCGAACTTGTTCAGCGGGAAGCGGAAGTCGGAGAACTCCTGGGTATCCGCCATGCGTCCGACCCGATCGACCCGTTTCACCAGCCGGTACTTCTCGATGACCGTGGCATGGTCGACGTTCTTCGATGGCGAGAAGCGGTCCTTGATGATCTTGAAGACGGTGTTGAAGCCCGGCAGGGTGAACACGCTCATCACCATGCCGCGTACCCCCGGCGCCATGATGAAGCGGTCGTCGGTGTTGGCCAGGTGATTGATCAGCGACCGGTAGAACTCCGACTTGCCGTGCTTGTAGAAACCGATGGAGGTGTACAGCTCGGCGACGTGCTTGCCGGGCAGGATGCGCTTGAGGAAGGCGACGAATTCCGCCGGAATCGCCACGTCCACCATGAAGTAGGAGCGGGTGAAGGAGAAGATGATGGAGACGTCCGCCTCGTCGGTGATCAGCCCGTCCACCTGCACGCCGAGCCCCTCGTGGTGCAGCAGCGGGATCGCCAGAGGCCACTGCTCGTCCAAGGTGTAGATGCGCCCCACCAGGTAGGCGCCCTTGTTGCGGTAGAGGGTCGAGGAAAACAGCTCGATGGTCAGCGCCGGGTCCTTGCATACCCAGTCCGGCAGGTTGTCCCGCAATTGGGCTTCCAGGCGCGCCAGGTCCCGCGGCAGGTCGTCGTAGGGGCAGCCGAAACGGTAGTCCTCGAAGATCGCCGCCAGGGCCGTCAGCAGGTCGCCGTCGGGCCGATAGTTTCGGGTCTGGGGCATCCGCTCGTGGGCGCGCAGGGACGGCCGGGTGGTGTGGATGAACATGCAGCCGTCGCTGATCAGGTCGTGGCTGAACAGGGCGCAGAAGATCGAGTTGAACCAGGTCTCCGCCAGTTCGTCGTCGAAGCGCACGTCGATCAGGTTGATGTAGGCGCTCTTCACCAGCGGCCACAGGTGCACGTCCAGCAGCACCGGCTCGGGGAAGCTGTCCCGCAGCAAGTGGCCCACCTCCGCTACCTTCTCCTCGTAGAGCGCGATCCGCGCGGCGGCGGCGCGCTGGATCTCCTGCCACTGCGCCTGCTCGAAGCGGCTGCGGGCGCCATCGGTGATCTGGCGGAAGTGTTCGCGGTAGTCGTCGAACCCATCGAGGATCCGCCGGGCGATGTTCGCCGCCGGCCATTGTTGCGCCATGGAAGGGGTACTCGCGTCAATCGGAGGGAATCGCGAGCTTAGCCACTCGTCGCCCGCAGGGAAAGGCAGGGGGCGTGGCTGCCGTCCTTTGCCGGGAACTGGCTGCCTCTAGCGGAGGGTCGGGCGTCCAGTTCCCTGCCTCCAGCAGGGACGAAGAGCGGTAACCGCTCGGGCTGATGCCACGCGTTCCGGCGGGGCCGGGGCCGGTGACCGGACGCCGGCCTTTCCCACCCGCCGGCCTTCATCGCCTGAACCACTGCCATGCACCGCCTCCCGGCCAGACGCCTGCCCCGCAGGCCAACCCCTGCCGACGCACCGTCCTGACGGCAGGAAGCACGCGCCGGGGCCGCCGCTCGAATCGGAGTGAACCATCCCGACGAGCGGGCACTCATAGCCTCAGACCCCCCACCCCTAGGAGAACCACCATGGCTAACACGCCCTCCGTTGAAAACCAGAAGAAACAGGATGAACTGGTCGTCGAGTTCCAGACCCTGGTGCGTGATACCGAGAAGCTGCTGGAAAGCACCGCCGACCTGGCCGGCGAGCACGCCGACGAGCTGCGCCAGCAGGTCACCCAGAACCTGGACCGCGCCCGCGAAGCCCTGCGCACCGTCGAGGAGACCGTCCGCGAGCGTAGCAAGCAGGCCATCCAGACCACCGAAGAATACGTGCAGACCAATCCCTGGCAGGCCATCGGCGTGGCAGCGGGCGTCGGCTTCGTACTCGGTCTCCTGACCGCGCGGCGCTGACCATGACGCCGGGAATGGAAACCGGCCACCGGCCGGTCAGCCACGGCCCCTCGCCGCGCCGGTTGGGCGCGGCGGCCCTGGGCCTGCTGCATAGCCATCTCGAACTGCTCGGCATCGAACTGCAGGAACAGAAACAGCGCTCGCTCCATCTCCTGTTGTTCGCAGGCCTCGCCCTGCTCTTCGCCCTGCTGCTGCTGCTGGGCGTTTCCACGCTGATCATGATCATCGTCTGGGATACCTACCGGCTGCAGGGCATCGTCGGGTTGTGCATCGTCTATTGCCTGGCGGCCGTTCTCTGCGGGCTTCGTCTGCGAGCCCAGCTGCGCGATGAATCCACCCCGTTCAGCGCCACCCTGGAGGAGCTGAAACGCGATCGGGAGCAACTATTGCCATGAGCTCAGAACCTCACTTCGCGTCTCGTCGGGACCTGCGCAAGGCGGTGATCCGCCTGCGCCTGGAACTGCACCGGCAGCAGTTGCAGCACGAAAGCCTGCTGATCACCCAACCGTTGCGGCGGGTGCGCGGCGCCAGCTACAGCGTCAAGGAGTCCCTGCGGGCCGGCAACGCCCCGGTTTGGGGCATGGCCGGTGCCTCGTTGCTGAGCTTCGTGCTGAATCGTCGTCGCGGGGTCTTCGGCCTGGTCCGGCTGGGCACCAGCCTACTGCCGCTGATCCGCATGGTGCGGCGCAAGCCGGTGCCGGCGTCCCGCTACCCGGTAGGCACCCCTCCTCCGCTCTGAAATGCGTCCAGCGGCATCCCGACGTGGTCGTTGGCTGTCTATTTGCTAGGGTCTGTATGAAGCACCGGCGCGAGCCGGGCGAGCGAACATCGCTGAAGTAGCCTGACCTGGGCGGGTCGACCGGTTCTACCGGCCCCGCTCGCGCTGACTGTTTTCGTACAGACCGAGCCCGAGACCGGGCCTGCAAGGAGTAGCCGTGATCGTCGGGCAGCCGCTGGCGTGCTTCCAACCCTTCATCGACACCGCCACCGGCCTGATCGCCGGCGTCGAAGCCCTCGGGCGACTGGTCCAGGCGGATGGTGCGTTGCACTCCGTCGGGCCGTTGTTCTTCGATCCCAAGGTTTCCCCGAGCGCCCTGCGCCGCCTCGACCGGCAGCTGCGGGACGATGCCTTGATGCGCCTGCACGAGGCGCCGACCGACTGGTTCCTCAGCCTGAACATCTCGCCGCGCTGGATCGGCCGCCTGCGGCCCGGCCAGGTCCCACCCAGCCTCGGGCAAGTGGCCCGGGCCGGTATCCAGCCGCCGCGTATCGTCTTCGAGATCACCGAGCTGGGCGGCGCCAGCCGACGGCTACCGGACGTGGTGGCGCGCTACCGCGAGGCCGGGGCGCGCATCGCCATCGATGATTTCGGCGCCGGCTATTCCCAGCTCGACCGGGTCCTCGCCCTGCAGCCGGACATCCTCAAGCTGGACATGCGCCTGTTCAAGGACGCCGCCCGTGGCGGCCCCAGCGGCGAAGTGGTGAAGGCCCTGGCACAGATGGCGGAAAAGACCGGCTGCTGGATCATCGCCGAGGGCGTGGAGACCGAACCGGAGCTGCACTTCGCCCTGGAATGCGGTGCGCGCTACGTCCAGGGCTACCTGTTCGCCGGGGCGGAGCAGGGCTTCTTCGCCGCCGACGCCTTCGTCGCGCGCTTCGCCGCGCTGCGTGACAGCTACGTGCGACGCAAGCTGGCCGAGCGCCTCAAGCACATGGCCCTGCGCCAGCAGCTGGCGGACCTGATGATCACCCTGCGCGCCTGGGCCGAGACCGGCGCGCCGGCCGAGCAGCTGCCGGCGCCGGTGGGCTATCCGTGGTTGCTGCGCCTGTACCAGTGCGATCGACACGGCACCCAGCTGACGCCCAACCTGGAATGGCGCCACGGCGCCTGGCAGGCGGATGACCGCTACTTGGGCCACAACTGGTCGTGGCGGCCCTACTTCTATCAGTTGCTCGCCGAGGGCTGGGAGGAGCGTCGCCTGACCCTGTCCAGCACCTACCGCGACGCCACCACCAACCAGTACTGCCTGACCGCGGGTCAGTTCATCGACAACGGCACCCGGCTGCTGCTGGTGGACATCGACGCCGCCGGCCTGTAGCCCGCCCCGGCACCCCGCTACACTGCGCCGCTCGTGCCCAGCGGACCCGCGCCATGCCCTTCCACCTGCAACTGCTGCTGCCCCTGCTCACCCTCGCCTGCGCCTACGGCCTGGGCGACCTGGAGCCCCTCGGGCTGGCCAGTGGAGCGCTGTATGCCGGCTGGGTGCTGGCAGGCGCCCGGCTGCCCGCGCGGCTCTGGTACCCGGTCAGCGTGATCGCCAGCGTGGCCTTGGCGGCGCACCAGGTGCCGGGGTTCCTGCCGCTGACGCTGAGCGATCCGCTGCAGGTGAGCCCGGATGCCCCGGCGTTCGTCCTGCGGCTGTCCTGGGACAAGCTGCTGGTGGGCACCACGCTGCTGGCCTGGTGGCTGGGCGCACGCTGGCCGGCATCCTCACAGCCGATCCTGGCCGCGCTCGTCGCGGCGGCGACCCTGCTGGCGGTTCCGCTGGCGGCCATGGGGCTCGGCCTGGTGGGTTGGCAGCCGAAATGGCCGGAGGCATTCGGCCTGTGGCTGGCGTTGAACCTGGGGGTCGCGGTCCTGGCCGAGGAATTGCTATTCCGCGGGTTGCTGCAAGGCGGCCTGTCCCGCTGGCTAGGGCCCTCGCCCGCGCTTCTGCTGACCGCCCTGTTGTTCGGCTGCGCGCACCTGCCGTTCGGCCTGCGCTTCGCCGCGGTGGCCACCCTGGCCGGTCTCGGCTACGGCCTGGTGTATCGCCTGGGCGGGCGCCTGGTCTGGGCGATGGCCCTGCACCTGGCGGTCAATGCCGCACATTTCCTGCTACTGACCTATCCCGCACGACTGGTTTGACCTCGATCTGGTAGCGGCTGAAGATTCGCTCCAGTTCACCGTTGTCCCGCAACTGGTCCAGCAGCGCGGCGAAGGCCTTCTCGTCGATGGGCGCCTGGGGCCGCAGCAGGGCGAAGTGCCGGTATTTCTGGTCGACCCGCCTGGAGGGCAGGAAATGCTCGCGTTGCTCGGGATGGGCTTCCAGGTAGGCGCCGAAGTAGGAGCGGGTCACCAGCGCCACATCGACCCGGTCGCGCATCACCATCATCAGGTTGCTGTCGTGGGAATAGGTGCTGATGGCATTGAATTCCTGGGCCAGGTACGCCGGGTCGGAATTGAAGTTGGCGAAGCCGTAGTGATAGCCGCTGTACAGAGCGAGGCGCTTGCTCTTGAGCTCCTCGAAATACGCTTCGTCGCGGTCGTCCCTGGCCCGGGCCACGTAGATCTCCGCATCCTCCAGGCCCATGTCGATGCGCGCGCCGTCGATGCCGTCCCAGCCCCAGCCGGGGTTCTCGAACAGCGCCAGGTCGATCCGGCCCTGCTGGAAATCGCGGAAGCGCCGGGAGATGGCGGTGGGCACCATCACGAAGCGGTAGTCCTGCTGCGCGCCGTTCAGCGCCTCGATCAGTTGCGGCAGCAGCCCGCTGGCGTCCTCCTGCTCCGGCTTGACCACGTAGGGCGGGAAATGCGCCGCGCCGATGTGCACCTCCTGTCCGGCGACGGCGGGCAGGGACAGGAAGAGGCCGAGGAACAGGGTTCCGAGAAGTCCTTGCAAAGGTCTGGACATGGCACGATCCGAATGCCTGGATTCGTTGCAGACCCGCCCAGGGGAGCGAGGGTTCCTAGTTGGACGAGCGTACCGGGGTCTTCGAATCATTGGTCACCGTGATGTGGTAGGCCCGCAGCAGGGGCCCCAGGCGGTCCTCGGCCCGCAGCCGCTGCAGCAGCGCCGCCAGCGCGTCCGGGTCGAGGGGTGCGCTGGGGCGCAACAGCGCCTGGTGGCGGTAGATCTGGTCCAGGCGCTGCGACACCAGGAAGGTGTCGGCCAGCCCGGGGTTGCGGTCCAGGTAGAGCTGCAGGTATGACCGGGTCACCAGAGCCACGTCGGCGCGCCCGTGGAGCACCATCAGCAGGTTGCTGTCGTGGGAGTAGGTGATGGTCGCCTGGTAGCTGCGGGTCAGGCTGAGGACATCCGCGTCGAACCCGGCGAAGCCGTAATGGTAGCCGTTGTAGAGCGCCAGGCGCTTGTCGGTGAGCTGGTCGAAGTAGTGCTGGTCGCGGCCTTCCTGGGCCAGGGCCACGTAGAGTTCGGCATCCTCGCTGCCCATGTCCAGGCTGCGGGTCTCGATGCCCTCCCAGCCCCAGCCCGAGGACTCGAAGAAGATCATGTCGAAGCGACCGCGGCGGAAGTCCCGGTAGCGCCGGCCGTTGGACGTGGGCACCAGCACGAAGTGGAAGTCGTCCTGCTCGGCGTTGAGCAGGGCCAGCAGGTCGGGCAGCACCCCCTGGGGATCGCGGCGCTCGGGCTTGCTGACGTAGGGCGGGAAATCGTAGGCGCCGACCCGGACTTCCTGGGGCGCGGCCGACAGCGGGCCGCCCAGCACCAGACACAGGAGCGGCAGTAGCAGGGACACGCGCCGGGCGGCGAACATAGGAGCCTCATCCTTGTTGGCGAACAAGGAAAAGCCTAGCGCAGACGCGCCGGGTCGTCCTTGAGCACCAGCGAAAGGGCTTCCTCGGCGAGGTCGTCGAGGGTCATCGGCCCGTCGGCGCGGAACCAGGTGGTGGTCCAGCTCAGGGCACCGGTGAGGAAACGCCGCAGGACGAAGGGGTCGCCCTGCACGTAGCCGGCGGCCTTGGCCTCTTCCAGCACGTCCAGCCAGAGCCGCTCGTAGGTCTCCCGCAGGGCCAGGATGCGCGCCTGGCCGTCCTCGGACAGGGCGCGCCACTCGTAGACCAGCACCCCCATGGCCTCGCCGGTGCCGCCCGTGATGGATTGCAGCTCGCAGCGGATCAGCGCCAGCACCCGCCCGCGCAGGTCCGGCGCGTCCTCCAGGGCAGCGCGCATCCGAGCGGTGTTGTACAGCACGGTCTCCTCCATCACCGAACGGAGGATGTCGTCCTTGCTGCGGAAGTGGTGGAAGAGGCTGCCGGACTGGATGCCCACGGCCGCGGCCAGGTCGCGCACGGTAGTGCGCGCATAGCCCTTGCTGCGGAACAGGTGGGCCGCGGTCTGCAGCAGCCGGCCGCGGGCGCTGGCGGGGTCGGTGAGCTGCCCCTCCGCCAGCAGCTGGTGCATCACGTCCTGGGCCTTGCGCTCGTCCGGGTTCATCGCGCACAGCCTGCCTGGTCTGCCTGGGAAGAGCCGGAATCTAAGCCGCCCGGGCCGGCCGAGCAAGCGCTTGGTGAAACCGGAACGCCCGTGCCGGGTCCCTGCCGGCAAGGGTTCGGCCCCCGCAGGGGCCGTCGAGCGCCCGGGAGCACGGTGCGAAATCCACTCGCCGTTCCACGTGTGGACGCAGCGCGCCGACTGCCCTCCCCCTGCCCCCTCGCGACCGGACACTTTTCACCCCGTGCCAGGGTCCACCCTTCGACCCCCAACGGATGCTCCCATGACCCGTACCGTACGCATCGGCGGCCTCTCGGCCCTCGGCCCGCTTCCCCTCACCGAGGCCCGCGCCCTGGCAGCGGCAGGCCTGGATTTCCTGGTCATCGATTGCCTGGACGCGGCAGGCCTGGCGCGAATGGCCGACGCCCGCCGGCAGCAGCCCGGCCATGGCTACGCCAGCGATTTCGTCGAGAATGTCCAGGCGCTGCTGGGGGATGGGGCCGGGCCACGTCCCCGGGTGATCAGCAACGCCGGTGGATTGAACCCTCTGGCCTGCGCCGAGGCGCTACGGGCGACCTGCCGCCGGCTCGGCCTGGACCTGAAGATCGCGGCCCTGCTGGGGAACGACCTGCCGACATCACCGCCGTGCCCGGAAACCGCTCCCGCGCGGGAAGCCCGCAGGCCGGGCGATACGGGCGAAACCTGGCCCACGGGCGATGCTGCCCAGGTGGGCGATTCTGACTGCGCAACGGCTTGGGCCCTGCTCGGCGCGCCTGGTATCGCCGAGGCCCTGGACCGGGGCGCCGACTGGGTGATCACCGGGCCGCTGGCGGACGGCGCTCTCGCCAGCGGGGCGCTGCTGCATGCCTTCGGCTGGGCCTGGGACGACTACCCGAGACTGGCCCAGGCCGCCCTGGCCGGCCACCTGCTGGAAGGCGGCGCCGGCTGCACCGGTGGCCGCTGCACCGACTGGGAGGACCTGCCGGACCCCGCCCGCCCAGGCCTGCCCGTGGTGGAAATGGAAGAAAACGGTGACTTCGTGGTGACCGCCGTCGCCGGCAGCGGCGGCCGGGTCACGCCGCTCACCGTCGGCGAGCAGTTGCTGGAAGGCCTCGGCGATCCGCGCGCCCATCGCCTGCCCGATGTGATCTGCGACTTCACCCAAGTGACCCTGGAGCACGTCCCACCCACGCCCGCCGTGTCCAAGCCCACCGCGAAAGGCGGGGCCACATCGAGCGGGGTTCTCCCAGGCCGGGTCGCCGTGCGTGGCGCTCGCGGCCTGCCACCGGACGATCGCTACCTGACCCGTGCCCACGTCCGCGACGGCTTCCGCTGCACCGCCACCTTCCTGCTGGCCGGGCTAGACGCGTCGAAAAAAGCCCGGCGCAGCGGCCGCGCGCTCCTCGAGCGCGGCGCCGACCGGCTGGCGTCCCGGGGCTGGGCGCCGTTCCTGGACAGCAGCCTGGACGTGCTGGGCAGCGAGGCCCGCTACGGCTTTCGCGCCCAGCACCCGGAAGCCCGCGAGGTGGTGATGACGCTGACCGTCCGTCACGCCTGTCGCGACGCGCTGCGGTTGTTCAGCCAGGAGGTGGCCACGGCCGCCCGGTACTTGGCGCCGGGTATCGCCTGCCTGGAGGCAGAGCCGCCACCGGTGCATCCGTCGAACCGGACGGTCGCCAACGAGGTGCCGAAGGAGCGCTGCCCGGTCGAAGTGGACCTGGCGGGCCAGCGCCATCCGGTGGCGCTGCCGGCCCCGGCGCCCCTGGACCTGGACGCGCTGCGCGAGGCGCCCGATCCCCCGGCACCCCGGGGCGAGGCGGATGTCAGCGTACCCTTGGTGGCGCTGGCGGTGGCACGCTCCAGCGGCGAAGGCTGCCATGCCAACATCGGCGTGTTGGCGCGACGGCCCGACTACCTGCCGTGGATCGCCGAGGCCCTGGGCAACCAGGCGGTGGTGGACTGGATGAGCCATGTCCTCAATCCCCAGCTGGGCCAGGTCGGCCGCTGGTACCTGCCCTGCAGTCATAGCCTGAATTTCCTGCTGGAGAACGTGCTGGGCGGCGATGCCCAGGCCCGGACCTTTGCCCAGCAGGTGCTGGCATTCCCCATCCCGATCCCCCGCCACCTGGCGGCGGACCTGCCCGGCCAGCATGGTGACCCGCGGATCGAAGAGCCGGGTGGCCGGGTGATGACCGATCACGGATGAGGGATGCAGATCGAACCCACTGGAAGGCTGCGTGCCTATCGGAAGCGCAAGCTATACAGGTGGCCAAAGGCTGCAGGATCACAAGGCACCGCGGGCAGACGCGATGACGGGCTCCGCGAGCATGACGGCACCACGCCTTTCTCGGCGAGTCATCTTCCTAAAAACATTCCCCCGCGGCCCCACACCGGGGCCCCACCTGCCCGCTACTGCTTGAACTCGAAACGCAGCTCGGCGCCTTCGACGGCGTCCTCGCGTTCCTTGGTGATCAGCCGGCCATTGAGCTGGAACGGGCTGCTGGGCCGTCGCTCGACGAACATCGGTGGCAGCAGGGCCTCCTCGTGGGCGCCCTTGGCCGGCTTGCGGGCGGATTTGTGGGCGGTATCCAACTGCTTGACCGCGTCGCTGGGCAGGTGCAGGTCCAGCTTCACGTCCGGCAGCGTCTCGGTAGCCGCCTTGCTGGGCGCCGGGTTGGCCTTGCGCACCGCATCGGCCACCTTGCGCGCCGGCTTCGGCTTGGGCGCGTCGTCGGCGTCGTCATCCTCGTCGGCATCGGCCGGCGGCGTGACTTCGGTGACCTGGGCAGGACGTTGCGGCACCGGTGCGGCGGCCGGCTTCGCCGGCGTCTCTGGACGCGTGGTCTCTGCAGGTTTCGCGGCGACGGGCGGGCGTGGCGGCGACGGGGCGGGCGTCTCGCGGGTGGCGGGGGCCGGCGCGGAGCTGGCCGGTTTCGCTTCGGTCACCTTGGGCGCGGTAGGCGCGCCGGGGGGTGGCGACGGGGGCGCGGGTGTCTCGCGCTCGCAGGCGCCCAGCAACAGCGCGGCCAGCACGATCCCCAGGGAACGACTCTTGGACATGAGGTTTCGACCCATTGGCGGATCCGACTTCCAGGCGTCGACCGGGCGCTCCCTGCCCGGACGATGGCATTCACACACTAGACCGGGGGACGGCCGGGTCGTTCGACCTTTCCGTCCGGCCAGGGGGTGGCGAGACGAATGGCCGCGGCCCGTCACTCCACCACGGTGACGCTGGCGGTCATCCCGGCGCTGAGGTTGAGGTCGTCCGGCACCTGGTTCAGGCGGATGCGCACCGGGATACGCTGGGCCAGCCGTACCCAGTTGAAGGTGGGCTCGACGTTGGCCAGCAACTGAGTGTCCGGGCTGGCGTTGCGGTCGGTGATGCCGCGGCTGATGCTCTCCACGCTGCCATCCAGGGCCTCGTCGGCGGACATCAGCCAGACCTTCACCGGTGCACCGACGCGGATTCGCGGCAGCTTGGTTTCCTCGAAATAGGCCAGCACGTAGAACGAGGCATCGTCCACCAGGGCCATCACCGATTGCCCGGCGCTGACGTAGTTGCCTTGGGCCAGGCGCAGGTTGGTGACCTGCCCGGAACGCGGCGCGCGCACCTCGCTGCGGGCCAGGTTCAGCTCGGCCACCTTGAGGTCGGCCTGAGCCTCGCGGTATTCGCTGCGGGCAATGTCGGCGTTGACCTGGGCGTTCTCCTTCAGCTCGGCGCTGATGGCCTGGGGCCCCAGGCTGGCGCGCCGGGAGGCCTCGTGCTCGCGCAGGCGCAGCTGCTGCTGGCGGGTCTCGGCCACCGCGCGCGCCTTGTCCACCGCCGCCTGGTAGCGCTCGTGGTCGACGCTCATCAGCAGGTCGCCCGCCTTCACCAACTGGTTGTCCCGCACCTTCAGGTCCACCACCCAGCCGGACACGTCCGGCGCGATGATCACCACATCGGCGCGCACCCGGGCATCGCGGGTCCACGGCGACAGCATGTAGTGCTGCCACAGCCAGTAACCGGCCAGCACCGCCAGCACCACCACCAGGGCGGTCAGGGCGACTCGGATCATCGAACGCATCGCAAAGCTCTCCTTACCAAGTACCGAACGCCGCGGTGACCGCGGCGAGCACGCATACATACAGGGCCGAATCGAACAGCGCCTCGTGCCAGATCCAGCGCGTCAGGCCGACCCGCTGCAGGAGCAGGCGCAGCAGCCCCGTCACCAGCAGCGCCAGCAGCGCGTACACCAGCAGCGGGCTGACGAACACGCCTCCCAGCGCCCACTCACGCAAGCCCATGCCTGCCCTCCTCCGTCGCCGCCGGGATGGCCATGGCCCCCGGACCGAAACCACCCTGCTGCTGGCACCATTGCCGCCAGCTGTTGCGCAGGTGCGAAAGCGCCACCCGGGCCAGTCGTCGCTCGATGCCGGGGGGCGCTGCCTCCAGCAGGCCGAGCAGGTCCTCCACCGGCGCATCCAGGGCGTCCTGCCGGTCCATCGAGGGGCCGACGAGGAACACCTTGCGCACCGTCTGCAGGAAGCGCGACTCGGCATCGCCCAAAGGCAGGTTTGCCACCGCCAGGCAGGCCCGCAGGTGCAGCAGCTCGTCGCCCAGGTCGAGGCCGGCGATGCCGTCGTCCCAGCGGCTGCGGGTCTGACTGGGCAGCGCCGGGTAGTGGCGCGCCAGTTGCACCAGGCGGTCGGCCATGCGCCCGCCGAACCAGTTCTCCGCATCCGCCAGGGGCCGCGAGGTGAGCCGCGCCAGGTCCCGCAAGGTGGCCTGCAGCAGGCGGCGGCCATGCCAGCCGGGGTGGCGCAGACCGATCAGGCGGAACACCAGTACCGCGAAGCCGACCCCCAGGGGGATCGCCAGGGCCTGGTTGAGGAACGAGGCGACGTCGTAGTGCATCAGGTTCTGCGGCGCGCTGAGCACGATCAGGTGCAGGCAGAAGGAGGTGGAGGTGGCGCCGATGGCCGGCTTGGCCATGCCCAGGGTGCCGAAGAACAGCGGCACGCCCAGGCACAGGCAGAGCATGGGGAAGCCGGTCACCTCCGGTAGCAGCACCTGGCCGACCACGAAGGCCACCGGGATGGCATAGAGGATGCCGCGCATGAAGCCCAGGCCGATCTGCTCGGCGTTCTCGCGGTTGGCGAACAGGCTGCAGATCACCGCCGCCAGGAGCATCGCCCCGCTCGCCGCGGTCCAGGCGGTGGCCAGCCAGAAGGCGCCGAGGGCGAGGAACGCCACGGCGCTGCGCATCCCGTAGGCCAGGGCGGTCTGGATGTCGCGGTGCCAGGACAGCGCCGCCGGCGCCTGCATCGGCGCCTCGCCCCGCTCTACCGCCAGCAGCGCATTGTTCGCTGCCAGGGCCTGGCGCAGCACCAGGGCCAGGCGCTCCAGGCAATACTGCTGGGACGCCGAATACCCTGGCGCCTGGGCCGCGGCGCGCAAGCGGTCGAAGGCGTCCTGCAGCGGTATGCGCTCGCCGCTCTCCAGCAGCGCCCGCACGTCCTCCAGCCAGGGGCTGAGGCTGTCCGCCTCGGTGGGGCTCAGTTGCCGCCATTGCCGCGCCACCCCGCGCACCAGCCGCAACAGGCCCAGGAGGTCGCGGCTCAGGACCCGCAGCGCCACCGCGCGCTGGCGGCCGCGGTTGCCCTCGAACCAGGCGTGCTCGCGCTGGGCGTCCACCGCGACGATACGCCCCAGGGTTTCCAGCAGGCCCTTGCGGCCGTAGGCCTCGCCGCTCAGGGCGGCGCGGGCGGTCTGGATACCGGCGGACCAGGCGGCGCGGGCCTGCTGCGCCAGCTGGCGCTCCACCCGCTGCGGCCACAGCACTGCGCTGAAAAAGGTGGCGCAGACGATGCCCAGGGAAATCTCGGTGCAGCGTGCCACCGCCTGGTCGAAGACCGTCAGGGGCAGGGCGATGGCCGGCAAACCGATGATCGCCACCGTGTAGCCGGCCAGCACGAAGGCGTAGGACCAGGCGCTGCGCAACAGGGTCGAGGCGGCGGTGCAGAGCCCGAGCCAGAGTGCCTGGCTCAGCAGGAAGGCCCAGGGCGCCTGGGCGAACAGGGCCATGATCACCACCGACATCACCGTGCCCACCAGGGTGCCCAGCAGCCGCGCCAGCCCCTTCTGCACCACCATGCCGGACAGCGGCTGGGCGACGATGAACGCGGTCATCATGGACCACTGGGGCTGTTCCAGGCCGAAGCGCATGGCGCACCAGAGGGCCACGAAGCCCCCGAGCAGGGTCTTGAAGGTGAATTGCAACGCCTGGGTGGTGGGCGTCAGGAACGCCCGCAACGAATCGCGCACCGCTGCAACCTGTCGAGGATCACGAATGGAAAACCGGCCACGACGGTCGAGGGCCCGTGTCACGGGTCGACGGTCGTTCGGTGAAAAGGGACGGCGAATGCCGCGGGGGAGATTATTAGCCGGCTAACTATATGCCGTCCAGCCCCTCTCGCGTCGCGCCGCCCTTCCCCATGGACAGCCGGGGCCGGCATCGGTGCGGTACGGGGCAGGATCAAGGCCGGTCGAAACGGCGATCGAGAAAAAACGCGGACGAAAAAAAGGGCGACCGAAGTCGCCCGAGGTGCCTTGCGTGCTCTGCGAGAAGGCTCAGCTGTGCTTGTGCGAGTCCTTCCAAATGAAAATGCCGATACCTGCGCAGAAGGCAACCATCAAGCCGACGGTGACGACACCGGCGATCACCACTTCATCGATAAACATGGGGAGCCTCCTGCTGGGGCGTTGCGTTTCGTTGGGCCTAAGGTAGCCAGGGGCGCAGGGGCGAAAATTGATCTGGATCAATGGCGGCGGACGCCGCCGGGGCGGGGGAACGACAAACTGACCTGGATCAAGAAATCGGCTCGTCGGACTGGCGGATCAGCGTTTCTTGGGCTTGCGGTTCTTCTTTTTCGCCTTGCCCAGGGGCAGCGCCTGCTCGAAGGCCTGGCGCATGTCGTCGAGCCGCTTGTCGTTGAGGTCGTGGATGCGCTTGCCGCGCTCGGCATTGAAGTCGATGAGGTTGTCGTCGCTCATGGGCGCTCTCCGGGGTACGTCAGCAGGCGGAACGTCAGGTTCAGGCGAGGCGCGCAGTGGGCGCGGGTCTTCGCTACCTGGTGCTGCCAATGATGCTGGGTCGGCCCCGACATGACCAGCAGCGAACCATGGGACAGCGGCAGGGAGTGGCCGATGCGGGTGGTGCCGCGGCGACGCAGGTCGAAACGCCGGGTGCCGCCCAGGTTGAGGGAGGCGATCACCGGGTTGCGGCCGAGTACCGCCTCGTCGTCGCTGTGCCAACCCATGGAGTCGTTGCCGTCGCGGTAATGGTTGAGCAGCACGCCGTTGAAGGCCTGGCCCGCGACCGCCTCCACCCGGGCGCGAATTTCCGCCAGCAGCGGCGTCCAGGACAGCGGCTCGTGGGTCAGGCCGGAGTAGCGGTAGCGCGCGTCGGGGTCGCCGTACCAGGCGGTGCGGCGCGGCACCGGAAAGTCGCGGCCATGCAGGTGCACGGTCGGCTGCTCCCAGGGCGTCTCGGCCAGCAGGCGTGCCAGCCAGTCGTCCGCCTCCTGGGGCGACAGCCAGGGGGACAGGAGGCGCAGCTCGGCGTCGTCGAGGGGCGGGAGGGGATCGTCGAAAAGGTCCACGGGTGTTCCAGGGCAGGGAAACGGCGAGCGTGCCGGCGTCAGACCTGCACGTCCACCCACAGCCCCTGCCGCGGCGGGTCGTCGGCATTTGGCTCGCCGGCCGCCTGGCCATGGGCTTCCTCGGCCATCTCCTCCGGGGTGTGGCCCTGGCGCTGGCGACGCCGCTGCTCGTCCCGCAGCCGCTCGGCGATTTCCTCGGGGTCGCGCTGGTCCAGGGAGACCTCGCTGCCCTCGACGCTCTCCTGCACCGGGGCGATGGGCGGGATCTCCGGGTGCAGGCGAGCCATGTCCTGGGTGGGGGGCGGCACCAGGCCGATGGGTATGGTCGGTAACATGACGGTTTCCTCCTTCTTCACAGGGCTGTCGGCCTCGACGACGTAAACTTGACAGCGCCCCGACGAACGTGGCCCGAACACGGTAGCGATGCCTGGGACGGACGTGCGTCGGCGTCGCCTCGGGCTCGGCGTTCCGTTACCATAGCGCGCTTTTTCACAACGACGGAGAGGGGCATGGCGCAGCAGTATCAACCGGGTCAACGCTGGATCAGCGACAGCGAAGCGGAGCTGGGGCTCGGCACCATTCTGGCATCGGATGGCCGCCTTCTCACCGTGCTGTACCCGGCCACTGGCGATACCCGCCAGTACGCACTGCGCAACGCCCCCCTGACCCGCGTGCGCTTCGCCCCGGGCGACGAGATCAGCCACTTCGACGGCTGGAAGCTCACCGTCCGCGAAGTGGACGACGTGGACGGCCTGCTGGTCTACCACGGCCTCGACCAGGACAACGCGCCCAAGACCCTGCCGGAAACCCAGCTCTCCAACTTCATCCAGTTCCGCCTGGCCAGCGACCGCCTGTTCGCCGGGCAGATCGACCCGCTGAACTGGTTTGCCCTGCGCTACCACACCCTGGAACACCGCAGCCGCCTGCTCCAGGCGCCGCTCTGGGGCCTGGGCGGCGCGCGGGTGCAGCCGATCCCGCACCAGTTGCACATCGCCCGGGAGGTCGCCGACCGCATCGCCCCGCGGGTGCTGCTGGCGGACGAAGTGGGCCTGGGCAAGACCATCGAGGCCGGCCTGGTGATCCATCGCCAGCTGCTCTGCGGGCGCGCCAGCCGGGTGCTGATCCTGGTCCCGGAGAACCTCCAGCATCAGTGGCTGGTGGAAATGCGCCGGCGCTTCAACCTGCAGGTGGCGCTGTTCGATGCCGAGCGCTTCGCCGCCAGCGACGCCAGCAACCCCTTCGAGGACTGCCAGCTGGCGCTGGTGGCCCTGGAATGGCTGGTGCGTTCGGAGAAGGCCCAGGACGCGCTGTTCGCCGCCGGCTGGGACCTGATGGTGGTGGACGAGGCCCATCACCTGGTATGGCGCCCGCAGCAAGCCAGCCCGGAATACGCCCTGGTGGAACAGCTCGCCGAGGTGGTGCCGGGCGTGCTGCTGCTCACCGCGACCCCCGAGCAGCTAGGCCTGGACAGCCACTTCGCACGCCTGCGCCTGCTGGACCCCGATCGCTTTCACGACCTGGAAGCCTTCCGCGCCGAGAGCGAGCACTACCGCCCGGTCGCCGAGGCGGTGCAGGAACTGTTGGACGAAGGGCGTTTGTCGGAACGGGCGCGGGAGACCATCCGCGGCTTCCTCGGCAGCGAAGGCGAAGCCCTGGTGCAAGCCCTGGACCAGGGCGACGGCGACGCCGCCGGTCGCCTGACCCGCGAACTGCTGGACCGCCACGGCACCGGCCGCGTGCTGTTCCGCAATACCCGCGCCGCGGTGCACGGTTTCCCGCAGCGGGACCTCCATGCCCACCCGCTGCCGAGCCCCGACGCCTACATGGAGATGCCCCTGGGCGAACAGGCCGAGCTGTACCCCGAGGTACGCTTCCAGGCTGTCCAGGAAGACGAGGAAGCCGACCGCTGGTGGCGCTTCGACCCCCGCGTCGACTGGCTGATGGACACCCTCAAGACCCTCAAACGGGTCAAGGTGCTGGTGATCTGCGCCCATGCCGGCACCGCCATGGACCTGGAGGACGCCCTGCGGGTGCGCGCCGGCATCCCGGCCACGGTGTTCCACGAGCGCATGAGCATCCTCGAGCGGGACCGCGCCGCCGCCTACTTCGCCGACGAGGAATTCGGTGCCCAGGTGCTGATCTGCTCGGAGATCGGCAGCGAAGGTCGCAACTTCCAGTTCGCCCACCACCTGGTGCTGTTCGACCTGCCGGCCCACCCGGACCTGCTGGAACAGCGGATCGGCCGCCTCGACCGGATCGGCCAGAAGCACACCATCCAGCTGCACGTGCCGTACCTGGAGAACAGCGCCCAGGCGCGCCTGTTCCAGTGGTACCAGCACGCGCTCAACGCCTTCCTCGCCACCTGCCCCACCGGCAACACCCTGCAGCAGCAGTTCGGCGAACGCCTGGCGGCGCTCCTGGAAGGCGGCGACGACGACGCCTGGCAGGCCCTGCTGGACGAAGCCCGGGCCGCACGCGAGCGGCTGGAAGGCGACCTGCACGATGGCCGCGACCGGTTGCTGGAGCTCAACTCCTCCGGCGCCGGCGAGGGTGAACAGCTGGTGGAGGCGATCGCCGAGCAGGACGACCAGTACGCCCTGCCCATCTACATGGAGGAGCTGTTCGACGCCTTCGGCATCGACAGCGAGGACCATTCGGAAAACGCCCTGGTGCTGAAGCCGGGCGAGAAGATGCTGGACGCCGGCTTCCCCCTGGGGGACGACGAAGGCGTGACGGTCACCTACGACCGCGCCCAGGCTCTGGTCCGCGAGGACATGCAGTTCCTCACCTGGGAACACCCCATGGTCCAGGGCGGCATGGACCTGGTGCTGTCCGGCTCCATGGGCAACACCGCGGTGGCGCTGATCAAGAACAAGGCGCTCAAACCCGGCACGGTCCTGCTGGAACTGCTCTACGTCAGCGAAGTGGTGGCGCCCCGCTCCCTGCAGCTCGGCCGCTACCTGCCGCCGGCCGCCCTGCGCTGCCTGCTGGACGCCAATGGCAACGACCTGGCGGCGAAGGTCAACTTCGAGACCCTCAACGACCAGCTGGAAAGCGTGCCGCGGGCCAGCGCCAACAAGTTCGTCCAGGCCCAGCGCGACGTCCTGAGCAAGCAGTTCGGCGCCGCCGAGGCGAAGATCGCGCCGCGCCACGAGGCTCGCGTAGAGGAGGCTCGTCGCCGCTTGGGCGCCGAGCTGGACGAGGAACTGGCGCGCCTGACCGCGTTGCAGGCAGTCAACCCCAGCGTGCGCGACAGCGAACTGGATGCCCTGCGCCAGCAGCGCGAGGAGGGCCTGGCCTTCCTCGCCAAGGCCGCCCTGCGTCTGGAAGCGATCCGTATCCTGGTGGCCGGCTGACCCCCTGCCCCGCTCTCGGGCGGGGCATTCCCTTCGGCCTGGCGACGTTCCGCCAGGCCATCGCTTACCCCGCCGAGGCCGCCGCGCCGGCGGGCAACGTGTCCCCACCGCCCAGGGTCCCCTGCATGCGCGCAGCATCGGCGCTGAAGCAGCGGGCCGCCTGGAATAGCGCCAGCATGGTCAGGCACAGCGCCACCGGGATCAGGTACATGGCGTTGTGCAGGCCTTCCGCCTTGAAGGTCTCGTTCATCTCCAGGGCACCCGCGGCCAGCATCGCGCCGTGGGAGAAATGGTCCGACAGCAGCCCTACCACCACCGGCCCTAGCCCGCCGCCCAGCAGGTACAGGCCGGCGAAGAACAACGCCATGGCGGTGGCCCGCAGGCGCGGCTCGATCACGTCCTGGATCGAGGTGTACACGCAGGTATAGAAGTTGTACGAGAACAGCCAGCCGAGGCTGAACACCCCGACGAACAGCCCCACCTCGATGCGCCCGGCCAGCAGTGCGTAACCGGTGGCGACGCAGGCCACCAGCATGCTGAATGCCCCCAGCAGCAGGCGCCCGCGGGCGTAGCGCTGGTGCAGGCGATCGGCCAGCCAGCCGCCGACGGTCAGCCCGATCAGGCCGGTGACCCCGCAGATCAACCCGGTGGCCACCGCCGCCTGCTCCAGGGGCAGCAGGAAGTAGCGCTGCAGCATCGGCACCATGAATGAGTTGCTGGCATAGGTGGCGAAGTTGAAGCACAGCCCGGCCAGGGTCAGCCACCAGAAGGTGCGGATCGCCAGCACCGTGCGCAAGGGACGCGCCACCGGTTCGGCGGTGACGCGCACACGCTCCGCCGCGCCCCGCTGGGGCTCGCGGATGAAGAACATGAAGGCCGCCAGCAGCAGGCCGGGTACCGCGGCGATGAAGAACGGCGCGCGCCAGCTGTCGAACGCCTTGACCATGGCACCGATGCTGAAGAATGCCAGCAGCAGCCCCAGCGGCAGGCCCAGCATGAAGATACCCATGGCCCGGGCCCGCTTGTGGGCCGGGAACAGGTCGCCGATCAGCGAGTTGGCCGCCGGTGCGTAGCTGGCCTCGCCGATGCCGATGCCCATGCGGATCAACAGGAAGCTCCAGAAATTCCAGGCCAGCCCGTTGATCGCGGTCAGGCCGCTCCACACCGCCAGCCCCCAACCCATGATGCGGCTGCGCCGGCCGGTGTCGGCCAGGCGCCCGAGGGGCAGCCCGGCCAGGGCATAGACCAGGGTGAAGGCGGTGCCGATCAGCCCCAGCTGGAAATCGCTGAGGTGCCATTCCACGCGGATCGGCTCGATGATGATGGCCGGGATGGTGCGGTCGAAGAAGTTGAACAGGTTGGCGAGAAACAGCAGGAACAGGATGCGCCAGGCATTGGCCGCTTGCGGGGGATGCTGTTGCATGGGCTTTATCTCTTCTTGTTGTTATCGACCCCGGCCAGCCGCAGCCCGGGGTTTCCCGGCCAATCTAGGCGGCGCACCCGGCACTGTCTGCGAACATTCGCCAGCGTGATGCCACGCGATGGCACGCCTCAACGCTTCCAGGCGGCGAGCCAGCCGAGGCGCTCCTCGGTGCGCCCGCGGGGCAGGTACTCGGCGCCGAACCAGCCGTCGTAGCCCGCGCTGCGCAGTGCCTGGCGCAGCGCGGGGAAGTCCAGGTCGCCGGAGCCGGGCTCGCCACGGCCGGGGCAGTCGGCGAACTGCACGTGGCCGATGCGTCCCGCCAGGTCCCGGATCGCTTCGCCCACGTCCAGGCCCTGGCGAGCCATGTGATAAAGGTCCAGCTGCGCCAGGCAGTTGGGATGGTCCACCGCCTCCAGCAGCGCCAGCAGATCGGCGGGGGTGTTGACCAGGAAGCCGGGCATGTCCACGGGGTTGATCGCCTCGCAGAGCACTCGGATGCCCAGCACCGCGAAGGCGTCGGCGGCGGCTCGCAGGTTCTGCGCCAGGCAGTCCAGGGACTCGGCCCGGGTCACGCCGTCGGCGAGGCGGCCCGGCAGCACGTTGACACAGGCCGGGCGGACCATGGCGGCGTAGGTCAGGGCCTCCTGCAACGCCGCCGCGAACGCCTCACGCCGCTGCGGGTGGGCGGCCAGCCCGCAGCCGCCCTGCAGCAGGTCGCCGGCCGGCAGGTTGATCAGCACCAGGGGCAGGCCGGCGGCCTCCAGGGCCTCCTTCAGGCGCAGCGCGGGTACCTCGTAGGGAAACTGGATCTCGACCCCGTCGAATCCCGCGGCGCGGGCGGCCACCGGGCGTTGCGGCAGCGGTCGGTCGGTAAACAGCAGGGACAGGTTGGCGGCGATCTTCATGAGTCGGTCTCCCGGAACAGGGCGATGAGGGTCGAGAGGTCGTGCTGCAGGTGCCCATGGCCACCGTGCAGGCGCATCAGTTGGGCGGCCAGGCCGCTGAAGGGGGTCGCGCTGTCGCGCTCGCCGCCCAGGCGGACCGCGTTGTCCAGGTCCTTGAGCAGCGTGCGCACATGCCATTCCACCGGCTCGAAGCGGCGCTCCGCCATCCGCGGCGCGAGGATCTGCAACGGCTTCGAATCAGCGAAACCGCCGGCCAGGGCCGGTGCCAACTGGTTCGCGTCGACCCCGGCACGCTCCGCCAGGGCCACAGCCTCGGCGATCACCAGGGCATTGCAGGCGACGATCATCTGGTTGCAGACCTTGGCCACCTGGCCGGCGCCCACCTCCCCCAGGTGGGTGAGGCGCTGGCCGAGGGTGGCGAAGACCGGCCGCAGGCGCTCGACGTCCTCCGGGCGCCCGCCGGCCATGCCGATCAGCGTGCCAGCGCGGGCCCCGGCGACGCCGCCGGAAACCGGAGCGTCCACCCAGCGCATGCCGCTGCGGGCCTCCAGTTCGGCCGCCAGCTCCCGGGTCAGGGCCGGCTCCAGGCTGGAGAAATCCACCAGCAATTGCCCGGGCCGGGCACCCTCGACGATCCCGCCCGCACCGAACACCACCTGGCGCACCGCCTCGCCGTCGGCCAGGCAGAGCAGCACGAGATCGGCCTCGGCGCACAGCTCGGCAGGCCGGTCCACCCGCCGGGCACCCAGCGCCACCAGGGGGCCGCATTTCGCCGGGCTGCGGTTCCAGACCCGCAACGGATGCCCGGCCTGTGCCAGGCGCTGCCCCATCGGCAGGCCCATCAGGCCGATGCCAGCGAAGGCGAGGGAAGGAACGCGGGTATCGGTCATGGCGAACGCCTGTCGGGACGGAGTCGCCATCTTAGCGGCTGGTGCAGGGCTTGGGCGCCCGCCCCGCGCGCATCTGCACGGGAAGCGCGGGAAGGCACACGGGGTTCGCCGCGACCCGCGTCTGGATGCGCTACGGGCGGGCCGGGACGCGGGGCGCGGAGCGGCGGCTCAGAAGCCGTCCTTGAGCAGGTGGTCCAGGTTGACCGGTTCGCCCGATTGCACGTGGAGCTTCTCGCGGATGTCCTGGAACATCGCGTCGTAATCCTGGTGGTCGCGCAGGATCGGGCCGAGATGGGGATGCAGCCCGTGCTTGCTGGCGATGCGGGTGGCCATGCTGGCGAAGTTGAAGGCGGTGTCGCGGTGCAGCTCGAACTCCTCCTCGAAGACCCGTCCGTCCAGATTGCCGACCATGCGGAAGTGCAGCATGACGCCTTCCTTCGGGTCGTTGCGGACGTCGTAGTAGAGATCGAGGGTGTAGGAGGACTTTTCGTGCAGCCCAGGCAGGTTGGTGCGGTGGAGATGGCCGGGTTGGAACATGTGCGGACTCCTCGACGGGAAGGGTGCGGGCAGTCTACCCCGTCGGGCGCGAGGGGGCTTGTCCTGGATCAGGACGCGGTGACGGGCGCCCGCTCCTGGACCAGCACCCAGGGCGCCACTACCACCGCCCACAGCGACGGGTCGCGCGCCAGCAGGTCTTCGGCGCGGGCTTCCTCGACCCGGGCCAGCAGGCCCGACCGGAGCCAGCCGCCCACCTGCGCCTGGTCGTCGCGAGCGACCGCCGTGGCCACCGCCACCAGGTCCTGCTCCGCCTCGACCCACAACAGCGCGCCGCGGGCGAAGAACGGCTGGAGTTCTTCCCAGCGGATCGGCGCGGTCTCGCCCAGGAGTTTGGCGTAGAGAAGGTCGGACGAGTCCGGCATGGGGGTACGGCTCCGGCGGAAAGGACCGGCCATCATAGCGTCGCCGGGCCGCTGGGCAAGCCCGTCGGCGGCACCATTCGACGAGCCGTCGCGCAGGCCCCGCGACGCCGAAAAAGGCGTCCCAGAGCCTCGGCGAGCGGTGACGTTTTTATGTAAATCCATGTCGATTAGGCGACACGCCATGAAAATGCCAGTCCCCCATGGCTTTTCAAGCCGCGAACCGCCGCTCTACACTGCACCGGTACAGTTGCCCGGACCGAAGCCGGGGATACACCCGCTCGCGCCGCTCCGGCAGCCTAAGAACTACAACAACGAAGCACTCATGAGTGGAGCACTATGAATAAGGCAACTAAGCAGATTTCCAGACTGTTTGCCGCCATGGCGATGGCCGGCGTCGCGAGCTACTCGATGGCCGCCGACACCATCAAGATCGGCCTGGCGGGTCCGGTGACTGGCGCCGTCGCCCAGTACGGCGACATGCAATTCATCGGTGCCAAGATGGCCATCGAGCAGATCAACAAGGCCGGCGGGGTGAACGGCTCCCAGCTCGAAGGCGTGGTCTATGACGACGCGTGCGACCCGAAACAGGCCGTCGCCGTCGCCAACAAGATCGTCAACGACGAAATCAAGTTCGTTGTTGGCCACCTCTGCTCCAGCTCCACTCAGCCAGCGTCCGACATCTACGAGGACGAAGGCATCCTGATGATCACGCCCGCCTCCACCAGCCCCGAGCTGACCAGCCGCGGTTACAAGCTGATCTTCCGCACCATCGGCCTGGACAGCCTGCAGGGCCCCACCGCCGGCAACTTCATCGCCGACCACATCAAGCCGAAGAACGTCGCGGTCATCCACGACAAGCAGCAGTACGGCGAAGGCATCGCCAGCGCGGTCAAGAAAACCCTGGAAAGCAAAGGCACCAAGGTCGCCCTGTTCGAAGGCATCAACGCCGGCGACAAGGACTTCTCCTCGCTGATCGCCAAGCTCAAGCAGGCCAACGTCGACTTCATCTACTACGGCGGCTACCACCCGGAACTGGGCCTGCTGCTGCGCCAGGCCTCCGAGAAGGGCCTGAAGGTCCGCTTCATGGGTCCGGAAGGCGTCGGCAACAAGGAAATCTCCGCCATCGCCGGCCCGGCTTCCGAAGGCCTGCTGGTGACCCTGCCGCAATCCTTCGACCAGGATCCGAAGAACCAGGCGCTGGTCGAGGCCTTCAAGGCGAAGAACGAGGACCCGACCGGTCCATTCGTGTTCCCTGCCTACTCCGCTGTCCAGGTCATCGCCGAAGGCATCAAGAAAGCCGGCGAGGCCGATCCCGCCAAGGTAGCGGACGCCCTGCGCGCCAACACCTTCGACACCCAGACCGGTTCCCTCGGCTTCGACGAGAAGGGCGACCTGAAGAACTTCAACTTCGTCGTCTACGAGTGGCATCAGGACGGTACCAAGACCGAGGCCAAATAAGCCCGTCGCCTGCACCGCGAAGCCCACTGCCCACGCAGTGGGCTTCGTCTATCCGATGAGGCCGCTGCACGACCGAGACGCTCGACGATCCAGCTCCGAACGCCAACGGCGCGCGCCCGTACCCCGGGCCGGCAACGCCTGACGCTTCGGTCCCCCCGAACAGGAGAAGGGGGCACGCTGATGCCGATGGAAGCGGCGCCGTCCGGCCGAACCTCTCGCCGTACACTGCCTCCCCGTTTTCCGGGAATCCGCTGCGTCACAAGCGCCGCTTTTCGTGATTCTCGAGGAGTTAGGTGATGCCAGAGCTCTATCACTACCTGCAACAGCTGATCAACGGGCTGACCGTTGGCAGTACCTATGCCCTGATCGCCATCGGCTACACCATGGTCTACGGCATCATCGGCATGATCAACTTCGCCCACGGCGAGGTGTACATGATCGGCTCGTACGTAGCCTTCATCGTCATCGCCGGACTCGCCATGTTCGGTATCCACAGTCTGCCGGTGGTGATGGTCGCGGCGTTCGCCGCCAGCATCATCGTGGCCAGCGCCTATGGCTACAGCATCGAACGGGTCGCCTACCGGCCGCTGCGCGGCAGCAACCGGCTGATCCCGCTGATCTCCGCCATCGGCATGTCGATCTTCCTGCAGAACGAGGTTCTGCTCGCCCAGGATTCCAAGGACAAGGCGATCCCGACCCTGATCCCGGGCAACTTCGTGTTCGGCGAGAGCACCATGAGCGGAGTGACCGTCTCCTACATGCAGGTGCTGATCTTCGTCGTCACCTTCCTGGTGATGTTCGGCCTGACCCAGTTCATCACCCGCTCGCGCCTCGGCCGCGCCTGCCGCGCCTGCGCCGAAGACATCCGCATGGCCAACCTGCTGGGGATCAACACCAACAACATCATCGCCCTCACCTTCGTCATCGGCGCCACCCTGGCGGCGGTGGCCGCAGTGCTGCTGGGCATGCAGTACGGCGTGATCAACCCGCACCTGGGCTTCCTCGCCGGGATCAAGGCGTTCACCGCAGCGGTCCTCGGCGGCATCGGCAGCATCCCCGGCGCCATGCTCGGGGGCCTGGTTCTGGGCGTCGCCGAAGCCTTCGGCGCCGACGTGTTCGGTGATCAGTACAAGGACGTGGTGGCGTTCAGCCTGCTGGTGCTCGTCCTGCTCTTCCGCCCCACCGGCATCCTCGGCCGCCCGGAGGTGGAAAAAGTATGACCCTCTCGACCAAGCGGTTGAAAACCGCATTCTTCAGCGCCTTGCTAGTGATCGCCGTGGCCTACCCGGTGATGGGGCTCAAGCTGAGCACCGTCGGCATCAAGCTGGAAGTGCACGGTGCCAGCCCCACCGTCCTGTGGACCATCGCCGCGTGCGCCGTGGCGATGTTCGTCTGGCAACTGTTCCGCCACCACCTGGCCGCCGGCTGGGCGGCGAGCCCGAGCCTGCCCAGCATACCGGCCGGCGCGGGCGGCTTCCTGACCCTGCCGTCGACCCAGCGCTGGATCATCCTCGGCCTGGTCATCGTCGCCCTGGTCTGGCCGTTCTTCGGCTCCCGCGGCGCGGTGGACATCGCCACCCTGATCCTGATCTACGTGATGCTCGGCCTCGGCCTGAACATCGTGGTGGGCCTGGCCGGACTGCTGGACCTGGGCTACGTGGGCTTCTACGCGGTGGGAGCCTACAGCTACGCGCTGCTGTCCCACTACTACGGCCTGGGCTTCTGGGTCTGCCTGCCCATCGCCGGGATGATGGCCGCGCTGTTCGGCTTCCTCCTGGGCTTCCCGGTCCTGCGCCTGCGGGGCGACTACCTGGCGATCGTTACCCTGGGCTTCGGCGAGATCATCCGCATCCTGTTGCGCAACCTCACCGGCATCACCGGCGGCCCCAACGGCATCAGCAACATCGAGAAGCCGAGTCTGTTCGGCCTGTCGTTCGAGCGCCGCGCCGCGGAAGGCATGCAGACGTTCCACGAGTACTTCGGCATCGCCTACAACTCGACCTACAAGGTGGTGTTCCTCTACCTGATCGCGCTGCTGCTGGTGCTGCTGACCCTGTTCGTGATCAACCGCCTGCTGCGCATGCCCATCGGCCGCGCCTGGGAAGCGCTGCGGGAAGACGAGATCGCCTGCCGCGCCCTGGGCATGAACCCCACGGTGATCAAGCTTTCCGCGTTCACCCTGGGCGCCTGCTTCGCCGGGTTCGCCGGCAGCTTCTTCGCCGCCCGCCAGGGCCTGGTGTCGCCGGAGTCCTTCACCTTCATCGAGTCGGCGATCATCCTCGCCATCGTGGTGCTGGGCGGCATGGGCTCGCAGCTGGGCATCATCCTCGCCGCGGTGGTGATGATCCTGCTGCCGGAACTGGCCCGGGAGTTCAACGAGTACCGCATGCTAATGTTCGGCGTTCTCATGGTGCTGATGATGATCTGGCGTCCCCAGGGCCTGCTGCCCATGCAACGTCCTCACCTGGAGCTGAAGCCATGAGCCGCGCGATTCTCGATGTAGACGGCCTGAGCATGCGCTTCGGCGGGCTCCTGGCGGTGAACGGCGTGTCGCTGAACATCCAGGAAAAGCAGGTGGTCTCCATGATCGGCCCCAACGGCGCCGGCAAGACCACCGTGTTCAACTGCCTGACCGGCTTCTACCGCCCCACTTCCGGCACCATCCTGCTGGACGGCCAGCCGATCCAGGGCCTGTCCGGCCACATGATCGCCCGCCAGGGCGTGGTGCGGACCTTCCAGAACGTCCGGCTGTTCAAGGACATGACGGCGGTGGAAAACCTGCTGGTGGCCCAGCACCGCCACCTCAACACCAACTTCCTCGCCGGCCTGTTCAAGACCCCGGCGTTCCGCCGCAGCGAGCGGGAAGCCATGGCCCACGCCGCCCACTGGCTGGAGCAGGTCAACCTGACGGACGTGGCCAACCGTCCGGCGGGCACCCTCGCCTATGGCCAGCAACGGCGCCTGGAGATCGCCCGCTGCATGATGACGCGCCCGCGCATCCTCATGCTCGACGAGCCCGCCGCCGGCCTGAACCCCCGGGAGACGGAGGACCTCAAGGCGCTGATCGCCCTGCTGCGCAACGAGTACAACGTGACCGTGCTGCTGATCGAGCACGACATGCACTTGGTGATGAGCATTTCCGACCACATCTACGTGATCAACCAGGGCACCCCCCTGGCCGACGGTACGCCGGAGCAGATCCGCACCCATCCGGACGTGATCAAAGCCTACCTGGGGGAAGCCTGATGCTCGTGTTCAAAGATGTCTCCACCTTCTACGGCAAGATCCAGGCGCTGCACGGCGTCAGCGTGGAAGTGAAGCAGGGCGAGATCGTCACCCTGATCGGCGCCAACGGCGCCGGCAAGTCGACCCTGATGATGACCCTGTGCGGCTCGCCCAAGGCCGCCAGCGGCAGCATCCTCTACGAGGGCGAGGAGCTGGTGGGCCAGGAGCCTTCCCACATCATGCGCAAGAGCATCGCGGTGGTGCCGGAAGGCCGCCGTGTGTTCGCTCGCCTGACCGTGGAGGAGAACCTGGCCATGGGCGGCTTCTTCACCCCCAAGGGCGACTATCAGGAGCAGATGGACAAGGTGCTGCACCTGTTCCCGCGCCTGAAGGAGCGCTTCGAGCAGCGCGCCGGCACCATGTCCGGCGGCGAGCAGCAAATGCTCGCCATCGGCCGCGCGTTGATGAGCAAGCCGCGCTTGCTGCTGCTGGACGAGCCGTCCCTGGGCCTGGCGCCCATCATCATCCAGCAGATCTTCGACATCATCGAGCAACTGCGCCGCGATGGCGTGACGGTGTTTCTGGTGGAGCAGAACGCCAACCAGGCGTTGAAGCTGGCGGACCGGGGCTACGTGCTGGAGAACGGCCGGATCGTCATGCAGGGCACCGGCGAGTCCCTGCACAGCGACCCACGGGTCCGCGAGGCCTACCTGGGTGGCTAAGTCCCTGCCGTGAAAAAAACCGCCCTCCGGGGCGGTTTTTTTTGTCCTCGCTTCAGCGATGACTCGCCCGGCTTGTGATGCCGCGGCGCCCTGGCTAAGGTGGCCGCTTCCCGCTGGAGAGTCCTATGCGCGCCCCCTTCATCCCCCTCGTCCTCGCCCTGCCCTTGTTCGCCGGCTGCCAGTTGCTCGGTGACGCCACCCCGCCCGCCTCCACCGATACCGGGGTGCGCCTCCAAGGAACCCTGGCCCGTCAGGATGATGGCTGGGTCTTCACGCCCTGCCAGGAGCGGCGGCGCTTCCTCGTCCGCGAAGGCAGCGAGACCGCCCTGGACCAGGACGCCGAGCCGCTGGCCCGTGCCGAAGCCTCGCTGTACGCAGACCTGCGTGGTGTCCTGGCCGCCAGCAAGCAGGACGGGCTGGACGGCGAACTGCAGCTGAGCCGGGTCTATCGCGTGCAGAAGCCGGCCGGTGGCTGCGACGATCCCAACTTTCCCCGCCTGCTGCTGCACGCCGGCGGCAGCGAGCCCGACTGGTCGGTGAACGCCGGCAAGCAGGGCCTGATACTGGAACGCCCCGGCCAACCCGCCCAGGCCCTCCCCTATATGGAGGAGCAGTTGCCGGAGGGGCGCTTCAACCTGTCCAGCGAGGCCAACGGCGAGCACGTGGAGCTGTGGGTGGCGCCGAATCGGTGCGTCGACCGGCGCGACGGTTCGGTGAATTACCTGGAGACCGAGCTGCGGGTGAACGGCGAGCGCCTGCGCGGCTGCGGTTATTTCGGCGGCGCCCGGGACCAGTGAGGGAAGGAGCCGCCGCGCTCAGGACAGGCGGCGATCCAGCACCGCAGCGGTCTTCGGCGTCATCCGCCACTGGCTGAGCAACACGCCGAGAAAGACCAGCCCGCAGGCCGCCAGTTGCGGGTTGGTCAGTCGCTCGTCCAGCACCAGCATGGCGAAGACCAGGGTGAACAGTGGGATCAGGTTGGTGAAGGCACTGGCCTGGCTCGCCGGCAATCGCGCCATGCCCAGGTTGTAGAACCCATAGGCGCCCACGGTCACGATCACCCCCAGGTATAGCAGTGCCCACGCGCTGGCCGGCGAGATGACCGAGGGAAACGGCTCGATCCACAGCGCCAGCGGCAGGAAGAACAGCGAGCCGAGGAAGGTCTGCAGCGCGGTCAGCGAGAACGCCGAATAGTGCGAGGACAGCCGCTTGAGCAGCAGGGTGTAGCCGGTGGCGCAGAGCATGGCCAGGCACTCGAAGCCGTTGCCCAGCAACGGCCGCGGCCCATGGGCATCGGCGACGCCACCCAGGCTCAGCAAGACCACCCCCAGCAGGGCCACCAGGAAGCCCATCAGCGTCGTGGGCCGGGTCCGCTCCCGCAGCAGGGCGAACGCCACCGCCGCCGCCATCAGCGGCAGCACCGCAGTGATCATCCCGGCTTGGGCGGCGCTGGTGTGCTGCAGGGCCACCGCCTCGAACACGAAATACAGGCAAGGCTCGCAAGTGGCCATGCCCAGCAGGTACTTCCAGTCGCCGACGACGTAAGGCTGCGGCTGGCGCCAGCGCCAGGCCAGCAGGAATACCAGGCTGCCGATCAGCATGCGGGCGAAGATCACCCACAGCGGTGGCACGTCGCGGAACGCGATCTTCAGGGCGATGAAGGAGCTGCCCCAGATCGCCATCGCCACGACCAGGTAGGCGCTGGCAATCAGTTGCAGGCGCAATGAAGACACGGGTGATTTCCAGGCATGCGGGGGAAGGCAGTATAAGCGGCGGATCGCGCTGAATCCGGGCAGAAAAAAGCCGGCGTTTCGCCGGCTTTTTGGACACTACCCCTCAGTGAGTGACGCGGCTGGTGCCGTTGAGGGTGTTGATCCGGACCCGCTCGCCAACCCGGAAGATCTGGTTGGGCTCGACCTCCTGCACGTAGGCCCGCAGCGAGCCGTCGTCTTCCCGCACGGTGATCTCGACACCCTGGGTGCGGGTGATGCCTTCCTCGGTCATCGCCCCCAGCACACCACCAGCCACCGCGCCGATCACCGCTGCCACCACGCTGCCACGACCGCCGCCGATGGCGCTGCCGCCCACGCCGCCGATCACCGCGCCCGCACCTGCGCCGATGGGGGTCTTGGTGCCTTCGATCTTCACCGGCCGCAGCGATTCGATGGTCCCCATGCGCACCGTCTGCACGGCACGCGCTTCATCGCGGGAGTAGCTGTCGCCGGTCAGGTCGGAAGTACAACCACCCAACGCCATGGTCACCGCGGTGAACGAGGCCAACAGCAGACCAGAATTACGCATAACGATTCCTCCAACAGGGACTGTTTCCATTAGACCGTGGGGTGCTCGGGACTGTCACCCCCGGCGATCCGTATAAATTGGACCTGTTCAGTCTCCATACAGTTTAGCCGCGACCGGAAGAAGCATTCCGCTCATCGTGGGCTTTGCGCTAGGGTTGGCGAAAACGAAGGGGCATCCATGGACTATTTCATCGTCGTCATCACCACCCTCGCCGGCCTGTATTTCCACGGGTGGCTGTACCTGCGCATCAAGCGCTGGATGGACCGCGACCTGGCGCTGTCCCTGGCCGGCACCGACGCCGGCAAGCGTGACTACATGCTGCTGCAGCTGGAGGAAGCACGCGCACGACGGATCAAGCGGCGCGACCTGCACGCCTGGCTGGCCCAGCGCGCCTCGGAATACCCGGGCGCAGCGGCTGCCGGTTGATCCTCAGGGTGCCAGGCGCTGGCGGGCCCAGGCGCCGCCGTCCTCGCGGCGGTAGTCCAGGCGATCGTGAAGGCGGCTCGACCGGCCTTGCCAGAATTCCACCCGCTCCGGCAGCAGGCGATACCCTCCCCAGTGGGGCGGACAGGTAGGCGCCTGGTTAAGGAAACGGCGCTCGGTCTCCCGCAGCAGCGCCTCCAGCTCTTCCCGGTCGCGGATCGGCCGGCTCTGGGGCGAGGCCCAGGCGCCGATGCGACTGCCCAGCGGACGGATCTGGAAGTAGGCGTTGGACTCCGCCTCGGTCACCCGCTCCACCCGTCCCTCGATGCGCACCTGGCGCTCCAGGCTGGGCCAGAAAAAGGTCATGGCGGCGAAGGGATGCGCTTGCAGCTGGCGGCCCTTGTCGCTCTCGTAGTTGCTGAAGAAGGTGAAGCCCTGGTCGTCCAGCCCCTTGAGCAGCAGGATTCTGCAATGAGGACGCCCGTCTGCGTCGACCGTCGCCAGGGTCATCGCGTTGGGCTCCACCGGTAGCTGCTCGGTACGCACCGCATCGTCGAACCAGCGGCGGAACAAGGCAAAGGGCTCGTCGGGCGCATCGGTCTCGCTGAGGCCGTCCCGGGTGTAATCGCGACGCATATCGGCCAGCGTCTGGTACATGGCGACTCCTGGAGAAAACGACTAAAGAGAGACGCCCCGCTCGCCATGCCGGCGAGCGGGGCGTCCAGTCCGCTCTAGCTTAGGCAGGCGCCTACCGCTTGGGTTGATCTGCGACAACCACGGCCGTGCTTTTCAGCGGGTGGGTGTAGCCTGCCAGCACGGCGACCAGGGTCTCCTGCGGGGTGACCAGGATTTCCACGCGGCGATTGAGGGAGCGGCCTTCCTTGCTGTCGTTGGCAGCCCGCGGCATGTCCGAACCGAGGCCCTTGAGCTGCAGGCGATCACGCTGCAACCCGCTGAGCCGGAAGATGGCCGCCACGGCCTGGGCCCGTTGCTGGCTGAGGTCGCGATTCAGCTTGTCCTGGCCGGAGCTGTCGGCGTGGCCGAGGATGAGTACGCCGGTCTTGGGATCTTTTTCCAGGAGCTTGGCGACACGGCTGAACGGCCCGAGGGTCACAGGCAGCAGCATCGACGGGCGATCGGGGTTGAAGGAGCTGTCCACCGGAGCGGTGACCACCAGCAGGTCGTCGCGGCGTTCCAGCTCGAGTTTGCTGTCTTTCAGGGCCTCGCGCAGGCGCGGCTCGTATTCATCCATCCAGGCGCGGGTGACCTTGGGGTCCGGCTTGGCAACTGCAGCCTGCTGATTCGGCGTTTCATTACCAAATGGCCACCACCAATGTTTGGCAGTGCTGACGTGTTCGGAAGAGGAAGGCGAGGTATGCGCACAGCCGGCCAGTACAAGTGCCAGGGGCAGGTAGAAAGACGCTTTAATTGACATTGAACACCCGCTTTTACGATTGTTGGATTCGAAAAACGCAGTGTTTTATATACGAGTTTCCACACGCTGACAAAGTTAAACGGCGAAACGTTCAGAATTAACCGGATTAGGCGACGAAGCGCTACCGAAATCGGCAGCATTAAGAAACAGTCGGTAAACAGGGTGAAAAGCAAAAGCGGCGCGGCTGTAATCAGCCGCGCCGCTTTGCAGTCCGCCAGCGATCTAGACCTTGCCGAGCAATACCAGGATCAGCAGGATGACGAGAACGGTGCCGATGATACCGGACGGTCCATAGCCCCAGCTGCGGGAGTGGGGGAAGACCGGCAGGCCGCCGATAAGCAGCAGGATCAAGACAATGATCAGAATAGTGCCGAGGCTCATGGAAAACTCCTTTCGTTCTTTAGAGGTTTTAACTTCCAAGCACCGGCCAGCTCGGCTCATCGTCAGGTGACGCTTCGATGCTCACATGTTCTGACTGCCCCCTCGAAAGAAAGATTCAGCTGACTTGGAGAACCACGGCACAAATAAACACAGACTTGAAAGTTCACCAAAGTTGTCCCGAGACGTGTGCCCGAGGTGTAACGGGACAATAAAAAAGGCGGCCTCGCGGCCGCCTTTTCTTGGAAGCACCACTCAGTGCGCGACTGCACCACTGGCGCCAAGGCCTGTCTGGGACCGCACGAACTGCGGATAGAAACGCGCACGTTCCTCGTCTGCCGCCTGGGATTTATCGGTCACCGAGAAGAACCAGATCCCGATGAACGCCACCAGCATGGAGAACAGCGCCGGGTACTCGTAGGGATAGATCGCCTCGGCGTGACCCAGGATCTGCACCCAAATGGTCGGGCCGATGATCATCAGCACCACCGCGGTGATCAGGCCCAGCCAGCCACCCACCATGGCGCCGCGGGTGGTCAGGCGCTTCCAGTACATGGAAAGGAACAGCACCGGGAAGTTGCAGCTGGCCGCGATGGAGAAGGCCAGGCCCACCATGAAGGCGATGTTCTGCTTCTCGAACAGGATGCCCAGGCCGATGGCCAGGACGCCCAGGGCCACCGTGGTGATCTTCGAGACGCGGATCTCATCCTTCTCGTTGGCCTTGCCCTTCTTCAGCACGCTGGCGTACAGGTCGTGGGAGACGGCGGAGGCACCGGCGAGAGTCAGGCCCGCCACCACCGCCAGGATGGTGGCGAAGGCCACCGCGGAGATGAAGCCGAGGAACACGCTGCCACCCACGGCATTGGCCAGGTGCACCGCGGCCATGTTGGTACCGCCCAGCAGGGCGCCGGTGGAATCCTTGAAGGCCGGATTGGTGCTGACCAGCAGGATCGCGCCGAAGCCGATGATGAAGGTGAGGATGTAGAAGTAACCGATGAACCCGGTGGCGTAGAACACGCTCTTGCGGGCTTCCTTGGCGTCGCTGACGGTGAAGAAGCGCATCAGGATGTGGGGCAGGCCCGCAGTGCCGAACATCAGTGCCAGCCCGAGGGAGATGGCGGAGACCGGGTCCTTCACCAGGCCCCCAGGGCTCATGATGGCCTCGCCTTTCGGATGCACCTTGATGGCTTCGCTGAACAGCGCGCTGAAGTCGAAGTTGACGTGCTTCATTACCATGATGGCCATGAAGGTCGCGCCCGACAGCAGCAGGGTCGCCTTGATGATCTGTACCCAGGTGGTGGCCAGCATGCCGCCGAACAGCACGTAGAGCACCATCAGGATGCCCACCAGGACCACGGCCACGTGATAGTTGAGGCCGAACAGCAGCTCGATCAGCTTGCCCGCCCCTACCATCTGCGCGATCAGGTAGAACGCTACCACCACCAGCGAACCGCAGGCGGACAGGGTGCGAATCTCTTTCTGCTTGAGGCGGTAGGACGCCACGTCGGCGAAGGTGTACTTGCCCAGGTTGCGCAGCCGCTCGGCGATCAGGAACAGGATGATTGGCCAGCCCACCAGGAAACCGATGGAGTAGATGAGCCCGTCATAGCCCGAGGTGAACACCAGCGCGGAAATGCCCAGGAAGGACGCGGCGGACATGTAGTCGCCCGCGATCGCCAGGCCGTTCTGGAACCCGGTGATGCGGCCGCCGGCGGCGTAGTAGTCGGATGCCGAATTGTTGCGCTTGGATGCCCAGTAGGTGATGCACAGGGTCGCCCCGACGAAGGCGATGAACATCAGGATGGCGGGAACGTTGATCGGCTGGCGCTGCACATCCCCGGTCAGGGCATCGGCCCATAGCAGGGGGGAGAAGCCAAGCAGCGCGAATGCGCTGAGCAGACGCGTTTTCATGGCTGCACCTCCTCGAGGATGCTCTGGTTCAGGGAATCGAACTCGCCGTTGGCCCGGTATACGTAGATACCGGTGAGCACGAACGCGGAGAGAATCAGGCCGACCCCGATGGGGATGCCCCAGGTGATGCTGGAGTCCGGGCTGATGCGAGCGCCCAGGAGCTGGGGTTCGAAGGCGATCAATATGATGAAGGCCAGGTACAGCCCGAGCATGATCGCCGAAAGAATCCAGGCGAAGCGTTCGCGCTTGGCGACCAACTCCTGGAAGCGCGGATTCTGCTCGATCCGCTTGTAGATGCTGTCGTTCATTGTTGTTGTCCTCCACAGCATGGTTGGGGGTCGTTTCACTCTAAGCTGACGCCGCGAGGAAGACAGTCGACGTTAGTCGTAACCTGCGGGGTTTCTACAGGCCTTGGCCTTCATCGCCGGACCGGGGCCAGGTATGCCACCCCGTTGTTTGAACGATAGTGCTCGATGGCACTTTCCGCCTGCTCGCCAACGCGATCCACCCTTCATTCCCCAGCTTGCCCGGGCCCGTTGCAGCGCTCACCGCAGCGGCTACGAATTCCGCTAAAATGCGCGGCTTTGCCACTTCGACCGCGCAGCCCTCATGACCCATCCCACCCGCTTCCCGGTTTTGCCCTATTGCCTCGCCGTTCTGCTCGCCTTGCTGGCACTCTCCGGCCTGTGGTATGGGCTCGGCCAACCGGTGGTCCTGCCCGACGCTGCGACCCCGACCCACAAGCTGCAGTGCGCGTCCTACACCCCTTTCGACAAGGACCAGTCGCCCTTCGACAAGCCGTTCACCCTGCGCCCCGAGCGCATGGATGCGGACTTCGCGCTGCTGGCCACCCGCTTCGAGTGCCTGCGCACCTATTCGATGACTGGCCTGGAAGGCCTGCCCGAACTGGCGCGCAAGCATGGGCTGAAGCTGATGCTGGGTGCCTGGGTCAACGCCAACCCGGTGGATACCGGCAAGGAAATCGACGCCCTGGTCAAGGCGGCCAACAGTTACCCGGACGTGGTCCAGGCGGTGATCGTCGGTAACGAGACACTGCTGCGCAAGGAAGTCACCGGCGCGCAATTGGCGAGGCTGATAGGCCAGGTCAAGGCCCAGGTGAAGCAGCCCGTCACCTATGCGGACGTCTGGGAGTTCTGGCTGAAGCACCCGGAAGTGGCGCCGGCCGTCGACTTCGTCACCATCCACCTGCTGCCCTACTGGGAGGACGAACCCACCGGCATCGACGCGGCACTGGCCCACGTCGCCGACATTCGCCAGGTCTTCGGCAGCCGCTTCGCGCCCAAGGACATCCTGATCGGCGAAACCGGCTGGCCGAGCGAAGGTCGCCAGCGGGAAACCGCCCTGCCCAGCCGGGTCAACGAGGCCCGGTTCATCCGTGGTTTCGTGCACATGGCCGAGCAAAATGGCTGGCGCTACAACCTGATCGAGGCCTTCGACCAGCCCTGGAAACGGGAGAGCGAAGGGGCCGTCGGCGGTTACTGGGGGCTGTTCGATGCCGACCGCCAAGACAAGGGCGTGCTCGCCGGGCCGGTCTCCAACCTGCCCCATTGGCCGGTCTGGCTAGGGGTTTCGCTGACGCTGTTTGGCGCCGCCCTGGTGCTGGCAGGCCGACCGGCGTCCACCCGCGCCGCCTTCCTGCTGCCGCTGCTGGCTGCACTGGGTGCCGGCTGCATCGGCCTGTGGGGCGAGCTGGCACGCATCACCAGTCGTTTCGTTGGCGAGTGGGCGTGGGCGGCCTTCCTGGTGGGACTCAACCTGGTGATCCTGGCCCACGGCTCGCTGGCCTTGTCAGCCCGCCAGGGCAAACGCGCGGCATGGTACCTCTGGCTGCAAAGCCGTGGTGGCTGGTGGCTGTCGGCGGCCGGCTTCGCCGGGTCGATTCTGATGCTCGGGCTGGTGTTCGACGCCCGCTACCGCAGCTTCCCGAGCGCGGCGATCCTGCTGCCGGCGCTGTTCTACCTGTTCCGCCCAGTAGCCGTTCCTCGTCGGGAAACCGCCTTGCTGGCGGTGTTCATCGGTGCCGGGATCGTCCCGCAGCTGTTCGAGGAAACCCTGAGCAACCTCCAGGCGATTCTCTGGGCCGTCTCCAGCCTGTTGCTGCTGGGCGCGCTATTGCACAGCCTGCGCGTCAGCCGCCAGGGCGTGTGAATATCGGGAGAAATGCGATGCGGCGCTCTCATGGCGTCGCGTGGCGGATACTCGCTCGCGCTTGAGACGGAAGCAGAGTAGAGAAGGGAAGAATAAGCGGGATACCGTCCGGGCCGTCAGTCGTTGACCCGATCTCGCAGTTCCTTACCCGGCTTGAAGTGGGGTACGAACTTGCCATCCAGGCAGACCGATTCGCCGGTCTTCGGATTGCGTCCCACCCGGGGTGCCCGGTAGTGAAGGGAAAAGCTGCCGAAGCCGCGGATCTCGATCCGGTCTCCTGTGGAGAGCGCTTGCGACATTTGCTCGAGCATGGTCTTGATGGCCAACTCGACGTCTTTCGATGAAAGCTGGCCCTGCTGAGTGACGATACGTTCGATCAACTCCGACTTGGTCATCATTTTCCCTTCTTTTTCAAGCGGCTAGATGAGCTCCTCGGGAGTTTTAGCATGACCGATACGCTTTGAACAGTCCGTTCGGCGACCGGTAAAACAGAACGAAAACAAAAAGGGCGACCGAAGTCGCCCTTTTTATTACCGCTGGTGAAACAGGGACTTAGCCCTGGTTCTCCATCTGAGCACGGATCAGGTCACCAATGGTGGTCGGACCGGTGTTCTCGGTGTCTTGCTTGTGGCGCAGCTCTTTCATCGCATCCTTCTCGTCTTCGACGTCTTTGGACTTGATGGACAGGCTGATCACGCGGCTCTTGCGGTCGATGCTGATGATCTTCGCTTCGACTTCGTCGCCTTCCTTCAGCACGTTGCGGGCGTCTTCGACGCGGTCGCGGCTGATTTCGGACGCTTTCAGGGTCGCTTCGATATCGTTGCCCAGGTCGATGACGGCACCCTTGGCGTCGACTTCCTTCACGGTACCGCGAACGATGCTGCCCTTCTCGTTGAGCGACGCGTAGTTGGAGAACGGATCGTCTTCCAGCTGCTTGATACCCAGGGAGATACGCTCACGCTCCGGATCGACCGACAGGATGACGGTGTCCAGCTCGTCACCTTTCTTGAAGCGACGCACGGCTTCTTCACCGGCTTCGTTCCAGGAGATGTCGGACAGGTGAACCAGACCGTCGATGCCGCCTTCCAGGCCGATGAAGATACCGAAATCGGTGATCGACTTGATGGTGCCGGAGATGCGGTCGCCCTTGTTGAAGCGGCTGGAGAAGTCTTCCCACGGGTTGGACTTGCACTGCTTGATGCCCAGGGAGATACGACGACGCTCTTCGTCGATGTCCAGAACCTGAACTTCCACTTCGTCGCCGACCTGAACGACCTTGGACGGGTGGATGTTCTTGTTGGTCCAGTCCATCTCGGAGACGTGTACCAGGCCTTCCACGCCCTCTTCCAGCTCGGCGAAGCAGCCGTAGTCGGTGAGGTTGGTGACGCGAGCCATGACGCGGGTGCCTTCCGGGTAGCGCGCCTTGATGGCGACCCACGGATCTTCGCCCAGTTGCTTCAGGCCCAGCGATACGCGGTTGCGCTCGCGGTCGAACTTGAGGACCTTGACGTCGATCTCGTCACCCACGTTGACGATCTCGGACGGATGCTTGATGCGCTTCCAGGCCATGTCGGTGATGTGCAGCAGGCCATCAACGCCACCCAGGTCCACGAACGCGCCGTAGTCGGTGAGGTTCTTGACGATACCTTTGACTTGCTGGCCTTCCTGCAGGGACTCCAGCAGGGCCTCGCGCTCGGCGCTGTTCTCGGCTTCCAGCACGCTGCGACGGGAAACGACAACGTTGTTGCGCTTCTGGTCCAGCTTGATGACCTTGAACTCGAGCTCTTTGCCTTCGAGGTGAGTGGTGTCGCGGACAGGACGCACGTCCACCAGCGAACCCGGCAGGAACGCGCGGATGCCGTTGACGTCGACGGTGAAACCGCCCTTGACCTTGCCGTTGATGACGCCCTTGACCACTTCTTCGGCGTTGAACGCAGCTTCCAGAACCAGCCAGGACTCGGCGCGCTTGGCTTTCTCGCGGGACAGCTTGGTTTCACCGAAGCCATCTTCCACCGCGTCCAGCGCGACGTGGACCTCGTCACCCACCTTGATGGTCAGCTCGCCCTGTTCGTTGTAGAACTGCTCGACCGGGATGACGCCCTCGGATTTCAGGCCAGCATGCACGGTGACCCAGTCACCGTCGATGTCGACCACGACGCCGGTGATGATGGAGCCCGGCTGCATGTCGAGGGACTTCAGGCTTTCTTCAAAAAGTTCTGCAAAGCTTTCGCTCATGTCGATTCCTGTTGATCAAGGACGGCTAATCCGCCCAAACCACACTCCAGTCAATGTGGGTTCGTTCATAGATAAAGAGGCGGCGGGACGGGGACTGGTCTCCCGCGCTTCTTGTCACCCGACCAGGCCGCGTGCGGCGGCCTCGCTGAGGATGCGTTCCAGGACCTGCTCGATGGAGAGTTCCGTGGAATCCAGCTGGATCGCGTCGCTCGCCGGTTTCAGCGGCGCGACGGCGCGTTGCGTGTCGCGCTCGTCGCGCGCACGGATCTCATCCAGCAGACTCGCCAGACTAACACCTTCAACCTTGTCCTTCAACTGCATGTAGCGTCGGCGCGCCCGTTCCTCGGCGCTGGCGGTAAGGTAGATTTTCAGCGGCGCTGTGGGGAATACCACGGTGCCCATGTCCCGGCCGTCGGCCACCAACCCAGGCGCCTCGCGGAACGCCCGCTGGCGGCCCAGCAGGGCCTCGCGCACCGTGGCCAGCACGGCGACCCGGGAGGCGCCAGCGCCCACCTGTTCGTTGCGGATGCTGGCGCCTACATCCTCGCCGTCCAGGACGATGCGCAGCTCGCCCTCGAAGCGCACATCCAGGTTGGCGGCGAGCACGGTCAACGCCGGTGCATCGTCCAGGTCGATGCCACGACCGGTGGCGGCGAAGGCCAGCAGGCGGTACAGCGCCCCGGAGTCCAGCAGGTGCCAGCCCAGGCGGCGCGCCACCAGGCTGGCCAGGGTGCCTTTGCCAGAGCCACTGGGCCCGTCGATGGCGATCACCGGCGCGCCCATCACTTGCCCTCCTCCCGCACGCCCATGCCGGCACGGGCCGCCAGGTCGAGGAAGCCCGGGAAGGAGGTCGCCACGTTGGCGCAATCGTGGATGCGGATGGGTGCCCCTGCCCGCAGCGCGGCGACGCTGAAGGACATGGCGATGCGGTGGTCGCCGTGGCTGTAGACTTCGCCGCCGCCGTAGGCGCCACCCTCGATGACGATGCCATCGGGCGTCGGCTCGGCCTTCACGCCCAGGGCGGCGAGGCCGTCGGCCATCACCTGGATGCGGTCGGACTCCTTAACCCGCAGCTCTTCGGCACCGCGCAGCACGGTGCGGCCCTCGGCGCAGGCGGCGGCGATGAACAGCACCGGGAATTCGTCGATCGCCAGGGGCACCAGGTCCTCGGGGATGTCGATGCCCTTGAGCCGCGCCGCGCGCACGCGAATGTCCGCCACCGGCTCGCCGCCTACCTCGCGCTGATTTTCCAGGGCGATGTCGGCGCCCATCAGCTTGAGGATGTCGATGATGCCGGTCCGGGTCGGGTTGATACCCACATGTTCCAGGAGCAGCTCGGAGCCGTCGGCGATGCTCGCCGCCACCATGAAGAAGGCGGCGGAGGAAATGTCTGCCGGCACCTCGATCTGGGTCGCCACCAGGCGATGGCCCGATTCGATGCAGGCGATGTTGCCGTCCACCGCCACCGGGTAGCCGAAGCCCTGGAGCATGCGTTCGGTGTGGTCGCGGGTGGGCGCCGGCTCCGCGACCGACGTTTCGCCGGCGGCGTAGAGGCCGGCCAGCAGCAGGCAGGACTTCACCTGGGCGCTGGCCATGGGCATCTCGTAGTGCATGCCGGTCAGGCGCTGGCCGCCACGGATGGTCAGGGGCGGACGACCTTCCGCCGCGGTCTCGATCACCGCGCCCATTTCCCGCAGCGGCTTGGCCACCCGGTTCATCGGTCGCTGGGACAGCGAGGCGTCGCCGGTGAGCACCGTGTCGAAGGGCTGCCCGGCCAGCAGGCCCGACAGCAACCGCATGGAGGTCCCGGAGTTGCCCAGGTAGAGCGGCCCCGGCGGCGCCTTCAGGCCTTTCAGGCCGACGCCATGGATGGTCACCCGGCCATGATGCGGGCCCTCGATGACCACGCCCATGTCGCGAAACGCCTGCAGGGTCGCCAGGGCATCCTCGCCCTCGAGGAAGCCTTCCACCTCGGTGGTGCCTTCGGCCAGGGAGCCGAGCATGATCGAGCGGTGGGAAATGGATTTGTCGCCCGGCACGCGCAGGCGTCCGGAGAGGCGGCCGCCCGGTTGGGCCAGGTAGATCAGGTCGTTCGTATGCATGGCGTCCACATAGGCCCGGCGGGCCAGAATTTTGCCGAAGTGCTCACGGGCCACCCGGGCGCGCGTGAAGACGCCCAGCAGGTGATGCCCGTCCCCTGCGTCGACCGCCGCGCGCAAGGCGTCGAGGTCGTCGCGAAACGCATCCAGGTTCTGCAGCACGGCCTCGCGGTTGGCGAGAAAGATGTCGTGCCACATGACCGGATCACTGCCGGCGATCCGCGTGAAATCGCGGAAGCCGCCGGCCGCATAACGGAAGATTTCCAGATTCTCGCTGCGCTTGGCCAGCGAGTCGACCAGCCCGAACGCCAGCAGGTGCGGCAAGTGACTGGTGGCGGCGAGGACCTGATCGTGATGGGTCACGTCCATGTGCTCCACGTCCGCCCCCAGCTCGCGCCACAGGCGATCCACCCGGGACAGCGCCTCGGCGTCGGTTTCCGCCAGGGGGGTGAGGATCACCTTATGCCGACGGAACAGCTCGCCATTGGCGGCCTCCACGCCGCTGCGCTCGGAGCCGGCGATGGGGTGTCCGGGCACGAAGCGCGGCAGGTCGGCGCCGAACGCCTGGCGCGCCGCCGCTACCACGTTGCCCTTGGCGCTGCCGACGTCGGTCAGCACCGCCTGGCCCAGGTCGAGCCGCGCCAGGTCGGCCAGCAGCCGCTCCATGGCAATGATCGGCACCGCCAGCTGGATCACCGCGGCGCCCTGGCAGGCAACGGCGAGATCGCGTTCGCAACGGTCCACCACGCCGTTCTCCACGGCCAGGCGCCGGGACTGCGGATCGAGGTCGACCCCTACCACTTCGCGGAACAGGCCCTTCGCCCGCAACCCCTTGGCGAACGAGCCGCCGATCAGGCCCAGGCCGATCACCACCAGCCGGCCCAGGCCGGGCATGTTGCGCGGCGGCAGCTCAGCCACGGCCCAGCACCTTCGCCAGTGCGGCCAGGCAACGGGCATTCTCGTCTGGCAGGCCGATGGAGATGCGCAGGTGACGCGGCATCCCATAGCCCCCTACCGGGCGCACGATCACGCCTTCGGCCAGGAGCGCCTGGTACACCGGGCCGGCCTCCCGGTCCAGCTCCACGGCGATGAAATTGCCGCGGGAGGGAATCCAGCGCAGGTCGAGGGCCGCGAAACCGGCCTCCAGCTGCGCCATGCCGGCATCGTTGACCTGCCGGCTGCGCGCCAGGTAGTCCTCGTCTTCCAGGGCGGCGCAGGCCGCCGCCAGGGCCAGGCTGTTGACGTTGAACGGCTGGCGCACACGGTTCAGCACATCGGCGATCTCCGCCGAGCAGACGCTATAGCCCACCCGCAGCGCCGCCAGGCCATAGGCCTTGGAAAAAGTGCGGGAAACCAGCAGGTTCGGGTGCTCGGCCAGGTACGACAGGCCGTCGGGCAGGTCATCGCCCTCGGCGTACTCGATGTAGGCCTCGTCCAGCACCACCAGCACCCGCTCGGGCACTTGTCGGAGGAACGCCTGCAGGGCATCCGGGCCGAACCAGGTGCCGGTGGGGTTGTTGGGGTTGGCGATGAACACCACGCGGGTGGCGTCGTCGATGGCAGCGAGCATCGCGTCCAGGTCATGGCCCCAGTCCCGCGCCGGTACCGCGCGGCCCTCGGCGCCCACGGCCTGCACCGCGATGGGATAGACGGCGAAGGCGTACTGGCTGAACACCGCGTTCAGGCCGGGTGCCAGGTAGGCGCGCGCCACCAGGTCGAGGATGTCGTTGGAACCGTTGCCCAGGGTGATCTGATCCGGCGCAGCCTGGCAGCGACGGGCCAGGGCGGCCTTCAGCTCGAACCCGTTGCCGTCCGGGTAGCGGGTCAGCTCGTCCAGTTCCGCGCGGATCGCTTGCAGAGCCCGGGGGCTCGGCCCCAGGGGATTCTCGTTGCTGGCCAGCTTGACGATGTGCGCCGGCTCCAGACCCAGTTCACGGGCCAGCTCGTCCACCGGCTTGCCTGGCACGTAGGGGGATAGTTTCTGTACGCCTGGCACGGCCAGGGCGAGGAAATCGCAACTCATCGGAACGCCTCACGCTAGGCGCCGTGGTTGCCCGCCCGCCCCGTCCGGCGGTGCGCAGCGGGCAGCCCGCGGCCGCCGTTAAAGTACCGCCTTGGGGTAGGAGCCCAGCACCTTGAGCGCCACGGCCTCGCCGTTGATTTTCTCCAGCACGTCCTTGATCAGCGGATCGCGGTGGTGCCCGATGAAATCGATGAAGAACACGTAGGTCCACTTGCCGCTGCGGGACGGCCGGGTCTCGATCCGGGTCAGGTCGATGCCGTTGGTGTGGAACGGTACCAGCAGCTCGTGCAGGGCACCCGGCTTGTTGCGCATGGAAATGATCACCGAGGTCTTGTCGTCGCCGGTGGGCGGCACTTCCTGGCTGCCGATGATGAGGAAGCGCGTGGAGTTGTCCGGGCGGTCCTCAATCTTCTCGTGCAGCTTGCTCAGGCCGTAGAGCCTGGCTGCCATGTCGCCGGCGATGGCCGCGGAATTCCACTCGCTCTTCACCCGCTTGGCAGCGTCGGCGTTGCTGGACACCGCCACCCGCTCGACATTGGGGTAATGGGCGTCCAGCCACTTGCGGCACTGGGCCAGGGACTGGGCGTGGGAATAGATGCGGGTGATGCGGTCGGTCTTGGTGGTCTCGCCCACCAGCAGGTGGTGGTGGATGCGCAGCTCCACTTCGCCGCAGATCACCATGTCGTGCTCGAGGAAGCTGTCCAGGGTGTGATTGATCGCCCCCTCGGTGGAGTTCTCCACCGGCACAACGCCGAAGTTCACCGCGCCGGACGCCACCTCGCGGAACACCTCGTCGATGGCGGCCATGGGCACGGTGATCACCGCGTGGCCGAAATGCTTGACGGTGGCCGCCTGGGAGAAGGTGCCCTCCGGGCCCAGGTAGGCCACCTTGAGGGGCTGCTCCAGGGCCAGGCAGGAGGACATGATCTCGCGGAACAGCCGGGCCATTTCCTCGTTGTCCAGCGGGCCGCGGTTGCGCTCCATGATGTGCTTGAGCACCCAGGCCTCCCGCTCGGGCCGGTAGAACACCGGCTCCTCGCCCTCCGGCAGGGACAGCATCTTCACCCGCGCCACCTCCTTGGCACAGCTGGCGCGCTCGCTGATCAGGTCGAGGATCTTCTCGTCCAGGCTGTCGATGCGCAGGCGCAGCGCCTTGAGTTCCTGGTCGCTCATCAGCCGCGCTCCTTCTCGAACTCCGCCATGTACGCCACCAGGGCCTCGACGGCCTCCAGGCCCACGGCGTTGTAGAGGGACGCGCGCATGCCACCCACCGAGCGATGGCCCTTGAGGTTGAGCAGGCCGCGGGCCTCGGCACCCACCAGGAACGGCTTGTCCAGGCGCTCGTCGGGCAGGCGGAACGGCACGTTCATCCAGGAGCGGTCCGGGGTCGCGATGGGGTTGGCGTAGAAACCGCTGCCATCGATGTAGCCGTACAGCAGCTCCTTCTTGGCGCGGTTGCGCTGTTCCATCGCGGCGACGCCGCCCTGCTCCTTGAGCCACTCGAACACCAGCCCGGAGAGGTACCAGGAGAAGGTGGCCGGGGTGTTGTACATGGAGCCGTTGTCGGCGGCGATCTTGTAGTTGAGCATGGTCGGGCAGGCCGCGCGGGCCTTGCCCAGCAGGTCTTCGCGGACGATCACCACCACCAGCCCGGAGGGGCCGATGTTCTTCTGGGCGCCGGCGTAGATCAGGCCGAACTTCGACACGTCCACCGGCCGCGAGAGGATGTCCGAGGACATGTCGGCCACCAGGGGGACGTCGCCGGCCTGGGGAATCCAGTCGAACTGCACGCCGCCGATGGTCTCGTTGGAGGCGTAGTGGAGGTAGGCGGCCTTGGGGTCCAGGCGCCACTGGTCCTGGGGCGGGATGGCGCGGAACTCGCTGTCCTTGCCGCTGGCCGCCAGGTTCACCTGGCCGTAGCGGCGGGCCTCCTCGACACTTTTCTTCGACCAGATGCCGGTCTCGATATAGTCGGCACTGCCACCCTCGGGCAGCAGGTTCAGCGGGATTTCCGCGAATTGCTGGCTGGCGCCGCCCTGGAGGAACAGCACCTTGTAGTGGGACGGGATGGCCATCAGGTCGCGCAGGTCCTGCTCGGCCTTCTCGGCGATGGCCACGTACTCGTCGCTGCGATGGCTCATCTCCATCACCGACAGACCCTTGCCTTGCCAGTCGAGGAGTTCCGCCTGGGCGCGCTGGAGGACGGCCTCCGGGAGGGCGGCGGGACCGGCGCAGAAGTTAAAGGCGCGTTTGCTCATGGGTTCTCTCTCAACGTTCGCAGGCCGCGCCCCCGGCGCGGCCTCTGCCAATCGCCCGCTCCGGCCGGGAGCGGGCTCCGAGTCCCGCCACCGGGCCGTCCGGGCGCCGACGCGGAACGGTGAGGCGACCCGTCACTCCTCGTCGTCGGTCGGTACCACGTCCGGCGGCACGTCGCCGAGGCCGCCGAGCAGCTCGTCTTCCTCGGGCTCGGTGCTGATCACCGGTAATTCCTTGTCCAGCACTTCGTCGTCCAGCGACGCCTCGATTTCTTCCAGCTCCTCCTCCACGGAAGGCTCCTGGACGCGCTCGAGGCCCACCAGTTTCTCGCCCTTGCCCAGCTTGATCAGGGTCACGCCCTGGGTGTTCCGGCCGAGGAACGACACCTCGGAGACCCGGGTACGCACCAGGGTGCCCTGGTCGGAGATCAGCATGATCTCCTCGCCGTCCTGCACCTGGATCGCGCCGATCAGCTGGCCGTTACGCTCGTTGCTGACCATGGCGATGACGCCCTGGCCGCCACGACCGCGGCGCGGGAACTCGCCGATGGCGGTGCGTTTGCCGTAGCCGTTGATGCTGGCGGTGAGGATCTGCGCCTCGGGCTCGGGGATCAGCATGGAAATGATGCGCTGGCCCTGGGGCAGGCGCATGCCGCGCACACCGCGGGCATTGCGGCCCATGATGCGCACCTTGCTTTCCTTGAAGCGGATCACCTTGCCGCCGTCGGAGAACATCATCACGTCCTGGGCACCGTCGGTGACGGCCGCGGCGATGAGGGTATCGCCCTCCTCCAGCTTCAGAGCGATCAGGCCGACGCTGCGCGGCTTGCTGAACTGCACCAGCGGGGTCTTCTTCACGGTGCCGTTGGCGGTGGCCATGAAGATGTAGGCGCCGGTGGGCTCGTCGGCGCTTCCATCATCGGCCTCCTCGTCCTCCGCCACATCCTCCAGCTCCTCGGGCTCTGCCAGAGTGCCTTCGATGATGTCGTCGCTGTCCTCGCCTTCGGGGGCCTGCTGGCGCACGGCCTCCAGGTCCACCTGCAGCATGGCGGTGATGCGCTCGCCCTCGCTCAGGGGCAGCAGGTTCACCAGGGGCCGCCCGCGGGAGGTGCGGGAGGCCTCGGGAATCTCGTAGGTCTTCAGCCAGTACACCTTGCCCTTGCTGGAAAACAGCAGCAGCGTGGCATGGCTGTTAGCCACCAGCAGGTGCTCGACGTAGTCCTCTTCCTTCACTCCGGTGGCCGCCTTGCCGCGACCGCCACGGCGCTGGGCCTGGTAGGACGCCAGCGGCTGGGACTTGGCGTAGCCGCCGTGGGAAATGGTCACCACGCGGTCTTCTTCGGTGATCAGGTCGGCGATGGTCAGGTCCACGTGGGACGCGACGATCTCGGTACGGCGCGCGTCGCCGAACTCCGCCTTGACCTTCTCCAGCTCCTCGCGGATGACTTCCATCAGCCGCGCCGGGTTGGTGAGGATGCGGATCAGCTCGCCGATCTGGCCGAGGATCTCCTGGTACTCGGCCAGCAGCTTCTCGTGCTCCAGGCCGGTCAGGCGGTGCAGGCGCAGGTCGAGGATCGCCTGGGCCTGTTCCGGCGACAGGTGATACTTGCCGTCGCGCAGGCCGTATTGCGGGTCGAGGTCTTCCGGGCGGCAGGCATCGGCGCCCGCGCGCTCCACCATCTGCTCCACGGCGCTGGATTCCCAGGGCGTGGCGATCAGGCGTTCCTTGGCCTCGGCGGGGCTCGGCGAGGCCTTGATCAGGGCGATCACCGGGTCGATGTTGGACAGGGCCACCGCCTGGCCTTCCAGCACGTGGCCGCGCTCGCGGGCCTTGCGCAGCTCGTACACGGTGCGCCGGGTCACCACCTCGCGGCGGTGGCGGATGAACGCCTCGAGCATGTCCTTGAGGTTGAGGATGCGCGGCTGGCCGTCTACCAGCGCCACCACGTTGATGCCGAACACGCTCTGCAGCTGGGTCTGGGCATAGAGGTTGTTGAGCACCACCTCCGGCACCTCGCCGCGGCGCAGCTCGATCACCACACGCATGCCGTCCTTGTCGGACTCGTCGCGCAGTTCGGTGATGCCTTCGATCTTCTTCTCTTTCACCAGCTCGGCGATCTTCTCGATCAGCCGCGCCTTGTTCAACTGGTAAGGCAGCTCGGTGATCACCAGTTGCTGGCGGCCACCCACCTTGTCGATGTCCTCGATCTCCACCCGCGCACGGATGTAGATGCGGCCGCGACCGGTGCGGTAGGCCTCGATGATGCCGGCGCGACCGTTGATGATGCCGGCGGTGGGAAAGTCCGGGCCGGGGATGTACTTCATCAGGTCATCGACGGTGAGGTCGGCGTCGTCGATCAGCGCCAGGCAGCCATCGATCACCTCGCCCAGGTTGTGGGGCGGGATGTTGGTGGCCATGCCCACGGCGATGCCGCTGGAGCCGTTGACCAGCAGGTTGGGCACCTTGGTGGGCAGGACCGCGGGAATCTGCAGGGAGCCGTCGTAGTTGGGCACCCAGTCGACGGTTTCTTTGTCCAGGTCCGCCAGCAGTTCGTGGGTCAGCTTGAACATGCGCACTTCGGTGTATCGCATGGCCGCGGCGTTGTCGCCGTCCACCGAACCGAAGTTGCCCTGGCCGTTGACCAGCATGTAGCGCAGGGAGAACGGCTGCGCCATACGCACGATGGTGTCGTAGACCGCGGTATCGCCGTGGGGGTGGTATTTACCGATCACGTCGCCGACCACACGGGCCGACTTCAGGTAGGGCTTGTTCCAGTCGTTGCCCAACTCGCTCATCGCATAAAGCACGCGGCGGTGCACCGGCTTCAGGCCGTCGCGGGCATCCGGCAAGGCGCGCCCGACGATCACGCTCATGGCGTAGTCGAGGTAGGACTGCTTCAGCTCGTCTTCGATATTGACCGGGAGGATTTCTTTGGCCAGTTCACCCATGGAAGCCTGGTTCCTTGTTGTCAGCGAGGGCTTGCAGTAAGCGCGGGATGGTAACACAGGGCGGCACGCCGCTGGAGGGTCTGCGACCGCCTCGCACGGCGGTCGCAGAGGCGTCGCGAGAACCTAGTGCAGGCGTTTGCGGCACATCAGTTGGGCCAGCTTGGCGGTATCCGGACGCTCCACCACGCCCTTCTCCGTCACGATGGCGTCGATCAGGTCCGCCGGGGTCACGTCGAACACCGGGTTGACCGCATCCACCGGGGCGGCCACCGGCCGGCCACCCAGCTCCAGCAGCTCGCGGCCGTCGCGTTCCTCGATGGGAATCTCGTCGCCGCTCTCCAGGGCCATGTCGATGGTGGAGCTGGGCGCCACCACCATGAAGCGCACCCCGTGGTGCATGGCGTTGACCGCCAGCTGGTAGGTGCCGATCTTGTTGGCCACGTCACCGTTGGCGGTGATGCGGTCGGCGCCGACGATCACCCAGGTGATGCCGGCGGTCTTCATCAGGTGCGCCGCCGCGGCGTCGGCGCTGAGGCTGACCGGCACGCCCTCGCCCGCCAGCTCCCAGGCGGTGAGGCGCGCGCCCTGTAGCCAGGGCCGCGTCTCGTCGGCATAGACCCGCTCCACCAGCCCATCCAGCCAGGCGGCGCGGATCACCCCCAGCGCGGTGCCGAAGCCACCGGTGGCCAGGGCGCCGGTATTGCAGTGGGTGAGCAGCGCCTGGGGATTGCCCTGGTGGCGGCGGATCAGGTCCACCCCCAGCTGGGCCATGGTCAGGTTCGCCTCGCGGTCGCTGAGGTGGATCGACACCGCCTCGGCCTCCAGGGCCGCGAGGGGGTCCTCGTGGGGCTTGAGACGATCAAGGCGGTCGCGCAGGCGGTTGAGGGCCCAGCACAGGTTGACCGCGGTGGGCCGGGTGTCCGCCAGCAGGCGAAAATCCGCCTCCAGGTCGTTGCGCCAGTCGCCGCCGGCGGCCTGTCGCGCCCGGGCGCCCAGCACCAGCCCATAGGCGGCGCTGATGCCGATGGCCGGCGCGCCACGGACCACCATGGAGCGGATCGCCTCGGCGACGCCGGCGGCGCTGTCGTACGCCAGCCAGCGCTCCTCGAACGGCAGCAGGCGCTGGTCGAGCAGGTGCAGCGTACCGTCCCGCCAGTCGATGGCCCTGACCTTCTCCGCCGCCAGCAGTCGCTCGCGCATCGCACACGTCCTCGCACTCAAAAGCTGCCGAGTATACCCGCAAGCGCGCGGCACAGGCGGCGTGGCGACGCTAGACGCCACCCGGCGACGCAACCCGTCGCGGCGAAGCGGGCCTCGGCTTCTAGCCCATCGCATTCCTCATATACACTTGCCGGTTACCCCTGAACGTGGAACCCCACCATGCCCGACGCCCCCCTCGACCTGATCCTGCTTCCCACCTGGCTGGTCCCGGTCGAACCCGCGGGCGTGGTGCTGCGCGAGCACGCCCTGGGGGTCCGCGACGGCTGCATCGTGCTGCTGGCGCCGCGGGACGTGGCCCTGCGCCAGACCGCCAAGGAGGTCCGCGAGCTGCCGGGCATGCTCCTGGCGCCGGGCCTGGTGAACGCCCACGGCCATGCCGCCATGACGCTGTTCCGCGGGCTGGCCGACGACCTGCCGCTGATGAACTGGCTGCAGCAGCACATCTGGCCGGCGGAATCGAAGTGGGTCGACGAGGCCTTCGTCCGTGACGGCACCGATCTGGCCATCGCCGAGCAGGTGCTGGGCGGCATTACCTGCTTCTCCGACATGTATTTCTTCCCCGAAATCGCCAGCGAACGGGTGCACCGCAGCGGCGTACGCGCGCAGATCACCATCCCGGTGCTGGATTTCCCGGTACCCGGCGCCCGTGACAGTGACGAGGCCCTGCGCAAGGGCCTGGCCCTGTTCGACGACCTCAAGCAGCACCCGCGGATCACCGTGGCGTTCGGCCCTCACGCCCCCTACACGGTCAGCGACGACAAGCTGGAGAACATCCGGGTGTTCGCCGACCAGCTGGACGCCGGTGTCCACATGCATGTCCACGAGACCGCTTCCGAGGTGGCCCGCGGCCTGGAGCTGAACGGCGAGCGGCCCCTGGCGCGCCTCGCCCGCCTGGGGCTGCTGGGGCCGCGTTTCCAGGCGGTGCACATGACCCAGGTGGACGATGCCGACCTGGAGATGCTGGTGGAGAGCAACACCAGCGTGATCCACTGCCCGGAATCCAACCTCAAGCTGGCCAGTGGCTTCTGCCCGGTGGAACGGCTCTGGCAGGCCGGCGTCAATGTCGCGGTGGGCACCGACGGGGCCGCCAGCAACAACGACCTCGACCTGCTGGGCGAGACCCGCACCGCGGCGTTGCTGGCCAAGGCGGTGGCCGGGTCGGCGACCGCACTGGACGCCCACCGGGCGCTGCGCATGGCGACCCTCAACGGCGCCCGGGCCCTGGGCCTGGAGTCGCGGATCGGCAGCCTGGAAGTGGGCAAGGCGGCCGACCTGGTGGCCTTCGACCTGACCGGCCTGGCCCAGCAACCGGTCTACGACCCGGTCTCGCAGCTGATCTACGCCAGCGGGCGCGACTGCGTGAGGCACGTCTGGGTGGCCGGCAAGCCGCTCCTGGAGGACCGCCAGCTGACGCGCCTGGACGGCGACCACATCGCTGCCGAGGCCCGCGCCTGGGGCGAGCGCATCGGCCAGCGCTGATCCGCCGCGTCGCACGCTGCGACAAACTGACAACCGGCGGGCGTCCTCGGGCGCTCGCGAAGCTGGCACCATAGGCCCTTCGCCCCGCCGCCATCGCTTTCAAGGGATACACATGAGCAACGTCGACCACGCCGAAATCGCCAAATTCGAGGCCCTGGCCCACCGCTGGTGGGATCGCGAGAGCGAGTTCAAGCCCCTTCACGACATCAACCCGCTGCGGGTCAACTGGATCGACCAGCGCGTCGGCCTGGCCGGCAAGCGGGTGCTGGACGTGGGCTGCGGCGGCGGCATCCTCAGCGAAGCGATGGCGGTACGCGGCGCCACGGTCATCGGCATCGACATGGGCGAGGCGCCCCTTTCGGTGGCCCGCCTGCACCAGCTGGAAACCGGCGTTCCGGTGGAGTACCGGCAGATCACCGCGGAGGCGATGGCCGCGGAACAGCCCGGCGCCTTCGACGTGGTCACCTGCCTGGAGATGCTGGAGCACGTGCCCGACCCGGCCTCGGTGATCCGCGCCTGCCAGGCCCTGGTCAAGCCCGGCGGCCAGGTGTTCTTCTCCACCCTCAACCGCAACCCCAAGTCCTACCTGCTGGCCATCCTCGGCGCCGAGTACCTGCTGCGCCTGCTGCCCCGCGGCACCCACGACTTCAAGAAATTCATCCGCCCCTCCGAACTGGGCGGCTGGTGCCGGGAGGCCGGCCTGAAGGTGGAAGACATCATCGGCCTGACCTACAACCCCCTGACGCGGCGCTACCGGCTGGAACGCGATGTGGACGTCAACTACATGATCCAGACCCGGCGCGAGGCATGACGATGCGGCTGAAAGCGGTTCTTTTCGACATGGATGGCACGCTGCTGGACAGCGCGCCGGACTTCGTCGCAGTGATCCAGCAGATGCGCGCCGCCCGCGGCCTGGCGCCGGTGGACCCGCAGCGGGTGCGCGACGTAGTGTCCGGCGGCGCCCGGGCGATGGTGATCAACGCCTTCGAGGTGGACCCGTTCGACCCGGCCTTCGAGGTCCTGCGCCTGGAGTTCCTCGAGCGCTACCAGGACCACTGCGCCGAGCTGACCCGCCCCTACGAGGGCATCGAGGCGCTGCTGGACGACATCGAGCACGCCCGCCTGCTGTGGGGCGTGGTGACCAACAAGCCGGTGCGCTACGCCGAACCCATCATGCAGCGCCTGGGCCTCGCCGAGCGCTCCAGGGTGCTCATCTGCCCGGACCACGTGAGCCGCAGCAAGCCCGACCCCGAACCGCTGCTGCTGGCCTGCGAACGCCTCGGGGTGGAACCAGCCAGCGTCCTGTTCATCGGCGACGACCTGCGCGACATCGAGTCCGGCCGTGCCGCCGGCACCCGGACCGTGGCGGTGGGCTATGGCTACATCCACCCCGAGGACAACCCGCGCTCCTGGGGCGCGGATGCGGTGGTGGATCACCCCAGCGAGCTGCGTGCGGTGCTCGACCGGGCGCTGTGCGGCTGCTGACCCCCTCTTCTCGTTCACCCCGGCTGGCCCGCGATCCGGCCCCCGCTTTTCCGTAGGAGCGCTACCTTCATGTTCGACTACACCGCCCGCCCCGACCTGCTCGCCGGCCGGGTGATCCTCGTCACCGGCGCCGGTCGCGGCATCGGCGCCGCTGCCGCCCGCACCTTCGCCGCCCATGGCGCCACCGTGCTGCTGCTGGGCAAGACCGAGGAATACCTCAACGAGGTCTACGATGCCATCGAGGCCGCCGGCCACCCGACGCCCATGGTGATCCCGTTCAACCTGGAGACCGCCCTGCCGCACCAGTACGACGAGCTGGCCGCGCACCTGGAGAACGAGTTCGGCCGCCTGGACGGCGTGCTGCACAACGCCTCGATCCTCGGCCCGCGCACCCCTCTCGAGCAGCTGTCGGGGGAGAACTTCATGCGCGTGATGCACATCAACGTGAACGCCATGTACATGCTCACCAGCACGCTGCTGCCACTGCTCAAGCTGTCCAGCGATGCCTCCGTGGTGTTCACCTCCAGCAGCGTCGGCCGCAAGGGCCGGGCCTACTGGGGCGCCTACGCGGTCTCCAAGTTCGCCACCGAGGGCCTGATGCAGGTGCTCGCCGACGAACTGGACGACGTCGCCCCGGTGCGCGCCAACAGCGTCAACCCCGGCGCCACCCGTACTGGCATGCGCGCCCAGGCCTACCCGGCCGAGAACCCGGCCACCAATCCGCTGCCCGAGGCCATCATGCCGGTGTACCTGTACCTGATGGGGCCGGACAGCGCCGGCGTGAACGGCCAGGCGTTCGACGCCCAGTGACCCGCCACGGGCCGCCTGTCTTCCGACGCGGGCGGGCGGTCGGACCGGCAAAACCTTGCCCGGACCGCCAAGCCACCGGCGCCGACTGGCCGGCCAGCGCATGACGTATTTTCTAACCCCCTGATTCGAAAGCACTATTCAGGTGGCTTCTGGCCTGGCATGGTTTTCGCTCTGCCTCCAGCGTTCCGTTCGCTCAGAGGTCGAGCCCCCATGGTCCCGCCGCATCAAAGCAACACCATCGATTTCGATGCCGCCAAGCTGCGGCGGCTCGGCTTCTCCTCGGCCCAGCAGCCCGGCCCGCTGCGGGCCCTCAGCCTGGCGGACCTGCGGCGCCAGCTCACCCTGCAGCTGCAGACCAGCCTGGAAGCCGACCGCATCCTCACCCTGTTTTTTCAGGAAGTCCGGCGCCTGGTGCCGCTGGACACGCTGGCCTACCGGAACGCCGGCAGCGACCTGCGCCTGGAATTCGGCGTGTCCGCCAGCCACTCCGCCAGCTATCGCCTGAGCCACGAGGGCGAGTACCTGGGGGAGGTGGTGTTCCGCCGTGGCCGGCGTTTCGACGACCAGGAACTGGGCCAGCTGGAATCCCTGATGGCCTGCCTGCTGTTTCCTCTGCGCAACGCCCTGCTCTACCGCGCCGCATTGCGCAGCGCCCTGCGCGACCCGCTGACCGACACCGGCAACCGGATCGCCATGGACCAGGCGTTGCAACGCGAGGCCGACAGGGCCCGGCGCACCCTGGAACCGCTGTCGGTGCTGATGCTGGACATCGACCACTTCAAGTCGATCAACGACCGCTTCGGTCATGGGGTCGGCGACGAGGTGCTGAAGGCCATCGCCACCACCCTCAAGGCCGACCTGCGCAACATCGACCTGGTGTTCCGCTACGGCGGCGAGGAATTCCTGGTGCTGCTGTCCGGAACCGGGCAGGAGGCGGCGGCGATGATCGGCGAACGCCTGCGCCAGGCGGTGGAAGCCCTGCAGCACCTGGTGGAAGGCCAGGCCATCCACCTGTCCATCAGCCTGGGCTGCGCGACCCTGGCCCCCGGCGAGACCGTGGAAAGCCTCCTGCGGCGCGCCGACAATGCGCTGTACAACGCCAAGCGCGAAGGCCGCAACCGGCTGGCGTTCGCTGGCTGACCGCGCTACACCGACGCCCATGAAAAAGGCCGGACGATCGTCCGGCCTTTTTCATGTCACTGCCTGCCGGGAGGGACCCGAGGCTGCCAGCGGTCGCGGCTAGCGCTTGCGCCCGAAGCCGGGACGCTGACCATCACCCGCCGGCGGACGCTTGCTGGCGGTCGGCGTGCGCGGCTTGCGGGCCGGACGCTCGGCCAGCTCTACCGCCGGACGCGCCTGAGGCTTGGCCGGACGCTTCTTGTTGACGTCGCGGGGCCGCTCGGCGACCGGCGTTCCCTTCGACTCGCCACGGGCGGCGGGCGCTCGCACCGGGCGCTGGGCCTTGTCGTCACGGGGCGCGCGGCCTTTCGGTGCCTCGCCGTCCTGGCGACGCGGCGGCCGGGCCGGGCGCGCACCCTCATCGGAGCGGGGCGACCGTGCCGGGCGACTGCCGGCCCCTTCGCTACCCGGTTCGCGGGTGGTGCGGGGCGGGCGTTCGCCACGCCCCACGGGCTTGGCGGACTTGCGCTGCAGGCGGTCGAGCTTCTCCCGCAGCTTGCCCTTCATCTCCGGCAGCGCCACCGGCTTGAGCCCCACCTCGGCGCTGAGGATATCCACCTCGCCCTGGCCCATTTCGCGCCAGCGCCCCATGGTCAGGTCCGACGTGAGGAACACCGGGCCGAAACGCACGCGCTTCAGGCGGCTGACCACCAGACCCTGGGATTCCCACAGGCGACGCACTTCGCGGTTGCGGCCTTCCATCACCACGCAATGGTACCAGTGGTTGAACCCCTCGCCCCCCGGGGCTTCCTGGATGTCGGTGAACTTGGCCGGACCGTCTTCCAGCATCACCCCGGTCTTCAGGTTCTCGATGATTTCCTCGGTCACCTCGCCGCGCACACGCACGGCGTACTCCCGGTCCATCTCGTAGGAGGGGTGCATCAGCCGGTTGGCCAGCTCGCCGTCGGTGGTGAACAGCAACAGCCCGGTGGTGTTGATGTCCAGGCGGCCGATGTTGATCCAGCGCCCCTCGCTGGGACGCGGCAGGCGGTCGAACACGGTGGGCCGACCCTCGGGGTCGTCGCGGGTGCAGATCTCGCCGTCCGGCTTGTTGTAGATCAGGACACGGCGCACCGGGGCGGCTTCTTCCCGACGCAGCAGGCGCCCGTCGACGCTGATGGCGTCGCGGCTGTCGACCCGCTGGCCGAGGCTGGCGACCACGCCGTTGACCATCACCCGGCCGGCGCCGATCCAGGCCTCGATGTCGCGGCGCGAGGCCAGTCCCAGGCGCGCCAGGACTTTCTGCAGCTTTTCCCCGGCGGGGCTGTATTCGGTATCACTCATCAGGGCACCTCCCGGTGTGTCGTCACGTGGCGGCGCCGGACGTCCGGCATCGCGGGCGGCGGAGCGTCGCGGCAGCCGCGCCAAGGGGCGCGCATCATACGCCCATCGGAACCGGTCCGCACCGCCGCTCAGCGTTGCCGGCGCCGGCCGGTGGCCTCCAGCGCCAGCAGGCGCAAAGCGGCCTCGGCCAGCACCGCCCGTTGTTCCGCCTTGTCCAGTTTCTTCCAGGCCTTCACCTCGTCTTTGCGACGACCGCAGCCGACGCAGACGTCCCGCTCGAACTCACAGACCTTGATGCAGGGACTCTTCACACGGCCTCCGACGACGGACGATTCGACCTGGTTCTGTTGTGAGTGCCGCGGCGCGGGTTGATTCGCACCGTGCGTCAGTGAAGGGTCTCGTCCGGCTCGCCTGTAGCTGACGTCTCGACGGCTGATGCATCGGCGCCCGGCGATCCGGCGGCCGGCAATCCGGTGGCCGCCGATGCGGCGCTCGACACCTCAGTCTCCGTCCCGTCGACTGCCGGCACCTCGGTCTCGACCACGGCGTCGGCCAGGTCGTCGAAATCGGTCTTGAGCCCCAGTTCCATGCCGTCCAGCTCGGCCAGCAGGCTGCGGAAGCTGGTTTCTTCCCGCGCCTCGGCGGGTGCCTGGGGCTCGGCCTGCCCCTCGGCATCCGCCCGGGCCTGCAAGTCGGGCGGGACCGGCAGGTCGTCGTCCAGGCCAAGTACCGGTTCGGGCTCCAGTTCGCGCAGGGCAGCCAGCGGCGGCAGGTTCTCCAGGCTCTTCAGGTTGAAGTGGTCGAGGAAGGCCTTGGTGGTGGCGAGCATCGCCGGGCGGCCCGGCACGTCCCGATAGCCCACTACCCGAATCCACTCGCGCTCCTGCAGGGTCTTGACGATCTGGCTGTTCACCGCGACGCCACGGATATCCTCGATCTCGCCACGGGTGATGGGTTGACGGTAGGCGATCAGCGCCAGGGTCTCCAGCAGCGCGCGGGAATAGCGCTGGGGCCGCTCCTCCCAGAGGCGCCCGACCCAGGGCGAGAAACGCTCGCGAATCTGCAGACGGTAGCCCGACGCCACCTCTTTGAGCTCGAAGGCGCGCTTGTCGCAGGACTTGCGCAATACGTCCAGCGCTGCCTTGAACTGCGCCGGGGAAGGCCGCTCGTTCTCCTCGAACAGCTCGCCCAGGCGTTCCAGGGGCATGGGCCGCCCCGCCGCCAGGAGAAACGCCTCCAGCAGCGCGGCCAGTTCCTTCGGCTCGGACAGGTTCATGGCTGTTCGACCCGGGCCCGGACGTGAATGGGCGCGAAGGGTTCGTTCTGCACCAGCTCCACCAGGGACTCCTTGACCAGCTCCAATACCGCCATGAAGGTCACCACCACCCCGAGGCGGCCTTCCTCCGCGGCGAACAGCGCGACGAACGGCACGAAGGCGCCGCCACGCAAACGCTCCAGCACCTGGCTCATGCGCTCCCGGGTCGAGAGCGCCTCGCGGGTGACCTGGTGGCTCTCGAACATGTCGGCCCGCCGCAGCACCTCGGCCATGGATACCAGCAGCTCGTCCAGGCTGACGTCCGGCTGCAGCTTGCGCGCCCGGGCATCCGGTGCGGCGACGCTGGGCACCAGGATGTCCCGGCCGACCCGCGGCAGGCCATCCAGCCCTTCGGCGGCGGCCTTGTAGCGCTCGTATTCCTGCAGGCGACGGATCAGCTCGGCGCGGGGGTCTTCTTCTTCCACCTCCGCCTCGCTGGAGCGCGGCAGGAGCATCCGCGACTTGATTTCGGCGAGCATGGCGGCCATCACCAGGTATTCGGCGGCCAGTTCCAGGCGCACCGACTTCATCAGCTCGACGTAGCCCATGTACTGCCGGGTGATCTCGGCCACCGGGATGTCGAGGATGTCGATGTTCTGCTTGCGGATCAGGTAGAGCAGCAGGTCCAGCGGTCCCTCGAAGGCTTCGAGGAAGACTTCCAGGGCATCCGGCGGGATGTACAGGTCCATCGGCAGCTGGGTGACCGCCTGGCCGTAGACCAGGGCGAAGGGCAGTTCCTGCTGCTCGGGGATGCGGACGTCCTCGGCCACGCTGTCAGCCCGCCAGGAACGGCGTCGGGTCGCCGCAGCCCACCCGCACCACCTGGGGGTCGCCCTCGGCCAGGTTGATCACGGTGGACGCCTCGAGGCCGCCGTGGCCGCCGTCGATGATCAGGTCCACCTGGTGCTCCAGGGCCTGGCGCATGTCGTAGGGATCGCTCATGGGCAGGGTCTCGCCAGGCAGGATCAGCGTGGCGCTCATCAGTGGCTCGCCCAGTTCCGCCAGCAGCGCCTGGGCGATGGCATGGCCGGGCACCCGCAGGCCGATGGTGCGGCGCTTGGGGTGCAGCAGCATGCGCGGCACTTCCCGGGTGGCGTCGAGGATGAAAGTGTAGGGGCCGGGTGTATGGGCCTTGAGCAGGCGGAACGCACCGGTGCCCACCTTGGCGAAGATGCCCAGTTGGGACAGGTCGCAGCACACCAGGGTGAAATTGTGCTTGTCATCCAGCCGGCGCAGGCGGCGGATGCGTTCCACCGCGGATTTCTCGCCGATCCGGCAGCCCACGGCGTAGGACGAGTCGGTGGGATAGACGATGACGCCCCCGGCCCGGATGATCTCCACCGCCTGGCGGATCAGCCGCGGCTGGGGGTTTTCCGGGTGGAGCTGGAAGAACTGGCTCATGGGACCCTCCCGTTCAGGCGGACACGTGTTCATCGGCGAAGCGTGCCCACAACGGCGGCAGATCGTCGGGCAGCGGGCGGTACATGCCAAGTTCGGACCAGTCGCCCGGTGCGTGGAAATCGCTGCCGGCGCTGGCCATCAGGCCGAACTCCCGGGCAAGGATGGCAAGACCGCCGACCTGTTCGGCCGGCTGCAGGCCGTTGACCACCTCCAGGGCATGGCCACCGGCAGCGAGGAAATCGGTGACCAGGCGCCGGCGCTTGCTACGGGTGAACGCGTAGTGCCAGGGATGCGCCAGGCTGACCCAGGCGCGGGCCTCCACCAGGGTCCTCACCGCGTCGTGCAGCTCGGGCCAGTGCTGCTTGACGTCGCCCAGCTTGCCGGAGCCCAGCCACTTGCGGAACGCCTCGGCGCGATCGACGGCATAGCCGGCCCGCACCAGGTACTCGGCGAAGTGGGGCCGCGCCGGGGCGTTGTGGCCGCCGCCCAGTTCCTGCTGCACCGCCCGTGCGCCGTCGAAGGCGCCGGGCATGCCCTTGGCGGCCAGGCGCCGGTCGATTTCCTCGGCCCGCTCCCAGCGACCGCGGTGCAGCGCATCCAGGGCCTCATGCAGAGACGGCGCGGCCGGATCGAAGGCGTAGCCCAGCACGTGGATGGTGGCACCGCCCCAAGTGCAGGACAGCTCGACCCCGTCGATCAGCCGCACCCCCAGCTCGCGGGCGCTGGCGCGGGCCTCGTCGAGGCCGTCCAGGGTGTCGTGGTCGGTCAGCGCCAGCACCTCGACGCCCCGCTCACGGGCGCGCGCCACCAGCGCCGCGGGCATCAGGGCGCCATCGGAGGCGGTGCTGTGACAGTGCAGGTCGACGTGCATGGATCGCGCTTCTCTTCCTCGCCCCAGGACCGGGCGAACGGGGCATCATACCTTGTTGAAACTCGGCGCCGATCGGCGTTCCCCGCGCAAGCGGGTTTGTTATTATGCCGGCTACATCCCGCCCGCGGCCGCTACAGTGAAACAACTCATCGATTTCATCCCGCTGATCCTGTTCTTCATCGTCTACAAACTGGAGCCCCGCACCGTCGAACTGGCGGGTCATGCCTTCACTCTGGGCGGCATATTCAGCGCCACCGCGGTGCTGATCGCCGCCTCGGTGGTAGTCTACGGCACCATCCTGCTGCTGCAGCGGCGCCTGGAGAAAGGCCAGTGGCTGACCCTGGCGGGTTGCCTGCTCTTCGGCGGGATGACCCTGATATTCCACAGCGAAACCTTCCTGAAATGGAAGGCCCCGGTGATCAACTGGCTGTTCGCCCTGGCCTTCGCCGCCAGCCATTTCATCGGCGAGAAGCCGCTCATCGAGCGCATCATGGGCCACGCCGTCACCCTACCGGCCGCCACCTGGGCGCGACTGAACCTGGCCTGGGTGCTGTTCTTCCTGGTCTGCGGCTCGGCCAACCTGTTCGTCGCCTTCACCTTCCCGGCCTTCTGGGTCGACTTCAAGGTCTTCGGCAGCCTCGGCCTCACGGTGCTGTTCCTGCTGGGCCAGGGCGTTTTCCTGGCGCGCCACCTGCACGACGCCGAGCCCGAAAACCGCAACGAGTGAGGATTCCCCATGCTGTACGCGATCATCGCCACCGATGTGCTGGGCTCCCTGGACAAGCGCCTGGCGGCCCGGCCGGCGCACCTGGCGCGCCTCGAACAGCTGAAGAACGAAGGCCGCCTGGTGCTGGCCGGCCCGCATCCCGCGGTGGACAGCAACGAGCCGGGCGACGCGGGCTTCACCGGTAGCCTGGTGATCGCCGAGTTCGAGTCCCTCGACGCGGCCACCGCCTGGGCCGACGCCGACCCGTACCGCGATGCCGGGGTCTACGGAACCGTGTTGGTCAAGCCGTTCAAGAAAGTGTTGCCCTGAGGGCCGGACGCCCTCGTCGTTCACCGGCTCCGGACGGAGCCCCCTGTCGTCAGAGGACGTCATGAGCGAATTACTGTTGATCGACGACGACCAAGAGCTGTGCGAGCTGCTCGGCACCTGGCTGACCCAGGAAGGGTTCGACGTACGCGCCTGCCATGACGGCCAGGCGGCCCGGCAGGCGCTGGCGGACATGACACCCGCCGCGGTGGTGCTGGATGTGATGCTGCCGGATGGCAGCGGCCTGGAATTGCTCAAGCAATTGCGGGGCGATCATCCCGACCTGCCGGTGGTGATGCTGTCCGCCCGCGGTGAGCCGCTGGACCGCATCCTCGGCCTGGAACTGGGGGCCGACGACTACCTGGCCAAGCCCTGCGACCCGCGGGAACTGACCGCACGCCTGCGCGCCGTGCTGCGCCGCACCCAGCCGGTGGCGCCCTCTAGCCAGTTGGAACTGGGCGACCTCTGCTACAGCCCCCTGCGCGGCGTGGCCGTAGTGGCCAACCAGGAAATCGCCCTGACGGTGTCCGAGGGCCGCCTGCTGGAAGCGCTGCTGACCCATCCCGGCGAGCCGGTGGAAAAGCAGGAGCTGGCGCAACTGGCCCTGGGCCGCAAGCTGACCCTCTACGACCGCAGCCTGGACATGCACGTGAGCAACCTGCGCAAGAAGCTGGGCAGCCACGCCGACGGCCGTCCGCGCATCGTCGCGCTGCGCAGCCGCGGCTACTACTACGCCCCCTGAGACGCCCCTTTACCCTGCCTTTACCCTCGCCTGACCGCGCTTGACCGAAGCGTCCCTAGACTGGGCTCATCCGGCAACCGGCCGGGATCGACGAGGATGAATCATGAAGAAGACCCTTTCTGCCCTGTTGTTCGCGGTCGCCTTGCCCGGCCTGGCGCTGGCAGGCCCCAATCATGGTCCCATGGGCGGCCCGCCCGGCCGTGACTTCGGTGGGATGCAGATCCTCGGCGACCTGGACCTGAACCGTGATCAACGCCGCGAAGTCGGTATCCTGATGGCCGAGCAGATGAAGAGCCGCCGGGAGATCACCGAACGCTACCTCGACAAGCTGCCCGCCGCGGACCGGCAGGCGATGGAAAACGAGATCAAGGCCAGCAAGGACAAGACCGACGCGGCCATCCAGGCGAAGCTGACTCCCGAACAGCAGAAGCGCTTCGCCGAGAATCAGAAACGCCAGGCCGATCGACGCGAGGAATGGAAGGAATTCCAGGCCTGGAAAGCCCAGAAAGTGAGTCAGCTCGATCGCTGATATCGCCACCGTAACGTCGTCGCGACCCCGCCGGGCTGAATCCCCAGCGGGGTCGTCGCATGTGAGAGGAAATGCCGTGCGCTCATTGTTCTGGCGGGTCTTCGCCAGTTTCTGGCTGGCCATCGCCCTGGTGGCGGGCCTGTCGCTGCTCCTGGGCCATGCGGCGAACCAAGACTCCTGGATCATCGCCCGGCACCCCGCCATCGCCGACCTGGCGACCACCTGGGCCCGGATCTATGAAGCCGGCGACTACCGAGGCGCCCAGGAACAGCTGGAGAGGCGCAAACGCCTCTATCACCTGGACGTACAGATCCTCGACATCAACTATGCCCCATTGATGCGGCAAACCTTCGGCAGCGTGCCGGGCTTCTTCAGGGACCGGGGTGACCGCCCGCCACCCTGGCGACGCCTCACCGAGGAATACACCAGTCCCAGTGGCAACACCTATCTGTTCATCTATCGCCTGCCCTACCCGGAACTGGATGCCTGGCGCCGCAGCAGCCTGCTCTGGCCCATGAGCGCCTTAGTCATCGCCCTGGTGGTGCTCACCCTGTTCAGCCTGCTGCTTACTCTATCCATCACCCGCCCGCTGAATCGCCTGCGCAGTGCAGTGCACGACCTGGGCCACACCGTGTACCAGCAGGAAAGCCTGGCGCGGCTGGCTCGCCGGGGCGACGAGCTGGGGGTGCTGGCGAAAGACTTCAACCGCATGGGCCAGCGTCTGCAAGGGCTGATCGGCAGCCAGCGGCAGCTGCTGCGGGACGTTTCCCACGAATTGCGCTCGCCCCTGGCCCGCCTGCGCATCGCCCTGGCCCTGGTGGAACGGGCCGGCGCCGAGGAACGGGAGCGCCTGTGGCCGCGCCTGACCCAGGAATGCGACCGCCTGGAAGCCTTGATCAGCGAGATCCTCGCCCTGGCCCGCCTCGATGCCGAGCCGGGCACCTCGCACCGGATCGAGCTGCTGCCGCTGCTGAACAAATTGCGGGAAGACGCTCGCCTCAGCCACCCGGAACAGACCATCGCCGTCGACATCGAGCCTGGTGCCAGCGTGTTCGGCTGGCCGGACATGCTGGAGCGGGCGGTGGACAACCTGCTGCGCAACGCCGCGCGCTTCAATCCGCCGGGCCAGCCCATCGAGGTGCAGGCCCGAAGTGAGGACCAGCGCCTGCGGCTGAGCGTGCGCGACCACGGTCCCGGGGTCGCGGAAGAGCACCTGGAGCACCTGGGCGAACCGTTCTTCCGGGCTCCCGGGCAGAATGCCAGCGGCCATGGCCTCGGCCTGGCCATCGCACGACGCGCGGTGGAACGCCATGGCGGCAGCCTGTCCCTGGCCAACCATGCGGAGGGCGGCTTCGTCGCTACTCTGGACCTTCCCCTGGCACCCAGCCTGGTGGAATCCGCCGCCACCGGCACCGGCTGGCGGCGCTGAGGCTCAGCCCCAGGCGGACACGAAATCCTCGGGAGCCAGGGCGGGCGGTGTGCGGAAGGCACCCTCCACCTGGCCGAGGTAGATGAACCCGATGATCCGCTCGTCATCGGCCAGGCCCAGGCCAGCCGCCACGTGGCGGTCGTAGGAAAAATCACCGGTGCGCCAGATGGCCCCCAGGCCTTGGGCGAAGGCGGCCTGGATCAGGCCGTGGGCAGCGCAGCCCGCCGCCAGCAACTGCTCGTCCCGAGGCACCTTCGGGTGATCCTGCAGGCGCGCGACCACCACTACCAGCAACGGCGCCCGCAACGGCATGGCCAGGGCCTTGTCGAGAGCCTCGGGGCGCGGCTCCGTCTGCTTCGCCTGCAGGGTCTCGGCGAACAGGGTACCCAGGCGCTGCCGCGCCTCGCCCTCGACGGTGAGGAAGCGCCAGGGGCGCAGCTGGCCATGGTCGGGCGCGCGCAACGCCGCACGGAACAGCACGTCGCGCTGGGCCGCGGTCGGCGCCGGGTCACTCAGGCGGGCGGTGGATACACGGTTGAGCAAGGCATCGAGGGCTTCCATCGACTCTCTCCGAAAACGAACGAGCCGGCATTCTAGCCGCTCCGGGGCGGGAGCGCCGATGGCCGGGCCGCGGTTTACAGCCGGGGCGCCACGGGTAGAATGGCGCCCTTCGTCCGTCCAGACCGGATTACCCATGGCCTTGCCGACCCTGCGCATCATCGGCTTCATCATCGGCATCTTCCTCATCACCCTGGCCATCAGCATGCTCGTGCCCATGCTGACCCTGCTGGTCTACGACCGCAGCGACGACCTGCATTCCTTCCTCGCCGCCAGCCTGATCACCCTGGTCACCGGCCTCGCCCTGGTGCTGCCCGGGCGCCCCGCCCACGTGCACCTGCGGCCGCGGGACATGTATTTCCTCACCACCGTGAGCTGGATGGCGGTCTGCTGCTTCGCCGCCCTGCCGCTGCTGCTGATCCAACACATCAGCTACACCGACGCCTTCTTCGAGAGCATGTCCGGGGTGACCGCCACCGGCGCCACCGTGCTCAGCGGCCTGGACGGCATGTCGCCGGGCATCCTCATCTGGCGCTCGCTGCTGCACTGGCTGGGGGGCATCGGCTTCATCGGCATGGCGGTGGCGATCCTGCCGCTGCTGCGGGTCGGCGGCATGCGCCTGTTCCAGACCGAATCCTCCGACTGGTCGGAAAAGGTCATGCCCCGCTCCCACATGGTCGCCAAGTACATCCTGGCGATCTACGTCAGCATCACCCTGCTGGGCAGCCTGGGGTTCTGGGGCGCCGGCATGAGTGCGTTCGATGCGGTGAACCACGCCATGTCGGCGATTTCTACTGGCGGCTTCTCCACCTCCGACCTGTCCCTGGCCAAGTGGCCGCAGCCGGCGGTGCACTGGGTCGCGGTGGTCATGATGATTCTCGGCAGCCTGCCCTTCACCCTCTACGTGGCAACCCTGCGCGGGCACCGCCTGGCCTTGTGGAGGGACCAGCAGGTCCGGGGCCTGCTGGGCCTTCTGCTGGTCACCTGGCTCGGCTTCGGCACCTGGTACTGGCTGCACGCCGACCTGCCCTGGGCGGACGCGATCCGCATCGTCGCGGTGAACGTCACCTCGGTGGTCACCACCACCGGCTTCGCCCTGGGTGACTACACCCTCTGGGGCAGCTTCTCGATCATGCTGTTCTTCTACCTGGGCTTCATCGGCGGCTGCTCCGGGTCCACCGCCGGCGGCCTGAAGATCTTTCGCTTCCAGGTGGCCTGGGTGCTGCTGCGGGCCAACATGCAGCAACTGGTGCACCCCCGGGCGGTGATCAAGCAGCAGTACAACGGCCACCCCCTGGACGACGAGATCGTCCGCTCGATCATCACCTTCTCGTTCTTCTTCACCATCACCATCGCGGTCATCGCCCTGGGCCTGACCCTCACCGGCCTGGACTGGATCACCGCCCTCACCGGCGCCGCCAGCACGGTGTGCGGCGTGGGCCCGGGCATGGGCCACATCATCGGGCCGGCGGGCAACTTCGCCAGCCTGCCGGACGCGGCCAAGTGGATGCTTTCGGTGGGCATGCTGCTGGGCCGGCTGGAGATCATCACCGTGCTGGTGGTGCTGACCCCGGCGTTCTGGCGCCACTGACGCGGCTCACCCGCGGGCGCGGTACTCGCCCGGGGTGACGCCGAACCAGCGGCGGAACGCGCGGAAGAAATTGCTCGGGTCGGCGAACCCCAGCAGGTAGGCGACCTCCAGCAGGGTCAGCTCCGGTTGCGCCAGATACTGCTCGGCCAGTTCGCGGCGGGTATCGTCCAGCAACTGCTGGAAGCCGGTGCCCTCCTCCTGCAGACGCCGCTGCAAAGTCCGCTGGGACAGGTGCAGCGCATTCGCCACGGTTTCGCGGCGAGGCTCGCCCTGGGGCAGCAGCCGGCACAGCACCTGGCGCGTCTGGTGAGTGACCCGGCTGCCGACGAAGCGCGCCAGGTAGTCCCCGGCGAAGCGGTCGTGCAGGTGCGCCAGGGCAGCGTTGGCGGTGGGCAACGGCCGCTCCATGTCGGCCCGGGACAGCACCAGGGCATAGTCGTCGGCCGCGAACGTGGGCGCGATGCCGAATACCTGTAGATAGGGCGTGAGGTCCGCCGGCGGCTCGCCCCGCAGGCGCACCGCTTGCGGGGCGATGTCCCGTCCGGTGAGCCAGCGGCAGAACGCCAGGGCGGCGGCCAGGGAGGCTTCGGCGCTCTGCCGGGCGGGCGGCAGGCGGTCGCCGTGGATCGTCAGGCTCAGGGTGTAGCCGTCCAGGCCAGGGTGGAAGCGCAGGTCCGCGCCTTCGGCGATGATTCGCTGGTAGCGCACCAGGCGGGCGAACCCCTCGCTGAGGGTCCGGCTGGACATCAGCGCGTAGCCCACCACGTGGAAGGAGGCCGGGCGGGCCACCTTGGCCATGTTCAGGCCGATGGCCGGGTCGCCCGAGAGGGCCACCGCGCGGGTCCACAGCCGGGTCATGGCGTCCTGGGGGAACCGCGCATCGGGGTCCTGCAGGGCGGCGTAGTCGAGGCCCAGTTCGTGGAACAGTGGCCGGCAGTCGACGCCGCCCGCTTCCAGCGCCTGGACGATGCCCTGGGCCCAGCTCGACGACGTGGTACGTTCGCTCATGGCGTCTTCTTGTTCTGAGGGTTCCGGCGGGAACCCGGGCTGCCGGCAAGGATACTAGACTGGCACTCATTGTCACTGCTGGTCCGCCGGCGACTGCCTAGACTGCGAAAAACAAGAACAGCCGCACCCGCCCGGGCGCGGCGACCCGCAGGAGGTGCCCCGTGAGCCAGCCGACCGCCGAGCGCTACACCCGCTTCGCCGACTTCTACCCCTACTACCTGGAAGAACACAGCCACCCGGTGTGCCGCCGCCTGCACTACGCCGGCAGCCTGCTGGTGCTGGGAATCCTCGCCTATGCCCTGGTCAGCGGCCAGTGGCTGTGGCTGCTGGCCATGCCGGTGGCCGGCTACGGCTTCGCCTGGGTCGGCCACTTCGTATTCGAGAAGAACCGCCCGGCTACCTTCCAGTATCCGCTGTACAGCCTGCTGGGCGACTGGGTGATGCTCAAGGACGCCTTCACCGGCCGGATTCGCTTCTGACGCACCCGACGGCGCCCGCCGGCCGCCGGACGGCAGTCCTTGGCGGGCGCCGCCACGCTTGGTTATGATCCCACACCCCGCCAGGGTTTTGGCTCGGGTCTTGCAACGTCGCGCGTTTCCGGCGTCCATTCAGCAGGGATCGTTTACCGTCCATGAAGTCAGTCGTTTCAGAGCGTCCCAGCAGCCTGCCCATGCCGCTGCTGCGCGAATATTACTCGCGGGTCCTGGCCTATATCGCCACCGCCGCCACCATCGCGGCCGGCACCTACGTCCAGCACTTCTCCTACGACCTGCTCTGGATGGTCCCCTACTCCCTGCTCTACCCGCACCTGGCGCATCACCTGAGCCTGCGTTTCAAGCGCGACCATGCCCGCCAGACCCACCTGGTGCTGCTGTTCATCGATGCCGTCAACGCCGGCGGTGGCGCCGTCCTGATGGGCTTCTCGGTGGTACCCGCCCTGATGTTCCTGCTGGTGCTGGCGTTCAGCGCACTGATCATCGGTGGCTTGCGCTACCTGGGCATGGCCCTGCTGGTGGCGGCCAGCGCCCTGGTGCTCACCAGTGTCATCTTCCGCCCCGAATTGAACGCCGCCACGCCGGTCCTGGTGTCCCTGGTGAGCGCCCTGTTCACCACCCTGTACATCTGCATCACCGCCTATTTCGTGCACCAGCAGGGGCTGCGCCTGGCCCAGGCCCGCGGCGAGATCACCCGGGAGCAGGAAAAGGCCGCGCGGCTCGCCCGCAACCTGGCCAAATACCTGTCGCCCCAGGTCTGGGAGACCATCTTCAGCGGCAAGAAGAGCGTGCGCCTGGAGACCCAGCGCAAGAAACTCACGGTGTTCTTCTCCGACATCAAGGGCTTCACCGAGATGAGCGAGGAGCTGGAGGCCGAGGCCCTCACCGACCTGCTCAACACCTACCTTAACGAAATGTCGAAGATCGCCCTCAAGTACGGCGGCACCATCGACAAGTTCGTCGGCGACAGCGTGATGGTGTTCTTCGGCGACCCCACGTCCCAGGGCGCCAAGAAGGACGCGGTGCTGGCGGTGTCCATGGCCATCGCCATGCGCAAGCACATGAAGGTGCTGCGCCAGCAGTGGCGTTCCCAGGGCATCACCAAGCCCCTGGAGATCCGCATGGGCCTGAACACCGGCTACTGCACGGTGGGCAACTTCGGCGCCGACACGCGCATGGACTACACCATCATCGGTCGCGAAGTGAACCTCGCCAGTCGCCTGGAAAGCGCGGCCGAGGCGGGCGAGATCCTGATCTCCCACGAGACCTATTCCATGGTGAAGGACGTGATCATGTGCCGCGACAAGGGGCAGATCACCGTCAAGGGCTTCACCCGGCCGGTGCAGATCTACCAGGTGGTGGACTTCCGCCGCGACCTGGGCGCCACCTCCAGCTACGTGGAGCACGAACTGCCGGGCTTCTCCATGTACCTGGACACCAACGGCATCCAGAACTACGACAAGGAACGGGTGATCCAGGCCCTGCAGACCGCCGCCGAGAAACTGCGCGACAAGGTCATTCTGTAACCCATCCCGTCACCTTTCCCCACACGGAGAGGCTCCCGCAGCCGTCGCACCGTTTTTCGCCCACTGGATGGTCGCCGCACGCTGGCCTGGGCTTGCTAGACTGCGGCGACTTCCCGCGAGCGATGCCCGATGTCCGCGATCCTCAGCCTGCGCCAGTACGACCATGACGTGCTGGTCCACAGCCATCCCCATCCGCAACTGGTGTTCGGGCTCTCCGGCTGCCTGGAGTTCGAAGTGGCCGGCCAGGGCGCCCAAGTCTGGCGGCAGACCCTGGCGGTGGTGCCCAGCACCTTTTCCCATGCCTGCGCGAGCCCGGGCGGCAGCCGCTGCCTGGTGGTGGACGTGCCCGACGAAGCCTGGCTGCGGGACGCCCTCGGCCCCCACGCGGACGCCGCTCGACGGGTGCTGGAGCGGCCCGGCGCCCTGAGCCTGGACGCCTTCCAGAGCCAGCTGGTGGCATGGCTGGCCGCCAGCCCGGTCCAGGACCCGGTGATCGCCCGCCAGGGGACCGCACTGCTGTTGACCAGCCTGGTGGCGCAGCCGGAAGTGGAACGCGCCTGCCTGCCGCTGGCCCGGCTGGACGCCCATATCGACGCCCACGCCGCCCACCCGCTGCAGGTGGCCGACCTGGCGCGGCTCTGCGGCCTGTCCAGCGCCCGCTTCCACGCCCGCTTCCTCGCCGAGACCGGGCGCACGCCCATGGACTACGTGCGCCAGCGGCGCCTGCGGCTCGGCCTGCACCTGCTGCGCACCAGCGCGGCGCCGGTGGGCGAGGTCGCTGCCCGGGTCGGCTATCACTCCCAGAGCGCCTTCACCGCCGCGCTGGTGAAGGCCTTCGGCCGCACACCCCGGCAACTGCGCCGCGAGTGACGCGACGATTGCCGCGAGTCCGCCGACAGACGCGCGCGCCACGGCGCGGCACACTGGCGGCCTGATCCTCGGAGGTGCCATGAACCCTGATATCGAGTGGGACGATTTCCTGCGGGTCGAGCTGCGCGTCGGCACGGTGCTCAGCGCGCGACCCAACGAAAAAGCCATGAAGCCGGCCTACGTGCTGGAGATCGACCTGGGGACGCGCGGCGTAAAGATCTCCAGTGCACAACTGACCGCCCACTACACCGCCACCGAATTGGTAGGGCGCCAAGTGCTCTGTGTCTGCAACTTCCCGCCGAAGCGCATCGCCGGCGTGCGCTCGGAGGTGCTGGTCACCGGCGTCCACGATGCCGAGGGCAAGGTGGTGCTGGCCGGCTTCGACCGTCCGCTGCCCAACGGAGCGCGCCTGGCATGAACACCCGTCGCGCGTTACTGGGGCTGCACCTGGGCGCCCTCGCCTTCGGCCTCAGCGGCATCTTCGGCAAGCTGGCCCTGGCCGCCCCGCTGGCCATCGTCCTGGGGCGCGCGCTGTTCGCGGTGCTGGCGTTGATCCCCTTCTGCCGGCGCCGGGCGGGCCAGGTGCCCCTCGACCGCCATCGCCTGTGGCGGCTCGCCGGCAGCGGCCTGTTGCTGGGCGCCCACTGGCTGACGTTCTTCCACGCGGTGAAGATCTCCGGCGTGGCCATCGCCACCTTGGGCTTCGCCAGCTTCCCGGCGTTCACCGTGCTGCTGGAAGGGCTGCTGTTCCGTGAGCGCATTCACGGCCGGGAGTGGTCCCTGGTGGCCCTGGTGACCCTGGGCCTGGTGCTGGTGACGCCCCACTTCGACCTCGCCAGCAGCGGCACCGGCGGGCTGCTCTGGGCGGTAACCTCGGGGCTGCTGTTCGCCCTGCTGACCCTGGCCAACCGCGCCACGGTGAAGGGCCTGAACCCGATGCAGGCGGCGCTGTGCCAGAACCTGGCGATCCTCGTCTGCCTGCTGCCGTTCGCCTGGCGCGACCTGCTGCCGTTGCGCCCGCTGGACTGGCTGTGGCTGTTCCTGCTGGGCGCGTTCTGCACGGGTGTCGCCCACAGCCTGTTCGTTTCCGCCCTGCACGTGCTCAATGCCCGTACCGCCGCCCTGGTGTTCGCCCTGGAGCCGGTCTATGGGATCGCCTTCGCCTGGTGGCTGTTCGATGAGAAGCCGGGGCTGCGCATGCTGTTGGGCGGCGCACTGATCATCGCCGCCATCGTCCTGTCCAGCCGCGCCAAGGCCGCGCCCACCGAACAGGCCCTGGCGGCACCGTGAGCATGATGGCCCCGTGACCGGGGCCGTCCATTTTCAGTTGATGCTGTAGCCGCGCCCGGACAGGCAGGCACCCAGGGCGCGCCGATACAGGTCGGAGACCCCGGCCGGGGGCGCAGCCTGGGCCGCAGCCGGGTCGAAGCCGCTCTGGCCCACCGCCCAGGTGTGGCATTCGTAGCGATCCCGGGCCTGCAGCTCGGCGGGCTGCCCGCGAGAGGGGTAGGCGATCACCTCGTAGTTGCCCTGGCTCACCGTCTGCACCGCCGGCGGCGGGCTGACCACCACGTACTGCTGCTGGTTCGCGCTCCACAGGTAATAGGTGCCGGCGGCCAGGAAATACAAAGTGCTGCCGATCCACACTTCCCGGGCGGCCCCGGGCAGGCCATGGCCATACCGCGGGCCGGGTTCGAAGTGCCGCGGCCCCGGGCCGCCGAAGCCCGGGCCTCCCGGCCCACCGGGACCCGGCGGGCCGGCGAACGCCGGCGCGGCGAGAACCAGGGAAAGCAGCCCGGCCACGCCGGCGCGCATCAGGGGGGAAGACATCCGACACCTCCTCGAGAGACACGCAAGCCACCTTGCGCCCACGCATTATCGCCGCCCGCCAGGGGCCTGGCTGTCAGCACCGGGTAAGCGCTGGGTAAAGGACTGCGACAGGGTTGATACAAAGGCGCTACACGCGTCGGTCGGAACGACCGCGTCCGCACGCAGAATGCCAGAGTGACAACACCTCTCGCCGAATGGCCTGGCCCGCGATTGGCGCCGACGGATGACGGGGAAGACCAGCCCTCGCGAGGCGATGCCCTTGTCGCCCGGACTGTCTGCAGCGCCCTGCCTTGCGCAGCGCAGCTACAGCGGTCCGGGCAGTCGGGAAAGAAGCCGGTCAGGACCGGTCGTTATGACCCAGGTCCCGGTCCGGGTCGATGCGGTCGCGGACACGCTGCTTGAGGACCTTGGCCTCGGGGAAACCGCCGTCGGCCTTGCGCTCCCAGATCTGCTCGCCGTCGCAGGTGATGCGGAAAACGCCGCCACGCCCGGGCTCCAGGGTCACCCGCCCGAGGTCGTCGGCAAAGGTGCTGAGCAGTTCCTGGGCCAGCCAGGCGGCCCGCAGCAGCCACTGGCACTGGGTGCAGTAGGTGATGACGATCTCGGCGCGGACGTCGGGCATGGGCGGCGGCTCGTGAGGGCGGGAGGCTTATAATAGCCGGCTTTCCGTTTACACCCGCGTCCCGAGGTGCCCATGCGCCGCCTGTTGTCCCGCCTGCTTCCCGGCCTGCTGCTCTGCCTTCTGCTGCCCGCCCTGCCCGTCCAGTCCGCCGACGACCCGCGCCCACGCGTCGGCCTGGTACTGTCCGGCGGCGCTGCCCGGGGCCTGGCCCACGTCGGCGTGCTCAAGGCCTTGGAGGAACAGGGCATCCGCATCGACGCCATCGCCGGTACCAGCATGGGCGCGGTGGTGGGCGGCCTGTATGCCTCCGGCTACCGGGTCGAGGAACTGGAGAAACTGGCCCTGACCCTGGACTGGCAGCAGGTGCTGTCGGATTCGCCGCCGCGTTCCGACGTGCCATTCCGCCGCAAGCAGGATGACCGCGACTTTCTGGTCCGGCAGCAGTTGAGTTTCCGCGACGACGGCAGCCTCGGCCTGCCCATCGGGGTGATCCAGGGGCAGAACCTGGCGCTGACCCTGGAACGCCTGCTGGTGCACACCAGCAACACCCGCGACTTCGACCGGCTGGCCATCCCCTTCCGCGCGGTGGCCACGGACATCGCCAATGGCGAGAAGGTGGTGTTCGACCACGGCCACCTGCCCCAGGCGATCCGCGCCAGCATGTCGATCCCGGCGGTGTTCGCCCCGGTGGAGATGGACGGGCGGCTGCTGGTGGACGGCGGCATGGCGGACAACATTCCGGTGGACGTGGCGCGGGCCATGGGCGTCGACCGGGTCATCGTGGTGGATATCGGCACCGCGCTGCGACCTCGCAAGGAACTGCTCACGGTGGTGGACGTGATGAACCAGTCCATCACCCTGATGACCCGTCGCAATTCCGAGGAACAGCTGGCCACCCTGGACGCGCAGGACATCCTGATCCAGCCGCCCCTGGCGGGGTTCGCGGGCACCGACTTCGGCCGGGTGCGCGAGGCCATCGACGCCGGCTACCGGGCCACCCGCGCCCTGCGGGGGCGCCTGGCGGACCTGCGGCCGGCAGGCACCGAAGACGCCGAGCTGAGCGCCGCCCGTGCGCCGGGGCATCGCACCCCGGTGATCCACCGGATTCGCGTGGAGAACGACTCGAAAGTGGCCGACGACGTGATCCGCCGCTATATCCGCCAGCCCCTCGGGGAACGGCTGGACCTGGAGCGCCTGCAGAAGGACATGGGCACGCTCTACGGCCTGGACTACTTCGAGCGCGTGGAATACCGGGTGGCCCACGAGCGGGACGGCAACGCCCTGGTGATCGATGCCCGCGGCAAGCGCGCCGGCACCGATTTCCTGCGCCTGGGGCTTAACCTCTCCGACGACATGCGCGGCGACAGCGCCTTCAATCTGGGCGCCAGCTACCGGGTCAACGGCATCAACCGCCTGGGCGCCGAGTGGCTGACACGGGTGCAGCTGGGCGACCACCAGGAACTGTACAGCGAGTTCTACCAGCCCCTGGACGCCGGCTCGCGCTACTTCGTCGCGCCCTACCTGGTGGGCGAGGCGCGCAACGTGGAGCGCCTGGAGGACAACGACCCCATCGCCGAATACCGCCTGGAACGCTATGGCTACGGATTCAACCTGGGCCGCCAGATCGCCAACAACGGCGAGATCCGCTTCGGCATCGGCCAGGCCTGGGGCGAGGCCAACGTGCGGGTGGGAGAGCGGGATTTGCCCAGTTTCAGCTTCAGCGAGGGCTACTACGAACTGAAATATTCCTTCGACACCCTGGACAACGTCGACTACCCCCACGAAGGCGAGGACATCGGCCTGACCCTGCGCCAGTACGACAAGCGCCTGGGGTCCGACGAGCGCTACCGGCAGTGGCAGCTGAAGCTGGACAAGGCGTTCAGCCACGGCCCCGACACCTTCATGCTGGGTGGCCGCTACGGGCGGACCCTGGACGACGCCGAGGTGGTGTCGTCCAGCTTCCTGCTGGGCGGCGCGCGACAGTTGTCCGGCTTCCGCCAGGACGCGCTATCGGGACAGAACGTCAGCTTCGGCCGGCTGGTCTATTACCGGCGGCTGACCGAGCGCGCCTTCCTGCCCCTGGATTTCCCGGTGTACCTGGGGGGCAGTCTGGAACGGGGACGGGTATGGAACAACGACAATGCCTTCGACAGCGGCTACGTGAACGCCGCCAGCCTGTTCCTGGGCTTCGAGACGCCGCTGGGGCCGCTGAACTTCAGCTATGGCCTCAACGACCAGGAACAGCACGCCTTCTACCTGAACCTCGGCGGCAACTTCTGAAGGGCCGGCGCCTAGAGCGCCGCGTCCAGCGGCCGGCGCACCAGGCGCAGGGCGCCGATCACCACCGCGAACACCGCCAGGCTGGCGCTGTAGAGCACCAGAGCCGGCAGCGCGAAGAGCAACGCCAGCACCGCCAGCAACCAGCCGGGCCGGCCCGGCAGGAAGAACGCCACCAGCGCCGCCAGCAGGCCGGCCAGGGCGATCACCCGGTAATGGATGAGGGTGCCCAGGCTGGAGCGCAGCACGCATTCCCACCGCCCGGCGTCCTCGGCGCAGAGCCCCACCCAGCGCGGGTCCTCCATGAAGGCGTAGCGCAGCCCGTAGCTGGCGCCCAGCCACAGCGACAGGGCCAGGAGCAACAGGATCAGGGGCAGACGGCGGGACATGACGCACTCTCCTAATGGCGAAACGGCGCCCAGCATAATCCCCCGCCCGGCTTATGCAAGGCCGGACCGGCACGCGGCCGGCCTCGTCGTCGGCGAACCCGCCGGCGGGCGCGGTTTTTCCGCTGTGGACGGCTGCACAGCGGCAGCGGCTCCCCGTACACTGTGCGCGGCGTCCGCCTCCGGTCGCGCCCGCCGCGCGCGGTCGCCGGACAGCCGCGCCAAGCACCCGATTCGGACCATCACGTCGCCGGCGCCCGGACGCGCCGGCTGCCGGCCGCCCCCCGTGGCCGGCGCTGTACCCACGGAGGCCAGGATGGCGCCCCGTCGCACTCACCACGGTCACTACCCCAGGGAAACCGCCATGCTCCGCCTTCGCTGCCTCGCCGCCGTGCTCCTCGGCGGCCTGCTCTACGGTGCGTCCGCACTCGCTGACGACATCGACAAAGCCACCTATGGCTTCCCCCTGACCAACCCGTTCGAGGCGACCATCGCCACCACACCGCCGGACCTGCGCCCGGCGCTGCCCACGGACGAGGACATCGACCAGAGCGACTACACCCTGCGGCTGCGGCCGGAGCGGGAATTCATCCTGCCGGACAACTTCTGGCCGGTGAAACAGCTGCGCTACCGCCTGGCCCAGCAGGACCACCCGGCACCGCTGATCTTCATCATCGCCGGCACCGGCGCGCCCTACTCCAGCAGCCTCGCGGAATACCTGAAGAAGCTGTTCTACGGAGCCGGTTACCACGTGGTGCAGCTGTCCTCCCCCACCAGCTACGACTTCATGGCCGCGGCCTCGCGCCACGCCACCCCGGGCATCTCCACCGAGGACGCGGACGACCTCTACCGGGTCATGCAGGCGGTGCGTGCCCAGCATCCCAAGCTGCCGATCACCGACTTCTACCTCACCGGCTACAGCCTGGGCGCACTGGACGCGGCGTTCGTCAGCAAGCTGGACGAGACCCGCCGCAGCTTCAACTTCAAGCGCGTGCTGCTGCTCAACCCGCCGGTCAACCTCTACACCTCGGTGACCAACCTGGATCGCCTGGTGCAGACCCAGGTGAAAGGCATCGACAACACCACCACCTTCTACGACATGGTGCTGGGCAAGCTGACCCGCTACTTCCAGCAGAAAGGCTACATCGACCTCAACGACGCCCTGCTCTTCGACTTCCAGTCGTCCCGGCAGCGCCTGTCCGACGAGCAGATGGCGATGCTGATCGGCACCTCCTTCCGCTTCTCCGCCGCCGACATCACCTTCACCTCAGACCTGATCAACCGCCGCGGCCTGATCATCCCGCCCGCCTACCCGGTCAGCGAGGGCACCAGCCTGACGCCGTTCTTCCGCCGGGCCCTGCAGTGCGACTTCGACTGCTACATGAGCGAGCAACTGATCCCCCACTGGCGCAAGGTCTCCAAGGGCGGCAGCCTCACCCAACTGGTGGACCAGGTCAGCCTCTACGCCCTGGAGGACTACCTCCGCAGCAGCCGCAAGATCGCCGTCATGCACAACGCCGACGACGTCATCCTCGGCCCCGGCGACCTGGGTTTCCTGCGCCGCACCCTGGGCCCGCGGCTGATCGTCTACCCCTACGGCGGCCATTGCGGCAACCTCAATTACCGCGTCAACAGCGACGCCATGCTGGAGTTCTTCCGTGGCTAAGAAACTGCTCTTGCTCGCCTCGCTGCTGCTCAGCGGCGCGGCCCTCGCCGACCAGCCCGTCGAGGACGACGGCTTCACCCAGCCGCTGAAGGACCTGAAGTTCAACGCGGGCCTGGACCAGCGCGAGTTCGAGCGCTCCACCTGGCAGGCGCTGAACGTCTACGACCCGCTGGAATCGTGGAACCGCCGGGTCTACCACTTCAACTACCGGGTGGACGAGTGGGTCCTGCTGCCGGTGGTGAACGGCTACCGCTACGTCACCCCGAGCTTCGTGCGCACCGGGGTCAGCAACTTCTTCAGCAACCTGGGGGACGTGCCCAACCTGCTCAACAGCCTGTTGCAGCTCAAGGGCAAGCGCGCCCTGCAGACCACCGGGCGCCTGCTGGTGAACACCACCGTGGGCATCGCCGGCCTGTGGGACCCGGCGACCCATTGGGGCATGCCCAAACAGAGCGAGGACTTCGGCCAGACCCTGGGCTTCTACGGCGTGCCCGCCGGCCCCTACCTGATGCTGCCGCTGCTGGGGCCGTCCAACGTGCGGGACACCAGCGGCCTGGTGGTGGACTTCGGCGCCGAAGGGCAGATCAACTACCTGAACATGAGCGAGCTGAGCAGCGAGCACCCGGAGATCACCGTGCTCCGTGGCATCGACAAGCGCTACACCACCAACCTGCGCTACGGCCAGCTCAACTCGCCGTTCGAATACGAGAAAATCCGCTACGTCTACACCGAGGCGCGCAAGCTGCAGATCGCCGAGTGAGGCCGCCGGTCGGCGTTACGCCTTGGGTGTTTCGCCGGCCTCCACGCCCAGGGCCTCCAGGCGCGCCCGCAGCAGCTCGGGGAAGCGCTTGAACCAGGTCTGGTTGAGGGGCGACGGGTGCGGCAATGGGTGCAGGCGGAACGTCCGCGCGTCCCCGCCACTGCGCAGTTCCACGTCGATGGACGCGCTGAAGCGATCCTCCCGGACCCAGAACGCCTCCAACGCCTCGCGGGTCTCCCGGGGCTGCTCCAGGCCGAACCAGAGGAAGGCTTCGCGGCCCAGGGTGATCACCTCGTGGCCGTCCCACTGCTCGATCAGCAGGCGGCTCACCAGGGGCTGGAAGCGCCGCTTCACCGCCATGGACCAGGCCTTGTTGCCCACCGGCTTGTAGGGCACGGTGTTGATCCAGAAGAACAGCCGCCCCAGGGTCCGCAGGGCCTCGACGTCGGGCGCCGGCTCGCCGTGCAGGTGTTGGTAAAGGACCTTGCGCACGATCTTGCCGCCGGAGCCGATGAACGGCTCGCCGTGATGCACCTCCTCCCGCCCCGGGTCGCGCCCGAAGAAACCGATCCGCACGTGGCGCTCGCCGGCGCCGACGATGGGCTCCAGCGGGTCCTTGCCAAACTGCCGGTAGACCTCGACGTCGATGCCGTCGGTGTGGGCCGCCAGGGCGCGGAACTGCTCACGGAATGCCTTGCTCAGGGCCATGCGGGTCCTCCTCAGAATGTCCTTTCCATCTCGACCGTGCTAGCCGGCGGGGGTGCCAACGGCGTGCCCATGCGCCGGTCAGCGCCGGGGAACATCGCCGTACCCAGCGGGTCGGGATGAGCAAGGGCCCTGTCCGGCCGCCGAGAGGAGAGCATCATGACCCTGCCTGCCAAGGAGCTCCTGCAACGCTTCCGCCGTCGCCGCACCGATGACCACGAAGACCACCTGCCGGAGCTGCTGCGCCGCTATGCCGAGCCCCTGCCGGCCCTGGACGATCCGGCGTTCGGCGCACTGTTCGACCGCTACGGCGACGCCCGGGTGGTGTTGATCGGCGAAGCCAGCCACGGCAGCGCCGAGTTCTACCGGACCCGCGCGGCCGTCACCCAGCGATTGATCGAGCGCCACGGCTTCAACCTGGTGGCGGTAGAGGCGGACTGGCCAGACGCCGGGCAGATCGACCGCTACGTGCGCGACCTGGGCCCCTCACCCTGGTACGGGCAGGCGTTCACCCGCTTCCCCACCTGGATGTGGCGCAACACCGAGGTGAAGACTTTCACCCGCTGGCTGCAGGCCCACAACCGGCCGCTGATGCCGGCCCAGCGCGTGGAATTCCGCGGCCTGGACATCTACAGCCTGCGCAACTCCATGACCGAGGTGCTGCGCTACCTGGACCAGGCCGACCCCGACGCCGCGCACCAGGCGCGCCAGCGCTACGCCTGCCTCACCCCCTGGCAGGACGACCCGGCGCTCTATGGGCACTTTGTCGAGCGGGTCGGCGAGCCGTCTTGCGAACAGGCGGTGGTGGACCAGCTGCAGCATCTGCTGGGGGACCGCCTGGCGCATCTCGTCGAGGACGAGGAGGCGTTCTTCAACGCCACCCAGAACGCCCGGGTGGTGCGGGCCGCCGAGCAGTACTACCGGGCCATCTACCGGGGCACCACGGCCTCCTGGAACCTGCGCGACCGGCACATGTTCGAGACCCTGCAGGCGCTGATGGCGCACCGCGGGCCCCAGGCGAAGGCGGTGGTCTGGGCCCACAACTCCCACATCGGCAACGCCGCCGCCACCGCCATGGGCTGGGAGGGCGAGTTCACCCTCGGCCAGTTGTGCCGCACCGCCTGGGGCCGGGATGCCGTGCTGATCGGCATGGGCACCGACCGGGGCGGGGTGGCGGCGGCCGACGACTGGGACGGCACCCTGGAGGTGAAGACGGTGCGCCCGTCCGACCCGGACAGCTGGGAGCACCGCTTCCTGCAGGCTGGGGTGCCCGCGTCCCTCACCGACTGGCGCGCCGCCGACCGCGAAGACCTGCGCGACGCCCTGTCGGAGGTCCTGCTGGAGCGGGCCATCGGGGTCATCTACCGGCCACAGACGGAGCGGGTCAGCCATTACTTCGAAGCGGTGCTGGCCGAGCAGTTCGACGCCTACCTGTGGCTGGAAGAGACCCACGCGGTGGAGCCCCTGGCGACCCTCGCCTCCCCCAGCCACGAGGAAGACACCTTCCCCTTCGGCCTCTGAATGCGGCCTTCAGGTCACAGCCGGGCCACCTGGTCCGGCTGGCGGTGAGCCGAAAGGTAGGGCAGCACCGCCGCCAGCAGCGGCTCCCTGAACACCTCCTGGAACCGGTGCGCCAGTCCCGGGATCAGCCGTAGCTGGGCGCCCCGTACGTGGGCAGCCACGTGCACCCCGTGCATCACCGGCAACAACGGGTCGGCGGTGCCGTGGACCACAAGGGTCGGCACGCGCAGGCGCTCCAGCAGCGGAACCCGGCTTGGTTCGGCGAGGATCGCCAGCAACTGGCGCTGCACACCCTCCGGGTTGAAGGCGCGGTCGTAGGCCTGGGCCGCCTGTTCCAGCAGCTGCTCACGATCATCCACCACCTTCGGGCTGCCCAAGGCCGCCAGCAGGTCGGCCTGGCGCTCCAGGGCGGTGGCGCGGTCCGGCACCTCCCGGCGGGCCAACAATCCCAGCAAGGCATCGCTGGGCGCCGGCAGCCCCTGAGCGCCGGAACTGGTCATCACCAGGGTCAGGCTGAGGACCCGCTCCGGGGCCCGGTCGGCCAGGTGCTGGGCGATCATTCCGCCCATGCTGGCGCCCAGCACGTGGGCCTGGCGAACGCCCAGGGCGTCCAGCAGGCGCAGGCCGTCGTCGGCCATGTCGGTCAGGGTATAGGGGGCCTGCACCGCCAGACCGAGGCGATAGCGCAGCACCTCGTAGACCAGGTTGGCGGTGGGCGGCCGGTCGCGCCAGGCGGACAGGCCGACGTCACGGTTGTCGTAGCGGATCACCCGGAAGCCCTGCTCGCACAGGCGCGCCACCACGTCGTCCGGCCAGTGGATCAGTTGTCCGCCCAGGCCCATCACCAGCAGCAGCGTCGGGTCACGTGGGTCGCCGATGCTCTGGTAGGCCAGGCGCACGTCGCCCAGGGGCAGGATTTCGGTGGGAACGTGGGTGTCGCAGCGAGACGCGGCGAAACCGAGGGAGCCGCTCAACAAGGCGGCGAGGAACAGGAGCACTCGCATGGCATAACGGGACGGATCGGGAAAAGAGCCGATTCTGCCGAGCCCGGCGGCAATCCCGCTGCCACAGGCGGGTGACCGTTGCATGACAGGCGCCGAACGGTTCGTCGCCTTTCAGGGGGACGAAGACGCCAGGGCGCCCCGTTTTATCCGAAACGACCCGGCGATAGGTGAACCTGCGTGATCCGTCTCTCACCGCAGGCAACCGTGGCAGGGCTTCAGCGAGCCTCTTCACCTGCCTGTAAAGATGGGCGCCCCCGCCCGCACACATCATTCAACCACGCTTCCAAGCGACGTCATTGAATGACCGGCCTGCGGACTTCAAAGAACTTGGACGATCGGAAGCGCCTGGCCAGCCAGTACGCCCGCCTGATGACAGGCCGATCAACTTGAGACAGACTCAACCGCCTGGCAGTTATCTCCAGTTTTCCTCATAGTCATCGCGCTTCGCCGCCTACCGGACAGACCGGTCGTGGCCGCCGTTTCGTCGTCTTTCGCAAGAGGTAGTCCGAATGCTGGAACTGCGCCATCTGAAAACCCTGCACGCCCTGCGCGAGGCCGACAGCCTGGTGGAAGCCGCAGAACGCCTGCACCTGACCCAGTCCGCCCTCTCCCACCAGTTCAAGGAACTGGAGGAGCGCCTGGGCATGTCGCTGTTCATCCGCAAGACCAAGCCGGTACGTTTCACCAGCGCCGGCCTGCGCCTGCTGCAACTGGCGGACAGCCTGCTGCCCCAGTTGCGCAGCGCCGAGCGCGACCTGGCGCGCCTGGCCGGCGGCACCGCCGGGCGCCTGCACATGGCCATCGAATGCCACAGCTGCTTCCAGTGGCTGATGCCTACCATCGACCAGTTCCGCGATGCCTGGCCGGAAGTGGAACTGGACTTGGCCTCGGGCTTCTCTTTCGCGCCGCTGCCCGCCCTCGCCCGGGGCGACCTGGACTTGGTGGTCACCGCCGACCCGCTGGAGCTCAGCGGCATCACCTACGTGCCGCTGTTCACCTACGAGGCGCTGCTGGCGGTGGCCAATCAACACCCCCTGGCAGGCAAGCCCTACGTGCAGCCGGAAGACCTGCGCGACCAGATCCTCATCACCTACCCCATCGAGCGCGATCGCCTGGACATCTTCGCCCGCTTCCTGGAGCCGGCGGACGTAGAGCCGGCCCAGGTGCGCACCTCCGAGCTGACGGTGATGATGATGCAGCTGGTGGCCAGCGGCCGGGGCGTCTGCTGCCTGCCCAACTGGGCGCTCCACGAGTACAGCTCGCGGGGCTACGTCACTGCCAAGCGCCTCGGCGAAAAGGCGCTCTACGCCACCCTCTACGCGGCGATCCGCGCCGACATGCTGGACGCACCGTTCATGCGCGACTTTCTGCTCACGGCCAAGGACACCTCGTTCGCCACCCTGGCCGGGGTCAGCGCCGCCCGGGGCTGATGCGCCGGAACCCGCCGATGCAGAAGCAACCCGTGCGGGCCGTCAGCGGCGGTCGCTCAACCGCCGCGCCGTATACAGGCCCAGCAGCGCCACCGCCGCCAGGGCGCCGACGGTCACCGCGCCGGCGGTGTTGCTGGCGCGGCTGAACCCCCCGTCCACACGGCGCTCGCCGCTGGGCGGACCGAACAGGTTGCCGGAGGAGTGGGCCACCGGCTTGGCCCGGGCGAAGGCACGGTCCAGCACCCAGCGCGACAGGGCCGGGAACCCCGGGGTCAGGAAGTGCTGCACACGCAGCAGGGTGGCCACGCTGCCGACGGTGACCGAGGCCCGCGGCCGGACCGCTAGGGACACGATGGCGTCGGCCACCTTGCGCGGGTCGTACACCGGGGGCGGCGGCTTGATGCTGCGGCCGCTGTAGTTGCCGCCGTCGCGCAGGCCGGGGGTGTCGATGAACGCCGGGTAGACATCGCACACGTGGATGTCGCGCCAGCCGCTGAGTTCGCCCCGCAGGGCCTCGGTGAAGCCGCGCAGGCCGTACTTCGCCGCGGAATAGGCGGCGGCGTAGGGCTGCGCGACCCAACTGCCCAGGGACAGGGTGTTGATCAGGGTGCCATGGCCCTGGCGCTTGAAGATCGGCAGTACCACGTGGGCGCCGCGCAGGTAGCCCAGCAGGTCGGTCTGGATTACCTGTTCGTGGGCGGCCAGCGGGGTCTCTTCGAAGCGCCCCACGGCACCGACCCCGGCATTGTTCACCCAGACGTCGATACGCCCGCCCCCGATGCGCAGGGCGGTCTCGCCCAGCGCCTGCACCGCCTGAGCATCGGTCACGTCGGTGACCACGGCTTCGGCGCCGCCGCCCAGGCGACGGCACTCCTCCACCACCTCGGCCAGCGCGTCTTCGTCTCGCGCCGCCAGCACCACGTAGGCGCCACTCCGGGCGAAGGCCTGGGCCGTGGCCCGGCCGATGCCGCTGGAAGCACCGGTCACCACCACCAGCTTGTCCGTCAGATCGTTATGCGCCATCGGGTCTCTCCTCGTTGGTTGCCGTTGGGCGTGAGAAAGGAGGGACCCCGCTGCGCCGTGGATCATTCCAGCCATCCGGCGGGCGGTGCCTGGCGATTCGCCGAGGGCACGGCGCCCGAGTGGGGCGATCTGGGCCGTAGCCGAACAGCGGTGTCCGGCGCGGTGGTACCCGACAGCGCTTAGCTCTTGTGCTTGCGCTGGGGCTTCGGCCGGCCTTGCACGCACTTGAAGCGCGGTTCGGTCTTGCAGATCACGTACAGCCGCCCGCGACGCTTGACGATCTGGCAATCGCGGTGGCGCAGCTTGGCCTGTTTCAGGGAGGACAGGACCTTCATTGGCCACCCCCGACGAACCCGGCGAAACGCTTGTTGAAGCCCGCCACGCGCCCTTCGCTCTTCGCCTGGCGCTGCTGGCCGGTGTAGATGGGATGCGAGGCGCTGGAGATGTCCAGGGGCACGTAGGGGTAAGTCACGCCGTCGCTGTGGGTGCGGGTCTTGTCGGTGACGGCGCAGGAGCCGATGAGGAAATACACATCGGCCGCCAGGTCGTGGAACAGCACGGGACGGTAATCGGGGTGGATGCCGGGTTTCATCTCAATCTCCAGTCAAATGTTATAAGATAACAATACTGGAACCCGAGTCGGCTTTGCAACTGGCGTTGGGTTTGACCGCCCCTGCGCTGCCTTCAGTGCAAGGGCTTCGCACGCACCCGGATCAGACGATCGCCAGGCGCTGCTTGCGGGTCGGTGGCGGGAAGGCGGCGTCCAGCACCGCCCGGTCCTCGTCGTCCAGACGGATATCGGCGGCTTCGGCGTTCTGCCGCAGGTGTTCCGGGTCGACTGCCTTGGGAATGGCGATCACCCCGTCATCCCGCAGGCACCAGGCCAGGGCGATCTGGGCGGGCGTGGCGCCGCGTCGCTCGGCTACCTGCAGCAGCGCCGGATGGCCCAGCAGCCCGCCGCCCTGCCCCACCGGGCAATAGGCCATCAGCGGCATTCCCCGGCGGCGTTGCCAGGGCAGCAGGTCGAAGTCGACGCCGCGGGCCTCGGGGTTGTACTGCACCTGGTTGGTGGCGCAGGCCAGCCCCTCCAGTTCCTGCAGGTCGTCCACGTCGAAGTTGGAAACGCCCCAGCGGCGGATCTTGCCCTGCTCCCGCAGGCGCTCGAAGGCATCGACAGTCTCCATCAACGGGAAATCGCCCCGCCAGTGCAGCAGGTAGAGGTCGAGGTAGTCGGTACCCAGGCGGTCGAGGCTGGCCTCGCAGGCTCGCGGCAGGCTGTGCCGGCCGGCATGCCAGGGATAGGCCTTGCTCACCAGGAACGCCTGGTCCCGGCGGCCGGCGATGGCCTCGCCCACCACCCGCTCGGCGCCGCCGTCGGCATACATCTCCGCGGTATCGATGAGGCGCATCCCCAGCTCGAGCCCACGCCGCAGCGCAGCCACTTCGTCCTGGCGGCGCGCCGCCGACTCCCCCATGTGCCACGTGCCCTGGCCGATCGCCGGCACTTCGCAGCCGTCCTGCAGACGTACGTCACGCATCGGATTCTCTCCAAACCGGTGGCGGTGGCCCGACGGCCCGCCTCTTCCGTGAAAGACCCGACCCACCGCCAGGAATTCGACGCGCTTCGTCGAGGGCCGGCGGTGGCTGTGACCCAGGTCGCGACGCGCCGCGCCCCGCGCCCTCGCCGCTGGTGGCGCCTGCCCGGAGCAAGTACCCTTCCCCCACCATCGCCGCGGTGGCGCGGACTTTTTTTCGGCGAGACAACGACATGCAAAGCGGACGTGACCTGCGCATCGATTTCTTCCGCGGCCTGGCGCTGCTGTTCATCTTCTGGGATCACATCCCGCAGAACCCCCTGGGCCTGCTGACGCCCCGCAACGTCGGCTTCAGCGATGCCGCGGAAATCTTCGTCTTCCTCGCCGGCTACGCCGCGGTGATGGCCTACGGCAAGGTGCTGCTGCGCGACGGCTACGGCTACGCCTGCCTGCGGATCCTGCGGCGGGTCTGGGTCCTCTACGTGGCGCACATCTTCCTGCTGGCGGTGCTGATGGGCATCGTCTTCGTCACCAACAACCACGTGGAAACCCGCGACTTCATCGCCGAGATGGGCCTCGGCTATTTCCTCAGCGACCCGCAGCAGGCGCTGATCGACGAACTGCTGCTGCGCTTCAAGCCGAACCTGATGGACCCGCTGCCGCTGTACGTGGTGCTGCTGATGGCGCTGCCGGCGATCCTCCCGGCGCTTCTGCGCCATCCCGGCTGGACCCTGGCCGCCTCCCTGGCGCTGTACCTGTGCGCCCCGCTGCTGCAATGGAACTTCGCCGCCGCCAGCGGCGGGACCTGGTTCTTCAACCCCTGGGCGTGGCAGTTCCTCTTCGTGCTGGGCGGTGCGGCCTCGCTGCTGGCGCAGCGCCGGCGCACCAGCGGCACGTCGCCCGATCCGCGCCGTCGCCGGATGCTGCTGGCGCTGTGCGCCGGCTACCTGCTGGCAACCGGCCTGATCGCCGTGTCCTGGCGCTTCCCGGCCATTCACGACGCCTGGATGCCCCAGGCCCTGGCCCAGTGGCTGTACCCCATCGACAAGACCAACCTGGCGCCGGCGCGGCTGCTGCACTTCCTCGCCCTGGCCTATTGCGTGGCCGCCTGGCTGCCGGCGGGCGAGTGGCTGCGGCGCTGGCCGGCGCGGGAATTCACCCGCATGGGGCAGTTCTCCCTGGAGGTGTTTTGCCTGGGCGTGCTGCTGGCCCCCCTGGCGGACGCCGGCAACACCCTGGCGGACGATCACCCGCTAGCTCAGGTGGGCACCGCGTTGCTGGGGCTGGCGTTGATGGCGGGGCTGGCGGCCTGGCTGGACCTGAACAAGCGTCTCGGCCAGAGCCCGAGAACACCGGCCGCAGCGGTGGCGCTGCAGCCGACGTGAGGGAAGCGGGGGCAGCCCGAATGGGCCGCCCCGAGGGACGTCAGGACGCGACGTGGGGAGACGGGGTGTGGGCCACGGTGTTGCCCTGGCCGGGCTTGAACACGTGGTACAGCACCACCAGCAGGGCCAGGAACGCCGGGCCGACGTACAGCGCGATGCGGGTGTCCGGGAAGTACGCCATCAGGCCCACCACCAGCACCAGGAACGCCATCGCCGCGTAGGAGCTCACCGGGTACAGCCACATGCGGAAGCTCAGGCGCTCGCGTTCGGCCGGGCTCAGGCCGCGGCGGAAGCGCAGCTGGGCCAGCAGGATCATTGCCCAGGTCCAGATCGCGCCGAAGGTGGCGATGGAGGTCACCCAGACGAACACCTTCTCCGGCACCAGGTAGTTCAGCAGCACGCCCAGCAGCAGCGCGGCCGCCGACACCAGCAGCGCCCGACGCGGCACGCCTTGCTTGGTCACGGCGAACGCGCGCGGGGCCTGGCCTTGCTGGGCCAGGCTGTAGAGCATGCGCCCGGTGCTGAAGATGCCGCCGTTGCAGGAGGACAGCGCGGCGGTGATCACCACGAAGTTGATGATGCCGGCGGCGGTCTTGATGCCCATGCGCTCGAAGGTCATGACGAACGGGCTGCCCTGGGTGCCGATCTCGTTCCAGGGGTAGATGGACATGATCACGAACAGCGCGCCGACGTAGAACAGCAGGATGCGCCAGAACACCGAGCCGATGGCGTGGGGAATGGTCTTCTGCGGGTTCTTCGCCTCGCCGGCGGTGAGGCCGATCATCTCGACGCCGAGGTAGGCGAACATCACCATCTGCAGCGACATCAGCACGCCCTGGAAGCCGTTGGGCATGAAGCCACCGTGGCTCCACAGGTTGGAGATGCCGGTGGCGACGCCCTCGTTGCCGAAGCCGAAGACGATCATCCCGGCACCGGCCACCACCATGGCGATGATGGTGACGATCTTGATCAGGGCGAACCAGAACTCGAACTCGCCGAAGGCGCGCACGGCGATCAGGTTCACCGCGCTCATGCTCACCAGGGCCGCCAGGGCCCAGATCCAGTGGGGCACCTCGGGGAACCAGATGCCCATGTAGATGGCCACGGCGGTGATCTCCGCGACGCAGGTCACCAGCCACAGGAACCAGTAGTTCCAGCCGGTGAGGAAGCCGGCCAGCGGGCCGAGGTAGTCCTGGGCATAGCGGCTGAAGGAGCCGGCCACCGGGTTGTGCACAGCCATTTCGCCCAGGGCGCGCATGATCACCAGGATCGCCAGGCCGCCGAGGATGTAGGACAGCATGATGGCCGGCCCGGCCATCTGGATGGCCTTCGCCGAGCCGAGGAACAGGCCGACGCCGATGCAGGCGCCCAGGGCCATGAGACGGATGTGACGCTCGCCCAGGTCGCGGTGCAGGGTGTCACGTTGCGGATCGTTTTCGCCGACGTGCATGAAGCGGTTACCTCTATATCTTGTATTTATCGAGAAGTCGGATACAGGCCCGCCCGTGCGCGGCGATAGACCGGCACGCTCCGCCCGCCGGACGGCCTTCTTGGGGCCGCGAAAGCGGGACGGGAACCGAGGCACCCGAGGTCGGCGGCGAGTTTTGCACAAAGACAGGTCAGCGTCATGCCTCGATTTAGAGCGGCGGCACTCGTCTGGAGCGGGCCGTGCCCTCGCTAGCCAAGGGCTTTACCCGCGCGCCTTCGGTTCTGTAGCAGCTTCTGCCGAAAGGCGACTCCAAATCAGATTATTTCTCAGGAAAACCGTCGAACAGCGCGATGGACCGTTCGCACCTCACTCATTGACGGCGGGCCACCAATAGCAGCGACAGCGGGTGCCCGGAATCCGGATGGCGCGGTTCGCGCACCGTTTCGAGGCGCAGGCCCGCCGCATTCAGCAAGACGAACCAGGACTCCAGGGTGCGGAAGTACCAGGGCATGGGGGCGAAGCCTTCACCGAAGGCCGCGAAACGCTCCAGCCGCCAACCGTCGCGGTACCCCTCCTCGCCCGCGGCGGCCCAGGGATGCACCGTCTGGATCAGCAGCGCCCCGCCGGGGGCGAGGGCGTCACCGAGGGCGGCGAGCAGGGCCCCTGGGGCCGCGTCCAGCAGGGCGAAGTTGCAGACGATGGCGTCGAACAGGCCGAAGCGCCGCGGCTGTGCCGGCCAGTCGGCATAGGCCACGGTTTCGAAGCGGCCGCCGGCGGCCCGCGCTGCGTCCACCAGCGCCGGGGCGCCGTCGACCCCCAGGGCGTCGATGCCCGCCTCGGCCAGGGCCCGGCACAGCCAGCCCTCGCCGCAACCCATGTCCAGCACCCGGGCCGGACGGCGCTCGCGCACCGCGGCGAGGATCGCCGCATCGGTGGCGAGGCGCCGGCTCTCGATGCGCTGCTCGCGGACGGCCCGGGTCCAGGCCCCGGCGTTGTGCTGCCAGCTGCTCAGCAGGCGTGGATCTTCGGTCGTCGGCGGGGAGCGGTCATCCATCGCGTACCTCGGCAGTCAGCGGTCGGACCCCAGGCTTTCCAGGTACAGCGCCTCCACCTTTTCCCGCGCCCAGGGCGTGCGGCGCAGGAAGGCCAGGCTCGACTTCAGGCTCGGCTCGTGCTGGAAGCAGCGGATCGGCACGCGCTGGGCAAGCCCCGCCCAGCCGTGGCGCGCCACCAGTTCGGTGAGCAGGGCGCTGAGGGTGATGCCGTGCAACGGATCGCGGGAGGGAGAGGTCATCGGGAATCGCCAGGAAGGAAGGCGATGCAGCTTAGCAGAGGGATGCGGACGCCCGCAGGCGTCCGGGAGAGCATGGCGGCCGGCGGCCGCCATCGGGATCAGAGGGAAGCGCTGCGGTACTCGTCCTCGGCAGCCTCGAAGCGGGCCTGCATGGCCGCCGACGGCTGCTTGTCCAGCAGGCTGAAGACGACGATGGCCAGGCTGCCGAAGATGAAGCCGGGGATGATTTCGTAGAGCCCCAGCAGCGCCAGTTGCTTCCAGACGATCACCGTCACCGCCCCCACCAGCATGCCGGCCAGGGCGCCGTTGCGGGTCATGCGCTTCCACAGCAGGGAGAACAGCACCACCGGGCCGAACGCCGCGCCGAAGCCGGCCCAGGCGTAGGACACCAGGCCCAGCACCTTGCTGTCCGGGTTGGCCGCCAGGGCGATGGCTACGGCGGCGATCAGCAGCACCATGCCGCGGCCGACCCACACCAGCTCGCGCTCACCGGCATTCTTGCGCAGGAAAGCCTTGTAGAAGTCCTCGGTCAGGGCGCTGGAACAGACCAGCAACTGGCAGCTCAGGGTGCTCATCACCGCGGCAAGGATGCCGGACAGCACCACCCCGGCGACCCAGGGATTGAACAGCAGCTTGGTCAGCTCGATGAACACCCGCTCGCTGTTCTCGCTCACCGGGCCGGCCTGGCCGGGGTTGTCGGAGAAGTAGGCGATGCCGAAGAAGCCGACAGCCACCGCGCCGCCCAGGCAGAGGATCATCCAGGTCATGCCGATGCGGCGTGCATTGGGGATGGACTTCACCGAGTCGGCGGCCATGAAGCGCACCAGGATGTGGGGCTGGCCGAAGTAGCCCAGGCCCCAGCCCAGCAGGGAGATCACGGCGACGAAGCCCAGGCCGCGGAACATGTCGAAGTTCGCCGGGTTCTTCGCTTCGATGGTGGCCATGGCGGCGGAGTAGTCGCCCAGGGCGAGGATGACGAACACCGGGGTGATCAGCAGGGCGAAGATCATCAGGGTCGCCTGCACGGTATCGGTCCAGCTCACCGCCAGGAAGCCGCCGACGAACACGTAGGCGATGGTGGCGGCGGCGCCGACCCACAGGGCGATGTCGTAGGGCACCCCGAAGGTGCTTTCGAACAGACGGGCTCCGGCCACCACGCCGGAGGCGCAGTAGATGGTGAAGAACACCAGGATCACCAGGGCGGAGAGCACCCGCAGGATGCGACTGTGGTCCTCGAAACGGTGGGTGAAGTAGTCGGGCAGGGTCAGGGCGTTGTTGTTGTGCTCGGTATGCACCCGCAGGCGACCGGCGACGAACAGCCAGTTCAACCAGGCGCCGGCGATCAGGCCGATGGCGATCCAGCTCTCCGACAAGCCGGAGACGTAGATGGCGCCGGGCAGGCCCATGAGCAGCCAGCCGCTCATGTCCGAGGCGCCGGCGGACAGCGCGGTGACGAAACTGCCGAGGCTGCGGCCGCCGAGGATGTAGTCGGAGAAGTCCTTGGTGGCGCGGTACGCGGCGAAGCCGATCAGGACCATCGCCAGGATGTAGATCACGAACGTGATCAGCGTCGGATTGCTAGCAGTCATTTGGGGGGATCTACCCTTGCGTTGTTGTTATACGGCCAGGGGGAAGACCTGGTCCGCTCGAGGGGCAACCGCTCGTGACGGTGGCCCGATGCTCCTGCCCGCTCCGGGGCTGGCCGTTGTGGCCGCGCCGAATCCTCCGGCTTCTGGTACGCCGAACACGTCGATAGGACGAAGCGAGGCGGCGCGGAGTTTACACGCCGGCACGACGGCGTGGCTCATCTGGCAGTCGCGGCGCAGGAAGGCTCTGCGCCGCGGGTCTTCGCTCGCGCCGAACGGCGCAAGCCGGGGTCACTCGGCGTCGGCGAGAGACAACAGCGAGGCGTTACCGCCCACCGCGGTGGTGTTCACCGAGGTGGTGCGCTCGCTGACGAAGCGCAGCAGGTAGTTGGGCCCGCCAGCCTTGGGCCCGGTGCCCGACAGGCCGTGGCCACCGAACGGCTGCACGCCCACCACCGCGCCGATCTGGTTGCGGTTGACATACAGGTTGCCGACCCGCGCCAGGTGCTCGATGCGCCGCGCGGTTTCCTCGTTGCGGCTGTGCACGCCCATGGTCAGACCGTAGCCGGTGGCGTTGATGGCCCGCACCACGTCGTCCAGCTGGTCGGCGGCGAAGCGCACCACGTGCAGCACCGGCCCGAAGTTCTCTTTTTCCAGCACCTGGATGCCGTCGATCTCGAAAGCCACCGGGGCCACGAAATGCCCCTGCAGGCCGCTGGGCAGCGGTGCCTCGGCGATCAGCCGGCCCTCGCCCTTCAACGTGGCGACATGGGCGTCCAGGCCGGACTTGGCCTCGGCGTCGATCACCGGGCCGACGTCGGTCTCCCGCAGGTGGGTCGCGCCGATACGCAGCTCGGCCATGGCGCCCTTGAGCAACTCGATCACCCGCTCGGCGACGTCGTTCTGCACGTACATCACCCGCAGCGCGGAACAGCGCTGGCCGGCGCTGGTGAAGGCCGACTGCACCGCGTCCTTGACCACCTGCTCGGGCAGCGCAGTGGAGTCGACGATCATCGCGTTCTGGCCACCGGTCTCGGCGATCAGCGCGGCCAGCGGGCCGGGCTTGTCCGCCAGCTGGCGATTGATCACCCGGGCGGTGTCGGTGGAGCCGGTGAAGGCCACGCCCACCAGCCGCGCATCGCGGCAGAACACCCCGCCCAGGGTGGCGCCATCGCCCGGCAGCAGGGCGATCACGTCCTTGGGCAGGCCGGCCTCGAACATCAGCTCCACGGTGCGCGCGGCGATCAGGCTGGTCTGTTCCGCCGGCTTGGCGATGACGGTGTTGCCGGACACCAGCGCGGCGCTGATCTGGCCGAGGAAGATCGCCAGCGGGAAGTTCCACGGGCTGATGCAGGCGAAGATGCCGCGGCCTTCGTAGAACAGTTCGTTGCGCTCGCCGGTGGGCCCTTGCAGCTCGGTACGCACCAGGCGCTCACGGGCCTGCTGGGCGTAATAGCGGCAGAAGTCCACCGCCTCGCGGACCTCGTCGATACCGTCCTGCAGGGACTTGCCGGCTTCCAGGGTGCACAGGGCCATCAGCTCGGCGCGGTTGCGCTCCAGCAGGTCGGCGAGGCGCTCGAAGATCGCCGCGCGGGCGTCCACCGGCGTCGCGCTCCAGCGCGGCCAGGCCTTGTCCAGCACGTCCAGGGCCTGGCGGGCATGCTCGGCGGTGGCCCACTGGACACTGCCGATGCGCTTGCCCAGGTCGTAGGGGCACTGCACGTCATGGGCGGTGCCGGCCAGGGCGCGGCCGTCGACGAGGGGCGCCGCCTGCCACTGGCGGTCGAGGAAGGGACGGTAGGCGGCGTCCAGTTCTTGCCACTGTTTCTGGATATTCATGTTCACACCCTGGGAGTTTGTGCGGCCGGCGCCGAACAGCGCAGGCGGGAGCGGAATGCGGTCGTTGCCGAGGCTGGCGAAGCGGCGCAGCTCGGTGACCGGGTGGTCGATCAGCGCCTCGACCGGGACCCGTGGGTCCACCAGCTGGTGGACGAACGAGGAGTTGGCGCCGTTTTCCAGGAGGCGCCGCACCAGATAGGGCAGCAGGTCCTTGTGGGCGCCCACCGGGGCGTAGATGCGCACGTTCTTGCGGTATTTCTCGATCACCGTGTCGTACAGCGCGTCGCCCATGCCGTGCAGGCGCTGGAATTCGAACTCCCGGGGCGTGGCGGCCTCGGCGGCCATGGCCAGGATGCAGGTGACGGTGTGGGCGTTGTGGCTGGCGAACTGCGGGTAGATCACCCCGCGGGTGTGCTCCGAGAGCAGGTAGCGGGCGCAGGCCAGGTAGGAAGTGTCGGTGCCTTCCTTGCGGGTGTAGACCGGGTAGCCGTCCAGGCCCTGGACCTGGCACTGCTTGATCTCGCTGTCCCAGTAGGCGCCCTTCACCAGCCGCAGCGGAATCCGCGCACCCAGTTCCCGGCCCAGCAGGGTCAGCCACACCAGCACCGGCAGGCAGCGCTTGGAGTAGGCCTGGATCACCAGGCCGAACTCGCCCCAGCCGGCGATGGCCGGGTCGCGCATGAGCTTCTCGTAGAGCGCCAGGGACAGCTCCAGGCGGTCGGCTTCCTCGGCGTCGATGGTGATACCTACGTCCAGCGCCCGGGCGCGGCTGGCCAGCTCGCGGACGTTGGCGAACAGCTCGGTCAGGACCCGTTCGCGCTGGGCCACCTCATAGCGCGGGTGCAGCGCCGAAAGCTTGATGGAGATGGACGGTCGCGGACCGGGGCCGACCTGGGGCTCGCGGCCTACCACATCGATGGCCTGGCGGTAGTCGGCCATGTATTTCTCGGCGTCGGCGCGGGTCAGCGCGGCCTCGCCCAGCATGTCGAAGGAATAGGTGTAGCCCTTCTCCCGCTGCGGGCGCCCGTTCTTCAACGCCTCGCCGATGGTGCGGCCGAGCACGAACTGCTTGCCCATCAGCTTCATCGCCTGGTTCATGGCGGCGCGGATCACCGGCTCGCCGGAGCGCTTGAGCAGGCGGCCGAGGACGTTCTTCGGGCGACCGTCGGCGGTCTCCGGGTCCACCACCTTGCCGGTCATCACCAGGCCCCAGGCGGCGAAGTTCACCAGCAGGTTGTCGCTCTGGCCCAGGTGGCGTTCCCACTCGGCGGCGCTGAGCTTGTCGCGGATCAGCGCATCGGCGGTAGCGGCGTCGGGCACCCGCAGCAGGGCCTCGGCCAGGCACATCAGCATCAGCCCTTCCTGGGTGTCCAGGCTGTACTGGCGCAGCAGGGCGTCGAGGGTGTCCACCACGTTGTCGCGGCCGCGCACGTCCTCGATCAGCGCACGGGCATTGCGGCGGATGGTCTCGATGCCGGCGTCGCCGGGATCGGCCAGGCGCGCCAGTTCGCCCAGGTATTGGGCCTCGTCGATGTCGTAGTGGTCACTGATGACGGGGAAGAACTCGGCGGCGGTCCGGTTCGGAAGGTCGTCTAGCACGACGCGAGCGGCATTGAACATCACGCCTCCCTCCTGCTGTGGAGATGGGATGGTGGGGAAATCGTCGCGGAAACCCGTTTCCCTGGCAGGCATGCCGGTGACGCCCGCCGCGACGGGATGGCGGAATGTAGAAGCTGCCGGGCCGGGCCTTCTTGCCGGAACCTCCGGAGTTTTTGCGAAAAGCTCCTGTTCTCGACAACGCATCCCTTATGGAGTGACCGGCAGGTCACTCCGCGTTCAAGGGGCGCCGCGAACCCGCTTGGGAGTCAGGCCGAGGTACCGGCGCATGGCGGTAGTCAGCGCGCTCTGGCTGGAGAAGCCGCACTCCTCGGCGATCCGCACCAGCGGCAGCGGGCTTTCCCGCAGCAGGCGGGCCGCCCGGTCCAGGCGCGCCTTGAGCAGGTACTGGTGGGGCGTGAGGCCGACGCAGTCCTTGAACTGCACGTGGAAATGGCTGGGGCTGACGCAGGCCACCTGGGCCAGTTCGGCGACGCTGATGCGCCGCCCGAGGTGCTGGCCGATGTAGGCGTCCAGGCGCCCCAGGTCCAGCGGCCCCACCTTGCGCCGGGTGTGCTCGCCGAACAGCCGCAGGTGCAAGGCGCGGATCAGCACGCCGCCCAGGGCGCGGGACAGCAGCGGGTCGCTGCCGTAGCGGGTCAGCTCGGCGTCGGCGTAGTTGAGGAGGTTCTGGAAGTCGGCATCCAGGGCCGGGAAGCGCGGCGAATCGAACAACCGGCCGAGCAGCTCCAGGTCCTCGGCGGACATGTCCTGCTCGTTGAGGTCGAGGATCAGCATGCGGTTGTCGCCCATGCCGGCGAACTGGTGCTCGGCGTCCCCCGGCACCAGACAGGCGCGCATCCGGCAGACCTCGCCGCCGCGGCCGTTGACCTCGAACTCGGCGCGCCCGGACACCGACATCACCAGTTGGTGATAGTCGTGGGCGTGTTCGGTGGCCTGGTCTTCCAGACGCATGAAACGGGCTTTGAGCATGGGCGGCGCACGATCGGGTTTTGCCGGATTCTAGAGAACCGCGCCCGCCGTGCACAGCACCGCATGGCACCCTGCCGCTACGCCAGCGGCAAAAACCGCTGCATTGGTTGAAATGCCTGGGCCCTCTCCCCATCTAAGGCTGCGTGACCCTTTCAGACGGTGCCCCATGAGCGATCAGGATATCAACCAGGACATTCTCGAAGCCGAAGCGGTGCAGGCCAGCACGGGCCTGGCGCTGGCCGGCCAGCATCTGCCGAGCAAGCTGTACGTCATCCCGATCCACAACCGTCCCTTCTTCCCCGCCCAGGTCCTCCCGGTGATCGTCAACGAGGAACCGTGGGCGGAGACCCTCGATCTGGTGGCCAACAGCGACCACCACTGCCTGGCGCTGTTCTACATGGACCAGCCGCCGGAGGACCCGCGACACTTCGACCCCAGCACCCTGCCGGAATACGGCACCCTGGTACGGGTGCACCACGCCAGCCGCGAGAACGGCAAGCTGCAGTTCGTCGCCCAGGGCCTGTCGCGGCTGCGCATCACCGGCTGGCTCAAGCGCCATCGCCCGCCCTACCTGGTGGAAGTGGAATACCCCAAGGAGCAGCCCCCGGCCAGCGACGAGGTCAAGGCCTACGGCATGGCGCTGATCAATGCCATCAAGGAATTGCTACCGCTCAACCCGCTGTACAGCGAAGAACTGAAGAACTACCTGAACCGCTTCAGTCCCAACCAGCCCTCCCCCCTCACCGACTTCGCCGCCGCCCTCACCACGGCCCCGGCCAACGAGCTGCAGGAAGTGCTGGACACCGTGCCGATCCTCAAACGCATGGAGAAGGTGCTGCCGCTGCTGCGCAAGGAAGTGGAAGTGGCGCGCCTGCAGAAGGAGCTGTCCGCCGAGGTCAACCGCAAGATCGGCGAGCACCAGCGGGAGTTCTTCCTCAAGGAACAGCTGAAGATCATCCAGCGCGAGCTGGGCATCACCAAGGACGACCGCAGCGCCGACAGCGACGAGTTTCGCGCCCGGCTGGCCGGCAAGCAGGTGCCGCCGGCGGCGCAGAAACGCATCGACGAGGAGCTGAACAAGCTGTCGATCCTGGAGACGGGCTCGCCCGAGTACGCCGTCACCCGCAACTACCTGGATTGGGCCACCGCCCTGCCCTGGGGTGTCTTCGGCAAGGACAAGCTGGACCTCAAGCACGCCCGCAAGGTGCTGGACCAGCACCACGCCGGCCTCGACGACATCAAGGGCCGCATCCTGGAATTCCTCGCGGTGGGCGCCTTCAAGGGCGAGATCGCCGGGTCCATCGTGCTGCTGGTGGGCCCGCCGGGGGTGGGCAAGACCAGCATCGGCCGCTCCATCGCCGAGTCCCTGGGCCGGCCGTTCTACCGCTTCAGCGTCGGCGGCATGCGTGACGAGGCCGAGATCAAGGGCCACCGCCGCACCTACATCGGCGCCCAACCGGGCAAGCTGGTGCAGGCCATGAAGGACGTCGAGGTGATGAACCCGGTGATCATGCTCGACGAGATCGACAAGATGGGCCAGAGCTACCAGGGCGACCCCGCGTCGGCGCTGCTGGAGACCCTCGACCCGGAACAGAACGTCGATTTCCTCGACCACTACCTGGACCTGCGCCTGGACCTGTCCAAGGTGCTGTTCGTCTGCACCGCCAACACCCTGGACTCCATCCCCGGGCCGTTGCTGGACCGCATGGAGGTGATCCGCCTGTCCGGCTACATCACCGAGGAGAAGCTGGCCATCGCCAAGCGCCACCTGTGGCCTAAGCAGTTGGAGAAGGCCGGCGTTCCGAAGGATCGCCTGAGCATCAGCGACAGCGCCATGACCGCGGTGATCGAGGGCTATGCCCGGGAAGCCGGCGTGCGGCAGCTGGAAAAACAGCTGGGCAAGATCGTCCGCAAGGCGGTGATACGGCTGCTGGAAGACCCCCAGTCGAAGGTCAAGGTCGGCCCCCGCGACCTGCCGGACTACCTGGGCATGCCGCTGTTCCGCAAGGAACAGGTACTGGGCGGCGTCGGGGTCATCACCGGACTGGCCTGGACCAGCATGGGCGGTGCCACTCTGCCCATCGAGGCCACCCTGATCCACACCCTCAACCGCGGCTTCAAGCTCACCGGCAAGCTCGGCGAGGTGATGAAGGAGTCGGCGGAGATCGCCTACAGCTACGTCAGCTCCAACCTCAAGCGCTTCGGCGGCGACCCGGTGTTCTTCGACAAGGCCTTCGTCCACCTGCACGTGCCGGAGGGCGCCACGCCCAAGGACGGCCCCAGCGCCGGCATCACCATGGCCAGCGCCCTGCTGTCCCTGGCGCGCAAGCAGGCGCCGAAGAAAGGCGTGGCCATGACCGGCGAGCTGACCCTCACCGGCCAGGTGCTGCCCATCGGCGGGGTGCGGGAGAAAGTCATTGCGGCCCGGCGGCAGAAGCTCTTCGAGCTGATCCTGCCCGACGCCAACCGCGGCGACTTCGAGGAACTGCCGGACTACCTGAAGACCGGCCTCACCGTACACTTCGCCAAGCACTACGCCGACGTGGCCAAGGTGCTGTTCGCCTGACCACCGCCCGGGCGCTGCCTCGGCAGCGTCCGGACGCGTGCCGCCCGGCGGGTTCCTCAGCGCTCCTCTCGCCGCCGGCGCCCCCCGCGACACCTTCTCGGCGCCTCGTCGGTGTTCCTCACCCACCGCTTCTGGTTATCCTGTGCCGATCCCGCCGACAGGAGTCCTTCGATGAAGCCCATCACCCGCGCCCTGCGCCTCGCTCCGCTGACCCTGCTGGCCGCCTGCGCCAGCCAGCCCAGCGGTACGCTGCTGGTCCAGCAGCAGGAGGACTGCCCGTTGCAGCTCGCCCGCGACCAGGTGCTGGTGCTCACCCTGCCCAGCGACCCCACCAGCGGCTACCGCTGGGAAATGCGCGAGGGCGCCGCCAATGTCCTGCACAGCCTGGGGCCGGAGGTCTATGCGGCGGGCGACGATGACGACGGGCTGGTGGGCGGCGGCGGGCACTCCACCTGGCGCTTCAAGGCCGCCGAGGCCGGCGAGGGTCACCTCATGCTGATCTCGCGCCGCCCCTGGGAAACCGGTGTGGCGCCGGCGGACATGTTCGACTGCCGGGTCGAGGTCAGGCCCTGAGCCCGGTCCCTTCCAGCTACAACCGCAGCAGGACGTGCCCGGGACGGGCCGCCTGAGGCGCACTCGCCGCGACGATCCCAGTCCCGGCCCTCTCGTCGCCCGGGTCACGCCCACGGCCTCCCTCGACGGCCTACCGCCCAGAACCTAGAATGCCGCCTTTTCGCCAGGCGGACCCGACCGTGACCGACACGCCCGATCGCATCTATTCCACGCCCCACGGCAACGTGGCCGACTTCGTCTTCAACGAAGACGTGGTGCGGGTGTTCCCCGACATGATCAAGCGCTCGGTGCCGGGCTACCCCACCATCGTCGAGAACATCGGCGTGCTGGCCGCGCGCTTCGCCCAGCCCCACACGCACCTGTACGACCTGGGCAGCTCCCTGGGCGCCGTGACCCAGGCCCTTCGCCGGCACGTGAAGACCGAGGGCTGTCGGGTGGTGGCGGTGGACAATTCCACGGCCATGGTGGACCGCTGCCGGGAATACCTGCACGCCCAGGACGCCATGTACCAGGAGCTGCTGCCGGTGGAGGTCGTCGAGGCCGACATCCTCGGCCTGGTGCTGCAGCCGGCCTCGCTGATCGCCCTGAACTTCACCCTGCAATTCATCGCCCCGGACCGGCGCCAGGGTCTGCTGGAGTCCCTGCATCGGGCGCTGTTGCCGGGTGGCGCGTTGATCCTCTCGGAAAAGCTGCGTTTCCACGACCTCGAGGAACACGTCCTGCTGAACGACCTGCACCTGGACTTCAAGCGCGCCAATGGCTACAGCGAACTGGAAATCGCCCAGAAGCGCAGCGCCCTGGAGAACGTGATGCGCCCGGACAGCCTGGAGGACCACCGCGAACGCCTGCTGGCCGCCGGGTTCAGCAAGGTGGTGCCCTGGTTCCAGTGCCTCAACTTCGCCTCCCTGATCGCCCTGCCATGATCGACCTGCTCGCCTACGACGCCCTGCGCCAACAGCTCCGGGGCACGCGCCTGGAGGACTGGTGCGCGCGCCTGCCGGCGATCCTGGAGGAGCGCCTGGCGACCGGCCACGGCGACCTCCAGCGCTGGATAGGTGCGGTGGAAGCCCTGCCCGCCCTGCCCTTGGAGCACGCCGACCTGACGAGCCGAGTCGGCCTGGAAGGCTCCTGCGATGCCGGGCAACAGGCGCGCCTGCGGGCCGCGCTGCAAGGCCTGATCCCTTGGCGCAAGGGGCCATTCTCGCTGTTCGGCGTGGACATCGACACCGAGTGGCGCTCGGACTGGAAATGGCAGCGGGTCGCGCCCCACTTGGACCTGGCCGGCAAGCGAATCCTGGATGTGGGCTGCGGCAACGGCTACTACATGTGGCGGATGCTGGGCGCCGGCGCCGACAGCGTGGTGGGAGTCGACCCCAACTGGCTGTTCCTCTGCCAGTTCCTCGCCCTCAAGCGCTACCTGCCCGAGGCGAAGACCTGGCACCTGCCGCTGGCCCTGGAAGAGCTGCCGGAAAAACCCGAAGGGTTCGACACGGTGTTCTCCATGGGCGTGCTCTACCACCGCCGCGCGCCCATCGATCACCTGCTGTCCCTCAAGGACTGCCTGGTGAGGGGCGGCGAACTGGTGCTGGAGACCCTGGTGGTGGAGGGTGACGAGCACCAGGTCCTGGTGCCCGAAGATCGGTATGCGCAGATGCGCAACGTCTGGTTTCTGCCCTCGGTGGCGGCGCTGGAGCGCTGGCTGCGCCGCGCCGGGTTCGTCGACGTGCGCTGCGTGGACGTCAACGTCACCGGCCTCGACGAACAGCGCAGCACCGAGTGGATGCGCTTCCAATCCCTGCCGGACTTTCTCGCCCCCGGCGACCCCAGTCGTACCGTGGAAGGCCTGCCAGCACCGACCCGGGCAGTGTTGCTGGCCCGCAAGCCCTAGGCACGGCGAAGGAGGCAGGGTGTCGGATGGATGCGCTTTAGCGACTTCTCATCCGAAGCCCTTCCGACCCAGGCGGTGCCATTGGCGAGCGAACCAGGCGCTGCAAAAAGGGCGGTGCCCCAGCGGATGCAGGTCGGTATTTCATTGGCCTGTCCCGTCCGCCCTCATGACCCGTAAGCCCAGCCATACGGCGACGCCGGCACCTACCAAGGCGTTACGGGCTCGCGAGCCATGACCGGTACGAAAGAAGTCCCGCCCCTGCACGCGCCACTGGTGCTGCCGGCCTCGGGGGCGACCTCCGTGTAAACCGGTGTCGGGGCCTGGCCGTGAGGGTTTCCTTGAAGATTCGCTTCGACGAGGACGGCCAGCTGCGGCCGCTCAGTGGCGACGGCCGGCCGCCGCCACGATCAGGTGCTTCATTTCCAGCACCGCCGCCTTGAAGCCGACGAACAGGGCATGGGCGACGATGGCGTGGCCGATGTTCAGCTCGTTGACCCCGGCTATGGCGGCCACGGGCTCGACGTTGTGGTAGTGCAGGCCGTGCCCGGCATTGACGATCAGGCCCAGGCCGGCGCCCTGGGTGACGCCCTCGCGGATGCGCTGAAGTTCGCGGGCGGCTTCCTCGGGCGTGTGGGCATCGGCATAACGGCCGGTGTGCAGCTCGATGGCCGGCGCGCCGACACGCTGGGCCGCCTCGATCTGGCGGGGATCGGCGTCGATGAACAAGGACACCTCGCTGCCGTTGTCGGCCAGGCGCCGTACCGCGTCGCGGATGCGCGTCTCCTGCCCGGCCACGTCCAGCCCGCCCTCGGTGGTCAGTTCCTGGCGGGTCTCCGGCACCAGGCAGACGTGGGCCGGCGCGATTCGCTCGGCGAACGCCAGCATGGCCTCGGTGACGCCCATCTCGAAGTTCATCCGGGTCTGCAGCACGTCCTTGAGCAGCACGACGTCGCGCTCCTGGATGTGCCGGCGATCCTCGCGCAGGTGCACGGTGATGCCGTCGGCGCCGGCCTCCTCGGCGTCCAGCGCCGCCTTCACCGGGTCGGGGTAGCGGGTGCCGCGGGCCTGGCGCAGGGTGGCGACGTGGTCGATGTTCACACCGAGGAGAATGCGATTGGCTTCAGTCACGGGGGGAATCCTTGCGGTTCAGGAAGAGTTCGCGGCTGGCCAGCGGCCGACCGCCGAGATGAGGGGCCAGGGCCTGGCGCATCAGCCGCTTGGCGGCGGCCAGGGCGCCGGGGGCCTGCCAGTCCGCTTCGGCCATGGCCAGCAGCTCGCGCCCCTGGAAGATGCCCGGCTGCAGGTGCGCCACCGGCTCCAGGCCGGCGTCCGGCTGCAGGCGGTAGAGGCCGTCGGCGTCGATGGGCCGACCCTGGCTATCCCGGTCCAGGGCGAAACCATAGCCCAGCTCGTCCAGCAGGCGCCACTCGAACGCCCGTAGCAAGGGCTCCAGTGGCCGGTTGGCGGCCAGCGCGGGAACGGTAGCGGCGTAGTGTTCGAACAGGGCGGGCTGGGGGTCTTCGGCCGGCAGCAGCCGGACCAGCAATTCGTTGAGGTAGAGGCCGCCGAACAGTGCCTCGCCCCCCAGCATCCAGGGGATGCCGGCGCTTTCCAGGCGGGCGACGTTCTTCAGTTCGCCGCGGCCACGCAGTTCCAGTTCGAGGGAAACGAAGGGCCGGGCCAGGGTCCCGGCCCGGCCGCGGGCGCCTCGCAGTACCGCGCGCAGGCGGCCCTGGGGCGTGAGGAAATCCACCAGCGCACTGGTCTCGCGGTAGGCGCGGCTGTGCAGGACGAAGGCCGGCGTGACCGGGTTCATGCCCGCCGCCGGGAACGGGAGGCGTGACGCCTCACTCGTCGAGGTAGCCCAGGGAACGCAGAGCGCGCTCGTCGTCGGACCAGCCGCCCTTCACCTTGACCCAGAGGTTGAGCATGACCTTGGAGTCGAACATCACCTCCATGTCCTTGCGTGCTTCCTGGCCGATGCGTTTGATGCGCTCGCCCTTCTCGCCGATGATGATCTTCTTCTGCCCCTCGCGCTCCACCAGGATCAGCGCGTGGATGTGCAGGATGCGGCCTTCCTGCTTGAATTCCTCGATCTCCACGGTGATCTGGTACGGCAGCTCGGCGCCCAGCTGGCGCATGATCTTCTCGCGCACCAGTTCGGCGGCGAGGAAGCGGCTGCTGCGATCGGTGATCTGGTCTTCCGGGAAGAAGTGCTCGTTTTCCGGCAGGCGCTCCGCCACCAGGCGTTCCAGGGTGTCCAGGTTGTGCCCCAGTTGCGCGGAGATCGGCACCACCTCGGCGTTGGGCAACTGCTGCTGCAGCCACTCCAGGTGCGGGATCAGCTGGGCCTTGTCTTCCAGGCGGTCGGTCTTGTTCACCGCGATCAGCAGCGGCCCCTGGACGTACTGGACGCGCTCCAGCACCAGCTGGTCCTCTTCGGTCCAGCGGCTGCGATCCACCACGAACACCACCACGTCCACGTCCCGCAGGGCGGCCGAGGCGGTCTTGTTCATGTAGCGATTCAGGGCCTTGTCGCTGTTCTTGTGCAGGCCGGGGGTGTCCACGTAGATGGCCTGGACGTCGCCCTCGGTCTTGATCCCCAGCATGTTGTGGCGGGTGGTCTGGGGTTTGCGCGAAGTGATCGCCAGCTTCTGCCCGAGGATGTGATTGAGCAGGGTGGACTTGCCGACATTGGGCCGGCCGACGATGGCGACATAGCCGCAGCGGGGGGTCGAGGCATCAGTCATGGCCATTCTCCACGCCCAGGGCGATCAGTGCGGCGGCCGCGGCCACCTGCTCGGCGATCCGGCGGCTGGCGCCCTGGCCCTGGGTCTTGTCGTTCAACAGATTGACCTCGCATTCGACGAAAAAGGTGCGGCAATGGGGCTCGCCCTGGATGCCCACCACTTCGTAGCGCGGCAGCTCGCAGGCCCGGGACTGCAGGAACTCCTGCAGGCGGGTCTTGGGGTCCTTGTTGGTGTCGACCAGCGTCAAGCCGTCCAGTTCGCCGGTCAGCCAGGCCAGCACCCGCTCCCGGGCGACGTCCATGCCGGCATCCAGGTAAATCGCGCCAATCAGGGCTTCCAGGGCATCGGCCAGGATCGACTCGCGGCGGAAGCCGCCGCTCTTCAATTCGCCGGAGCCTAGCCGCAGGTATTCCCCCAGTTCAAAACCGCGCGCCAGCAGCGCCAGGGTCTCACCCTTCACCAGGCGCGCCCGCAGGCGCGACAGCTGGCCTTCGCGGGCCTGGGGAAAGCGCTCGTAGAGGGCTTCGCCGGCGACGAAATTGAGGATCGCGTCGCCGAGGAACTCCAGGCGCTCGTTGTTGCGACCGGCATAGCTGCGATGGGTCAGGGCCAGGGTCATCAACTCCTGGTCGTTGAACGTGTGGCCGAGCTGACGCTCGAGTCGAGACAGAGAAAAGCTCACGGGCGCAGACGGTATTCTTTGTCGAAACGGGCCACCAGATCGAGGTTCTGGATGATCGGCTCGCGCTTCTCGTATTTCAGGTGGACCTTGAACTGATCGTTCGCCAGTTCCACGGTCAGGATGTCGTGGGAATTCAGGTCCCGGATGCCGTTCACCTGCATGCCTTTCTCGACGTGGCTGTAGAAGTCGCCTACCGACTTGATCTCGGTGGACTTGTCGGTCTCGGCGGACTTGATGATCTTGTCCATGGACATGTAGTCCAGGTAGTGCGGAATCATCTTGAAGGCGACGCTGGCGAGGAACGCCACCACGGCGAGCACCACCACCCAGCTCAGCATCGACATTCCTTTCTGCGAATGCGAAACGCTCATGTACGACCCCATTCTTCTTGAGTTGGAAGCCCGGCGGAACGCCGGGCCCGCAGCCGGTGCCGCAGGACGCGGCGCGGCCGTATCAGTGAATCAGTCCGACCCGTGAGAAGGTCGGCATGCTGCGCAGCTTGGGCTCCGGCCAGCTCAGCCAGACCGCGAACGCCTTGCCGACGATGTTGCGGTCCGGAACCATGCCCAGCAGTTCCTTCGGGATCCGCGGGTCGTTCCAGTAGCGGCTGTCGTTTGAGTTGTCGCGGTTGTCGCCCATCATGAAGTAGTGCTCGGCCGGCACCTTCCACTCGCGATCCGGCTCGATGCGGTAGCGGCGCATTTCCTTGCGGATCTGGTGCTCCACGTCGCCCAGCTTCTCGTCGTAGAGGGTGGCGCTGCCCAGGGTGCCCGGCTCTTCGCCGATCAGGGTTTCCGCCACCAGTTGGCCATTGACGTAGAGATGCTTGTCGCTGGTGTACTTGATGGTATCGCCCGGCAGGCCGATCACCCGCTTGATGTAGTTGATGTCCGGCTCGCTGGGGTAGCGGAACACCATCACGTCGCCGCGCTGCGGGTCGCCGATGTCGATCACCTTGGTTTCCGCCACCGGCAGGCGAATGCCATAGGCGAACTTGTTCACCAGGATGAAATCGCCCACCTCCAGGGTGGGTTTCATCGAGCCGGACGGAATCTGGAAGGGCTCTACCAGGAACGAGCGCAGGATCAGCACGATGGCCAGCACCGGGAAGAACGACTTGCCGTACTCCACCAGCATCGGCTCCTTGTTCAGGCGCTCCAGGGTGTCCGGGTCCGGCTCCCCCACCTGCCCGGTATAGGCGGCGATGGCGGTCCGCCGGCGCGGTGCCAGCACCACCAGGTCGAACAAGGCGAGAAGGCCGCAGACAGCCACGGCGATTACCAGCAACAGCGGGAAATTGATCGACATAGACCCTAACTATCCACTTTGAGCACAGCGAGGAAGGCTTCCTGCGGGATTTCCACGCTACCGACCTGCTTCATCCGTTTCTTACCGGCCTTCTGCTTCTCCAGCAGTTTGCGCTTGCGGCTGACGTCGCCGCCGTAGCACTTGGCCAGAACGTTCTTCCTGAGCGCCTTGACCGTGGTCCGCGCCACGATCTGGCCACCGATGGCCGCCTGGATCGCCACGTCGAACATCTGCCGCGGGATCAGCTCTTTCATTTTCTCGGTGAGGGCGCGGCCTTTGTGGTGAGCCTTGTCGCGGTGGACGATCAGCGCCAGGGCGTCGACCTTCTCGCCGTTGATCAGCACATCCAGCTTCACCAGGTTGGCGCTTTCGAAGCGGTCGAAGCCGTAGTCCAGCGAGGCATAACCCCGGCTGACGGACTTCAGCCGGTCGAAGAAGTCCAGGACCACTTCGTTCATCGGTAGATCGTAGCTGACCTGCACCTGGCTGCTGAGAAATTGCATGTCGCGCTGGACACCGCGTTTCTCGATGCACAGGGTGATGACGTTGCCCAGGTGCTCCTGGGGCACGAGGATGTTGGCGCGCACGATGGGCTCGCGCATCTCGCCGATGGACGCCAGGTCCGGCAGTTTCGAAGGGTTGTCGACATAAATGATGTCGCCATTCTTCAACACCACCTCGAAGACCACGGTGGGCGCGGTGGTGATCAGGTCCAGGTCGTATTCGCGCTCCAGGCGCTCCTGGATGATCTCCATATGCAGCATGCCGAGGAAGCCGATGCGGAAGCCGAAGCCCAGGGCCTCGGAACTTTCCGGCTCGTACTGCAGCGCGGCGTCGTTGAGGGTCAGCTTCTGCAGCGCCTCGCGGAAATCCTCGAAATCGTCGGAGCTCACCGGGAACAGGCCGGCGTAGACCTGGGGCTTGACCCGCTGGAAGCCCGGCAGCACGTCCACGTCCGGGGTGGTGGACAGGGTAAGGGTATCGCCCACCGGCGCACCGAGGATTTCCTTGATACCGGCGATGATGAAGCCCACTTCGCCAGCCTTGAGATCGGCCATCTCGGTGTGCTTGGGCGTGAAGACGCCGACGCTGTCCACTTGGTGGACCTTGCCGGTGGACTTCACCAGGATCTTGTCGCCCTTTTTCACCCGCCCATGCTTGACCCGCACCAGGGAGACGACGCCGAGGTAGTTGTCGAACCAGGAGTCGATGATCAGCGCCTGTAACGGTGCCTCGATCTCGCCTTCGGGCGACGGGATCACCTTCACCAGGTGCTCCAGCACGTCCAACACGCCCATGCCGCTCTTGGCGCTGCAGGGCACGGCGTCGGTGGCGTCGATGCCGATGATGTGCTCGATCTCGTCCTTGACCCGCTCCGGCTCGGCCTGGGGCAGGTCCATCTTGTTCAGCACCGGCATGACCTCGAGGCCCTGCTCGATGGCGGTATAGCAGTTGGCCACGGACTGGGCCTCGACGCCCTGCCCTGCGTCCACCACCAGTAATGCTCCTTCGCAGGCCGCCAGGGAGCGGCTGACTTCATAGGTGAAGTCCACGTGCCCGGGGGTGTCGATGAAGTTCAGCTGGTAGGTACGGCCATCCTGCGCCTTGTAGTGCAGGGTGACGCTGTGGGCCTTGATGGTGATGCCGCGTTCGCGTTCCAGGTCCATGGAATCCAGAACCTGGGCCTCCATTTCGCGATCGGACAGACCACCGCAGATCTGGATGAAGCGGTCCGCCAGCGTCGACTTGCCATGGTCGATGTGGGCGATGATGGAGAAATTGCGGATATGACTCAGGTCACTCACGGATCAACACTCGAAATAGCACGAGCTGGTTGCTCGTCGAAAAATAGTCGCGGAGTTTACCCGATCGCCCGATGGGCCGTCACGCGCGGCAGTTGGCCGGGTGCCATGAAAAAGGGCGACCTGAGTCGCCCTTTTTCGTTGGCAGCGGTTATTCCGCCAGCTTGAAGGTAATGAAGCTGGCCCGGCCCTGACGCAGTACGCGCATGGACACTGAGCGATTCTTCGGCAGATCCTTGGCGATCTGGGTGAAGGTCTTGGCCGAATCGATGGCCTGGTTATTCAGGTGAGTGATGACGTCGCCGGGACGCAGACCGATCAGCGCGGCCGGGCCATCCTGAACGTCCTTGATCATCACGCCCCCCTTGATGTCCAGGGCCTGGCGCTGTTCGCCGGTCAGCTCGGCCACGGAAATCCCGAGGCGATTGCTGCTGCGCTCGGCACCCTGGGTAGCACCGGGACCGGCCACGTCGTCGTCATCGTCCGGCAGGTTGCCGATGGTGACCTTGAGGTCCTTGTGAGCACCCTCGCGCACCACTTCCAGGGTAGCGGTGGCGCCCGGCTTGAGCGCCCCGACCAAGTGCGGCAGGTCCCCAGACATGATGATGGGCTTGCCGTCGAGACTGAGGATCACGTCGCCCACCTGCAGGCCACCCTTGGCGGCGGGGCCGTCTTCCAGTACCTGGGCAACCAAGGCGCCGGCTGGCTTCTCCAGGCCGAAGGACTCGGCGAGGTCCTTGTTGACCTCCTGAATCACCACGCCCAGCCAGCCGCGGCTTACTTTACCTTCTGTCTTCAACTGGTCGGACACGCTGAGCGCCACGTCGATCGGGATGGCGAAGGACAGGCCCATGAAACCGCCCGAACGCGTGAAAATCTGCGAGTTGATCCCTACTACTTCGCCTTTCAGGTTGAACAGCGGCCCCCCGGAGTTACCCGGGTTGATCGCGACGTCGGTCTGGATGAACGGGACATAGCTCTCGTTCGGCAGGTTACGGCCCTTGGCAGACACGATACCGGCGGTCACCGAATGGTCGAAGCCGAAGGGCGAGCCAATGGCCAGCACCCACTCACCCACCTTCAGTGGCTCAGACTTGCCCAGCTTGACGGTGGGCAGGTTCTTGCCTTCCACCTTGAGCAGCGCCACATCGGTACGGGCATCCGCGCCGATCAGCTTGGCCTTCAGCTCGCTCCGGTCGGACAGGCGGACGATGATCTCGTCGGCACCGGCCACCACGTGGTTGTTGGTCATCACGTAGCCGTCGGGGGAGATGATGAAGCCAGAGCCCAACGACTGCGCTTCACGCTGGCGGCCGCCCGGGTTGCGTGGTGCCTGCGGCATGCCACGCTCGAAGAACTCGCGGAACATCGGCGGCAGGCCATCCAGGTCCGGCATGCCCTGGGCATTGGCGGACATGCGATCCGGCAGCTTCTGTCGGGTACTGATGTTCACCACTGCGGGCGAGGCTTCCTCGACCAGAGGGGTGAAGTCCGGCAGATCGGCCCGGGCGCTCAAGGTCTGACCCAGCAGGAGCACCGTGGCGACTGCCGTCAGGTAGGATTTGAGGTTGAACATTGATGGAAAGCTCCCGTTACACAACGAGGAAAGGCTCGAATCGGGCAGGACGCCCTGAGCCAGCACACGGCGAGTGGCACTGCTCCACTCGCCCATTCCGGACGGCCATCCGCCCGGACGATACCGTGAAACATCATTGCCTAAGGCGTCGCCTGACGTTTATCCCCGGGGCCCGCGCGCATGGACAATGCGATACGCTCGGCAGTCCCCAGCGGGATTTCTCCGACCACGGTAGCCATGACGCCACCTTCATCCGTTGGAATACGCTTCGACACCGCTACGGTCGGCCCCAATTGGCTATGGGACGTCTCAACCTGAGCCCCATGCAACGGCTCGAAGAAAACGGAAAATCCACTGAGACCGTCATCGTATGTCAGACGATCAACCAGATCTTGGGTTACCGAGCTGGGAGACTGAGACGTTGATTTCAGAGTGAAACCGGGGGGAAGCCAGTCCGAATGCCAGGCCTGAGTAACATCTTTCGAAGGCGGAGTCGCTGCAACACTCACCGGTTTGCAGGCTGCGGACGGTTGAAGCATCGAAGGCACAACATCGCCTATATCGACTTGGACGAATTGAAGTCGCTCGAGCATCTGCCCTTTGTCGTTCAACAAGATGGATTTCAATGGCAGCCCAGTTTGAGAATCGATCTGAAACTCGGCGGCATAGCGATAAGGGTCGCGAGGGGTCAACGCCAGAACGACGGTGTCACGATTGGCGATGCGTGACGCTCCTGTTACCTGAACGTCGTACCAATTTCCCAGCGACTTGAAAGAGGCGTTCTTTGTCTGCGTCTGCTCGATCGCCCCTGCGATGACGGCAGAATCACCGCTTACGCACCGAAGTTGACCGGCAACTCGGATCGCTTCCTGATAAGAACCGTCGGCTTGGAGCAAGCGCTCACGCACCTCTCCACTCGATTCGACGCGATGCCAGATCTGATGAGTGGAGAAGCTTCCGTTGCGCTCATAAATGAAAGTACCTTGAAAACTCTGTTGCTGCTCGGCCGAAGCCAGGCGCTGCAACCAGTCCTGCGCTTCGGCAGCATGGGCCGACTGTACCAGCCAGCCACCGAAGACAGCCAACAACGGAAGCGCACGCATCGAGTTTCCTACGTATCAGCGATTTTCCATGCTGTTGGAGCGGGCATACGGCAGGGCGGCATTGGCACCTTTGTCACCGGCTTGCTGGGCATGCTGCTGCATGTAGGACGGTACACGCTGGTCTTGCCAGGCCGATTGATCCTGCTCGACATTGGTAGCCGTCTCTTCGAGGGTGGTTTCCTCGGTGTAACCAGCCAGAACTGCCGGGCCTTTGGCCTGCGGCACAGCAACCGACGACGACGCCGGCTGAGCGGTTTGCTGGGCCAGTTGGGCACCAGCGACATCGTCCTGGTTGAACATACGAACACCGGCAAGCACAGCCACGGTTACCGAGGCTGCAACGGCCAGGCGACCCAGGCCACGCCACGGAGTGGACGCTTTGGCGGGTGCGGCTTCGTCGGCCAGTGCAGCGGAAACGGCGGCGGCGATATCCAGGCGCGGCACCAGCAGGTCTTTGTGCATCGCGGCGCGAGCGAGCTGGTAGCGTGCCCAATCGGCCCGTACGTCCGCGCCTTCACTGGCGCTCAGTACTCTCCGCAGTTCCAGTTCGTCCGCTTCGTTATCCATCACCGCGGACAGCGATTCCTGCAGGGTTTCACGATTCATGGTGTTTCCTCTCTTGGCTGTCGCCGCTGCCTAGGCTTCCTGCAACAGGGGTTGCAGGGCTTTATCGATGGCTTCACGCGCTCGGAAGATACGGGAGCGCACGGTACCGACTGGACACTGCATGACGCTCGCAATGTCTTCGTAGCTGAGACCGTCGAATTCGCGCAATGTTAGAGCGGTGCGCAAATCTTCCGGCAATTGCTGAATGGTTCGATGAACGGTTCCTTCGATCTCATCCCGCAACAACGAGCGCTCGGGCGACTCGATGTCCTTGAGGGCGTGGTCGCCATCGTAGAACTCGGCATCCTCAGCACTTACATCGCTATCTGGGGGCCTGCGTCCGCGAGCTACCAGATGGTTCTTCGCCGTGTTGATGGCGATGCGGTACAGCCAGGTATAAAAGGCGCTGTCGCCGCGGAAATTACCAAGCGCGCGGTAGGCCTTGATGAAGGCTTCCTGAGCGACATCCTGGGCTTCCTGGGTGTCGTGGACGAAGCGCACGATCAACCCGAGAATCTTGTGCTGGTACTTCAGCACCAACAGGTCGAAGGCCCGCTTGTCACCTCGTTGTACGCGCTCGACCAGCTGTTGGTCTTGCTCTTGGGTCAGCATCGGCATTCCTCCTTATCGTCGAAGGACTGTCGCGCCGGCCAGCAGATCGAACTGCCAAAATAGACTCGGGCGTTGCACAAAAGTTCTCCCCTCCAAGCAGGCTTTCCTGCAGGACCGGTTTCTATCCTGCACGAAACGGCGCAGCCAGACTTCCATCTTGCTGCACCCATAATTTTCACTTGATCCGAAGCATGCAGGCCGTCCAGCCCTCTCGAAAACAAGCCGTGTCCCGTTCAAGGGTGACCTGCTATGGAGCCCCCGGGTCGGGGAAAGTTCCAGAGCGCCATCATTCACCCAGCCGGCTATTGTGCCGTCCCCCCCCTCTATATACTAGCGAGCGTCCTGTCGCGGATTCCTACCATGAGCCACCACCATCGGCACGATGTTCTGGTAATCGGCAGCGGTGCTGCCGGCCTTACACTGGCCCTCACCCTGCCCGAACACCTGCGCATCGCCGTGCTGAGCAAAGGCAGCCTTGCCAGCGGTTCCACCTACTGGGCCCAGGGCGGGGTCGCCGCCGTGCTGGACGACACCGACACGGTCGACTCCCACGTGCAGGACACCCTGGTGGCCGGCGCCGGGCTCTGCCGCGAGGACGCGGTCCGCTTCACCGTCGAGCACAGCCGGGAAGCCATCCAGTGGCTGATCGAACAGGGCGTGCCCTTCACCCGGGACGAGGACCCGGGCCGGGAAGACGGCGGCTTCGAGTTCCACCTCACCCGGGAAGGCGGCCATAGCCACCGGCGCATCATCCATGCCGCCGACGCCACCGGGGCGGCCATCTTCAATACGCTGCTGGAGAAGGCCCGGCAGCGGCCCAACGTCGAGCTGCTGGAACAGCGGGTCGCCGTGGACCTGATCACCGAGCGCCGGCTCGGCCAGACCGGCGACCGCTGCCTGGGCGCCTACGTGCTGGACCGCGCCAGCGGCGAGGTGGATACCTACCACGCACGCTTCGTGGTGCTGGCCTGCGGCGGCGCCTCCAAGGTCTACCTCTATACCAGTAACCCGGACAGCACCTGCGGCGACGGCATCGCCATGGCCTGGCGCGCGGGGTGCCGGGTGGGCAACCTGGAGTTCAACCAGTTCCACCCCACTTGCCTCTATCACCCTCAGGCCAAGAGTTTCCTCATCACCGAGGCGGTGCGGGGCGAAGGGGGCCTGCTGAAGTTGCCCAACGGCGAGCGTTTCATGCAGCGCTTCCACAGCCGTGCCGAACTGGCGCCCCGGGACGTGGTAGCCCGCGCCATCGACCATGAAATGAAGCGCCTGGGCGCGGACTGCGTCTACCTGGACATCAGCCACAAGCCGGCGGACTTCATCAAGGCGCACTTCCCCACCGTCTATGATCGCTGCCTGGCCTTTGGCATCGACATCACCCGCGAGCCGATTCCGGTGGTGCCCGCCGCCCACTACACCTGCGGCGGCGTGGTGGTGGAAGCCCGGGGGCGCACCGACATCCCCGGACTCTATGCCATCGGGGAAACCACCTTCACCGGCCTGCACGGCGCCAACCGGTTGGCCAGCAATTCGCTGCTGGAATGCTTCGTCTATGCACGCTCGGCCGCCTTCGACATCCTCGAGCAGGCATCCCTGACGCCTCTGCCGGAGCAGTTGCCCAGCTGGGACGCGAGCCAGGTGACCGATTCGGACGAGGACGTGATCATCGCCCACAACTGGGACGAACTGCGGCGTTTCATGTGGGACTACGTGGGCATCGTGCGGACCAACAAGCGCCTGCAGCGGGCCCAGCACCGTGTGCGGCTGCTGCTCAGCGAAATCGACGAGTTCTACAGCAACTACAAGGTCAGCCGCGACCTCATCGAGCTGCGCAACCTGGCGCTGGTGGCGGACCTGATCATCCGCTCGGCCATGCAACGCCACGAGAGCCGTGGCCTGCACTACACCCTGGATTACCCGGACCCGGTCGACCCGCCCCAGGACACTATTCTGGTTCCGCCCACCTACGGCGACTGAACCTCAAGCGCACCCGCAGGCGGCGGTGTTCCGTCGCCGGCAGCGCGTCCCCTGGGATGCACACGCCCTGGACCCGGCGCCCGCCCTCCAGCCGGAAACGCAGCACCACGGCGAGCGGCAGCGCCAGACTGTCGGGATGCAGGCGCACCGGCAGCCAGCCGTCCCGGGCGCGCCAGAGGGACCAGGATTCGCCCTCGTGGCGCAGGCCGGTGAATGCGGAGGATGCGCTCAGCGCCACGTGCCGCGGCACCGTCCACAGCCCGTGGAGCAGCGCCAGCGCGATGCCTATAACAACGCTCCAGGTCGGCAGGTCGCTGGTCAGCAGCGCTACCAGCACCAACGCCTGGAGCGCCAGGTAGAGCGTCAGCAGGCGCCGCGAAGGGCGCCAGTGACACTCGAAGCGGTCACTTCGGCTGGACACGGTCCAGGATCATGCGAACCATGCGCTGGAGGTCAGCATCGTCCGACTCGCCCCGCTGCATGAACCAGGTGAACAGGTCCTGGTCCTCGCAGGCCAGCAGCTTGCGGTAGCGTGCCTGGTCCTCGGGGTCCAGGTCTGGGTACACCTCGCGCACGAAAGGCACCAGCAACACGTCCAGTTCCAGCATGCCGCGGCGGCTGTGCCAGAAAAGGCGGTTGAGTTCTGTAGCGTCGACCATCGCGGGCTCCGGGCATCCGAGGGAAGTGGGGCGGCATTATAGCGACGGCGTGCGCCGGGCCGCACCCGCTGACAAGCCGGGAAGGCGGCTCTATCATGACGCCTCGCCCTCCTCCCAGCGACTCGCAATGACCCAGTCCGCGTTTTTCTGTCCGTTGACCCACGAAGGCCTGCTGGCCGTGCGGGGTCCGGACGCCAGCAAGTTCCTCCAGGGTCAGGTGACCTGCAACCTCAACTACCTCGGGACTGCGCACAGTAGCCTGGGCGCCCGCTGCACCCCCAAGGGGCGCATGCTGACCAGCTTCCGCATCGTGGCCGAAGACGACGGCTTCCTCCTGGCCATGGCTGCCGAGCTGCTGGACGCGCAACGGGACGAGCTGAAGAAATACGCGGTGTTCTCCAAGGTTCGTCTGGAGGACGAGAGCGCCGCCTGGACACGCATCGGCGTCGCTCAGGCCGACGCCCTGCTGGACGACCTGGGCCTGCACCCCGCCGCCGAAGCGGGCCAGGTTGCACGGAACGGCCGTTGCCTGGCGATCCGCCTGGACCCCGAGCGGGTCGAGCTGTGGATACCGGCTGACGAACGCGAGGCCCTGCTGGCGCGGCTCGCCGAGCACCTGCCCGAAGCGCCGCTGAATGACTGGCTGCTGGGCCAGGTGCGGGCCGGCGTCGGCCAGGTGTTCGGCGCCACCCGCGAGCTGTTCGTGCCGCAGATGATCAACCTGCAGGCGGTGGGCGGCGTCAGCTTCAAGAAAGGCTGCTACACCGGCCAGGAAATCGTTGCGCGCATGCAGTACCTGGGCAAGCTCAAGCGCCGCCTGCACCGGTTGGCCGCACCCGGCGCCGGGCAGCCCGCGCCGGGCACCCCGGTGTTCTCGCCGGTGCACGGCAGCAGCGTCGGCGAGGTGGTCCTGGTGGCCCTCACGGACGGCACACCGGAACTGCTGGCGGTGCTGCAGGAAGACGCCGCCACGGACGGCCGCATCGCCCTCGGCGCCCCTGACGGGCCCGCCCTGACGCTGCTGGACCTGCCCTATACCCTCGACGCGGACCGTGAGATCCAGCGCTAGACCTACACTGAACAGGGCACTCGCCCAGCAAGGGATTACGACATGAGCAAGCTTGCCGAAAAAGTCCAAGAGGAGCTGATCCGCGCCATCGACAACGATGAGCTGGTGCTGCCGACGCTGCCGGAGGTGGCGTTGAAGGTGCGCGAGGCGGCCGAGGACCCGAACATCGGCACCGCCGCCCTGGCCCGGGTGATCGGCAACGACGCCGCCCTCACCGCGCGCATCGTAAAGGTGGTGAACAGCCCCCTGCTGCGCAGCCACAAGGAAATCACCGACCTGCAGATGGCCATCAGCCGGCTCGGCATCAACTACACCTGCAACCTGGCCACCGGCCTGGCCATGGAGCAGATGTTCCAGGCCACCTCCGACGTGGTGGACCGCAAGATGCGCGAGGTGTGGAACAAGAGCACCGAGATCGCCGGCATCAGCCACGTGCTGTGCCGCCACTTCACCCGGCTGATGCCCGACCAGGCCACCCTGGCCGGCCTGGTACACCAGATCGGCGTGCTGCCGATCCTGACCTACGCCGAGGAGCACAACGAGCTGCTGGCGGATTCCATCAGCCTCAACCACGTGATCGAGAAGATCCATCCGATCATCGGCGACAAGATCCTACGCACCTGGGAATTCCCCGAACCCATCGCCCTGGTGCCCAGCCAGTACCTGGACTTCACCCGCGACTCGGCCAAGGTGGATTACGTGGACATCGTCCAGGTGGCGACCCTGCAGAGCTACCTGGGCAGCGAGCACCCGTTCACCCAGCTGGACTGGTCGCAGATCCCGGCGTTCAGCAAGCTCGGCCTCGACCCGCAGGTGGACATGCAGGCCGACGAGGACATGTCGGACGCCATGCAGGCGGCCATGAGCATGCTGAAATGAGGGCCTGACACCGCATCGCCGGCGTCCACCGCTGCGGTGGACGCCGTCCAAGGAGGGAATCGCATGCGCGTATGGGTCCTGTTGCTCGCGCTGCTCGTCACCCTGCCGGCACGGAGCGAGATCATCCGCCTGACCAACGGCGAGTGGCCGCCCTACTTCGGCGAGCACCTGCCCCACCATGGCGTCGGCTCGCGCATCGTCGAGGAAGCCTTCGCCCGCGAAGGCGTCGAGGTGCAGTGGGAGTTCCACCCCTGGGCCCGCGCCCTGCGCATGGCCGAACGCGGCCAGCGAACCGGTACCGCCCTCTGGCTGCGCTCGCCGGAGCGCGAGGGCGCCTTCCACATCAGCGAAGCGGTGCTGGAAAGCGGCTACGTGCTGTTCCACCGGCGCGACCGCCGCTTCGACTGGCAATCGGTGGACGACCTGCAGGGACTGCGCCTGGGCGGCACCCTCGGCTATGACTATGGGGAAGCGTTCCAGCAGGCCGAGCGCGACGGGCGCCTGCAGGTGGCGCGCATGCGCGGCGAGCGCCAGGGCCTGGACATGTTGCTGGCAGGGCGCATCGACGTGCTGCCGGTGGACCGGATCGTCGCCCTGCACCTGCTGCGCAACGAATACGACGTTACCGAGCGCGCCCGCCTGACCTACCACCCGCGGCCCCTGCGGGTGGATACCCTGCACCTGCTGCTGTCGCGCCGGGTCTCCGGCAACGCCGAGTTGCTGGCACGCTTCAACCACGGCCTCGCCGCCCTGCGCCGCGAAGGGCTGCTGGACCGCTACCTGGACGACCTGCAGCAGACTCTGGCCCTGGCGCACTGATCAGGCGGGCGGGAACGCCACCCGCACCCGCAGGCCACCCAGGGCGCCATCGTGCAGGCTGATGGTGGCCCGGTGGGCCCGGCAAATCTCGCCGACGATCGCCAACCCCAGGCCGGCCCCGCCCCAGCGTGGCGACCGCCGGTAGAAGCGCTGGAACACCTTGTCCCGCTCGTCCGGGGGAATCCCCGGGCCGTCGTCCTCCACTTCCAGCACCGCCGGCTCCAGGATTCGCAGGACCACCGCGCCGCCCGCCTCGGTATGGGCCATGGCGTTGTCCAGCAGGTTGCTGAGCAGTTCGTTGAGCAGGGTCGGCTCGCCCTGCACCCAGGCCGGCCGCTCCGCCTCCAGCGCCAGGGCCACCCCGCGGGAATGGGCCAGGGGCGCCAGGGCCAGGCCCAGCTCCCGGGCCAGGTGGCCCAGCTCGATGCGCTGCGCGCCGCCTTCGGCGATGGCCCGGGCGCCGCTCTCGATGCGGGCCAGGGAGAGCAACTGGTTGGCCAGGTGGATCAGCCGGTCGGTACCCTGCCCCGCCTCGTTCAGGGTGGCCAGCCAGCGCGTCGGCTCGCGCTCTCGCAGGCCCAGCTCCAGGCAAGCCTTGAGGGCCGCCAGGGGCGTACGCAGTTCGTGGGAGGCATCGGCGATGAACTGGGCCTGGCGCTCGAATTGCAAACGAAGCCGCTCGGTGAAATGGTTCAGTGACACCACCAGGGGACGCAGTTCGCTCTGGGTCGCCAGCACCGGCAACGGCCGCAGGTCGTCCGGCTGGCGGTCCTCCACCGCCGCGCGCAGCCGCTCCAGGGGACGCAGCGCGGCGCTCACGGCGCCGTACACCAGCAGCAATGCCCCCAAGGCCAGCACGCCCATGCGCCACAGGGTATCCAGCAGCAGGTCGCGGGCCATGCGCTCACGAGCGTTCTCAGTCTCGGCCACGCGGATTTCCGCCATGCCGTTGACGCTGGGCTCGCTGACCGGCTGCAGCAGGCTCACCACCCGCACCGCCACGCCCTGGTAGCGGGCATCGTAGAAGCGCGCCAGGGCCGGGTAATCGTCGGTGCGCGGCGTGCCCGGCGGAGGTGGCGGCAGGTTCTCGTAGCCGGAGATCGGCTGACCGTGGATGTCGTTGACCTGGTAGAACAGCCGGCCGGCGCTGTCGTAGGCGAAGATGTCCAGGGCCACGTAGGGGACGTCGGCCCGCAGGCTGCCGTCCTGGGCGTACAGCCCTTCGGCCAGGGTCCGCGCCGAAGCCAGCAGGGTCCGGTCATAGGCGATGTCCGCCGCCGCCCGGCCGTTCCAGTAGGCGCTCAGGCCGCTGACCAGCAGGAGTACCGCCAGCAGCGCCGCGAGCCGCCGCAGCAGGCGCCCGCGCAGGCTGCTGGCCGAGGCCACCGGCGCCTGCCGGCGGCGGCTGAACGGCCGGAATGCCCGCTCAGCCATCCGAGGCCTCCAGCAGGTAGCCCAGGCCGCGGAAGGTAACGATGCGCACTGCGGCGCCTTCCAGCTTCTTGCGCAGGCGGTGCACGTAGATCTCGATGGCGTCGGGGCTGGCGTCCTCGTCCAGGCCGAACACCTGGGCGGCCAACTGGTCCTTGCTCATCACCCGTCCCGGCCGGGCGATCAGCGCCTCCAGCACCGCCAGCTCCCGGGAGGTCAGGCTCAAGGGCCGCTCGCCAACGCTGAAGCGCCGGGTGCCCAGGTCGTAGAGCAGGTCGCCGCAGCGCTGCTGCTGGTCGCCGCCCAGCAGGCTGCGACGCAGCAGGGCCTTGACCCGGGCCTCCAGTTCGCTGAGCTCGAACGGCTTGGCCAGGTAGTCGTCCGCGCCCAGGTTGAGGCCGTGCACCCGGTCCCGCACTTCGCCGCGGGCGGTGAGGATCAGCACCGGCAGGGTGCGGCCGCGCGCCCGCAGGCGGGCCAGCACCTCGAAGCCGTCGCGGCGCGGCAGGCCCACGTCCAGCACCGCCAGGGCGTAGTCCTCGCTGGTCAGGGCGTGTTCGGCGGCAACCCCGTCGTGCAGCACGTCGACACTCCAGCCCGCGCCCCGCAGGGCCTGGGCCACGCTCTCGGCCAGCGGCAGGTGGTCTTCGACCAGCAGGATTCGCACGGTGTCGTTCTCGCTTGCAAGGCCCGGATGCCGCGCAGTGTAGCGGCGCGACGAGGTCCTCGGCGCAGTCGCCGACTTTATTCGCCGGCGAAAGCTTGCTGAAAGCTTCGGCCCTTAGCATCGGTGGCGGGTGGCAAGCGCCGCCCCACAGACGCCGGCCCGTGGTTGCGCCGGCGCTCACAAAAACAAGAGGAAGACCACATGCCACTCGCTGCCCGCGCTCCGTCCACGCAGGCCTTCGCCTCGTCCCTCCGTCCCCCGCGGACGACCGTCCTCCACGCCCGCCGCCCCGCACGCGCCCGCCGCCCTCGGCGTCGCTGAGCGCATCGCCTAGACTCGACGCGCTGGCCGCTCCGGCGCGCGCACGTTCATTCGACCTGGAGATCGTCCATGCCCCTGCCTTTCGCCCGCCTGCTGCTCGCCGGCACCGCCCTGCTGTTCGCCAGCCACCTGATGGCCGAACCGAAACGCCCCGAGTGCATCGCCCCCGCTTCCCCCGGCGGCGGCTTCGACCTGACCTGCAAGCTGGCCCAGAGCGCCCTGGTGGACGCCAAGCTGCTGTCCAAGCCCATGCGCGTCACCTACATGCCCGGTGGCGTCGGCGCGGTGGCCTACAACGCCGTGGTCGCCCAGCGCCCCGCCGACGCCGGCACCCTCACCGCCTGGTCCAGCGGCTCGCTGCTGAACCTCGCCCAAGGCAAGTTCGGCCGCTTCGACGAGAACGCGGTGAAGTGGCTGGCGGCGGTGGGCACCAGCTACGGTGCCATCGCCGTACGCAACGACTCGCCCTACCGCACCCTGGATGATCTGGTGAAAGCCCTGAAGGCGGACCCGGGTAAGGTGGTGATCGGGTCCGGCGGCACCGTCGGCAGCCAAGACTGGATGCAGACCGCGCTGGTCGCCCGGGCCGCCGGCATCGACCCGCGCAACCTGCGCTATGTGGCCCTGGAAGGCGGCGGGGAGATCGCCACGGCGCTCCTGGGCGGCCACATCCAGGTGGGCAGCACCGACATCTCCGATTCCATGCCGCACATCCAGGGTGGGCAGATGCGGGTCCTCGCGGTGTTCGCCGAGAAGCGCCTGGAAGACCCGGCCATGGCCGACATTCCCACCGCCCGGGAACAAGGCTACGACATCGTCTGGCCGGTGGTGCGCGGCTTTTACCTGGGGCCGAAAGTGAGCGACGCGGACTACGCCTGGTGGAAGCAGGCGTTCGACACCCTGCTGGCCTCGGACGACTTCGCGCGTCTGCGGGACCAGCGCGAGCTGTTCCCCTTCGCCCTCACCGGCGCGGAGCTGGACGCCTACGTGAAGAAGCAGGTGGCCGACTACCGGACCCTGGCCCGGGAATTCGGCCTGATCCAGTGATCCGCGCGGCCGGGTCGCCCCGCGGTCCGGCCATTCCCACGGTTACCTGCCACGCGCCCACGAGGGTTTCGCCATGCTCTTCCAACGCCTGTTCAGCGCCGGCTGGCTCATCGCCTGCCTGGCCTTCGCCGCCATCGCCTGGGGCTACCACGCTCCGTTCTCCTATGAACCGGTAGGCCCCCGGGCCTTCCCGCTGCTCATGCTGGGGCTGATGGCCGTCGCCCTGGCCTGGCAGTTGCTGCGCCCGGTGCCCCTGCGCCAGGCTGCCGACGAGCCGCCCCTGGACCGGGCGGCGCTGCTCAAGGTGGCCGGTTGCATCGGCCTGCTGCTGGTCTACGCCGGGCTGTTCGAGCCCCTGGGCTTCATCGCCTCCAGCTGGCTGCTGGGGGCTGCCATGGCCCGCCTGTACGGCGGTCGCTGGCGCGCCGCCCTGAGCTGCTCCGCGCTGCTCAGCGTCGGCCTCTACCTGCTCTTCGACAAGGCACTGGACGTGCCGCTGCCCCTGGGCATCCTCGGTTTCCTGGAGATCTGACATGGATACACTCGGTTACCTCGGCCAGGGCTTCGGCGTGGCCATGACCCCCTACAACCTGATCACCGCCCTGGTGGGCACCCTGATCGGCACCGTGGTGGGCCTGCTGCCGGGCCTCGGGCCCATCAACGGCGTGGCCCTGCTGATCCCGGTGGCGTTCGCCCTGGGGCTGCCACCGGAGTCGGCACTGATCCTGCTGGCGGCGGTGTACCTGGGCTGCGAGTACGGCGGCCGCATCAGCTCGATCCTGCTGAACATCCCGGGCGAGGCGTCGACGGTGATGACCACCCTCGACGGCTACCCCATGGCGCGCCAGGGGCTGGGCGGCGTGGCCCTGTCGCTGTCGGCCTGGAGTTCCTTCATCGGCGCGTTCATCGCCACCTGCGGCATGGTGCTGTTCGCCCCGCTGCTGGCGCGCTGGGCCATCGCCTTCGGCCCGGCGGAGTACTTCGTGCTGATGGTGTTCGCCATCGTCGCCCTGGGCGGCATGGCCGGCGACCGCCCATTGAAGACCTTCATCGCCGCGCTGCTGGGCCTGTTCCTCTCGACCCTGGGCATCGACGCCAACAGCGGCGTCTACCGCTTCACCTTCGGCAGTATCCACGTGGCCGACGGCATCCAGTTCGTGGTGCTGGTGCTGGGGCTGTTCTCGGTGAGCGAGATCCTCCTGCTGCTGGAGAAGACCCACCACGGCCAGGCGGCGGTGAAAGCCACCGGGCGCATGCTGTTCAACCTGCGGGAGGCGGCCGGGGTGTTCACGGTGAACCTGCGCTGCGGCCTGCTGGGCTTCGCCCTGGGCGTACTGCCCGGCGCCGGGGCGACCCTGGCCAGCGCGGTGGCCTACATGACCGAGAAGAAGCTCGCCGGCGCCGGCGGCCGCTTCGGCCAGGGCGATCCCCGCGGCCTGGCGGCGCCGGAAACCGCCATCGGCGCCTCGGCCTGCGGCGCCATGGTGCCGATGCTCACCCTCGGCGTACCGGGCTCCGGTACCACGGCGGTGATGATCGGCGCCCTGACCCTCTACAACATCACCCCGGGGCCGCTGCTGTTCCAGAACCAGCCGGAGATCGTCTGGGGCCTGATCGCCTCGCTGTTCATCGCCAACCTCATGCTGATCGTGCTCAACGTGCCGATGATCCGCCTGTTCACCCGCATCCTGGCGGTGCCCAACTGGCTGCTGGTGCCGCTGATCGCGATCATCACCGCCATCGGCGTGTACGCGGTGCACGCCACCACTTTCGACCTGTTCCTGATGGTGGGCATCGGCGTCTTCGGCTACATCCTGCGCAAGCTGGACTTCCCGCTGTCGCCGCTGCTGCTGGGGTTCATCCTCGGCGGGCTGATGGAGCAGAACCTGCGCCGCGCCCTGTCCATCTCCAACGGCGAGCTGAGCATCCTCTGGTCCGGCCCGATCACCCTCGGCACCTGGGCGCTGGTGGCGCTGATGCTGGCCCTGCCCCTGGTGCGCATCGCGCGACGCCGGGCCCAGGGTCGCCGGGTTCCGGCGGAGGCCTGAGCAGGCGCGCCCGCGAGGTCGGAATGGATGACGCGGGGCGCTGGCGCCACGCCCCTTCTCCGGCCTCGCACCACCGCGGCATCGCTTCGCTGGGCAGGGGGAACCTCCCTTTCCGCCCCCCGGTCAGAACCCAGGAGCCGCCCCCATCGCGGCTTCACGCCGGCGAGGCGCATGCCTCGCCCCAGCCTGGCGCCCCTGGGAGCTTCCTATGCCGGTACTGGACGTACGTCTCGCCCGCCGCCTGTTGGCCTGCTTGGCCCTCGTGCTGATCGCCGGCTGTACCCGGCTCGACCTGGCCTACCGCAACGTGGACTGGCTGGTGCCCTGGTCGCTGCGGGACTACGTGACCCTGGACAAGGCCCAGAAGGCGCGCCTCGACGCCGGCCTCAAGGCCCACCTCGCCTGGCACTGTCGCACCCAGTTGCCCGCCTACGCCCAATGGATCGACCGCGCGCGGACCCTGGTGGATGCCCGGCCGGTGAAGCCGGACCAGGTGGCCAGCCAGTTGCTGGAAATGAAGAACGCGGTGCACCAGGTGGCGGTGCGCATCACCCCCGACGCCATCGACCTGGCCCGCAGCCTGAGCGACGAGCAGGTGGCCCAGGTGAACACACGTCTGGACGAGGACAAGGCCAAGTGGAAAGAGGACTACCTGGACCCGCCCCTGCAGGAACAGGTGGAGGACCGTGCCAAGCGCATGCAGCAGCGCCTGCAGGGCTGGTTCGGCCGGCTCAATGCCGCCCAGCGGGCGCGCATTCTCGCCTGGTCCAACGAGTTGGGCGGGCAGAACGCCCTGTGGCTGGGCAATCGCGAGAACTGGCAGACCCATTTCCGCGCTGCCCTGGCCAACCGCGGTGCCGACGACTTCCCGGCCACCCTCACTTCCCTCATCCAGCAGCGCGAGCAGTTCTGGAGCGAGGCCTACCACACCTCGTTCGATCACTCCTTGAACGCCTTCTCGCGGCTGCTTGCCGACCTGCTCAACGACGCCGAGCCGGCCCAGCGCGAGCGGGTGCGGCAACGCCTGGACGAGCTGCACCAGCGCTTCGCCGAGATGCCCTGCAAGGACGCCCCGGCCTGAGCCGCCTCAGGCGGCGGACAACTCCGGCAAGCGCCAGTCGATGGGCGCCAGGCCGTGCTGTTCGAGGAATTTATTGCATCGGCTGAAGTGGCCGTTACCGAGGAAGCCGCGATGGGCGGACAAGGGCGAGGGGTGGGCCGAGCGCAGGATCAGGTGCTTGCTGGCGTCGATCAGCCGCTGCTTGCTCTGGGCATGGGCGCCCCAGAGCAGGAACACCAGATGCGGCCGCCGCTCGCTGACCACCTCGATCACCCGGTCGGTGAACGGCTGCCAGCCCTTGTCCGCATGGGAGCCGGCGCGGGCCTGCTCGACGGTCAGGGAAGTGTTGAGCAGCAGCACGCCCTGCTCCGCCCAGTGCTGCAGGTAGCCGTGGCGCGGCGCCTCGATATTGAGGTCGCGCTTGAGCTCCTTGTAGATGTTCTGCAGCGAGGGCGGCGCCGGCACGCCGGGCTGTACCGAGAAGCACAGGCCGTGGGCCTGGTTCGGCCCGTGGTAGGGGTCTTGGCCGAGGATCACCACCTTGACCTGGTCCAGCGGCGTGGAATCCAGGGCATTGAAGATCAGCGGCCCCGGCGGGTAGATCACCTTGCCGGCGGCCTTTTCCTGCATCAGGAACGCCCGCAGCGACTGCATGTAGGGCTTGTCGAACTCGTCCCGCAGGGCTTCCTTCCAACCCGGTTCGAGTTTGATACGATCATCGCTGGCAGTCATGGCTCCACCCGTCCTGTACATGGCCGCCGCACCCTAGAAAAGCCCGCCCGGCTTGTCAATCCAGGAGTCCTGGCCGCTTCATGAGCACCCTCCCGCCGCCGTCCACCGACAGCCTGCGCTTCGCCCTGTACACCCGCTTCCTCAAGGGCGAGGCGAAGATCCCGCAGATGCCGGAGAACGCCCTGCGCATCCGGCGCCTGCTGGACGACCCGCGGACCTCCCTGGAGCAGCTCAGCCGGGTCATCAACAGTGACCCGCCCCTGGCCGCCTACCTGCTGCAATTCGCCGAAAGCCCGATGCTGCGTGGCGCCCGCCCGTGCAACAGCCTGCGCGACGTGCTCGGCCGCCTGGGCACCGAGAAGCTCTACCAACTGGTGCTGGGCTTCAGCATGCGCAACCTCTTCATCAGCAAGGAACTGCCGCTGCAGAAGGTCTTCCGCGCCCGCTGGCGGGCGTCCCTGGAGCGCGCCGCCTACTGCGCCTGCCTGGCGGCCCGCAGCCCCGTGGCGTCGGTGGACGACGCCCTGCTGGCGGGGCTGCTGCAGGACATCGGCAGCCTGCCGCTGCTGGCCGAACTGGAGCGCTGGCCGGACTTCCCCCGCGACGAGAACGCCTTGCGCGCCCTGTGCGAGGAGCTTTCCGGGCCGGTGGGGGTGGTGATCCTCACCGCCTGGAAGCAGCCCCCGGCGATGATCGACGTGGCGCGCCAGCGTCGCGAGTGGCACCGCGACCAGGCCTTCGCCGACCTCGCCGACCTGGTCCAGGTGGCCAGCCTGCTGCAGGCCCTCCCGCCCGCCGATGCCCCGCCGCTGAGGGATGCGCCAGCGCTGCGCCGGCTGTTCCCGGTGGTGGGCGAGTCCGTCGAAGCCAGCGACAGCCTGCTGCAGCAGATCGCCGAGGAGGCGCCGCTGTGGTTCAAGCTGCTGGGCGCCAAGCCGCCGGCGAAGACCCCGCCCGCCGCCTGACCCCCGGCACGCCCGCGAACGGCCCGCGGCGTTCCGCGGTCAAGGATAGGGATGGCCGCGCGTCTGCCGCGCGGCGCCTGCTCCGACCGGCGAGGCACCATGGACTATCGATTCAGCGACACGCAGCGGCAACGGGTGGAAGCGGCATTCGCCTTCGCCCGCGGCGAACTGGCTCCCCATTCGGACGACTGGGACCGCGAGGGCCATTTCCCGCTGAAGGCCATCGCCCGTGCCGCCGCCCAGGGCTACCTGGGCCTCTCGGCGAGCCCCGCCCACGGCGGTCTCGGCCTGAGCGCCCTGGACGAATCCCTGGTGCTGGAGCAACTGGCCAGCGGGTGCGGCGCCACCGCAGCCTTCATCGCCCTGCACAACGTCGCCGCCTGGACGGTGGACCGCTTCGCCGATGACGCCCTGAAAGCCCACTGGCTATCCCGGCTGTGCGCCGGCGAAGTGCTGGTGGCCTTCGCCCTGGGCGAGGCCACCCCGACACCGCTGCGCGCCACCCGGGACGACGACGGCTATCGCCTCGATGGCCTGCCCGGGGCGGTTCCCGCCGCCGCGGCCAGCGACCTGCTGCTGGTGGACGCCGAGCTGGAAGACGCCGGACCGACCCTGTTCCTGCTGCCGGTGGCCGCCGAAGGCGTCGGCTTCGGCGCCGAGGAACCCCGCAGCGGCTGGCGTGCCCTGCCCTCGCGCCCGCTGCGCATCGACAGCGCTCGGGTGGCGGCCGGCCAGCGGCTTGGCGCCGAGGGCCAGGCGACCGAGGCCCTGCGCCGGGCCCGGGAGCGTGCGCACCTGGCACTCGCCGCGGTGGCGGTGGGCAATGCCCAGGCGGCCCTGGGCCAGGTGCTGCGCGACCCTCGCCATACCGGGGTGCCCGAACCGTCGCCGCTGACCGTCGACCAGGTCCCCGAGGCCCTCGCCGAACCCTACGCCGCGCTCATCGCCGGCCAGCAGCTGGTGCGCCTGGCGGCCGGTCAGCTGGACGACGACGCGCCCCAGGCCGGCCTGCTCTGCGCCGCGGCCAAGCACTACACCGACCACCACGGGCCGCGCCTGTGCCGTGCCGCCTTGCAACTCCGGGCCAGCTCCGGTTATCTCAACGATTACGCCCTGGATCGCCGGGCCCGCGACAGCGAGATGCACACCGGCGTCCAGGGGCGAGACGAACACCTGCGCGCGGCCATCGCCCGTCGCCTGCATGCCTCCCAGGCCTTGCAGGCGCCTCCGCAGGCGGCCGCGTCCGAGGCCGCCGCGGAGTCCGAGGCCCCGTGCGCCGCACCTTGAGGGAAGCCATGAACACCGCTGTCGAAGCCTACGCACCCGGCCCGTCCGACCTGACTCACAAGCTCACCGTGGAGAAGCACGGGCACACCGCCTTGCTGACCATCAACCACCCGCCGGCCAACACCTGGGACCGCGAGTCCCTGATCGGCCTGCGCCAGCTCATCGAGCACCTCAACCACGACGACGACATCTACGCCCTGGTGATCACCGGCCAGGGGCACACGTTCTTCAGCGCCGGCGCCGACCTCAACCTGTTCGCCGACGGCGACCGCAGCCGCGCACGGGAGATGGCCCGCCGCTTCGGCGAGGCCTTCGAGGCCCTGCGGGATTTTCGCGGCGTGTCCATCGCCGCCATCAACGGCTATGCCATGGGTGGCGGCCTGGAGTGTGCCCTGGCCTGCGACCTGCGGATCGCCGAGCGGCAGGCGCAGATGGCCCTGCCGGAAGCCGCGGTCGGCCTGCTGCCGTGTGCCGGTGGCACCCAGGCGCTGCCCTGGCTGGTGGGCGAGGGCTGGGCGAAGCGGATGATCCTCTGCGGCGAGCGGGTGGACGCCGAGACGGCCCTGCGCATCGGCCTGGTGGAGCAGGTGGTGGACAGCGGCGAGGCCCGCGGCACGGCGCTGCTGCTGGCGGCCCAGGTGGCGCGGCAGAGTCCGGTGGCGGTGCGCGCCATCAAGCCGCTGATCCAGGGCGCCCGGGAACGCGGCCCCAACGCCTGGTTGTCGGAGGAGCGCGAGCGCTTCGTCGACCTGTTCGAGGCGGACGACACCCGCGAAGGAGTCAACGCCTTCCTGGAAAAACGCAACCCGCAATGGCGCAACCGCTGAGCGGCCACGCCGGGCACGGACCGCTCGGCGGGCGCGCCCTTCCCTTCACCGGGCCTCGCCGCCCTTGCCAGGACGCCCGCGGGCGTCCGGGGATTCGACCATGAACGTACAATTCGAAGAGCGCCGGGCTTCCCAGGGCCTGCGCATTGGCATCGCCACCCTGGCGGCGCCGGATAGCCTCAATGCCCTCTCCCAGCCGATGATCCATGCCCTGAGCGAGCGCCTGGGCGAATGGGCCCGGGACGACGGCATTGCCTGCGTGCTGCTGCGCGGCCTGGGCGAAAAAGCCTTCTGCGCCGGGGGCGACGTGCGCCGGCTGGTGGAGGCCTGCCGCGAACGCCCCGCCGAAGTGCCGCCCCTGGCGGCGCGGTTCTTCGCCGACGAGTACCGTCTCGACTACCACCTGCACACTTACCCGAAGCCGCTGCTGTGCTGGGCCCATGGTCACGTGCTGGGGGGCGGCATGGGCCTGCTGCAGGGCGCCTCGGTGCGCATCGTTACCCCCAGCAGTCGCCTGGCGATGCCGGAAATCGGCATCGGCCTCTACCCGGATGTGGGCGCTAGCCATTTCCTGTCCCGCCTGCCGGGCAAGCTGGGCCTGTTCCTCGGCCTCACCGGCAGCCCGATCAATGCCCGGGACGCCCTGGACCTGGGCCTGGCCGACCGCTTCCTGCGGGACGACCAGCAGGATGCGCTGCTGGAGGGCCTGACCCAACTGAACTGGAATGAACGCCCGGGTGCGCAGCTCATCAGCCTGCTCCAGGCCTTGGGCCATGAGGCGCGGGAGGCCCTGCCCGCGGCCCAGTGGCTGCCGCGCCGAGAACGCCTGGATGCGCTGCTGGACGTCAGCGATGCCCCGGCAGCCTGGCATGCCCTGGTGGGTCTGGCGGGCGACCCGGACCCGCTGCTGGCACGGGCGGCCAAGACCCTGGCGGGGGGCTGCCCGCTCACCGCGCATCTAGTCTGGGAGCAGATCGTCCGCGCCCGCACGCTGTCCCTGGCCGAGGTGTTCCGCCTGGAATACGCCATGAGCCTGAATTGCTGCCGCCATCCGGAATTCCCCGAAGGCGTCCGGGCCCGGTTGATCGACAAGGACCAGGCGCCCCGCTGGCACTGGCCGGATATCGATACCGTACCCGAGGGAGTGGTGGCGGCCCACTTCGAGCCGACCTGGGATGGCCCGCACCCGCTCGCCGACCTGTAGCGCCGCGGCTCAGCGCCGCATGGGCATCCCGTGGACGCCGGGCGGAGGCGGCATGCCCGGCCCCGGCCTTGGCGGGCCGTACATCGGCGGCCGGTAACGGGGTTGCCAGTAACCAGGCCCTGGTCCCCAGCGGGGCGGAGGCGGCGGGGGCAGATAACGGGGCGAAGGCCGGTAATAGTAGTGAGGGCCGGAAACGTAGATCACCGGAGCCGGTGCCACGTCGTAGCGAGGAACGCTGTAGTACCTGATGGGTTCGGCCACCCTCACGGGGGCCGGCGCGGGGTAATAAACGGGGTAGTCGTAGACGGCGCATCCGCCAAGGAACGCGCCACATACAGTCAGGATGAGAGCTCGATACATGGCGGCCTCCTTTCGACCGCAGGCAGGCGCGAGAACGAGCGGCGCCTGGGAGCTAGGACAGCGGCAAACGGGGCGTATCCCGCGGTGGCCGTCGTCAACCTTTACCGCGTATTTCGCCGACACCCCTCTCCTTCGCTTGCATCGCCCGACTCCGCGCCCCACCCTTGGCGCTCCCTGTCCCGTCCCGCTGCCATGCCCGAACCCGTCGACCCCTGCCGATGCCCGCTCTGCGGCCTTTCGAACCGCTGCACCCAGGCGGACCCGGCCCGCCGCGACCAGCCCTGCTGGTGCTTCGAGACCACGGTGTCCCCGGAGGCGCTGGAGCGGGTGCCGGCCGACGCCCGTAACCGGGCCTGCCTGTGCCCGCGCTGCGCCGCGGGCCACGGGGTGGACGGCTGATGCGCCTGGACCGCCTGCTGGGTCACCTGGGCGGCCTCAGCCGCCAGGCCGTGCGCCAAGCCCTGGTGGCGCGGCGGGTCCGGGTCGATGGCCGCCTGGAGACCGAAGCGGACTGCCCCATCTCGCGTTTCCAGCGCGTGGAGCTGGATGATCGACCGATCCAAAGCGGTCTCCCCGCCCGCTATTTCATGCTGCACAAGCCGGCCGGTTGCGTCAGCGCCACCCACCATCCGCACCACCGGACCGTGATCGACCTGCTGGACGAGCCCGACACCCACGAACTGCACCTGGCCGGGCGGCTCGACCTGACCACCACCGGCCTGGTGCTGATCACCAACGACGGGCTCTGGTCGCGTCGCGCCACCCTCCCCGGCAGCCGCCTGCCCAAGGTCTACCTCGTCGGCACCGAAGACCCGATCGACCCCGCCTGCGTCGAGGCATTCGCCCGGGGCATCCACTTCGCCTATGAGGACCACACCACCCTCCCCGCCGAGCTGGACATCCTGTCCCCTCGCGAAGCGCGCCTGTCCCTGCACGAAGGTCGCTACCACCAGGTCAAGCGCATGTTCGGCCACTTCCGCAACAAGGTGGTCCGCCTGCACCGCGAGCGCATCGGCCCGATCCTCCTGGACCCGGCCCTGGCGCCCGGCGACTACCGGCCATTGAGCGCCGAGGAGATCACCGCCTTCTGACCGGCCGTCGCTCAGCCCGCCCCACGGCCCGGGCTGACACGCCCCTGTCATGCCCAAGCGGTTTGCTGGGAACCCGGCGCGAGGCGCCGCGTCATTCACCGGCATCGGAGGCAGCGACATGAAACCGGAAACCGCCGTCATCGCGGTAGCGGGCTGGAACATCCACACCGAGCACTACCGCTCGCCCCAGGCGGACAAGACCCTGCTGCTGGTCAACGGCTCCCTGGCCACCACGGCTTCCTTCGCCCAGACGCTGCGCTACCTGTACCCGCGCTTCAACGTGGTGCTCTACGACGCCCCCTATGCCGGGCGCTCCAAAGCCTGCAACGTCAGTGGCGTGTGCCTGGGCAAGGAGCGCGAGGCGGACATCCTGGCGGGCTTGATCGACCACGTTCGCGCCGACCACCTGATGGCGTTCTCCTGGGGCGGGATCGCCGCCCTGATGGCCCTGGCGCGGCGGCCCCGCACGGTGACCCGCGCGGTGATCGCCTCCTTCGCCCCGACCTTCAACGACGCCATGCTGGACTACCTGACCCGGGGCCTGGAGCACCTGCGCCAGGGCGATCGCGAGCGCGTCGCGGGGCTGGTCAACGCCACCATCGGCCAGCACCTGTCGGCGCTGTACAAGCGCCACAACCATCGCCATATCGCCAGCCTCGACCTGCACGAGTACCGGCAGATGCATGCCCACATCCAGCAGATGCTCGACCTGGAATCCCGGGACTACTGCGACGCCTTCACCGCCATCGACATCCCGCTGCTGTTCGTCAATGGCGAACGGGACGCCTACACGCCCCCGGCGGACGCCCGCCGCTTCGCCGCGTATATCGACGACAGCCACTTCGCCACCATCGACAACGCCGGGCACTTCCTCGACATGGAACACAAGCGCGCCTGGGAAGCGACCCGCGATGCCGTACTCGGCTTCCTCGACACCTCCGCTCCGGCCCGCCGGCGTCTGGTCGACACCTGCGGCGCGCTGGCCCTGGCGGGCTAGGCAGATGGCGGTGGCCGCCGGGTAGCGGATACGCCAGAAGGCACCCATCGCCTGCCTATGGGCAGCCGTCCGAACGGGAGTTTGGCGGGAATAGCGGAGCACGGCGGTAAGCTCGTCGAGTCCGCTTGCCCCCTGCCGGGAGGCGTCTCGTGATCGCGTAGTCGACGCCTTTGACCCCCTCAGAAAAGAGGCTCGAGGTGAAGCGAATGAGGGCAGGCAGCACCGCTCGCCCGCCGGGTCGCCGCATGGCACGGCAGTCGTGCGGACCCGGCGAGCATGCGGGTCTAAGAACCTCATTTCCTGTCGGGACGAGCCGAAGGTGTGCGTCAAAGGCTGCCGTTGCGAGGGCCTGCCACGGCAGGCGGACTCACGAAACGAACGATACGGTCATCAGGCGGCACGCCCTGGTACCCGGGGCCCGGCATCCCCCCTGAAATCTTCCTGCGCCGACCCGGCCGGCGCAGGAAGGTCCGGCCTCAGAAGCTGAGCCTCACGCCCAGGGTCAGGTTGCGCCCGGGCAGCAGCACCTCGTCCTTGATGAAGGAGCTGTGGTTGCGGGCCTCGGCGTCCAGCAGGTTGTCGCCCTTCAGATAGACCTGGTAGTCGGTCTCGTCGAGGACGCCGCTGTAGACCAGGGAGGCGCCCAGCATGTTGTAGCCACCGGTTTCCGTCTCGTAGGCGGCCAGGTCGTCCTGACGCTGCACCCGGTAGAACTCCAGCTGGCCGTCCAGCGCCGGGGTGAAGGCCTGGTCGAGACGCACGCCCAGGCGATCGGCGGGAATCCGCGGCAGGTCGCCGCCCGCCTTCAGCTTGCCGCGCACATGGTCGCCGAAGACGGTCACGGCGAAGGCCTCCGTCACCTGGACGCGTACGTCCCCCTCGGCGCCGGTCAGCACCGCGTCCTGCTGGCGGTATTCCACCTCCCGGTAGCCGCCGCCCACCACGTGCCCGGTGTCGGCGGCATAGATGAAGTCGCTCACCTCGTTGCGGTACAGGCTCAGGCTGAACTGAGTGCGGCCGACGAACTTGCGCAGGGTGATGTCCGCGTTGTACGAGGTTTCTTCGTCCAGGTCGGGGTTGCCCAGCTCGACCGTGCGGGTCGCCGCGTGGGGGCCGTTGGCGTACAGCTCTTCGGCCGTCGGCAGGCGTTGCGAGCGGGACAGCGAGAAGCCGAGGGAATAGTCCGGGGCGAAGGTCCAGGTCGCCCCGGCGGACACTGATGTTCCCGCGTGATCGGAATCCGGCTCGCGGCGCGCATCGATGGCCTGCCATTCGTGGCGCAGGCCGAGCTCGTAGCGCCAGTCGCCGGCGCGGTATTCCTCCAGCAGGAACACCCCGTAGTTCCGGGTCAGGGTGGGCGGCACGTAGGCTTCCTCGCCCAGGGCCTCGAAGTCCCTGTTCAGTACCTGCCCGCCGAGCACGCCGCGCCAGCCGAACAGGGGCTGGTGGGTCAGTTCCAGGCGCCCCTCGGTGGCATCGTTGTTGAAGGTCGTGGCCGCTTCGCCCCCTTCGATTTCCCGGTGCTCATAGTTCGTGTGGGAAACCCGCAGCCGGGCGAGTTCGAAGCCGGTCAGGGGATCGCTGAGGTCGCCCCGCAGGTCCCAGCGCTTCTGCTCCATGTCGATGTAGGGCACGCCCGCGTGGTCGTGGTCGTGGTCGTGGTCGTGGTCGTCGCCAGCATCGTCGTCATGGTCGTGGTCGTCATGGCTGGCGCAGTGCCAGTCGCGCGGACCGTGGGTATGGCAGTCGGCGTGCTGGTGGGCGAGCAAGCCGTAGCGGTTGCGTTGCTGGGTATAAGCCAGGCCGAGGTAACCTCGGTCGCCGATCCAGCTGGCCCCGAGGGTGCCGGTGTCGGTGTCGTTGTAGGCGCCGTCCTGCCTGTCCGAGCGGGGGTCGCCCTCCGCCCCCGGGATGCGGTAGGCATTCGCCTGGCGCTTGGCCCCTTCCAGACGCAGCGCGAAGTGGTCCTGGCCGACCGTCAGGCCGGCAGCGCCCGCGCCCTCGTCAGCCACGCTGTTCCCCCGCAGCTCCAGTTGGCCGGCATAGCCCTTTTCCGGCACTGCGGTCGGAATCTTCGTATCGATCACGTTGACCACCCCACCGATGGCACCGCCGCCGTAGAGCAAGGTTGCCGGGCCCTTGAGCACCTCGATGCGCTCGGTCAGCAACGGCTCGATCGTCACCGCATGATCGGGGCTGATGGTCGAGGCATCCAGGGTCTCGATGCCGTCGCTCTGCACCCTCACCCGGGCGCCCTCCAGGCCGCGGATCATCGGCCGGCTGGCGCCTGCACCGAAATCACTGGCATGCACGCCGGGCAGGCCGTCCAGGGTCTCCCCCAGGGTCGCGCCGCGCCGTTTCATCAGATCGGGACCCTGCAACACCTCGGCTGGCTGGGCCATCTCGCGAGGGGAACGCCCGAGGGCGCTGGCGCTGACCTCGACGGTGTCCAGCTCCAGTGCAGCCTGCGCCATTGCCGCAGGCGACAACGCCAGGCCCATCGCCCAGGCCAGTGAATGTGGAAATGCTTTCATGGATTACCCCGTGAACCTCATGCGCAAGGCGCAAATATGAAAAGGAAACGCACGCTCGACCGACGCTCTCCTGCAGCGATGCCGCCCCGACACCGCTTCGCACTCCCCTGAGCACAACCGCTCGCAGAAGCGGCGTGGGAGAATTGTCGCCGAGCGGATTAAATATGTAATAACATAACAATTCAAGCAATGAGAGAAGCGCTTGATTCATGGGCAGGTAGTGGGAGTTCGGCGTCAGTGGGTAGGCGTGAGAAACGTAAACGGTCCGGGGTTATGCGAGAAGCGCTTTACCGTAAAGGCAGTCAATCTCGTGAGGAGGTTTTTCACGAAGAAGCGACCGCATTGCTGAAAGAAAGGGGCCCGTCACGAGGTCGCAATGTCTGAAGAGGTTGGAAGGAGTGGCTGTAGATGTGAGATTCACCAGCCCCGAAGTTCTGGTGGACAGTGGAACGTTATCCACCCTACGCCTTGCCTGCCCGTAGGGTGGAAAACCGCGAAGCGTTTCCACCCCCACTGCCCACCAATAAGCCTGTACGGCGCGCAATAAAAAACCCCGCATCAAGCGGGGCCTTTGGTACTCCGAGAAGACCTCAGTCTTCTTTGTCACGCAGCACGTTGCCGGTCTTGCCGTCGATGCGGAACTCATAGACCTTGGTGTCCTTCTTGAGGCCTTCGCCTTCCCAATAGCCGTCGTTGTCGGCCTCGATCTTGTTGATCTGGGTGTAACCGGCGGCCTTGGCCTTGTCGATCGCCTGCTCGATGGTGATCCAGTCGGCACCCGGGCGGTCCGCCAGGGCGGCACCTGCGGCCAGGCAGGAAACGGTAGCGACAGCTGCGGCAAGTGTTTTCTTGAGCATGGCAAAAACTCCATTCAACCAATAAAGAGCGGCGTTCAATGACGCCCCGATAAGTTGGAAGAACGTTCGCCGCGAAGAGTTCAACAGGATTGCTCTCATGGGCCAACACATCTACGACTTATGCCCATCTGCTTGACCTGAACCCATCACCGAAGCACAGGGTCACACGTGGTGAACCAGCACAGGCTGGTCGCTACGAGTCCATTGTCCGCTAAGAAGGGAAATCCCATGAACATGAAGACTTTGCTTGCCGGCGCCGTTGCCACTTACTTCGGCGTGATGGCATCTGCCTATGCTGCTGACAAGATGAGCCCGCGTGAATTCGTCGATGAGGCGTCGGCCAAGGGCATCGCCGAAATCGAAACCGGCAAACTGGCGCTGGACAAAGGCACATCCGCCGATGTGAAGAGCTTTGCCCAGATGATGATCGACGATCACACCGCGGCGAACAAGGAACTCGCCACCCTCGCCAGCGAGAAGAAACTCAAAGTGGCCGATGACGCCGAGCTGATGAACAAGGCCAAGGCCTTCATTCTCAAGCTGCGCGACGGCGAATCCTTCGACGAAGCCTACGCCAATAACCAGGTCAAGGCTCACGAGGCAACCATCGAGCTCTTCCGTGACGAAGCCGAGACTGCGGACGATGCCGAGCTGAAAGCCTTCGCCAAGAAAACCCTGCCGAAGCTGGAAAGCCACCTGGACATGGCCAAGAAACTGGCCGCTGCCCACAAAAAGGCCAACTGATGGCCAATTGCAGTTCGAAGTCTTCTTCGAACTGCAGGCATTAAAAAGCCCCGCCAAGCGGGGCTTTTTAATGTTCCGGGATCAGTGCCAGAAGATGGCAAGCAGAATAATGACCGGGATCGGTACACCGAGCAGCCAAAGCAGAATGGAACGCATGGGGTATCTCCTTGTTTAGGTGGCCTGCATGATTTAGAGAAAGTCTTTCTATAAAGCGTTCAACACAAAAATCCGTGTCCGTTATTGCGCGGAGGATTTCTTAATCTTCTCCTTGCTGGTCTTTTTATGTTCACCCGCAGAGGTCTTGTCCTTAGTCGTGGATGAAGTGTTTCGGGTATGAATGACAGGAGCGGACTGCTTGTCCTGCTGTTCATGACGACTCTCGGTTTGCGGCGCCGAAGTGCCGGCGCTCGGCAAACCGGTCGTTACGTCTGCCAGGGCAAGCTGTGTACCCAGAGCGCATGTTGCCAGTACCGTGCAGACCATGACCTTCATGACAAATCTCCTCTGAACGGAGTCAGCGCAGCGCTACATGCGCTGCCACATGGAAAACGCATCGTTCACCGGAGCTGCGAGAAACGGAAACGTCCGCTGCCGGCGAGTCAGGGCTCGTACCGTTAAGGCACAGTGGCGCTGAAGGTGTTTGCCCATCAGGGCGTGAATGCCGCGGATAGCCAACTCGGCTTGCCGGGGGGAACCCTGGCTACGCAACAAACCGGCGAAGTGGCCGGGATAGAGATCCAGATAGGCCTGGGCGAACTGGTGGGTATTGAATCGTTGCGGTAGACGGTCGATGACCGAATTTACCTCGAACAGGCTCGACATCTTTACGCTCCATAGCCGGGTAAGGTTCCCCCTGATGGTGCACGGAGCGTGCCTCATCGCACGCTAAATAAAATCCTTAATAAACAATGGCATGCGTTACATAAGCACACGATGTTACGGTTAAATTGCACGGTGAACGATTCAGGGGTCGTGCAAAATGCAGGCTAGCTTTTCTGCGTATCGGCTGGCTTGGCCACTCACCGATAACCTCCTGGCATGTGGTGGAATGACGCAGATATGCCGATGGATGGTTCGAACGAAAACCTCGGCCCTCAGGTCATTTCTTACGTGCATAGACAGTAAGAGCCACGCCATGCATCGTCTTACCGCAAAAATCCGTTCTGCCTTGCCCAGTGACACCCCGTTCGCTTTGGACGTACATGACGAAGTGATCGAGCTCACCATCAGCGACCCCGCTAGTTCTTCGGTCATCAGTCGCCTGCTCTACCAGCGTCACCTGGAAAATCGGGGCCTGCTGGATACCTTGGTGAACGATATCCAGGCCGAACTCCTGCGCAATCGCTGTGGGACCTACTGACCCAGGCTGCTCAGCGGCACCCGGCCGCCGGATCGTCCTTCATTGTCTTTCGGTACTGAATAATTCCCTTCAAATGAAAAGCCCCGCCTAAGCGGGGCTTGTGCTGTTTAGCGATCAGCTTCCGCCGCCAGCTCCACCACCTGCACCGCCACCGGCTCCTCCCGCAGCACCACCCGAGCCACCGGCAGCCCCGCCCGTACCGCCGCCGGAACCCCCCATGCCGCCGCTGGTACTGCCACCCGTGCTACCCCCGGTACCAGTGCCGGTTCCGGCACCCGACCCCATGCCCGAGCCGGAGCCACTGCCCATGGAGCCCCCGGTACCGGTGCCCGTACCGCCGGTGCCCGTCCCCATGCCACCGGTACCGCCTGCCGGCGGTGCGCTCATGCCGCCCGTTCCGGTACCAGTACCGGTGCCGGTGCTGCCCGTTCCCGTACCAGTGCCCATGCCGGAATCGGTGCCGATGGAGCCGGTACCCGCGCCCGTCCCAGTACCGGTCCCGGTCCCGGTCCCAGTGCCTGTCCCGGTACCCATGCCGTTGCCCGTGCCGGCGCCGCTCCCCATGCCGCTACCGGACGCACCGGTGCCATTCCCCGTGCCGGTTCCACCTACCCCGTTGCCGGGGGAGACCGAAGAGGCGAATGCCGTGGTGGTGAGAAGGCCGCTTAGGGCCAATGCCGCGAGTGTCTTGGGTGTCATGTCGCTTCTCCATTCATCGGGTCGAAGCCTGCATCGACGCATCTGTACCGGCATGTCACGGCTCCGGTGTCGAAGGGCCTGTATTTTTTGTCCCCATCCTCGCGGACGGGTGCGACCCACTGGACGAACGGTGACCGATCAGGCGGAAGAAGCAGAGGGCCGGTAGGCTGCTTCCAGTGCGCACCGCACCTGACGCAAAAGATCGTCGTGACCATAGGGCTTGGGCAGGGTCTCGAACCGTTTACCGTCACCGTCGGTACGCGCCAAGTCCGCATCGGCGTAGCCGGTGGTGAGCAGAACCCGCAGACCTGGATGGCGCTTGACCGCCTCCCGAGCCAGGGTCACCCCGTTCATCTCGCCAGGCATGCTCAGGTCGGTAAAGAGCAGGTCCACCGGATGCTTCTCCAGCACATTCAGCGCCTGGACCGCATCGTAGGCGACCAGGGTTGCGTAGCCGGCCTCCTCCAGCATGACCTGCGCCAGTTCGGCCACATCGGCCCGGTCCTCCACCACCAGGACGCGCTCGCCCTGGCCGACAGACTCTATAGAGCAGGCTGCGCCAATGGCCGCATCCGTGGAGCGCTGCTCTTCTGCCCTCGGGAAGAACAGGCTGACCGTGGTTCCAATACCTTGTCCGGACAACACTCGCAGTGTACCGCCCGACTGGCGGGCGAACCCGTAGACCATGGACAGGCCCAGACCCGAACCGGGCCCCGCGCCTTTGGTGGTGAAGAACGGGTCGATGACCCGACCCAAGTGCTCGAACGGGATGCCGGCCCCTGAATCGGTGACCGACACGCAGACATAAGGACCGGGCTGGAGATCATCCCCCAGCCCCACGTCTTCGGACGCCACCCAGGCGTTCTCGGTGCTGATACGGACCTCACGCGGGCTGACGCCTGCCAGCGCGTCGTAAGCGTTCAACAACAGGTTGCGCAAGGCGGATTCGGCCTGCAACGGGTCCACTTTACAGGACCACAGGTCAGGGGCCAGGCGGGCTTCCAGGGCCACGTCGGTGCCCAGGATGCGCTGGATCGACGGCTGCATGTCCTGCAGCAGTGCGTTCAGGTCGGTGGAGCGCGCCTCCAACTTCTGTCGCCGGGAAAAGGCCAAGAGTTGCTGGGTCAGGGTCCTGGCACGATCGGCCGCGCCCAAGGCGTTCTCCACGCTGCGCTGGATGCGCCGGGGGTCCGGCTGTTCCCGGCCGTTCTGCAGGCGAATCATGTCCAGGTAGCCCACCATCACCTGCAGCAGGTTGTGCAGGTCGTGGGCCAGTCCGCCGGTGAGTTGGCCGAGGGCGTCCATCTTCTGGGCCTGGTACAGGCTCTGGTCGGCCTCGCGGCGACGCGTCACGTCGCGGGACAGGCCGATGTAGTAACGCACGCCGTCCTTGCCGTCGCTCACCGGGGCCACTACCAGTTCATTCCAGAACGGCGTGCCGTCGCGGCGGTAATTGAGCAACTCGACGACGGTTTCCTGCTTGCCGGCGAGGCCCCCCCGCAGCAGCTCCAATGCCCGCGGATCGGTTTCAGGGCCCTGCATGAAGCGGCAGTTGCGGCCCAGGACATCGCCTGCGGCGTACCCCGTCAGGTCGAGAAATGCCTGGTTGGCGTAGACGATGGGATTGTCCGCCTGAGCCGGATCCGTAACCACCAGCGGCACGCCCTCGGCGCGAGCGATGGCCTGCAGCGCATCCTGCGACAACAGCGCGAGTTCACCGTCACTCGCCTCCGCACCCTCGTTGCACCGCTTGTCCATGCCTCGACCTCCGAACCCTCATGGAAGAGAGACTGCGCGGGCTTGGAGAAGGTGCGAAGAATCCGCCTGACGTCCGTCGGCACCAGGCCGCTGGCATAGCGTTCTAGCCACTCAGGACCGGGATGAGGATGTACGAGTATCGAGGAGAAGCACGGTCATCATCGGCAGCGAGGACACGGTGCCCCACCGCCTCGACGCCCCTACTCGTTCCGCTGCTGGTGCGCGTCCAGCCAGGCGATCAGGTCGTCCGCCGGCATGGGCAATGCCAGGTAGTAGCCCTGCCCTTCGTCGCACTGCCACTCCCGCAGCAGGCGATAGGTGCTCTCGTTCTCGATGCCCTCGGCCACCACCCGATAGCCGAGGCTGCGAGCCAGCTGGATCATGGTCTTCACGATCTCCCGGCTGCGTTCGCTGGAGTCCAGGCTTCGGGCGAAGGACTGGTCCAGCTTCAGCGAGCGGGCGGCGATCTCCCGCAGGTACGCCCAGTTGCTGTAGCCGGCGCCGAAGTCATCGATAGCCAGATGAATGCCCCGCGCCACCAGGCGTTCCAGCTGCGTCTTGACCATCTCCGGGCGTTTCATCAGCGTGCTTTCGGTCAGTTCCAGTTCCAGTTGCTCGGGCTCCACACTGTAGTGGTCCAGCAGCGGAAACAGGTGGTCGACGAAGGCTTCGTCCTCCAGGTCCAGGGCCGAGATGTTCAACGCCAGGCCGAACCGCCAGCCCTGGCGCCGCCACTCGGCGATCTGCCGCAGCCCCTGGTTCATCACCCACAGGCTGATGGGGCGGATCAGGGCAGTCTTTTCCGCCAGGGGAATGAACTCCATGGGCGAGACCTCGCCCAGGGTGGGGTGGGTCCAGCGCAGCAGCGCCTCCACCGAAGTGCATTCGCCGCTGCGCAGGTCCAGCTTCGGCTGGTAGTGCAGACTGAGCTGGTCTTCGGACTTGAGGGCGGTGGGCAGGGCGTTGAGCAGGCCGAACGCGCGCAGCTGGGCCCGATCGCGCTGCTCGCTGTAGAACCGCCAGCCGGTACCGGTGGCCCGGGCGTGGTCGGCGGTGCTGATCAGGCAACGTAGCCAGTCGGCCCGGCCCTCCCCCTGGGGCCGCATGCGCAGCACGCCAAGCCCCAGCTGGGTACGGATGGGGATGTTGTCGCACACCACTTCTTCGCGAAACGCCTCCAGGATGGTGCTGAACAGCGCCGTGGCCCGGCGGCTCTCGGCATCATCGCCGCGCAGAATGAAGGCAAACCGAGTGGGGCTGAGCTTGTACAACGGAGTGGCCGGGGGCATCAGCAGTTGCAGGCGCTCCTTGATACGCAGCATCAGCTCGGTACTGAACACGTAGCCCAATGCCTTGACGATCTCGTTGAGGAAGACCGGCGAGACCACATCGGCAGCCACCAGCCACATGGGCTGCTCGCCAGTGTCCAGCAGGCGCTGGACGTCCTCCTGCAGACGCAGGCGATTGAGCAGACCGGTGGGTGAATCGATGTAGTTGATGGCCCGCAGGCTGTTGATCCGCTTCATGGCCAACTGGGCCAGGGTCTGCAGTAGAGCGCGCTCTTCGGGCTCCATGGGCGGCCTTGGCTGGTCGTCGATAATGCACAGGCTACCCAGGGCCAGGCCGTCATCGGTCCACAGGGGAATGCCGGCGTAATAGCGGATCTGGGGCTCGCCCAGCACCAAGGGGTTTTTGTGGAAGCGCGCGTCGAGGCGGGCGTCACAGACCTCGAACAGCTCGTCGCCGAGGATGGCGTGAGCACAGAAGGAATGGTGGCGAGGGGTTTCATGGGTGGTGATGCCCACCCGGGCGCAGAACCACTGGCGCTTTTCGTCGACGATGGAGATCAGCGCGATGGACGCTTTGAACAGGCGGGCTGCAAGCGCGGCGATGCAATCGAATTCCTCGTCCCCGTCGCGTTCGAGCTGATAAAGCTCCTTGACGCGTACCAGACGCCGCTGCTCGTTCTCGGGGATCATGGGACTACTTTCCATGCTGACCGCTCTGCTGGGGAGTGCGGTAAGCATAGCGGCTGAATGCAATCTGCTCAGCTCGGACTTTCGTATGGGTCCGATAAATGTCGACCATGGTCATTGTCATGGAAAAAGGCCGCCGTATGGGGAAGCGGCCTGAAGAACGCCCGTCAGATCAGGAGGTGCGCTCGCGGCGCGGCTTGAAGGCCGAACCCGCCGTCAGGGGATGGGGGCTGCCACCCCGAGGCGCCAGGGAGCCGATGACGGCTTTCTCATAGAGTTCGACGGCCGTCTGGCGACTGTCGCACTCGATGAAGCAGTCGTTGAGGTAGACCCGCCAAGTGGCACTAGGGCCCTTCTTGATCCTGACCTCCATTCTCAGCCGCTCCGGATCAGTGTCGCGCGTAGCGCGGGAGCACGGCCAGCAGCGGGTCATAACCCAAGGTGCCGGAGGCGGCTTCGCTCTGGGCGAGGTCGCGGCGGATGGCGCTGATCCACTTTTCCAGATACCCGTGGGAGCGCGACTCACTCGCCGGGATAGTGCGCCGGACGACGCTGGTGGCGGTATCACCGCGCAGCACCAGCACGAGGCTATGGTCTGGATTGGCGGACAGGGTGACGGAAAAGTCGGGGAAAGCCGTGGTGAAGGCGTGTTGAGCGAGTTCCATGGAGAACACTCCTGAGTAGGTCAATCCTAGGGAGCAAACATCAGGCCATCGCGGACGAAAATCCAATTCCATGCGCGACAGGTACTTAGGGTTTAGACCTGAACAGCACACCTTGCAAAACGCACGAATGACCGTCGGTCACATTGCAAACTGCAAGAGCCTTGCAAATAAAAACGGCAACCCGAGGGTTGCCGTTTTCAACCTCTACTGCCTGGTATCAGCGACGGTCGACGGTCGTCGCGTAGGTGCCATCGCGAGCGGTCAGGTAGACCACCGCTTCACGCTGACGACCACCGAAGGTAGCCCCCAGGCTGCCCACGAACGCGCCACACAGCAGGGCGATGAACATCCACAGAGAGGTCCAAGCTGCGACCTTGCGGGCGTCATCGGCAGCCTTCAACGCGGCGGCCTTGGCTTCCTGTACGGCCTGACGAGCCTGGGCAAACACGGCATCGACACGCTGTTCGGCTTCCGGCACGGTCAGGTTGGAGCGCTGGGCTACGACCTGGGCCAGGTAGTTGCGGTCCTCGGCGCTCAGTTGCAGGTCGCCAGTGTCCTTGGCATTGGCCAGGGTCTTGCCGAAGATGCGCGCCACTTCGCTACGGACGGCATCGTCGCTCACCGCTGCTGGGCGATCGGTGCGGAACAAGGTGTCCACGTAATAGCCGAAGGTCTGGTCGCTGCCATCGGCCGCGCTGGCCGCAGTAGCACCCACTGCAGTGGCTGCGCCGGCAGCGACGGTGGTACCGGCCTTCACTGCGCCGCCGATCAGGCTACCGGTAGCCGACAGCACCAGGGTCGCGGTGACCAGGGTGGCCACGGCCCAGGCCAGGAAGCCATGGGCGGTGTCGCGGAAGTAGACCTCGTCATGGTGCAGCGACACCCATTTCACCCGCAGGCGACCGGCAACATAGCCGCCGAGCCCGGACGCAACGATCTGGGTCAGGGCGATCCAGACGATGCCCCCGATACCGATCTTGTCGGCGCCCACGCCATCATTGGCCCAAGGCGAGACAGCGGAAAAACCGAGGCCTGCACCCAGCAGGATCAGGATCAACGACAGTGCCGCAGCAGCAGCGGCACCGGCGAAGATGGCGCCCCAAGAAACGGCAGAGCGGCTGGAAGGGTCTTCCGACGAGGCGGAATAGGCAGCGAAGGTTTCGTTCATTCGTTGAACTCCGGCAGTGATTCAAGAAGCGTCACCCTTCGAGAACGGGTTTGCGCCTGCTCTTCTGAGCAGTAACCATGCCATTCGTCACCTTTAGGTAAGTAACTGATTTTAAAATACAAAAAAAATGTGAAATTCACATGACGCTTGCGTTTTGCAATGAAGCGTCTGGAGCAGCAGGCGTTTTGCATGGCCTTGAAAAAAAATTCGACGCAAAAAAAAGCAGCCTGAATGGCTGCGCTAAGGACACGGCATGGAATGGCCGCGTCGAGGGGAAAACCGACGATACTGTATATGCATACAGAAATCCAGCCCTTGGTGGAAAACGGAATTCTCCTGAGCGTTCCGCAGCGGAGCGGGTCATAACAGGCGTAAGCATCCCCGATTAGAAGGGTAAAGGAGCCTCTCGCATGTTCGATCTGAAGGGTATAAGTGCGATGACCCTGGTCAAGCGCACCATCAACGAGTTCATCGAAGACGATATGCCGACGTTTGCCGCCGGCCTCGCCTACCAGGCACTCTTTTCGCTGTTTCCCTTTCTGTTGTTCCTGCTGGCCATGGTCAGCGCACTGCATTTGCCGGAATTCTTCGCCTGGTTGAGGGAACAGGCGGCTCTGGTGCTGCCGGGCCAGGCCATCGAGTTGGTGAACCCGATCATCGACCAGATGCAGTCCCAGGACAGCAGCTTCCTCTCGATGGGTATCCTGCTGGCGCTGTGGTCCGCCTCGTCCGGCATTCGCTCCATCATGAATGCCCTCAACTACGCCTATGACGTGCAGGAACAGCGCTCCACCGTGAAGCGCTTCACCCTGTCCATCGTCTACACCATCGCCATCGCGGTGCTGCTGCTCTGCGCAGCGGGCCTGATGATCACCGGTCCCCAGGTCATGGGCTGGCTTGCCAGCCAAGTGGGCCTGGAAGACTTCATCGTCTCCCTGTGGGCCTGGCTGCGCTGGCCCGTGGCAGTCGTCCTGATGATGATTGCGGTGGCGACCCTGTATTACGTCGCGCCGGACGTGGAGCAGGAATTCCGCTTCATCACCCCCGGCTCGATCCTGGCGGTGGTGATCTGGATCTGCGCCTCCCTCGGCTTCGGCTACTACGTGAGCAACTTCGCCGACTACAACGCCATGTACGGCAGCATCGGCGCGATCATCGTGCTCCTGCTGTACTTCTACATCTCCGCCGCCGTATTGCTCCTGGGAGCCGAGGTCAATGCGGTGATCGAACACCATGACCCGGAAGGCAAAGACCCGGGCGAGAAAGAAGTCCCCAACTGACCCGCAAAAAAAAGCCCGCCGAAAGGCGGGCCGAGTAGGGGACATTCAGGGGCTATATGCCGTTGGATCGCTTATTGCGTCTTCCCGACTAGCCGACCGAGGCTCCCTCGGCCCACTTATTGACGCCATTTCATTCTTTGGGCGACTTAACGGCCCTCACTGTTCAGCTCGACAGGGGAGCTGAACAGCCCACTCACTCGATCAGGACAGTTGAGCGGAACCCGCCGCCGCGCGCTTGGCGCGCTGGGCTACTAGCGGAGATACCGCAGCGCCTGCTTCCAGGTCACGACGAATTGCGCTGATCACCCACTCGGTACGAACCGGAGCGCTCAGTTGCGGAGAGGGAATGCTGCGCTTGACCTGTACGCCGTCCTTCTCGAGAACGATTACTTGCCCACCATCGGCACGCTGTTGCGCGGTGACCGCATGATCGGGAAAAGCAGCAGCGATAGTCTTCAGGCATACGGACATTTGAAGCGCTCCTATGAAGGGGGGGATGGAACAACCGCGGTCATAAGAGCAGGGACCGTGCCATTCGCCACTCTTCGTTAATTTCCTTATATATCAGCCGCTTAATCAAACCAATCTCATTCTGCTACATGCAAGCTGCACGATGGCAATTCAATCGCAAGGCATTTTGCAAGATGCCTAATCGTGCCAATACCTTTCGTCGCCCTGTACATCCATCTCGTTTGAACTGCGCTAAAAAGCGCAACGTCATTATTTAAAGCGGATTCACAGCCCCACACTTTCCAGGAGCTCAGAGCCCTATAAAGACAGGAGTCGTATATATGTCCAAAGATGAACTCAGAGAACAACTCGCTCTTCAGGCGGAAACTTTCACCAAGCGTGGCAATGAAATCGTCACCTATGCCGCACAACGGCGCCCTGAACGAAAACCCTGGCGCAAGCGTGAGACGCCCATGGACCGGGTTTTTCAGGAAGAGCTGGAACGCATGAACCAGGACGCCGAACCGTCCTGATCCTCCGTCAGATTTTCTTCGCTCCATTCCTCTAGATATAAAAAGGCCCGGCGTGCACCGGGCCTTCGATTTATCGGTCGCGTGATGATCGCCAGATCACTGACCCTTGGTGGTGCCGCTCTTGCCGGTATCTTCCTGGGTTGCCTTGCCAGTGCCAGTGGCTTCACCGGTGGTGCCGTCGCCCGTGGCCGTGCCGGTGGAGCGACCGGTACCGCGGCCGACTTCGGTGGCCGGCTTGTTGCCGACGTTGTCGGGGCTGGTGCCCTGGCCGTTCACGCCGATAGGCGATGTGGGCGCTGCCGGGTCACTGGGCGGAACGGGATTGGTGGGGCCGGTGCTGTCGGCGAAGGCGGGAGCGGCCAGCAGGCCGGAGATCAACAGGGCCGTCAGGGTACGTTTCATCGCGATGACTCCATGGGCAGGGGATACTTGAATTTCGGCCCTGGCGCGGCGTCATCGTTCAGTCGTTTCGACGTCCGCACTGCGCACCCTGCCCCACGGGCCACCGCCCGCTTCTGCCGATGCCGGCTAACGCATTGATTTGTCGGGGTACGCTCCCTAGTCTGTGCAGCTCATCAGGGCGTGCATTCCAACTCGATGCGCAGCTTGATGATGGTGCGGTTGAAGTGGACCACCAGGTTGGCGGTCTCGCCGGGCGCCAGGGAGGCGCGGCGTCGCTTCGGCGCCTCCGGCCCATTGGCGAAGATCACGCTGCAGGCGACCGGGCTCTGCCCGTCGTTGCGCAGGGTGATGGAGCCCATGCTCGGGTCCAGGTCATCGGTGACATAGGTCACTTCGGTACCGTTGAGCTGCCGATCGAGGTCGATCGGGTAGGCCCAGGCGGTCAGCGGAACGAGTGCGGCGAAGGCGCAGAGCAGGTTTTTCATCGAGGACGATCTCGGCCGGACGGAACGAGGGCCAGATTCCGCGGAAACCGCCGCGAACGCAACGCCCGGCCACGGCCATCCATACGATAAGAAGAGGTTCGGATGAAGGCACCCCGTGTCACCCTGGAGCAATGGCGCACCCTGCAGGCAGTGGTCGACCACGGCGGCTTCGCCCAGGCGGCGGAAGCTACCCACCGCTCGCAATCCTCGGTCAGCTACACCGTGGCACGGATGCAGGAGCAGCTGGGCGTGCCGCTGCTGCGCATCGACGGCCGCAAGGCGGTGCTCACCGAAGCCGGCGAAGTGCTGCTGCGGCGTTCGCGGCAACTGGTCAAACAGGCCAGCCAGCTGGAAGAGCTGGCCCACCACATGGAGCAGGGCTGGGAAGCCGAGGTGCGACTGGTGGTGGACGCCGCCTACCCCAACGCCCGGCTGGTGCGTGCGCTGTCCGCGTTCATGCCCCAGAGCCGCGGGTGCCGGGTGCGCCTGCGCGAAGAAGTGCTCTCCGGGGTGGACGAGGTGCTGCTGGAGGGCACCGCGGACCTGGCCATCAGCAGCATGAGCCTGCCCGGCTACCTGGGCGCCGAGCTGAGCACCGTGGAATTCATCGCCGTGGCCCACCCGGACCATCCCCTGCATCGCCTCCAGCGGGTGCTCAGCGTGCAGGACCTGGAAAGCCAGCTGCAGGTGGTGATCCGCGACTCCGGCCGCACCCAGCCCCGGGACGTGGGCTGGCTGGGCGCCGAGCAGCGCTGGACGGTGGGCAGCCTGCCCACCGCCGCCACCTTCGTCGGCAGCGGCCTGGGCTTCGCCTGGCTGCCGCGGCATCTGATCGAGCGCGAGCTGCGCGACGGTATTCTCAAGCCGCTGCCCCTAGAGCATGGCGGGCGGCGGCACCCCACGTTCTACCTCTACGCCAACCGCGACCGGGCCCTGGGGCCGGCCTCACAGATCCTGGTGGAGCTGATCCGCCGCTACGACGCCGAGCCGCTGGATACCGCCGAGGCCCCTACCGTGCCTTGCTGATACCGGCGCCAGGGAACGCCGACGGAGGTCCCCGGGTCCTACCCTGGCCCGGCGATGTGACGCAGTCGGCGCCGCCCAGGCTGGCCGCGGCGGCGGTTTCGCGGCACCCTACGTGCCCTCGCCCGACGAGCCACGCCTTGCGTTGTGCGCCCGCGGGCAGCGCTCCCACCTCCCCTGATAAGGAACGACCATGCTCAAGCGACTGTTCATCGCCGCCTGCACCCTGCTGTTCACCGCCAACCTGATGGCCGCCGGCAAGCCCCACGTGCTGTTGACCACCAGCAAGGGGGAGATCGAGATCGAGCTGGACGACGACAAGGCCCCGGTCAGCGTGAAGAACTTCCTCGCCTACGTGGATTCGGGCTTCTACAACGGCACCGTGTTCCACCGGGTGATCCCCGGCTTCATGATCCAGGGCGGCGGCTTCACCGCCGACATGCAGGAAAAACCCACCCAGGCGTCGATCAAGAACGAGGCCGACAACGGCCTGCACAACGTGCGCGGCACCCTGGCCATGGCACGCACCCAGGCGAAGGATTCGGCCACCAGCCAGTTCTTCATCAACCACAAGGACAATGCCTTCCTCGACCACGGCGCCCGCGACTTCGGCTACGCGGTGTTCGGCAAGGTGGTGCGCGGCATGGACGTGGTGGACCAGATCGCCGGCGTGCCCACCAGCAACCGCGGCATGAACCAGAACGTGCCGCTGCAGCCGGTCACCGTGGTTTCCGCCAAACGCCTCTGACGCCCCTCGGGTCGATCGTCCCGCCCGCGCAGGCTTCACCTGCGCGACCGATCCTCTCCGCCGGGCTTTTCGCAACCCCGTGCCGCCCCCGCCGGCGGTACGGCCGGACAGGATTTCCCATGCTTTTCCGCTTCTTCGAAAACCTCATCGACGTCTTCAAACCCGCGCCCGATGCCGAGCCTCCCGCCGGCGTAACGCGTTTCTACCTCCACTACCTGCGCCAGGTGTGGCCGCTGCTGGGCGGGCTGATGGTGGTGGGCTTCTTCGCCGCGCTGGTGGAAGTGGCGCTGTTCGACTTCATCGGCCGCCTGATCGACCTGGCCCAGACCACGCCTAGCGCGCAGTTCTTCGCCGAGCACGGCCGGGAAATGCTGGGGATGGCCGCGGTCGCCCTGGTGGTGCGGCCACTGCTCTTCGGCCTGCACAACCTGCTGGCGAACCAGACCCTGAACCCCGGCCTGACCAACCTGATCCGCTGGCAGAACCACCGCTACGTGCTCAAGCAAAGCCTGGGCTTCTTCCAGAACGACTTCGCCGGCAGGGTGGCCCAGCGCATCATGCAGACCGGCCAGGCCTTGCGGGACTCGGCGATCCAGGTGGTGGACGCCCTGTGGCACGTGGTGATCTACGCCGGCAGCGCGCTGTACCTGTTCGCCGAGGCCGACATCCGCCTGACCCTGCCCCTGGCGGCCTGGATCGTCTGCTACATTGCCACCCTTCGCTACTTCGTCCCGCGCATCAAGGACCGCTCGGCCACCGCCTCCTCGTCCCGCTCCAAGCTGATGGGCCGGGTGGTGGACGGCTACACCAACGTGATGACCCTGAAGCTGTTCGCCCACACCCGCGACGAGGAGCGTTACGCCGCCGAGGCCATGGGCGAGATGATCGACACGGTGCGCGCCCAGACCCGCACCATCACCACCATGGACTTCGTCATCACCTGCCTGAATGGCCTGATGATCGTCGGCACCGGCGGGCTGGCCATGTGGCTGTGGAGCCAGTCGCTGATCAGCACCGGCGCCATCGCCCTGTCCCTGGGCCTGGTGATCCGCATCAACAACATGTCCGAATGGATCATGTGGGTGGTCAACGGCATCTTCGAGAACGTCGGCAGCGTGCAGGACGGCATGCGCACCATCGTCCAGCCGCGGCGGGTCGCCGACCGGGACGACGCGGTGCCGCTCGAGGTGAGCCGTGGCGAGGTGCGCTTCGAGCAGGTTCGCTTCCACTACGGTAAACCGGGCGGGGTCATCGAGAACCTGAGCTTCGAGGTCCGCCCGGGCGAGAAGATCGGCCTGGTCGGCCCCTCCGGCGCCGGCAAGTCCACCCTGGTCAACCTGCTGCTGCGCCTTTACGACCTGGAGGGCGGGCGCATCCTCATCGATGGCCAGGACATCGCCGCGGTGACCCAGGACAGTCTGCGCGCGCAGATCGGCGTGGTCACCCAGGACACCTCGCTGCTGCACCGCTCGATCCGCGACAACCTGCGCTACGGCAAGCCGGACGCCAGCGATGAGGACCTGCTGGCCGCCGCCGCCCAGGCCCGGGCCGACGGCTTCATCCCGGCGCTCCACGACCACGTGGGCGGCCGTGGCCTGGATGCCCAGGTGGGGGAGCGCGGGGTCAAGCTGTCCGGCGGCCAGCGCCAGCGCATCGCCATCGCCCGGGTGCTGCTGAAGAACGCGCCGATCCTGGTGCTGGACGAAGCCACCTCCGCCCTGGACTCGGAAGTGGAGGCGGCGATCCAGGAAAGCCTGGAGACGCTGATGCACGGCAAGACGGTAATCGCCATCGCCCACCGGCTGTCCACCATCGCCCGCATGGACCGCCTGGTGGTGCTGGAGCACGGCCAGGTGGTGGAAACGGGCACCCACGCCGAGCTGATCGCCCGGGGCGGCCTGTACGCCCGGCTCTGGCAGCACCAGACCGGCGGCTTCGTCGGCGTCGACTGACGCCGGCTCAGCCGTCCCGGCGGTACGGCAGGGCCTCCCGCGCCTGCTCGGCGTAATGCCGCACGCCTTCGCGCTCCTGGGCGAGGAATTCGGCCACCGCCGCACGCAGTCCCGGGTGCGCCAGGTAATGCCAAGAGCGGGTCAGCACCGGCTCGAAGCCGCGGATCAGCTTGTGTTCGCCCTGGGCGCCGGCGTCGAAGCGCGTCAGGCCCTGGGCGATGGCGTAGTCGATGCCCTGGTAGAAGCAGGTCTCGAAATGCAGGCGGTCGTATTCCGCCAGGCACCCCCAGTAGCGGCCATAGAGGCTGCCGTCACCCACCAGGGAAAACGCCATCGCCACCGGCAGGGCGCCCTGGCGGGCGAACACCACCCGGATCGCCTCGGGCATGCGCTCCGCCAGCAAGCTGAAGAATGCCCGGGTGAGGTACGGCTCGCGGCCCCGCACGAAATAGGTGTTGGCGTAGCAGGCGTGGACGAAGTCCCACTCCGCCTCGCTCAGTTCGCGACCCTCGCGCCAGTCGAAGGCCATCCCCTGCCCCGCCACCTGGTCGCGCTCCTTGCGCATCTGCTTGCGCTTGCGCGAACTCAGGGTGTCGAGGAAATCCTGGAAATCCCGGTAGCCGCGGTTGTGCCAGTGGAACTGGCAGCCCAGCCGCTCCAGCCAGCCATTCCGCGACGCCAGCCGAGCGTCCGCCGCCGGGTCGGTGAAGTTGACGTGGAGCCCCGATACGCCCGCCTCGTCCAGGGACTCGGCCCAGCCCGCCAGCAGCTCGTCCACCGCAGCGGTCTCCCCCAGCAGGCGCGGCCCGCTCACCGGGGAGAACGGCACCGCCGCCAGCAGCTTCGGGTAGTAGGCGATGCCCGCCCGCTGGCAGGCATCGGCCCAGGCCCAGTCGAACACGTACTCGCCGTAGGAATGCTGCTTCAGGTAGGCCGGCGCGGCGGCCCGCAGGCGGCCATCCGCGCCCCGCAGCAGCCGGTGAGCCGGGCGCCAGCCCTGGGCGGCGCAGACGCTGCCGCTGTCCTCCAGGGCGGACAGGAAGGCGTGGCGCAGGAAGGGCTGCTGGGGCGACGGCAACAGGCCGTCCCATTCGCGGGGGTCGAGGTCGGACAGGCGTTGCAGGGTCTGGATCGGCATGGCGAGCAGTCTGGCGCGGGGGCGGGCCGAAGGGAAGCGTTGCCGAGGAGCGGTTCGCCGGTTGCAGCCGGCAGGCGAATATGGCGCACGCCTGGGTCGCCAAGCCCGAAGGGCTGCGCCAGGTTGGTCTGCCCGGCAGGCGCCCTCCCCCAGAAAAGGCTGCCCATGAAAAAGCCCCGCGCGAGGCGGGGCAAACGACTACAGGCGCTCTGCTTTGTTAGAAGACGTACTGGGCGCGGACGATGAAGCCATCTCCGTCGTCGTCGCCGGTCCGCACACTGTTCACCGCGTTGAAGACCTTGTCGGTCTTCGCCTTGACGTAGCTGGCGCTGAGCTTCACCGCCTCGGTGGCGTACCAGTTCACGCCCAGGTTGTGCACCTTGGCTTCGCCGTCGCCGACGTCGCGGGTGGCGCTGGCGGCCACGATGTTCTTGTCGTCCACCGACAGGCTGTCGAAGCGGTAGAACAGCTCCCAGGCGCCGATCTGCTTGTTCTCCGGCTTGATCGCGTCGAAGCGGCCGACCTTGTAGCCACGGGCCTCGCCGGTCAGGGTGTAGGCCACCTGAGCGTAGTAACCGTCGCCCTTGATGTCGTGGTAGGCGTCGCTGTCCGACTTGAGCTTGCGCTTGATGTACTCGCCCTGCACCGACAGCGGGCCCATGGCCCAGGCGCCTTCCAGGCCCCAGGCGGTGTCGTCGTCGTAGGAGCCGGACGGCGAGTTGTTGGCGCCACCGAACACCGGGCGGTTGCCGTTGCTGCCGGCATCGTTGCCGCCCAGGGTCTCCACGCCGCGAATGCCCAGGCGGGAGCGGAAGCGGGCGTCGAAGCTGGCATCGGACACGTCGCGACGGGCGAAGCTGGCGCCGACGTGCAGGACGTTGCCGGCCTCGTGCATCGGGGCGAACACGCCGCGGGCGTTGAACTGCTTGATGCTGTCGCCGTCGTCGTCGTTGTTGTCCTTGCTGCTCAGGCTGGTGGAGACGTAGCCCGAGTCACCCAGCAGGGCCAGGGCCTGGATGCCCATGCCGTTCTGGTGGGAGTTGGCCCAGTCGATCAGGTCGTAGGCGGCGTTGCGCTCCAGGGCGGTCACCCACTTGGAGCTGGTGGCCTTCTCCAGGCCGAAGTCCGGGTCGAAGCGGCCCACCTTGATGGACAGCGGCGCGAAGCCGTTGTAGCTGATGGACGCTTCGTCGAAGTAGCCGTCGTCGGAGCTGCCGGAGTTGTGGGACAGGTCGTAGTTGATGATGTACGCCCAGTCGGTGAAGGCCACCCCGGAGATCTCCAGGAAGGCGCGGCGGAAGTAGGCGGCATCGGCGGTGTCGCCGTTGCGGGTGTAGATGCCATCGAAGCGGCTGTAGTCCGCCTGCAGGCGGCCGCCGATCTTGAACCCGAACTGCTTGTCGGTGGTGGCCACTTCCAGACCGCCCTTGGTCTTGACCACGATATCAGCGCCATCGGTGGTGACGGTGCCGGCGAACGCCTGGGCGGAAATGGCCAGGGCCAGCGCGCTGCCGGCGAAGCCGACCTTCACCCCACGGAAACTGTGCTTACGACGCATCGAAGGATTCCCCTTAGTCTTGGCAGAAAGGCACGCGAGCCGGGGGCTCGCTGGTGCTGGGGGAATCTTGGCGAGGGTCTGTGTCAGCGCCGTTGCCGTTCCATAAAGGTTTGATTACAGGGGAACTTTTCCGTTGGCCCGGGTCGCGCCGCTGATGCCGGGCGATTCACGGGACGAACCTTGCTGGCGGGAGCCCGGTGCCAGGGCCATAGTCCCCCGACACAACCGGAGAGACGAGGCCATGACCCAGTCCGCCACCACCTCACACTACCGTGCCTGTCACCTTTGCGAGGCCCTTTGCGGCCTGGCCATCGAAACCGCCACCGAGCCCGACGGCAGCACCCGCATCCTGTCCATCAAGGGCGATCCCCTGGACGGCTTCAGCCGTGGCCATATCTGCCCGAAGGCGGTGGCCCTGCAGGACATCCAGGACGACCCCGACCGGCTGCGCCAGCCCATGCGGCGCATCGGCGACCACTGGGAAGCCATCGGCTGGGACGATGCCTTCGCCCTGGCGGCCGAGCGCCTGGCGGACCTCCAGGCGCGTCACGGGCGCGACACCGTGGCGATCTACCAGGGCAACCCCAGCGTGCACAACTACGGGCTGATGACCCACGCCAACTATTTCCTCGGCCTGCTGAAGACCCGCAACCGCTACTCCGCCACCTCCGTGGACCAGTTGCCCCACCACCTGGTCAGCCAGCAGATGTACGGCCATGGCCTGCTGATCCCCATCCCGGACATCGATCACACCGATTTCATGCTGATCCTCGGCGGCAATCCGCTGGCGTCCAATGGCAGCCTGATGACGGTGCCGGACGTGGCGAAGCGCCTGAAGGCGCTGCAGGCCCGGGGCGGGCGCCTGGTAGTGGTGGACCCGCGGCGCAGCGAGACCGCCCAGGTGGCCGACCAGCACCTGTTCGTCCGCCCCGGGGAAGACGCGGCCCTGCTGCTGGGCGTGCTCGCCACCCTGTTCGCGGAAGGCCTGGTGCGCCCGGGCCCGTTGCCGGTAGACGGCCTGGATGCGGTGCGCGACGCCGTCGCGCCCTTCCCCGCCGACGCCATGGCGCCGCGCTGCGGGGTCGAGGCCGAGACGATCCGCCAGCTGGCCCGGGACTTCGCTGCCGCACCGCGGGCGGTGTGCTATGGACGCATGGGCGTTTCCACCCAGGCCTTCGGCAGCCTCTGCCAGTGGCTGATCCAGCTGATCAACCTGGTTACCGGCAACCTGGACCGGCCCGGCGGCACCCTCTGCACCCAGCCGGCGGTGGACCTGGTGGGCAGCACCGGGGGCGGTCACTTCGACCGCTGGCGCAGCCGCGTCTCGGGGCTTCCGGAATACGGCGGCGAGCTGCCGGTGGCGGCCCTGGCGGAGGAGATGCGGGTCGAGGGCGACGGCCAGGTCCATGCCCTGATCACCGTGGCCGGCAATCCGGTGCTCTCCACGCCCAACGGGCGCCAACTGGAGCACGCGCTGAAGGGCCTGTCGTTCCAGTTGGCGGTGGACTTCTACATCAACGAGACCACCCGCTCTGCCGACCTGATCCTGCCGCCCACCGCGCCCCTGGAACACGATCACTACGACACCACGTTCAACCTGTTCGCGGTGCGCAACGTCACCCGCTTCAACGAGCCGGTCCTCGCCCGGCCGGAGTGCGCGCTTCACGACTGGGAAATCTTCGTCGGCCTCGCCGAGGCGTTCGCCGCCCGCACCGGCGTCCCGCTGAAACCCACGGTGCCGCCCCACGTGCTGATCGACATGGGCCTGCGTGCCGGCCCCTATGGTGACCGCCACGCCCTGGGGCTCAGCGTGGAGGTCCTGCGCGCCCATCCCCACGGTCTCGACCTGGGGCCGTTGGCGCCGAACCTGGCGGAGCGCCTGAAGACCCCGGAGCGGCGCATTCAGGCCGCGCCGCCCCTGCTGCTGGCCGACCTGGCGCGGTTCGCCGAAACGCCCGCCCTGCCCGACGGCGCCTTACTGCTGATCGGCCGGCGCCACGTGCGCAGCAACAATTCCTGGATGCACAACTATCACCGGCTGGTGAAGGGCAAGCCCCGCCACCAGTTGCTGATGCACCCGGCGGACCTTGCCCGGCGCGGGCTGCAGGACGGTCAGCGGGTACGGGTGCGGTCGCGGGTCGGCAGCCTGGAGATCGAGGTGGCCGCCAGCGAGGACATGATGCCGGGCGTGGTCAGCCTGCCCCACGGCTGGGGCCATGGGCGAGCCGGCGTTCGCCTGCAGGTGGCCAGTCGCCAGCCGGGGGCCAGCGCCAATGACCTCACCGACGAGCGCCGGCTCGACGGCCTATCCGGGAACGCCGCGCTGAACGGGGTGCCGGTGAAAGTGGAGGCCGCCTGAGGGCGGCCGGCGCACGCCCCAGTGACCGAGCGCGGCACTCGGCTTTCCGTTACAATGCCGGCCACCGTGCCGACGCCGAGTCGGGTCAGTCCAGCCGAGGTATACCCATGGATATCATCGAAACCATCAAAGAGCAGATCGCCAACAACACCGTGCTGCTCTACATGAAAGGCTCGCCGAACGCCCCGCAGTGCGGCTTCTCGGCCCGTGCCGCCCAGGCGGTCATGGCGTGCGGCGAGAAGTTCGCCTACGTCGACATCCTGCAGAACCCGGAAATCCGCGCCAACCTGCCCAAGTACGCCAACTGGCCGACCTTCCCCCAGCTGTGGGTAGGTGGCGAACTGGTCGGTGGCAGCGACATCATGGCCGAGCTGTTCGAGAAAGGTGAGCTGCAGGACCTCATCAAGTCCGCCGTGCAGAAGACCGACGCCTGAATCCGGTTCGGCGAAACGAAAAAAGCCCCGCGATGCGGGGCTTTTTCATGACCGGTATCGGTCAGTCTTCCATCTGCGACTGCAGGTAGTTCTGCAGGCCGACCTTGTCGATCAGGCCCAGCTGGGTCTCCAGCCAGTCGATGTGCTCTTCCTCGGACTCGAGGATGTCTTCCAGCAGCTCGCGGCTCGCGTAGTCGCCGACGCTCTCACAATAGGCAATGGCCGCGCGCAGGTCCGGGATGCCCTTGTGCTCCAGGCGCAGGTCGCACTCCAGCATCTCCTTGGTGTTCTCGCCGATCAGCAGGCGCCCGAGCTCCTGCAGGTTCGGCAGCCCTTCGAGGAAGAGGATGCGCTTGATCAGCTTGTCCGCATGCTTCATCTCGTCGATGGACTCGTGGTACTCGTGCTCGCCGAGTTTCTTCAGGCCCCAATCCTGGTACATCCGCGCGTGCAGGAAGTACTGATTGATCGCGACCAGCTCGTTGCCGAGGATTTTGTTGAGATGCTGGATGACTTGCTTGTCGCCTTTCATGCTGAGGTCCTGCCACGGTCGAATTTGGGTGTTCGAGCGGATTCTGGCCGCAGGGAAACCCCGTGTCAAACCTAAGTTATTGAAATATAAACGAATTTAAATCTGAATACGAATGTTTTTGTTCCGCGACTCGGCGCTAACGCTTTGAATTCAGACATAAAAAAACCGGACTCGAGGTCCGGTTCTCTGGAAAAGCGGGAAATCAGGCGGCGACGAAATTCGCCGGATACGCCAGCGAAACCTGGCTCTGCATGTCGCTGAGGGTTTCGCGTACCACCTGCTTGGCGACGCAGGCGCATTTGCCACACTGGGTACCGACCCCGAGGGTCTCGCGCACGTCACGGTAGCTGCAGCAGCCCTCGTAGATCGCGTCGCGGATCTGGCCGTCGGTGACACCCTGGCAAAGACACACATACATACTCAGCAACCCTCGGCAGGTGGGCAGTGCGAGGGATACTAATAGTAATGAGAATGATTGTCAAAGCTCGATCCACGCCCGTTTTATCCCTCCAGGACTCCCGAAAAGCCCACGGGGACCAGCAATCAACGGCGTCTGCGGCGGCCGGCAGGCACGCGGTGTATCATGTCGCCCCCAGGGACGCCGACGGACGGCAAGGCCCGCCGCGGCGTCTCCCTCATCGACACTAGGAGAAATGGAATGAGCGTACTCGTAGGCAAGAAGGCCCCGGATTTCGAAGTCGCCGCGGTGCTGGGCAACGGCGAGATCGTCGAAAACTTCAGCCTGTCGTCGGCCATCAAGGGCAAATACGGCCTGGTGTTCTTCTACCCGCTGGACTTCACCTTCGTCTGCCCGTCCGAACTGATCGCCCTGGACCGCCGCATCCCCGACTTCCAGGCGCGCAACGTGGAAGTGATCGGCGTGTCCATCGACTCCCACTTCAGCCACAACGCCTGGCGCAACACCCCGGTGGAAAAAGGCGGCATCGGCCCGGTCAAGTACACCCTGGCGGCTGACGTCAAGCACGAGATCGCCAAGGCCTACGACGTGGAATCCGAAGGCGGCGTGGCGTTCCGCGGCGCGTTCCTGATCGACACCCAGGGCGTGGTCCGCTCGCAGATCGTCAACGACCTGCCCCTGGGCCGCAACATGGACGAGCTGCTGCGCCTGGTGGATGCTCTGCAGTTCACCGAAGAGCACGGCGAAGTCTGCCCGGCCAACTGGAAGAAAGGCGACAAGGGCATGACCGCCTCGCCGGAAGGCGTCGCCCAGTACCTGTCGGAAAACGCCGCCAACCTGTAACCGGGGCGGCGTGAACGAAAAAGCCCGTGTCGCAGGACACGGGCTTTTTTCATGGGGCGGCGCGCGCTCACCAGAACTTCAGTTTCTTCCACCAGTGCTTGGGCCGGGTGACCCGGTTGCCGGTGTAGCCCTTCTGGGAGTATTTGGGAAACTCGCCGAACACCGGCCGGGCGCGGTAGTTCTCCAGGGAATAGCCGTTGGCCAGGGCTTCTTCGTAGTAGCGCTCGAACAGCGCCTGCAGGTCCTGCCGCGGGTGGGGCATCACCTCGCCGTCGAACCAGTGCTTCTTGCCTTCCCGGGCGAGGCGAGGGAAGGAAATCCGGTGGGAGAACTGGGTGCCCATGTCGGAATAGTGAAGGATCTTGATCTGCTCCACCGACGCGTCCTCGCCATCGATGTTGTTGTACTGGGTATCGAACGGCTGGATGACCGCGGTGTTTTCCTTGTAGTAGCGCTTGAGGGTCTGGTGGCTCTCCGGCTTGCCCTTGAGCGCCTCGATGGGCGGCAGGTGGCGCTCGGCGCCCTGGCAGTCCCACATGGACACGCAGAAGCGCCAGGACTCTTCGCCCCCCTTGGCCATCACCACCTTGCCGGGCTCGAACGGGGTGTTCCACAGCTCGGCCAGGTCGCTCAGCACGATCATGTCCGTGTCCATATAGATCGCCTTGCCCTGGTAGTCGCAGAACGCCGGGATGCCCCAGCGGAACGCCGAGAAAGGCGTGGTCCAGGCCTCGGTGCGCCAGCCCAGCTGCTGCTGGGGGTCGGAGTACCAGAAGCTCTGGGGGTCCCGGGAGAGCTGCATCCAGTGGATGTCCACCGGCATCGAGGTGTGTTTGCGGATGCTGTAGTCCAGCACCATCATCTGTTCGAGGTCGCAGTCGTTGGGGTCGCAGCCGACGAAGACCTTGATCGCGTCCTGCATGGAGGGGGTTCCTGCGCAACGCCAGCGGCCGACGGGACCGCGGGCGGAAGGTGAGAGGGGATGCCGCCCGGCAGGGCGGCGATGGGCGCACGCTAAGGGCTGGCGGTGGATTGATCAAGCCCCTGGGGCGATCCACCGCAGCGGCGGCTCAGTCGTTGCCGGGCTTGCCGATGGCCTGCAGCACGTACTGCGGCAGGGCGAACGCCCCCTGGTGGATTTCCGGGTTGTAGTAGCGGGTGGCGATGCCGCTCTTCGCGAAGCTCTGGCGCAGGGTGTCCAGGGCGAGGCGGCGATGGCCGATGTCGGTACTGCCCCAGGCGAAGGTCATGGCGCCACCGATGTAGGTGGGCACCGCGGCCTGGTAGAAATGCCAGTCGGCGAACAGCCCGTGCATCCGCGAGGCGGTGGTCTGCACTTCGGCCAGCTGCATGAACGGCGTCCCGTTCTGGGTCACCAGGATGCCGCCATCGGCGAGGCAGCGGCGGCAGGCCTGGTAGAAGTTCTCGGAGAACAGCACCTCGCCCGGGCCGATGGGGTCGGTGGAGTCGGAGATGATCACATCGAAGCGCTGATCGGTGGTGGCGACGAAGCGCATGCCATCGTCGATCACCAGGTTCAGCCGCGGGTCGTCGAAGGCGCCGCTGGAGTGCTTGGGCAGGTAGGTCTTGCACAGGTCCACCACCGTGCCGTCGATCTCCACCATGGTGATCTGCTCGACGCCCGGGTGCTTGCACACTTCCCGCAACATGCCGCCGTCGCCGCCGCCGATGATCAGCACCCGGCGCGCGGCGCCATGGGCCAGCAGCGGCACGTGGGTGAGCATCTCGTGGTAGATGAATTCGTCGGCCTCGGTGGTCTGGATCACACCGTCCAGGGCCATCACCCGGCCCATGCGGGCATTCTCAAAGATCACCAAGTGCTGGTGCTCGGTGCGCACCTCGTGGAGCAGCGTGTCCATGCGGAAGCGCTGGCCGTAGCCGTCGTAAAGGGTTTCCTGATAGTCGCTCATGGCAGCCTCTCAAGCGAAAGCGGGCGGCAACGCGCGGCGGCGTCGTCGAGAAAGGCGCGCATTCTACGCGGCGCGGCGTGCGAGGTGGAACCCGCGCCACGCCCGATAACCGGGGCGCTGGCTCAGACGCGCATGGCGCCGGACCGCGGCCCGGCGATGGCCCAGATGATCAGCCCCAGCACCGGCAGGCAGAGGATCAGCAGCACCCAGAGAATCTTCGGCCCGGGCTCGGCCCCACTGCGCATCACGTGGATGATCGCCCAGATATCCAGGGCCAGGATGATCAGGCTGGCCAGACCGCTCAACAGCGAACCCATGGTCGGTACCTCGTGTTCAAAGGGGGAAGGGATACAACTAGGAACGCCCGCCGCGAACGGCGGTTCCCTCCACCTCCCGACGGATGGCGCCGCTTGCCGGGATCGACGAGGCGAACTCGACGGCGCGACCGGCAGCCCAATGTCAGGTATCGACCGACCAAGGAGTCGCCAGCATGAACAGGAAGCAGACCGTTGCCGTTGCCCTCGCCCTGGGCGCCCTCCTCGCCAGCGGCGCCCACGCCGCCAGTTCCGCCCCGGCGCAGACCCCCGCCTCGCCTTCCGGGCCGGCCACCGGCCCCAACGCACCGATGATCAACACCCCCACCACCGTCACCCCGCAACCGGCGCAGCAGCCCAACGGCAACGCCAACCCCGCGCGCCGCAACACCGGCATCGGCGCCAACGACACCCCGCCTGGCCAGGATGACTACGACCGCGAATCACGCGCGGGGGAAATGACCCAGGAGCGCCAGCAGAGCGGTCAGGACATGATCGACCAGCGCAACGGCAACGCCGACGAGTGACGACTCAGAACGCCGCCGGGTCGATGGCGCCGAAGCTGGCCACGCACGGATGCCCGGGCAAATCGCCGCCCTGGCGCGCCAGCCCGCAGGTGCGCAGCCCGGCGTCCCGGGCCGCGTCCAGTTCCTCCACCACGTCGGAGAGGAACAGTAGCGTCGAAGGCGGCTGGCCGATGGCCTCGGCGATTCGGCGGTAGGAGGCGGCGTCCCGCTTCGGCCCGCTGGTGGTGTCGAAGTAGCCGGAGAACAGCGGGCTCAGGTCACCGGCCTCGGAGCAGCCGAAGATCAGCCGCTGCGCCTGGATCGAGCCGGAGGAATACACGTACAGGTCATAGTCCTCCGCCTTCCAGCGCCGTAGCGCCTCCACTGCGTCGGGGTAGACGTGCCCTTTCAGCCGGCCCGCGGAATAGCCCTCGGCCCAGACCATACCCTGCAGCGCCTTCAAGGGCGTCGCCTTGCGGTCCTCGGCGATCCACCCCAGCAGCACCTCGATCACCCGCTCGCGATCCGCCTGGGGTTCCCCAATGTCCGCCCGCACTGCGTCCAATTGGCGGGCCACCTCCGGGTCGTCGCCCCGGGTCCGGACGAAGTCGGGCAGGTGTTCGGCGGCGTAGGGAAACAGCGTGTCGAAGACGAAACTGACCGCGCTGGTGGTGCCTTCGATGTCAGTGAGGATGGCGGTGATGGGCATGCCTGCTCCGTAACGGGGGCCGGACTCAGTCGTCCAGGCGGGGGAATCGGCTGGCGACGTCGTCGCCGGTGAAGCGTGCGACCCAGCCCTCGGGGTTGTTGAACAGGCGAATCGCGACGAAATGCGGCTGCTCGCCCATGTCGAACCAGTGGCGGGTGCCAGCCGGGACCGAGATCAGGTCGTTCTTCTCGCAGAGCACGGCGTAGACGTAATCGTCGATATGCAGCGTGAACAGCCCGCGGCCTTCGACGAAGAAGCGCACCTCGTCCTCGCCGTGCTGGTGCTCGTCGAGGAACTTGGCGCGCAGCTCCGCCTTCTGCGGGTGGGAGGCGTCCAGGCTGACCACGTCCACCGTGACGTAGCCGCGCTCGCCCATGAGGGTATCGATCTGCGCCCGGTAGGCGGCGATCACCGCGTCCTGGCTGGCACCGGCGGTCACCGGCGTGGCGGCTTCCCAGCGCTCGAAGCGCACACCCACCTCCGCCAGGGTGGCGGCGATGTCACCGGCATCGGTGAGGACCTTGTCCGGCAGGTCGGGGCTGGATTCGTGGTAGACGCTCAGGCAACTCATCGGCTTCTCCGCTCGGCTGGGGGCATCGGGTCCGGACGCCCCGGGTGGATCAGGAGCGCTGCAGGGCGCGCACTTTCAGTTCGCATTCGAAGAGGAACTCGAAGGCTTCCACCTGGCGCAGCGCGTCACCCATGGACGGCCCCCAAGTGTAAAGGCCATGGCCGCGGATCAGGTAGCCGACGCAGTCCGGATGCGCGTCCAGCCAGGGCTGGACCCGGGCCGCCAGGCGCGCGATGTCCTGGTCGTTGTCGAAGATCGGCACCTGCACCTGGGTCTCGTGGCTGGCGATGCCGGAGAACGCCTTCTGCAGCTCGTAGTCGGCGAACACCAGGGAATCCCCCAGGCACAGCCGCGACAGCACCGTGGCGTTCACCGAGTGGGTGTGCAGCACCGCGCCGATCGCCGCCTTCCAGCCGTACAGCTGGGTGTGCAGGAGCGTCTCGGCCGAGGGCTTCTTGCCGGGTTCCAGGCTGTTCCCCGCCAGGTCGGTGGCCAGTACGTCGTCGGGCCCGAGACGCCCCTTGTGGCGGCCGGACACCGTGAGCAGCGCCTGGTCGGCGGACAGCCGGGTGGAATAGTTGCTGCTGGTGGCCGGCGACCAGCCTCGCTCGTAGAGGAAGCGGCCGGCGTCGATGATCTCCTGGGCGAGGCGTTCGCGGAGGGCGGTCATGAGGAATCCTTCTGGGAAGACGTGTGCACGGCCACCGGCCGTTCGCGCAGGGAATGCCAGGCCAGGCCGGCGGCGGCCAGGGCCGCGAGGCTGGCGAGGACGAAGGTCCAGGCCGGGCCGAGGCTGTTCCAGGTGTAGCCGGCGTACAACGCGCCGAGGGCGCCACCGATGCCGGCCAGGGCGGCGTACAGCGCCTGGCCCTGGCCTTGCTGGGCGTGGCCGAAGCTGCGCTGGACGAAATCGATGGCGGCGGCGTGGAAGCTGCCGAAGGTGGCCGCGTGCAGCAGCTGCGCCAGTAGCAGCACGCCCAGGTGATCGGCCAGGGTGCCCAGCAGCAACCAGCGCAGGGCCGCCAGCAGGAAGCTGGCGATCAGCACCTGGGGCACGCTGAACCGGGCCAGCAGCCGCGCCATGACCACGAACAGCAGCACCTCCCCCACCACTCCCAGGGCCCACAGTTGGCCGATCAGCCCCCGGGCATAGCCGAGGGATTCCAGGTGCAGGGTGAAGAAGGTGTAGTAGGGCCCGTGGGACAGCTGCATGAGGCCGACGCACGCGTAGAAGGCCGCCACGCCAGGCCGCGCCAGCTGGGCCAGGAAGCCGCCGCTGGCGGCGTCGCCGCGCGGTGCCGGCGTGGCGTCGGGCACCCACAGGCTGGCGCCGACGATGCCGGCCATGATGACTAGCATCGCCCAGGGGTAGAGGTCCAGGCTGCTCCACTCGAACAGCCGGCCCAGCCCGGCCACGGTCAGGATGAAGCCGATGCTGCCCCACAGCCGAACCTGGCTGTAGCGGGCCGCCTGCTCCCGCAGGTGGGCCAGGGTGATCACCTCGAACTGCGGCAGCACCGCATGCCAGAAGAACGCGTGCAGGGCCATCACCAGGGCCAGCCAGGCGTAACTCTTGCTCGCCAGGATCAGGGCGAAGCTGGCCAGGGTGCAGAGGGCGCCGAGGCGCACGATCAACAGGCGGCGGCCGGTGCTGTCGCCCAGCCAGCCCCACAGGTTCGGCGCGATGCAGCGCATCAGCATGGGGATCGCCACCAGCTCGCCGATGCGCGCCGCCGGGAACCCCAGGTGGGCGAAATACAGGCCGAGGAACGGCGCCGTGGCGCCGAGCAACGCGAAGTAGAAGAAATAGAAGCTGGACAGCCGCCAGTAAGGCAGGGACGCGCTCACCGACGGCCGCTTCCCGGCCCGGCCATGGCCGCGCTCAACGCTGCGGCAGTACCGGGGTGTCGACCCGGACGTCGGCGTTCTGCCCGCGGTGGCGCAGCAGGTGGTCCACCAGCACCAGGGCCATCATCGCCTCGGCGATGGGGGTGGCGCGGATGCCCACGCAGGGGTCGTGGCGGCCCTTAGTGATCACATCCACCGGCGCGCCATGGATGTCGATGCTGCGCCCCGGGGTGGTGATGCTGGAGGTGGGCTTGAGGGCCAGGTGGGCGACGATCGGCTGGCCGGAGGAAATCCCTCCGAGGATGCCGCCCGCGTGGTTGGAGGCGAAGCCCTCGGGGCTCAGTTCGTCACGGTGCTGGGTACCGCGCTGGGCGACGCTGGCGAAACCGTCGCCGATCTCCACCCCCTTCACCGCGTTGATGCTCATCAGCGCGTGGGCCAGTTCGGCGTCCAGGCGATCGAAGATCGGCTCGCCCAGGCCGGGCGGCACGCCCTCGGCCACCACGGTGACCTTGGCCCCCACCGAGTCCTGGTCGCGGCGCAGCTGGTCCATGTAGGCCTCCAGCTCCGCCACCTTGTCCGGGTCGGGGCTGAAGAAGGCGTTCTGCTCGACGCTGTCCCAGGTCTTGAAGGGAATCTCGATGGGCCCCAGCTGGCTCATGTAGCCGCGCACCCGGATGCCCAGGGTCGCCAGGTACTTCTTGGCGATGGCGCCCGCCGCCACCCGCATGGCGGTTTCCCGGGCCGAGGAACGACCGCCGCCGCGGTAGTCCCGCAGCCCGTACTTGTGGTGGTAGGTGTAGTCGGCATGGGCCGGGCGGAACTGGTCCTTGATCGCCGAGTAGTCCTTGGACTTCTGGTCGGTGTTGCGGATCAGCAGGCCGATGGGGCAGCCGGTGGTGCGGCCTTCGAAGACCCCGGAGAGGATCTCCACCGCGTCGGCCTCCTGGCGCTGGGTGGTGTGCCGGCTGGTACCCGGCTTGCGCCGGTCCAGGTCGAGCTGCAGGTCCTCGGCGGAAAGCGGCAGGCCGGGCGGGCAGCCGTCGACGATGGCGACCAGCGCCGGGCCGTGACTTTCGCCAGCGGTGGTGACGGTGAACAGCTTGCCGAAAGTATTGCCGGACATGCGGACGCTCCACGGAATCAGCCTGAAACGGGACCGCCGAGTATACCCATGGCTGCATGACAGGCGCGAGCCGACGGCGCCTCGCGCCCGACGAACCTTTGCCCGGCGCGCCGCGTCCAAGCCAGACCTTCCCTGCGGCGCCACCCCGATGTTGCGAACCCTTGCCCTGTCCCTGCTGCTGTTCGTCGGTTTCACCCACGCCGCCCCCGCCCCGGTCCTGCAACGCCCGATCGATCTCGACACCGGCAGTGGCGTGCTGCGCGGCAGCCTGCTGCTGCCCAAGCGCGACGGGCGCGTCCCGGTGGCGCTGCTGATCGCCGGCTCCGGCCCCACCGACCGCGACGGCAACAACCCCTACGGCGGGCGCAACGACGGCCTCAAGCGGCTGGCGCGGCTGCTGGCCGGCCATGGCATCGCCAGCGTGCGCTTCGACAAGCGTGGCGTGGCCGCCAGCAAGCCGGCCGCGCCGGACGAACGCAGCCTGAGCGTCGAGGGCTATGTCGCCGACGCCATCGCCTGGGGCCGCCGGCTCAAGGACGACCCGCGCTTCGGCCCGCTGATCCTCATCGGCCACAGCGAAGGCGCGCTGATCGCCAGCCTCGCCGCGGAGCCCGCCGGCGCCGACGCCCTGGTGGTCATCGCCGGCACCTCGCGCCCGGTGGACGACCTGTTGCGGGAGCAGCTCGGCGGTCGCCTGCCGCCGCCGCTGCTGGCCGAAAGCGAAGCGTTGATCGAGTCGCTCAAGGCCGGCCATACGGTGGACGAGGTCCCCGACGAGCTACAGGTGCTGTTCCGCCCCAGCGTGCAGCCGTACCTCATCAGCCTGTTCCGCCAGCAGCCCGCCGAAGCCTTCGGGCGCCTGCGCCTGCCGGCGCTGATCATCCAGGGCACCCACGACATCCAGGTCAGCGTGAAGGATGCCGAGCGGCTGAAGGCGGCGCGCCCGGACGCCGAGCTGGCGCTGATCCCCGGCATGAACCACGTGATGCGGGTGGTGCCTCTGGATCGCCGTCGGCAACTGGACTCCTACGACGAGCCGGGCCTGCCCCTGGCGGGCGAACTGGGCCCGCAGCTGTTCCGCTTCATCGACGCCCTTCCCGCCTCCAGCGCGGCCGACGGCAGCCGATAAGCCGGTTCCCCACCCAGCGCGTCGCCTTGGCCAAACCGGCGACGGCTGGCATGCTGGGCCCGCCAGGAGGACGCCGCCGATGACCGAACCCACCGCCGATTCCCCGGACGCCGCCGAAGACACTCCGCGCGTCCATCCCTGGGCGGACCTGAAGACCGAGCGCAAGCGCCTGCTGCGGCTCGCGCCCCTGCCCACCGACCGCAGCAGCGGCGCGCGCCCGCTGCGCTTCGTGCAGCTCGGCCAGGCGGAGCGGCACAGCCCCGAGCAGAGCCTGCTGCGCCTCGGCGTGGAGGTGCCCGGCCAGCACCTGCGGGCCGGTCAGAACATGCTGGACGTGTGGGTCGACCATCGCGAGAAGCGGGTTCGTTTCGAACTGGAGGGCAGTACGCCGCTGGACCCGGCCAATCGCGGCCTGGGGCGCTTCCTGCTGGCCCAGGGCATCGCCTGGGCGCGGCAGAAATGGGCGCACTATCGAGTCGAGCCGGGAACCCTGGCGGCGAAGGACGCGCTCACCGAGGACGCGCGCCTGCGCCGCGACCATGTGCTGCGGGCCCAGGGCTTCGAGCTGACCTACGAAGGCGAGGCGCAGACCAAGGGCCATTTCGGCGCCGGCCGGGTCAGCGAGCTGCACCCGGACTGGAACAAGGAAAAGGTCCAGTTCGTCGACCTGCTGGAGGCCGCGGCCATGCTGCAACTGGCCGACCAGAACCTGCGGGAGCAGGACGCCGAGCTGCGCACCCTGAACCAGCGCCTGAGCACCTTCAAGCGCGACGACACCAGCCTGCGCTTCACCATCGCCTGCCTGGTCACCTTCGCCATGTTCCAGGCCGGCCTGCTGATCTGGATCGCCACCCACTGAGGGGTCAGGCCACGTCCAGGGCCTCGCCGGGGGCGAACTCCAGCCAGGCGTCGAAGCGCTGGCAATCGCTGTCGCGGCGGATCTCGGCGAACAGCGCCACGGCCTCCGGGTAGCCCCGGGTGAGCATCCCCAGCCATTGCTTGAAACGGCCCGGCGCATAGCGCGGCGCCAGCTTGCGCCGCGCCTGCCGCCAGAAGTCCCGCAGCAGCGGCTGCAGCGCCGTCCAGTCCAGGGCGGCGCAAGCGCCGCCGTCGCGCCAGGCGGCGATCTGCAGGGCCAGGTCCGGCCGCGACACCAGCCCGCGCCCCAGCATCACGTGCTCGACCCCGCTCACCGCACGGCAGCGCAAGTAGTCCTCCAGGGACCAGATCTCGCCATTGGCGAACACCGGCACCTTAACCACGTCCTGCACCCGGGCCACCCATTCCCAGTGGGCGGGCGGCCGGTAGCCTTCCACCTTGGTCCGGGCATGCACCACCAGCTGGCCGGCGCCGCCCTCGGCCAGGGCCCGGGCACAGTCCAGGGCGCCGTCCGGGCTGTCGAAGCCCAGGCGCATCTTCGCCGTCACCGGGATCGAGGGCGGCACCGCCCGGCGCACCTCGCAGAGGATCGCGTGGAGCAGCTCCGGCTCCTTGAGCAGCACCGCTCCGCCCCGGGACTTGTTGACGGTCTTGGCCGGGCAGCCGAAATTCAGGTCGATGGCGGGCGCCCCCAGTTCGCAGGCGAACGCCGCGTTGTCCGCCAGGCAGGCGGGGTCGGAGCCCAGCAGTTGGACCCGCATGGGCGTGCCGGCCGGGGTCCGCGCGCCGTGGCGCAGCTCGGGCGCGAGCTTGTGGAAATGGCTGGCGGGCAGCAGGCGGTCGCAGACCCGGATGAACTCCGTCACGCACCAGTCGATGCCGCCGGCCCGGGTGAGCACGTCGCGCAGGATGTCGTCCACCAGGCCTTCCATGGGCGCCAGGGCGATTTGCATGGGGATCGATCCGCCAAGCCAAAAAGGGCGCGTAGTGTAGTGCAGCACTGGCGGGGTTCGAAGCGCCGCACGGCGCGAAATGGGTGGAGCGCCGCGGGCGGCGGGCGGTCTCACTCCTGAATGCCTCGTCTGGAGCCACCCATGCGTCATCCGCTGCTGCCCCTCCCCATCCTGCTGGTGGCCGGCCTGGCCCTGGCCGCCGAAGACTCGATCCCGCCCGGACCGCCGGACCCGTCGCCATTGGCGCCCGCCCGGTTGATGATCGGCCGCGACAGCAGTGCCCCGAACGCCTGTGACGTGACCCTGTTCATCAACGGCCAACTGGCCGCCGAGCTGGCCCCCGACCAGTCGGTGACCCTCAACGTGCCCAGCGGCGAGGTGGGGGTGTCGGCGTCCCTGTCCAGCGCCGGCTACTGCGCCGAGAGCAACACCCCCGGCGCCGTGCAGTCGGCGATTCTCAAGCCCGGCGAGACCCGCCAGTACCGGGTCATGGTGGATACCAGCGGCGTGTTCCTTTCGCCGTTGATCGACTAACCCCCGGAGGCCCGCGCCGCCTGGGCCACCACTTCGCCGCCCCGACCTTCTGCGGCGAGGTCCTCCCCATCGTCCAGTGCCTGCCCGTCGGCACCGTGATGGCGGCGGCTGGACACCTCCAGGTGCCGGTGCATCAGGGTCGCTGCCCACTCGTTCTCGCCCTGCTCCAGGGCATCCAGGATCGCCAGGTGCTCGCGGCAGGACAGGCGCACGTCCTCCGGATTGGGGTGCCGCAGGCTCTCGCTGAGGTGCAGCAGGCGGTTCTGCTGGCGCACCGCCTGGAGGATGTAGCTGTTGCCGGAGGACGCCGCCAGCAGCTCGTGGAACTCCGAATTGGCGGCGAAGAAACCCGAACCGTCCGGCAGCGCGGCCAGCAGGTCGAGGTGACGCTGGCGACACTGGCGCAGCCGGTCACCACACAGACCGAAGGAATCCTCCAGCAGCGCCGCCGGCTCCACCAGCATCCGGTAGCGGTAGCTCTCGTAGCGCTTCTGGGGGGTATTCAGGGTGGGCAGGAACAGCCAGCCGTGGCCATGCCGCCGCTGGATCACGCCCTCCTCCGAGAGGCGCAGCAGGCAGCGCCGCAGGGTCGCCTTGCCGACCCCGTAGCGGCGCAGTACGTCACTCTCCATGATCTGGTCGGGCAGCCGGCGGGCCATGCGGTCGCCCAGCAGGCGGCGGTACAACTCCTCGTCCTCGCTCAAGGGCAGGCGCGTCGGCAGGCGCTGGGTGCGCAGCTGGCGCGGCACGCCATAACCCTGCTGGGGCAACGGTTCGATCAGGGAGCGGGACGCCAGGTAGGCCAGGGCACCGCGGATCGGCGAACGCGACACGCCGAAGCGGCTGGCCAGCTCGACTTCCTTGAGGTGGCGCCCGGCGGCGAATTCGCCGGACTGAATGGCGGAGAGAATTTGCGAGGCCAGCTTGACCTGCAAAGACGTGGGATGACTCGTTCCTTTCATGACACGTACCCTTCCTTGGGCTGCCCACGCTATCCGAAGCGGGGACGATTTTCCATCTCTCAGGCCCGTCGTAGAGCCTTTCCGTAGCCTTCGACAAACTCCGGCGGCATACGTTTCGGCCGTCCGGTCGACAGTTCGATGCAAACGAATGTAGTTCGTGCACGCAATAATGTGAGGCCATCCGCCGGACGGACCAGTTGGAAACAGCGGTCCATTTTCAGGCGCTGGTCGGATTCGACGATCCAGGTTCCCATCTCCAGCGCCTCGCCCTCGTAGGCGCTGGCGAGGTAATCGATCTCGTGGCGCACCACCGCCATGGCCCGGTCCAGCCGGCGGTATTCCGCCAGGTCCAGCCCCAGGCGCTGGGAATGGCGCCAGGCGCAGCGCTCCAGCCAGGTCACGTAGACCGCGTTGTTGGCGTGGCCCAGGCCGTCGATGTCGTCGGCGGCCACCATGAGGTCGATCACGAACGGATCGGGCAGGTCCCAGGTCATGTCGGTCGCTCCAGGTCGCCGCCCAGCAGCTGCGCTTCCCGGGCCAGTTGGGTGATCTGGTCCCAGGCGCGGGCGCGGATCAGGTTGTCCGGGGCGATCCAGGTGCCGCCCACGCAGGTCACGTTGGGCAGGCGCAGGAAGCCGGCCAGGTTGTCCGGGGTGATGCCGCCGGTGGGACAGAAGCGAATGCCGGTGAACGGCCCCTTGAGGCTCTTGAGCATCTTCACGCTGGCGTTGCCGTTGGCCGGGAACAGCTTCAGGGAGCGGTAGCCGTACTCCAGGGCCTGCAGCACCTCGGACGGCGTCATCACCCCCGGCAGGTACGGCAGGCCCGCGTCCTCGGCCGCGGCGGCCAGGCGCTGGGTACAGCCCGGGCTGACCACGAAATGGGCACCGGCGTCGCGGGCCTCGAGGAATTGCTCGGTGTGGATCAGGGTGCCGGCGCCCACCAGCAGGTCGGGGAAGGCCTCGCTGATCGCCGACACTGCCTCCAGGGCGCGGTGGGTGCGCAGGGTCACTTCCAGCACCTGTACGCCGCCGGCCTGCAGCGCCGCGGCCAGGTCCACGGCGAGGCCCACGTCCTCGATCACCAATACCGGCATCACCGGGCGCGCCCGCTGCAATACCGCTTCCATCGTCAGGGCCATGTCGTCTCCCGTCTCGGCAGGCTGTCAGGTCCGAGGCCGCGAAGGACGCCGGCGCTCGGTGGGTCGCGCAGTGTAACCACTCGCGGCGCCGATCCCTACGTCTGAACGGCGCGAGCGCCTCGGGTTCGGGTGGATTCGGCGCGCGCACCGGGACGCGCACCCCGCGGAATGGACGCGCATGATGTCGCTCGCGGGACGCGAGACTGGAAGATTCGGGAGGCAGAAAAACAAAAGGGCCACTCCATGACGGAATGACCCTTGAAAGCCCGCAGAGCGGGAAAACTGGCGTCCCCTAGGGGACTCGAACCCCTGTTACCGCCGTGAAAGGGCGGTGTCCTAGGCCACTAGACGAAGGGGACATGACCTTCGAAGAACAAGGCCAGCCCGAAGGCTGGCCTTGTCTGACGTTTGGTGGAGCTAGACGGGATCGAACCGTCGACCTCTTGCATGCCATGCAAGCGCTCTCCCAGCTGAGCTATAGCCCCGAAAAGCCTGCAGCGCGAGCTGCCTGGGTGCGATCTTTCGACCGCGCGCCCGGTTCGTGAACCGGACGCTGGAAACAGTGGCGTCCCCTAGGGGACTCGAACCCCTGTTACCGCCGTGAAAGGGCGGTGTCCTAGGCCACTAGACGAAGGGGACGCTGATACCCTTCTGCACATCGGCTCATCGCCGATGGTGGCACCCTTCCCGAGGGAGGGGTGGTGGAGCTAGACGGGATCGAACCGTCGACCTCTTGCATGCCATGCAAGCGCTCTCCCAGCTGAGCTATAGCCCCCTTACAGGACGGGGCGCATGTTAGGGGCGCCCTCCCCGCCTGTCAACAAAATTTTCTGTCCGGATCGATTTTTTTTCGGAGGAAGAACAACCACTTACCCGAACCGCCGCGAAAGCGCGGGCCCTCGCGGCGAGACGCCGCCGGTCAGCCCAGGGCCGCCAGCAGCTTTTCCCACTCCTTGGTTTCCTTCTTCGACACGCCCCCCAGGGTCTCCAGGGCCTGGCGCAGGCGGAAACGGGTGAGGTCCGGGCCGAGGATTTCCATGGCGTCCAGCACCGACACGGAGCTGGCCTGCCCGGTGATCGCCGGGAACATCAACGGCATCAGGTCGCGCAGCTTGAGCTGCAGGTGCTCGGCCACTGTCTGGATGCACGCGGTGAGGCGCTCCTTGTCCCACTGGCGCAACGCTTCCAGCTTCCACAGCACCAGCTGCATCACCTGGCGAACCTGGTCGGCGTCCAGCTTCTTGTGGGCGAACAGGCCGGGCTCCAGGGGCAACGCGCCGGCGAAGAAGAAGCCGGCCAGCGGGGCGATCTGGCTGAAGGTTTCCACGCGGCCCTGCACCAGCGGGGCGATCTTCATCAGGTACTCGGGGTTCAGCGCCCACTTCTGCACCTCGGCGGCGAAGCGCTCCACCGGCAGCTCGCGAATCCACTGGCCGTTCAGCCAGGACAGCTTCTCCAGGTCGAAGATCGGCCCGCCCAGGGAAATGCGCGAAAGGTCGAAGTGCTCGATCATGTCCGCCAGGGAGAACTTCTCGCGCTCGTCCGGCATCGACCAGCCCATGCGCCCCAGGTAGTTGAGCATCGCCTCGGGCAAGAAGCCCATGCGCTCGTAGAAGGTGATGGAGGTGGGATTCTTGCGCTTGGACAGCTTGCTCTTGTCCGGATTGCGCAGCAGCGGCATGTAGCACAGCTGGGGCTGTTCCCAGCCGAAGTATTCATAGAGCTTGATCAGCTTGGGCGCCGAAGGCAGCCATTCTTCGCCGCGCAGCACGTGGGTGATGCCCATCAGGTGGTCGTCCACCACATTGGCGAGGAAGTAGGTGGGCAGGCCGTCGGCCTTCATCAGCACCTGCATGTCCATGCGGTCCCAGGGAATCTCCACGTCGCCACGGAGCAGGTCCGGCACCACGCAGATGCCCTCGCTGGGCACCTTCATGCGGATCACGTGGGGCTCGCCCGCCGCCAGGCGACGCTGCACCTCGTCGGCGGACAGCTGCAGGCCGCGGCCGTCGTAGCGCGGCGTTTCGCCCCGGGCGGTCTGCTCGGCGCGCATCTGCTCCAGCTCCTCGGGGGTGCAGAAGCAGTAGAAGGCGTGGCCTTTCTCCACCAGTTCCAGGGCATAGCGGCGATAGATGTCGCCGCGCTCGCTTTGCCGGTAGGGGCCGTGGGGGCCGCCTACGTCCGGGCCCTCGTCCCATTCGATGCCCAGCCAGCGCAACGCGTCGAAGATCTGCTGTTCGGATTCGCGGGTCGAACGCACCTGGTCGGTGTCCTCGATCCGCAGGATGAACTGGCCGCCGTGCTGGCGGGCGAAGCAGAGGTTGAACAGGGCGATGTAGGCGGTGCCGACGTGCGGGTCGCCGGTGGGCGACGGCGCGATACGGGTACGAACGGTGGTCATGGGGAGGTTCCGAAACGGGGCGCCGCGACGGACGGGCGCGAGGGCGACTTCAAGGGGGCGATGTTAACAGGCACGCCGCGACGGGCTCCAGCAGCCGGCCGTTCTCCACCGGCAGATTGCTCATGAGGAAGTCCAGGAAGGTCTTCACCTTCATCGCCTGGAAGCGCCGCGACGGGTAGACCGCGTACAACTCGCCGATGGGCAGACGCGCCTGGGGCAGCAGTTCCACCAGGGTACCCAGGCGCACCGCCTCGTCGCTGATCATGGTGGGCAACCCGGCGATGCCGGCGCCGGCGATCACCGCCTCGCGGGCGAAGGTGATGTTGTTGCAGGACAGCGCCCGCTGGCACGGCACGCTGTCCCCCAACAGCGGCCAGTAGCGGCTCGCGTCCTGGGGCAGCAGCACTGCGCGGTGGGCGGACAGGTCCGTCGTCTCCAGGGGCGTGCCATGGGCCGCCAGGTAGTCCGGGCTGGCGTAGAAGCGCCGGCTGCTCTCGAACAGCTTGCGGGCGATCAGGGTGGAGTCCTGGGGCTGACCGACCTGGATGACGATGTCCACGCCCTCCTCCACCGGGTCCACCGCCCGGGAGGTGATCTCCACTTCGGCGGTGATCTGCGGGTACTGGCGCATGAACGCGCCCAGCACGCGGCCGAGGAACAGCTGGCCGAACTCGATGGGGGCGGTGATCCGCAACAGCCCGGACGGCTCCTGCTGCAACTGCATGACCGCCTGCTCGGCCTCGGCGAAATCCAGCATGATCTGCCGGCAGCGCTCGTAGTAGGCCTGCCCCACTTCCGTCAGGCGCAGCTTGCGGGTGGTGCGGTTCAGCAGGCGCACCCCCAGCCGCTCCTCCAGCAGGGCGATGCGGCGGCTGACGGTGGACTTCTGCATGCCGAGGCTGTGCGCGGCCTGGGTAAAACTGTGGTACTCCACCACCCGGGTGAAAATGAGCGCGTCATCCAGCCCCATTATTGTTCCTCATAAACAACAAAGTTTCTGAAGTGTACCGGCTATGTGCCAACACCGGACATTTGTTAAATTCCTTTACACTTTTCCCCTCGATACCCCGCCATGCCCGCCACCCTGAAGCGTCGCCTGTTGATCTTTCTTGCCCTGCTGATTCTCGTCGCGGGCGGTTTCCTGCTCCGCTGGTACCTGGTGGGACGGTTCCACGAGACCACCGACAACGCCTATGTGCAGGGCGAGATCACCCGGGTGTCCAGCCAGGTCAATGCCCGCATCGTCGAGGTACTGGTGAGCGACAACCAGCACGTGGCCAAGGGCGACGTGCTGGTGCGGCTGGAGGCCGACGACTTCGACCTGGCCCGCCAGCGCGCGACCGCGGCCCTGGCGATCCGCGAGGCGGAGCGGGTCCAGGCCCAGAGCAAGCTGACCCAGCAGGCGAGCCTGATCGCCGCCGGCCAGGCGCAGCTGGCCGCCAGCCGCGCCACCCTCGACCGCACCCAGATCGACCTGACCCGCGCCCAGACCCTGCGCAAGCCGGGCTACGTCTCCGAGGAGCGGGTCACCACCCTGTCCGCCGACAGCCACGTCGCCCGCTCCCAGGTGGCCAAGGCGGAGGCCGACCTCAAGGCCCAGCAGGAACAGGTGGGCGCCCTCGCCGCCGAGCTCAAGCGCCTCGACGCGCTGATCGCCGAGGCCCGCGCCGAGCTGGCCCAGGCCGACCTGAACCTGGGGCGCACGGAGATCCGCGCACCGGTGGCCGGCCTGGTCGGCCAGCGCTCGGCGCGCAGCGGCCAGTACGTGCAGGTGGGCGCCTACCTGATGTCCCTGGTGCCGGACGAAGACATCTGGGTCCAGGCCAACTTCAAGGAAACCCAGATCGGCCGCATGCAGCCCGGCCAGGCGGTGGAGCTGGAGTTCGACAGTTTCCCCGGCACGCCCATCGAGGGTCGCGTGGACAGCCTGTTCGCCGCCTCCGGTGCGCAGTTCAGCCTGCTGCCGCCGGACAACGCCACCGGCAACTTCACCAAGGTGGTGCAGCGCATCCCGGTGAAGATCGCCATGGCCGCGGACAATCCGCTGCGCGGTCGTATCCGCCCGGGCATGTCGGTGCAGGTGGACGTGGCCGTCGGACGCGACCGCTAGTGGCCGCCGATGCGCTGATCCGACCCACCGCCGAGCCCAGCCGACGCGACTGGATCGCGGTGATGAGCGCCATGCTCGGCGCGTTCATGGCGGTGCTGGACATCCAGATCACCAACTCCTCCCTGAAGGACATCCAGGGCGCGCTGTCCGCCACCCTGGAAGAAGGCTCGTGGATCTCCACCTCCTACCTGGTGGCGGAGATCATCATGATCCCCCTCACCGCCTGGCTGGTGCAGCTGCTCTCGGCGCGGCGCCTGGCGCTCTGGGTGTCCCTGGGCTTCCTCGCCGCCTCGCTGCTCTGCTCCCTGGCCTGGAACCTGGAGAGCATGATCGTCTTCCGCGCCCTGCAGGGCTTCACCGGCGGCGCGCTGATCCCCCTGGCCTTCACCCTGACCCTGATCAAGCTGCCGGACCGGCACCGCGCCAAGGGCATGGCGCTGTTCGCCATCACTGCCACCTTCGCCCCCTCCATCGGGCCGACCCTGGGCGGCTGGCTGACGGAGCGCTTCGGCTGGGAGTACATCTTCTACATCAACGTCCCGCCCGGGCTGGTGATGATCGCCGGCCTGCTCTACGGCCTGGAGAAGAAGGCGCCCCACTGGGAGCTGCTGAAGACCACCGACTACGCCGGCATCCTCACCCTCGGGCTCGGCCTCGGCTGCCTGCAGGTGTTCCTGGAGGAAGGCCACCGCAAGGACTGGCTGGAATCCAGCCTGATCGTCGGCCTGGGTTCCGTCGCCCTGGTGAGCCTGGTGCTGTTCGTCATCCTCCAGGTATCCCGGCCCCACCCGCTGATCAACCTGGGGGTGCTGCGGGAGCGCAACTTCGGCCTGACCAGCATCGCCAGCGTCGGCATGGGCGTCGGCCTGTACGGCTCGATCTACCTGCTGCCGCTGTACCTCGCGCAGATCCAGGGCTACAACGCCCTGCAGATCGGCGAGGTGATCATGTGGATGGGTATCCCCCAGCTGTTCCTGATCCCCCTGGTGCCGCAGCTGATGAAGGTGATCCCGCCGCGGCTGCTCTGCGCCTTGGGTTTTCTGCTGTTCGGCGCCTCCAGCTTCGCCTCCGGGGTGCTCGACCCGGACTTTGCCGGCCCGCAGTTCAACCACATCCAGGTGATCCGCGCCATCGGCCAGCCCATGGTGATGGTGACCATCTCGCTGATCGCCACTGCCTACATCCGCCCCCAGGACGCCGGCTCCGCGTCGAGCCTGTTCAACATCCTGCGCAACCTCGGCGGCGCCATCGGCATCGCCCTGCTGGCGACCCTGCTGGACAGCCGCGCCAAGGTCTACTTCGACTACCTGCGCGAGGCCCTGGGGCCGGCCAACCCCCAGGCCCAGGAACGCCTCGCCCAGCTCACCGCGCGGATCGGCAACGAACAGGCGGCCCTGGGCAAGTTGAGCGAGATCGTTCACCAGCAGGCGGCGATCATGGCGTATAACGACGCTTTCCATTTCGTCGGCCTCGCCCTGGCCATCAGCATGCTCGCCGTGCTGTTGACCCGTCCGCTGCCGGCCAATGCCACCGGTGGCGCCGCCCACTGACCTCGCGCCTCGCGCTTCTTCCCGGGTAGTACCGATGTCCGCTTCGCCCGCTTCACGCCGCACCCTGCTCCTCGTCCTGGCCTTCACCGTGCTCTACATCGGCTGGGGCACCACGTACCTGGCCAACCACTTTTTGCTGCGGGAGATCCCACCTTTCGTGGTGGGCTCCCTGCGCTTCCTCCTGGCCGGGCTGCTGGCCCTGGCCTGGGCGCTGGCCAGCGGCCGCGCCCACCTGGGCCGGCAGGACCTGGGCAGCGTGCTGATCGGTGGACTGCTGCTGATCGCAGTGGCCCAGGGCGCGCTGATCTTCGCCAACCGGGTGTTGCCCACCGGGCTGCTGGCGATGCTCTACACCACCCTACCGCTGTGGAGCGTGGCCCTGGAATGGCTGCTGGGGGATCGCCCGCCGCTGCGGGTACTGGCCGGGCTGGCCGTGGCCATCGCCGGGATCGTGCTGCTGATGGGCAAGGGCTTCCCCAGCGATGCCGGGCCCGCCGAGTGGTTCGCCGGGGCGCTGGTGGTGGGGGCGACGCTGCTCTGGGCGGTAGGCGCCTGGCTGATGCGCCGGCGCGCACCGTTCCGTTCCCAGTGGACCGGCCTCGCCCTGCAGATGCTGACCGGCTCGGCGATCCTCAGCGTGTGCGCCCTGCTGCGCGGCGACTGGCAGGGCTTCGGCCTGGACGCCATTTCTCACCAGGGCTGGCTCTGGCTGGCCTACCTGGTGGGGCCGGTGAGCCTGGGGGTGTACCCGGCGTATTTCTGGCTGCTGCGGGAAGTGCGGCCGAGCCTGGTGTCCACCTTCGCCTTCGTCAACCCGCTGGTGGCGCTGCTGCTGGGCTACCTGCTGCTGGGCGAGCGCCTGAGCGGCGTCGCCCTGCTGGCCTGCGTGGCCACCCTGGCCGGGGTGACCCTGATCGTCCTCGGCCGCCGCTGAGGCGAGGCGACCGCCGGGGATCGGGCAGCACCGCCAGCGGCCTGGCCCGACTCAGACCTGCAACAGTCGGTCGCGCAGCTTCTGGATGTCGTCGCGCACCTGGGCGGCGGCCTCGAACTCCAGGTCCCGGGCGAGTTGGAACATCTTGTCCTCCAGCTGGCGGATGCGCTTGTTGATCTCGCTGGGGGAGCGCAGCTCGGTCTCGTACTTGCCGCTTTCCTCCGCTACCTTGGCCACGCCCCGGCGCTTGCCGCGCCCGCCGGGCACTACGGCACCCTCGAGGATGTCGGTGATGTCCTTCTTGACGCCCTTGGGCACGATGCCATTGGCCTCGTTGAAAGCCATCTGTTTTTCGCGCCGCCGCTCGGTTTCGTCGATGGCCCGCTGCATCGAGCCGGTCACGTTGTCGGCGTAGAGAATCGCCCGGCCGTTGAGGTTGCGCGCTGCCCGGCCGATGGTCTGGATCAGCGAGCGCTCAGAGCGCAGGAAGCCTTCCTTGTCGGCGTCCAGCACCGCCACCAGGGACACCTCGGGCATGTCCAGGCCTTCCCGCAGCAGGTTGATCCCCACCAGCACGTCGAAGGTCCCGGTGCGCAGGTCGCGGATGATCTCCACCCGTTCCACGGTATCAATGTCCGAATGCAGGTAGCGCACCCGCACGTCGTGATCGGCCAGGTAGTCGGTGAGGTCCTCCGACATCCGCTTGGTCAGGGTGGTCACCAGCACCCGCTCCTCGGCGGCCACGCGCTTGCGGATTTCCGAGAGCAGGTCGTCCACCTGGGTGGTGGCCGGGCGCACCTCGATGACTGGGTCCACCAGGCCGGTGGGCCGCACCACCTGCTCCACCACCCGACCGGCGTGGTCCGCCTCGTAGGGGCCGGGCGTGGCGGAAACGAAGATGGTCTGCGGGCTGATGGCCTCCCATTCCTCGAAGCGCAGCGGTCGGTTGTCCAGCGCCGAGGGCAGGCGGAAGCCGTACTCCACCAGGGTTTCCTTGCGGGACCGGTCGCCCTTGAACATGGCCCCGACCTGGGGCACCGAGACGTGGGATTCGTCGATCACCAGCAGGGCGTTGGCCGGCAGGTAGTCGTAGAGGGTCGGCGGCGCCTCGCCAGAGCCGCGCCCCGACAGGTAGCGGGAGTAGTTCTCGATGCCGTTGCAGTAGCCCAGTTCGAGGATCATCTCCAGGTCGAAGCGGGTGCGCTGTTCCAGGCGCTGGGCCTCTACCAGCTTGTGCTGGCCGCGCAGGAAATCCAGGCGCTCCTGCAGCTCCACCTTGATCTTCTCCACCGCGTCCAGCAGCGTTTCCCGCGGCGTGGCGTAGTGGGTCTTGGGGAAGAAGGTGAAGCGCGGCAGCTTGCGGATCACCTCGCCGGTGAGGGGATCGAAGGCGGACAGGCTCTCCACCTCGTCGTCGAACAGCTCGATGCGCACCGCCTCCAGGTCGGACTCGGCCGGGAACACGTCGATCACGTCGCCGCGCACGCGGAAGGTGGCCCGGGCGAAATCCATCTCGTTGCGGGCATACTGCAGGTCGGTGAGCCGGCGCAGCAGATCGCGCTGGTTGAGCTTGTCACCACGGTCCACGTGGAGAACCATCCGCAGGTAGGTCTCCGGGCTGCCCAGGCCGTAGATGCAGGACACCGTGGTGACGATGATGGCGTCCGAGCGCTCCAGCAGCGCCTTGGTGGCCGACAGGCGCATCTGCTCGATGTGGTCGTTGATCGACGAGTCCTTCTCGATGTACGTGTCCGACGACGGCACGTAGGCCTCGGGCTGGTAGTAGTCGTAGTAGGAAACGAAGTACTCCACCGCGTTGTTCGGGAAGAACGTCTTGAACTCCCCGTAGAGCTGCGCGGCCAGGGTCTTGTTGGGCGCCAGCACCAGGGTCGGTCGCTGCACCTGGGCGATGACGTTGGCGATGCTGAAGGTCTTCCCGGAGCCGGTGACCCCCAGCAGGGTCTGGTGGGACAAGCCCGCCTCCAGCCCCTCCACCATCTGACGGATGGCTTCCGGCTGATCGCCGGCGGGCTGGAAACGCGTGACCAGTTGGAACTCGGACATGAAGCCCCCTCGACAGACGGCTGTGACGTGGCGGCGAGGCTCACGTCAAAGCGGGCGAAAAGCGCGGATGCGTTATCGCTCCGAACACCCATGGCCGCTATAATAGCGACCCGTTTACGCAACCCCCACCCTTTCCGTGGACGGGCGTTGCCGGCCTCTTTCTTCCCCACCCCCAGAGCCAGCGCACATGAGTCTGTTTTCCGCCGTCGAGATGGCCCCACGGGACCCGATCCTGGGTCTCAACGAAGCGTTCAATGCCGACCCCCGTCCGGACAAGGTCAACCTCGGGGTGGGCGTCTACAGCGATGAACAGGGCCGCATCCCGCTGCTACGCGCCGTGGCCCAGGCCGAGCAGGCCCGGGTAGCGGCCCACGCGTCTCGCGGCTACCTGCCCATCGACGGCATCGGCGCCTACGACAAGGCGGTACAGACCCTGCTGTTCGGTGCCGACTCCGCCCTGGTGGCCGACGGCCGCGTGGTCACCGTGCAGGCGGTAGGCGGCACCGGTGCCCTGAAGATCGGCGCCGACTTCCTCAAGCGCCTGTGTCCCGACGCGGTGGTGGCCATCAGCGATCCCAGCTGGGAAAACCATCGCGCCCTGTTCGAAGCCGCCGGCTTCGAGGTGCGCAACTACCGCTACTATGATGCGACTAGCCACGGGGTAAACCGTTCCGGCCTGCTGGACGACCTGAACGCCCTGCCCGCCGGCTCCATCGTCGTGCTGCACGCCTGCTGCCACAACCCCACCGGCGTCGACCTGACCCCGGACGACTGGCGTGCCGTGCTGGACGTGGTCCGCGCCCGCGGGCACATCCCGTTCCTCGACATGGCCTATCAGGGCTTCGGCGATGGCATCGAGGAAGACGCTGCGGCGGTGCGGCTGTTCGCCGATTCCGGCCTGCCGTTCCTGGCCAGCAGCTCCTTCTCCAAGTCCTTCTCCCTGTATGGCGAGCGGGTCGGCGCGCTGTCCCTGGTCACCGGGTCCCGGGAAGAAAGTGGCCGGGTCCTGTCCCAGGTGAAGCGGGTGATCCGCACCAACTACTCCAACCCGCCCACCCACGGCGCCGTGATCGTCGCCAGCGTGCTCAACGATCCCGCCCTGCGGACGCTCTGGGAGCAGGAACTGGCGGAGATGCGCGACCGCATCCGCGCCATGCGCCTGGCCCTGGTGGACCAGCTGGCATCGGTCGGGGACTTCGGCTTCGTCGCGCGCCAGCGCGGGATGTTCAGCTATTCCGGGCTCAGCGCCGACCAGGTGGACCGGCTGCGGAGCGAGTTCGGCATCTACGCCGTCAGCACCGGCCGCATCTGCGTTGCCGCCCTGAACCGTGGCAACTTGCAGACCGTGACCCGCGCCATCGCCGCCGTCCTCTGACGACACGGGGGAAGTCATCCGAAGGGTATTGACTTCCCCTTTTTAATCAGTAGGATACGCACCGTTGTTCCGCGATAGCTCAGTCGGTAGAGCAAATGACTGTTAATCATTGGGTCCCTGGTTCGAGTCCAGGTCGCGGAGCCAGATAAAACGAAGCCCTGCAGCGATGCAGGGCTTTTTTTTTTGCCCGCAAAGTCATTCAGCGCACCAATTCCGCGTGGTCGCCCTGGCCGTCGGCCATTCGTATCCCCCGCCGTTGAATGCGCCGCTGCGACGTGCCGTGCTGCAGTGCGCATCCCCTTGGAATCCCTCGCTCCTGAAGCACTTCGCCTACGTACGCGCCGCGTTCGGGTCGATGAGCCGGCGCAGTTCGTTGGCCTTGGCGAACGAGAGCAGGATCTCCCAGAGCGGGCCCTCGAAGGCTTCGGCGGATACCCGCATCGGGCGCTGCTTCCTCACCGCTTCCACGGCGATGCGAATCTGCGCGGCGGGCGCTTCGAGGGTCAGCCCCAGGTGGGGAAACCGCAGCCTGACCAGCCCTTGGGCATCCACCGACAGCTCAGGCTCCAGCATCGTGTCCCTGGACGGCTCTTCGAGTTCCAGCATGGGGGCTCCCCGCAGTCGTAGGTGGCGCCGATTTAAGCACACCCACGGCCCGGCGACCGATCCCGCGGGCGCCCAACCCGTGAAAGAGCGATCGCCTGCGGTCTGCCTGGCGGCCCTGCCCGCGCGCCTGGAGTCGCCGCCACCCTGACCGCCTGGCACACCACGGAAACTGTCCGGCATTACGGCAAGCCGCTTTGCGAAACGTGCCCCTCACGCGCAAGGTTCGTTGGCAAACCGTCTTCCAGAGGCCTCGCGAAGAAACGAGCGATAGATGCACCGCCCCTCCGGCGCGCCGACGGCTCGCCACCAACCGCCCTGCCACCGCGGGGCCCGCCGGGGTATTCTGGCGGCTTCTTTCCGCGTCCACACACCGATCCAGCCGCCGCGTCGGCCTCCGGGCCCAGGAGCATTCCATGATCGATCCGTCGGTAGCCATCCTGTTCGCCGGCGCCTGCCTGGCCCTCTCACTGACGCCCGGCCCGGACATGCTGCTGATCGCCTCCCGCAGCCTCAGCCAGGGCCAGGCCTCGGGCTTCATGTCCCTGGCCGGCATCCAGGCGGGCACCTACTGCCACGCGCTGGCCGCCGCCCTGGGCCTGTCCCAGCTGTTCGTCGCCGTGCCCCTGGCCTACGACGTCGTGCGCTTCGTCGGGGCCGCCTACCTGGCGTTCCTGGCTTGGAAGGCCTTCACCACGAAGCGCCCGGCCCTGGCGATCGAGACGAAGCCGGCTACCACGCCGCTCCTGTCGATCTTCACCCAGGGCCTGCTGACCAACCTGCTCAACCCGAAGATGGCGCTGTTCGTGCTGGCGCTGTTTCCCCAGTTCGTCGACCCGCAGCGAGGCTCCGTTGCTACCCAGATCCTGCTGCTGGCGACGCTCCTCAACGGCATCGGCCTGCTGGTGAACGGTGCGGTGAGCCTGCTGGCCAGCCGCTTCGGTACCGTCCTCGCCACCAATGCCCGGATCGCCCGGCGCCTGAACCTGTTCCTCGGCGCGGTGTTCCTGGTGCTGGCCTGCCGACTGGCGTCCGCTTCAGGCCGATGATCGCGGTCGAGGGCCTTGCCGCTTGTGTTACCGGCCAGTGGCCTTCGGCGCCGCGGGCTTGATCCGGGAAATCCCGAACAGCACCAGGGCCAGGCCGCCCAGCTGGTACACCGACACCTGCTCGCCGAGGATCGCCCAGGCGGCGAACAGGGTGAGCACTGGACCGAGGTTGCCGATGGTGGCCGCATGGGCTGCCCCCATGCGCTGGATGGCCAGCGCCATCCAGTACACCGGCAGCACGGTGGAGAACAGCGCCATCAGCGCCGCATAGAGCCACACCGCTCCGTCGAGCCCCGCCAGGTTCCTGCCCCCGGTCGTCAGGCCGTAGTGGCCGAGCACGAAGATCGCCGAGGCGCTGCCGGCCAGCCCGGCCAGGCGCATGGAGCCGACCCGCTTCACCAGCGCCCCCGTGCCGATGTAGTAGAAGGCATAGGTGACCGCGCTGGCGAAGACCCAGGCAGCCCCCTTGAGCACGGCATCGCCGCCCCCGGCGAAGCCCACATCGTGCAGGAAGGCCACACCCAGCCCCAGGTAGCAGATGCCCATGGCCTGCAACGTGCGGGAGGCCGGCCACTGCCGGAGCAGGACGGCCTGGATCACCAGGACCAGGGTCGGGTAGGAAAACAGGATGAGGCGTTCCAGGCCGGCGCTGATGTACTCCAGCCCGTAGAAGTCGAACAGGCTGGAAAGGTAGTAGCCGACCGCCCCCAGCAGCAGGATCTTCAGCAGGCCGCCGGCATCCAGGGGCGCCTCGCTGTCCTGCCGGCTCAGGTAGATCAGGCCGAGGAACAGCGGCAGGGCCAGGCCCATGCGCAGGGCCAGCAGGGTCACCGCGTCCACCGGGCCGGCGGCGTAGCCGAGCTTGACGAAAATGGCCTTCAGGCTGAAGCCGGCCGCGGACAACACCGCGTAGAAACGGCCATCTCCCACGCTTTGCCGGTACAACAGGGGCAGGGACTTCACGGGACGGCTTCCAGGGCAAGGACAGAAGGGCTTATTCTGCGTGGAACGCGCCACTCGGCCGTATCGCTTTTTTCAGCACGCTGCCTTCTCCCCAGATGAACGCCCTGCACTTCGACCTGATCGACCTTCGCCTGATCGTGGCCATCGCCACCACCGGCAGCCTGAGCAAGGCGGCGTCCACCTTTCCCGTCGCGGTTTCTGCCGCCAGCAACCGGCTGCGGCTGTTCGAGGAGCGCTGCGGGCTCATCCTGTTCAATCGCTCTCCGGAAGGCATGGCCCTGACGCCGGCCGGCCGGCTGGTCATCGACCAGGCCGTGGCAGTCCTGGGAGAGGCGGAGAAACTCCGGCAGGCGGTGAAGGACCTGGCGGGCCATCAGCGGATCAGCCTGCGGTTGTCCGCCACCACGGTGGCAAACAGCACCTTCCTACCCTCCGCCCTGGGGCCGTTCCTGATGGACTACCCGGAGATCGACCTGCAACTGGTGGAGCAGAAGAGCCGCGACATTCTCAAGGCGGTGCAGGCCGGCGAAGCGGAGATCGGCGTCTACGACGGCAACCTGCCCACGGAAGGGTTGATCTCCCTGCCGTTCCGCGACGACAAGCTGGTCCTGCTGGTGCCGCACTCGCATCCCCTGACCCAGCGGCAGACGGCCAACATGCGCGACGCACTGGGCTTTTCCTTCGTCTGCCTGCCCCCGGAACGGGCCATGCAGCGCTTCATCGAGGAAACCGCCCTGAACAACGGGGTGCCGCTGAAGATCCGGGTGCGGGCGCCGAGCTTCGACGCCATTGCCCAGCTGGTGGCGCAGAACGCCGGGATCGCCATGCTCCCCGAGGCCGCGGCGCTGCGCCATGTCCACGAATTGCCGGTGAACATCGTGCCCCTGGAGGACGCCTGGGCGACCCGCGAACTGCGGCTGTGCATCAGGGACTGGGAACGCCTGCCCTCCCATGCCCGGCAACTGGTGGCGCACCTGTCGAAGGGCGCCGGGCGTCAGGGGAGCGACCGAGACGCCTAGGCGCCTGGATGCCCATTGGCCCGGGGCCACCCTCGCTCGATGCAGCGCAAAGCCCGCAGCCACCCTGCCACTGGACGAGATCGGAACGGGGGGCTTGCGCTGGGGCGAGCATTCTTCTTGGCGATCGAGCCGTGCCGTCAGCGCTGCCACACCGCCTTTTCCGCATGCCCGAGGAATGAGGCCTGGACTCGTCGCCGGCGTCCCCGGGTATCATGCGGCCCTGCCCGTCCCCGCCATCGAGGTGGCCATGCACGTGAATTCGGAGCGGCTCGTCCTGCGTCCCGCCGCCCATGCCGATACCGAGGATCTGCTGCGGATCTATGGCGATCCGGAAACCAACCGCCTCAACCCGGAAGGCCCCCTTCCCGACCTCGCCCACGCGAAGCAGGTCATGGCCGCCTGGCTGGCGCATTGGCGGGCCCACGGCTTCGGCTACTGGGCGATCGCCACCCGGGACGCACCGGATCGCCTCATCGGCTTCGGCGGTATCCGGGTGCGCGACTTCCAGGGCCAGCCCATCAACAACCTGGGTTATCACTTCGCCCTGGAGAGCTGGGGAAACGGCTACGCCACCGAATTCGCCGAATGCGCCCTCGCCTGCGCCTTCGGCCCGGCGCAGCCCGACCGCGCCAGCGGCGGCCTGGCCCACCTGGAAACCGTCACCGCCCTGGTGCGGGACAACCACCTGGCCTCGCAACGGGTCCTGGAGAAGGTCGGTTTCCAGTGGCATGCGCGTCACGTGGACCCCACAAACCCGCCGCCCCTGCTGGTCTACCGCTTCACTCGGGCGATGTGGAAGGCGACCGACGCGACGGGCTCACCGACCTGATTCGTTTCGGCCCCGGCGACCATGGAATTTCGAGGGCCTCATGCGAGCCCTCGCGGACAAGCCAGCCAAAATGCGGCACACAATAAAAAGGCCGGTCCAGGGACCGGCCTTTTTTACCGTGGATCGCCTCAGTCGAGGGTCAGTCGCTCCCGGTTTTTCTCCAGCGTCGCGGTACCGATCCCTTTCACCTCCAGCAGCTCGTCCACCGAGGTGAACGCGCCGTGAGCCTCGCGATAGTCCACGATGGCCCGGGCCTTGACGCCGCCAATGCCCACCAGCCCTTTCTCCAGAGTGTCGGAATCGGCGGTATTGAGGTTGACCCGATCAGTCGCCGGCGCCGTGGCGGCCGCCTTGGCGTGGGTAACGGCGGGCTCGGGCGCGGTGGTCTCGACAGCCGCCGGGGTGGCGACGGAGAAACCGGTCAGGAGGGCGAACAGCAGGGACGAAAGTGCGAGCTTGCGCATGATGAGATTCCTTTTTCATCGTTGAGAAAACGGCTTTTCCTAAGCCGCAGGAACCACCATAGCCGGGCCCGCCAGGGCGTCAAACGTCGCCCTCAGGGATTTTTCCGTTTGTAGATCCAGTCCACAATTTCGCCTTCCGGGCTGTAGCCGCTCACCGCCTGGCGCAGCAACTGGCGCACCCGGTCGTAGTCGTCCTGCTCCACCGCCTTGAGCAGTTCGGCCAGCACCGTCTTGAAAGTTTCCCAGGGCAGGTGCTCCTCGTCGGCGCGCTTGATCATGGGGTGCTCGGTGAGGCTGACGTTGTCGCCGATGAGCAGCTCCTCGTAGAGCTTCTCGCCGGGACGCAGGCCGCTGAACTCGATGGCGATGTCGCCATGGGGGTTGTGCTCGGAGCGCACCGACAGCCCGGAGAGGTGGATCATCTTCTCCGCCAGGTCGGCGATCCGCACCGGCTTGCCCATGTCCAGCACGAACACGTCGCCGCCCTGCCCCATGGAGCCTGCCTGGATCACCAGCTGCGCCGCCTCGGGGATGGTCATGAAGTAACGGGTGATGCTGGGGTGGGTGACGGTCACCGGGCCGCCGCGCTTGATCTGTTCGCGGAACACCGGGATCACCGACCCGGAAGAACCCAGCACGTTGCCGAAGCGCACCATGGTGAAGCGGGTCTTGTTGACCCGGTGCACCCCGGCGCTGTCGCCGAACAGCACCGGCGCGGTCTCGTGGCTGAGGGCCTGCAGCACCATCTCCGCCAGGCGCTTGCTGCTGCCCATGACGTTGGTGGGGCGCACCGCCTTGTCGGTGGAGATCAGCACGAAGTTGGCCGCCCCCGCCTGCACCGCGGCCTGGGCGGTCAGCAGCGTGCCCAGCACGTTGTTCAGCACGCCCTCGGCGATGTTGTGCTCGACGATGGGCACGTGCTTGTAGGCGGCCGCGTGGTAGACGGTGTTGACCTTCCAGGTCCGCATCACGTCCTGCAGCCGGTCCGCATGACGGATGGAGCCCAGGATCGGCACCAGTTCCACCGCCAGGGCATCGTGGCGGATGCGCCGCTCCAGCTCGTTCTGGATGCAGTAGAGGTTGTATTCGCAGTGCTCGAACAGCACCAGGGTGGCCGGCTCGCAGGTGAGGATCTGCCGGCACAGCTCGGAGCCGATGGAGCCGCCGGCACCGGTGACCATCACCACCTGGCCGCGGATGCAGCGCTCGAACAGCTCCTGGCGCGGCGGTACCACGTCGCGGCCCAGCAGGTCGCCGATGTCCACCTCGCGCAGGTCGTCCACTTCCACCAGGCCCTGGGCCAGGTCGTTGACGTCGGGCACGCTGCGCACCCGCAGCGGGTAGCCTTCCAGGGATTCGAGGATTTCCCGGCGACGGATGCGTGACGCCGAGGGAATTGCCAGCAGCACTTCTTCCGCGCCGGTCTCGCGGATCATCTGCTCGATGTGCTTGGGCTTGTACACCCGCAGGCCGGCGATGACCCGGGTGGCGATCTCCGGGGCGTCGTCGATGAACGCCACCGGCCGCATGATGCGGCCCTGGCGCAGGGCGGCCAGCAGCTGGTTGCCGGCGGTGCCGGCACCGTAGATGGCCACCTTGCGCACCACCGTCTCGGTGTGCAGCGAGAGGATCGTGCCGCTGGCGAACCAGTCGCCCATGAAGTACTGGCGCATCAGCAGGCGCAGCCCACCCACCATGCACAGCGCCAGCCACCAGTAGATGAACACCACGGAACGCGGCATCACCTTGTCCGGTTGCATCAGGAAGATCACCAGGGTCAGCAGCAGCGCCGACAGGGTGATGGACTTGCCGATGGCCAGCAGGGCGTCGTTGCCCACATAGCGCATCACCGCCCGGTACAGCCCCATGCGGATGAAGAACGGCACGGCGGTGAGCGGCGCGGCGATGAACAGCCAGAGGTACTGATCGAAGGGGACGAAGGCGTGCTCGATGCCCAGGCGGATGCCGAAGGCCAGCCACAGCGCGGTCCAGATCAGCACCACGTCCGTGACCACCTGCAGCACGCGCTTCTTGCGCCGGCTGAGACCCAGGAGCCATGGCTTGAGCGCCATCAGTGGGGCATCGCCCGCGAGCGGGCCTCATCGGCGCCGGCGCGGTAGTAGAGGGCCAGCAGCATCAACGGCAGGTAGGCCACCAGCAGCGCCACCAGGCCCGGCAGCAGGCCGGACACCGCCAACCAGGCACAGGGCAGCAGCCACAACAGGTTGAGGGCGATCACCGCCAGGGTCACCGGCCGGTGGCTGCCGGCCTGACGCGAAGCGGACTGGTAGGCGTGGCTGCGATGCGCCTCGTAGACGCGCTGGCGACGCAACAGCCGCCGCAGCAGGGTCAGGCTGGCGTCCACCACGAAGGTGCCGAGCATGATCAGCCAGGCCCACAGCAGGTCGCCGGAGGTCTGCGCCTGCCAAGTCATCAGCCCGCCCAGGGCCGCGCCGAGGAAGCCGCTGCCCACGTCGCCCATGAAGATCTTCGCCGGGGGGAAGTTCCACAGCAGGAACCCGAGGGCGGCCACGGCCAGCATCACCAGGGGCTCCAGGGTGTTGGCGTGATCGCCATACCAGGAAAGGAAGGCCATGCCCAGGCAGACGGTCACCGCTTGGGCGGCGGCGATGCCGTCGATGCCGTCCATGAAGTTGTAAAGGTTGATCAGCCAGACCAGGAACAGCCCCAGCAGCGCGGTGCCGAACCAGCCCAGGTCGAGCGTGCCGACCCAGGGCACCGGCAGCGGCGGCAGCCCGCCGACACAGCTCAGCAGCAGGCCCGCCGCGGCGAAGTGGACCAGCAGGCGCCAGCGCGCCGGCACATGTTCCAGGTCATCGATGAAGCCGATCAGCGCCACCGCGGCGGCGCTCAGGACCAGGCCCAGCCAGGCGGCGAAGGGCAACTCGCCCAGGCCGTACAGCAGGGTCAGCGCCATCAGGTAGGCGACCACGATGGCGATGCCGCCGCCGCGCGGGGTGGGGATCGAATGGGAGCTGCGGGCGTTGGGCACGTCCAGCAGGTTCTTGTGCAGGGCGAGATGACGCACCAGGCCGGTCAGCGCCAGGGAAACCAGAAACGTCGAGCAAAGCAGGGTCATCATCGTCCTTCGGGGAAATCCACAACGGCACGGCGCAGGCCCTGATCGACATCCAGCGGGGGCACCCAGCCGAGCCTTTCGCGGGTGGCGCTGTCATCCACTTGCAACGAACCATACAGACGCTTGTGAATGCCTTCCTGGCCCAGCATCAGCATCAGCCGGCGCGCGAACCCCGGCATCGGCAGCAGCCGGCTCGGCCGCTGCGAGGCCTTCGCCAGGCGCCTCACCAAGTCGCTGGTGGAGAGGTCCTCGCCATCGCGGACGAGGAACGTCTGCCCCGCGGCTGCGGGGTGACGCAGGCACACTGCCAGCAGGTCCACCAGATTGTCCAGTGCCACCAGGCTGCGCCGGTTGTCCAGGCGCCCCAGGGGCAGCGGCAGGCCGCTGTTCACCAGGCGGATCAGCGCGGCGAAGTTGGCCTTCGCGCCCGGGCCGTAGACCAGCGGCGGGCGCACGATGACCAGTTGCATCGGCGTGCCTTCGCACAGGGCGCGCAGGCCCTTCTCGGCCTCCCACTTGGAGCGGCCGTAGGCGTCCTCCGGGGCGGGCAGGTCGAAGGCGGTATAGGGCGCCCCGGGCTGGGTGCCTTCGCCGTTGACCTTGATGGAGCTGACGAACAGGAAGCGCTTGACCCCCGCGGCCAGGGCCTGGCTCGCCAGGTTGAGGGTGCCCTCGATGTTCACCGTGCGGAACTCGCTTTCCATGTCGCGGCCGGCGGTCTTCAGCACGTGGGCGCAGCCGGCAGCGTGCACCACGGCGGATACGCCCTGCAGCGCCTGGCTCCAGTCGGTGCCGCCCTGGATGTCGCCGATCGCCACGCTGTCGCCCTGGGCGTCCGGGCGACGGACGGCGCGGCGTACCTGCCAGCCATCGGCCACCAGGCGCGGACAGAGGACACGCCCCACGAAGCCGGTGGAACCGGTCACCAGGCAGATTTCAGCCATGGCTCACCTCCGTCAGGCGCGGCGGGCGGCGACCGCCCAGGTAGAAGCGGCGGAAGTAGCGCAGCATGCTGCCCAGGTACCAGTAGAAATGCGGGGAGAACAGGTTGCGGTTGTGGAAGCCGCCCTTGTGGTAGGCCTTCACCGACGGCAGGTAGAGGACCCGCTCGCCGAAGCGCCGCCAGGCGCGCAGGCAGATGTCGGTGTCCTCGAAGTACATGAAGTAGCCCTCGTCGAAGCCGCCCAGGGCTTCGTAGAGGCCAGCGTTGAACACCAGGAACGAGCCGGCGGCCCAGTCGCAGCGCGATGGCGCGTGGAACTCGTCCCTGTCGATGCGTGCGGGATTGCCCCAGCCCATGATCATCCAGTAGTAGTCCTTCACTCGTGGAAAATGGCGGATCGACGTGTCTGCCTTTTCGTAGGAGCGATCAGTATAAAGATTGATCGCATAGAGAGAACTGGGATGGGCGGATATTTCTTCCCGCAGCTGCTCCAGGGCGTCCCGGGACAGCTCCACGTCGGGGTTGCAGCAGATGAAGATGTCCGACGGCTTCAGCCCTGCCCGCTCCTTGAAGTAGCGGAACGCCAGGTTGTTGTTGGCGCCGAAGCCACGGGTACGGCCGGAGTTGACCAGGTAGGGGATGCCCTTGGCCAGGCAGAAGGCGCGCAGCGCCGGCTCCCCGAGGTTGTCCACCACCAGCAGGCGCACGTCCTCGACCTCGCGCAGGTCCAGCAGGCAGTCGTTCTGGGAGATCTCGTCCAAGTGCCCGTGGGAGACGATGGCGATGTGGATCACCGGCATGCGCGCTCACCCACCACAGCACGTTTCCACTGGTTCATGAGGCGGACTGTTCGGACATCGGGAATGGGAAACCTCGGGTTGGCGGCGAATCTTAGCACAGCGCCAAACCGCACCGTGGGCCCAGGACCCTTTCGTTCAGCCAGCCGCGCTGGAGCCATGTGACAACGCCCGCGCGGGATTGCTCGCGTTCCGGCGGCGTCACGTCCGGAACGCCCTGGAGAAGTCGCCGCGCGGCAGGCGCGGCGTTCAGCAAAGGACCCGGGCGCTACCCGCCGCCCGGGTTCGGCCTCAGTGGAGGATCTGCCCGAGGAACAACCGGGTCCGCTCGTTCTGCGGGTTGTCGAAGAACACGTCCGGCGGCGCCTGCTCGACGATCTCGCCCTTGTCCATGAAGATCACCCGGTCCGCCACGGTGCGGGCGAAGCCCATCTCGTGGGTCACGCAGAGCATGGTCATGCCGTCCTGGGCCAGGCCGATCATGGTGTCCAGCACCTCCTTGACCATTTCCGGGTCCAGCGCCGAGGTGGGTTCGTCGAACAGCATGATCTTCGGCTTCATGCACAGCGCCCGGGCGATGGCCACCCGCTGCTGCTGGCCGCCGGAGAGCTGGCCGGGGAACTTGTTGGCCTGTTCCGGAATGCGTACCCGGCGCAGGTAGTGCATGGCCACTTCCTCCGCCTCCTTGCGCGGCATCTTGCGCACCCACATGGGCGCCAGGGTGCAGTTCTGCAGCACGGTCAGGTGGGGGAACAGGTTGAAGTGCTGGAACACCATGCCCACTTCGCTGCGGATCGCCTCGATGCGCTTGATGTCGTTGCTCAGCTCGGTGCCGTCCACCACGATGCGGCCCTGCTGGTGCTCCTCCAGCCGGTTGATGCAGCGGATGGTGGTGGACTTGCCCGAGCCCGACGGCCCGCAGAGGACGATGCGCTCGCCCTGGCGCACGTCCAGGTTGATGTCCTTGAGCACGTGGAACTGCCCGTACCACTTGTTCACGCCCTGCAGCTGGATGATCGGCTCGGCGGAAATCGGTTGGCTTGCTTGGTTCATGATCGACTCCTAACGCTTGTGGCCGGTGTCCAGCCTGCGCTCCAGGCGCTGGGAATAGCGGGACATGCCGAAACAGAAAATCCAGAACACCAGGGCGGCGAACACGTAGCCCTCGGTGGCCATGCCCAGCCAAGCCGGGTCGCTGGTGGCCTGCTTGATGCTGTTGAGCAGGTCGAACAGGCCAATGATGATCACCAGGCTGGTGTCCTTGAACAGGGCGATGAAGGTATTGACCAGGCCCGGGATGACCAGCTTCATCGCCTGGGGCAGGATCACCAGGCCCATGGTCCGCCAGTAGCCCAGGCCCATGGCCGCGGCCGCCTCGTACTGGCCCTTGGGAATGGCCTGCAGACCGCCGCGCACCACTTCGGCAACGTAGGCGGACTGGAACAGGATCACCCCGATCAGGGCCCGCAGCAGCTTGTCGATGGTCACCTGCTCCGGCAGGAACAGCGGCAGCATCACCGAGGACATGAACAGCACGGTGATCAGCGGCACGCCGCGCCAGAACTCGATGAAGGTGACGCACAGGACCTTGATCGCCGGCATCTTCGAGCGTCGGCCCAGGGCCAGCAGCACGCCCAGGGGCAGCGCGCCGGCGATGCCCACCGCGGCGATCACCAGGGTCAGCATCAGGCCGCCCCAGCGGCTGGTGGGCACCGGGGTCAGGCCCAGGCCGCCATGCAGCAGCCAGAACGCCAGCAGCGGGTAGACCAGCAGGAACGCCAGCCCGTAGGCGGCCTTGCGCGGCATGCGCCGGACGAACAGCGGCGCGGCCCCCACGATCGCCAGCAGCACGGTGAGGTCCACCCGCCAGCGCAGTTCCGGCGGGTAGAAGCCGTACATGAACTGGCCGAAGCGGGCCTTGATGAAGACCCAGCAGGCGCCCTCGCCGGAACAGTCGGCACGGGTGCTGCCCTGCCAGTCGGCATCCAGCACCGCCCAATTCAGCAACGGCGGCAGCAGCAGCCAGACGAGGTAGAGGGCGAACAGGGTCAGCAGGGTGTTGAACCAGCCCGAGAACAGGTTGGCCCGCAGCCAGGCGACGATGCCGACGCTCGTCCGCGGTGGCGGCTGGTCGGGTTTGAAGGTGTGAGTGAGCATGCGCCTCTCCTACCGCTCGATCAGCGCGACGCGCTTGTTGTAGACGTTCATCAGGATCGAGATGCTGATGCTGATGGCCAGGTACACGCTCATGGTGATGGCGATCACCTCGATGGCCTGGCCGGTCTGGTTGAGCACGGTGCCGGCGAACAGCGAGACCATATCCGGGTAGCCGATGCCGGCCGCCAGGGACGAGTTCTTCGCCAGGTTCAGGTACTGGCTGGTGAGCGGCGGGATGATTACCCGCAGGGCCTGGGGCACGATCACCAGGCGCAGGGTCTTGCCCGGCGGCAGGCCGAGGGAGCGGGCCGCCTCGGTCTGGCCATGGTTGATGGCCTGGATGCCGGCGCGAACGTTCTCGGCGATGAACGCCGCGGTGTAGACGGTCAGCGCCAGGGTCAGGGCGATCAGCTCGGGGATCACCACCCAGCCGCCGCGGAAGTTGAAGCCCTGCAGCTGCGGCACGCTCCAGACGAACGGCTTGCCGAACAGCAGCACGCTCAACCCCGGCAGCAGGACCAGCAGCGCCAGCGCAGTCAGCAATAGCGGGAAGCCCTGGCCGGTGGCCTCGCGACGGCGGCGCACCGCCCGGGCCAGCACGCCGATGGCCGAGAGGGCCAGGACCACTGCCACCAGGAACGGCCAGAAGCCGCCGTCCAGGGTCGGCGCGGGCATGTACAGCCCGCGGTTGTTGAGGAAGAACGCGTCCCCCAGCCCCAGGCTCTGCCGCGGCCCCGGCAGGGGCAGCAGGACGGCGAAATACCAGAAGAAGATCTGCAGCAGCGGCGGGATGTTGCGGAACGTCTCGATGTATACGGTGGCCAGCTTGCGCACCAGCCAGTTGGGCGACAGCCGCGCGATGCCGAGGACGAAGCCCAGCAGGGTGGCCAGGACGATGCCGATGACCGACACCAGCAGGGTGTTGAGCAGCCCGATGACGAACACCCGGCCGTAGCTGTCGCTCTCGGCGTAGTCGATCAGGTGCTGGGAAATGCCGAAGCCGGCGCTGTTGGAGAGGAACTGGAAGCCGGACAGGATGCCGCGTTGCTGCAGGTTGTGCTGGGTGTTCTGGAACAGGTACCAGCCGAAGGCGACCACGGCGATCACCGCGATCACCTGGAACAGCCAGGCGCGCGCCTTGGGATCGCTCAGCAGCGAACCGGCGCGGGGCGGATTGGCAGGATTTTGCATGACGACCTCTGCAACCCCGACGGCCCGGTGTCGACCGGGCCGTGGAGTCTGTCTTGATGGAAACGCAAACCGGCGTCCGCGGGCGCGGGCGCCGGCCCGACGGTCAGCGCACCGGCGGTGCGTACTGCAGACCGCCCTTGTTCCACAGGGCGTTGAGGCCGCGCTCGATCTTCAGCGGGCTGCCGGCGCCGACGTTGCGGTCGAAGACCTCACCGTAGTTGCCCACCTGCTTGACGATCTGCACCACCCAGTCCTTCGGCAGTTTCAGGTCTTTGCCGAACTCGCCCTCGGTGCCCAATAGGCGCCCGATGTCGGGGTTCTTGGTGGTCTTGGCGGTTTCCTCGACGTTCTTCGAGGTCACGCCCAGTTCCTCGGCGTTGATCAGCGCGAAGAGGCTCCAGCGAACGATGTCGAACCACTCCTCGTCACCCTGGCGGACCGCCGGGGCCAGCGGTTCCTTGGAGATGACTTCCGGCAGCACCACGTACTCGTCCGGCGCGGCCAGCTTGATGCGCTGGGCGTACAGCTGCGACTGGTCGGAGGTCAGCACGTCGCAACGGCCGGACTCCAGGGACTTGGCGCTCTCGTCGGAGGTGTCGTAGGTGATGGGGGTGTACTTCAGGCCGTTGGCACGGAAGTAGTCGGCCAGGTTCAGCTCGGTGGTGGTGCCCGCCTGGATGCACACGGTGGCGCCGTCCAGTTCCTTGGCGCTCTTCACGCCCAGTTTCTTGTTCACCAGGAAGCCCTGACCGTCGTAGTAGGTCACACCGACGAAGTTCAGGCCCATGGCCGCGTCGCGGGAGCTGGTCCAGGTGCTGTTGCGGGACAGCACGTCGACTTCGCCGGACTGCAGCGCGGTGAAGCGCTCCTTGGCGGTGAGCGGGCTGTACTTGACCTTGGAGGCATCGCCGAACAACGCGGCGGCCACGGCGCGGCACACGTCCACGTCGATCCCCAGGTAGTTGCCCTTCTCGTCGGCATAGGAGAAGCCCGGCAGGCCGTCGCTGATACCGCACTGCAGGTAACCTTTCTTCTTCACCGAATCCAGGGTCGCGCCGGCCTGGGCCATGGCGCTGGCGCCCAGGAGAACGGCGGTGCCGAGGACCGCCAGGGTGGTTTTCGCCATCTTCATCACTACCTCCAGTTGCTCTTGTTGTGTTTGGAGTCTCGGTCCTTCCACCGTACCCTCATGAGGCTGATGGCCGTGCGGGCCAACCGGGGTGCGGACCTGAAGGCCGCGAAAGCAGCGTCCCTGTGTCTCTCGCGATCCTCGCCCGTGATCGAACGGGCCTGAGACGGATCGATTGCCACATGCAGCGTTGCCGGTGTCGACGGTCATTCACGGAACGGTACTGCCCCATTCCGCTGCCAACGCGACCGGACAGGTGGTATAGAGTGTTACCTCGCCTTCTGTTCGCCGATGAATCCCGAAGGATTTAGCAAGCGCCGTACCAGCTTCTCGGCCGGCAGCGGTTCGGAGTTAGTCAAGGGGGCGGTCTTTCACCCTGGCGACAACTTGTTCACAGATTTGCCATTCAAACGCCAGCATCGCGCACCGTTACGGTGCGCCTGCACTGTCCGGGAGTCACCCATGCACCAACCCCTGCTCCTCGAAGCCCCAGACCCGGCCGACGCGTGCGTCATCTGGTTGCACGGGCTGGGGGCCGATCGCCACGATTTCCAGCCGGTGGCGGAAGCGTTGCAGCGGCAACTGCGCCGCGTGCGGTTCGTCCTGCCCCAGGCGCCCACCCGGCCGGTCAGCCTCAACAATGGCTGGGCCATGCCGTCCTGGTACGACATCCTCGCCATCAGCCCGGCCCGGGCCATCGACCGCGAGCAGCTGGAGCACTCGGCGCAGACCGTGATCGAGCTCATCGAGGCCCAGCGGGACAGCGGCATCGACCCGGCGCGCATCCTCCTGGCCGGGTTTTCCCAGGGTGGCGCGGTGGTGCTGCATACCGCCTACCTGCGCTGGAACGGCGCCCTGGGCGGCGTCCTCGCCCTCTCCACCTATGCGCCCACCTTCCCCGATGCGTTGCAACTGGACGACAGTGCCCGGGCCATTTCCGCCCTCTGCCTGCACGGCAGCCGCGACGAGGTGGTGCCGTCCTTCATGGGCCGCGCGGCGTTCGATGCGCTGCAGGCCGCGGGGGTCCCCGCCACCTGGCGCGACTACCCCATGGGCCATGAAGTGCTGCCCGAGGAAATCCGCGACATCGGCGCCTGGCTGACGGAACGCCTCGCCTGATCCCCACCGGCCGGCCCGAGCGGACGGCCGGCCACCTGCCACATCGAGCCTGGAGCGAACCCGTGTCGATCACTTCACTGCGCGATATAGAACGCCTCGAAGAAACCCCGCTGGAGGCCCGCGACCTGCCCGCCAGCACCTACGCGCTGCTGGCCCGCAGCGCCCAGCGCCACCCCCACGCGCCGGCGCTCAGTTTCATCCTCCAGGGCCACGCCGAGGAACAGCCGTACCGGCTGACCTACGCCGAGCTGTTCGCCCGCGTCACCCAGACCGCCAACGCCTTCCACCGCCTGGGCCTGCGCCCGGGCCGGGCGGTGTCGTTCCTGCTGCCGAACCTGCCCCACACCCACTTCACCCTGTGGGGCGGAGAGGCGGCCGGCATCGTCAACGCCATCAACCCGCTGCTGGAGGCCGAGCACATCGCCGAACTGATCCGCGCCGCCGGTTCCGACCTGCTGGTGACCATCGGCCCGTTCCCCGGCAGCGACCTGTGGGACAAGGTGGCGCAGTTGCGCCACCAGTTCCCCGAGCTCAAGGCGATCATCGCGGTGGACATGGCCAACCTGCTGCCGGAGCCGATGATCGAGGTGATCAAGGCCCAGCGCGGACCGTGGCCGGAGGGCGTACTGGACTTCGACGAACTGATCGCCCAGTGCCCCGCCGACCATCTGGAGAGCGGCCGGGTGATCCAGCCCGACGACATCGCCTCCTACTTCCACACCGGAGGCACCACCGGCACGCCCAAGCTGGCGCCCCACAGCCATCGCAACGAAGTCACCATGGCCTTCGTCCTGGCCCTGGCGGCGGACTTCGCCGAGGGCGACACCACCCTCTGCGGCCTGCCGCTGTTCCACGTCAATGGCGTGATGGTCACTGGCCTCGCGCCGTTCTACCAGGGCGCCGAGGTGCTGCTGGCGACCCCCCAGGGCTACCGCAACCCGACCCTGATCCAGAATTTCTGGTCCCTCATCGAGCGCCACCGGGTGACCTTCTTCAGCGGCGTGCCGACCATCTATGCGGCCCTGCTGCAGGTGCCCAGCGACGGCCACGACCTGTCCAGCCTGCGCTACGCGCTATGCGGCGCGGCGCCGATGCCGGTGGAGCTGATCCGCCAGTTCGAACACAAGACCGGCCTCACCCTGATCGAGGGCTACGGCCTCACCGAAGGCACCTGCGGTACCAGCGCCAACCCGGCCGGCGGCGAGCGCCGCCCCGGTTCCATCGGCCTGCGCATGCCCTACTGCGAGGTGAAGATCGCGATCCTCGACGACCACGGGCGCTACCAGCGGAAAGCGGACGTGAACGAGATCGGCCACCTGTGCATCCGCGGCGCCACGGTGTTTGAGGGCTACCTGCAGGTGGAGAAGAACCGCGACATCTGGGTCGACGGCGACTGGTTCGACACCGGTGACCTGGCGCGCATGGACGCCGATGGCTACCTCTGGCTCACCGGCCGCAGCAAGGACCTGATCATCCGCGGTGGCCACAACATCGACCCGCAGATGATCGAGGAAGCCATGCACCTGCACCCCGAAGTGGCCCTGGCGGCCGCGGTGGGCAAGCCCGACCGCCACGCCGGCGAGCTGCCGGTGGTCTACGTGCAGCGGGTGGCCGGCGCGCAGGTCGACGAGGCCGCGCTGCTGGCCCACGCTACCGCCCACATCGCCGAGCGCGCCGCGGTGCCCAAGGACGTCTGGCTCGTCGACAGCCTGCCGCTCACTGCGGTGGGCAAGACCTTCAAGCCGGCTCTGCGCGAGGACGCCATTCGTCGGGTTCTCCATGGCGAACTGCAAACCCTCGTTCCTGCGCTGCGCATCGAGGTGGTGCCGGACGCCCGCAACGGCCAGATGGTGCTGATTCACACGGGCTCGCTCGCCGAGCCGGAACGCCTCGCGGTGATCGACGCGCTGCGGGGTTTTGCCCTGAAATACGAACTGCGTCACAGCTGAGAATGGCACGGGCCGACCACTGGTCGGCCCGGTGTTTGCAAGGGATTGTCAGCCCCCCTGCGCGCGCTTAGTGTCGATCACGGTTTTCGTCTCGACGACAGGGAAGCGCTTGCGATGCCGCCTGCCCGAAATCTCAGCTCCGGACTCTCATGAAAAGCGCCCACTGGCAGGAGGACCTGCAGCAGATCAAACAGGCACGACTGTTCCAGAAAGTCGCCGCCAGCAGCCTCAAGCAGTCGTTGAAGGCGTTTCGGGCCTGGGATCTGGAGCCCGGCGAAATCATCCTCTCCCCGTTCAATCGCAACAAATACCTGTATCTCGTGCTCAAGGGCCAGCTCAAGGTCTACCTGGGGTCCTTGGACAACCAGGCGATGTCGACTCTCGGCCCGGGGGAATGCGCCGGCGAGATCAGCTTCATCGACAACGACCATCCGTCCGCCTACGTGGTGGCCACCGAGCCCACCACCGTGCTGCGCCTGCACCGCCAGGCGCTGGTGAACCTGTTCCAGCAGTCGCCGCAGCTGATGCAGAACCTGCTGGAGCTGCTCTGCGAGCGGGTCCGCCAGGGCAACCGGATCATCCTCGACACCGAACAGAACGCCAACGTCGACACCCTCACCGGGTTGTTCAACCGGCGCTGGCTGGAACACATCTACGACCGCGAAAGCACGCGTTGCGCCTACAACAACGAGCCGCTGTGCATGCTGATGATGGATGTGGACCACTTCAAGGACTACAACGACCAGCACGGCCACCTGGCCGGCGACTATGCCCTGTGCCTGGTGGCCCACACCCTGCGCAACCAGCTGCGGCCCAAGGACAGCATGTCGCGCTTCGGCGGCGAGGAGTTCGTCATCCTGCTGCCGGAAATCGGCCTGGACGAAGCCCGCAGCATCGGCGAGCGGCTGCGCCAGAGCCTGGAGCAGGTGCCATCGTTCTATTCCCCGGTGGGCGTGCTGCCGGGGGTCACCATCTCCATCGGCCTCAGCCAGATGCTGCCCGGCGATACCCTGCAATGCCTGATCGCCCGGGCCGATCGTGCCCTGTACCAGGCCAAGCAGCTGGGCCGCAACCGGCTGTTCGGCTGAGCGCATCGGCGCCCTTTCTCCAAGACGTATTGCAAGACGCGCGCCCGATGGGTGCCTTCACGTCGGTTGACTGGGCGTAACGCTTCGCCATGCCGGCTTCTTGCTTTACACTCCCCCGGATAATTCATCAGTTACCGACGAGACCACCGTGCTCAAAGCACTCAAGAAAATGTTCGGCAAGGACGACGACGCACGTTCCTCCGTCCGACCCAGTGCCTCCGTTGAATTCGAAACCCCTCGTTCCGCCAGCCCTGCCGGCCATACGCCGCCCGCGGCGTCGCTGCCGGACAGCCCTGCCCCCGCCGAACAGGCGCCGCGGGCCGCCACGTCTTCGCGCCAGGACAAGCCGCGCAGCGACAGACCGCGCCGCGAGCGGCCGGCCAAGCCGGTGGACACCTGGAAGCTGGAAGACTTCGCGGTGGAGCCCGCCGAGGGCAAGACCCGCTTCCACGACTTCGACCTGTCGCCGGAGCTGATGCACGCCATCCACGACCTCGGTTTCCCCTACTGCACGCCGATCCAGGCGCAAGTGCTGGGCTACACCCTCAAGGGCCGCGACGCCATCGGCCGCGCCCAGACCGGCACCGGCAAGACCGCCGCGTTCCTCATCTCCACCATCACCCAGTTGCTCACCACCCCGCCGCCCAAGGAGCGCTACATGGGCGAGCCGCGGGCGCTGATCATCGCGCCGACCCGCGAGCTGGTGGTGCAGATCGCCAAGGACGCCCTGGGGCTGACCAAGTACACCAAGCTCAACGTCATGAGCTTCGTCGGCGGCATGGACTTCGACAAGCAGCTCAAGCAGCTGGAATCGCGCTTCTGCGACATCCTGGTGGCGACCCCCGGGCGCCTGCTGGACTTCAACCAGCGGGGCGAAGTGCACCTGGACATGGTCGAGGTGATGGTCCTCGACGAAGCCGACCGCATGCTCGACATGGGCTTCATCCCCCAGGTGCGGCAGATCATCCGGCAGACGCCGATGAAGGGCGAACGGCAGACCCTGCTGTTCTCCGCCACCTTCACCCCGGACGTGATGAACCTCGCCCAGCAGTGGACGGTGGACCCGGCCATCGTCGAGATCGAGCCGGAAAACGTCGCCAGCGACACCGTGGAACAGCACGTCTACGCGGTGGCCGGCAGCGACAAGTACAAGCTGCTCTACAACCTGATCGCCCAGAACAACTGGGTGCGGGTGATGGTCTTCGCCAACCGCAAGGACGAAGTGCGGCGCATCGAGGAACGCCTGACCAAGGACGGCATCAGCGCCGCCCAGATGTCCGGCGATGTGCCCCAGCACAAGCGCATCAAGGTCCTGGAAGGCTTCCGCGAAGGCAAGATTCGCGTGCTGGTGGCCACCGACGTGGCGGGCCGCGGCATCCACGTCGACGCCATCAGCCACGTGATCAACTTCACCCTGCCGGAAGACCCGGACGACTACGTGCACCGTATCGGCCGCACCGGTCGCGCCGGCAGCAGCGGCACCTCCATCAGCTTCGCCGGTGAGGACGACGCCTTCGCCCTGCCGCCCATCGAAGAGCTGATCGGCCGCAAGATCCACTGCGAGATGCCCCCGGCCGAACTGCTCAAGTCGGTCCCGCGCACGCGCTGAGCCCTCGCTGAACCCCGCGCCGCCGCTGCGGCGCGGTCTTCCCTGCCCATCCTGTTCTCTCCCACGTGGCGCATCGCGCGCGAGCGGCGTCCCATCCTGCAGATGCCCACCCACAGGAGAGTACCCATGTCGCTCACGCTCGATCCCGAGGATTTCGCCCGGGCCGTCACGGCCGGGGTGCTGCAACCGGGCCAGGACCAGGCGCTGCTGGCGTTCTTCCGCCAGCACCCGTCGGCCCGCCCGAGCTTCCAGTTCGCCCACGTCGCCTACTATTTCGGCGCCCTGCTGATCATGGGCGCCATGGGCTGGCTGCTGAACCGCGCCTGGAACGGCCTCGGCGAGGGGGCGCTGCTGGTGGTCGCCGTCTGCTACATGGTCGGCTTCACCGCGGCCGGGCTGCGCTGCTGGCGCAGGGGCCTGGAAATCCCCGGTGGCTTGCTGGGCGCGGTGGCGGTGAGCCTGACCCCCCTGGCGATCTATGCTCTCGAGCGGCTGACCGGGTTCTGGCCGGGCCTGGACTTCAGCTCCCACGATTACTACCGCTATGTCCACGGCGTCTGGCTGCCCATGGAGCTGGGCACCGTGCTAGTGGGGGTGCTGATGCTGCGGCTGATGCCCTTCCCCTTCATCGTCATGCCCATGGCCCTGGCCCTGTGGTTCTTTTCCATGGACTTCAGCGAATGGGTGTACGGGATCGACCTGGACTGGACGCAGCGGCGCTGGGTCTCCCTCTGGTTCGGCCTGGCGATGCTGCTGGGCAGCCTGCTGGTGGATGGCCGCAGCCGCCGGGACTACGCCTTCTGGGGCTACCTGGCGGGACTGCTGGCGTTCTGGGGCGGGCTGAGCCTGATGGACAGCGACAGCGAGCTGGGCAAAGCCGCCTACTGCCTCATCAACCTGCTGCTGATCGGCGCCGGGGTGCTGCTGCGCCGGCCGATGTTCGCGGTGTTCGGCGCCCTGGGGGTAGCCGGCTACCTGGGCCACCTGTCCTACCGGGTGTTCGCCGATTCCCTGGCGTTCCCCCTGGTACTGACCCTGATCGGCCTGGGGCTGATCGCCTTGGGCGTGGCCTACCAGAAACGGCGCGACCGCCTCACCGAGCGCTTGCGGACCGGCCTGCCGGCCAGCCTGGTGGCGCTGCTGCCGGCGTTGCGCCGCTAGACCGCGAAGGCCCGGGCGTCGTCAGCAGATGCCCGGGCCGATCTGCAGCAGCGCCAGGCCGCCGCGCTGCCAGCCCCAGGCGGCCAGGGCGAGGATCAGCAGCACCCCGGCGATCACCGCCAGCCTCGGCCAGCCCGGCCGGTTCACACCGCCCCCACGGCCTGCAGGCGCGCCACGGGGCGTTCCCGCACCGGCCAGTTGAGCAGCGCGGCCAGCAGGCTGAGGGCGATGGACAATTGCCAGACCAGCAGGTAGCTGCCGGTATGGTCGTACAGGTAGCCGCCCAGCCAACCGCCGAGAAACGCACCCAACTGGTGGAACAGGAAGACGATGCCGCCCAGCATGGACAGGTTGCGCACGCCGAACAGGGTCGCCACGGTGCCGTTGGTCAGGGGCACCGTGGACAGCCACAGCAGGCCCATGGCGATGCCGAAGGCATAGGCGCTGCCGGCGCTCAGGGGCAGGTAGACGAAGGCGGCGATCACCACCCCGCGGATCAGGTACAGCGCCACCAGCAGGCGCGGCTTCGACCAGCGTCCACCGAGCCAGCCGGCGGTATAGGTGCCGAACACGTTGAACAGCCCTACCAGGGCCAGCACCGTGGTGCCCACCTGGGCCGGCAGGTGCTGGTCCACCAGGTAGGCCGGCAGGTGCACGCCGATGAACACCACCTGGAAGCCGCAGACGAAGAAACCCAGGGCCAGCAGCCAGAAACCGCTGTGGACGGACGCCTCCCGCAAGGCCTCGCCAATGCTCTGCACCGGGCCGTGGGCGGCGAGCGGCCGGTCGCGCAGCAGGCGCGCGGCCGGGACGATCAACGCCACCAGGAGCCCCAGGGCCAGCAGCGCGCCGGCCCAGCCCAGCCAGCCGATCAGGCCCAGGGTGCCCGGCAGCATGGCGAACTGGCCGAGGGAGCCGGCGGCGCTGGCCACGCCCATGGCCATGCTGCGTTTTTCCACCGGCACCGCGCGGCCCACCACGCCGAGGATCACCGAGAAGGAGGTGCCGGACAGGCCCAGGCCGATCAACAGGCCGGCGCTCAGGGACAGACTCCCCAGGGAATCGGCTGTGCCCATCAGGGCCAGGCCGATGGCGTAGAGCACGCCGCCACCCACCACTACCCGGGTCGCCCCCAGGCGGTCGGCCAGGGCGCCGCTGAAGGGCTGCGCCAGACCCCAGACCAGGTTCTGCAGGGCGATGGCCAGGGCGAACACTTCGCGCCCCCAGCCGAACTCGGCGCTCATGGGGGCGAGGAACAGGCCGAAGCCGTGGCGGGTGCCCAGGGACAGGGCCAGGATCAGCGACGCCCCCAGAAGCATCCAGCCGCTCGTACGCCATAGCGAGGTCATGTGGACTCCTTGGTGGGGGGCCGGGCCCCTCGGTGAGTGGGTCAATCGAGGCGCTCCAGCGTCGCCAGCAGGCGCATCAGGGTGTCGTGGTCTTCGCCGAGGCGCTCGGCCACCCGGGCCTGGGCCGTCCGCCAGCGGGGCAGCGCCTGCGCCAGGCGCTGGCGGCCGGTCTCGCTCAGGGCCACCAGGCGGTGGCGCAAGTCGGCGCCCTCCCCCAGGGTCACCAGGTCGGCGCCTTCCAGCACCTTGAGGTTGCGGCCCAGGGTGCTGCGGTCCAGGCCCGTAGCCTCGGCAAGGCCGGTGATGCTCGGCCGGTCCAGCCGCTCGATGTGGCGCAGCAGGGAATACTGGGCGACGTTGAGGCCGAGGTCGGCCAGGGCCTCGTCGTAGCGGTGACTGACCGCCCGGGAAGCGCGGCGCAGCCGGGTGCACAGGCAATGGGAAGTAAGCATGGGGTACGTGTATATACCCGCACCGACGGCAGCGTCAAATCCGCCGAGGCCTGGGTAGGGCGATCAACGAGCCACTTCGCCGTTTCGGCGTGGAAGATGGCGGTGATCCCGCTCTCCAGAGCCGACGCCTCAGGCCGTGGACGAAACCCCGATCAGGCGGACAAACGCGGGCGGAAAGCGGCGCTTTACGAAGCGCTAAATGGGGACGTCAACCCGGCGCATTACCGAGAGCAGGCACATTTCGCACAGCACCTCGCCCTCGACGACGCCCGCGACTTCTAGGTTCTGTGCAAAAAGTCGTCGAGCGAAGGTCAGGCAAGGCAAACAGGCGAAGAAGCAGAGTTTACGGGCTGTAAATGAGCATTCTGAGGCTGTTTTTAACGCAGCATCACCGAGCGCAGGCACGTTTTATACGGAACCTAGCAGGCGAGCCCCACCAGCACCGCACATTCCACCAGCTCCACCAGAGCGCCGGCGGTGTCACCGGTGGTGCCGCCCAGGCGCGCGAGCAGCGTGCGGCGCCAGACCAGAAACACCAGCCCGCCCAGCAGCGCCGCCAGCGCGCCGGGGGCGCCGAAGGCCAGCAGCAGCGCCAGGCCGTGCAGCGCCAGCACCACCGGCAGCCTGCCGGGCAGGTGATCCGCCAAGGCCTGGCCGAGTCCACCCGAGCGAACGTAGGGGGTGCAGCGGAACAGCCCGGGCAGCAGCACGCGCGCCAGCCAGGGAGCCAGCACCAGCAGGTCGCCTCGTCCGCCTTCCAGGAGGGCGGCCAGGGCGACGAACTTCAGCAGCAGGACCAGTACCAGCACGCTCACCGCCATGGGGCCGCTGCGGGGGTCCTTCATGATCGCCAGGGTCCGCTCCCGGTCGCCGAAGCCGCCAACCCAGGCATCGGCGGTATCCGCCAGGCCATCCAGGTGCAGGGCGCCGGTCAGCGCCACCCAGAGGGTCAGCAGCAGCGCCGCCTGCAGCAGCACCGGCACGCTGCCCAACAGGGCCTGGGCCGCCATCAGCAGCAGCCCGAGCAGCAGCCCCACCGCCGGGTACCAGAGCAGCGAGCGGCCCAGTTGGGCCGGCTCGGGCATGCCCGGCAGGCGCACCGGCAGGCGGGTGAGGAATTGCAGGGCGATCAGCAGCGGCAGCATCTCAGCCCTCGCGCCAGACGCCGGCGTCATCGGCCTGCAGGCGGTGCAAGCCACCGTGGGCTACCTGCACCTGCAACAACTGGGCGGGCGGCAGTCCCCGGGCGTCGGCCAGCAGCAGGCGCATCACCCCGGCGTGCCCGATGAGCAGCACGTGGCGGCCCGCGTGCTCGCGCAGCAGGCGGTCACGGGCGGCCAGCACCCGGGCGACGAAGTCCGCCACCGCCTCGCCCCCCGGCGGCGGACAGCCGAACGGATCGGCCCAGAAACGCCCCAGGGCCTCGGGGTCGCGGGCCATCAGGGTGGCCGCGTCGAGCCCCTCCCAGTCGCCGAAGTGCAGTTCCCGCCACTCCGCCTCCACTTGCAGGGGAACGCCCAGGCGCCCGGCCAGGGATTCGGCGAAGGCCGCGCAGCGGCGCAGCGGCGAACTCACCAGTAGGTCCCAGCCGCCCACGGCGTGCAGGGCCGCCTCCATCTGCGCCCAGCCGGCGGCGGTGAGGGAATCGTCGAGACTGCCGCGAAAACCGCCGCCCTGCTCGGTCTCGCCGTGACGCAACAGGTCCAGGCGCAAGCTCATGGGGCGCGGTCCGACACCGCCGCCTCGGCGAAGGTGGCCATGCCCCCGTGCAGGGCGCAGGCCAGGCGCAGCAGCGGCACGGCGAGGGCGGCGCCGCTGCCCTCGCCCAGGCGCAGGCCCAGTTCCAGCAGCGGCTCGGCCTCCAGCGCCGCCAGTACCAGGCCGTGGCCCGGCTCGGCGCCGCGGTGGGCGTACAACAGCCAGTCGCCGCAGCCTGGGTTCAGGTGCCGGGCGCAAAGTGCCGCCACGCTGCAGATGAAGCCGTCCACTAAGGCCGGCAGGCCGGCCTGGGCGCAGGCCAGGTAGGCGCCGGTCAGCGCGGCGATCTCGAAGCCACCCAGGCAGCGCAGCCGCTCCAGGGGCGTCTCCGCGCTGCGGTGCCGGGCCAGGGCCCGCTCGATCACCGCCGCCTTGTGGGCCACGCCCTGGGCGTCCAGGCCGGTGCCGGGCCCCACCAGGTCGCTCGCCGGCCGTTGCAGCAGGGCGCAGGCCAGGGCGCTGGCGGCGGTGGTGTTGCCGATGCCCATCTCGCCCCCGATGAACACCTGCGCGCCGTCCGCCAGGGCCCGCGCCACCGCCGCCCGGCCAGCGTCCAGCGCCGCCGCCAGTTGCTCCGGGTCCAGGGCCGGGCCCGCCAGGAAGTTGGCCGTGCCGGCGCCCAGGCCCAGGTGCAGCACTCCCGCCAGGGGCTCCAGGGGGACCGCGGTGCCCAGGTCGATGACCTCCAGCTGCGCGTCCAGGGTGCGGGCCAGGACGCTGATGGCCGCGCCGCCGCGGACGAAGTTGCGCAGCATCTCGCCGGTCACCGCCTGGGGATAGGCCGACACCCCTTCCGCCACCACGCCGTGATCGCCGGCGAACACCACGATGCGCAGCGCCTCCAGCCGCGGCCGCTCGCGCCCCTGCATCGCCGCCAGGCGGACGGCCAGGGCCTCCAGCCGGCCCAGGGCGCCCCGGGGCTTGGTCAGGGCATCCTGGCGGGCCAGGGCAGCACGCTCGGCGTCGCGGTCCAGGGGCCGGGTCGGGGCCTGCCACCAGTGGGTCATGGGGTCGTCTCCTTGAGGGTCATGGGCAGGCCGGCGACCACCAGGGTCACCCGCTCGCAGCGTTCCGCCAGGGCCTGGTGCAGCCAGCCGGCCTCGTCCACGTAGCGCCGGGTCAGTTCGCCCAGGGGCACCACCCCCAGGCCGGTCTCGTTGCTCACCAGCAGCACCTGGCCGGGCAGCGCCGGCAGGCAGGCCAGCAAGGCGTCGCGCTCGTCCGCCAGGCGCGCGTCGTCGTCCAGCATCAGCAGGTTGGTCAGCCAGAGGGTCAGGCAGTCCACCAGCAGGCAACGCTCCGGCGCGGCGTGGCGGCGCAGCACGTCGGCCAGGGCATGGGGCTCTTCCACCAGGCCCCAGTGGCCGGGGCGGCGCGCCCGATGGTGGGCGACCCGCTGCTGCAATTCGTCGTCCAGCGGGCGGCTGGTGGCGACGTAGGTCACCGCCAGGCCGCTGGCCTCCGCCCGTCGCTCGGCCAGCCGGCTCTTGCCGGAGCGGGCGCCACCGAGGATCAGTTCGCGCATGGCACGGCCTCCACGGCAGCGCCCGGACGCGCGTCCAGGCCACAGAGGGCGCGGAGCCGCGGGCCGTCCAGGTGCGCTTCCACCAGGTCGGCCAGACGCTCGATGTCGCGCTCGCGCAGGGCGCCGTAGTCGAAGGCGCCAGGCGCCTCCAGACCGGCCCAGCGCAGGATCGCCGCGCTGCCTGCCGGGTCTTCGAACAGGCCGTGCAGGTAGGTGCCGAGCACCTGGCCATCGGCGCTCAGGGCCCCGTCGTCGCGGCCATCGGCCAGCCGCACCGCCGGGCGTGCCAGGCCAGGGCCCCGGCTGACGCCGGCATGGATCTCATAGCCGCTCACCGGTGCGTCCTCCAGGCACAGCCGGCCGTGGACGGTGCGCAGTTGCTTGTGGGGTTCCAGGCGGGTGTCCAGTTCCAGCAGGCCGAGGCCCTGGCTGCTGCCGGGTGCGCTTTCCAGGCCGTCGGGGTCGTCGATGCGCTGGCCGAGCATCTGCAGGCCGCCGCAGATGCCCAGCAGCTTGCCGCCGTAGCGCAGGTGGCGGTGGATCGCCGCGTCCCAGCCCTGGCGGCGCAGCCAGTCCAGGTCGGCGCGCACGCTCTTGGAGCCGGGCAGCACGATCAGGTCGCTGGACGGCAGGGGCTGGCCGGGGCCGACGAAGGTCAGGTGCACCTGCGGGTGCAGGCGCAGCGGGTCGAAGTCGGTGTGGTTGCTCAGGCGGGGCAGCACCGGCACCGCCACCCGCAGCACGTCGCCGCGCTTTTCCGCCTGGCGCGGGTCCACGGCGTCCTCCGCCTCCAGGTGCAGGTCGTGGAGGTACGGCAGCACCCCCAGCACCGGCTTGCCGGTATGGGCCTCCAGCCAGTCCAGGCCGGGTTGCAGCAGTGTCACGTCGCCGCGGAAACGATTGATCACGAAGCCGGCGACCCGCGCCCGTTCGCTCTCCGCCAGCAGCGCCAGGGTGCCCACCAGGTGGGCGAAGACGCCGCCCTTGTCGATGTCGGCGATGAGGATCACCGGGCAGTCCACCGCCTCGGCGAAGCCCATGTTGGCGATGTCGTGCTCCCGCAGGTTGATCTCCGCCGGCGAGCCCGCGCCTTCCACCAGCACCACCGGGTAGCGCGCGGCCAGGCGCCCGTGGGATTGCAGCACCGCGTCCATGGCCACCCGCTTGTAGCCGTGGTAGGCACGGGCGTCCATGTTGCACAGGGCGCGGCCCTGGACGATCACCTGGGCGCCGGTGTCGCTGTTGGGCTTGAGCAGCACCGGGTTCATGTCGGTGTGGGGCGCCAGGCCGGCAGCCAGGGCCTGCACCGCCTGGGCCCGGCCGATCTCGCCGCCGTCGGCGGTGACCGCGCTGTTCAGCGCCATGTTCTGCGGTTTGAACGGCGCCACCGCCACGCCCTGGCGGCGCAGCCAGCGGCACAGGGCGGTCACCAGGGTGCTCTTGCCGGCATCGGAGGTGGTGCCCTGCACCATCAGGGTGGTCATGGGGTGTCCTCGTTCCAGGTTCGCAGGGCGTCGTTCAGGCGCTGCCAGCCGGCTTCGTCGGGGGGCAGGCCGATGCGCAGGCTGGCGGGCGTCTCGAACAGGCGCACCAGGATGCCGCGCCGGGCCAGGTAGTCGTGCAGCACCGCCGCCGCGGGATCGCGCCGCCACTGGAACAGGGCGCAGCCGCCGTCGGGGGCGAGGCCGTGGCGTTCCAGCAGCGCCGCCAGCCGCGCGCCGTCGAAGGCTAGCCGCTGGCGCTGGCGCTGCTGGCCGTCGCGGTCGTCGAGGATCGGCGTGGCCAGGGCGCGGGTCGGCCCGGCCACGGTCCACGGGCCCAGCAGGTCGGCCAGTCGCGCCCGCAGGTCGGCGCTGGCGAAGACAAAGCCCAGCCGCGCCCCGGCCAGGCCGAAGAACTTGCCGAAGGAGCGCAACACCACCAGCCCCGGCCGGTCCGCGTGGCCCACCAGGCTGTGGTCGGGACAGGTGTCGACGAATGCCTCGTCCACCACCAGCCAGCCCCCGCGGGCGGCCAGGCGACGATGCCAGTCCAGCAATCGCGCCGGCGCCAGCAGGCGTCCGGTGGGGTTGTTGGGGTTCACCAGCAGCAAGACGTCGAGGCCGTCCAGCTCCGCCTCGACGGTCTCCGCCTGCAGCTCCACCACGTGGTGCCCCTCCCGCTGCCAGGCGGCGGCGTGCTCGGCGTAACAGGGTGCCAGCACACCGACCCGGGAGCGCCCGCGCAGCCGCGGCAGGCCTTGGATCGCCGCCTGGGAACCGGCCACCGCCAGGGGCACCGGGCCGCCGTAATAGCGGGCGGCGGCCTGTTCCAGCTCGTCGTCCGGCTCCGGCAGGCGCATCCAGGCCCGGGCCGGGATCGCCGGCAACGGCCAGGCGTAGGGGGCGAGGCCAGTGGACAGGTCCAGCCAGTCCGCCAGGGGAATGCCATGGCGCTGCGCCGCCGCGCGCAGTCGTCCGCCGTGTTCAAGCATGCCAGAGGCCTCCCGCGATCAGCAGCGCCAGCCACAACCATACGCCGCGGCGCACCAGGGTCAGAGCCCGATGAATGTCCGCCGGCACCGGGGCCGGCCCCTCCCCCAGGTGCGGCCGCTCGTGGCGTTCGCCGTGGTAGACCGCCGGGCCGCCCAGACTCACCGCCAGCGCGCCGGCGCCGGCGGCCATCACCGGGCCGGCGTTGGGGCTGTCCCACAGCGGTGCCTGGCGCCGCCAGCAGCGCAGCGCCAGGCGGGTACGCCCCAGCAGCGCATAGGTCAGGGCCACCAGGCGCGCCGGCACGTAGTTGAGCAGGTCGTCGATGCGCGCCGCGGCCCAGCCGAAGCGCTCGAAGCGGGCGTTGCGGTAGCCCCACATGGCGTCCAGGGTGTTGCTCAGGCGGTACAGCACGACACCCGGCGCCCCGGCCACGGCGAACCAGAACAGCGCGGCAAACACCGCGTCACTGCCATTCTCCAGCACCGACTCGGTGGCCGCCCGGGCCACCGCGGTGTCGTCCAGCTCGGCGGTCTGCCGGCTGACCAGGTAGCCGACCCGACGCCGGGCCTCGGCCAGGTCCTCGCGGCACAGGGCGAGCATCACCGGCTCGGCGTGCTCGCCCAGGCTGCGCAGGCCGATGGCCGCGTACAGCGCCAGCACCGCCAGGGGCGTGCCCAGCCCGGGCACCTGGGACAGCCCGGCCACCAGCAGGGTCGGCGGCAGCACCGCCAGGCACCAGCCGGTGACCCCGTGGCTGCGCCAGCCCTGGCCGCCGCCGTTGAGGCGCTGCTCGATGCGCTGCGCCAGGCGACCGAAGGCCACCAGCGGGTGACCGCGCCGCGGCTCGCCCCACCAGGCGTCCAGCAGCACCGCCGCCAGGGCCATCAGTCCCAGGGTCACGGCTGCGCGCCCCAGCGGTCGGTGAAGAGGAAGTCCTCCAGGGGACGCGGCTGCGTCCAGTCCTCCAGGGCCAGCATCGGCGCCGGGTAGAACGCCGTCACCGGGCCCAGGCAGAGGATCGCCACCGGCTTCGCGCCCACCGGCATGCCCAGCAGCGCCGCCAGATCGGCGGGTTCGAACAGCGATACCCAGCCCATCCCCAGGCCCTCGGCGCGGGCCGCCAGCCAGAGGTTCTGGATCGCGCAGGAAAGCGACGCCAGGTCCATTTCCGGCAGGGTACGGCGACCGAAGACGTGAGCGTCGCGACCGTCCGCCAGCGCCGCCACCAGAAGCTCGGCGCACTCGCGGATGCCCTCCACCTTGAGCGCCATGAAGGCGTCAGCGCGCTCGCCCAGGGCCTCGGCGGTGCGCACCCGCTCCGCCTCCACCAGGCCGTGGATGGCCTCGCGCAGGGCGGGCTCGGCGATGCGCACGAAGCGCCACGGCTGCATCAGGCCGACGCTGGGCGCCTGGTGCGCGGCCTGCAGCAGGCGCGCCAGCACGACCGGCGGCACCTCGCCGCCGCTGAAATGGCGCATGTCGCGCCGCTCGGCGATGGCCCGGTAGACCGCCTCGCGCTCCGCCGCGGAGAACGGCCGGGACTCGCTCATGGCCGCAGCAGCGCCGCGGCCGCCCGGGGCGCCGACGGCAGGTAGAAGTGAATATAGGAGGCGGTCAGCCGACCGATCCGGTAGACCGCCTCGGCGGTGCGCTTGTAGGTGGGGCACTCGCCCCGGGCCAGGGGCGCCAGGTCGCAGTCCAGCTTCGAGTAATGGAAGGTATGGCCACGCAGGGTGCCTTCCGGCAGGTGCGCCGCCTGCAACGCCAGGGCGGTGAGGCGCGGCTGTAGGGTCGCCTGGCCGGGCAGCAGTCCCAGCAGCTCGGCGCTGGCGCCGTGCTTGTCGGTGAGGCGCTCCAGCAGGTAGAGCATGCCGCCGCATTCGGCGAGGATCGGCTTGCCGGCCCGGTGATGGGCGCGGATCGCCTCGGCCATCGAGCGGTTGGCGGCGAGCCGTTCCAGGTGCAGCTCCGGGTAGCCGCCAGGCAGGTAGAGGCTGTCCACCGCGGGCAACTGAGCATCCGCCAGGGGGGAGAAGAACCGCAGCTCGGCCCCCATGGCCCGCAGCAGGTCGAGGTTGGCCGGGTAGAGGAAGGCGAAGGCGGCATCCCGCGCCACGCCGAGGCGCACGCCGGCCAGGGCGTCGCTGGGCACGGCATCGGTGAACGGATGGGGGTCGGTCGGCGCGGCCTCGCGGAGGGCATCGGCCGGCGCCGTTTCGGCTGTCGCGGCATTGGCTGTCGCGGCATCTGCTGCCGCAGCATCGGCCGGCGCAAACCGCACCGGGGTGGGGAGGGAGACGTCGCTGCTGGCCGCCAGGGCGTCGGCGGCGGCGTCCAGGCGGCGGTCCAGGTCGTGCAGTTCCTCGGCCTGCACCAGGCCCAGGTGACGGCTGGGCAATTCCAACCCGGCGTCGCGGGTCAGGCCGCCGTACCAGCGCAGATGGGCGGGCAGGCTGTCCCGGAGGATCTCCCCGTGGCGCAGGCTGCCCAGGCGGTTGCCCAGCACCCCGGAGAACGGCAGGTCCGGCTGGAAGGTGGCCATGCCGTGGGCCAGGGCGGCGAAGGTCTGGGCCATGCCGGAACCGTCGATCACCGCCAGCACCGGCACGCCGAAGCGCCGCGCCAGGTCGGCGGCCGACGGCGAGCCGTCGAACAGCCCCATCACCCCTTCGATGAGGATCAGGTCGGCCTCCCCCGCCGCCTCCCACAGCAGCCGGCGGCTATGGGCCTCGCCCACCATCCACAGGTCCAGCTGGTAGACCGGCGCACCCGAGGCCCGGGCCAGCACCATGGGGTCGAGAAAGTCCGGCCCGCACTTGAACACCCGCACGCGGCGCCCCTGGCGGGTGTGCAGGCGCGCCAGGGCGGCGGTGACGGTGGTCTTGCCCTGGCCGGAGGCCGGCGCGGCGATCAGCAGCGCCGGGCATTCGCGGGGAGTGCCCGACGAGGGCGCGGTGGCGTTCAATACTCGACGCCTTTCTGCGCCTTCACCCCGGCCTTGAAGGCGTGCTTCACCAGGGTCATCTCGGTGACGGTGTCGGCGGCCTCGATCATTTCCGGCTGGGCGCCGCGACCGGTCACCACCACGTGCTGCATGAGCGGCCGGACCGCGAGGTCGGCCAGCACCGCCTGCAGGTCCAGGTAGCCGTGCTTGAGGGCGATGTTGAGCTCGTCCAGCACCACCAGGCCGATGCTGTCGTCGTCCAGCAGCGTGCGGGCGGCCGCCCAGGCGGCCTGCGCCTTCTCGATGTCGCGCTGGCGGTCCTGGGTATCCCAGGTGTAGCCCTCGCCCATCACGTGGTAACGCACCTCGTCGGGGAAACGGCGGAAGAACACTTCCTCGCCGGTGGGCATGCCGCCCTTGATGAACTGCACCACCCCCACCTTCATGCCGTGGCCGAGGGCGCGGGCCACCATGCCGAAGGCCGAGCTGCTCTTGCCCTTGCCGTTGCCGCCGAGCACCAGCAGCAGCCCGTATTCCTCCTGGGCCTGGGCGATCTTCTCGTCCATCAAAGCTTTCTTGCGCTGCATGCGCGCCGTGTGCCGGGCGTCGCGGTCGAGGGATTCGGTCATGGGCACCTCGCGGGGCAGGCCCGGGCGCAAGGCCCCCGGGCAGAGAAAGGAAGCCGGGAACGGCCGGACGCGCCGTCGCCGGGAGCGACGGGCACGGGGGTCCGGGAACGGAACGGGAGGACCAAGGCGGATCTCCGGCACGGGATCGGGAACGACCCGCGGCGGACGAGCGCGGACGCCGCATGGGGCAGCCTCCGCCCGACACGCGCCCACCGCACGGTCATGGAACGCCTCAGGCCGGTCTCCGGGCTCGCGAGCGAGGCCATCGCCTCCGAACGGCGCCATCCGGGGTCGCCGTGGCATCGTGCGGTTCCTGCTCGCCTACCGTTGCGGGGGCAGCGCCGGACTCTGGAACATCACCGGCTTCCCTGTTTCACCCGTCGCGCACGCGCGGGCACCTGAGGCAGGTCGGGAAGGTTAGAGACTCGCACCCGGGGAGTCAACGCAACCGAGGTCCAGGCTGGCCGCCAGCGCGGGCAGCACCTCCCCGGCGGCACCGTGCAGGCAGAGGTCGGCCAGCGCGCTCAGGGGCGCGGGCTGCGGGTTCACCTCCACCAGCCAGGCGCCCTGGCGCCGGGCCAGAAGCGGCAGCTCCGCGGCCGGGTAGACCTGCGCGGAGGTGCCGATGCTGACGAACAGGTCCGCCGCTTCGCTGGCCTCGACCGCCCGCCGCAGGGTCGCCGCCGGCAACGCCTCGCCGAACCACACCACCGCGGGTCGCAGCTGACCGCCGCAGGCGCAGCGGGGCACCGAGGGCGGTGGGTTCTCCGGCCAGTCGCCGGCATCGCGACCACAGGCGAAGCACGCCAGCCGGTGCAGGGTGCCGTGCAATTCCAGCGGCTCGACGCTGCCGGCGCGCCGGTGCAGGCCATCCACGTTCTGGGTGATCAGCACGCTGTCCGGCCACTGCCGCTGCAACGCGGCGATGGCGTGATGCGCCGGGTTGGGCCGGGCCGCCAGGCAGGCCGAACGGCGCCAGGCATACCAGTCCCAGACCCGCTGCGGGCTTTCGCGAAACGCCTCCGGGCTCGCCAGCTCCTCCGGCCGGAAGCGCGCCCACAGGCCGGTCTGCGCCTCGCGGAAGGTGGGGATTCCGCTTTCCGCGGAGACGCCGGCACCGGTGAAGAACACCACGCGACGCGCCTGGCGCAGGCGGTCGATGAGTGCGGCGGGAATGACGGTCATGAGGGTTCTGCCCACTCTAACGGCGTCACAGTATGAAGTGCTCGAAAAGGATACCGTGTGCTCCGGGCAAAAGGAGTGCCCCCAGGCCGCGCGAAGCCCGCCGTTGTTCCCTGCCTTCGCAGGGCGGTTTGGTTGAACGACGTGGGATGAGCAAGCCGAATGGATCGGACGCAATACCGTCGACCTGGCCGGTAGCACGCCTATCACCTGCCCATCAAACCGTGTGCAACTGCCTACAAAGAGAAAGACGCGCCCATGGCTCACCCACCCCTTCGATAGGGGCGCGCTTTCATCGCGCGGCCTGAAGCGTTGCCGCGTGAGCAGGGTCGGTCAGGAGAAATACCGGTCAACGACAGGGGGCCGGCCTCCAGCGATGGACTGATGGTGACGTCCCTGTCTTTTCCACCTGAATATCGTTGTGGATGGACCATGATCCGATTACTGATGCTGCTGGCGGTCCCGCTTTCAAGCCTGCTGGTTTCTGCCACGTCAATTGCGCGTGACGACCTGGAGCACGCGCCGGACTATCAACCTCTTTCCGGTGTTTACAAGCTCTACGGGGGCGAGCTCAGTGACCCCGTTCCGCCCACCCGGAAGGACCAGAAGCTGGCCATCGGTATAGAAGGCGAGGACGCCAGACGCCTGTTCGAGGCCATCGGGCCGGATATCCGCGACGCCTGCACGGAAGGCACGGGCATACGGGTTCGCGCCCGCCGGAGCAGCCAGTTCGAGTGCATCCGCTGGGAGGACGGTCAGTACCGCTGTTCCCTGGGCATCGACCTGAATTCGGGCAAGCCCATCCCGGGTTCGACGTGCTGAAAGCGAGCCGGGGCGGCTCGTCTCGGGCGACCGTCTGGAATGGCCTTGCGCTTCCAGCAGCCTTGCGCGGGCCAAGCGACGCCTCTCTCCACCGGAACGAGCCTTGACATTCCCGCTCCAAGGCGAGGCCCAGGCGGTACGGTCAGGCCCCTGGATCGCCTGCGCGACGGTATTCGGCCGGCGAAGGCAAGGCGGCCCGATCGATCGTCGGGCCTATCGGAACGCATGTGGCCAACGCCTGCGCAGATCGCTCCGCACCCGGACCCGACATGACCGGCGAGCGGGTTGCCCTCCCTGTCGCGCGCGGTAAGTGATGCGCGCCAGTAGCGAATAGCGCCGCGCTTCGGTAGCGACCTGAAGGCGGAAACCCATCCCCCGTAGATAGCTGAGAACGGTCAGGAGAAGGCGGCGTCTCCGGCAGGCGCGGCTCGCTGCCGTTGCCTGACCGGGGATCGCCCCTTTCCCACTCCGCCCTAGGTCTTCGGCCTGAAGCCCGCCGGCTTGGCGGACAGCCAGTCGACGAAGCTGCGGATGCGCTCGTCGGCCAGCAGCGCGTCACGGCTGTTGTAGGTAAGCGCCAGTTCCCGTTCGCCGAAGGTGGCGTGGAGGTGGGAATGGCAGGGCCGGCAGACCCAGAGGGTGGCGGTGATGCGTTCGTGGCGCGGGTAGCGCTTGCGGATGTAGGCCTTGCCGTGCAGCGATTTGGGGATCAGGTGGTGACGGGTCAAGGGCGCCGCGCGACCGCAGAGCTCGCAGGCGTCCGGTTGCGGCGGCAGGCGGATCGGCTCGCTCATGGCGGCGGGACGGCGATTACCGCGAGACTTCTCAGGGCGAGCGGGCCAGGCGCGCGTCGTCGATGATGCGCTTGGCGGCGAGGTAGCTGTGCTGCCAATAGCGGGCCGACAAGTTGTCCAGGCGCACCGTACCGCCGCTGGCCGGCGCGTGGACGAAGCGGCCCTCGCCGACGTAGATGCCCGCGTGGCTGACCTGGCTGCCGCCGCTGGTGGCGAAGAACACCAGGTCGCCCGGCAGCAGCGCGTCCCGGCCAACGCTGGCGGAGCGCATGACGCTCAGTTCACGGGTGGAGCGCGGCAGGAGGATGCCGGCGGCGTCGCGGTAGACGTAGCCGATCAGGCCGCTGCAATCGAAGCCGCCATCGGGGGTGTTGCCGCCGTAGCGGTAGGGCGTGCCCACCAGCCCGAGCGCGCGGAACAGCACGTCCTCGGCCACCGGCGAGAAGGCACCGACGGGCGGAGGGGTGAAGACGGGGGCGACGACTTTCGGAGGGGGTGCCTTGCTCGCGCAGGCGGCAAGCAGAGCGAAGAGGGCAAGCAGGGTGATACGCAGCGATGAAGGCATGGGCTTGAAGTCCAGGGGCCGAAGTGCGCCCTACTCTGCCGGCAGACCGGCGCGGAAGCAAGCCCCGCGCCAGCAGCCAGGCTCAGCGATGCAGCGGGCCGCGGCTGGCGAGGGTCGGGCCGGAGGTTTGGGCCAGGACGCGCTTGCCCTCGATGAAGCTGGAACGCCAGTAGCCGTCTTCCAGGCTGTCCACCCGCACGCCACCGCTGCGGCGGCTGGAGGAATGGATGAACTGGTCGTCGCCGATGTAGATGCCGGCGTGACTGACCCGGCCACGGCCGCGGTCGTTGAAGAACAGGATGTCGCCCGGTTCCAGGTCGCTGCGGGCGATCAGCGGGGCGTCCAGGTTGATCATCTCGCGGGTGGAGCGCGGCAACTGGATGCCGGCTTCTTCGTTGAACAGGTAGCTGACGAAGCCGCTGCAGTCGAAGCCGGTCTTCAGGGAACGGCCGCCAAAACGATACGGGGTGCCGATCAGTTGGAAGCCGCGGTCGAGGATGCTGTCCGCCAGGGACGGCAGGGTGTAGCTTTCGTCCTCGGATGCGTCGTCGATGCTGTCGAATTTCGCCAGGCTGGGGGACGGCAGGGTGGGGAATACCGGCTGGTCGACACGGGCGACGCGGGGAGCGGTTTCGGCCTGGGAGTGTTGCTGAGTCGAGGTCCCGGCGCATGCCGCCAGCAAGAAAACCATCGACAGAGGGACGAGGGGTGCTAAGCGTTTGAGCATGGGCACGGCCTTGGTCGGTTTTTTAAGATGTGCCACTCTGCCTTGCAGAACCTGGTTATGCAAATTTAATCCGATAAAGTGTGACCTAAAAGCTGCGACATGATGTCTAAGGCGCGTCCTTCCATCCTTATGTCGACCTGACCGCTCAACGCGGTCACGCCCGGGTTGATCTCCACGGTCAAGCCGCCTGCCCTCTCCACCTGCAAGACCGGCTCGACAATATAAGGAAAGCTCGCCGTGGTGCCGATGCTGATGGCCAGCTCGAACCCGACCTGCATCTCCCGGTAGAGCGTCTCCAGCGCCGCTTCCGGCAGGCGCTCCTCGAACAGCACCACCGGCGGCCGTATCACGTCCCCGCACACCCCGCAGCGCGGCGGCAGCGGCGCGTCCAGCAGCGCATCCCAATCGCCGCCCGGCGCGCCGCACCCCTGGCAGCGCAGCGGCTCCAGGTCACCATGGATCTCGATGAGCCGCTCCACCGGCGAACCGGCGCGGCGGTGGAAGCCGTCGATGTTCTGGGTCAGCACCCAGCAGCCCGGCTTGCGTCGCTGCAGCTCGGCGATGGCGTGGTGGGCGGCATTGGGCGCGGCGCGGCGGCAGGCACGGCCGAGTTCGGCCAGGTACTTCCAGCACAGCGCCGGGTCGCGGCGCAGGGTCGGGCCGGACAGGGCCGCCTCGATGGGCAGGCCCTCCTCGGTCAGGCCGTTGTACAGGCCGCCCAGGCCGCGGTAAGTGGGCAGGCCCGAGTCCGCCGAGAGGCCGGCGCCGGTAACGATCAGGATGCGTTCCGCCCGGGTAACCGCGCGTAGCACGGTGTGCAGGGTGCGTTCGTCCATGGCCTGCGCGCCCGTCAGTGGTTCACGGTAAGGGACAGCATCACGGACAGATGGCAGAGCGGCCGGCCGCTTTCGGCGTGCCACTGGTTGAAAGCGGCCTGCATCGCCGCCTGGTCCCGCTGGCTGGTGGGCGCCTTGTCCAGCACCTCCTGGGCCTTGAGGGCCGCCACCACGTCCTCGGTGGGCAGGAAGGTGTCCTTGCCCGCCATGCGCAGGAAGCGTGGCGCCGACAGCCCGCCCAGCTGGCTGCCGTGGCGCGCCAGGTAGCGCCACAGGCCGACGATGTCGTCCCCCGGCCAGTCGGCGAGGAAATCGCCGAAGCGGCCGTGGCTTTGGCGCAGGTCGAGAAGCATCTGGGCGTTGCGCGGCACGCTCTTGAGCTTGCCCAGGTAGCGGATCAGCCGCGCGTCTTGCATCAGTCGCTCGATGTGCTCGGCGCCCATCAGCACCACCTTCTCCGGGTCGAAGCCGAAGAAGACCTCCTCGAAGGCCGGCCACTTGGCATCCACCAGGCTGTGCTTGAGGCCGGCGCGGAACACCCGCCGGGTCAGCAGCGACAGGTAGCGGTCGTCGCCCTCGGCGCGCAGTTCGGCCTCGCTGCGCGGCACCGGCAGGCGCGCCCGCAGCGCCGCCTCGGAGCCCAGGCGGTTCAGGCAGAATTCGTGGAGCCAGCGGTAGTCGCGCATGCGGGTCGGTTCGTCCTTACAGGTTCATCACGTCGAGGAAGCGCGGGGTGGCGCTTTCGTCGATGCGCAGGTTGGTGAAGTCGAACAGCGCGCGGTCCGCCAGCTGCGACGGCACCACGTTCTGCAGGGCGCGGAACATGATCTCGGTGCGCCCCGGGGATTTGCGCTCCCACTCCAGGAGCATTTCCTTGACCACCTGGCGCTGCAGGTTCTCCTGGGAACCGCAAAGGTTGCAGGGAATGATCGGGAACTGCTTGAGCTGGGCGTAGGCCTCGATGTCCTTCTCGTTGCAGTAGGCCAGCGGGCGGATCAACACGTTGCGTCCGTCGTCGGCCCGCAGCTTGGGCGGCATGGCCTTGAGGGTGCCGCCGTAGAACAGGTTGAGGAAGAAGGTTTCCAGGATGTCGTCGCGGTGGTGACCCAGGGCCATCTTGGTGGCGCCGATCTCGTCGGCGAAGGTATAGAGGGTGCCGCGGCGCAGGCGCGAGCACAGGGAGCAGGTGGTCTTGCCCTCGGGGATCTTCTCCTTCACCACCGAGTAGGTGTCCTTCTCGACGATGTGGTACGCAACGCCGATGGAGGCCAGGTACGCGGGCAGGACGTGCTCGGGGAAGCCGGGCTGCTTCTGGTCCAGGTTCACCGCGACGATCTCGAAACGGATCGGCGCCACCTTCTGCAGGTACAGCAGGATGTCGAGCAGGGTGTAGCTGTCCTTGCCGCCGGACAGGCAGACCATCACCTTGTCGCCGTCCTCGATCATGTTGAAGTCGGCGATGGCTTCGCCGGCCTGGCGGCGCAGGCGTTTCTGCAGTTTGTTCTGGTTGACCGAAAGGGTGCCCATGGTGCGCTGAAATCCGAGGGAGGAACGAAAAACTGGCTATTTTACGCACAAAGCGCGGCGCGCCCCACCCCCGCTTCGCCCCATGCTAGGCTGCGCCGATGGACCGCGCGCCCCTCCCCGACTTCCACCCGGACCAGGACCTGGCCGACCAGGCGCTGGAGCTGCTGCGCGCGGCGCCGGACGGCCTGGGGGAGTACCTGCTGATCCAGCAGCTGCGCGCCCGCCGCTCCACCCACCTGCCCCACCTCGCCCTGAGCGACCGCCTGGTGCTGTTCCGCACCCATTTCCTGCTGTTCAACGCGCTGTACCGCCTGCGTGATCGCCTCTGGCAGGAGCGCGCAGGCCACCTGCTCATCGAGCCCCTGTGCATTCGCCTGCTGCCCTACGCCGACGGCACCCAGGGCGTGAGCCAGACCGACCCGCTGCGCGACTACTACCTGGACCTGCGCCACCTGCGCGAGACCACCCCGGGCGACGTGGACCGGCTGCTGGAGAGCTTCTGGACCCGCATGCACGGCGGCGAGGAGAAGCAGGCGGCCCTGGCGCTGTTCGAACTGGATGGCGAAGGCGGCCGGCTGGACCTGGCGCGCATCCGCCAGCGCTACCGGGAGCTGGTGAGCCAGCACCACCCGGACCGCGGCGGCAGCACCACGCGGCTGCAATCCATCAACCTGGCGATGGAAATTCTGCGCCGCTATTACCGCTGAGGCGCAGAGGTCGATTTGCTCTAACGCCACGGGCCCCGCGGCTTTCAGCGCTCCTATACTGCGGCATAAGGTCGCGGGACGACCGCTTCGAAGGCGCAGGGCATTGGCGCCTTCTCTCAAGGGCGAACCCCGGGTTCGCCCTCATGAACAATGAGGAGGTACTCAACATGATCCATCACGTCGTAGGGCTCTTCACCCATCCCGACCGCGAATGGCAGGACATCCGCGGGGAGGAGGAATCCATCGCTCACATGTACCTGACCCACATCCTGGTCCTGGCGGCGATCCCGGCCATCTCCGCCTACATCGGCACCACCCAGGTGGGCTGGGCCATCGGCACCCGGGAGCCGGTGCTGCTGACCCAGAGCAGCGCCATGCAGATGACCGTGCTGGCCTACCTGGCGATGCTCTGCGGGGTCGCCATCATGGGCGCCTTCATGCACTGGATGGCGCGCACCTACGACGCCAGCCCGACCTTCACCGAGTGCGTGGTGTTCGCCGCCTACTGCGCCACGCCACTGTTCATCGGGGGCATCGCCGCGCTCTACCCACACCTGCTGCTGGCGATGTTCGTCGGCACCGCGGCCATCTGCTACACGGTCTACCTGCTGTACGTGGGGCTGCCTACCTTCATGAACATTCCCAAGGACGAGGGCTTTCTGTTCTCCAGCTCGGTGCTGGCGGTGGGCCTGGTAGTGCTGGTGGCGATGATCGCGCTGTCGGTGATCGTCTGGGAAATGGGCGCCGGCCCGGTCTACATCCGCTGACCCGCGGCGCCGGCCACGCCGGCCTGTACCTCCCCTTCCACCGGAGCCGCCCATGGGCGGCTCCGGTGCATTCCAGAGCCCTGCAAGGGGCCGTGCAAAGGATTGAAACCCTTTTCCCTTACGCCGTCTAAGGCTATAACGGCCGCCGTCCGATCTCCGGCCGCCAGGATGTCTCAAAGGCTGCCAAGGAGCCCTCACATGACCCCTCATTTCGTGTCGCTGTTCACCAGTCCGGAGCGTGCCTGGGACGAAATTCGCCAGGATGAGAAGAGCAATGGCCTGCATTACCTCGGCCACCTGCTGCTGCTCGCGCTGATCCCCGCCGTCAGCCTCTACGTGGGCACTACCTACACCGGGTGGAACCTGGTGGAAAACGAAGAAGTCCGCCTCGACAGCGCCAGCGCCGCCAAGCTGTGCGTGCTGATGTACTTCGCCATCATCCTCGGGGTGTTCGTCATGGGCGCCTTCGTGCGCTGGATGACCCGCACCTTCGATGCTCGCCCCAGCTTCAACGAGTGCGTCGGCTTCATCGCCTACGTTTCCACCCCGTTCTACCTGGCCGGCCTCACCGGCCTGTACCCGAGCCGCTGGCTGGCAGTGGCGGTGCTGCTGGCGGCATCGGCCTACTCGGCGTTCCTGCTGTTTGTGGGCCTGCCGCGCTTCATGCGCATCCCCAACCAGAAAGGTGCGCTGTTCTCCACATCGGTACTGGCCGTGGGCCTGCTGGTGCTAGTGAACACCATGGTGGGCACGATCCATATCTGGCAGCTGTCCATGTACCCGGAATACCAGCGCACCACCCAGGACCAGAGCTACCCGACCGTCGACGAGCGTCCGCAGAAGGTCCCGGAAGGCCTGTAAGCCCCCTGCGGCTCGGGCATAATCACCCGCCTCCAGGAGTGATTCATGCCCGACCGCCTGCTCGCGAAGGTGGAGGCCTGCTATCAGCAGGCCGAAGCCTTTTTCCACCGCCGCTTCACCCGCCCGGACGTCAGCTTCAAGTTGCGCGGTCAGAAGGCCGGGGTCGCGCATCTGCAGGAAAACCGCCTGCGCTTCAACCCGCAGCTCTACCGGGACAACCAGGACGATTTCCTGCGCCAGACCGTCCCTCACGAAGTCGCCCACCTCATCGCCCACCAAGTATTCGGCGGTCGCATCCAGCCCCATGGCGAGGAATGGCAACTGATCATGCGCGGCGTCTACGAACTGCAGCCCCACCGCTGCCACAGTTACGCCGTGGAGCGCCGCCAGGGCACCCGCTACATCTACCGCTGCGGCTGCCCGGACCAGGACTTCCCCTTCACCGCCCAGCGCCACGCCCTGGTAGGGCGCGGCCGCCGCTACATTTGCCGGCGCTGCCGGGGGCCACTCACCTTCACCGGTGAGCAGCGGGTGGAGTGAGCCTCAGCGGATCGCGCCGGCGTCCCGCAGCGCCGCAATCTCCGCCTCGCCATACCCACATTCCTGCAACACCGCCTCGGTGTGGGCGCCCAGGGTCGCCCCCGGGTGGCGCGGCGCCGGCAGGCCCGTGGAGAAGCGCAGCGGGCAGGCCAACTGGCGCTGCACCCCCCCGGTCTCCCAGGGCACGTCGGTGACCACCCCGCGGGCCTGCAGCTGGGGATGCTGCAATGCCTCGGCCAGGGTCAGCACCGGCTCCACGCAGGCATCCGCCTCGGCGAAGCGCCGGCACCAGTGGTCGAAGTCTTCCCGCTCGAAGCGCTCGGCCAGTTGCCGCTTCAGGTCCTGCTGGACCGCCGGATCGGCAACCAGGCCCTGGCGTTCCAGCCCCGGCAGGTCGAGGACCTGGCAGAGCGCCCGCATGAACGGCGGTTCCAGGCTGCCCACGGCGAACCAGCGGCCGTCGCGGGTGCGGTAGTAGTCGTAGAAGCTGCCGCCGTTCAGCGCCAGGCCTTCCGGTTGCGGCTCCACCCCGGCAGCCAGGTAGCCGGCGCCGGCCATGGCATGCAGGCTGACGGCGCAGTCGGTCATGCTCACGTCCACCTGCTGGCCCTCACCGGTGTGCTGGCGCTGGATCACCGCCGCCAGCAGGCCGATCACCCCGTGCAGCGACCCACCGGCCAGGTCGGCCACCTGCATCCCCAGGGGCAAGGGGCCGTCCGCGGCGCGCCCGGTGTAGCTGGCCAGGCCGGCCAGGGCCAGGTAGTTGATGTCGTGCCCGGCCCGCTGGCGATAGGGCCCGGTCTGCCCGTAGCCACTGATGGAGACATAGATGAGCCGCGGGTTGAGGGCCTTGAGGGTGTCGTAGTCCAGCCCCAGGCGCGCCATCACCCCGGGGCGGAACTGCTCCAGCAGGATGTCGTGGGTCTGCAGCAGGCGCGTCACCACCTCCCGCGCCTCGGGCCGCTTCAGGTCCAGGGCGAGGCTGCGCTTGTTGCGGTTCAGGTAGGCATGGCTGGCGGACACCCCGTCGGCGTGGGGCGGCAGCAGCCGCACCAGGTCGGGCCGGTCGGGCGCCTCCACCCGCAGCACCTCCGCACCCAGGTCGGCCAGCAGCAGCGAGGCGAAGGGTCCCGGCAGCAGGGTGGAGAAATCGAGGATCTTCAGGGAAGACAGCGGACCGGTCACGAGCGGCTCCTGGGCGGCGGGGCGAACCCCAACGGTAGACGCCCGAGGCGTCCCCGGGCAATCCGCGCGACGCACGCCCCGGCCGGCACCTGGGAAGAATTATCCGCCAGCGGCGAAGTCCACAGACCACTCGACCTCGTTTCAACCCAGCGCACCCTTTCCGGCGGAGATCCTTTCCCGTGCACAGCCCCGGCCCCTTCCACCGCAGCCGCCTGCCGGCGTCACTGCTCGGTCTCCTGATGCTGCCCCTGGCGGCCTTCCTCTTCATAGGCGGCATCCGCCTCGGCCTGCTGGGCGGCTCCTGGTACTACCCGCTGGCCGGCCTGGCCCTGGGCGCCACCGGCTTCCTGCTGCTGCGTGGTCGGCGCGCCGCCCTCGGGGTGTACGGGGTGTTGCTGTTGGGCAGCAGCGTCTGGGCGTTGTGGGAAGTAGGCCTGGAGTGGTGGCAACTGGTGCCGCGCCTGGCTTTGTGGTTCGCCCTCGGCGTGCTGATGCTGCTGCCGGCCCTGCGCCGGCCGCTGCAGGCCGACGAGCAGACCCCGTTCGCCCACGGCACCCTGGCGGTGGCGGTGCTGCTGGCCGGCGGCCTCGCCCTGGCCAGCCAGTTCGTCGGCGACCCCGGCGAGGTGCGCGGCACCCTGGATCGCCCGCTGGACGCCGCTGCCCCGGGCTCGGCGGCGCCCGCCCTGGCCGCCGGCGACTGGCCGGCCTATGGCGGCGACGCCCGCGGCCAGCGCTACTCGCCCCTGGCGCAGATCACCCCGGACAACGCCGGCCAGCTGGAACTGGCCTGGACGTACCGCACCGGCGACCTGCCCGGCCCCGACGATCCCCAGGAGACCACCGCGGAGAACACCCCGCTGAAGGCCAACGGCATGCTCTACGTCTGCACGCCCCACAGCCAGGTGATCGCCCTCGACCCGGACGATGGCCGTGAGCTCTGGCGCTACGACCCGCGCCTGAGCACCCAGCGCGCGGACACCTTCAAGGGCTGGGCCCACATGACCTGCCGCGGCGTGGCCTACCACGACGCGGCTGCCTATGGCGGGACGGCGGCCGGCGGCGAATGCCCGCGGCGGCTGTTCCTGCCCACCGCGGATACCCGCCTGATCGCCCTGGATGCCGACACCGGCAAGGTCTGCCCGGGGTTCGGCCAGGGCGGCGCGGTGGACCTGTCCACCGGCATCGGCGGCTTCGTCGCCGGCGGCTACTACTCCACGTCACCGCCCGGGGTGACCCGCGACCTGGTGATCATCGGCGGCCACGTCAGCGACAACCTGTCGGAGGACGAACCGTCCGGCGTGGTGCGCGCCTACGACGTCCACGACGGCCACTTGGTGTGGAACTGGGACAGCGGCAACCCTGACGACACCACGCCCCTGGCGCCGGGCCAGACCTATACCCGCAACTCGCCCAACATGTGGTCAGTGATGAGCCTGGACGAATCGCTGGGCCTTCTTTACCTGCCCATGGGCAACCAGATGCCCGACCAGTGGGGCGGCCGCCGCACGGCCCAGGCGGAGAAATTCAGCGCCGGGGTCACCGCCCTGGACATCGCCACCGGGCAGGTGCGCTGGACCTTCCAGATGACCCACCACGACCTCTGGGACATGGACGTGGGCGGCCAGCCGACCCTGATGGACCTGAAGACCGCCGACGGCGTGAAGCCGGCGCTGATCGCCTCCACCAAGCAGGGCAGCCTGTACGTCCTCGACCGGCGCACCGGTACGCCCCTGGTCCCGGTCAACGAAGTGCCGGTGCCCCAGGGCGCCGCGGAGGGCGACCGCACCGCGCCGACCCAGCCCATGTCGGCCCTCGGCTTCGCCCCGCCCACCCTGGAAGAACGGGACATGTGGGGCGGCACGCCCATCGACCAGATGCTCTGCCGGCTGCGCTTCCGCTCCCTGCGCTACGAAGGCATCTACACCCCGCCGTCGACCCAGGGCACCCTGGTCTACCCGGGCAACTTCGGCGTCTTCGACTGGGGCGGCATCGCCGTCGACCCGGTGCGCCAGATGGCCTTCCTCAACCCCAACTACATGGCCTTCACTTCCACCCTGGTGCCCCGCGAGCAGGTGGCCGGCGGCAAGGCCCGTATCAGCGAGACCGAAGGCGTGCAGCCCAACGCCGGGGCGCCGTTCGGGGTGATCCTGGAGCCCCTGCTGTCGCCCCTTGGCCTGCCCTGCCAGGCGCCGCCGTGGGGCTACGTGGCGGCCCTCGACCTGACCACCCAGCAGGTGCTGTGGAAACACAAGAACGGCACCGTGCGGGACAGCTCGCCGCTGCCGCTCCCCCTGCCCATGGGCGTGCCCAGCCTGGGCGGCCCGCTGCTCACCGGCGGTGGCGTGGCCTTCCTCGGCGGCACCCTCGACCAGTACCTGCGGGCCTACGACGTGCGCAGCGGCCGGGTGCTCTGGGAAGGCCGCCTGCCCGCCGGCGGCCAGGCGACGCCGATGACCTACCAGGGTCGCGACGGACGCCAGTATGTGCTGATCGTGGCGGGCGGCCATGGCTCCCTGAAGACGCGCCAGGGTGACTACGTCATGGCCTTCGCCCTGCCGCGCCAGTGAGGCGGCCCCTCCCCCTGCTGGCCCTGGCGCTGCTGGCGGGCTGCGCCGGTGGCGAGCGCCAGGACCTGCTGGTGGGCAGCCACACCCAGGCACCCGGCGAGGGCCTGTACCGCTACCGCTTCGACCCGGTGCACGGCCGGCTGGACACGCACCCGGAACAACGCCTGGGCAGCGCGAACAGCGCCTGGCTGACCCTCTCCGTCGACGGCCGACGGCTGTTCGTCAGCCACGAGAACGGGCCGGGCCAACCGGACCCCAGCGGCGCCGTCAGCAGCTTCGCCCTCGATCCGGTCCACCACTGGCTGACGCCGCTGTCCCGGGTGGCCAGCGGCGGCGACGAACCGACCCACCTGGGCCTGTCCGCCGACGAGCGCTTCCTCTTCGTCGCCCACTACGCCGTGCAGGCGCATCCCGGCGGCGACCTCACGGTGCTGCCGGTGGACCGCCAGGGTCGCCTGGGTCCGCCCCGGCAACGGCTGCGGCACGCCCCCAGCGGAGTCGATCCCCGGCGCCAGGCCTCCAGCCACGTGCACGCCGCGGTGCCCTCCCCCGACGGCCGCTACCTGTTCGCCAGCGACCTGGGGGCGGACCGCCTGTTCGCCTACCGCTACCAGCCGGACGCCGCGCTGCCCCTGGCGCCGGCCGAGCCTCCCGCCACCGCCCTGCCCCCGGGCAGCGGCCCGCGCCACCTGCTGTTCGACGCCAGCGGCACCCATGCCTACCTGACCCTGGAGCTGGCCGACGAGGTGGCGCTGCTGGATCGCCAGGCCGCGCGCCTGACCCTGCGCCAGCGCCTGCCCCTGGGCGAGGCCGGGCCGCCGCCGGCCAGCGCGGCCGACCCGCAGCGGGCCGGCGCCCTGCACCTGTCGGCGGACGGGCGCTTTCTCTATGTCCTCAGCCGCGGGCCGCGCAATCGCATGGCGGTGTTCGCCGTGGCCCCGGGCGATGGCCGCCTGCGCCTGTTGCAGCGCCACGACCTGGAAGGCCGCGAGGCGCGGGAGTTCGCCTTGGACCCCAGCGGCCGCTGGCTGCTGGTGGCGGACCAGCAGAGCGACGAGTTGCTGGTAATCCGCCGCGACCCGCAAAGCGGCCGGCTGGGCGACACCCGCCAGCGCCTGCCCGTGACGCAGCCCATGGCCCTGCGCTTCCTCGACGTGCCCTGAAACGACGAAACCCGCCGGAGGGCGGGTTTCGTGGAGCGGCGACGCGGAGGCGTCAGGCCATTTCGCTACGGGGCGGGATCACATCGCTGGGCGGCGCACCGCCGGCCAGCTCGCGGCGCATGGTGTCCTCGTCCAGTTGCTTGCACCACTTGGCCACCACCAGGGTGGCGACCCCGTTGCCCACCAGGTTGGTCAGGGCACGGGCCTCGGACATGAAGCGGTCGATGCCGAGGATCAGCGCCAGCCCGGCCACCGGCAGGTGACCCACGGCGGACAGGGTGGCGGCCAGCACGATGAAGCCCGACCCGGTGACGCCGGCGGCGCCCTTGGAGGCGATCAGCAGCACCAGCAGCAGGGTGACCTGGTGGGTGATGTCCATGGGCGTGTCGGTGGCCTGGGCGATGAACACCGCGGCCATGGTCAGGTAGATGGAGGTGCCGTCCAGGTTGAAGGAGTAGCCAGTGGGGATCACCAGGCCGACCACCGACTTGTTGCAGCCGAGCTTTTCCATCTTGGCGATCAGCCGCGGCAGCGCCGATTCGGACGACGAGGTGCCGAGGACGATGAGCAGCTCCTCGCGGATGTACTTGACGAACTTCACCACGCTGAAGCCGTGGGCGCGGGCGATGGTGCCCAGCACCAGCAGCACGAACAACACGCAGGTGACGTAGAAGCACAGCATCAGCTGGCCCAGTTGCACCAGGGAGCCGACGCCGTACTGGCCGATGGTGAAGGCCATGGCGCCGAGGGCGCCGATGGGGGCGACCTTCATGATCACGTTGATGATGTTGAACATCACCTGGGAGACGCGCTCGATGAACTCGAACACCGGCCGTCCGTAGTCGCCCAGGCGGTGCAGGGCATAGCCGAACAGCACGGAGAAGAACAGCACCTGGAGGATGTCGCCGTTGGCGAAGGCGCCCACCACCGTGGCCGGGATGATGTTCATCACGAAGTCGATGGTGCTCTGCTTCTCGCCAGCCGCGGCATAGGCGGCGATGCCCTTGGTGTCCAGGCTGGCCGGGTCCACGTGCATGCCCGCGCCGGGCTGTACCACGTTGACCACCACCAGGCCGATGATCAGCGCCAGGGTGGACACCACTTCGAAATACAGCAGCGCCATGCCGCCGGTCTTGCCCACCGCCTTCATGCTCTGCATGCCGGCGATGCCGGTGACCACGGTGCAGAAGATGATCGGCGCGATGGCCATCTTGATCAGTTTGACGAACCCGTCCCCGAGGGGTTTGAGGGCGACGGCGGTTTGCGGGTAGAAGTGGCCGAGCAGGACCCCGATGGCGATTGCCACCAGCACTTGCACATACAAGCTTTTATAGAAGGGTGGGCGGGACATGGCAGTTTCCTCGCGGGTAGCGGCGCGGCCTGGACGGCGGCGGCGTCACCGGGACTTCGTTCACCTCCCTGACCGGGAGACTTTGTTGTGGGCGCGGCAGACGTCGCGCTCCCCTCCTATCGCAAGCCCCATGCCAGGTCCGTCGGGTCTACGCGGGCCTGTGATTCCGGCGCCTGGGCACCGGTGGCCGGGCGGCGACCCGCCAGCGATGGCGGGATTCCGCCGTCGGCCTCGGGGGATTTCCGCCACCGTGGGCCGATCCAGTCTGGGGCCAGCCGATGACAGCCCGGTTGCCGGGCAACGGCCGCCGATCGCCCGGGCGCTCCGGTGACGCCGCGCGGAGCAAGCGGGGGCGACGCGCGGCACCCGGCCACCCGGGGCCTTTGGGGGGGCACCAGCTACGGCGATTTTGGAAATAGGAGAACAGCGCCACCGGCATGGGTGGCGAGGGGGAAAGAAATCCGGAAGGCTGGCCAGCCCCGTAGGGCGCCGGGCCTGGCCACCGCGGCCGACCCGGCTTAGCTGCACCCACTGGCGGGAAGCGCTCGCGGCGCCCGTCCCCCTCAGGCGTTGTCGAAGCGGATGTGGAAGGCCGCGCCGCCCAGGCTGGACGCCTGCAAGTGGAGGCTGCCGTCGTAGCTGTCGATGATGTCCCGCACCACGGCGAGGCCGATGCCCTGCCCCGGGTGCTGGGTGTCCAGGCGCTCGCCGCGCTGGACAATGCGGGCGCGCTGGTCCTCGGGCACCCCGGGCCCGTCGTCCTCCACCCACAGCTCGCACCCGCCCAGGTCGCTGCGGGCGCTGACGCGGATGCGCCCCAGGCAGAGGCGGTAGGCGTTCTCCAGCAGGTTGCCCAGCAACTCCAGCAACGCACCCTGCTCCATGGGCAGGTGCAAGCGACCGTCGAACACCCGCTCCACCTCCACCCGCTTGTCCCGGTAGACCTTGTCCAGGGCCTGGCATAGGGTGTCCAGCAGCGGCGCCAGGGGCACCCGGTGACGCACCAGGCCGCTCTTGCGCAGGGTGGCGCGCTGCAGCTGGTAGCCGATCTGCTGGCTCATGCGTTCGATCTGGCTCTGCAGCACCTGGGCCTGCTCGCGGTTGTGGGGCTGGGTGGCGATCACCTCGCCAACCCCCTGCAGCACCGACAGCGGGGTCTTCAGGCTGTGGGCCAGGTCGCCCAGGGAATCCCGGTAGCGCTGGCGCTGGCGGCGCTCGCCGTCCAGCAGGCGGTTCAGCGAATCGGTCAGGCGCAGCAGCTCCCGCGGATGCTCCCGGCTCAATTGCTCACGGGCGCCGGATTCGATCTCGTCCAGTTCCTCGCGCAGCCCGCGCAGGCTGCGGAAGCCCCAGGTCAGGCCGAGCCAGAGCAACCCGAGCAGCACCAGCAGCGCGGCGCCCAGCCAGATGTACAGCTGGTCGCGGAAGCCGTCGAGCATGTAGGCGAACTCGCGGGTGGGCTGCATGGTGATGAAGCTGAAGGAGGCGTCCTCCTGGCCTTGCAGGTGCAGTTCGACGTCGTAGACGAAATATTCCTCGCCGCTGGCGTCGCGGGTGCGCAGGAAGTCGGTGGAGCCGTTGCCGTCGAAGCGCGGCAGGTAGGTGATGGACTCGTCGTCGGCGGAGCGGGAGCGCCAGACCAGGCGGTTGTCGCGGTCGTAGATGTAGCCCAGGAGCTTGGCCTCGGGCAGGTTGAAGATCTCGTCCGGCAGGCGCTTGGGCATCTTCAGGGCGCCGTTCTCGAAGCGCGCCGCGCCGATCAGGGTGCTGGCGTCGGACGCCAGGCGCTGCTCGATCACCGTCTCCAGGGTGGAGCTGAACACCCCCAGCAGCGCCGGCAGCAGGATCAGCATGAACAGTACCGCCAGGGCCGCCGCTCCCAGCATCAGGCGCAGGCGAAGGGAAAACCCCCGGCCACGACGCAGCGGCCAGGGCACCTTCACCGGCAGCGCTCGGTGAACAGGTAGCCCTGGCCGCGCACGGTGTCGATGGGCCGGAAGCCGGAAGCCGCCTCCAGCTTGCGCCGCAGGCGGCCCACCAGCACCTCGATGACGTTGGGGTCGCGCTCGCCGTCGTCGGGGTAGAGCTGCTCCATCAGGCGGTCCTTGGCCACCACCTGCTGCTGGTGGCGCATCAGGTATTCGAGGATGCGGTACTCGTAGGCGGTCAGCGCCATGGGCTGGCCGTCCATCAGCGCCTGCTTGCGGTTCAGGTCCAGGCTCAGGGGGCCGGCCTCGATGGTGGACTGGGTGAAGCCGGCGGAGCGCCGCAACAGCGCGTTGAGGCGCGCCTCCAGTTCCTCGAACTGGAACGGCTTGACCACGTAGTCGTCGGCGCCGGCGGCCAACCCTTCCACCTTGTCCTGCCAGTTGCCCCGCGCGGTGAGGATCAGGATCGGGAAATCGCACCCCTGGCTGCGCAGCTGGCGGATCAGGTCGAGCCCGCTCATGCCCGGCAGCCCCAGGTCCACCACCGCCAGGTCGTGGTGGTACTCCCGGGCGCGGTACAGCGCCTCCTCGGCGTTCGGCACCGCGTCCACCACGTGTCCCTGCTCGCCCAGGCGGGTCGAGAGGTGATGGCGCAGCAGCGCCTCGTCTTCCACCACCAGTAGTTTCATCGTCGCTCCTCAACGAAACACGGCGCCCGGAGGCGCCCCGCTTCGGGTGCATCGTCCCGTCGCATCCTGCCTTGCCCGTCACCGGGCGCGCACGGGACGCGACCGGTCAGAAATAGTAGTTCGCGCCCAGGTAGGCCTGGCCGGTGCTGCGCAGGTCCAGGGAACCGGCCTTGGCGCCGTCGTGGTCCTTGACCTCGACGCTGGCGTTGCTGCGCAGGTAACGGTAGCCGCCTTCCACGGAGAAATTGTCGGCGACCTTCTGCAGGATACCGGCCTGCACCCCCGCGGCGTAGCCGATGTCGCTGTCGCGGCGGTAACCGGAGGCGTTCTGGCTCAGCTTGGTCAGGCCCAGGGTGGCGCCGGCGAACAGCTTGGTGCTGTCGGTGAGGGGCAGGAAGGCGTCGTAGCTGCCCAGCAGGTTGCGCTGGCGCAGGTTCAGGTCGTGGTGGTAGTCGCCGGTCAGGCTCTCGTAGCTGGCGTACCAGCGGCCCTGGGCGTCTTCCTGGCCGGCGCGCAGGCCGTAGGTGCTGGCGTGCTTGAGCACGTCGTCGTACTTCGGGTTGTCCAGGTTGCGTTCCAGGGCGCTGGACCGCTCCATATTGCTGGTGCTCTGGCCGATGCTCAGGCCGACGAAGGGATCGGCGGCCTGGCTGGACAGGGCGACGAGGGACAGGCCGGCGGCCAGGGCGAGACGGGTCAGTGGGACGTTCATCGTGAATCCTCCAGATGAGTGAACGGGTTCGGCCGACATGCTGGCCGAAACGCCCTGAACCCCGGCTGAACCCATCCTGAACCGCCGCTGAACGATTCCGCCCTCCCCTGGTGCCCCCCATGCCTAGGTTCTGTACGAAAAGTCGTCGAGCGAAGGTCAGGCAAGGCAAAAACAGGCGAAGAAGCGGGGTTTACGTGCTGTAAATGAGCAGTCTGAGCCTGTTTTTAACGCAGCATCACCGAGCGCAGGCACGTTTCGTACAGAACCTAGAGCGCCCGGGCGCGCCAGCCGGCGAAGGCGAATAGCAGCGCCAGCACCCCCAGCAGCGCCAGCCAGCCGGCGTGCTGCCAGACATAGCCGCCGCCATAGCCCACCAGGCTCGACCCCAGGTAATAGGCGCACAGGTACAGTGCCGAGGCCTGGGCCTTGGCGCCCCGGGCGCGCAGGCCCACCTGGCCGCTGGCCACCGCATGGGCGGCGAAGAAACCCAGGGTGAAGCAGGCCAGGCCGGCGATGACCGCGGCCAGCCAGGGCAGCGCGCACAGCCCCACCCCGGCCAGCATCAGGCCGATGCCGCCCTGCACCACCCGCCGGGCGCCCAGGCGCGGCACCAGGCGGCCGCCCCAGCCGGCGCTGACGATGCCGATCAGGTAGACGCTGAACAGCAGGCCGATCACCGTGGGCGACAGGCCGAAGGGCGGCGCCGCCAGGCGGAAGCCAATGTAGTTGAACAGCGCCACGAAGCCGCCCATCAGCAGGAACGCCAGGAGGAACAGCGGGCGCAGCGCGGGATGGGCCAGGTGGGCGCGGAAATTCCCCAGCAGCCCGCCCAGGCTCAGGGGCTGCGGGCGGAAGTGCCGGGACGGCGGCAGCAGCCAGACGAACAGCCCGAGGGCCGCCAGGGCCAGCACGGCGATGCCGCCCAGGGCCAGCTGCCAGCCGCCCAGGTCGCTGAGCAGGCCCGCCAGCAGCCGTCCCAGCAACCCGCCCAAAGCGGTGCCGCCGATGTACAGGCCCATGGCCGCCGGCAGCGACTCGGGGTCGAACTCCTCGCCCACGTAGGCCATGGCCAGGGCCGGCAGCCCGCTCAGGGCCAGCCCCAGCAGCGCCCGCAGCACCAGCAGGGCGTGCCAGGAGGTCACCAGCGCGCAGCCCAGCCCGAGCACCCCGGCCACCCCCAGCGCCAGGGCCATCACCGGCTTGCGGCCGAAACGCTCGCTGAGGGCACCGGCCAGCAGCAGGCAGCCGGCCAGGGTCAGGGTGGTGAGGGACAGGGCCAGGCTGCTGGTGGCGGCCGAGACCCGGAAGTGCCCGGCCAGTTGCGGCAGCAGCGGCTGCACGCAGTACAGCAGGGCGAAGGTGGCGAAACCGGCGCAGAACAGCGCCCAGGACGCCCGTCGGTAGGCCGGCGTGCCGTGCAGCAGGTGCGGGGGTGCCGCGCTCATGAGGTCTCCCGGAAAGCCCGGCCGAGACGGCCGCGAAGGGCCCAGGCTAGCACAGCGGCAGGGGCTGGCCGGCGCGCGATGGCGAAGCGGCAGCGGGAGGCGAGGCGGACCGGGGAAGGCCGTGGGCCGGCCAGGGCGGGAGCGGGAGGGGCGAAAATACCGGACCGGCTGTACGCCGGTCCGGCAAAAACCTCACCTTGCGTTTCCAGGGAAACGCGGCGCCAGTCTGGCAAAGCCGCGGCGTTCGCTCCGTTGGCCTTTGGTTACCGCTGTGCAACCGAATGTAACCCGGCCGTGACTGGTCAGTTCGGCGCCCGGCCGGCAGAATGCGGCCATGACCCGTACCCACCCCGCCTGCTGCGGCCCGTTCGACTTCGCCTGGCCCCTGCCCGCCCCGCTTCCCGGCGTGCGCTGGGTGGCCTGCCGGTTCGACCCGGCGCGCCTCGACCCCGCGGCGTTTCGCCAGAGCGACGTGCCGATGCCGGCGAGCATCGAGCGCTCGGTGCCCAAGCGCCAGGCCGAGTACCTGGCCGGCCGCCTCTGCGCCCGGGAGGCCCTGCTGCCGCTGCTGGGGCGCCCGGCGATCCCGACCATCGGCAACGACCGTGCGCCGGTGTGGCCCCACGGGGTCTGCGGCTCCATCACCCACGGCTCGGGCCTCGCCGCCGCGGTGGTGGGCCCGTCCCGCGCCTGGCGGAGCCTGGGCCTGGACGTGGAGGAAGACCTGCCGGACGACCGCGCCGAGCGCCTGGCCGGGGAGATCCTGGTGCCGGCGGAACTGGAGCGCCTGGCCGGCCTGCCGGCCGCGGAACGGGCCCGCCAGGTCACTCTGACCTTTTCCCTCAAGGAGAGCCTGTTCAAGGCCCTCTACCCGCTGGTGCGCCAGCGTTTCTACTTCGAGGCCGCCGAGGTGGTTGCCTGCGCCGGGGGCCGGGCGCGGCTGCGCCTGCTGGCGGACCTGGACGGCGAATGGCGAGCGGGCTGCGAGCTGGACGGCCTGTACGCCGCCCATGGCGCCCACCTGCTGAGTGTGGTGGCCGTCGCCGCCAGAGGCTGACGGACGCGGCCGGAAGAAAAAGGACGACCGGCACGAAGGCCGGCCGTCAGCCTGCAAAACGCGTTACTGGAAGGACCAGTTGAGGGTGACGCCGCTGAAGGCGGAGTAGGCGTTGATGCCCACGTGCCACTCACCGGCGGTCGGCTTGTTGAAGGTGCAGGTCTCGGCGTTGCCTTCCTTGTACGGCCGGCAGTTCCAGCTGGACGCGGTCGGTTGCTTGCCGATCTGGGTGTACAGGTCGGCGTCACCGGTGCCACCGGAGATGCGCACCGTCAGGCTGTTGGTGCCGGCCGGCACGGTGAAGTTGTAGCGCAGCCAGTTGCCGGCGCTCGCCGAGAGGTTCGGCTTGGTCTGGCCGTTGCCCGGGTTGCCCGGGTCGCTGCCGCCGTCGCAGCCCTTGCTCAGGTAGTCGCTGGCGGCCTTGGCCTTGATGATGCCGTAGCCGTAATAAGTGTCCCGGCCGGCGGTGCCGCGGTCCTCGGCGGTGGCATCCAGGGCCTTGCGGATCTGCTCGGCGCTGCACTGCAGGTGCTGGCTCCAGACCAGGGCAGTGACCCCGGACACGTGGGGCGTGGCCATGGAAGTCCCGGACATGCTGCCGTACTTGTTGCCGGGCATGGTGGATTGGACGTTGACCCCGGGCGCGGCGATCTCCACGTCGTTGTTGTACTGGGAGAACGAGGCGCGGTTGCCGGCGCTGTCCACTGCCGCCACCGAGATCACCGACTCGTAGGCCGCCGGGTAGGAAAGCGAGCTGTTGCCGGAGTTGCCGGCCGCCGCCACCAGCAGCATGCCGCCCTGGTAGGCGCTGTCCATGGCGTTGCGCTCGGTGGTGGACGAGGCGGTGCCGCCCAGGCTCATGCTCACCACGTTGGCGCCGGCGTCGCGGCACTGCTGGATGGCCGCCACCAGGTCGGAGCCGTAGGCCCAGTCGCCGTTGTTGTCGAACACCTTGACGATGTGCAGGCCGATGTTGCCCGAGCGGCTCACCCCCACCACCCCGACGTTGTTGCCGCCCAGGGCGGTGATGGTGCCGGCGACGTGGGTGCCGTGGCCGTTGCCGTCCTCGTACCAGTTGCCAGTCTGGCTGTTGCCGGTGCCGGTGATGCCGCTGGAGGGCAGGTCCTGGTGACCGAGGGAATAGCCGGTGTCGACGATGCACACCTTGCGGCTGGAGATGTTGGCGTCGGACACCTGGGGCGCCTGGACCATGGTGATGCCGTAGGGGGTCTGCTCGGCCATCAGGTAGCGCTTCGGGTCGCGCTCCACGTATTCCACCGAGGGATCGCGGCGCAGGGCGGCCAGTTGCTGGGCATCGAGGGTCGCGACGCTGGCGCCCACCTGGTCCAGGTGCATGATGGCCTGGGTGCTGACCCGGTTGAGCACGGCGTCGGCCACCAGGGTGTCGAACCGACCCTGGGCCATGGGGCCCACCAGGCTCGACTTGGCCCGCAGGTCTTTGCTCAGGCTGTTGGGGGACTTGTACTTGATGATGTAGCGGGCGCTTTCCTGGCTGGCACTGTCCGGGGCGAGGGTCCCGGCCGCCTGGGCGCCCGCGGAGGCGAGGGCGACTACTGCAGCGAAGGCTGTCGCGGTGAAGGCGAATCCTGACTTCGACGTTTCCATGTAGCGATCTCCGTGATTGTTTTTGTCTCCGGTGCGAACCGGCAGAAACTCACGGTAGCCGAGCTTTCCACGCCGTGAAGGCGGCCCCTGGACGCTCGTCCCAGGTCTTCCTTAGCGTCTTTTCGACGAACAAAAAACGCTTCAAATACAAAAGGTTGCGACATGTAACAGTATATGTCGGAGACCATGAAACGAGTTCTGGCAAGGCACTCCGGCGATTTCTAGTACGTTCGTACTCATTTTTCTGGAAAGCTTTTCTTACAGGCGGGGCGCCGTCCCGGTGCAGGGGTTGCGTCGAAGTTCGTGGCCGTTCCAGAGCCTGCGGGCGGATCCGGAGCTGACCGAACGCTCAACCCGACGCGCGTTTTTCGCGCACGCCCGGGCCGATCCGGCGCCAACGCCTGGGCGCCGCCGCCTCCCGCCGTGCTGGACAAATTCCGCATTCTGCACAGGGGGGTTGCCGCCGGTCCGCACTGGAAATCATCGGACGAACGGTAGGCCAGCAGCACGCCCCTGGCCTGGAGGAGCGCCCCCGGCGATACTGCCGGACTCCCGCCGTACCGCCCCCTGCGGGCCGGCGGACGGCTTTCGAGGATCGGGATGACATGAACCGCCTTTCGCGCCCTGCCCTGCTGCTGATCGGCCTGGGTATCGCCGGCCTGGCCCAGGCCGACTCCTTCCGCTGCGGTGGCAAGCTGGTGAACAGCGGCGACCGGCTCTACGACGTGCAACGGAAGTGCGGGGCGCCGGCCGACCGCAGCATCACCGGCTACACCCTGGACGCCTACGGTCGCCAGGAAGCGCCCGTCGAGGAGTGGGTGTACCCCGGCGGGGGCGGCGCCTACAGCGTGCTCACCTTCGTCGCCGGGCGGCTGGACAAGGTGGAGCTGCGGCGCCCCTGACGCCATTCAACGCGGGCGCAACGGCTCCAGCAGGCCGGCCAGGCCGTTGTGGTCGATCTCCTGCATCAGCGCCAGCAGCCGGCCGATCTCCCCCGGCGGGAAGCCCGCCCGGGCGAACCAGTTGAGGTAGTGCCCCGGCAGGTCGGCGATCAGCCGGCCCTTGTACTTGCCGAACGGCATGCTGCGGGTCACCAGCAGCTGCAGGTCTTCCGGCTTCATCCTCGTCTCCCCGGCAGGGCGCCCATCGCGCCGGGCGGCATTCTCCCAGAGCCGCCCTCAGCGCTCCACCTCCACCGCCGGCTGCGCCGGCAGCGGCAGATGCAGGACCATCCCGGTGCCGCGCCCGTCCAGGCCCTCGCCGACGCTCACCCGGCCGCCGTGGGCGCCCAGCATGCCCTGGCAGATGGCCAGGCCGAGGCCGCTGCCGGCGGCGCCGCGGTCGCCCCGGGCGGCGGTGTAGAACATGTCGAACACCCGCTCCCGCTCCGCCTCCGGGATGCCCGGCCCCTCGTCCCTGACCACGAAGCGCAGTTCGTCGGCGTCGGCCTCCACGGCCACCTGCAGGCGGCCGTCCGCCGGCGAGAAGCGTGCGGCGTTCTCCAGAACGTTCACCAAGGCCTGTTCGATCAGCGCGGCGTGCACGTGCAACAGCGGCAGCGGGTCCGCCAGGCGGGTTTCCAGGCGCAGCGGGGCCAGCATCGGGCGCAGCCGGCCGAGGGCGCTGGCGACGATGTCCGCCGGCGCCACCCAATCGCGGTTGAGGGTCAGCCCGCCGTGGCCCAGGCGGGTCATGTCCAGCAGGTTCTGGATGTAGCGGTCGAGGCGCTCGGCCTCGTCGCGGGTGCCCTCCAGCAGCGCCCGGCGGTCCGCCAGGGGAATCGCCTCGCCCAGGGCCAGCAGGCTGTCGATGGCGCCGCGCATGGCGGTCAGCGGCGTGCGCAGGTCGTGGGACACCGAGGCCAGCAGCGCGCTGCGCAGTTGCTCGGTCTCGCCGTGCAGGCGCGCCGCCTCCAGGTCCTCCGCCAGGCGCGCCCGGGCCAGGGCCTGGGCCACCGGCTGGCCGAGGGCCGCCAGCAGGCGCCGGCGCGCCGCCGACAGCGGCCGCCCGTCACGCCCGCGCACCCCCAGCAGCGCCAGGGCGCCATCCTCGCCGGACAGCGGCCACCACCACCAGCGCCCGCCGGGCAGGGTGTCGGTGCCGGTGCCGGCGGGCCGCTCGTGCTGCCAGGCCCAGTCCGCCGCCGCCCGCTCCGGTTCGGCGAAGCGGGCGGCGAAAGCCGCGGCCCGGGCCTCGACGGAACTGCCCGGGCTGCCCTCGGCCGCCGCCACCAGGCGCCAGGCACTGTCGCCGTCACGCACCACCAGGCAGGCGTCCAGGGCCGGCCACTGGCCGAACTGCTGGGCGGTGGCGCTGTAGATGGCCTCGCTGTCGGTGGCCGCGGTGAGCCGCCGCGACAGCTCCAGCAGCGCCGTGGTTTCCCGCTGGGCCTGGCGCAGGGCGGTGAGCTGGCGCCGCTGGCGGGCCGCCAGGTTGCCGGTGAGGGCCGCCATCAGCAGGAAGAACAGCAGGGTCAGGACGTCTTCCTGACGCTGGATGGTGAAGGAGAACGCCGGCGGGATGAACAGGACGTCATAGGCCAGGAACGACAGCACCGCGCAGGCCAGGGCCGGCCCCGGGCTGCTGCGCACCGCCACCAGCAGCACCGCCGCGAGGAACACCAGGGAGATATTGGGCAACGCCAGGTAGCGGGACACGCCCCAGGCCAGGGCCGAGGCCACCAGGGCGGCCACGGTCGCCAGCAGGTAGTCGGTAGCCCGCAGCGGCGGGCGTCGGGGCCGTGTCCGCCGGGCATGGCGGGCGCCCTCGCCGTCCAGTACGCTGATCTCCAGGCCGTCGCCGCGCCGCAGCAGGCGCTCGGCGAGCCCGCGGCGCCAGCCCCGGCGGTCGCCGTGGCCCACCAGCAGCAGGCTGGCGCGGCGTTCCCGGGCGTGCTCCAGCAGGGTCCGCACCACTTCGCCGCCGCGCAGCAGCACCACTTCGCCGCCCAGCCGCTCGCTGAGTTGCTGGGCGGCCTGCAACCGCGCGCGGCTGTGCTCGTCGCCCACAGCGCCAGTGTCCACGTGCACCGCCGACCACGGCAGGTGGCGGCGCTGGGCCACTTCGCTGGCGTGGCGCACCAGGCGGTCGGCCGCCTCGTCGCCGGCGATCCCCACCAGCAGCCGGCCGCGCACCGCCGGCGCCTCGCGGCCGTGCTGGCGGTAGCGCCGGGCGAGGTCGGCGTCCACCCGGGCGGCGGCGGCCTGCATCGCCAGCTCCCGCAACGCGGTGAGGTTGGTCTGGGAGAAGAACGCGTCGATGGCCGCCCGGGCCTGCTCGGGCACGTAGACCTTGCCGTCCCGCAGGCGCTCCAGCAGCTCCCGCGGCGGCAGGTCGATCAGCACCAGCTCGAAGGCGTCCTGCAGCAGCCAGTCCGGCACCGTCTCGCGCACCTGCACCCCGGTGATGTCGCGGATGCGGTCGTTGAGGCTCTCCAGGTGCTGCACGTTGACCGTGGTGTAGACGTCCAGGCCGGCGTCCAGCAGCTCCTGCACGTCCTGCCAGCGCTTGGCGTGGCGGCTGCCGGGGGCGTTGCTGTGGGCCAGCTCGTCCACCAGCACCAGCTGCGGCGGGTCGGCCAGCAGGCCGTCCAGGTCCATCTCCGCCACCGCCACGCCCTGGTAGTCCCGGCGCAGGGCCGCCTGCACCGGCAGCCCGGCCAGCAGCGCCGCGGTCTCGCCGCGGCCGTGGGTCTCCACCACCCCGGCGCGCACTCGCACGCCCTGGCGCAGGCGGGCCTGGGCGGCCTGCAGCATGGCGAAGGTCTTGCCCACCCCGGGCGCGGCACCGAGGAACACGTTCAGGCGGCCCCGCCCGGCGGCGGGCAGGTCCGCCAGCAGGGCATCGGCCCGGCCACTGTCGCTCATGGATGTCCTCGTGCAGTCGTGAAGGTGCGACCGCGCCCGTGGGCGCGGCGATCCAGTCTACCCGCCGGCTCAGAGGCCGGCGCGGTTGGCCAGGGCCAGGTTCAGCGCCAGCACGTTGACCACCGCCGGGCCCACCGCGGGGTGCCGGGTGTGCTGGGCCACCAGACGCTCCAGGGCCTCCACCGGCAGGCCGCGGGCGGCGGCGATGCGGGCCACCTGGTAGCGCGCGGCGGCCGGCGGCAGGTGCGGGTCGAGGCCACTGGCCGAGGTGGTGACCAGGGCCAGCGGCACCGGCCCCTGGCCCGGCACCGCCAGGGCACGGGCGTCGGCGGCGATGCGCTCGGCCAGGGCCGGGTTGTCCGCCGCCAGGTTGCTGGCGCCGCTGGGCACGCTGGCGTAGTCCGCCGCCGACGGCCGCGGGTGGAACCACTGGGGGCCGTCGGCCGGCTGGGCCAGCAGCGCGCTGCCGCGCAGCGTGCCGCGGGCATCGCGCACCAGGCTGCCGTTGGCCTGCTCGGGGAAGGTGGCCTGGGCCAGGGCGGTGACCACCAGGGGGTAGGCGACCCCGGTGACCAGGGTGAGCGCCAGCAGCGAGGCGATGGCGGGACGCAGGTGATGGAACATGGGAAGTCCTCGGATCGGGTCAGGAAGGGCCGGCATCACACCAGCCCCACGGCGGTCAGCAGCAGGTCGATGAGCTTGATCCCCAGGAACGGCGCCACCAGGCCGCCGACACCATAGATCAGCAGGTTGCGCCGCAGCAGGCGGGCGGCGTCCAGGGCCTGCACGCGCACCCCGCGCAGGGCCAGGGGAATCAGCACGACGATGATCAGCGCGTTGAACACGATGGCCGAGAGAATCGCGCTCTGCGGGCTGTGCAGGCGCATCAGGTCGAGGGCACCCAGCTGCGGGTAGAGCCCGGCGAACAGCGCCGGCAGGATGGCGAAGTACTTGGCCACGTCGTTGGCCACCGAGAAGGTGGTCAGGGCGCCGCGGGTCACCAGCAGCTCCTTGCCCACCCGCACCACGTCCAGCAGCTTGGTGGGGTCGCTGTCCAAGTCCACCAGGTTGGCCGCCTCCCGCGCCGCCTGGGTGCCGTCGTTCATGGCCAGGCCGACGTCCGCCTGGGCCAGGGCCGGGGCGTCGTTGGCGCCGTCGCCGCACATCGCCACCAGCTTGCCCTCGGCCTGCTCCTGGCGGATGCGCGCCAGCTTCTTCTCCGGGGTGGCCTCGGCAATCACGTCGTCCACCCCCGCCTCGGCGGCGATGGCGGCGGCGGTGAGGGGGTTGTCGCCGGTCACCATGACCGTACGGATGCCCATGCGCCGCAGTTCGCCGAAGCGCTCGCGGATGCCCGGCTTGACCACGTCCTTGAGGTGGATCGCCCCCAGCAACTGGCCGTCGGCGGCCACCAGCAGCGGGGTGCCGCCGCTCTGGGCGATCTTCTCCACCTCCCGTGCCAGGGGCGCCGGCAGCTCGTCGCGGCCCAGGTGCAGGTAGGCCAGTACCGCGTCCACCGCACCCTTGCGGTAGCGAGCGCCGCGCCAGTCGGCGCCGGACAGGCGCGTCTCGGCGCTGAAGGGCACCACGTCGAGGTCTTCCCGGGGCGGGGCCTGCAGGGTGTGCAGGCCCTTGAGGTAGTCAACGATGGAGGTGCCTTCCGGGGTCTCGTCGGCCAGGGAGGCGATCAGCGCCGCCTCGGCCAGCGCCGGCGTTGTCACCCCGGGCGCCTTGACCATGGCGCTGCAGCGGCGGTTGCCGAAGGTGATGGTGCCGGTCTTGTCCAGCATCAGCACGTGCACGTCCCCCGCCGCTTCCACCGCGCGACCGGACTTGGCGATCACGTTGAGGCGCACCAGGCGATCCATGCCGGCGATGCCGATGGCCGAGAGCAACCCGCCGATGGTGGTGGGGATCAGGGTCACCAGCAGCGCCGCCAGGTACACCAGGGGCAGGTCGCCGCCGGCGAAGCGGGCGAACGGCTGCAGGGTCGCCACCACCACCAGGAAGATCAGGGTCAGGCCGATCAGCAGGATGTCCAGGGCCACCTCGTTGGGGGTCTTCTGGCGCTTGGCGCCCTCCACCAGGGCGATCATCCGGTCCAGCGTGGATTCCCCGGGGTTGGCGGTGATCCGCACCAGCAGCCAGTCGGAAACCACCTGGGTGTTGCCGGTGACCGCCGAGCGGTCGCCGCCGGCGGCGCGGATCACCGGCGCCGATTCGCCGGTGATGGCCGCCTCGTTGACCGCCGCCACGCCGTCGATCACCTCGCCGTCGCCGGGAATGCTCTCGCCGGCCTGGACCCGTACCACGTCGCCCCGGCGCAGGGCCGCGGCGGCCACCGTCTCGTAGCCGTCGCCGGCCCGGCGCCGCGCCATCAGGCCGCGCCCGCCGGCCCGCAGGCTGTCGGCGCGGGCCCGGCCGCGGCCCTCGGCCAGGGCCTCGGCGAAGTTGGCGAAGAGCACAGTGAACCACAGCCAGAGGGCGATCTGCAGCGCCAGACCGGTGGACACGCCGCTGTCCGGCACCGCGCAGAGCAGGCTGGTGAGGGTGGCGGTCAGGGCCACCACCGCCATCACCGGGGCGCGCCACAACCGGCGCGGGTCGAGCTTGACGAAGGCCTGGCGCAGCGCCGGGGCGCAGAGCGCGGCGAAGGACGTCCCGGCCAGCGGCGCCTGGGCGCCGTGCAACGGGTTCTGGGCATTCATGACAGGTCTCCTCAGGCGCCGCCGACGGCGGCGAAGTGTTCGGCCAGGGGGCCGAGGGCCAGGGACGGCAGGAAGGTCAGGCCGCCCACCAGCAACAGGGTCAGGGTCAGCAGCACCACGAACAGCGGGCCATGGGTGGGGAAGCTGCCGCTGCCCTGGGGCGCCCGGGTCTTGGCCGCCAGGCTGCCGGCGATGGCCAGCACCGGCAGGATGTAGCCGAAGCGGCCCAGCAGCATCGCCAGGGCGATCATCAGGTTGTGGTACGGCGTGTTGGCGCCGAACCCGGCGAAGGCCGAGCCGTTGTTGGCGGTGCCGGAGGTGTAGGCGTAGAGGATCTGGCTGAAGCCGTGGGCGCCGGGGTTGCTCACCGCCGCCGCGGCGCCGGGCAGGCAGGCTGCCAGGGCCGCCGGCACCAGCACGCCCAGGGGCATCACCAGCAGGGTTGCCACCAGCAGCCGCACCTCCCGCGCCTCCAGCTTCTTGCCCAGGTATTCCGGGGTGCGGCCGATCATCAGGCCGGCCAGGAACACGGTGATCAGGACAAACAGCAGCATGCCGTAGAGGCCGGCACCGACGCCGCCGAAGATCACCTCGCCGAGCATCATGTTGAACAGCGGCACCAGCCCGCCCAGGGCGCTGAAGCTGTCGTGCATGGCGTTCACCGAGCCGTTGGAGGCGGCCGTGGTGGTCACCGCCCAGAGCGCCGAGGCGACGCTGCCGAAGCGGCTCTCCTTGCCCTCCAGGGAGCCGATCTGCTCCACCGGCAGGGCGGCCAGCGCCGGGTTCGGCCGCAGCTCCGCCCAGAGGGTGGCGCCCAGGCCGAGGACGAACAGGATCAGCATGCTGGCCAGCAGCGCGCGGCTCTGCCGGCGGTCGCCCACGTAGTGGCCGAAGGTGAACAGCAGGGCCACCGGGATCAGGATGATCGCCGCCACTTCCAGCAGGTTGCTCCAGGCCGTGGGGTTCTCGAAGGGGTGGGCCGAGTTGACCCCGAAGAAGCCGCCGCCGTTGGTGCCCAGTTGCTTGATGGCGATCTGGCTGGCGGCCGGCCCGAGGGGGATGCTCTGCTCGCCGCCCGCCAGGGTATGGGCCTGGACGTAAGCGTGCAGGCTCTGGGGCACGCCCTGCCAGACCAGCAGCAGCGCCAGCACCAGGCAGAATGGCAGTAGGCCATAGAGGGTGGCGCGGGTCAGGTCGACCCAGAAGTTGCCCAGGTCGGCGGTGCTGCGCCGGGCGATGCCGCGGCAGAACACCACCAGCACCGCCAGGCCCACTGCAGGGCTGACGAAGTTCTGCACGGCGAGGCCGAGCATCTGGCTGAAGTAGCTCAGGGACGCCTCGCCGCTGTAGGCCTGCCAGTTGGTGTTGGTGACGAAGCTCACCGCGGTGTTGAAGGCTAGGCTCCATTCCATCCCCGGCAGGTGCTGCGGGTTCAGCGGCAGCGCGCCCTGCCCCACCAGGATCAGGAACAGCAGCACCAGGCCGACGGCGTTGAACGCCAGCAGCGCCCCGGTGTAGCGCTTCCAGTCCTGGCCGGCGCCGGGGTCCACCCCCGCCACCCGATAGCACAGCCGCTCCAGCGGCTGCAGCAGCGGCGTCAGCAGGGTGCGCTGGCCTTCCATGGCGCGGTACAGGTAGCGCCCCAGCCAGGGCGCGGGCGCCAGCACCAGGACGAAGAAGGCCAGGATCAGCCCGAAGTCGTGAAGCTGCATGACGCGCCTCCTAGCGATCCGCCCGCAGCAACGCGGCCAGCAGGTAGATGAAAAGCCCCACGGCCAGTGCCAGGGACGCCCCGTCGAGAAAACCCATGGTGATGCTCCGTTAACGCGGCCGCGCCGCAGTGGCGGTCATTCTCGAAGGGAGGCGCGTAAAGAAACGATCCGCGGCACGGGGCCGCGGCGTAAAGAAGCCATAAAGAAATCGGCGTGCGGGCGAGCGAGAGGCCCGATTGGGCGGGGGGACAAGGGCAGGGCGTCAGGGCCGACTCATGGCGGGATCGGGGCGGTGCGGGTGCGGCCCAGGCTGGGGCTGGGGCTGGGGTCGAGGTCGAGGTCGGGTCGGGTC
>NZ_VJOY01000040.1 GCF_007109405.1 Pseudomonas mangiferae
AAGAGACAGCACCACCCCCGCGTCCACCGCCGCCGCCCCGCAACATCAACAGGACGACGATCAGCAGGATCACGAAGGCGCCGCCAGGCACCCGCTCCTGCCTGGCCTGCCGCGGCTCGGCGGGCGCCTGGGATGGATCGCTGCCCAGCACCTGCAGCATGGCGTCCACCCCTTCGTCGATACCGGCCGGGTAGTCGCCCCGGCGGAACGCCGGCAGGATCACCCGATTGATGATGAGGGAGGATTGCGCGTCGGTGAGCCGGTCCTCGAGGCCGTAGCCCACCTCGATCCGCACCTTGCGGTCGTCCCGCGCCACGATCAGCAGGGCACCATTGTCCTTGCCCTGCTGACCGATGCCCCAGTGACGACCCAACTGGTAACCGTAGTCCTCGATGGTTTCGCCCTGCAGGCTCGGCACGGTGACCACGACTACCTGCTCACCGCTGGCCTGCTCATGGGCGGCCAGGGTGGATTCCAGGCGGGCCCGACGGGACGCATCCAGCAGGCCGGCCTGGTCCACCACCCGGCCGTCGAGGGCCGGGAAGGTCGGCGCCGCCTGGGCCAGCGCAGCGCCGGCCCACAGCGCCAGGGCCCACGCCAGCCCCCGCCAGGGTCGCATTACTGGAAGCTCACCTTGGGCGCCTGGTCGGCGTCGGGTGCGGTGGCCTTGAAGTTCTCACGCACCTTCATATCCCGGTACAGGGTCATCTGCCAGAGGCGGCCGGGGAAGGTACGAATCTCGGTGTTGTAGCGTTCCACCGCGGCGATGAAGTCGCGACGCGCCACCGCGATGCGGTTCTCGGTCCCTTCCAGTTGCGACTGCAGGGCGAGGAAGTTCTGGTTGGACTTGAGGTCGGGATAGCGCTCGGACACCACCATCAGCCGGCTCAGGGCGCTGCTCAGTTGCTGCTGGGCCTGGTCGAACTGCTGCAGTTTCTGCGGATCGTCGAGGGTGCTGGCGTCCACTTGGATGGAGGTGGCCTTGGCCCGCGCCTCGATCACCTTGGTGAGGGTCTCCTGCTCCTGCTTGGCGTAGCCCTTGACGGTCTCCACCAGGTTGGGGATCAGATCGGCGCGGCGCTGGTACTGGTTTTCCACCTGGGCCCAGGCAGACTTCACCTGCTCGTCGTACTGGGGAATGTTATTCACCCCGCAGCCCGCCAGCAGCAGCGAGCACAGCATCAACGTGGTCAGTTTGGCGCGGGACAGCAGGGACAACGGTTGGCTTAGGCTGGACATGATGCTCCTCGGTCAGCGAGACGGGCACGGCCCGGGTCGGGATTGTGGGTTTAGAAGCGGAGCGGCCGGACGAGTTCAGCTCCCGTGGAGGCGGCCTCCGGAACCGACGAAGCCCGATGCATGTTGGCGAGCATTCGGGGACATGGAAGGGCTGCCAGGAGACCGCCAGGCCGGCGCCATTCCAGCGCGTTGAAGGCCCTGACCCGCGCCAGGTGTTCCGGGGGCGACTGTTGCCCCAGCAACTGTTGCCCTGGCAACACACCATCAACACTCTCGCTGCCCTGGCCACACTCCGGCCTCGCATTTTTAAAAATACCATTGTAAATCAGCGGCTTGCCATCTGGCACAGGGCTTGCTCAAGGACAGGTAACCTCGTCACCCAGAACAGGAACCCGCCCCATGACCGCTCCGCTCAACATCGTCGCCGTATCCGGCGGCGCCTATCGCCCCTCCCGCACCCTGGTCCTCGCCGAAGCGATCCTGGCCGGCCTGGCGGAGCGGGTCCTGGCCACCTTCCGCTTCGTCGAACTCAGCGAGATCGCCCGCCCCCTGGGCGGCGCGCTGTCCCGCGACGAACTGCCGGAGGCCGTGGAGGAGCAACTGCGCGCCATCGAGAACGCCGACCTGCTGGTAGTGGCCTCGCCGGTGTACCGCGGCTCCTACCCGGGGCTGCTCAAGCACCTGTTCGACCTGGTGGGCATGGAGGCGCTGGTGGACACCCCGGTGCTGCTGGCCGCCACCGGTGGCAGCCCGCTGCACGCCCTGGTGATCGATCACCAGTTGCGCCCGCTGTTCAGCTTCTTCCAGGCCATCACCCTGCCCATCGGGGTGTATGCCACCGAGGGCGACTTCAGCGACTACCGGGTCGCCAGCGAGGCCCTGAAGGCCCGCATCCGCCTGGCCGTGGAGCGCGCCGTGCCGCTGCTGGGCGTTCCCGAACTGCGCAAGATCGCCTGAGCGCCCGCCCCATGAT
>NZ_VJOY01000041.1 GCF_007109405.1 Pseudomonas mangiferae
TGTGGATCCACGCCGAGAAGAACCAGGACATCGAGGTCGAGCACGACGAGACCCACTGGGTGGGCAACGACCGACGCAAGACCATCGACCGTGATGAGACGACCCAGGTCAAACGCGACCGCACCGAGACGGTGGACCGTCACGAGACCATCACGGTGCACGGCAACCGCACGGAGGAAGTGGATGGCAACGAGGCGATCACCATCCACAAGAACCGCACCGAAACGGTGGACGGCAATGAAAGCATCACGGTCCACCAGGACCGCACCGAAGCGGTCGACGGTGACGAGACGCTCAAGGTCCATGGCTCACGCAAGCGAACGGTCGACGGTCAAGAAAAGCTGAGCGTCCACAAAAGCCGCACCAAGACCGTCGACAAGAACGAGACCGACAAGATCGGCAGCAATTGGTCGATCAAGGTGGGCAAGCTCAAGACCGAGACCATCGGCATGGCCAACATGGAAAACATCGGCCTGGCTCGGATGACCACCATCGGGGTGGGCTACAGCCTCAATGTCGGCATGATGATGAACACCGTGGTCGGCATGCAGCAATCGACGCAGGTGGGCAAGCGCAAGACCCTGAAGGTCGGCAGCGACTACAGCCTGGATATCGGATCGCGGCATGAGCTGAAAGTGGGCGGTGTTTCGCTGCACCAGGCAGCGGATCACCTGGAGATCGCCTGCGGCGCGGCCAAGATCGTGCTGCGAGCCGATGGCGGTATCTATCTGTCGGGTACTCACATCGAGATCCAGGGGAGCCAGGCGATCAACGCCGACGCCGCCCTGGTGCAGATCAATTGCGGCGCCAGCCAGAAAGCGCCCGGTGCGCCGGCGGCCCAGACTGATGCGCCCGCGAGCACGGACACCGAGGGGAGCGCCGAACAGGGCACTGGCGGCTCGCCCATGGCGAATTCGCTGGTTGCCGCCAAAGGCCACAACCCGATGGATTCGATGATGGCGGGGCTCGAGGGCGGAAATGCCTTTTCGACCCTGGGCAAACTGGCGCAGCTGGCCTCCGCCACCGGTCTGGGCGGCAAAGGCGCAGGCCTTGCGAGCTCGGTACTCGGCATGGCGGGCGGCACGGGATTGGGAGGCGGGCTCTCGGGCGGCGTGGATCCTGCCCACCTGCCCGTCGTCGGGATCAACGGCCCCATCAAACACTGATCAGGGAGGAACCGCCGTGGGTCAACCCGCTGCGCGCATGGGCGATG
>NZ_VJOY01000004.1 GCF_007109405.1 Pseudomonas mangiferae
ACTCAGCAGTGAAACGACTCTTCGCCGATGGTAGTGTGGAGCTTCTCCATGTGAGAGTAGGTCATCGTCAAGCTTCTATCCCCAAACCCCAATCCGCTCACGCGGGTTGGGGTTTGGCCTTTTGGGGCCGAAAAAAGCCGAAGCGAAGCAGTAGCGGCTGGTTTAGGCCGGGGGAGGGCTAACGCCTCGCTCACGCCTGCGGCTCCGCCCCTCCAGGAAACGCACCAGTCCCGCTTCTTCCGCCCGCAGGCCCTTGCGTGCACGCGCCTTGCGCTGGCCCCGCAGCGAACCCGCCAGGTACGCCGACAGCACCGCCGGGTGCACATAGCATCGGCGGCACACCGCGGGCGTATTGCCCAGCTGGCTCGAGACCTGGCGGATCACCTCCACTACCTCGCGCTTGGCTTGGGCTTCATCCTCCCAGGGGGCCTCGCGCAGGTAAGCCAAGGCCAGTGCGCTGCCGGCCCAGGTCCGATAGTCCTTGGCAGTGAAGTATTGAGCGGTAAGGGGCGGGGAATTCTGCCGTTTGGGCGAGGCCTCGTCAGGCAGGTCTTTGCCGGCTCTTCGGTCACTTCGCTGCGGGCATCGGCTTACCGTTTCGTAGGCAGTTAGTCTGATAGCTGCGCTACCCAGTGAACTCCACTGTTGGTCATCAAATTCCCTGAATAGGGCTGCCGACTAAGCAACGTGTGGCAGTTACATAGCTCGAGCGAAAATAAATTCTTAGGTTTATGGCAATAACCATAAGCTGTTTTCCGACAGCTTCATGTTTCTTAAAACTGCTCCGCACTACGAGCTATATAAAGTTCTTACTTGCTACTTCTGATTCAAGGAGGCTGCGGCGCAACGGCAGCATCACTGATGCCGGGCCAATATGGAGGCGCTGTAGCGCTTATAAAGGTGCTCGCATGTCGCCGTAGGGAATGACTACTCGCCGCGATACCGAGCCAAATCTGGGCCAACTAAATGCCGCGTTTGTGGCAACCGAAACTTGAGTCTCCATATAGGCCTAGGAGTCCGCACAGTGCGGGTTCCATTACGCCACCGCTACTGCTTTTCCCCCAATTACCTAAGTGACCCCGCTCACTCCCTCCTCAGGCCCTCAACACTGCCTCAAACGCTCCAGATAGGCGCAGAACATATCGGCCATGGCGTTCGAATACGCTTCGATCTCCGACGGCGTTCGAGGTGTTTCCGAGAAGTGTTTTCCTGCGGCGCTCAGCGTCGTGAGGATCAGTTCACTGGCGAGGCCGCAGGTCGATTCGGTGGCAGCCGGTAGCACTTCCCGAATGAAAGCCAGGAACGCATCCTGCGCGGCTTCGCGGGCCTCCTGGGCTTCGGGGGCATTGCGATAGAAGGGGGCGGCGTCGCTGAGGGCAGTGCGCATCTGTGCTTCATCGCATTCCGAATGGACGAATGTAATCACCAGTGAGCGCAGCCGATCGAGCGGCGGCGTTCGGCTGTCCTCGATGATGCCGCGCAGTAGTTCGCTGGTCTGTCGCCACTCGTCATGCTGGAGGCGAAACAAGACTGCCGCCTTGTTGGGAAAGTACTGGTACAGCGATCCCACGCTCACGCCTGCCTTCTCGGCCACGCGCGCCATGGTGAAGCGCTGGGCGCCTTCCTTCGCCAGAACCTGAACAGCGGCTTGCAGCACATCCTCCACGAGGCGGGTCGAGCGGGCCTGCTGGGGCAGTTTTCGCGAGGAAATCAAGGGAGAGCGGGAAGAGGTCATGGAGGCATACCAATGCGAATAGTGAAACCTGAAGGATTCGTCGTATTTTGGTCCGGTGCGTTCGATCGCTCAACCCTACCGGAGGATGACCATGACCACGTTGACCACTACCCCGCTCGCGCAATTGCTGGACCGACTGTTCGAGGACGCCGAGGCGGCCTCGCCGGCCGCGAGCCCTGCCCTTGCCGAGTTCTCTTCCGAGGAGCGGGTACGCCTGATGCGCAGCAAGACCGACTACGTCGAGCTGTATGGGCTCTTGAAGGACCTGCCCCTCCCGGTTTCCCGGGAGACGGGCACGCTGCTGTACATGCTGGCGCGCAGCAGCGGAGCGCGATCCATCGTGGAGTTCGGTACCTCGTTCGGCATCTCGACCCTGCACCTGGCAGCCGCCCTGCGGGATAACGGGGGCGGTCGGCTGATCACCAGCGAGTTCGAGCCGTCGAAGATTGCCCGGGCCCGGGAAAACCTGGCGGCAGGTGGCGTCGACGATCTGGTAGAACTCCGCGAAGGGGACGCCCTGCAGACCCTGGCCGCAGACCTGCCCGAAACCGTCGACCTGGTGTTGCTGGACGGTGCCAAGGCGCTGTACCCGGAGATCCTGGCCCGGGTCGAGAGTCGCCTGAGACCGGGCGCGTTCGTCGTTGCGGATAACGCCGACGAGAGTCCCGAGTACCTGGCCTACGTGCGCGCGCCGGAAAACGGCTACCTGTCCATCCCGTTCGACGAGGACGTCGAGTTGTCCATGCGGGTGCGCTGAGGCCTGTGGCCCGCCCCTGGCGGGCCGGCAAACCTGCCGGGCACTGGCTTGCAAGGCTCGACCAGGCAGCCAGCGTCCGGAGACAAATGCAAGCGGAGGTCGAAGCACTCCACACGGCATTTCGGACCCTCTGCGCTCCGGTCCTTCCCTGACCTCCCAGCAAGGCCCGCAAAGCCGAATGGCTCCGGCTACATCCTCCGCCCGCACCTCCCCGCGCAAGCCCAGGCAAAAATCCATCGCCACTTTTTCCTGAACCGCTGTCGAACGGGAGGATGGCGTTTTGGCTTTCCTCTAGAATGGCACCCTTACCCAGATGAGCCACCGTATGCCTGATTCGCTCGAGTCTCGCCCGTTGTCGGCGTTGCCCCTGGAAGAGCTGCTTGCCTGCCACGAATGCGACCTGCTGATGCGCCGCCCGAGCCTGGGCGAGGAGCAGAAGGCCTGCTGCCCCCGCTGTGGCTACGAGCTGGTGGTGCACCGGGCCCACATGGTGCGGCGCTCCCTGGCGTTGGTGATCACCGCCCTGCTGCTGTACGTTCCCGCGAATTTCCTGCCCATCATGCGCCTCACCTTGCTCGGCCAGACCACCCACGACACGGTATGGAGCGGCGTGGTGGGCCTCTACGAGACCGGCATGAGAACCGTCGCCGCCCTGGTCCTGCTGTGCAGCATGGTCATTCCGCTGCTGAAGCTGCTGTGCCAGTTGGTGGTGCTGCTGTGCATCCGCCACGGCGTGGCCCGGCGCACCGGCATCCTGTTCTACCGCGTGTACCACCGGTTGCGGGAGTGGGGGATGCTGGAGGTGTACCTGATGGGCATCCTGGTGGCCATCGTCAAGCTGATCGACATGGCGGAGCTGCACGTGGGCGTGGGGCTGGCCTGTTTCATCGGCCTGCTGCTGGCCCAGGTCTGGCTGGAGGTGACCATGTCCTCCCATCAGGTCTGGGATGCGCTGGAGGGGGACGCCGATGCGTGCGCTTGACGCCGGCATCCTGGTCTGCGGCGAATGCCACCAGTTGAACCGCCAGGGGGAGGGCGGCTCGCCCCAGCAATGCAGCCGCTGCGGCTCCCGCCTGCACCCGCGGCGTCCCGATAGCATCGTCCGCACCTGGGCGCTGCTGCTGACCGCCACCATCCTCTATATCCCGGCGAACGTACTGCCCATCATGACCGTGAACTACCTGGGCAAGGGTTCGCCATCCACCATTCTGGGTGGGGTGCTCGACCTGATGCAGGCGGGCATGGTACCGGTGGCCCTGGTGGTGTTCGTCGCCAGCATCCTGGTGCCCACCTTCAAGCTGATCGGCCTGTCGATGCTGCTGTATTCGATCCAGCGCCACCAGCGGCTGTCCGCCCGCCAGCGCATCGTCATGTACCGCTTCATCGAATGGATCGGTCGCTGGTCGATGCTGGACATCTTCGTCATCGCCATCCTGGTGGCGGTGGTGAGCTTCGGCAACCTGGCCAATGTCAGCGCCAATGCCGGCGCCGCGGCCTTCGCCTCGGTGGTGGTGATCACCATGATCGCCGCCGTCACGTTCGATCCCCGTCTCATCTGGGACAACACCGATATGGAAAACGAGCATGCCTGAGTTGCCCTCTCCCGTTACCCGCAAGACCTCCAACTGGTCGGCGATCTGGATCCTGCCGCTGATCGCCCTGGCCATCGGCGGCTGGCTGGGCTGGAAGGCCCTGAGCGAGGCCGGCACCACCATCGAGATCAGCTTCGAGAACGGTGAGGGCATCCAGGTCGACAAGACCCAGGTGATGTACAAGGGCATCCAGATAGGCAAGGTCACCGACCTGCACGTCAGCGACGACATCCAGGGGGTGGTCGCGACCGTCGACGTACGCAAGGAGGCGGAGCCCTACCTGAGCCAGCAGACACGCTTCTGGCTGGTGCGCCCGCGGGTGTCCATCGCCGGCGTGACCGGCCTGGAGACCCTGGTCTCCGGCAACTACATCGCCATGGACCCGGTGAAGGGCGAACCCGAACGGCGCTTCAAGGCGCTGCCCGAGCCTCCCGGCCTGTCGGATAACCTGCCCGGCCTGCACCTGACCCTGAAGGCGGAGAAGCTCGGCTCCCTGGAGCAGGGCAGCCCGGTGTACTACCGGCAGATCCAGGTGGGGCAGGTGAAGAACTATCAACTGGCGGACGACCAGCGCACCATCGAGATCAAGGTCTACATCGAGGCGCCCTACGCGCACTTGGTGCGCAAACACACGCGGTTCTGGAACGCGAGCGGCCTGGACGTGTCCGCCGGGCTGTCGGGGGTGCGCATCCGCGCCGAGTCCCTGCTCAGCATGCTGGCCGGCGGCATCGCCTTCGCCACCCCGGAACACCGCCAGGACAGCCCGCCCACCGACCCGTCGATTCCCTTCCGTCTCTACGAGGGCTTCGACGCCGCCGACAGTGGCGTACGGGTGCGCTTGCACATGACCGATGTGAGCGGCCTGAACCCGGGCAACACGCCGGTGATGTACAACGGCGTGCAGGTCGGCACCCTGCGCCGGCTGGACATGGACAAGCGCTTCACCAGCGCCACCGCCGAACTCTCCATGGACCCGCGCACCGAGGACCTGCTGGTGGAGGGCACCGAATTCTGGACGGTCAAGCCGTCCATCTCCCTGGCCGGCATCACCGGCATCGAGGCGCTGGTGAAGGGCAACTACATCGCCGTGCGCTTCGCCAAGGAGGGCGCACCGGCCCGGGAATTCACCGTCCGCGGCAAGGCGCCGCCGCTGAATACCGACGCCCCCGGCCTGCACCTGGTGCTGACCACCGACAAGCTGGGCTCCCTGGAAGTGGGCAGCGCCGTGCTGTATAAGCAGATGCGCGTGGGCACGGTGCAGAGCTACCAGCTGTCCCAGGATATGCAGCGGGTGGTGGTGGGCGTGCACATCGAGCCGACCTTCGCCAATCTGGTCAACGATTCCACACGGTTCTGGAACGCCAGCGGGGTCAGCCTCAAGGGCAACCTGTCCGGCGTGGAAGTGCGCAGCGAGTCCCTGCAGACCCTGCTCACCGGCGGTATTTCCTTCTACACCCCCAACCCCAAGGCGCCGCCCATCACCGGCATCCGCCGCTTCACCCTGTACAAGGATGAGAACGAGGCCCTGGCCAAGGGCACCCTGGTGGATATCCGGGTGGACGATGCCGACGGCCTGCGGGAGGGCACCGCGGTGCGCTTCAAGGGCCTGGAAGTGGGCAAGGTGGAGCAGGTGAGCCTGAGCGGCGACCTGGGCTCGGTGACACTGCGGGCGCGCATCTACGAGGCGGCCGATCGTATCGCTCGCAGCGGCAGCGAGTTCTGGGTGGTGAAACCGGAACTCGGGCTGGCGCGCACGGCCAACCTGGGCACCCTGGTCAGTGGCCAGTACCTGGAAGTGCGCCCCGCGCCACGACCGGGCAAGGTGCAGACCCGCTTCGACGCCCTGAAGGCGCCGCCCACCCAGGAGGCCCGCGACGAGCAAGGCCTGCGCCTGGTGTTGAGCGCCGCGCGCAAGGGTTCCCTCAAGCCGGGCGTGGCCATCACCTATCGGGAGATTCCGGTGGGCAAGGTGAGCCGGGTGGAGCTGGGCCCCACTTCGGACCGGGTGCTGGTGCACATCCTCATCGAACCGCGCTACGCGCCGCTGGTGCGCACCGGCACGCGGTTCTGGAATGCCAGCGGCATTGGTATCGACTTCGGCCTGTTCAAGGGAGCCAAGGTGCGCACTGATTCCTTCGAGGCGCTGCTGGAGGGCGGGATCGGCTTCTCCACCCCGGACAACCCCACCATGGGCGGCCCGGCTCGCCCGGGGCAGACCTTCGCGCTGTTCGACGAAGCCGAGGAAGAATGGCTGAAATGGGCGCCGAAGATCGCCCTGGACAAGCCCTGAGCCGGATGGCACTCATGCCCGCCGGGTGCCGCCGCGCGGGCTGGCGTGGGCTGGGTGGTGAAGTCTCCTGAGGCATCGGCTGGCGGCGTCGGCAGCGATCGTCGGATTTTGCGCACGCCCCCTGCGCGGCGTGTAGAGCCGGGGCCGGCTTTCCATCCGAGGCCGGCCTGCCGCGTCTCCGTATCCCGCCAACGCGAGCGAGTACTTCCTGGTAGGGGGTTGCACGGGAACGCCCGAGGGCGCGCCCGATACCTGAACTGCCGGGGATCGATGTCGAGTCAGGCGTTAAGGGGCTCTACGGCGTCCCTGAAAACCGCCGGCTTCGTTCCCTTGCGCCGATCTTGGTTGACGCGCTTGCGTCATGCCGTGCGTGACCCTCGATCCGCGCAAAAACGATCCGATCCAGGCTGCCGCGCTGACCCGTCGCATCTTGGAGAGGCTGATTGCACGGTGTCTTAAGTCGAATCAAGGATGATCGAACGCCGAACGCCGAACGCCGAACGCCGAACGCCGAACGCCGAACGCCGAACGCCGAACGCCGAACGCCGAACGCCGAACGCCGAACGCCGAACGCCGAACGCCGAACGCCCGTATCCCAGAGCGATTGTCTCGAGAGCCCGCTTGGCTAGCGTGGTCACGGAGCAGCCGTGCCGCTATCTGGCCCCGTCGACCCGGTCTAGGGAGCCCTATATGGACCCCCGTTCCCCTCCTGCCTCCAGCCCTCAGGCCGGCTCGGGCGTTTCGCTTGGGGTCGTTTCGCGGCGCCGGATGTACTTCCAGTCCGCTTCGTCGATGTAGATGCCGCTGGGGCCGCTGCCGCCCTCCAGGTCGATGGCGACGTGGGCCGACACCTGGGGCTTCACCGAGGCGAGGATCGGCACGAAGCCCAGTTGCAGGCTGGTCTCGATCAGCGCCTGCTGGTTGCGCTCGTCGATGTCCGCCGCCTCGTCCAGGTAGTAGGGCAGGCGGATGCGGCCGGCCTGCTCGCGATCCATCAGGTGCAGCAACAGGTACATGTTGGTCAGCGCCTTGATGGTCATGGTGGTGCCGTTGGACGCGGCGCCGTCGATGTCGGTGTGGATCACCGGCTGACCGCCCACCTTGGTGATCTCGAAGGCCAGCTCGAACAGGTCCTTGAGGCCCAACTGGTTGTGGTTCGCCGCCACCAGGCGCGACAGGTAGTCCTTGGCCTCCTCGTTGCGGGCGTCCTGCTCGGCGGACTGGGTCAGGTCGAACACCGACAGCGTCTCGCCTTCCTCGTACTGGCCGGCGCTGTGGATGATCTGGTCGATGTGCTTGAGCGCGTCCTTGTTGGGGGCGAGGACGATGCGGAAGCTTTCCAGGTTGGAGACCTGGCGCTTGTTGATCTCGCGGTTGAACAGCGCCAGCTGGTGTTCCAGGTTGTCGTAGTCGCTGCGGATGTTGCGCAGGGTCCGGGCGATGTCGGTGACCGCCGCGCGGCGCGCCTTGGCCAGGGTCAGCGCCTCGTCCTGGCGATGGGCGTAGGCGTTGATCAGCAGCTGCAGGCGCCGCTCCACATCGTCCTCGCTGTCGAACTTGGCCACGCCCTTGAGGCGCACCTGGGCATACAGCGCGTCGATCTGCCCGTCCACCCGTTGCAGCGCCTGCCAGCTGTCCTGATAGTCGTGAAGCAGCGGCAGCAGGTTGTCCAGGGAGTCGTCCACCGGGTCCATGAACGGCGTGCCGAAGGGCAGGTCCGCCGGGAGCAGTTGGCGGCGTCGCAGGGCATCCTCCAGGGTGCGCTCCTTGGCTTCCAGGTCGCCCAGCTGGCGACCCACCAGCTGCAGCTTCGCCGACAGCTGCTGGACCCGCTCGGTGAAGGCGTCGCTGGCGCGCTTGAGTTCGTCCTGCACCGCCTCGTGGCGGGCCAGCTGCTCCAGCTTGGCCGGCTCCTCGGCTGCCAGGGTCTGGCTGCGGCGGAAGTCCTCCAGGGCCTTCTGGGCGTCCAGCACCGCCTGGTACAGGCCTTCGGCCTGGGCCTTGCTGGCGGCGCGATCGGCGGCCACCGCCTGCTGGGTGCGCAACTGCTTCAGTTCCCGCTCCAGGCGGTCCTTCTGGTCCCGCAGGGCGGCGCGGTCGGCCAGCGCCTGCAGGGCCGGCGGCTCGATGTGGGACAGGTCAATGGACAACCCCGGCACTTCGAAACGCTCGCCGGTGAAGCGTTCCAGCACCGCCTCGACGGCCCGCACCCAGTCGTCGCCCTCGGCCTGGATGCCGTTTTCCCCGAGGGGCAGGCCGAACAGCTGGCCGTTGAACAGGCGCATCAGGCGATCCACGTCCTGCTGGGAGAACTCCTCCCGCAGCCGCGAATAGCTGTTGTTGTCGGCGTGCTCCAGCTGCTGCTTCACCGACTTCAGGCGTTTCTCCAGGTCGCTTAGGCGCTCGTGCAGGTCCTCGCTGGAGAACTGCCGGGACTGCGCCAGGGCGCCGGCCAGCTCATCGTGGGCATCCTTGGCCGCCAGCAGTTGCTGCTCCAGCACCAGGGCGTCCTCCACCAGGGCGAAGCGGTTCTTCAGCACGGCCAGTTCGCCGAGCCAGCGCTGGATGTCGCTGATCTCCCGTTCCAGGCGCATCAGCTCGGCGGTGCCGCCGCGCTGCTCGTGCTGCAGGTTGTCCTGCTCGTTGCGGTAGTGCTCGGCCTGGATCACCAGTTCCTCGCGGCGCGCCCCTGCGTAGTCCTGCCAGGTGCCCAGCAGCTGGTCCAGCAGTGGCGAAAGGCGGTGCAGCTTGCCGCGCAGCAGCTCGCGCTGGGTCACCCCGGCCGCCAGGGCCTCCACCAGCGGGCCGGCGGCCACCAGCGCCTGGTAGTCGCTCTCCATCCGCCGCACGTCGCGGAACGCCTCCTCGGTGGCGGCGATGTAGTCGACGCTGCCGGAACGCAGGCTGTGCTCGAAGGCATCGAGGAACAGCTGCTTGAGCTTGGCGGCGGTGATCTCGCGCATGTGCAGCAGGTTGATGAACAGCGCGCGGAAGGTCTTCAGGCTCTGCTCGCTGGTGGAGCGCAGCGGGATCAGGGTGAGGTCCAGGGGGATCGTCGTGTGCCCGCCCACCAGCAGGCGCCGCAGCTCCTCGGGTTTCACCTCGTAGGCCTTGATGCCGGCCTGCTCCAGGGCGTTGAACAGCTCGCGCTGGCGCAGGCAGGTGCCGTTCTGCTGGTAGTGGTCCAGGTTCAGCTCGCCGGCATAGGCGAAGAACTGGTGGCCGAAGCCGCCACCGGGGCCGCGGCCGGCCACGCCGATCACGTGGGGGCCGTGGGGCAGCATGACTTCCACCAGGATGTAGCTGGTATCCGAGGCGAAATAGAAGCGCCGCGACTGTTCCAGGCTGTACTTGCCGAAGCTCATGTCGGACATGCGCGCGAGGATCGGGAACTGCAGGGCGTTGATCGACGCGCTCTTGCCCAGGTTGTTGGCGCCGTACACGGAAAGCGGGTTTTCCAGGGGGAACAGGCCGAGGCTGTAGCCGGCGGTGTTGAGCAGGGCGAAACGGCGGATGCCGTAGCGTGGCGCGGTCATCGGGCGGTCTCCTCGCGTTCGGCGGCGATGGCGCGCGCCAGGGCATCTTCTTCGCTGTCGGGCGCGTCGTCCGTCTCGAGGCGGATCACGTCATCCTCGTCGCCGTCCTCTTCGGCCAGCACCGGTGCCGGCAGCGGCAGGTCGCTGTGCAGGGTGGCGGCCAGGTCCCGGTCCTGCTGCACCGACAGGCAGACATCGAGGAACCGGTGCATCGGCGGCAGGAAGCGGTACACGCCGTTCTCCTCGGCGGCGAAGCCGAGCTGGGTGAGGCGCCGCAGGATCTTTTCCTCCAGTTCTTCCTGGCTCAGCACCTCGGCCTGGATGAACAGGTCGCGGTACTTCTCCAGCAGCGGCGGCAGCTCGTCGCGGCCAAGGCTGCCGCCATCCAGCACCGCCAGCGGGTCGCGGCCCTGGTCGGCCAGGTGCTCGACCAGGATGAAGGTGAACAGCGCCAGGCGCTGGGCGGTCTTGTTCACCTGGGCGCCCATCTGCTCGGGCACGAAGTAGTAGAAGCCACGGGTGTCGCAGACCAGATCGAAGCCCAGCGCCTTGAACAGGGCGCGGTAGACGTCCTGCTGATTCGACAGCTGGGTGTACAGCTCCGGGTCGCGGCGGCTGACGTGGTAGCCCTTGAACAGCTCGCGGAAGATCGGCGCGAGCTGGGTGAGTTCCTTGAGATCGATGTTCATGCAGTCACTCGCGTGGCATGCGGACGGGCGAGGGCGTCCGGAATTCGGTGATGGGCGGCGTCGTTGCCGTTGGCCGTGTGGGGCCGGTGGTGGATGAAAAAGGCGTCATCCACCCTACGGATTTGGTCAGGCGAGGCGTGGATAGCGCTGTTTATGGCTACCGCGTGGGTCTGTTGGTGGATGAAGAAGGCGTCATCCACCCTACGGATTTGGTCAGGCAAGGCGTGGATAGCGCTGTTTATGGCTACCGCGTGGGTCTGTTGGTGGATGAAGAAGGCGTCATCCACCCTACGGATTTGGTCAGGCGAGGCGTGGATGGCGCTGTTTCTAGCCACCACGTGGGGCCGGTGGTGGACGAAAAGAGCGTCATCCACCCTACGGTTTTGGTCGGGTGTAGGGTGGACGGCGCTTTTCCCGTCCACCGGGCGGTGGCGGAGCGGGACGCAAGAAGCCCCGTCCGCCTCACATGCTGCATTAGCCTCACCCATGGGCGTTGGCCAGCAGGGCGAAAGAGCTGAGGCTGACCTGGTGTTCGGCGGTCAGGTAGTCGCGGCGCTCCAGGCGTTCGCGCTGGAAGCGGCCATCCCGGGACAGGCGGGAGAACCAGTAGAGCAGCTCGTCGGTGGCGCCCTCCGGCTCCTGCTCCAGCAGCCAGAGCATCAGGTCCGGCAGCGGCAGGGCCTGCTCGCAGCGCTCCAGCATTTCCCGGGCGGTGCGGGGCGCCCGCGGCGGCTCGCCCGTGCGGGTGCCACTGGCCCGGGGGAAGCGCGCTGGCTTCGGTTCGAAGCGAGCCAGGGCATAGACGTAGGCCTCCACCTGGGAGGCGCTGCCGAGGAAGGTGCTCTGGGGCCGGCTGAACAGCGGCAGCGAGGCCTGGGGCACGGCGTCCAGGCCCTTCTTGCGGATGGTTGCCAGGGCCAGGGCGGCGCCGCGGGTCACCGCGTTGTGGCGGCGGGCTTCCTCCCGCAGCGGCAGCAGCAGTTCCCGGGCCCGGCGCAGGGTCAGCTGGGCGGTGGTCTGCATCTCCAGGATGCGTGCATGGGTGCGCAGCAGCAGGTCGTCGTCCACCAGGTGGCCGAGGCGCTGCTGTTCCCCCAGCAGGCGCAGCAGCACCTGCTCGACGCGCCGCACACCTTGCTCGAATGCGCCATCGGCGGCCACCAGCTGGATCATCGGCTCGACGTACTCGTCCCAGGTGGCCAGCACCTCGGCGTAGCGCTGGCGCAGGGGGATCTGCCGGTCGCTGGTCTTGGCCCGCTCGGCCACCGCCACCAGGGCTTGCTCGTCGTTGGCAAGCTTCTTCAGCACGTCGCGCACGCGCATGTCCAGGAGCCGCAGCTGGCGCGCCAGGTCGTTGCCGTCGCGCACCTCGAAGGCGTCCTGGATGTAACCCGCCAGGCGTTCCAGGTGGCGCAGGTAGGCCTCGATCTCCAGGCACAAGCCGAGGCGATGCTCACGGCGCAGGTAGGCCAGGAAGTCGTGGATCTGGGCGTTCAGCTCGAAGCGGTTCGGGCTCTTGGCCACCGGCACCAGGATGTCCAGGCGGATCCACTGGTCGAGCAGGGCGGTGATGTCGGTGGCGGTGCCTTCGGGCAGTTGCGCGGCGAGCTGGCCACGCAGTTCGCCGAGGCTCAGGGTGCCGGCATCGAAGCGTTCGCAGAGGGGTTCGAGCAGGGTCCAGTGCTCGGCAAGGGCGCGCAGGACGCGCTTGGGTTCGATCATCGGGGCCGGGCCGCATCGTCAGAAAAAATGAGCCGGCGATTGTACTGCACCGGGGCCCGTTCGCCGCGTTTCCCGTCGGCGCGGGTGACCAAACACGGCAGTTTGCGCCCGCCACCCACCCGGCCCGCGGGCCCGTTTCCCTTGAACCCCCGTCGGGACGCTGGCATGCTTCCTGCCTGGGTGTTCGGTCAACTTTCCCACGGCGTCTCGACATGTCCTCCGATCCAGCCGATTACGCCGAGGCCCGCTGGGCCGAACTGCAGCTCCAGAACGACCTGGACTGGGACCTGGACGCCATCACCGACCGGCGCGAGGCCATCGCCTTCCTGCAGCGCTTCGAGAACCGTCTCTGCATCTACTCCGGCTACGTGGAGAAGCTCTACAGCAACTACAGCCTGGTGGTGCCCGAGGAAGACCACGGCGGCATCACCATCCTCCCCGCCGAGCAGGCCTGGCACGACACCTTCCAGAACATCCCCACCGACGCGGTGCAGCCCACCGGCATCCACATCCTCCCGGGGGAGACCCTGGGCCACCACGGCCTGTACCTGAAGATCCCCGGCGACCACCCCCTGGCGGCGTCCCGCGAGCTGCCGTTCCAGGAGGGCCTCAAGCTGCTGATCCAGCGCTACCAGGCGCGCGAGGACAGCTTCCTGCCGGTGCTGACCAAGGGCGACCTGCGGGAGTACGAGGCGCGCATGCCTTCGCTGCACCTGCACCGCATCGTGGCATCCCGCCTGAGCCGACTTTCGCAGCTGGAGATCAACGCCATCAAGGGCGTCATCGCCGACCACCTCATCGGGTTGTTCCGCCGCGGCTGACGCCGTGCCCGGCCGCGCCTTTTCCCGGGCGGCGGTTTTCGTCCACAATGCCGGCCTGCGAAGCCGGTCCGCCGGCGAAACCCATCCACCCAGGGTCGCCCCTTGATCGAAGAGTCCCGTCGCCGCGCCTACCTCGATGCCATGCAGGTGACCACCTGGCTGCCGCGGGTGGCGCTGCCGTTCGCCGCGCCGTCGCGTCCCGCCCTGCTGGCACTGCCGCCCGCCGCGGCCGACCATCCAGCGCCCGCCGCGCGGGCGGTCGGCGAGCGTGGTGTGGCCGCGCCGAACCGGCCCGCGCCGGCGAATAGCCCGCCGGCGGAAGCCGCTCCCGTCGAGCCCCGATCCCTGGCGGCCCAATCCACGGCGGCTCACGCCGACGAAACCCGGTCAGGCACGGCGCCGGCCGCCGCGGCGCGGCCCGCCCTGGATGCCTTGCGGTCGGCGCCCAAGCCGGTGGAAGTGCCCGTCGAAGACACGCCCCAGGCCGCCGCGCCGGTCCGCGTGGCGCCGCCGCGCTTCGCCCTGCAACTGCTGCGGGCCGGCGCTTGCCTGCTGCTGGTGGAACTGCCCACCGGCGAAGGCTTCCAGAGCCGCGACCCGGCGTACCTGCTGCTCAAGGACCTGCTGCGCGCCGCCGGCCTGCCGGACAGCCCGCAGCTGCTGGGCGAGCCGGTGCGCTGGCCGCTGCTCGCCGGTGGCAACCTGGACCAGGGCCCCGGGGCCGCCCGGGACTTCGTCCAGGGGTTCCTCGCCGCGCGCATGGAGGAGGCGCCCTGCGCCTGCCTGTGGCTGGTGGGGCTGCCGGCGATCCGCTATGCCAGCGAGGCGGACGCGGACGCCTATGACCGCGAGGTGCCGGTGGACGGCCTCGGGGTCGCCTGGGCGCTGCCGGGCCTGGAGACCCTGATGGACGAGCCGGCGCGCAAGGCCAGCCTGTGGCACGCCATGCGCCGCGTCCGCCGCCGCTGGCTGATGGAATCGGTGGCCGGGCCGGACGCGGACAAGGACCCGGCATGAGCGACCTGCGTTTCCAGCCCATGAGCGAGGCGCTGCTGGACGGCGTGATGGAGATCGAGCAGTCGGCCTTCAGCCATCCGTGGAGCCGTGCCCTGTACCTCGATGGTCTGAAGAGCTACGACTGCTGGGTGATGTTCGAGGGCGAGCGGCAGGTGGGGCACGGGGTGATCCAGGTGATCATCGACGAGGCCCACCTGCTGAACATCACCGTGAGGCCCGATTGCCAGGGCCGCGGCCTCGGCCTGAGCCTGCTGGAGCACCTGATGCGCCGCGCCTACGCCCGCAATGCCCGGGAGTGCTTCCTCGAAGTGCGTGCCAGCAACCAGCACGCCTACCGGCTCTACGAGCGCTACGGCTTCAACGAGATCGGCCGCCGCCGCGACTATTACCCGGCCGCCGGTGGCCGCGAAGACGCCCTGGTGATGGCCTGCACGCTGCTGGAGTGAACGGGCGCCTCTCCGAAGCCTGCCGTCGATCCCTGCCGGCCCCGAGCCTGCGCTGAATCCTTCTGCCAGCGGGGTATATGCACGGTGATCGGTGATCGAGGCAGGGGCTTGTGTGCCTCGTCTAGCTTGCCGCTCAACGAGGTCGACCGCCGACCTGCTCCCTGCTCTGATCCAGCGGTAGTAAGAAAGCCTATTGATTGAGTGTCTGCTGCTGGCGTGAGCCGGTTTAGCCTTCATCCGGTCCGTGTGCCTACGCTGGAGAGCGAGCGGTTACCGTTGCTGGTACTCGCCTGGTGCCCGCCATGAATGGCTCAGCAAATGCCCAATCCCACCAAGGCCCGCACGAGATCAACCCATGCGCGCGACTGCTATCCACCCATGGAGTCGTGAAGATGGGCGAGGGCGACCTGTACGTGGCTGGCATGAGCGGGCTCTTCCGTTCCCGGTCTAGCGCAGACAAAAGAACGGGCGGCTACCGATGAAGGCCGCCGCCCGTAGGGCTCGTCGCGAACGAGACGCTGGCGTCCCGCCGCGGACAGGTCAGGATGCGTCCGGCTTGCGGTAACGCGCCGAATCCAGCGGGTCGTCCCGGGCCAGCTCTTCTTCGTCCAGGCCGACGCCTCCGCCGATGGCATCCTCGTCCACCACGCTCAGGTCCTTGTCGGCTGGCTTGCCGTGACCGTGCTCGTGGGGGGAGCGAGCGCCGTCCTCGCGGATCAGGGTTTCCGGGCTGAGGTCGTCGTCGGTGGGCTGGTGGTCGTCGGTGGAGCCGCCGGTGAGGCCGGCTTCCCGCAGCCGGCGCGGCGGGAATTCTTCCATCACATCGCTCAGCGGACGTTCGTCGCCAATGCGGCCACGGCTCTCGTCATCGGGGAAATCCAGGGGTTCCACGGCGCCCATGCGGTCTTCGTTGTCGTCGATGGGCAGCGGCGTCTTCGGGGGGAGTGGCTTGTTCATCACGGGCACCTCGCAGTAGGGGTCTCTGTTGGGTTGACTGGCCCGCCGGTGGAAAGATTCCCCCGCGCTGCCGAGCGTCGTGGCCCCCTGGAGAGCGGCGTCCGGAAACGCCGCGGTGACTCATCCGGAGGCCGCGGAGTCATACCCCGAGCACCGGCCGGTGCGCCAGACGAGGAGCGGTACCCATGAGCGACCTGCAGCAGCTGTTCGACAACAACGCCCGTTGGGCCGAGGCGATCAAGCAGGAGGACCCGGACTTCTTCGAGAAGCTGGCGCGCCAGCAGGTCCCGGAATACCTGTGGATCGGCTGCTCCGACGCCCGGGTGCCGGCCAACGAGATCGTCGGCATGCTCCCCGGCGACCTGTTCGTGCACCGCAACGTGGCCAACGTGGTGCTGCACACCGACCTCAACTGCCTGTCGGTGATCCAGTACGCGGTGGACGTGCTCAAGGTGAAGCACATCCTGGTGACCGGCCACTATGGCTGCGGCGGCGTGCGTGCGGCCATGCGCGACGGCCAGCTCGGCCTGATCGACGGCTGGCTGCGGACCATCCGCGACCTCTACTACGAGCAGCGCGAGCACCTGGCGCAGTTCGCCAGCGAAGACGAGCGGGTGGACCGCCTGTGCGAGCTCAACGTGATCCAGCAGGTGGCCAACGTCAGCCACACCACCATCGTGCAGAACGCCTGGCACCGCGGCCAGAGCCTGTCGGTGCACGGCTGCATCTACGGCATCAAGGACGGCCTGTGGAAGAACCTCAACGTCACCGTCAGCGGCATGGACCAGGTGCCGCCGCAGTACCGCCTGCGTCCCCTGGCGCAACCCTGACGTGGCGCCGTCGCCGTTCGGCGGGCGCGAGGCGCCAGCCTGGGCCGGGCTGCTGCTGGCCAACCTGTTCTGGGCCGGCAACGCCCTGGTGGCGCGGGCGGTGGCGGGCCAGATGCCGCCGTTCGCCCTGGCCTTCTGGCGCTGGAGCCTCGCCCTGGCGCTGTTGCTGCCCTTCGTCATCCGCCCGCTCTGGCAACGCCGCGATGCCTTGCGCCGGGCCGGCTGGCGCCTGCCGCTGGTAGCCGCCTTCGGCATCTCCGGCTACAACACCTTCCTCTACAGCGCCGCCCACAGCACCGTGGCCATCAACATCACCCTGCTCAACACCTGCGTGCCCCTGGCCACCGCCCTGGGCGCCGGGCTGTTGTTCCGGCAGTGGCCGACCCGTCGTGGCTGGCTCGGCATGGGGCTGGCGATGCTGGGGCTGCTCTGGCTGATCGGCCGTGGCGACCGGCGAGTACTGGCGCAGCTGTCCTTCAACCCCGGCGACCTGCTGATGCTGGTGGCGGTGCTGGACTGGGCGCTGTACACCCTGCTGCTGCGCCGTTGGTCGCCGTGCTTCGAGCTGCCGCCCCTGGCGCTGCTGGGGGCACTGATGAGCTACGGGCTGCTGATGCTGCTGCCGCTGTACCTGTACGAGTGGGCTGGCGGGACGACCTTCGCGCCATCGGCCGGCAACCTCGGCGCCATCGCCTACACCGCCACCTGCGCCTCGCTGCTGGCCTACCTCGCCTGGAACCACGGGGTGCGGGTCCTGGGCGCGGCCCGGGCGAGCCTGAGCAACTACCTGATGCCGGTGTTCGCCGCGTTGCTGGCCTGGTCGCTGCTGGGGGAAGGGCTGCGCGCCCATCACTGGGTGGGCGGCGGGCTGATCTTCGCCGGCGTGCTGCTGGCGACCTGGCCACGGCGCACGACGCTCACCAGCCAGGCCGGGTAAGCGCGCGCAGGGCCTCGGCCGAGCGTTCACCGTCGAGGCCCTGGCCGGGCAGCACCGTCGGCTTGCCAGCCAGGGTGGCGGCCACCGGCACGCCATCGCGGAAGGCCACCCGGTTGCCCAGCACGGCGGGGATCTTCTCCCCCGGCAACAGGCTGCCCAGCAGGTTCAGCGGGTCCAGGGCCGACACCGTCACCAGGCTGCCGTCCGGCGCGCGTCGCCGGACCTCGCGCAAGAGTGCGAGGGCTTCCGGCAGCGCGAACTGCTCGCCGGACACGCCGTTGACGAAGCGCCCGCCGCGAATCTCGCCGCGCGCCTCCAGGCGGTGGTAGACCCGCAGCAGGTCGCGCCACGGCGGCAGGCTGTCCGGCTCGCGTTCCAGCAGCCGCCAGCAGACCACGCCGTAGCGGCGCAGCAGCACCCGGGCGACGTGCTCCAGGGCCTCGGGGTCGAGGCGCGCGCCGCGCCCGGGGGCGTTCTGCGGCGGTTCGCCGGACGGCCGCCGCAACAGTGCCCAGCGGCCGGCGTCGTCCATGCCGCCCACCAGCGGGCCGCCCCGGCTGCGGCGGGTCTGACGGGCGCGGCCGGTGGCCGGGGTGATCAAGGCGCGCAACCCGGCGAAGCCGTCGGCGCTCGCCAGGCCCACCGCCACCAGTTCGCCCAGGGCGTCTTCCAGCTCGGCGCGCAGCAGCCGCGCCTCGCCCAGCAGTTCGTCGAAGAACAGCGCCCCCTGGCGTTCCAGGGCATCCACCACCCGCTGGGCCCGGGGCGTCAGCTCCGGCGCAGTGCCGTCGCCGGTCAGGGTCTGCCAGGTGGCCAACTGGCGGCGGGGCAGCAGGGCGATGGGGGTGGAGCGGATCGGCCCGGCGCCGGCCCGCAGGCGACCACTGGGGCGGGTCCAGACGATCCGCCCGGACCGGCACAGGTCGTCCAGCCAGGTGATCCCGTAGCCTTTCAGCCGGGCCGGCAGCAGCTCGCTCTCCCAGGCGCCGGCGGCGGCCTGGAAGCCTTCCAGTTGCTCCAGCACCGCCGGCAGCGCTGCGGCGCCCTGCAGGCGGCTGGCGGCGGACAGATGCTGCCAGTCGAACAGGAAGCGCATGAAGTCGGCCCGTTCCACCGGTTCGATTTCCCGGCGCAGGCGCTTCACCGTGTAGCGATGGATGCGCGCCAGCAGATGCCGCTCGCACCATTCCTCGTCCTCGACGCCCGGGGTGAAGCGGCCTCGCAGCACGTAGCCCTTGCTCTCCAGGCGCACCAGGGACTGGGCGCAGGTGGAGGCGGGCAGGGCCAGCGGCCGGGCGATCTCCCCCAGCCGCAGCGGCCCGAAGCCCGACAGGCGCGCCCGCAGCAGCTCCACGCAGGCGTCGTCCTCGTTCCAGGGCGCGGCGTACTCCGCCGGGATGCGCAGGGGCGGGGTCGGCTCGATGCCCGGGTAGAGCGCCTGGAGCGCCGCCAGGCGCTCCGCCGCTACCCACAGTGCGGTGTCCTGGGCCACCGCCAGGCGCGTGGCGCGGCCGGCGGCGGCCAACTGGCCGAGCCACTCCAGCCAGCCGGGCTGGGACCAGGCTTCGTCCTCGCCCAGGCCCCCGAGCACCATCAGTGCTTCGTGCATTTCGTCGCGGTCACGGGCCTGGGGCCAGGCCTCGCCACGCACCGCGGCGATCGCCTCGGTGTCCAGGGCGCCCAGGTCGTCGGCCGACTCCGGATCGCTCCAGCGCCGCGCCAGCACGGCCTGGGTCCGCCGCTCCTCCAGCGGGGCGTCGTCGAGGAAGGCGTAGGGCCGTGCGCCCAGCACTTCCGCCGCCAGGGGCGAGGGGGCCGGCAGGTCGCGAGCCAGCAGCTCCACCTCGCCGGCTTCCATGCGCCGCAGCAGCGCCAGCCAGGCGTCGCAATCCATTGCCTCGTGCAGGCAGTCGTCGAGGGTCTGCCGGACCAGCGGGTGGTCGGGTACCTCCCGCTCGCCGACGATGTTCTCCAGGCACGCCACCTGGTCCGGGAATACCGTGGCCAGCAGGTCCTCGCTCTTCATCCGCTGCAACTGCGGCGCCACCTTGCGGCCGCCGGTCATGCGCGGCAAGGCGAGGGCGGTGGTGGCGTTCCAGCGCCAGCGCACGCCGAACAGCGGAGCGTCCAACAGCGCCTGGACCAGCACGTGCTCGGCGCTGTCGGCCCGCAGGTAACGCCAGACGTCCTCCAGGGCGAAGCTGTGGCTGGTGGACAGGGACAGCACGATGGCGTCCTCCGTGGCCGCCGCCTGCAGTTCGAAATTGAAGGTGCGGCAGAAGCGCTTGCGCAGGGCCAGGCCCCAGGCGCGGTTGACCCGGCTGCCATAGGGCGAGTGGATGACCAGCTGGGTGCCGCCGGACTCGTCGAAGAAGCGTTCCATCACCAGCCGGGCCTGGGTCGGCAATGCGCCCAGGGCGGCTCGCGCCCGGGCCAGGTACTCGACCATCTGCCGCGCGGCGGCGTCGTCCAGGCCCAGGGTGTCCAGCAGCCAGCGCAACGCGCCGCCCAGGGGATCGTTCGCCGGGGCCGCGGCCAGCCGCGCATCCAGCTCGGCGCGCAGGCGGGCGACGCCGGCCGACAGTTCGTCGCTGCGCCCGGGGGCCTCACCGAGCCAGAACGGGATGTTCGGCGGCTGGCCCTGGGCGTCCTCGACGCGCACCCGGCCGGGCTCGATGCGCAGGATGCGGTAGGAGGTATTGCCCAACTGGAAGACGTCGCCGGCCAGGCTTTCCACGGCGAAATCCTCGTTCACCGTGCCGATGCCGTGGCCCTGGGGCTCCAGCAGCACGCTGTAGTCGCCGCTTTCCGGGATGGTGCCGCCGCTGCTCAGGGCGGTCAGGCGGCCGCCGCGTCGCCCGCGCAGGACGCCGTTGACCGCGTCGCGGTGCAGGTAGGCGCCGCGCGGTCCGTGACGCGTGGTGTAGCCATCGGCGAGCATGTGCAGCACCTCGGCGTAGGCTTCCCGTGCCAGGTCGGCGTAGGGCTCGGCGCGGCGCAGGCAGGCGAACAGGGCCTCTTCGCTCCATTCCTGGCAGGCCACCTCGGCGACGATCTGCTGGGCCAGCACGTCCAGCGGCGCCCGGGGGATCGCCAGGGTGTCCAGTTCGCCGCGGCGCACGCAGTCCAGCAGGGCCGTGCATTCGATCAGGTCGTCCCGGGAGGAGGGGAACAGCCGCCCCTTGGGCGTGCCACCCACCTGGTGGCCGGAACGCCCGACCCGCTGCAGGAAGGCGGAGATGGAGCGCGGCGAGCCCAGCTGGCAGACCAGGTCCACGTCGCCGATGTCGATCCCCAGTTCCAGGGACGCGGTGGCGATCAGCACCCGCAGCTCGCCACGCTTCAGGCGTTGCTCGGCGTCCAGGCGCTGTTCCCGGGCCAGGCTGCCGTGGTGCGCCGCCACCGCATCGGCGCCCAGGCGTTCCGACAGGTGCCGGGCGGCGCGCTCGGCCATTCGCCGGGTGTTGACGAAGACCAGGGTGGTGCGGTGTTCCCGGGCCAGTTCCGCCAGGCGGTCGTAGACCCGCTCCCAGGCGTCGTTGGCCATCACCGCTTCCAGCGGCACCGGCGGCATCTCCAGGGCTAGGTCGCGGGGCCGGGCGTGGCCGATGTCCACCACCGCGCAGTCCGCTGGTGTGCCCTGGGCATCGCGCCCCACCAGGAACCGCGCCACCGCGTCGATGGGTTTCTGGGTCGCCGACAGGCCGATGCGCACCGGCGCGACGGCGCACAGTGCATCCAGGCGCGCCAGGCTCAGGGCCAGGTGGCTGCCGCGCTTGCCGCCGGCGATGGCGTGGATCTCATCGACGATGACGCTGCGCACCGTGGCCAACATCGCCCGGCCGCTGGCCGAGCCCAACAGCACGTAGAGGGATTCCGGGGTGGTCACCAGGATGTGCGGCGCCCGCTTGCGCATGGCCGCCCGTTCCTTCTGCGGCGTGTCGCCGGTGCGCACCGCGGTGCGGATCTCCACCGCCGGCAGGCCCTGGCGCTCCAGCTCGACGGCGATGCCGGCCAGAGGCCGCTCCAGGTTCAGGCGGATATCGTTGGACAGGGCTTTCAGGGGTGACACGTAGACCACCCGGGTCTCGTCCGGCAGGCCGCCCGCGTCGACCCCTTCGCGCACCAGCTCATCCAGGGCGGCGAGGAAGGCGGTCAGGGTCTTGCCGGACCCGGTGGGTGCCGCCACCAGGGTCGGGCGGCCGGCCTTGATCTCCGGCCAGGCCGCCACCTGGGCGGCGGTCGGTGCGGGGAAGGCGTTGGCGAACCAGGCGCCGACCGCCGGGTGGAACAGCGCGTCAGGAACACGCAGGGGAGTGGCGGCGAGGGGATCGGTCATGCCGCGAATATGGCGGCGCACCTGGGCATCCACAAGGCCGCCGGGCGGATCAGCCGCCGATCAGCAGGAGCAGCCCGGTCTTCACCAGCACCAGCCGCGCCACCAGCCAGGTGATTCCCAGGGCCACGCCGCCCAGCCACAGGCCCAGGGCGATCTGCAGGGTGAGGCGAGTGCCGCGCGCGGTCGGCACGGCATGGCGAGTGGGAACGTACTCAGGCAAGTCGTCACGTTCGGCACGGATGCCGGCGAAATCATCTCTCATGGTCAACCTCGATACAGCGGGACAACCGCGGTCAGTCTCAGACTGCGGCGAGGGTGTTGCGGTTCGCGACCGACCGGCATGCGTTCGCGCGAGGCGCCGGCGAATACGCCCGCGTGGTCCTCGTATCGTGGATCGTTCGTTCCACGCTCGTCGCGCAGCCCGAGATGCCGGCGGATCAGGCCGGCCGTGGGAACCAGCCGAAGTGCCGTTCGATACGCTCCCGGTAGGGCGTGCGGAACGAACTGGGTACCTGGCGGATGTAGGACTCCGCATGGTCACGGCGCTCCCCCTCCAGGCTCTCTAGGTAAGCGATCGCCTCGTGCTCCAGCAGCAAGCGGCCCTCCTGGTTGTCGAAGCGCGGCAGCAGCGCCGTCCACACCACGTCGTCCAGGCCGTGCTGACGGGCCCAGGCGGCGATGTCGGGATGACGCCGGTCGCCGTCCGGGCCCAGGTGCCCAATGCGTTCCGGGTGGCGCGGGTCGATCTGCTCCCGTTGCCGCAGAAATTCGCGCGCCTCGTCCAGGTTTTCTACGTGCAAGGGCGCCCAGAAGGTGGGCGCCGAGGGCGACTGCTCGCAGAGCACGATGGACAGTTCGCCGCCATCGCTGACCCGGGCGAACTCCAGGGGCAGGTTCGGCCCGTCCGGCTGCCACTCGGACGCCAAAGGCAGCGGGCCCGGCTTCCACAGCAGCGAGCCCCAGGCCAGGCAGGCGATACGGCAACCTTCGCCTCGATCATCCACGGCGTACTCCTCATAAAGTGGCGAACTGCAAGCGTTCGTTTCACTCAAGCACAGCTTCGACCGCTGCGCGTCGCCGGTTGGCGATTCGACGAGGGCTCCGGGATCACCTTGGCCAGCCAGTAGTCGAACTCCACAGCGGCGAGCAGGGCGACTATGATCAGCACGCCGCCAAGATGCCCACAGAGGACGACGCCAGGGCGAGGGCGTGATCCCGCGCCTGTCAGAGAAGCGCCCGTGATGCGATGCAGGCCCTCCAAGGGTGCTAAGAGATTGTCGGGCCGCTGGGCATCGTCCGCCTCGTCCCCCAGTTGGCCGGCATAGGCCTGGCGCGCCATCAGCCGGCCCATCCAGCCGGGCGCCACCAAGGTGCCGAGGATCGCCTTCAGGATCGGCGTGCCTTGCCAGATTACCCGAGGCGTCGTCCGTGACGCCTGCAGGATGGCGAAGGCCGCCACCTCAGGTCGGTGGATCGGCGGCACGGGCTGCGGGGGCCGGCCAGTCCGGTTGCGCGCCCAGTCGACATGGCGTCATTCACCGTACCGGCGCTCGATGACGTATCGGCAGGGGATCGGGGGGCGAGAAGGAGAAGAGGGGCTGGCTGCCTTTTGACGGAGCGTTGTTGCGGAAAGCCGGTAGGGTAATTGGTGGGTTGCGAGGATGGGCAGTACATGCTGACGCTCTCGCCGCTGACCCGCCGAGGCGGGAATGGCCAGCGCCCAAAAACAAAAAAGGCCTACCTTTCGGTAAGCCTTTGATTTGTATGGTGGCTACGCAGGGACTTGAACCCCGGACCCCAGCATTATGAAAAAGTGGTATACATGGTTAAAAATGATGGAAGCCAGTGAATTCAGCGTCTTTAGTATTCTAAACTATCGATCTAGCTCACACGCTCTAGATTTTTGTGCTTTTGGGGACACCCCTACAATGATCTGATTCGCTCTACTGTGTTCACCGCTTTTCTAAAGCATGAGTGAATCTGCACTTCATCGAATACAGGTTCGTGCCGACTTTCATATGAGTAATAGGTTTTGCTTCCGCCTTGGCCGCCAAGTACAAAGTCGCCTAAGAATCCTATTTCATAAAGAATAGCCATTAAGCCGTCTACATTGACTTGGTCAACTAACTTGCTAAACCAGTCTTGATTTAAAGTTACTTCACCCATGATGCCAAGAAGGATTTCTTCCAGCTCTGCTTTCTTTAAATGATACTTATGTCTACGATATCTAGTTTTCCAGTAGGAAAAAACAGAGCCTAGGCCTGGGTATTGATTTGAGTACTCTGCGCATAGATCATCTAGTTTCCAGTTTGAATACTCGGATTCAGAGGCTTTCAGTACGGCGTCCGATGGTAAATCTCCATCTACCCCTTCTGAGTAGTATCTGGATAATTGAATCAATTCCCTTGGCCTAGATAGTGTTCTTTCTATCATCCAGTTGTCGGTATGAGATACTCCGACTGTTTGGGGGAATACCGTCAGAAAAGGATTCGGAACTGCATCTAATCCATCTCTAGTTCGATTGAAATTGATTCGGGATTCTAATATTGCTACTAAGTCTCCTTTCGACCAGCGCAATCGCTCAACATTTCGATATTTATCTGAGTGCTGAGTTCTTTCCATAAGTATTGAATAAACATCTTCTCTCAAGAAAATAACTGGATGAATATTGTTATTCATGCCGCCGATGTAGTTCGCAGCTGAAAGAAGACCGAGGAGCATGTCGTTAGCTGTTTCTGAATTGTCCCAGCCTAGATCAAGGTCATCAATTAAAACAACAGCTTTTTCTTTATTTGAAATCAGTGCGTTTATATGGTGCTCAAGAGCTTCTACGTCGGCTATATTTCTTAGTTCTTTCTCTAGCTCTAAGCCAAATTCACCTAGGTCACCAACTTTGGCTTTAACTTTTGCGAGAACGTCTGCTATGTTTTCAACAATGTCTTTTGATGTCCTTCCTTGCTGCTTTGCTATTTCTCGTGCAACCTCATAGCTACCGCTTGCATACACGCCCTTTGCGCCATGTCCAATGTTGCACATTAGGTCTAAATATATTTGTCGGAGCCAGGTATGCTGGAAAAAAATTTCAGTTCCGAAGTTTGATGATATATCTTTGTTGTTGAGGATGGTGCGGATTGAGTTATATTTTGGGGCAACTTTTATAACGGTTGTTTCGTCTTGATCGCGAAAAATTTGGTCTAGCTTCTTCAATAAGGCGCTTTTTCCAGAGCCTTTTCTTCCAATAACAATGCCTTTTTCTTTTTCGGCTAAGCGCTTCAAAGACTCTGAGGTGACAAAGTATTCAAGTAGATAGGCGTCTTTTTCAGCGCTATCGTCTCCCCACGATATCTGATTAATATTCATTTCAGCTCCATTGAGTTTATATGTCTGAATGACTTCAAACGTTAGTCTTTCAGACTGCCCCTGTTTTTTTCTTAGAGAACCACCGCCGGGCCACTTCCGCTGTTACCTGCTGCCCGCTTCTTGTCCTGCCAATTTTAGGTCTGCTTCGGCGTAGGCCGGACTGATTTGGCCCTGTCCAGGGTCAACCTCTCCTTTCCATAACCATAGCTCGTACTCGGGGAACGCCTCAATCAAGGCATCGAGGTCTTCGATACGCACCTTCACCTTCAAATTGTGGGCGACAGTACCCCAGCGGCGCCGGTCGAGTCCTGTCTTCTTAGCAACCATTGCTGGGCTTAGATATTTCACTAATGCCCTTATTCTGTCTTCTCTCATTCCCAAAGGTTCTATTAAGAGGAAGGCAAACAGTTTGTCTGCCAAAATAGTTGTCTGTATAGTTGCCTCGGAAGACAACATATTTGTCTTCAGGAACACCCCTTAATGACAGTCTATGAGCATTTCAGAGGCAGGGATAGGCAATGAGCACGCAACACCTGGAGCAGCCACCTTTCGACGTTAGCTTTGATCTCGACGGCAAGCGGGTGATCTACCTGGACTGCCGCAACGCCCTTACATGTAGCAAGGAAACCTTTGCCGCCATGAACGGCGTGTCCGTGGATACGGTGGTGGCCTGGATGCAGACCGGGACCATCCCTAGCGTGAAGATGGGCCGCCCGCGTCTGGTCCACCTCGCTCAAATTCGCGCTGATCTGGCGAAGGGAAAAACCATCTTTGCCCAAGGGGACTACGCCGATGAGTAAGCCTTGCAACGAAGGGAAGGGCGCAGGCGGCAATGTTGTCAGCCTGGGAAGCCGTATCAGTGACTTGTGCAGCATCGTCACCTTTGCCACTGCAAGCGGCATCCCGGTCGATGAAGTCGTGGAGTGGGTCGAAAACGGCACGCTGCCCAGCGTGACCCTGGCGGACTTCCGTATGGTCAACGTAGGCCAGCTTCGCGTCGATCTGCTCAATGGCAAAGCCACCTTCTCCGAAGGGGACTACAGCCATGGCTAGTACGGGAATTGTGCTTGATGCTGCCGCTGCCTTTGCATACGTAGGGCAGACCGTCCTGGTTGAACTTGCCTGGGACGAGGAGCCTGAGGGCTACTGGATGTGCCTTCACATTGTCGGCGTGGTGTTGCCCATGAGTGGCGTCTATGAGGATGCCTACTTCTTGACGCTGAACATGAATGGCCAGGACAGATACCCTAACGAGGTCTTCTTCTCGCACATTCGCACCATCAGGACGATGCGGTACCGCGACCGGCAAAGTACCGGCAACGTACTGGGCCGCATGCTCCTGCCTTCTCTGCCTGGGTCAGGGGCCGCGCTCCCGGCTCGTCGGAACGGCCACGTTCCGGCGAACGGAAGCACGGGCGAAGCGCACCCTTGACCCTGCGCGCCCATGAACAGCCTGAAGCCGGGAGAGTGGGGCAGCTTTTCTGCCCCGCGCTCCCGAGCCCTCGGCGGCAAGAGCGGGATGACAAGGGCGGCGCCCTTGGTGTTTTCCCCGCCTGACCGCTCGCTCCGTCCCTGCATGCGGCCGCCGCAGCGTCCCATGTATCTGTTTTTGCTGCTGCTCTGCCTCGCCGCCTGGGCAGGCTGGAACGCAGCGCCGCCACTGCGCACCTCTCCTGCCATTGCTCTGTTCGCCGCCCGATCATGCTGCCCGATCGGCGTGAGCGCCGCTGTGTGGGTGGAATGGGCGAGGCGCGCGCGGCCCGCGCGGACTCGCGTGCAACGGCACGGGGCTCGCGAGCCGGGGCGGGCGGCGCGGCCGCCTCCGCGGGGGACGTCCCTGTAGCACGTCTTATAAACGGTTTTTTAAAGCGTCACTTGGCATCATTAGTGGGGAAATTCGTGAAGAAGGCTATCGACCAGCTGCGCCTGGATTGCTTGACCGCCAAGGCCACCCAATACGGCCGTCTGTTTGTTGATCCGAAGTCGGCGGCGATGACCGATCTGTCGCGGGTTCGCCTCCTGGGCTGTCGCGTGGATACGGTTCGCCAGCTCTACCGGGGTCGCATCCGCCCGGATGTGATGGCGCTGGTTGAGCAGTCGGGCATCGTGGAGTTTGCGGGGCATGAATGGCACGCCGGGCGCGTGGGGCGTGATTCCGGCTATCAGTTCAAGCTCCAGAATGCGGACCTGGGCTTCGTGATCCTGCTGAAAAACTTCAATGTGAAGATCGACGTGATCGGCGCGCATATGAAGATCGAAGTGAGCCCGCACGCGATTCAGTCATGCACGCCGGCCGTACTTCAGGAATGGATGGATCGCTTTGCCATGGAAGCGCTGGAGCACGTCGAGCCTAACCAGTGCGCGGTCCATCTCGCCCTGGATGTGCAGGGGTGGACGCCCCCGGCCGACCTGATAGATCGCCTCCTATGCCGTGCCCGGTCTCGTCGTGATCTGTCTGGCATCAAGCAAATGCACTATGACGGCGAGGCTGTCAGTTATGGTCGTGGTCAGTCATTCCTGTTCGGCTCGCCAGCAGGTATCCAGCTCGCTATCTACGACAAGACCCTTCAGGCTTATAGCGTCGACAAGCTCGACTACTGGCAGGCGAGGTGGGCCGAACTGGATAACCCATTCGACCCGGCCGACTCCATGAATTACGACCCGGACGCGCCCGTCTGGCGTGTTGAGCTGCGGTTCCATCACACCATCGTGCAGCAGTTCGCCGACGGCTCCGACGTGGCTGGGCAAACCCTGGATAGCTGCACCTTCGCCGAGCTGGCGCCGCATCTGGACGGTCTGTTCCAGTATGGCCTGGAGTCCTTCCGGCTTTGCTCAAGCCGCGGCGTTTTCGACGCCTTCTGGACGCTCATGCGGCAGGACGTGCGGGTCGGTGTTCCGGTGGAATCCCTGGTTGGACAGACCCATTACAAGCGGCACTTTAAGACCTCTCAGGGCTTCAGCGGCAAGAACGTCGAGCTGTTCCTGGGTAACTTCATCAGCCTGATTTCAAGGGAGAGAATCGGCGCGGAAAAGGCGTTCGCCAGCCTCCGGGGATGGGAGTGCTGGCCGGTCATTCGCGATCACTACGCCGACAAGGGAAAGACTGAGCGGGACATCTACAAGCATATTCAGAGGCTTCTGACAGAACGCGTGGTGAGGTGGGGTAGGGCCGTATGATTTCGAAGGGGGCATCGGGTTGGGATGCCGACTTCTGGCTCGACCGATCGGCAGGCATTCGCAAGCGACGTAGCGGGTTCCGCACCAAGGCCGAAGCTGAGCGCTGGATAGGTGATCTGCGGCGCGAGTACGCGCGGCGTGGCCGTGACCCTGGGGAGCGGCTGTCGGACCTCGTGAAGGTCTGGCATGAGCTGCACGGGTGTACGCTGAAAGACCCGTATCGCTTGTCCAGAACGCTCGCGGTGGTGCAGGCCCTGGGCGACCCCATTGCATCCTCGTTCACATCGCTGGATTTCAGCCGCTATCGCGTGGAGCGTCTGAAAACCTGCTCACCCTCGACAGTCAACCATGAGCATCGCTACCTGAAGTCGGTATTCAATGAGTTGATTCGATTGGGGGTGTGGCATGACGCCAACCCTGTCGCGAGCCTGCGGCAGATCAAGGTGGACGATACAGAGCGGTCTTTCCTGACCCTGCCTGAATGCCGCAGGGTGCTCGAGGAGTGCGCCGTATCGACTAACAGCCATACGCTACCGGTTGCCCAGCTCTGCCTGGCGACGGGGGCTCGATGGGACGAAGCTGAAAGCATCACTCGTGCTCAGCTTGTTAACGGAATGGTTCGGTTCTCGAAGACCAAGAACGGGAAGGGGCGCTCGGTGCCCGTGCCGGAAGACCTGCGGTCATTGATCCTGGAGCGTGGATATCCAGGATCGGGCCGCCTGTTCTCGTCGTGCCGTTCCGCGTTTCGCAAGGCTTATGAGCGAACGGGTATTCATACCCCGGGTCAGCTCACTCACATCCTGCGGCACACGTTTGCCAGCCACTACATGATGCAGGGCGGTAGTGTTCTGACTCTGCAGCGGATACTGGGACACGGGGATATCAAGATGACGATGCGCTACGCGCACCTTGCGCCGGACCACTTTGCGACCGCTCTGACGCTCTCGCCGCTGGCCTTGCTGAGACAGGATTGGGACACTTGTGGGACAGTGCCATAAACAAAAAAGGCCTACCTTTCGGTAAGCCTTTGTTTTGTATGGTGGCTACGCAGGGACTTGAACCCCGGACCCCAGCATTATGAATGCTATGCTCTAACCAGCTGAGCTACGTAGCCAAGTGGCGCGCATTATCGGGAGTGGCTGGCTGGCTGTCAACCCTTTCGATCCGGATTTCTGGCGTGCGATCAAGCGGTTAGGCTGGATGGCTCGGCACCAGGATCGTCCCGGACTCCTTCGATGAAACGCCGGGAAGGCTCGCATCGGAGCCTTACCGAATACAGCGATCAAACGTTGAAGCGGAAGTGCATCACGTCGCCGTCCTTGACGATGTAGTCCTTGCCTTCCAGGCGCCATTTGCCGGCTTCCTTGGCGCCGTTCTCGCCCTTGTACTGGATGAAATCGTCGTAGGCCACCACTTCGGCACGGATGAAGCCTTTCTCGAAGTCGGTATGGATGACTGCGGCGGCCTGGGGGGCGGTGGCACCGATGCGGACGGTCCAGGCGCGGACTTCTTTCACGCCGGCGGTGAAGTAGGTCTGCAGGTTAAGCAGTTCGTAGCCGGCGCGGATCACGCGGTTCAGGCCGGGCTCTTCCAGGCCGAGGGATTCGAGGAACATGGCCTTTTCCTCGCCATCCTCCAGCTCGGCAATCTCCGCCTCGATCTTGTTGCACACCGGGACCACCACGGCGCCTTCTTCGGCGGCGATGGCCTTCACCACGTCCAGGTGCGGGTTGTTCTCGAAGCCATCCTCGGCGACGTTGGCGATATACATCACCGGCTTGCTGGTGAGCAGGTGGAAGCCGCGAACCAGGCGCTTCTGCTCCTCGTCCATGTCCTTCATCAGGCTGCGGGCCGGCTTGCCCGCCTCGAAGTGAGGGATCAGCTTCTCCAGCAGGGCTTTCTGGGTCAGGGCGTCCTTGTCGCCGCCCTTGGCGCTGCGGGCGACCCGTTGCAGTTGCTTCTCGCAGCTGTCCAGGTCGGCGAAGATCAGTTCGAGGTCGATCACCTCGATGTCGCGCTTGGGATCCACGGAGTTGGACACGTGGATGACGTTCTCGTCCTCGAAGCAGCGCACCACGTGGGCGATGGCGTCGGTCTCGCGGATGTTGGCGAGGAACTTGTTGCCCAGGCCTTCGCCCTTGGAGGCCCCGGCCACCAGGCCGGCGATGTCGACGAACTCCATGGTGGTGGGCAGCACGCGCTCAGGCTTGACGATCTCCGCCAGGGCCTCCAGGCGCGCATCGGGCATGGGGACGATGCCGCTGTTGGGCTCGATGGTGCAGAAGGGGAAGTTTTCCGCCGCGATACCGGACTGGGTGAGGGCGTTGAACAGGGTGGACTTGCCGACGTTGGGCAGGCCGACGATGCCGCAGTTGAATCCCATGGTGTATCCCTCGCGGAGGTGAAATCGGTGGAGAAGGGGGGTCAGGCTCGCGGGCTGTGCAGGGTCTGCATGGCCTTGGTCCAGTCGCCGGCGAGCATCTGCGGCAGGACGCCCAGGGTGGCGTCGATGCTGCCATCCAGCAGGTCCTGCTCGCTGCGCGGCGCGCGGCCGAGCACGTAGCCGGTCACCTGGCTGCTGTGGCCGGGGTGGCCGATGCCCAGGCGCAGGCGATGGAAACCGTTCTGGTTGCCCAGTTGGGCAATGATGTCGCGCAAGCCGTTGTGGCCGCCATGGCCGCCACCTTGCTTGAGCTTGGCGACGCCGGGGGGCAGGTCGAGTTCGTCGTGGGCCACGAGGATGGCGTCCGGGGCGATCCGGAAGAAACCCGCCAGGGCCGCGACTGACTGGCCGCTGCGATTCATGTAGGTGGTGGGAATCAGCAGGCGGACGTCCTTGCCTTGATGGGAGAACTTGCCCACCAGACCGAAGTACTTGCGGTCGACGCTCAGGTTGACGCCCTGGCTCGAGGCCAGGCGCTCAACGAAAAGGGCCCCCGCGTTATGCCGGGTCTGTTCGTATTCGGGGCCTGGATTTCCCAGGCCGACGATCAGTTGTACGGCAGTCACGACGGGGGCCCTTCCTTTCAGGCGTGGCGCTTACTCGGCAGCGGTGCCGGTGTCTTCGCTCTCGGCCTGGACGCGCGGCATGTGGATGTTGGCCACGGCCAGGTCGCTACCGTGGGCCAGGGCCACCAGCTCGACGCCTTTCGGCAGCTTGAGGTCGGACAGGTGGACGATCTGGCCCACTTCGACCTTGGCCATGTCGACTTCGATGAATTCCGGCAGGTCTTTCGGCAGGCAGGAGACTTCGACTTCGGACAGGGTGTGGGAGATCTCGCCACCACCGGTCTTCACGCCAGCGGCGGTTTCCTGGTTCATGAAGTGCAGCGGCACGTGGGCTTGCAGCTTCTGGCCCGCGACCACCCGCTGGAAGTCGGCGTGCAGCACGTAACCCTTGGCCGGGTGACGTTGCAGGGCCTTGATCAGCACGGTTTCGTTGGCGCCGGCGACGTTCAGGGACAGCACGTGGCTGAAGGCGGCTTCGTTTTCCAGCAGCTTGGCCAGGTCTTTGGCCAGCAGGCTGATGGACTGGGGCGCCTTGTCGCCACCGTAGATCACGGCGGGAACGAGGTTGGCGTTACGACGCAGGCGGCGGCTCGCACCTTTCCCCAGGTCGGAACGCGCTTCGGCATTCAGGGCAAATTCATTCGACATTTTCGGTTCTCCACTATAACCAAACCGCCCGGGGCGCTTGCGACCAGCACGCGGGCGGTTGGGCAAAAAGCCCCGCACGGGGCGGGGCGCTCTACGTCGGCGTCAGGGGCCGAGGCCGAAGCCTCAGCGGAACATGGCGCTGATCGATTCTTCGTTACTGATGCGGCGAACCGCTTCGGCCACCACCGGCGCGATGTCCAGCTGGCGGATGCGCGGGCAGGCCTGGGCCGCGGCGGACAACGGGATGGTGTTGGTCACCACCAGCTCGTCCAGCACGGAATTCTCGATGTTCTCGATGGCGCGGCCGGACAGCACCGGGTGGGTGCAGTAGGCCAGGACCTTGGCGGCGCCATGTTCCTTCAGCGCCTTGGCGGCGTGGCCGAGGGTGCCGGCGGTGTCCACCATGTCGTCCACCAGGACGCAGGTACGGCCTTCCACGTCGCCGATGATGTGCATCACTTCGGACTGGTTGGCCTTGGGACGGCGCTTGTCGATGATCGCCAGGTCGACCCCGAGGGACTTGGCCACCGCGCGGGCGCGGACCACGCCACCGATGTCGGGGGAGACGATCATCAAATTCTCGAAGCGCTGGTCCTCGATATCGTCCACCAGGACCGGCGACCCGTAGATGTTGTCCACGGGGATATCGAAGAAGCCCTGGATCTGGTCGGCGTGCAGGTCGACGGTGAGCACCCGGTTGATGCCCACCACGGTGAGCATGTCGGCCACCACCTTGGCGCTGATCGCCACACGGGCGGAGCGCGGGCGGCGATCCTGGCGGGCGTAGCCGAAGTAGGGGATCACGGCGGTGATGCGGGACGCCGAGGAACGGCGGAAGGCATCGGCCATCACCACCAGTTCCATCAGGTTGTCGTTGGTCGGGGCGCAGGTCGGCTGGATCAGGAAGACGTCCTTGCCGCGGACGTTTTCGTTGATCTCGGCGCTGATCTCGCCGTCGGAGAACTTACCGACCGAGGCATCACCGAGGGGGATGTGCAGCTGACGTACGACGCGACGCGCCAGATCGGGGTTGGCGTTCCCCGTGAAGACCATCATCTTGGACACGCGCAGTACCTGCCGGCTGAGGGTGGACCCGATGAATTAAAAAGCTGTTCAAAAAGGCCGCTTGAGCAGCAATCTTGAACAGCTTCGTAGGATATGGCAGGGGCGGCTGGATTCGAACCAACGCATGGCAGGATCAAAACCTGCTGCCTTACCGCTTGGCGACGCCCCTGTATGTAGCTATCGAATGCCAGGCATTCGTGTCTCAGGACAAGTTCTTCAGCTTCCGGTGCAGCATCGAAATGTTGCTGCCTTTGGCCACGAAACTTGGCAGGGAGGCTGGAAGTTGGGCGGCGACTTTATCAGCTTCGCCTTGGTTTGGGAAGCTCCCAAACACGCAACCTCCAGTGCCGGTCAATCTAGCTGAAACAAATTTGTTTAGCAAGATCAAAGCGTTACGAACTTCTGGGTAACGCTTCTCGACTACCAGCTGACAGTCATTACGACCGCCTCGCTCGAGAACGGTGCGCACTGTAATGGCGGGCGTGTTTCGTGTCAACTCCGGGTCGCGGAAAATTTCCGCTGTACTGACAGACACTTGCGGCGCGGCCACCAGGTACCAGGGTTCTTCCGGTTCGACCGGCAGCAGCCGCTCGCCGACGCCCTCGGCGAACGCCGCGCGGCCACGCACGAATACCGGTACGTCCGCACCCAGGCGCAGGCCCAGGGCCGCCAGGCGTTCTTCGCCCAGCTGGAGATTCCACAGGCGATCCAGGCCTAGCAGGGTGGTGGCGGCGTCGGAGCTGCCACCACCGATACCGCCGCCCAGGGGCAGGCGTTTTTCAAGCCAGATGTCGGCGCCCAGGGTGCAGCCGCTCTCGGCCTGCAGCAGGCGCGCAGCGCGGACGATGAGGTTGTCGTCGTGGGCCACCCCGTGCAGGTGGCTCTGCAGGCGGATGTCGCCGTCCCGGCGCACGGAGAAACCCAGTTCGTCGCCATGGTCGACGAACTGGAACAGGGTCTGCAGCTCGTGGTAACCATCGGCGCGACGGCCGAGGATGTGCAGCATCAGGTTGAGCTTGGCCGGCGCCGGCAGCACCAGCTGGGCCTCGGCGAGCGCAGGGGGTACCGCTGTCATCGGCCGAGCCGGCGCGGTTGCCAGTCCTTGATCACTACGGTGACGTCGAGTTCGTGGCCGTGGAGCTTGATGCGTTCCGGCAGGTGCTCGCCGCCCTGGTCGGTGTAGGCCAGGTAGTCCACCTGCCAGCCATCCTGTTCCAGGTGAGCGAGGCGACTGTCGGCGCCGAGGGTCAGGCGGCTCTTGCTGTCCGGAGCCGGCAGGCCGCGGATCCACCAGAGCAGGTGGGAGACCGGCAGGCGCCAGCCCAGTTGTTCTTCCAGCAGGGCTTCCGGCGTGGCGGCCTCGTAGCGGCCCTGGTTGGCGACTTCCAGCGCTGCGCTGCCGGGGTGGCCGGTCAGGCGCGCCGCGCCGCGTCCCAGGGGGCCGGAGAGGCGGATGTCGTAGTAGTCCTGGCGCTGCAGCCAGAACAGTGTGCCGCTGCCGGAGTCCTTGGGCGCGCGGATGCCTACCTTGCCATTGATCTGCCAACCGTCGATGCCGGCGACCTGGGCCTTGTGGGCCTTCCACTGGGCGGGGTCGCCCTGGCCCTCCACGGCTTCGCGGCTGCCGAAGCCGGCGCAGCCGGCCAGTACCGTGAGGGCGAGAAGGACGCTGGCGGTGCGGATGCGGGAAAACACGGTCATGGAATCAGGGCTTCTCGGAACCGGTGAGGCGCTTGATGGTGGCGCGCAGGATGGCGTTGTCGGGCTGCTTCTTCAGGGCGTCGGCCCAGACATCGCGGGCTTCGCGCTGCTTGCCCTGGGCCCAGAGGGCCTCGCCAAGGTGGGCGGCGACCTCGGCGTCGGGGTAGCGCAGCAGGGCGATGCGCAGCAGTCGCTCAGCCTCGGCCAGGTTGCCCAGGCGGAAGTTCACCCAGCCCAGGCTGTCGAGGATCGCCGGGTCGTCCGGCTTGATCTGGTAGGCCTTCTCCACCAGGGCCTTGGCCTCGCCGTAGCGGGTGGTGCGGTCGGCGAGGGTGTAGCCCAGGGCGTTGAGCGCCATGGCGTTTTCCGGGTCGCGGGCGATCACCTGGCGCAGGTCGCGCTCCAGTTGCGCCAGGTCGCCGCGCTTCTCCGCCAGCATGGCGCGGGTGTAGAGCAGGTTGGTGTCGTCGGGGAACTGCTGGAGGGCCTGCTGGATGACGCTCCAGGCGCGTTCGCCCTGGTTCTGGTTGGCGAAGCTCTCGGCCTCGATCAGGTACAGCTGGATGGCGTAATCAGGCTGACTGTCCCGGGCCTTGGCCAGGCGGGCGCGGGCCTCGTCGGTGCGGCCGGCCGCCAGCAGCAGCTCGGTGACGCGCATCTGCGCCGGCAGATAGTCGTTGCCGGCGCCCACCAGGTCGTACTCGATCAGCGCGCTCTCGATGTCGTGCTGTTCTTCGTAGGCGCGCCCCAGGTTGAAGTGGGCGGCGTCCACGTGGCTGCCGCGCTCCACCAGTTGCTGCAGGTAGACCTCCGCCTCGTCCCAGGCTTCGCCTTCCAGGCACACCAGGGCCAGGGAGAAGCGCAGGTCGTCGTCGTCCGGGAACTGCTGGACCAGGCCGGAGAATTCCGACTTCGCCTCGTTCAGGCGATCCTGCTCCACCAGCATGCGCGCATAGGTCAGGCGCAGGCGTTTGTCGTCGGGGTGCTGCTTGATGCCTTTCTGCAGCAAGGGCAGGGCGTCGTCGGTGCGGCCCAGGCTCTGCAACAGGCGCGCCCGCAGCAGCAGCGGGGCGACGTCCTTGTTGGCGTTGGGCAGGCTTTCCAGCAGGGTCAGCGCCTCGTTGGGGCGGCCATCCTGTTGCAGCAGCACGGCCTTGCCGAATACCAGCTGGCTGTTGTCCGGGTATTTCTTGAGCAGGCGATCGAAACTCTGCAGCAGACCGGCGCGGGTGTCGGCGTCGGTCTCGGCGGCGGACAGCGCGAGGAAATCGAAGTGGGTCGCGCCCTGGCCCTGCAGGGCCCTCTCCATGTACTGCATGGCTTCGTCGTAGCGACCTGCGCGGGCCAGCTGCACGGCGGCGGCGCGCTGGGCATCGAGGTTGCCGTTGGCGGTCTTGGCCCAGACCAGCGCGGTGTCCAGCGCCGCGTCGTCGGCGCCGAGGTACTCGGCGATGCGGAAGGCCCGTTCGGCCACCGCCGGGTCCTGGGTCTCGTGGGCCTGGCGGACGTAGTTGCCCAGGGCGATGTCGAAGCGGTTGCGTTGCCCGGCCAGTTCCGCGGCGAGCAGCTCGTAGAGCGTCTCCTGGCTGAACGAGCCATAGACCTGGGGCTGCTGATCGACCTGGGCCGGCGGGGTCTCCGTCGCTGGCGGCGTATCGCCTTCCGTGCGTGGGGAGAGATTCTGGCAGCCGGCGAGGAACAGGGCGGCGGTCAGCAACGCGAGGGATTTGTTCATAAGGAAGAGAGGAGGAGTGACTAACCTGCGGTTGCGGCATCATGACACAAGCCGGATGCCCGTGGGCAGTGGCTCGCAGGCCCGCGCTGCCGTGTCGTGGCGGCGTCCTGGCGGCGCAGGTCCCGAGCCTTGGACGGCATCGCGGCGAATTGGTGCGATCAATGCCGCCGGGCACCGGGCCATCGCCGCGGTAGCGCCCTTGGAAAATGGGCGCTCCGGTTCATGTTGGCGGGCAAAGCCGGTCCTGCTCCGGCCTCTTTCAGTCCTTTCCAGGATGACGTCACCTCGGGAATGGCCGCTCTCGAGCGAGTCCGGCGTATGTCTCGAAACGCGAACCAGCCGACAACGTTTCGCGAAAGTTTTCGTCGTCGACGCCCGCTGAACGGGTAGGAGGCGCCCGCTCCGGCAAAGGTGCCCGTGTGCACCTCGCGGCCCGGCAGGGCGGACCCAGGCGGCCGCGTGCATCGGCCCCTGGATAACCGGCGGCACCGGGCTTTTCCCGCCCGCCGATTCGCCCTCCCGATGGGAAGCTGATTCCGCCGCGCCGGCCTTGTTGGGGTCGGGGCGGCTTCCTAGAGTCTGCGCCAAATTCGTGCAGGCACTGCCTGGCGGTCGCGAATGGCCTGGTACCTGCCGGGGTCGCGCATGCGCGGAACGCGGTTGCGTCCCTCGTCGCCCGGCCTGCCCTCGACCCCCATCCCGCGCCTCGCCCATGCCGGCCTTCGCCGGCACCGAACGTCCCGCGTCATCCGCAACGGCCCCGCCAAGAAGGCCGCGGCTCCGTGCGCGTTCGCGCCGCCCACTACGTGCCCACAGGCCCGGGGCGATGCGCCGTTCGACCCCTTCCAACACGCGTGGCGCCCCATGGAGGCGCCGCCGACCACAAGGAGATGTCATGACCCACCTCATCGTGCCCGGACCTGGCGGGAGCACCGCGCCGAAACGCAGCCGCTGGCGACAGGCGATGCTCTCGCTGCTGCTCACCGGCAGCCTGCTACCGGCGGCGGAAGCGGCCTTCACCGCGCGTGAGACCTTCAACGACCGCGGCGATATCACCATGGTCGGCAACACCCTGCTCACCTGCCAGGGCGGTTCCTGCGCCTCCGAGCAGGCGGGCGCGGTGGCCGGCGGCAACGCCAACCGGACGATGGTCTACGTCAACGTCGACCCGGGCGCCGGCTTCACCAACTCGTCCAGCGCCAACCTGACCCTGCCGGCCGGTGCCGAGGTGCTGTCCGCCGGCCTCTACTGGGGCGGCCGCGCCGCGCCCAGCAATGCCGCCCGCGGCACGCTGCACCTGCGGGTGCCCGGCGCCACGGACTACCAGGACGTGGTGGCGCGCCCCGTGGACATCAACACGTTCACTACCCAGGGGAGTAGCGACGCGCGTCCGTACACCGCGTTCGCCGACGTCACCCAACTGGTGCGCAGCGCCGGCAGCGGCGATTACTTCGCCGGCGGCCTGACCGCTGTCAGCGGCAACGGCTCCAGCCTCGGTCACTACGGCGGCTGGAGCCTCATCGTGGTCTACCGCGACGAGAACGAGCCGTACCGCCGCCTGATGGTGTTCGACGGCAAGCTGGACAACAACGACGGCGTGGTCAGCGACAACATCACGGCCAGCATCGACGTCACCGGCCTGCGCACCCCGGCCAGCGCCAGCTTCACCACCTACATGGGCGCCCTGGTCTGGGAAGGCGACAACGACATCGCCGGGGATGCCTTCCGCCTGAACGGCCAGACCCTGACCGATGCGCAGAACCCGGCCACCAACTTCTGGAACAGCAGCATCTCGCGGCTGGGCACCCGCCTCAGCGCGAAGAACCCGGACTACGTCAACCAGATGGCCATCGACATCGACTACGTCGATGCGTCCGGCATCCTGGCCAACAACGCCACCCAGGCGAACCTGAGCTTCTCCACCTCCGGCGACGCCTACTTCCCCCACGCGGTGACCTTCGCCACCGAGCTGTTCGAGCCGAACCTGGTGTCCTCGCTGACCAAGACCTACAGCAACGCCAGCGGCGGCAGCCAGGTGGTCTTCGGCGACGAGATCGTCTACGAGATCGCCTTCAGCAACACCGGCACCGACGGCGCCACCGGCGTGGCGGTCCGCGACCCGCTGCCGGCCGGCACCGAGCTGGTACCCGGTTCCCTGGAGGTGGTGAGCAACGTCGGCGGCGCCCCCACCGGCGGGCAGACCGACGCCAGCGGTGATGACCTGGCGGACTACGATGCCGCCGGCCGCGCGGTGAGTTTCCGCGTCGGCAGCGGCGCCACCGGCAGCGCCGGCGGCCTGATCGTCCCGGGCGAGGCCGCGCGGGTGCGCTTCAAGGTGCGGGTGACCGATCCGCAACTGGCCAACCAGAGCATCGGCAACACCGCTTCGGTGAGCTACTCCGAGCAGACCAACCCCGGGCCCGATCCCCGCGGCGGCACCGCCACCGTGGAGACCTCGCCGGTGACCTCGCGGATCGACGCGGTGGACGACCCGTACGCCACCCCGGTGATCAGCAGCGCCGGCAATGCCAACCTGGGCAGCGTGTTCGCCAACGACCGCCTCAACGACCAGGTGGTGGATGCCAGCCGCGTCACCGCCAGCCTGGTGGGCACCCTGCCGACCGGCATCGGCTTCGACCCCGCCACCGGCGTGGTCAGCGTCGCACCGGGCACCAATCCGGGGCCCTACAGCTTCGTCTACCGCATCTGCGAGCAGGCCAGCCCCGCCAACTGCGACGACGCCACCGTCAGCCTGACCGTCCAGGCCTCGGAGATCGTCGCCAACGACGACAGCAACCCGGTGCCGGTGATCAGCAGCCAGGGCAACCCCAGCGTGGTCAACCTGTACGGCAACGACAGCCTCAACGGCGGCGCGGTGAACACCGGCAACGTGGTGCTTAGCGTCACCCCGCCGGCCGGCATCACTGTCGACCCGGCCACCGGCGCAGTGAACGTCGCGCCCGGCACGCCGCCCGGCGCCTACAGCTTCCCGTACACCCTCTGCGAGGTGGGCGACCCGGACAACTGCGACAGCGCCACGGTCAGCTTCGTGGTGGAGGCCGCGGTGATCAGCGCCGGCGACGACACTTACGGTCCGGTGACCAGCGAGACCACCCAGGTGGTGGGCAACGTGTTCGGCAACGACAGCGTCGGCGGCGGCACCCCCGCGACCCCCGGCGTGACCCTCACCGCCACGCCGCCGGCCGGCATCACCCTGGACCCGGGCACCGGCAACGTCACCGTCGCCGCCGGCACCGACCCGGGCACCTACACCTTCGACTACCGGATCTGCGAGACCCAGGACCCGGACAACTGCGCCACCGCGACGGTGAAGGTGGAGGTGCGCGACACCCGCGCCGACCTGAGCCTGGCCAAGAGCAGCAGCTCCAACGCCCTGCTGCCGGGTGACGAGGTGAGCTACAGCATCCGCGTGGACAACGCCGGTCCGGAGCGCAGCCGCAACGCGGTGGTCAGCGACGTGCTGCCCAGCGGCCTGACCTACGTGTCCGCCTCGCCGGCCTGCACCTACGTGCTGGCCAGCCGCACCGTGCGCTGCACCGTCAGCGACCTGGCCAGCGGCGGCAGCGAGTCGTTCACCGTCACCACCCGCCTGGCCGGCAGCTTCGCCAGTCAGTCCCTGACCAACGTCGCCACGGTCAGCGCGGAGAACGACCCGAACCCGGGCAACAACAGCGGCAGCGCACAGACCCCGGTGATCGTCGATCCGAAGGGCGCGCCGACCCTGTCGGAGTGGGCGCTGATCCTGCTCTCCGTGCTGATGGCCCTGGGCGTCTACGGCATGGCCGGGCGTCGTCCCGGGATGCCGGGGTAACCCGCGGTGAAGCGCTTCTTCATCGGCTTCGGCCTGCTCCAGCTGGTGCTGTTCACCCTGGAGCTCACCGAGCCGGTGCAGCGCTGGCTGGTGGCGCCCTTCACCGAGATGCTGGCGTTCGCCAGCATCGCCCTGGTGCGCCTGGCGGATGCCGGCGCGGTGTCCCGGGGCATCCACCTGTTCGACGTGCCGTCCGGTTTCGGCATGTCGATCCAGGCCGGCTGCAACGGCATCGAAGCGTCGATCATCCTGCTGTCCGCGATCCTCGCCTTTCCCGCCGGCTGGCGGGAAAAGGCCTGGGGGCTGCTGGTCGGCCTGGTCTCCCTGCACTTGCTCAACCTGCTGCGCATCATCAGCCTGTTCTACCTGGGCCAATGGAGCCTGCGTGCCTTCGACTGGGCGCACCTGTACATCTGGCAGGTGCTGATCCTGCTGGACGTGTTCGTGGTGTTCCTGCTCTGGCTGCGTTACCTGGGCCGGATCGGGCAGCTGGCGCCGCGCCCGACGGAGGTGGCCCATGCCTGACGGCTTCACGCGTTCCCTGCGGCGGGTGCTGCTCTGGCTGCCGCTGCTGTTCGTCGCCTGGTACCTGCTGTCGCCCCTCGTGGCGAACCTGGTGGCGGGCCTGTTGCACACGCCGCTGCGCCTGCTCAGCGACGGCTTGATCTTCAAGCTGGACGCCGACGGCGCCCTGGTCCACGCGGTGGTGCGCCTGGGCGGCGGCCAGTACGGCAGCCTGACGGTGCCGCCCGGGCGCCTGGCCGAGCTGGTCCTGGAGGGCCGGCCGATGATCCACGGCTACGGCATCCCGCTGTTCTTCGCCCTGCTGCTGGGCCTGCCGCGGCTGCCCGGCCGGCGCCTGGCCACCCTGCTGGCGGCGGGCGCGCTGCTGGCGGTGGTGGTGTTCGGCGTCGCCCTGGGCTTCGCCAAGGCGCTGTTCTTCGACCTCGACCCGGCGGTGGCCGCCGGGCTGCGGCCGGGCCAATGGGGGCTCGACCTGATCGCCCTGGGCTACCAGTTCGGCACCCTGGTGCTGCCGGCGGTGGCGCCCCTGGCGTTGTGGGCCGGACTGCATGGTCAGGCTTTGCTGGACGCATCACACACGGCCGGCGCCGGCGATGGTATCGTCGGCGCTCCCTGAACCCGAGCCGCCCGGCGGGATAGCCATGTCGTTCACCGACTCGCCGCTGATCCTGATCATCGACGATGCCCCTGAAGAGCTGCGTGCGCTGGTCACCCTCCTGCGCGCCCACGGCTTCCGCCTGTCCCTGGCCAGCGAGGCCCACCAGGGCTACCAGCGCGCCCTGGCGCTGCGCCCCGACCTGATCCTGCTCGACGTGCACATGCCGCAGATGAGTGGCTTCACCCTCTGCCGGCTGCTGCGCGAGGCCCCCGCCACCCAGCGGGTGCCGGTGGTCTTCCTCACCTCTGCCTCGGACATCGACGACCGCCTGGAAGGGCTGACCCTCGGCGGCGTGGACTACGTGGTCAAGCCCTGCGTGCCGGAGGAGGTGCTGGCGCGCATCCGCATCCACCTGCAGCGGGTCTGGCGCGAACAGCCCGCCGCCGTCAGCGACGAGCCGGTGGAGCGCCTGGAGCCGGACCAGGTGATCCTGCGGGCGGCCATGCGCCTGATTGAGCAGCACTTGGCGGACGTGCCCGGGCTGGCGGAGATCGCCCGCCAGGTGGGCACACACGACAAGCGCCTGTCGGCGATCTTCCGCGAGCACCTGGGTACCACGGTGTTCGCCTACATCCGCGAGGCGCGCCTGCGCCGGGCGCAGACCCTGCTGCAGGACAGCGCCATGAGCATCCAGGACGTCGCCGACCTGGTGGGCTTCCGCAGCGCCTGCAACTTCACCACCGCGTTCCGCGAGCGCCTGGGCGTGACCCCCAGCCAGTTCCGCCAGCAGGTCGGCGGTCTCGACGAAGGCCCCCGTTCCCGCCCATGAGGTTGGCGCTGCGACTGCTGTACGTGCTGCTCACCCTGCTGCTGGCGCGCGGCGCCCTGGCTGCGGCGGTGGCGGACTGCGCCACCGAGCGCCTGGCCCTGGCGCCCTACCTGGAGGTGCTGGAGGACCCGGACGGCCAGCTGGGCGTCGACCAGGTCGCGACCTTGCCGGCGCAGCGCTTCCGCCCGGCCGAGGGCTCCCTGGAGTGGGACCTGTCCCGCTCGGTGTTCTGGCTGCGCCTGCAGGTGGACAACCCGGCTCCGACACCCTGCACCCTCTGGCTGAGCATCGGTCAGCCGCGCCTGGAGGACCTGCGGGTGTTCACCCGCCAGGGCGGGGGCGGCTGGTCCGTGCAGCGCGCCGGCAGCGCCCATCCCCTGGAGGCCTGGCCGATCGCCGAGCGCCTGCCGCTGTTCCCCCTGGCCCTGGAGGCGGGGCAGGGCGCCGAGGTGCTGGTGCGGGTCGAGAGCCACACCCTGCTGGCCCTGGACCCGCAGTTGTGGTCGCCCCTGGGCCTGCTGCGGGAGCGCCAGCGGGTCCAGATGGTGGACGGCATCTCCCTGGGCATCGTGCTGCTGGTGGTGCCGTTCAGCCTGGTGGTGGGCGGCATGGTGCGCTCGCGCCTGCTGGGCCTGCATGCCGGCGCGGTGCTCACCTACATCGCCCTGACCTGCGTGCTCGGCGGCTACCTGGTGTTCTGGCCGGCCTTGATGCCCTGGACCCGGGAAGTCATCGCGCTGTTGAGTTCGGTGTGCTTCGTGTTCTTCTGCGGCTACGTGCGGGAGCTGTTCCGGGTCCGCCACCTGCCGCGCCCCTGGAGCGGGCTATACGGCCTGCTGCCCCTGGCGTTCGCCGGCCTCCACCTGTGGGGCCTGCTGGTGGACCACGTCCAGGGGCGGCGCGGCATCCTGGTGATGCTGGGGCTGTTCATCTACCTGCTGCTGCCGCTGACCCTGTGGGCCGGCTGGCGGCGCCGGCTGCGCCTGAGCTGGCTGGCCTGGGCGGTGGTGGCGCTGTTCCTCCTGCAGTTCCTCCTGCGCCACGTGCTGCACCTGGAGGAGGCACCGTTCCAGGCCCGCCAGGAGCGCTACAGCCTGCTGTCGACGCTGCCCGGCGTGCTGCTGCTGGTTTGCACCCTGGTGATGGAGTTCAGCCGCAGCCGGACCCGCGAGAAGCGCGCCCTGGACGACCTGGAGCGGCAGCGCCAGGCCGAGCACGAGCGCCTGGAGAACACCGTGGCGCTGCGCACCGAGCAGTTGCGGGATTCCCTGCAGGCGCGCAGCGCGCTGATGGCGCGGATCAGCCACGACCTGCGCTCGCCCCTGGTGAGCATCATCGACTACGCGCGCCTGCTGCAGGGCGCGCCGAGCCGCGACTACCCCCGGCGCATCGAGCGTAATGCCCGCCAGCAGCTGGAACTGATCGACGAGCTGCTGGAGTTCTCTCGCAGCGAGCTGGGGCAGATGGAGCTGGTGCTCGCCCCTGGCTACCTCTACGGCTTCCTGCGGGAGATCGAGGACGAGGCGGGCTTTCTCGCCGCGCGTAACGGCAACCGCTTCGAGAGCCGCTTCGCTGCCGACCTGCCAGCCCTGGTGCAGGCCGACTTCCGCCGCCTGCGCCAGGTGCTGGTGAACCTGCTGGCCAACGCCGCCAAGTTCACCAGCGACGGCTGCATCACCTTCGAGGTCGCCGCCCGGGACACCGCCCTGCCGCACCAGGTGGAGCTGGGCTTCGCCGTACTGGACACCGGCATCGGCATCGAGCCGGGGGAGCGCGAGGCGCTGATGCAACCGTTCCGCCGCGGGCGCAACGTCGGCCAGCGGGACGGCAGCGGCCTCGGCCTGTCCATCGTCAGCCAATTGCTGGCCCACATGGGCAGCCGCCTGGACGTGGAGGCGCGCCCCGGTGGCGGCAGCCGCTTCGCCTTCCACCTGCTGCTGGAGCGGGCCGAGGAAGAGGACCTGGATTTCGCCATGGCAGACGATCCCGCTGCCCAGGTAGACGGCGCCGGCCGGCGCGTGCTGCTGGTGGACGACGTGGCGCAGAACCTGGACTGGCTGGGGGACCTGCTCACCGGCTACGGCTTCGACGTGGAGCGCGCCGGCGACGGCGAGCAGGCCCTGGCCGTGCTGGAGGCGACGCCGGTGGACCTCGTGGTCACCGACCAGGCCATGCCATGCATGGACGGCTGGGCCCTGCTGGCGCAGGTCCGCGCCCGCTGGCCGGGCCTGCCTGCGGTGCTCTATTCGGCCGCGCCGCCACAGCGGCCGGCGTCCCTGCCGGAGACCCTGGCGTTCGATGCCGTGCTGCTCAAGCCGGCCAGCAGCGGCGAGCTGCTCGCCTGCATCGGCCGGACCCTGCGGGCCGCGTCGCCGAGCCTGGTCGCGACGGCGGGTGGCGCACCGTGAAGGGGCTGGAGCGGGGCCGGGGCTGGCGCGTCGTCCCGCTGCTGGCCGGGCTGTCGCTGCTGGGCGCGGCGCAGGCCGCGGAGGAGCGGGCTCGCGACCCTGAGCCTACGCGCGGCCGCGCGACGGACGTCACCCTCCCGGGCGCCATCGCGTCGCGCGTTGCTACGTCGGGCGTCGGCACGTCGCGCGTCGCTACGTCGGGCGTCGGCACGTCGGATGACGAGACGGCCGGCCGGCTGACCCTGGAGGACACCACGGTCACCGCGCGGCGCCGGGAGGAACGTGCCGACGCGGTGCCCATGGCCCTGACCGTGGTGGACGGCGAGGCGCTCGACCAGGGTGGCCGTCACCGCCTGCAGGACGTCCAGCGCCAGGTGCCGGGCCTGGTGGTTTCCGGCCACGGGCCGCGCTACGCCGGCTTCGGCCTGCGCGGTTTCGGCGCCACCGCCTACAACGACGGCCTCGACGGCAGCGTCGGGGTGTTCGTCGACGGGGTCTACCTGGGGCGCCAGGGCATGGCCTTCTCCGACCTGCTGGACGTGGAGCGCATCGAGGTGCTGCGGGGCCCCCAGGGCACCCTGTTCGGCCGCAACACCAGCGCCGGCGCACTGAACGTGGTGACCCGCCAGCCGACCCCCTATTTCGAGGCGGAAGGGGAGACCCAGCAGGGCGACTACGGCCTCCACCAGTACCGCGGCAGTGTCTCCGGGCCATTGCTGGACGGTGTGCTGGCGGGCCGCCTGAGCGCCTTCCAGCGCACCCGCGATGGCTGGGTCGACAACCGCTACGACGGCTCCACCCTCAACGGTGTCGACAGCGAGGGCTGGCGCGGCCAGTTGCTGTGGACCCCGACCGACGCCTTCAGCGCCCGGCTGATCGGCGAGCACGGTGTCGAGGACGACGACGGCAATGCGCTGATGGCCAGCCACTACGGCCCCCAGACCCTGGCGCGCGCCGAGTACATGGGCTATCGCCTGCTGGACAGCGACCCGCAACGGCGGCGGGTCGCCCTCAACACCCCGGTCCGCACCCGGACCCGCCAGGACGCCGTGTCCCTGGAGCTGAACCTCGACCTCGGCGACGACCTGCGCTTCACCAGCCTCAGCGCCTACCGCGACTGGGCCTACCGCGACGGCCGCGATGGTGACGGCCAGGCCCTGGACATCGCCTCGCGGGCGGCTACCGACCTGGACCAGCACCAGGTCAGCCAGGAATTCCGCCTGAACGGCCATGCCGGCGAGGACGTGGACTACGTCGTCGGCCTCTATTACCTGCGCCAGCACCTCAACCGCGGCGTGCAGGTGAACTTCGGCGACGATGCCGCCGCCTGGTTCCTCGGCGACGTGGAATTGTTCCGCCAACTGGGGGTGCCCCGGGACGCGGTTCCCGCCGGGCTGCTCAGTGGCGGCGTGCAGACCTTCGACGGCGAGCAGGTGGGCGACAGCCGCGCCGCCTTCGGCCAGCTCACCTGGCGGCCGCTGCCGCGGCTGGCCGTGGACCTGGGCCTGCGCTACACCCGCGAGCGCAAGCAGGGCGGGATCTCCCGCCGGGTCACCGGCCTGGCGCCCCTGGGGGACGACCTGCTGTCGCAGATCGCCGGGCCGATCCTGCGGGACGTGGCCCTGGGCGGGCGTTACGACCGCCGCGACCGGCTGGAGGAGGGCAATGTGTCCGGCCTGCTGGGGCTGAGCTATCGCTTCACCGACACGGTGCTCGGCTATGTCAATGGGTCGCGGGGCTACAAGGCCGGCGGGATCAACCTGGACGTGGTGGGCAGCTGGGTCTCGCCGACCTTCGGCGACGAGCGCGCCACCTCCCTGGAGGCGGGCCTGAAGACCCGTTTCTGGGACGATCGCGCGCGGCTCGACCTGGCCGTGTACCAGACCGACGTGGACGACTACCAGGCTCTCACCTACAGCCCGCCGGAGGGGCCCTTCGACCCGCCCCTGCGGGACAACCTGATCAACGTCGGCCAGGTGCGCCTGCGGGGCATCGAGCTGGACTCCGCCTGGCGCCTGCACCCACGCCTGGACCTGCGCCTGGGGGTGGCCTGGAGCGACGCCCGCTACCGGGACTTCCCCAACGCCCCCTGCGCCCCGGGCAGCGGCGCCTGGACCTGCGACCTGGCCGGCCAGCGGCTGTACAACGCTCCGGAGTGGAACGCCAGCAGCGGCCTGGACTACCGCCACCCCCTGGACGCGGGGCTGGAAGCCTACGCCGGCGTCGACTACAGCTTCCGCAGCGGTTACTTCGGCACCCTGGAGGGTGGCGCGGGCAGCTACCAGCCGGCCTACGGCCTCACCGACCTGCGGCTCGGCCTGCGCCGCGCGGACCGGGGCTGGGAGGTGGAGGGCTGGGTGCGCAACCTGTTCGACCGGGCCTACGTGGACGCGGTCTACACCTCCCTGGGCAGCGGCGACTACCTGGTGCTGCCCGGCGAGCCGCGAACCCTCGGGGTGAGCCTGCGGGCCCGCTACTGAACCCCGCGCCCATCGGGGCGATAAAGGCAAGTGGTTGTCCTCCACCGGACGACGTAGGAGAATTGCGCGTTTTCCGTAGCCCCCTGCGACCCTGAATGGCCTTTCTCGCTCTCGGTATCAACCACAAGACCGCGTCGGTGGATGTGCGCGAACGCGTGGCGTTCACCCCCGAGCAGATGGTCGAGGCGTTGCAGCAGGTATGCCGGCTCACCCCCAGCCGCGAGGCGGCGATCCTCTCCACCTGCAACCGCAGCGAGCTGTACCTGGAGCAGAGCGAGCCGGACGCCGACGAGGTGCTGCGCTGGCTGGCCGACTACCACCGCCTGAGCCCCGACGAGCTGCGCGCCTGCGCCTACGTGCACCAGGACGACGAGGCGGTGCGGCACATGATGCGGGTGGCCTCCGGGCTGGATTCCATGGTCCTGGGCGAGCCGCAGATCCTCGGCCAGATGAAGTCGGCCTACGCCGTGGCCCGCGAGGCCGGTACCGTCGGCCCGCTGCTGGGGCGGCTGTTCCAGGCCACCTTCAGCACCGCCAAGAGCGTGCGCACCGACACTGCCATCGGCGAGAACCCGGTCTCGGTGGCCTTCGCCGCGGTGAGCCTGGCCCGGCAGATCTTCGCCGACCTGCACCGCAGCCAGGCGCTGCTGATCGGCGCCGGCGAGACCATCACCCTGGTGGCGCGCCACCTGCACGAGCAGGGCATCAAGCGCATCGTGGTGGCCAACCGCACCCTGGAGCGGGCCAGCCTGCTGGCCGAGCAGTTCGGCGCCCACGCGGTGCTGCTGGCGGACATCCCCCAGGAACTGGCCCACAGCGACATCGTCATCAGTTCCACCGCCAGCCAGTTGCCGATCCTCGGCAAGGGCGCGGTGGAGCGCGCGCTGAAGATGCGCCGGCACAAGCCGATGTTCATGGTGGACATCGCCGTGCCCCGGGACATCGAGCCCGAGGTGGGCGAGCTGGACGACGTCTACCTGTACACCGTCGACGACCTCCACGAAGTGGTCGCGGAGAACCTCAAGAGCCGCCAGGGCGCGGCCATGGCGGCCGAGGAGCTGGTCAGCGCCGGCGCCGAGGACTTCATGCTGCGCCTGCGGGAGCTGGCCGCGGTGGACGTGCTCCGGGCCTACCGCCAGCAGGCCGAGCGCCTGCGCGACGACGAGTTGGCCCGCGCCCAGCGCATGCTGGCCAACGGCGCGGCCGCCGAGGACGTGCTGGCGCAACTGGCCCGCGGCCTCACCAACAAGCTGCTGCACGCCCCCAGCGTGAAGCTGAAGAAGATCTCCGCCGACGGCCGCTTCGAAGCGCTGGCGGTGGCCCAGGAGCTGTTCGCCCTCGACGAGGGCCCCGCCTCGGACAAGCCATGAAAGCGTCGTTGCTCAACAAGCTGGACATCCTGCAGGACCGCTACGAGGAGCTCACCGCGCTGCTCGGCGACGCCGAGGTGATCGCCGACCAGGGCCGCTTCCGCGCCTACTCGCGGGAGTACGCCGAGGTGGAGCCGGTGATCCTCGCCTACCGCGAGCGCTGCAAGGTGCAGGCGGACCTGGAGGGCGCCCAGGCGCTGCTCAAGGACAGCGACCCGGACCTGCGGGCCATGGCCGAGGAGGAAGTGGGCGAGGCCCGCGAGCGCCTGGTGGAGCTGGAGGCGCGCCTGCAGCGCATGCTCCTGCCGAAGGACCCCAACGACGGCCGCAACGTGTTCCTCGAGGTCCGCGCCGGCACCGGCGGCGACGAGGCGGCGATCTTCTCCGGCGACCTGTTCCGCATGTATTCGCGCTACGCCGAGCGCCAGGGCTGGCGGGTGGAGATCCTCTCCGAGAGCCCCGGCGAGCATGGCGGCTACAAGGAAGTCATCGCCCGGGTCGAGGGCGACAGCGTCTACGCCAAGCTGAAGTTCGAGTCCGGCGCCCACCGCGTGCAGCGGGTCCCGGAGACCGAGTCCCAGGGCCGCATCCACACCTCCGCCTGCACCGTGGCGGTGTTGCCGGAGCCGGACGAGCAGGCGGCCATCGAGATCAACCCGGCGGACCTGCGGGTCGACACCTACCGCTCCTCCGGCGCCGGCGGCCAGCACGTGAACAAGACCGACTCGGCGATCCGCATCACCCATATCCCTTCGGGGATCGTCGTCGAATGCCAGGAAGAGCGCTCCCAGCACAAGAACCGCGCCAAGGCCATGGCCTGGCTGGCGGCGCGCCTGGAAGACCAGCGGGACGCCGCCGCCCACAAGGAAATCTCCGACACCCGCCGCCTGCTGGTGGGGTCGGGCGACCGTTCCGAGCGCATTCGTACCTACAACTTCCCCCAGGGCCGGGTCACCGACCACCGCATCAACCTGACGCTGTATTCCCTCAATGAGGTGATCGGCGGCGCGGTGGACCAGGTGATCGAACCCCTGCTGCTGGAGTACCAGGCCGACCAGCTGGCGGCCCTGGGAGACTGACCATGACCACCCTCTGCTCCCTGCTCGCCACCGCGAGCCTGCCGGAATCGCCCACCGCACGCCTGGACGCCGAGCTGCTGCTGGCCGCCGCCCTGGGCAAGCCGCGCAGCTACCTGCACACCTGGCCCGAGCGCATCGCCCCGCGCGAGGTGGCCACGGCCTTCGCCGAGTCCCTGGCACGGCGCCAGCGCGGCGAGCCGGTGGCCTACATCCTCGGCCGCCAGGGCTTCTGGAGCCTCGACCTGGAGGTGGAGCCCCATACCCTGATCCCCCGGGCCGACACCGAGCTGCTGGTGGAGGCCGCCTTGGCGTGCGCCGCGGCGACCCCGGCGCGGGTCCTCGACCTGGGGACCGGCAGCGGCGCCATCGCCCTGGCCCTGGCCAGCGAGCGGCCGGCCTGGCAGGTGTGCGGCGTCGACCGCGTGCCCGAGGCGGTGGCCCTGGCCGAGCGCAACCGCCAGCGGCTGGGCCTGGACAACGCCCGCTTCTGCGCCAGCCACTGGTTCTCCGCCCTGGCCGGCGAGCGCTTCGAGCTGATCGTCAGCAACCCCCCCTACATCGCCGCCGAGGACTACCACCTGGGCGAGGGCGACGTGCGTTTCGAGCCCCTCAGCGCCCTGGTCGCCGGGCCGGACGGCCTCGACGACATCCGCCGGATCGTCGCCGACGCGCCGACGCACCTGGACGCAGGCGGCTGGCTGCTGCTGGAGCACGGCTTCGACCAGGGGCCGGCGGTGCGCCAGTTGCTGGAAGGCCAGGGCTTCGTCGCCGTGGCCAGCCGCCGCGACCTGGGCGGCCACGAGCGCATCAGCCTCGGCCAGTGGCGCTGAGCGCGGAGCGCCCGGGTGATGCTCTCTGACGAGGACCTGCTGCGCTACAGCCGGCAGATTCTGCTGCCGCAGGTAGACATCGATGGCCAGCTGCGCCTGCGGGACGGCCGCGCGCTGATCGTCGGCCTCGGCGGGCTGGGCTCGCCGGCGGCCCTCTACCTGGCCGCTGCCGGGGTCGGCGAGCTGCACCTGGCGGACTTCGACCAGGTCGACCTGAGCAACCTGCAGCGCCAGGTGATCCACGACACCGCGGCCCTGGGCCGGCCCAAGGTGGAGTCGGCGGCGCAGCGCCTGCGCGGCCTGGTGCCGGACCTGCGCCTGCAGCTGCACGGCGCCCTCGACGCCGACACCCTCGCCACTGCGGTGGCGGCGGTGGACGTGGTGCTGGACTGCTCCGACAACTTCGCCACCCGCGAGGCGGTCAACGCCGCCTGCGTGGCCGCCCGCGTGCCCCTGGTGAGCGGCGCGGCGATCCGCCTGGAAGGCCAGCTGGCCACCTTCGATCCGCGTCGCGCCGACAGCCCCTGCTACCACTGCCTCTACGGCCAGGGCGGCGACGATGCCCTGACCTGCAGCGAAGCCGGAGTGATCGGCCCGCTGGTGGGCCTGGTGGGCAGCCTGCAGGCCCTGGAGGCGCTCAAGCTGCTGGCCGCTTTCGGCGAGCCCCTGGTGGGCCGCCTGCTGCTGGTGGATGCCCTGGGCAGCCGCTTCCGCGAGCTGAAGGTGCGGCGCGATCCGGCCTGCGCCGTGTGCGGGGGTGCCCATGGCCAGTGAGGCGCCGGTCGGGGTCTTCGATTCCGGCGTCGGCGGCCTCTCGGTGCTGGCCGAGATTCGCCGCGAGCTGCCCGCCGAAAGCCTGTTCTACGTCGCCGATGGCGGTCACATTCCCTACGGCGAGAAGAGCCCGGCCTATATCCGCGAGCGCTGCCGCCACGTCGCCGCGTTCCTCCGGGAGCGGGGCGCCAAGGCCCTGGTGCTGGCCTGCAACACCGCGACGGTGGCCGCCGTCGCCGACCTGCGCGCCTGCTACCCGGACTGGCCGATCGTCGGCATGGAGCCGGCGGTGAAGCCGGCGGCGGCCGCCACCCGGGTCGGCACGGTGGGCGTGCTAGCCACCACCGGAACCCTGCAGAGCGCCCGCTTCGCCGCACTGCTGGACCAGTTCGCCCACGGCGTGCGGGTGGTCACCCAGCCCTGCCCGGGGCTGGTGGAGCAGGTGGAGCGGGGCGACCTGGACGGCCCGCGGAGCCGCGCGCTGCTGGCCGGCTTCGTCGAGCCCCTGCTGGCCGAAGGCTGCGACACGATCATCCTCGGCTGCACCCATTACCCCTTTCTCAAGCCGCTGCTGCGCGAGCTGGTGCCCGAAAGCGTCAGCCTGGTGGACACCGGCGCCGCGGTGGCCCGGCGACTGGCCGCGCTGCTGGCCGAGCGCGGCCAGCGGGCGGCCGGCCCGGCAGCGCCGACACGCCTGTGGAGCAGCGGCGATCTCCCCGTTTTAAGAGCCATTCTGCCCCGATTGTGGCGAGAACCCGTGGACGTCGAAGCGCTCGATTCCTGAGGGATTATCTTCTCTGAACGCTTTCACGTATCGTGGGTCAGTCATGGCAGGTTTTAGCCTGATGCTGGAAACACACATAAGGATGCAAACGATGAAAAAACTCCTCTCTTTGGCCGTGGCAGCGTTGATCGCGTCGGGCACCGTGCTCACCAGCCAGGCGGCTGAGCTGGGCGGAGCGGTCGGGGTAACCGGCCAGGGCGACATGACCTATCGCCTGGGCGCCGGCTTCGATTGGGACAAGAGCTGGATGGAGTCCTCCACCGGTCGCCTCACCGGCTACTGGGACCTGGGCTACACCTACTGGGAAGGCGGCGACCAGGCTGGCGGCGAGCATTCCCTGTCGTTCGCACCGGTCTTCGTCTACGAGTTCGCCGGCCAGAACGTCAAGCCCTTCATCGAAGCCGGCATCGGTGTCTCGGTGTTCTCCGCCACCCACGTGGGCGACAAGAACCTGGGCTCGGCCTTCAACTTCGAAGACCGCATCGGCCTGGGCCTGAAGTTCGGCGACACCCAGCGGGTCGGCCTCCGCGCCACCCACTACTCCAACGCTGGTATCAAGGAGCCCAACGACGGCATCGAGTCCTACGCGCTGTTCTACAGCCACTCGATCTGATCGGGGCGACGCGGCCGGCACCCGCCGGCCACGCGATACGAAAAAGCCGGGCATCTGCCCGGCTTTTTCATGCCTGCCCGGCGGGCCGGCGCGGCAGGTCGCGGAACGCCGCCAGCACCCGTTCCCGGCTTTCCTTGAGGTCCACCAGGGGCGCCGGGTAACCGACAGCCCGGCGTTCCGCCGCGCTGGGCCAGTGGGGATCGCGGCAGTCCTTCAGTTCCGGCAGCCAGGTGCGCAGGAACCGCCCCTGGGCATCGAAACGACGGGCCTGGCTGACCGGGTTGAACATCCGGAAGTAGGGCACCGCGTCGGTGCCGGTGGAGGCGCTCCACTGCCAGCCGCCATTGTTGGAAGCGAGGTCGCCGTCGATCAGGTGGCGCATGAAATGGCGCTCGCCTTCGCGCCAGTCGATCAGCAGGTTCTTGCTGAGGAACATCGCCGCCACCATGCGCAGCCGGTTGTGCATCCAGCCGGTGGCCGCCAGTTGGCGCATCGCTGCGTCCACCAGGGGGATGCCGGTGCGGCCTTCCTGCCAGGCGAGCAGCTCGTCCGGCGCCCGGCGCCAGGGCAGCGCCTCGGTCTCCGGGCGGAACGCCCGGTGCATCGAGACCCGCGGGTAGCCCACCAGGACGTGGCGATAGAACTCCCGCCAGAGCAATTCGTCGATCCAGGTCCGCGGGCCCGAGCCGCCGCTGTCCAGTTCGCCGACGTTGGCCGCCAGGGCCGCGTGCAGGCACTGGCGTACCGACACCGCCCCCACCGCCAGGGGCGCGGAAAGCCGGCTGGTGCCGTCTTCGGCGGGTAGGTCGCGGCCGCTGTCGTAGTCCTCCAGGGCGCTGTCGGCGAAGGCCTGCAGACGCTCCCGGGCCGCCGCCTCGCCTGCCGGCCAGTCGGCGCGCAGGATGGCGTTGGGCGGCGCGAACCCCTCGGCTGTGTGGGGCAGCGGGTCGCTGGGAATCGCGGGGCGGCGCTGTGCGGCCGGCACCGGCCGGCACACCGGCGGGGCGGTGCGCAGCCGCTCCAGGCAGACCCGGCGGAACTGGCCGAACACCTTGAAATAGCCGCCGCCGCGGGTCAGCACGCTACCCGGGGGCAACAGCGTCTGGTCCAGGTGCAGGCGCCAGGCGACCCCGGCCGACTCCAGGGCTTCGGCCACCGCCGCGTCGCGGCGCTGCTCGTCGACGCCGTACTCCGCGTTGGCCTCCACCGCCGTCACCGTCCAGCGCTGGCAGACCGCCGCCAGCGCCGCCGGCGCCTCGCTCCAGGACGCCACCTCGCGCACCAGCAGCGGCACGCCCAGCCGCTCCAGGTCCCCCGCCAGGGCGGCCAGGGTGCGCAGGCGATAGTCCACCTTGCAGGGCGCCTCGTCGTGGGCGCGCCACTGGGCCGGGCTGTGGAGGAATAGCGCCACGGCCGGCCCGTCATCCAGGGCCGCGTGCAGGGCGGGGTTGTCGGCGACCCGCAGGTCGTTGCGCAGCCAGACCAGCCGGGTCATGGCCGCTCCCGGGCATCGGGCTCCAGGGCACCGGTCCGCTGCAGGTAGGCGAGGGCGGCCGGCGGGTCGTCCGCCAGGCCCAGGCCGTCAACGCTGGCCAGCGCTTCTTGGTGGATGCGCGCGGCCGGGCCGGCCAGCACGAGGGGAATGTCCACCGAGGTCGCCAGGCGGGTCAGCTGCCGCTGCAGGCGACCCCCTTCCAGGGCCTGGCTGGCGTACAGCAGCAGCGCCCGCGGGCGCATCCGCTCCACCGCCAGGGCCCACTCGGCGGCGGGGACCGGCCCGTCCAGCACCTGCACCGCACAGCCGGCGCAGGACACCAGCCAGGCGCTCAGCCACAGGCCGGGCTCCAGGGGGCGGTCCGACAGGTTGAGCATCAGCAGCGGCGCACCGCCCTGGTGCTGGTTGTGGTGGTAGAGGCGGGCACCCAGCTTGGCCCGCAGCCAGCTGTGGAAGAACGCCCGCTGCAACTGGGCGCCGAAGCGGTCCTGCCAGCGTCGCTCCAGCTCGTCCAGCAGCGGCATCAGCAGGTGCTCGCAGAGGGTGGCGGCCGGGTACAGCGCCAGGGCCTGGTTGAAGCGGTCGTCCAGGGTCCGCTCGGCCAGCGCCTCGATGGCCTCGACCAGCGCCTGGCGCTGGGCCGGCCACTGGCCGTCCACCGGGGCCGCGCGCACCTCGTCGGCCTGGCGCGGGTCCTCCAGCAGGTTCTTGACCTGGCCCACCGCGACGCCGCGGTCGAGCCAGGCGAGGATGTCGCGGATGCGCACCACGTGTTCGTCGCGGTACAGGCGGTGCCCCTTGGGCGTGCGCTGCGGCACGATCAGGCCGTAGCGGCGCTCCCAGGCGCGCAGGGTAACCGGGTTGACCCCGGTGCGGCGGGCCACTTCGCGGATCGGCAGCCAGCCGTCGGCGAGGGCCTGGCGCAGGTCGGCGGCATCGTGGGAAGGCGAATCGTCGAGATCAGATGGCATTGCGCAGGCTCAGGGTTTCCGGGTGGGGCTGCAGGTACACCTGGCGCGCCAGGTAGTCGTCGGGGTGCTGGCGAAGGTGGTGCTTGAGCAGGGTCAGCGGCACCACAAGGGGCACCACGCCGTCGCGGTACTGGTCGATGAGCTGGCGCAGCTCGCGGCGGTCGCCGCCGTCCAGGGCACGCTTGAGGTAGCCGCTGAGGTGCTGCAGCACGTTGCTGTGGGTGCCGCGGGTGGCACACTTGCCCAGGGCGGCCATCAGCCGGGAGAAATAGCGCGGGCCCAACTGCGCCGGGTCGTGCTGGCCGATGTCCCCCAGCAGGTGGCCGAGGGTCTTGTAGCTGTCCGGGTCGTTGGCCATCAGCAGGTACTTGTGGCGCGCGTGGAAGTCGAGGATCGCGCCACGGCTGAGGCCGTCGCGGCACAGGGCGTCCCAGTCCGCGCAGACGTACACCCGGGTGACGAAATTTTCCCGCAGCACCGGGTCGTGGAGGCGGCCTTCCTCTTCCATCGGCAGGTCCGGCCGCGCCGCGCGGAAGGCCTGGGCGAACACTCCGCTGCCACCGCCCTCGGTGGGGTAGCCGTTGTCCCGGTAGACCTTCACCCGCTGCATGCCGCAGGAGGGCGAGCGCTGCATGAAGATGAAGCCGCTGAGGTCGTCCAGGCGCTGCGCCATGCGCGTGCCGTAGTCCGCCAGAGCCTCGGTGACGTCGAGGCCCGGGTCGCGGCTGCCCACCGCCCGGGGCGCCGCCGGGTCGCCCACCAGGCGGATCGGCGCGCGGGGGATGCCCAGGCCGATGGCGGTCTCCGGGCACAGCGGGACGAACTCGAAATGCTCGGCGAGGCGGTCGCACAGGGACGACGCCTTGTGGCCGCCGTTGTAGCGGACTGCGGCGCCCAGCAGGCAGGCGCTGATACCGATCCGGGGTCTGCTGGCCATGGTGTCCTCGCGGTGCCGTGAAAACTTGTACATAGGAAATAATCTGTACAACCCTTGTGCATGATAGACGGCGAACGGCAGGGGTCAACGCTTTTTGTCGAACGGCGGGGCGGCGCGGGGATGCTAAGCTCGGCGCTTTTTCCAGGAGCGCCCCGGTGAGCGAGATTCCCTCTCAGCCCCAGCCGGCCGCGTCGCCGGTGGCCAAGTCGTGGTTCGTCTACCTGGTGCGGGCGGCCAACGGGGCGTTGTACTGTGGCATCAGCGACGACCCCCGCCGACGCTTCGCCCAGCACTGCGCGGGGCGCGGCGCTCGGTTCTTCCGCTCCAGCCCGGCCCAGGCCCTGGTCCACGTCGAGGCCTGCGCCGACAAGGGCGCGGCCTTGCGCCGCGAGCGGGCCATCAAGCGCCTGGGCAAGGCCGCCAAGGAGCGCCTGCTGGACCCGACTGCCATCATCCAGCGGGTGGATGGGCCGTCATCCGCCACCGCTCCTTCCATGGGCGGCGCCGCGCTCGAGGGGTAAGCTGCGGTTTTCCCCTTCACCGCGGAGCCGCCATGCACGAGTTGATCCTGCACCACTACCCCACCTCGCCGTTCGCCGAGAAGGCCCGCCTGATGCTGGGCTTCAAGGGCCTCGCCTGGCGTTCGGTGACCATCCCCGCCCTGATGCCCAAGCCGGACCTGGTCGCCCTGACCGGCGGCTACCGCAAGACCCCGGTGCTGCAGGTGGGCGCGGACATCTACTGCGACACCGCGCTGATCGCCCGGCGCCTGGACGCGGAGAAGGCGACGCCGCCGCTGTTCCCGGATGCCCAGGCTTTCACTGCGGCGTCCTTCGCCCAGTGGGCCGACAACCAGCTGTTCCTGCGCGCGGTGAGTCTGGTGTTCCAGCCGGAATCCGCCGCGCTGCGCTTCGCCCGGCTGCCGCCGGAGGTGGCCAAGGCGTTCATGGCGGACCGCGGGGCGCTGTTCAGCGGCGGCAGCGCGACCCGGGTACCCCTGGAGGTGGCCCAGGGCGAATGGCCGACCTTGATGGGCCGGCTGGCGCGGCAGCTGGAGCGCCAGGACGGCGATTTCCTGTTCGGCGCCCCCAGCGTCGCCGACTTCGCCGTGGCCCACTGCCTGTGGTTCCTCCAGGGGACGCCGGTCACTGCGCCGCTGGTGGACGGCTACCCGGCGGTAGCCGCCTGGCTCGGCCGGGTGCTGGGCTTCGGCCATGGCGCCCACAGCCCGCTGGAGGCCGAGGAGGCCCTGGCGATCGCCCGCGAGGCAACACCGGCGCCGTTGCCGGAGCACCCCGTGGCGTTGCCGGGCATCGAGCCGGGCCAGCGGGTGGCGGTGGCCGCCACCGACTATGGCGTTGACCCGGTGGAAGGGGACCTGGTGTACGCCGGGGAGGAAGAACTGGTGGTGCGTCGCGAAGACCCGCGCGCCGGGGTCGTTCACGTCCACGTGCCACGCCTGGGGTTCCGGGTCGAGGCCCGCTGAGACAGCGCCGCGGGCCGGGGGAAGCCCCTCGGTCCGGGCGCCGCCGGGGTTTTCGCAGCGTCGCCCCGCGAGGGTAAGGCCAGCAGGCAGACTGGACGGTGGCCTCAACCTGCATGCCTGCGCACCCAACCCCATAAGCGGGATCGACCCGCCGGGCAGGAGTTGCGGCTCTTCCGTGAGCGGCAAGCCGCGCCAACCTCGCCCTGCCGCCGAACAACTTGGCGACCAATGAAGGCAAGGTAGCGCTCACCCCCGATCAGGTGCTGCTGGAAGATAAAGTGGCGAGTGGAGGTCGGCGGTGGCTCGCAGGTGTCACCGCAGGCGGCCAATATTCAGGAGCGACGACCGCCCATGAACACCATTGCGAAATACAGCGATGAAATTCGCCAGCACCTGCTGCACGGAGGCTTCGATGACGAGGCCGGGCACATCCGACAGCTGACCCACGAGGTGCTCGATGAACAGCTGCCTGCCCAAACCCGCAGAAAAGCGGCCGTCGATCTGATCGACCGCTGTCATGTCCGTTGGCTGGGCGACTATTACATTCCCGATATCGACTACAACGCCTGGGGTAACCTGCTGACGAGGTTCGCCAAGGCGCTGAACACGTTTTTGCGGACATGAAAAGCGCCAGGCTCGCTTGGCCTGCGACGCGCAGCTGTGGCGCCCGATGGTCGCCCCACCCGCGGCCAACTACCGCGCCAGCCGACGACGCCAAGGTGATCGGCGAAATGCACCCACTCATGCTGCCGCAGTACCTTGCCGAAGGCTCGAGCAAGGTGTCGCGCCCATGACGGAGAGGGGCTGATCGAGGCCATTCAGCGCCTCTAGCGAATGGTCCAGCCCTCGCCCGTCGACCCTAACCACCTGCGCTTGAACAGGCTGGGCGCCCGCGACGAGAACCGCACCTGCTTTACGATGACTCGGGCCGGCTGGCGCACCGGCAGGGCACGGCGGGAGCAAGGCCACGAGGACCCACGCCGAGCCCGCCTTGCACCCTGGTGCTTGCCGGGGTTGGCCTAGGGTGCGCGGTAGGCCGCCAGCACGCCGTCGGGGTCGTAGCCGGCGATCACCGTGCCGCGCACCACCACCAGCGGGACGCCACGGCCCCCCAGGGCCCGGAAGGCGCGGCGGCCTTCGTCGGACTGCTCCACGTCCCATTCCCGGTAGGGGATGGCGTGTTCCTTGAGGAGGGCGCGGGTCTTGGCGCAGTAGCCACACCAGGACGTGGCGTAGAGCACCACCTCGCCGGAGCCGGATGCCACCGGCGCCGGGTGCAGCCAGGCGTCCAGGCGCTCGCGGTGCTGCCAGGCGAACAGGCCGGTCAGGGCGAGGAGGGTCAGGGCGCGCTTCATCTCAGTCCTGGCGCCGCTTGAGCTGGTCGCGCAACTGGGTCGGCACCTGGCGGATGATCAGCACGTCGCGGACTTCGTCGTATTCGATCTTCGAACCCAGCAGGTGGGATTCGAAGCTGATGGACAGCCCCTCGGCGCGGCCGGTGAAGCGGCGAAACTGGTTGAGGGTGCGCTTGTCTGGCGGGATTTCCGGGGACAGCCCGTAGTCCTTGTTGCGGATGTGCTCGTAGAACGCCTTCGGCCGCTCCTCGTCGATCAGCCCGGACAGCTCCTCCAGGGTCATCGGTTCCCCCAGGCGCGCCTGGGTGCTGGCGTAGTCCACCAGGGCCTCGGTCTTCTCCCGGGCCTGGTCCTCGGCCAGGTCCTCGCTTTCCACGAAGTCGCTGAAGGCCTTGAGCAGGGTGCGGGTCTCCGAGGGGGCGTCGACGCCTTCCTGGCAGCCGATGAAGTCGCGGAAGTAGTCCGAGACCTTCTTGCCGTTCTTGCCCTTGATGAACGAAATGTACTGCCGCGACTGCTTGTTGGTGCGCCATTCCGACAGGTTGATGCGCGCCGCCAGGTGCAGCTGGCCCAGGTCCAGGTGCCGCGCCGGGCTCACCTCCAGGGCCTCGGTGACCGCCACCCCTTCGCTGTGGTGCAGCAGGGCGATGGCCAGGTAGTCGGTCATGCCCTGCTGGTAGTGGGCGAACAGCACGTGGCCGCCCACCGACAGGTTGGACTCCTCCATCAGCCGGGTCAGGTGCTCCACGGCCTCGCGGCTGAAGGCGGTGAAGTCCCGCTCCTCGTTCAGGTAGGCAGTCAGCCAGCCGCTGAACGGGTAGGCCCCGGATTCCTCGTGGAACAGCCCCCAGGCCTTGTTCTGCTTGGCGTTGTAGCTGTCGTTGAGGTCGGCCAGCAGGTTCTCCATGGCCTGCGACTCGCCCAGTTCGCTGTCGCGGGCATGCAGCACCGCCGGCGAACCGTCGGGCTTCTTCTCGATCAGGTGGACGATGCATTGGCGGATGGGCATGGGCGTCTCGATGGCAAGCGAAGGCACCCATGGTAACCGAGGCGGGGGCTCAGGCCGAAGGTTCGCCGTCGTGCAGGGCCGGCCGCGCCCGGCGGGTGCGCAGCCCGTCCAGCAGGGCAAGGATCGCCAGCAGGCCGAGGGCATACAGCGCATCGCCGCCCAGGGCCAGCAGCACCCCGCTGCAGAGCAGCGTGGACAGCGCCGCGACTGCCCGCCAGATGCCTTTCAACAGTACGCAACCGGCGGCCATGCTGAGCAGGTAGATCACCACGAAGTTGCCGTTGGCGTAGCGGATCAGGTGGTCCACCGACAGCCCGGACAGCGCGGCCAGGACGGTGCACAGGGCGCAGATCAGCACCACTAGGGCGAGGGCCCGCGCCGGCACTCCGTGGGCGTTGCGCCGCGCCAGGGGCGCCGGCAGCTTGCCTTCGTCGGCGAGGCTCCAGATCAGCCGGGCGAAGCCCTGGACGTACACGTTCATCGAGGCGAAGCAGGCCAGGTAGCCCACTACCGCGGCCAGCCAGCGTGCGTGGCCGCCCAGCACCTGGTCGAACAGCAGCGGCAGGGCGCCGGCGTTGCGCGCCGGGTCGCCATAGGTGCCGAAGCTCAGCACCGCCACCGAGCAGGCCCAGTACACCAGCCCGGCCAGCAGCACTCCCAGCAGCAGCGCCAGGGGGAAATCCCGCTGCGGGCGCTTGAATTCCTCGCCCAGGTGGGTGAACGCCTCGAGGCCGACGAAGCACCAGAACATCACCCCCAGGGCGCCGGCCAGCCGCGCGCCGTCCTCGCCCAGGGGCGGCAGCAGGGGCTGGCTGGCCCGGGGCAGGTCGCCGAACCACCAGATCAGCCCGACGCTGGCGACGATGGCCAGGGCGATCAGCCCCTGCACCCAGCCCGAGGCCCGGGCCGGGCGCTGGCCCAGCAGCAGGAAGGCCACCAGGGTGGCGAACTGGATCGCCAGGGTCTCGCCGCGGCCCAGGGCGAACAGCGCCTGCCAGAACCCGGTGGCAATGTTCAGCGCCGCCGGCAGCCCCACCGGCAGCACGGCGAGGAACAGCAGGGCGGTCAGCCGTTCCAGGCGCAGGCCGAAGGCCCGGCCGATCAGGTGCGGCGCGCCGCCGGCATGGGGGAAGCGGCGACCCAGCTGGGCGAAGGTGAAGGCCACCGGCAGCACCAGGGCGATGAGGATCAGCCAGGCCCACAGGGAGGCCGGGCCGGCGGCGGTGGCGGCCAGGGCCGGCACCACGAAGATGCCGGTGCCGAGCAGCGACGTGCTGAGCAGGGCGACGCCCTGCCAGAGGCCCAGTTCCGGATTCAGACGGCTCATGTTGTATGCTCGTGTCCACGTTGTCGTCGGTCCCCCATGGTAGGGGACGCGCGCCGCCGCGGCGTGCGGCGAAACGTCGGCATTGGCCGGCGTTCCGACGGAAAACCCATTCGACCTGCACCGCTTCCCCGCGCCCGCCCGCCGCCGGGTCGGCCCTCGCGCCGACGCGCCGCCCGGCCGGTGGCGTAAACCCCAAGGACACCGTTCGTGGACAAGTTCGACCGCCAGATCCTCGCCCTGCTGCGCGCCGATGCGCGCACCCCCGTCAGCCATATCGCCCGCGAGGTCAGCCTGTCGCGCTCGGCGGTGAGCGAGCGGGTCCGGCGCCTGGAGGCGGACGGGGTGATCCGCGGCTACCATGCCCAGGTGGCCGAGCCCGGCGCCGGTAGCGGGGTGCAGGCCTACCTGGAGCTGTTCTACAAGGACACCCGCTGCCTGGAGCACGTGGCGCGGATGCGTGCGTTCCCCGAGATCCGCCGCTGCTGCGGCATCAGCGGCGAGACCGACATGCTGGTCTACGTGGAGGCGCCGTCCATGGCCCGGCTCAGCGAGATCCGCGCCGCCATCGAGGGCTACCCCGGCATGCAGCGTGTGAAGACCCATGTGGTGGTGCAGGAGTGGGCGATGTGATCCGGCTGCTGCACACCTCCGACTGGCACCTGGGCCAGCACTTCCACGGCAAGACCCGCCAGGCCGAGCACCGTGCCTTCCTCCGCTGGCTGATCGAGCAGGTGCGGGAACGCGAGGTGGACGCCGTGCTGGTGGCCGGCGACGTGTTCGACACCGGCGCGCCTCCCAGCTACGCCCGCGAGCTGTACAACGACTTCATCGTCGCCCTGCGCGACACCGGCGCGCAGCTGGTGGTGCTGGGCGGCAACCACGATTCGGTGGCCACCCTGGGCGAGTCCCGCACCCTGCTGGCGTGCCTGAACACCCGGGTGATCCCGGCGGTGAGCGACGACCCCGACGAGCAGGTGCAGCTGCTGGCGCGACGCGACGGCACCCCTGGCGCATTGCTCTGCGCGATCCCCTATATCCGCCCGCGGGACGTGCTGCGCAGCGAGGCCGGGCAGAGCGCCGAGGACAAGCAGCGGGCCTTGCAGGACGCCATCCGCCGGCACTATCAGGCGCTGTTCGAGCGGGCCGAGGCGCGGCGCGCGGCGCTGGGCCTGGCCCTGCCCATCGTCGCCACCGGCCACCTGACCACGGTGGGCGCCAGCGGCGGCGACGCGGTGCGGGAAATCTACGTTGGCGCCCTGGAGGCCTTTCCCACCCACGCCTTCCCGGCCGCCGACTACATCGCCCTGGGCCACATCCACCGGCCGCAGACCGTGGGCGGGCTGGCCCACGTGCGCTACAGCGGCTCGCCGATCCCCCTGGCCTTCGACGAGGTGGGCCAGGCCAAGCAGGTGCTTCAGGTGGACCTGGACGCCGACGGCCTGCGCGCGGTGACGCCGCTGCCGGTGCCGTGCTTCCAGCCCCTGGCGGCCCTGCGGGGTACCCTGGCCGAGCTGGGTACGGCGCTGCGCGACGCGGCCCGGGCCGGCAGCCCGGAGCGGCCGGTGTGGGTGGATGCGCTGGTCTGCGGCGACGACTACCTCAGCGACCTCGCCGCGCCCCTGGCGGCGCTCCACGACGGCCTGCCGGTGGAGGTGCTGCGCATCCGCCGCGAGCGCGGCCGCGCCGTCGCCGGTCTCCCCGGGCAGACCGCGACCCTGGACGAGCTGGGCCCCCTGGAGGTGTTCGAGCAGCGCCTGGCAGGCGAAGCCCTGGCCGACGACGAGCGGGAACGGCTGCGCCAGCTCTACCGCGCGGTGCTCGCCGACCTGCCCGGCTGAGCCCCGGGCGACGTTCGTCGGGCCTGCGCCGATGGGCTGGAACAAGCCCGCGCCGGGCCCAGTCACCTCCTTGTACCCCCTCGCAAGGAGACCACGATGTCCGAGTTCGACGAACCCCTGTCCGCTACCCGGCGGGCCCCGGACCAGGTGCGCACGAAAAACCTGGACCGTACCGAGCGTACCCTTTCCCTGGTGGGCGGCGGCGCGCTGCTGTTCAACGGCCTGCGCGAAGGCGGCGTCGGCGGCCTGCTGCAGGCCGGCATGGGCGCGCTGCTGGCTTGGCGCGGCGCCAGCGGCCACTGCCGCCTCAAGCAGGCCACCACCGCCTCGCCCCTGGAGCGCCGCCTGCAACAGCATTACGGCTGGCGCAACCTGGAGGCCCTGAGCCGCAGCGTCACCATCGCCCGGCCCCGCAGCGAGGTGTTCCAGCGCCTGGCCGAGCCGGACGCGCTGGTCGAGGCCCTGGGCGGCGTGGAGCGCATCGAGGCGCTGGAGGATGGCCGCTCCCGCTGGACCTTCGGCGCGCCCCTGGGCAAGACCTTCGACCTGACCCTGAAGCGCGAGGAGTGCCGCGACGACGAGCGCCTGGTGTGGATGACCGAGGACGCCCGCTGGTTGCCCCACCGCTGCACCCTGAGCTTCGCCGACGCGCCCCATGGCCGCGGCACCGAGCTGCGCGTGCTGCTGGCCTGCGAGCCGCCGGCGGGGCGGGTCGGCTACGCCGCCGCATCGCTGTTCGGGCGGGTCACCGGCACGGTATTGATACGCGAGCTGCGGCGTCTCAAGCAGTACCTGGAAACCGGCGAGATCCCCACCGCCGGCGAACGCCCGGCCATCGCTGCCCAGGCTGCCGACAAGGACGAGCGCCCCTCCGCAGGCCGGACCTCGGCAGACAGTGCCGCCTCGTCTGGTCGCCCCTCTGCTGAGCGAACCGATGCTGGCCAAGCCTCGGCGACCCTGGCGAACGGGGAGGGCACGGCATGAGAGCGTTGACCTGGCAGGCCCCCAATAAACTGCAGGTGGACACCGTCCCGGACCCCGCCATCCTCAACCCCCGGGACGTGATCCTGCGGGTGACCCTGTCCTCGGTCTGCGGCTCCGACCTGCACCTGTTGGGCGGCTACGTGCCGGCGATGAAGCCCGGCGACATCATCGGCCACGAATTCCTCGGCGAGGTGGTGGAGGTGGGTTCGGCCATCAAGGGCTTCGCCAAGGGCGACCGGGTGATCAGCATCTCCATCATCGGCTGCGGCGACTGCGAGCACTGCAAGCGCAGCGATTTCTCCTGCTGCGACAACTCCAACCCCAACCCGGAGGCCACCGACCTGGCCTACGGCCAGCCGTGCTGCGGGATCATCGGCTACAGCCACGCCTTCGGCGGCTACGCCGGCAGCCACGCCACCTACGTGCGGGTGCCCTATGCCGACGTCAACCTGTTCAAGGTGCCCGACGGGGTGCGCGACGAGCAGGCGGTGTTCGTTTCCGATGCCGCGCCCACCGGCTACTTCGCCGCCGACCTGGCCGGTATCCAGCCCGGCGACACGGTGGCGGTGTGGGGCTGCGGCGGGGTCGGGCAGATGGCGATCCGCAGCGCCTACCTGCTGGGCGCGGAGCGGGTCATCGCCATCGACCGCTTCCCCGACCGCCTGGACCTGGCCGAGCGCAAGGCCGGCGCAGTGGTGCTGAACTACGAGACCACCAACGTCCACGAGGCGCTGCTGGAATTCACCGGCGGCCGCGGCCCGGACCGTTGCATCGACTGCGTCGGCATGGAAGCCCACGGCACCCAGCCGGACTACCTCTACGACCGCACCAAGCAGATGCTGCGCCTGCACACCGAACGAGGCTCGGTGCTGCGCCAGGCGATCCGCGCCTGCCGCAAGGGCGGCACGGTGTCGGTGATCGGCGTTTACGGCGGCGTGCTGGACAAGTTCCCCATGGGCGCCATCGTCAACAAGGCGCTGACCCTGCGCTCCGGCCAGCAGCCCGGCCAGCGCTATGCCGAGCGGCTGTTCGAGCACATCCGCAAGGGCGAACTGGACCCCTCCTACCTGCTGACCCACCCCATGAGCCTGGAGGACGCCCCGGCCGGCTACGGGTTGTTCAAGGACAAGCAGGACAGCTGCATGCGGGCGGTCTTCCGGCCCTGACGTTCAGCCGGCGCGGATCGCCTGCAGCAGGGCATCCGCGTCGGCCTGCAGGGTGTCCCGGGCCTGCTCCAGGGCAGCGCGTTCTTCCGCGGCCGTGCGCGCGTCCAGGTTGGCGTCCAGGTTGAGCAGTACCGCGCCCAGCGCGGCATGCAGCAGCCCGGCGCCCGCCACCACGTCGCTGCGCAGGCCGGGCTTGCACAGGGGCAAGGCGGCCCGGGCCGCCTCCAGCCCCTGGTGGCAGAGCCGGGCGCTGGCCAGGGGCACGGCCAGTGCCTGCCGGAGCGCCTCCGGCGCCGGGCCTTCGGGATGCTCCTTGTCGCTGGCCAGGTAAGCGTCGAAGGCCCGCACGTCGGCGTCCGCCTGCTGCCCCAGGGATTCGGTCAGGGTATCGCAGCGGCTCAGCAGGTCCTGCAGCGGTAGCCGGTCAGCCTCCGTTGCATCGGCGAGGGTGATGCGCACGGCCATCCCCACCAGGGCCATGCCCAGGCTGGCGCTCACCGCGCTGGCGGCGCCGCAGCTGGGGGTGGGCCGGTCCGCGCCCAGGGCGTCGCGGAAATCGGCCAGGGTCTGGTTCCACAGGCTATCGGTCATGGCGGGATTCCCCTTGGCGATGGACCTTCGAACGCACGCCGCCTCCGCAGGTTTCCCCGCTCCGGGTTCGCAGCGACGGGCTGCGGATGCCAGAATCGCCCCCTGGCCCCTCCGGTGACCCCATGAAAATCCTCAGTCTGCGCCTGAAGAACCTCAACGCCCTGAAAGGCGAGTGGAAGATCGACTTCACCGCCGAACCGTTCCGCGACAACGGCCTGTTCGCCATCACCGGCCCCACCGGGGCCGGCAAGACCACCCTGCTGGATGCCATCTGCCTGGCCCTCTACCACCGCACGCCGCGCATGGGCGCGCTGTCCGCCAGCAGCAACGAGCTGATGACCCGGCACTGCGCCGACTGCCTGGCGGAGGTGGAATTCGAGGTGCGCGGGGAGGGCTACCGCGCCTTCTGGAGCCAACGCCGCGCCCGCGACCGGGCCGACGGCGCACTGCAGCCGGCCAAGGCCGAGCTGGCCCACCTGGACGGGCGGATCATCTGCGACCGCCTGAGCGACAAACCCCGCGAAGTGGAACGCCTCACCGGGCTGGATTTCGACCGCTTCACCCGCTCCATGCTGCTGGCCCAGGGCGGTTTCGCCGCCTTCCTGGAGGCCGACGCCCGCAGCCGCGCGGAGCTGCTGGAGCAGCTCACCGGCACCGACATCTACGGCCGGCTTTCCCAGCGGGTATTCGAGCGGGCCCGCGAGGTGCGCGAGGCCCTGGACCACCTGCGCGCCCGGGCCGAGGGGGTAGAGCTGCTGGACGACGCCCAGCGCCAGGCCCTGGCCGAGGAAGGCGCGCGCCTGGAGCAGCACGACGCGGAGCTTCGCCAGCAGTTGGAGGACGCCACCGCCCAGCGTCAGTGGCGCACGGCCCTGGCCGCCGGCGAAGCGCGGCAGCGCGCCGCCACGGAGGACGAGCAGCGCGCCCGCCAGGCCCTGGCCGAGGCTGCCGACGACCTGCAGCGGCTGGCCGCCAGCGAGCCGGCGGCGCGCCTGCAGCCGCTGCACCGGGCGCATCAGGCCGCCGGGCGGGAGTTGGTGGCCACCCAGCAGACCCTGGCCGGGGTGCGCCTGGAGCACGAGCAGATCACCGAGGCCGCGCGTCGGCACCTGGGGCACGCGCAAGGGGCCGCCCGCCAGCTCGCCGCCGCCCACCAGGCCGCGGCCCAGGCGGTGGCGCATCAGCGCGAGGCGCTGGCGCGGCAAGTGGCCGGCCAGGCCCACCTGGGGGTGTTGCTGGAGCGCCTGAGCGACTGGCGCAGCCGCTTCGCCGCCCGCGCGGCCAATCGCCTGGAGATGGCCGATCTCCAGGCCCGCCAGCGCGAGGGGGCCGAGGCGCTGGCATGGGCCGGCGACGACCTGGCGGCCCGGCAGGTCGTCCTGGACCACGCCCACGCTGCGATGGCATCGGCACGCCAGGCCGAGGCCGACCTGCAACGGCAGTGGCGGGAAACCCTGGGGGAACGCGGCGAGGCCGACTGGCGCGCCGACTGGCAGCGCCTGCACGACCGCGGCCGCGGCCTGGAGCGGCTGCAGGCGCTGGCCGCGCAGCGCCGCGAACGGGAGGAGCAGCTGGCCCGCTGGACCGAGGCCCTGGCCGAGCGCACCCGCCAGCAGGCCGACACGCACGCCGAGCTGGCCGCCCTGCGGGAACGCTACCGCACGGTGCAGCAGCAGGTCCGCGACAAGGACACCCTGTTGCAGCAGGAGCAACGCATCCAGGCCCTGGAGGCCTACCGGGCGCAGCTCCAGCCCGGCGAAGCCTGCCCGTTGTGCGGCGCCCACGAACACCCGGCCATCGCCGCCTACCAGGCCCTGGACGTCTCCGAGACACAACGCGCCCTGGCGGCGGCCCGGGCGGAGCTGGAGCGCCTGAACGAGCGCGGCCAGGACCTCAAGGGCGAGGTGGAACGCCTGGACGAGCAGGTCCGGCAGCTCGCGGCGCAGCAGGAGGACGGGCAGCGGCAGCAGGCCGCCCTGCTGGACAGCCTGGAGCAGGAGGCGCGGGCGCTGGGCCTGGCCTCCGCGGACGACGACGAGGTGGCGCGGCAACGGGCGCAGCAAGGCCAGGCGCTGGCGGCGGCGCAGGCGACCCTGGCGCGCCTCGATGCCCTCAAGGCCGGGCTGGACGACGCACGCGGCGCTGTGCAGGTGGCCACGGCTGCCGAGGCCGAGGCCGCGGCGGCCGTGACGGCGGCCGACAATGCCCGTGTGCGGGCCCAGGACGGGCTGGACGCACTGGCTCAGCGGGTGCAGGCCACGGACGACCGCCAGCGTTCCCTGGAGGGCGACCTGGCGAGGGAGCTGGCGGAGCTGGGTCACGCCCTGCCGGACGAGGGCGAGGCCTGGCTGCGCCAGCGGGAGGCGGAGGTGGAAGCCTGGCAAGGGGCGCGGACGCGGGTCCAGGCCCTGGCCGAGCAGCAGGTGCGGCTGGAGGCCGAGTCGCGGGCAGCCAACCAGCGCGCCGAGTCCTGGAGCGCCCGGGGGGACGGCGTGGCCCCGGCCGGGACGGTGGAGGACCCGGCGGACGTCCAGGCGCTGGAGCGCGCCCTGTCCGACGCCGAGGCCCGGCTCGACGCGGCCCAGCGGCGCGGCGAACAGGTGCAGGGCGAGCAGGGGGCCCTGGCGCGCCTGCTGGAGCGCCAGCAGGAGGAGGCCCGGGCGGCGACCCACGCCTGGGATGAGGCCCTGGCCGTCAGCCCGTTCGCCGACGAAGGGGCATTCCTCGCCGCCTGCCTGGACGAGGCCGAGCGCGCCGCGTTGCAGGCGCGCAGGGAGGCCCTGCAGCGCGCCCTGGGCGACGCCCAGGCCCTGCGCGCGGCCGCGGAGCAGGCGCTGGCGGCGCTGGCCGCGGCGCCCCGCACGTCCCTGTCCGACGAGCAACTGGACGAGCGCCTGCAGGCCTTGCAGGCCGAGGCCCGGGCCTTGTCCCAGCGCCAGGGGGAAATCCGCGCCCAGTTGCAGGCGGACGACGCGCGGCGGCAGAACCAGCAGGCGCTGTTCGCCGCCATCGCCGGGCAGCAGGCGGAGCACGCCCGCTGGAACCAGCTCAACGGCCTGATCGGCTCGGCCGACGGCGCCAAGTACCGCAAGTTCGCCCAGGGCCTGACCCTCGACCACCTGGTGCACCTGGCCAACCGCCGCCTGGAGCGCCTGCACGGCCGCTACCAGCTGGCGCGCAGGGGCGGCGGCGACCTGGAACTGGAGGTGGTGGACACCTGGCAGGGCGACGTGGCCCGGGACACCCGCACCCTCTCCGGCGGCGAGAGCTTCCTGGTCAGCCTGGCCCTGGCGCTGGCCCTGTCGGACCTGGTCAGCCACAAGGCCAGCATCGACTCACTGTTCCTCGACGAGGGCTTCGGCACCCTGGACGGCGAGACCCTCGATATCGCCCTGGACGCCCTGGATGCCCTCAACGCCAGCGGCAAGACCATCGGCATCATCAGCCACATCGAGGCCCTCAAGGAGCGGGTGCCGGTGCAGCTGAATGTCTACAAGACCGCCGGCCTGGGCCATAGCCGCCTGGACCGGCGCTACGCGGTGGGGTCGGCATGAGCGCCCCGGCGCCGCAGGCCGCGGAGGCCTTCCTCGCCGGGCTGGACGAGGACTGGGCACGGCTGGTGGCCCGGGTGGGGCCCTGCGCCCACCGCCCCCGGCCGGACCGCGAGCCCTACGAGGCGCTGGTGCGCGCCATCGCCTACCAGCAGCTGCACGCGCGGGCCGGCGACGCCATGCTCGCCCGGCTGCTGGCGCTGTCCCCGGACGGCACGTTCCCGACGCCGCGGCTGCTGCTGGCCGTCGGCCCCGAGGCGTTGCGCGGCTGCGGCTTTTCCGCCGGCAAGGTGCTGGCCATGCAGGGCATCGCCGAGGCGACCCTGGCAGGCACGGTGCCCGCTCTGAAGGACGCTCTGGCCCTGGACGACGAAACCCTGGTGCGGCGACTGCTGCCGCTGCGCGGGGTGGGCCGCTGGACCGTGGAGATGCTGCTGATCTACAGCCTGGCGCGGCCGGATGTGCTGCCGGTGGACGACTTCGGCGTGCGCGAAGGCTACCGTCGGCTCAAGGGCCTGGCGGAGCAGCCGAAGCCGCGCCAGCTGGCGCAGCTGGGCCTGGCCTGGAGTCCCCATCGCACCGCCGCCGCCTGGTACCTCTGGCGGGTGCCGGCGGGCTGAGGAATTCGGCCGCAAGCGGCGGAGTGCGAGCCCCGGCGCCGGCGGGTACGCTGGCACCGTTCCAATCGGAGACTGCCATGGACACCGACCCTTCCCGCTTCCCCGTCGCCGACGACGACCCCCGCTGGCAGGCCCTGCTGCGCCGCGACCCGGCCGCCGACGGGCGTTTCGTCTATGGCGTGCGCACCACCCGGGTGTACGCCCGGCCCAGCGCCGCGACGCGCCTGCCACGGCGGGAGAATGTGGAGTTCTTCGACACGCCCGCCCAGGCCGAGGCCGCCGGTTACCGGCCGAGCCGGCGGGTGGCGGCGGACCGCAGCGCCATCGACGCGCAGTGGGCGAGCACCGTGGCGGCGGCCTGCCGCTGGATCGAGGCCGCCGAGCAGCCGCCCTCCCTGCAGGCCCTGGCCGACCGCGCCGGGCTCAGCCCTTGGCATTTCCACCGGGTGTTCAAGGCCCTGACCGGCCTCACGCCGCGGGGCTACGCCGAGGCCCGGCGGGCGCGGGCGGTGCGCGAGGGCCTGGAGGAGGGCGCCACGGTGACCGACGCCCTGTACGCCGCGGGTTTCGCCTCCAGCGGGCGCTTCTACGAGGCCTCCGACGGCATGCTGGGGATGACCCCCAGCGCCTACCGGGCCGGCGGACGCGACGCAGTGATCCACTTCGCCCTGGGCGAGTGCGCCCTGGGCGCGATCCTGGTGGCGCGCAGCGAGCGGGGTGTTTGCGCGATCCTTCTGGGGGACGACCCGGAAGCGCTGCTGCGGGAGTTGCAGGACAGCTTTCCCCGGGCCGACCTGCGTGGCGGCGAGGCGGACTTCGAGCGCCTGGTGGCCCAGGTGGTGGGCTTCGTCGAGGCGCCGGCACTGGGCCTGGCGCTGCCCCTGGACATCCGCGGCACCGCGTTCCAGCAGCGGGTCTGGCAGGCGCTGCGGGAGATTCCTGCGGGCCGCACCCTGAGCTACGCCGAGGTGGCCGCCTGCATCGGCTCGCCGCGGGCGGTAAGGGCGGTGGCCCAGGCCTGCGGGGCGAACCGCCTGGCGGTGGCGATCCCCTGCCACCGGGTGGTGCGCAGCGACGGCGGCCTGTCGGGCTATCGCTGGGGCGTGGAGCGCAAGCGGCTCCTGCTGGAACGGGAAACGCCGGACGCCCCTTAGGTTCTGTACGAAACGTGCCTGCGCTCGGTGATGCTGCGTTAAAAAACAGGCTCAGAATGCTCATTTACAGCACGTAAACTGCGCTTCTTCGCCTGTTTTTGCCTTGCCTGACCTTCGCTCGACTACTTTTCGTACAGAACCTAGGAGCCCGCGGGCCGACGGGCGCGTCGTCGCTGATCCGGCCTGGCTTGCCCAGGCGTCCCAAGTGACTGGGCTCGGGCATGGGTGGAGCCGTCAGCGGCGGAGGCTGATCGGCCGGGTTCGGAAGGCAGGCTGCCCGCCCTTCGCCGGGGTACGAAGCAGACATTTCCCGGTTGGCCGCGCGCTGTGCAGGTCGGGTCGCACAGGTCGGGCTGCGCAGGCCGGGCCGCGCAGGCCATCAGCCGAGCCCCTGGCGGCGTCATCCGCCTTCTGCCGGGCCCGTGATCCCCTTTCAGTCCGCCGTGCGTCCGGCGTGCCAGGCGGCCCGTGCCGTGGCGTCGTGGAAGCTCCAGGCGATGAAGCGGCTCTGCTTCTGGCCCTGGGCCATGGCCACGGTGCGCACCTCACAGGCGTCGACCCGGCGCAGGTGGGCCTGCATGCCGGCGACGTTGGCGGCCTTGGAGACCAGGCTGCTGAACCACAGCACCTGCCCGGCGAACGCCCTGCTCTCGGCCACCATCCGTTGCAGGAAGCCCGCCTCGCCGCCCTCGCACCAGAGTTCGGCGCCCTGGCCGCCGAAGTTCAGCACCGGCAGGCGCCGGCTGGGGTCGAGCTTGCCCAGGTTGCGCCACTTGCGCTGGCTGCCGCGGGTGGCCTCGTCGAGGGACGCGTGGAACGGCGGGTTGCAGAGGGTCAGGTCGAAGCGATCGCCGGCCTCCAGCACGCCGTCGAAGAGCCGCTCGGGGCGTGCCTGGCGGCGCAGGGCGATGGCATCGCCCAGGCCGTTGGCGGCCACCAGGGCGCGGGCCGCGTCCAGGGCCTGGGGGTCGATGTCGGCGCCGACGAAGCGCCAGCCGTAGTCGCAGTGGCCGATCAGCGGGTAGATGCAGTTGGCGCCGACACCGATGTCCAGCACCCGCACCCCGGGCCCGCGGGGGATGCCGGTGGCGCCGGCGTCCTCGCCCAGCAGGTCGGCGAGGCCGTGGAGGTAGTCGGCGCGGCCGGGGATCGGCGGGCACAGGTAGCCGGGCGGGATGTCCCAGTGGCGGATGCCGTAGTAATGGCGCAGCAGGGCGCGGTTGAAGACCTTCACCGCCTGCGGGTCGGCGAAGTCGATGCTGCGCTTGCCGTAAGGGTTGAGGATCACGTAGGCCGCCAGTTCCGGACTGCCGGCGATCAGCGCCGGGAAGTCGTAGCGGCCCTGGTGGCGGTTGCGCGGGTGCAGCGCCGCCTCCCGGGAGGCGGGCGCGGCGGGCGGCGTGGCGCGCGGGGTTCGGCCGCGGGGGCGGGACATGGCGGGCGCTCCTGGCAACGGGGCGCGCATTCTCCCACAGCCGCCCGCGGCGCTACAGCGGGAACAGCCAGGGCACCATCAGCACGGTCACCACCATCACCAGCAGGGTGAACGGCACCCCCACCTTGACGAAGTCGCCGAAGCGGTACTGGCCGGGGCCCAGCACCAGGGTGTTCACCGGCGACGACACTGGGGTCATGAAGGCGGCCGAGGAGGCCAGGGCCACGGTGAGGGCGAAGGGGTAGGGCGAGGCGCCGATCTGCTCGGCGGTGGCGATCGCCACCGGCGCCATCAGCACCGCCGTGGCGGTGTTGGAGACGAACAGGCCAATCAGCGCGGTGAGGGTGAACAGGCTGGCGAGGATCGCGTAGGGGCCGGCGTCCCCCACCAGGCCCACCAGGGCCTGCACCGCCAGCTCGATGCCGCCGGTCTTCTGCAGCGCCAGGGCGAAGGGCAGCATGCCGACGATGAGGATCAGGCTCTGCCAGTGGATCGAGCGGTAGGCGCTGTCCATGTCGAGGCAGCGGAACGCGCCCATGGCCAGGCAGGCGATCAGCGCCGCCAGCACGTTGGGCACCCAGCCGCCGATCATCAGCACCACCATCAGCCCCAGGGCCAGCAGGGCGAAGGGCGCCTGGCTGGCGGCCGGCGCCACCTCGTCGATCTCCGCCGGCAGACTCAGCACCAGGAAGTCCCGCTGCTGGGTCTGCAACTGGCGGATGGCCTTCCACGGGCCGATCACCAGCAGGGTGTCGGCGAAGCGCAGGCGCTCCTCCACCAGGTTGTCCTGCAGTGGCTCCCGTTCGCGACGCAGGCCGATCACGTTGAGCCCGTACTGGCTGCGGAAGGCCAGTTCCAGCAGGGTCTTGCCGATCAGCGTGGAGTCCGGCGGCAGGGTGACCTCGGCCATGCCCACTTCCCGGGACTGGTCGGTGAAGAAGCTGCCGCGCAGGCGCCGTGGGTCGAGGCCCAGGCGCTCGCAGAGGGCATGGGGGTCTTCCAGCGGGGCGAAGACGTCCAGCAGCAGCACGTCGCCGGCCTTGATCTCGGTGCTGGCGCCGGGGCTGAGCACCTCGCGGCCGAAGCGGTACTGGCGCTCGATGCCCACCACGTTGGCGCCGTGCAGGGTGCGCAGGTGCAGCTCCTGCAGCGGCCGGCCGATCAGGGGCGAGTCGTCGCGCACCCGCAGGCGCCGCTCGCGGCCGGCCAGGTGGTAGTCGCGCACCAGGTCGAGCAGGGTGCGGCGGCTGCGCAAAGCGTCCGCGCCGGCCGGCGGGCTGCTCAGCCAGCGCCGGGTGAGCAGCATGTAGACGACCCCCAGCAGCAGGATCGCCAGGCCGAACGGGGTCAGGCTGAAGAAGCCCAGGCCGTCGTAGCCGGCGCGGCGCAGCTCGCTGTGCACCACCAGGTTCGGCGCGGTGGCCACCAGGGTCAGCATGCCGCTGATCAGCCCCGCCACCGAGAGCGGCATCATCAGCCGGCGCGGCGACACCCGCAGGCGCGAGGCGATGCTCAGCACCACCGGGATGAAAATCGCCACCACCCCGGTGGAACTCATCACCGAGCCGAGGCCGGCGGCCGCCAGCATCAGCAGCACCAGCAGCCGGGTCTCGCTGCTGCCGGCGCGGCGCGCCAGCCAGCCGCCGAGGCGGAAGGCCACGCCGGTGCGCACCAGCCCCTCGCCGATCACGAACAGCGCGGCGATCAGCACCACGCTGGGGTCGCTGAAGCCGGCCAGGGCGTCCTGCACGTCGATCACCCCGGACAGCGGCAGGATCACCATCACCAGCACCGCCACCACGTCCATGCGCGGCCGGTTGGCGGCGAACAGCGCCACCGCCACGGCCAGCAGCGTCAATACCCAGATCAGTTGCGGGTTCATCGGGTCCTCGGGGCGTCAACGGTAGCCCAGGCTGTCACGGATAGCCCAGCGTGTCCTTGATGCGCGGCAACTGCGCGGCGACCCAGGCGCGGTCGATGGGGCCCCAGTCGTGGATGCGGTAGTGGCCGGCGTTGTTGCGGGCGCCGGCGTCCTGCTCGAAGCGGCAGTCGATGTCCAGCTCGGCGAGGGCGGCCAGGGTGTCCTGGGCGGTGCGCCGGGGCATCCCGGTGGCGTCCATCAAGGCGGGGACGGTGGCGGCGCCGCCGCTGTCGATCAGCCAGGCGACGTAGAGGCGGCGGTAGAAACTGGTGCGGGTCTTGCTGATTTCCATGGGAATCCTCCGGGGCGCCGCGGCACGGCCATCGGGCCGGGAGGATAGCAGCCACGGCCGGCGTGGCCAGCCCGGGCGGGCCCAGGCGCCCGGCGTCATCTGGTATAAGGTCGCCCGTCCGATCGAAATGCCGGCCCCTGAGAGGTCAGCCGCTCCGGCACCGGACGCCCGCTGGGATATACAAGGAACCCTCATGCTTTCTGCGCGCAACGCTACCTGCCTGGGGCTGGCTGCCCTGTTCGCCCTCGGCCTCCTGCACGTCGCCCTCTACTGGTTCTACCAGCCGGACGACGCCTTCATCTACGCGGTCTACGTGAAGAACTGGGTGGCCGGGAACGGGATGACCTTCAACGGCGAACGGGTCGAAGGGTTCTCCAGCGTCAGCTGGACCTGGCTCAGCGCCCTGCTCGCCCGGTGCGGCGCGGAGCCGCTGCAGGCGGCCAAGGCCCTGGGCCTGGCCAGCTACCTGGCGACGGCGGCCCTGCTGCTGCATCTCCACCGGCGCTTCGAGGGCAGCGTCCAGGCGGGGCCGCGCCTGGCCCTGCTGGCGATGTTCGTGGCCTTCCCGCTGCTGGCGCTGTGGGCGCCCGCCGCCATGGAGGGGATCTTCTTCGCCCTGCTGCTGGTGGCCAGCTGCTACGCCTGCTTCCTGGCTGGCGAGACCGGCCGGGTGCGCCACTTCGCGCTGGCCGGCCTGGTCTTCGGCGGCCTGGCGCTGACCCGCCCGGAGGGCGGGGCGTTCTTCGGCGCGCTCCTGGTGTACGCCGCCAGCCGCGCACTGCGGGGGCGCCCGGTGTCCGCGCGCGGGCTGCTGGCGGCGGCCCTGGTGTTCGCCGGGGTGCTGGGCCTGCTGCTGCTCTGGCGCTACCGGCTGTTCGGCGAGCTGCTGCCCACCACGGTGTCGGCGAAGACCGGCGACCTCGCCACCCAGGTCGCCGAAGGCCTGCGCTACGTGACCCGCTTCGCCACCGACTACGGCTACCTGCTGCTGCCCTACCTGGCGGCCACCGCACTGCTGCTGCGCCGGGGCGGTAACCCGGGCTGGTGGGCCTGGATCGTCTTCATCCACGTCGGCGGGTACCTCGCGTTCAACCTGCTGGTGGGCGGCGACTGGATGATCGGCTACCGCTTCCTGATGCCGGTGGCGCCGCTGATGATCGGCATCTGTGCCCTGGCCCTGACCGGGTTGCCGCGGGCCGCCGGCCTGCTGGCCGTGGCGTTCGTCGGCTATTCCCTCTGGCTCTCCACCCAGCTGTACGCCGAGGCCCGCACCGAGCGGATGGCCACCGAGTGGGACGTGGTCATGGGCAAGCGCATCGCCGAGATGGCGCTGCCGCCCGACAGCCGTATCGCCGTGGTGGACGCCGGCGCCATCCCCTATTACTCCGGCCTGCCGACCATCGACATGGTGGGCCTGAACAACCGGCACATTTCCCAGCTGCCAGGCGGCTTCATGCAGAAGTGGGACAACGACTACGTGCTGTCCCTGGCGCCCCGGGTCATCCAGCTGCACACCTACCGGGAGCCGTCCACCGACGAGGTGCTGCCCTCGCCGGACTTCCGCGGCAGCCAGCTGTTGTTCTACACCCAGGCCTTCCAGCGCTGGTACGACCTCGACCCGGCCTCGTACATCCCCCACCTGTTCGTGCGCCGAGCCACGCCGCGGCCGGCGGGCGAGGGGCGGTTCGCCTTCGAGGCCGACGGGCAACTGAGCGCCGACCGCTCCAGCCTGCGCCTGCGGCTGAAAAAGACCGGCGCCGAGAGCTGGACCCGGCTGATCGACGACCCGCACACCGTGGGCTGGCAGGTGAGCGTGGTGGATAACGCCGGGGCCGACATGCGCCATGTCTTCCTCCCCCTGGACCGGCCGCTCGCCCAGGGCGAGACCGTCACCGTCGATGTGCCCCTGGCGGCCGTGGGCGAGGGCGCCTACCGGGTGCTGGCCTGCCCCATGTTCAACCCCACCGTGCGCTTCCCCCAGTGCAACGACGGCTTCGCCGTGGACCTGCCCCTGGGCGGGGGCGAGGCGGCGGTGTCGGGCACCCTGGGCTTCGCCGACCCGCGCCTGAGTTTCCAGAACTGGTCCACCCCGGAACCCACCCACCGCTGGACCCTGGGCACGGCGTCGGAACTGGCCTTCGGGGTGCAGGACGTAGCGGCCCTGAAGGGCGAGCTGGGCCTGGAACTGACGGCCCTCGGGCAGCAGGCCGTCGAGCTGTGGCTCAACGATATCCGGGTCTTCAGCGGCTCGGTCGACGGCGAGCAGCGCATCGACCTGCAGCACGTGCCCTACCGGGAAGGCCGCAACGTGGTGCGCATCCTGACCCCGGACGCCCGCGCGCCCAACGTCGCCGACGAGCGCATGCTGGGCGTCGCGCTGCGGACGATCCGTATCGAATGAGGCCGGCGGCCAGCTGCAGGCGGCCAGCTGCGGGCGGCTAGCTGCGGATGGCCACCCGCAAGCGGCTTAGCGACGGGCGACCGGCTCCGGTGGCCCGCGGCGCGGTGTCTTTCGGCTGACAGGAAACCAGGCCCGCCGCCGGCGGGCCTGGTTCGTTCGGGCGATCGCCCCAGCGGCTGGCCTGCGTTGACCGGGCGTCGTCGACCGTGAGCGGCTGGGCGCCCGCGCGCGAGTTCAGCCGCGGCTGGCGCAGCGGGCCGCGCGGCGGCGCAGAGTCCGGTGGCGGCTGGCGAACAGCAGGCGCAGGAACAGCCTCACCAGGGGAGCCGGCAGCCGCGGCTCGACGCTGAGTCGGTCCACCAGGCGCACGCCGTCCGCCACCGGCTCCAGGTGGCGGGCATGGCGCCACAGGCGCATGCCGGTCATGGGCGACTGTTCGACGAAGCCCTGGCGGGCGTCCATCGCCAGCAGCGTCAGCCGCGAGGTCCCCAGGGGCAGCAGGCCCAGCAGCCACAGCCAACTGGTGAACACGGGCTGCCCCGGCACCACCGGCACGTCCTCCAGGTTGCGGACGCCGCGGGGCACGCTCATCCACAGCCAGGGGCGCATTTCCTCCCGCAGGTGGCGCACGTCGGTGATCCAGCGCCAGGCGATGTCCGGCGTGGTGGGCAGGGTGGATTCAAAACGCAGCTCGATCATGGTGGCACCGTGCAGAAAAAAGCCCGCGGGAGGGGGCTTCTTCGTTTACAGGTTGGCGATCTTCTCGCGCTGCTCGGCCAGCTTGCCCAAGGCCAGCTCGGCCTCCAGCAGCTTGGCGCGCTCCTTGTCGATCACCTCGGCGGGGGCCTTGGCGACGAAGGCCTCGTTGCCCAGCTTGCCGCCGACCCGCTTGACCTCGCCGTCCAGGCGGGCGATCTCCTTGTCCAGGCGCGCCAGCTCGGCGCCCTTGTCGATCAGCCCGGCCATGGGCACCAGCACCTGCATGTCGCCCACCAGGGCGGTGGCGGACATGGGCGCGTCCTCGCCGGTGCCCAGCACCCGCACCGACTCCAGCTTGGCCAGCTTGGCCAGCAGCGGCTCGAAGCTGCCCAGGCGCCGGCGGTCGGCGTCGCTGGCGTTGCCCAGCACCACGTCGATGCGCTTGGCCATGGAGATGTTCATCTCACCGCGGATCTGCCGTACCCCCAGCATGAAGGTCTTCACCCACTCGATGTCGCCTTCGGCGGCGGCATCCACCTTGCCCTGGTCGGCCACCGGCCAGGGTTGCAGCATCAGGGTGTCGCCCTGCTGCCCGGCCTGGGCCTTGATCCGCTGCCAGATTTCCTCGGTGATGAACGGCATGAACGGGTGCGCCAGGCGCAGGATGACTTCCAGCACCCGCACCAGGGTGCGGCGGGTGCCGCGCTGGCGTTCCAGGGGCGCGTTGTCGTCCCACAGCACCGGTTTCACCAGCTCCAAGTACCAGGCGCAGTATTCGTCCCAGACGAATTCGTAGAGGGCCTGGGTGGCCAGGTCGAAGCGGAAGGCATCCAGGTGGCGGGTGACGTCCTGCTCGCAGCGCTGCAGGGCGGAGAGGATCCAGCGGTCCACGGCGGACAGCTCCACCGCGGCGTCGCCCGTGGCGCCGGTGTCCCGGCCGTCGGTGTTCTCGATGACGAAGTTGGCGGCGTTCCACAGCTTGTTGCAGAAGTTGCGGTAGCCCTCGACCCGGCCCATGTCGAACTTCACGTCGCGGCCGGTAGTGGCCAGGGACAGGAAGGTGAAACGCAGGGCGTCGGTGCCGTAGCTGGCGATGCCCTCGGGGAATTCGGCGCGGGTCTGCTTGGCGATCTTCTCGGCCAGCTTGGGCTGCATCATGCCGCTGGTGCGCTTGGCCACCAGGGATTCCAGGTCGATGCCGTCGACGATGTCCAGGGGGTCCAGCACGTTGCCCTTGGACTTGGACATCTTCTGCCCCTGGCCGTCGCGGATCAGGCCGTGGACGTAGACCGTCTTGAACGGGATCTGCCCGGTCAGGTGGGTGGACAGCATGATCATCCGGGCGACCCAGAAGAAGATGATGTCGAAGCCGGTGACCAGCACGTCGGTGGGGTGGAAGGTCTTGAGCAGGTCGGTCTGCTGCGGCCAGCCGAGGGTGGAGAAGGTCCACAGGCCGGAGCTGAACCAGGTGTCCAGCACGTCCTCGTCCTGGCGCAATGCCGCCTCGCCCAGGCCATGCTTGCGCCGTACCTCGGCCTCGTCACGGCCGACGTAGACGTTGCCCGCTTCGTCGTACCAGGCCGGAATGCGGTGGCCCCACCAGAGCTGGCGGCTGATGCACCAGTCCTGGATGTCGCGCATCCAGCTGAAGTACATGTTCTCGTACTGCTTGGGCACGAACTGGATCTCGCCGCTCTCCACCGCCGCGATGGCCTTCTCCGCCAGGGGCTGGGTGGAGACGTACCACTGGTCGGTGAGCCAGGGCTCGATGATCGTGCCGGAGCGGTCGCCCTTGGGCACCTTGAGGGCGTGGTCGTCGATCTTCTCCAGCAGGCCGGCGGCCTCGAAGGCGGCGACGATGCGTGTGCGCGCCTCGAAGCGGTCGAGGCCGGCGTAGTCCGCCGGGATGCCCGCCTGCAGGGCGTGGTCGACGCTGCCGTCGAGGGTGAACACCTGGGCGCTGGCCAGCACCGCGGCGTTCTTGTCGAAGATGTTGATCAGCGGCAGGGCATGGCGCTTGCCCACTTCGTAGTCGTTGAAGTCGTGGGCCGGGGTGATCTTCACGCAGCCGGTGCCGAACGACGGGTCGCAGTAGTCGTCGCCGACGATGGGGATGCGCCGGCCCACCAGGGGCAGCTCGACGAAGGTGCCGATCAGCGCCTTGTAGCGCTCGTCCTCCGGGTGCACCGCCACCGCGGCGTCGCCCAGCATGGTTTCCGGGCGGGTGGTGGCGACCACCAGGTAGTCCTTGCCGTCCGCGGTGCGGGCGCCGTCCGCCAGCGGGTAGCGCAGGTGCCAGAGGGAGCCCTTCTCGTCATGGCTCTCCACTTCCAGGTCGGAAATGGCGGTGTGCAGCTTGGTGTCCCAGTTCACCAGGCGCTTGCCGCGGTAGATCAGGCCGTCTTCGTGCAGCCGAACGAAGGCTTCCTTCACCGCCTCGGAGAGGCCGTCGTCCATGGTGAAGCGCTCCCGCGACCAGTCCACCGAGGAGCCCAGGCGACGGATCTGCCGGGTGATGGTGCCGCCGGACTCGCCCTTCCATTCCCAGACCTTCTTCAGGAACTGCTCGCGGCCGAGGTCGTGGCGGCTGACGCCCTGGGCGGCCAGTTGGCGCTCCACCACCATCTGGGTGGCGATGCCGGCGTGGTCGGTGCCCGGCTGCCACAGGGTGTTGCGGCCCTGCATGCGGCGGAAGCGGATCAGCGCGTCCATGATGGCGTTGTTGAAGCCGTGGCCCATGTGCAGGCTGCCGGTGACGTTCGGCGGCGGGATCATGATGGTGTAGGGCTCGCCGGAGCCCTGGGGAGCGAAGTAGCCACGGCTCTCCCAGGTCTGGTACCAGGAGGTCTCGAGGGCGTGGGGCTGGTAGGTCTTGTCCATGGGCGCGGATTCTTGCTGGCGGCTGATCGAAAGCGGTCGAGTATACCGGCATGGCGCGGCGGGCGGTAATCGCCACCGGCCGTCCGGGCGCCCCCCGCGAGGCGCGACAGCGGTTGATCTGCATCAACGGCGGCCCCCGCCCCATGCGGTGGAATGACCGCCTTTTCCCAGGCCTGTCAGGAGCTTATCGATGAAGAGGTTGCTGGTCGCCACCGACCTGTCCGCTCGCTCGGAGTGCGCGATCCTGCGCGCCGCGCGCCTGGTCCGGGATTTCGGCTGCGACTGGACGCTGTTGCACGTGGTGGACGAGGACTACCCGGAGCCCCTGCTGGAGCGGGAGGTGGCGCAGATCACCGACATGCTGCTGGCGCGGGTGGACCGCCTGGGCGAGCTGTGCGGGCGCACCCCCCGGGTGGCGGTGGCCACCGGCGACGCCGAGCGCTGCATCCTCGACATGGGCACCGAGCTGGACGCCGACCTGGTGCTGCTGGGCCCGCACCGGCCCAGTTCGGCGCGGGAGCTGTTCATCGGCACCACCGGCGAGCGGATCATCCGCAGCGCGCGGCTGCCGGTGCTGCGGGTGGGTGGCCCGGCGGACCGTGACTACCGCCGCCTGCTATTGGCCCTGGACCTGTCGCCCACCTCCGCCCAGGCCCTGCGCCGCAGCCGCGAGCTGGGCCTGCCGTCCCACTACGAGCCCCACGTGGTGTATGCCTTCGAGCCGTTCGCCAAGGGTTTCATGCAGTACGCCGGGGTCGCGCCGTCGAAGATGGATGCCCACGTCGCCGAGACCGAGCGGCGCGCCCGGGAGGCGCTGCAGCGGTTTCTCGCCGAGGAAGAAGTGCTGTTCCCCCGCGAGCGGCTGCGGGTGACGGAAGGGGCGCCGCTGGACGTGATGCGGCGCCATTGCCAGGAGCTGCAGCCGGACCTGCTGGTGATCGGCACCCACGGGCACCTGAGCCTGAAGAAGAAGATGCTCGGCACGGTGGCCACCGCGCTGCTGCGGGAATTCCCCTGCGACATCCTCACCGTGCCCCACGCCTGAGGCGGTTCAGGCTGCCTCGGCGACTTCCTCGGGTACGGGCACGGGCGCCAGCCCCAGGGCTTCGGCGATGGCGGCGCGCGCCTGGCGCGCCAGCTGGTTGCGCGGCACCCCGGCGGCGGCCAGGGGCGGCAGCAGGTGGATGTCCACCTCGCCAGGGTCGGCGTCGAACACCCGCAGCAGGTGGCTCACCAGGTCGTCATCGCCGATGAAGGGCGCCAGAGGGTCCGGCGCACCCGCGCGCCGGTAGCGGATCGCCACTGGTTGCACGCGGCAGCCGGTATCCGCCGCGCAGGCCATCAGCCGCCCATGGAACGGGCGCAGCGCCTGGCCGTCGGTGGTGGTGCCTTCCGGGAACACCAGCAGCGGCCGTCCCCGGCGCAACTGCGCCGCCAACTGGCGGCCCAGCTGACCGCTGTCGCCGGCGCCGCGGCGGATGAACAGCGTGCCGCCGCACTGGGCCAGCCAGCCGGCCAGGGGCCAGGCCCGCACCTCGGCCTTGGACAGGAAAGCCAGCGGCGCCAGCGCGCCCAGCAGCGGGATGTCGGTCCAGGACACGTGGTTGGCCACCCACAGCATCGGCTCGGCGCCAGGCTGGCCGTGGACCCGTACGCGGAACGGCAGACAGCCCGCCAGGCGCGCGAGGAACCAGCGGGTCAGGCGTGGGCGCACCTGGCGCGGTCGGCCCAGGCGCTCCAGAGGGCCGACCGCCACGGCCAGGACGACCCCCAGCCCCAGCACCGCCAGCAGCCGCGCCAGGCGCAGTACGCGCCGTAGCCGCCTCACACCGCGGCCTTGAAGTGCCGGGCGTAGCGCGGGCACAGCTCGTCGCGCTTGAGCAGGATGAACACGTCGGCCACCTGGAAATCCGGGTCCCAGCAGGGTTCGCCGCAGATCTTCGCGCCCAGGCGCATGTAGGCCTTGAGCAGCGGCGGCAGCTCGGCGCTGAGGTTGTCCGGCAGGTGCAGCGCCGGCAGCGGGTTCCTCGGCTCGGCGCGCAGGTGCTCGGTGCACAGGTGGCGTTCCCGCAGGCGCTGCATGATCGCCTGGGCCTGGATGCCGCCGTCGCGCATGGGGATGCTCGCGCAGCCCATGAGGTAGCGGTAGCCGCCACGGTTCAGGGCGTCCGCCAATTCGCCCCAGAGCACCGCAATGGTGGCGCCGTTGCGGTAGTCCGGCTCGACGCAGGTGCGGCCGATCTCCAGCACCGGGCCCTGCAGGTGGGCGAGCCCGTGCAGGCTGAATTCCTCTTCGCTGTAGAAGCGCCCGAGGCTGGCGGCGGCGTGGTGGTCCAGCAGCCGGGTGGTGGCCACCAGGTCGCCGCTGTCCAGGTCGCGCACGCCGATGTGGGCGCAGTGGGGATCGTAGTCGTCCATGTCGAGGCCGAACTCGGCACCCTGCAGGCGGGCGTCGAACTCCCGGCTGAACACCCGGTAGCGCAGGGCCTGGGCCTCGCGCAGCGCGGCGATGTCCTCCAGGCGCTCGGCGCGCAGGCGGCGTGGGCGCTTTTCCGGTCGAAGGGCGACGTCGTGGGTGAGGGCGATCTGGGTCATGAGGGCCTCCAGTGGCCGGCGCGGTTCCGGTTGCGGTCGGTCGGGCTCGTTGTGCAAGCTGGAGGCTAGGCCGACCCGGTGTCAGCGCCGTGACGCCGCCGTGATGCTTGTGTGACAGTGACCGCCCGCCCCGACGAGGACCTTTCCCATGCCCTGGCACACCCTGCTCGGCCCCCTGCAACGCCTGGAACCGGCGGCCCTCGACGACTGGTACGCAGCGTTGCTGGCCCGGGCCGACGAGCCGCCGCAGCCCCTGGCCCTGGCGATCCTCGGCGGGCGCCTGGCGGCGACGCCGGGGCTGGCGTTCTTCGCCGGCTACCAGGGCGCGCTGCGGGCCCTGTGGCCGTCGGCGCCGGCCAGCCCCGGGGCCTTCTGCATCACCGAGAACCGCAGCCTGCGCCCGGCCGACCTGGGCACCCGCCTCGACCATTTGAGCCTGGTGGGGCGCAAGGACTTCGTCAGCGCCGCCGGGGCGGCCGACTGGCTGCTGGTGGCGGCCCGGGAAGAGGCGGACGGGGAGGCGCCGCGGCTGGCCCTGCGCGTGGTGGGCAACGGCGACCCCGGGGTGCGCCTGGAACCGTTGCCGGCGTTGCCCCTGGTGCCCGATGTCGGCCGTGCCCGGCTGCACCTGGACGGCGCCCCCTGCGAGCGCCTGCCCGGCGACGGCTGGGCCGACTACGCGCGGCCGTTCCGCACCCTGGAAGACCTCCACGTGCTGGCGGCGCTAAGCGCCTGGCTGTACGGCATCGGCCTCGACCAGGCCTGGCCGGAGGCGCTGCGCCTGCGCCTCGCCGGCCTGCTGGCGGGCTGCGCCGAGGTCGCCCGGCAGTGCCCGTCGGCGGCCGCGGGCCACTGGTTGCTGGCCGGCCTGTTCGCCCAGTTCGAGGCCTTGCACGAGCCCCTCGAGGCGGCCCTGGCCGGCACCCCAGGGCCCTGGTCGGCGCTCTGGCAACGCGACCGCGGCATCCTCGGGCTCGCCGGCAGTGCCCGCGCCCGGCGCCTGGACAAGGCCCGCACGGCCCTCGGCCTCGGCTGAGCGGCGCGACCGGGCGGTCGCCGACTTGATCCAGGTCAGTGCGGCAACTCGCCGCCCCCGTTAACGTCGGCGCATTTTCAGAGAGGGCCGCCATGCGCCGGGAACCCATCGTGCTGTTCGAAAACGGCACCCATCAATGCCTCATGTTCGATGACCTGGTCAGCGGCGACGGCGTGCAATCCAACCAGTTCCTGATCGTCGACCACGACCAGCACCTGCTGCTGGACCCGGGCGGCGACCTGACCTACACGCCGTTGTCCCTGGAGCTGTCCAAGCACATCAACGTGCAGGAGCTGACCTACATCTTCGCCAGCCACCAGGACCCGGACATCATCGCCTCCCTGGACAAGTGGCTGCTGCACACCCGCGCCAAGGTGATCTGCTCCAAGCTGTGGGCGCGCTTCCTGCCGCACCTCACCGCCAGCTACCTGGCCATCAGCCACGGCATCTCCACCTACGACCGCATCATTGCGCTGCCCGACCGCGGCCAGAGCATTCCCCTGGGTCGCTCCGCCCTCAAGGCGGTGCCGGCGCATTTCCTTCACTCGGTGGGCAACTTCCAGCTCTACGACCCCGTCAGCAAGATTCTCTTCTCCGGGGACATGGGCGCATCCCTGGTGGACGACGCCACGCCGGTGGCCGACTTCACCGAGCACCTGCCGCACATGGCCGGCTTCCACCGCCGCTACATGGCCAGCAACAAGGTTTGCCGGCTGTGGGTGGCCATGGTGCGCAAGATGGACGTGGCGATGATCGTGCCGCAGCACGGCCGGCCGTTCGTCGGGCCGGCGATGATCGGGGCATTCCTCGACTGGATCGAGAACCTCGAGTGCGGCCTCGACCTGATGGGCCCCGAGGACTACCAGCTGCCGCGTTGAGGCGCCTGCCGAGGGTGGGCAAGGGCGGTCGGGGCGGTTATCGTTCCGCCCTTGTCGTTTCACCCGCGAGGGCCCGATGTCCCGGCTGTATCCCTTTTTCCTGCTTCTCTGCGCGGCGTTGCCGGTCCAGGCCGACTGGTACCTGGACAACGAATCGTCGCGCCTGTCGTTCATCTCCAGCAAGCAGGGCAACCTCTCCGAAGTCCACCGCTTCCTCACCCTGCACGGCAAGATCGACGCGGCCGGCCAGGCGCAGCTGCGCATCCAGCTGGACTCGGTGCTCACCGGCATCCCGCTGCGCGACCAGCGCCTGCGGCAGATGCTCTTCGAGGTGGCCCGCCACCCCGAGGCGATCGTCTCGGCGCGCCTCGACCCCGGTCCCATCACCGGGCTCGCCCCCGGCGCCCAGCAGGAGCTGCGCCTGCCCCTGACCCTGGCCCTGCACGGGCGCACCCACCACTTCATCGCGGAGCTGCTGGCGACCCGCCTGGACGACCATCGCTTCCAGGTTGTGACCCTCTCGCCCCTGGTGCTGCAGGCGGCCGACTTCGACCTACTGCCGGGCCTCGAGCGCCTGCGGGAGAGCGCCGGCCTGACCCTCATCAGCCCGTCGGTGCCGGTCAGCGCCGTGCTGATCTTCGAAGAACGCTGAGCCCATGGGCCGCATCTTCCCCTGGCAGGACGGCAACCGCTTCACCCTGCTGGTCGACGGTCCGCGCTTCTTCCCGCGCATGCTGGCGGCCATCGCCGGCGCCCAGCGGCAGGTGGCCCTGGAGCTGTACCTGGTGGAGAGCGGCCAGTGCAGCGAGGCGCTGGCGGACGCCCTGTGCGCCGCCGCCGCGCGCGGGGTGAAGGTCCGCTGCCTGTTCGACGGCTTCGGCAGCCTGCGCCTGGGCACTGCGCCGCGGGCCCGGCTGGCCGCCGCCGGGGTGCAGCTGCAGGCCTACAACCCGGTGCGCTGGCGGCGCGGCCTGAACAACCTGTACCGCGACCACCGCAAGCTGCTGGTGGTGGACGACCGTGTGGCCTTCGTCGGCGGCGCCGGCTCCACCGACGAGTTCTGGCAGCCGGCGGCGGACGCCAGCGCCTGGCACGAGGTGATGGTGGAGATGGAAGGGCCGCTGGTGGCCCACTGGCAGGTGCTGTTCAACGTGCAGTGGCTGGCCAGCCTCGACCGCCACCCGTGGAAACCCGAGGAAGCCCCCGGCCTGGCGCACCTGCCGCCGCGGCCGCCGGCGGGGCAGGGCCTGGGCCGGGTCGCCTACGCCGATGCGCGCCAGCACCAGGACATCGTGCAGTCGCTGATGCGCAGCCTGAAGCGGGCGCGCCAGCGGGTCTGGCTGGCCACGCCGTACTTCCTGCCCAGCTGGAAGGTCCGCCGCGCGCTGATCCGCGCCGCCCGCCGGGGCGTCGACGTGCGCCTGCTGCTCACCAGCCGGCGCACCGACCACGCGCCGGTGCGCTTCGCCGGCCAGCGCTATTATCCGCGGCTGCTCAAGGCCGGGGTGCGGATCTTCGAGTACCAGCCGCGCTTCCTGCACTTGAAGATGGTGCTGGCCGACGATTGGGTCAGCCTCGGCTCGTGCAACTTCGACCACTGGAACCTGCGCTTCAACCTGGAAGCGAACCTGGAGGCGGTGGACCCGGCCCTGACCGGCGCAGTGGCCGACTGCTTCGGCGACGACTTCGCCCTGAGCCGCGAGATCACCCTGGCCGACTGGCGCGCGCGGCCGTTGCTCAAGCGTTTCTACCAGCGCCTGTGGGGCTCACTGGACCGCTGGGTGGTGGACCTGCTGAACCGGCGCAGCTGAGCCGCCTCTGTAGTAGGGGGCTGTTACCCGCGCCGCCGGCCGGCGGCGGATACTGCCGCGACACCCGTTTCCCGAGGAGACCAAGATGGCCGCGAAAACGATTCTCATGCTGGTGGGCGACTACGTCGAGGACTACGAGACCATGGTGCCGTTCCAGGCCCTGGGCATGGTGGGGCACACCGTCCACGCCGTCTGCCCGGACAAGCGCGCCGGCGACACCGTGCGCACCGCCATCCACGACTTCGAGGGCGAGCAGACCTACAGCGAGAAGCCGGGCCACCGCTTCGCCCTGAACCACGACTTCGACGGCGTGCGCGCCGAGGACTACGACGCCCTGGTGATCCCCGGTGGCCGCGCGCCGGAATACCTGCGCCTGAACGAGGCAGTGCTGGCCCTGGTGCGGGACTTCGACGCCGCCGGCAAGCCGATCGCCGCGGTCTGCCACGGCGCCCAGCTGCTGGCGGCCGCCGGCGTGTTGCGCGGCCGCGCCTGCAGCGCCTACCCGGCCTGCGCGCCGGAAGTGCGCCTGGCGGGCGGCGAGTACGTGGACATCCCGGTGGACCAGGCCCACGTCCAGGGCAACCTGGTCAGCGCCCCGGCCTGGCCGGCCCATCCCGCCTGGCTGGCGGCGTTCCTGCGCCTGCTGGGCACCCGCATCGAACCCTGATGCCCACGGGGCGGCCGGGCGCCGCCCCTTCCACACCGCTGCGGAGCGCCACCCATGTGCGAGCTGTACGTCAAGGCCGACCCGATCCTCTACGAGTCCCGCTCGCGCTCCCTGCGCCTGCGCGGGGTGGTCACCACGCTGCGCCTGGAGAACCAGTTCTGGGACATCCTGCGGGAGATCGCCGAGGTGGACGGGATGACCGTCAACCAGCTGATCGGCAAGCTCTACGACGAAGTCATGGACTACCGCGGCGAGGTGGTGAACTTCGCGTCGTTCCTGCGGGTGAGCTGCACCCGCTACCTGGGCCAGCGCCGCGCCGGCGTGCCGGCCCGGGTGGTGCCGCTGCACGGCTAGACGGCATCCGGTGCCGGTCGCCCCGGTGAGGCTTTTCCGCCGCGCTCCGGCTAAGCTGGAGGCTCTTCCGTTTCGCTGACGCAGGGCCCCGTGATCTTCAAGCTGCCCACCACCGCCACGGCGCCGTTCTGCCCGTCGGCGGTCAACCAGACCGTCGCCATCCCCGCCAACGCACCCCTCTGGCGCAAGCTGCTGCTGTACGCCGGGCCCGGCCTGCTGGTGTCGGTGGGCTACATGGACCCGGGCAACTGGGCCACGGCCATCGAGGCTGGCTCACGCTTCGGCTACGCGTTGCTGTTCGTCGCGGTGTTCGCCAGCCTCGCCGGCATGCTCCTGCAGAACCTCTGCTCGCGCCTGGGCATCGCCAGCGGCCGCGACCTGGCGCAGCTGTCCCGGGAGCGCTACCGGCCCGGGGTGGCGCGGGGGCTGTGGCTGCTGGCGGAGTTGTCCATCGTCGCCACCGACCTGGCGGAGGTGCTGGGCGCGGCGCTGGCGTTCCACCTGCTGCTGGGGGTGTCCATCACCACTGGGGTGCTGCTGACGGCCTTCGACACCCTGCTGGTGCTGGTGCTGCAGGGGGCCAACTTCCGCCGCCTGGAGGCCATCGTGCTGGCGCTGATCGCCACCATCGGCGGCTGCTTCTTCGTCGAGCTGTTGCTGGTCAAACCCCACTGGCCGGACGTGGCCGCCGGCCTGAAACCCTCCTGGGAGGTGCTGAGCAGCCAGGAGCCGCTGTACCTGGCCATCGGTATCCTCGGCGCCACCGTGATGCCCCATAACCTCTACCTGCATTCCTCGGTGGTACAGACCCGGGTCTCCGACGGCTCCGAGCAGGCCCGGCGCACGGCGATCCGCTTCGCCCGGCTGGACACCCTGGCCTCGCTGTCCCTCGCGCTGCTGGTGAACGGCTCGATCATCGTCCTGGCGGCCGCGGCCTTCCACGGCAGCGGCCACCAGGACACGGTGGAAATCCAGGACGCCTACCACCTGCTGGACCCCCTGGTGGGCGGCACCCTGGCCAGCCTGCTGTTCGGCATCGCGCTGCTGGCGTCCGGGCAGAGTTCCACCTTCACCGGCACCATCGCCGGGCAGGTGGTGATGGAAGGCTTCCTGCAGGCGAAGATCCCCTGCTGGCAGCGGCGCCTGATCACCCGCGCCCTGGCCTTGCTGCCGGCCCTGGTGGGCGTGCTCTGGCTGGGCGAGCGGGCGGTGGGCAGCCTGCTGGTGCTGAGCCAGGTAGTGCTCAGCCTGCAACTGCCGTTCGCCCTCTGGCCGCTGATCCGCTTCAGCAGCGACCGCCAGCTCATGGGCCCCTTCGCCAACGGTCGCCTGGTGGCCGCCCTGGCCTGGGCGCTGTTCGCCCTGATCAGCCTGGCCAACCTCAGCCTGCTGTATTTCTGGGTTAGCTGACGAAAACGGCCTGGCCCGTCTGGCTGAACGCCTCGCCCGGGCACTGCGGTCTTCGGCCTGACGGCTTTTCGGTTCGTGTCTTCGACCCCAAACCGAGCGACAGCCGTGAAAGGGGAAATGAAAAAGCCCGGCAGGGCCGGGCTTTTTCGTGTCGCGGGTCGTGGCGGTTACTGCACTTCCACCGCCAGGTTCTCGGCGATCTTCTTCTGCCAGATGGCCGGGCCGGTGATGTGCACCGACTCGCCCTGGGTGTCTACGGCCACGGTCACCGGCATGTCCTTCACCTCGAACTCGTAGATGGCTTCCATGCCTAGTTCGGCGAAGGCCAGGGTCTTCGACGCCTTGATGGCCTGGGCCACCAGGTAAGCGGCGCCGCCCACGGCCATCAGGTAGACGGCCTTGTTGTCGCGGATCGCCTCGATGGCGATGGGGCCGCGCTCGGACTTGCCGATCATGCCCAGCAGGCCGGTCTGTTCGAGGATCTGCCGGGTGAACTTGTCCATCCGGGTGGCGGTGGTGGGGCCGGCGGGGCCGACCACTTCGTCGCCCACCGGGTCGACCGGCCCGACGTAGTAGATGAAGCGGCCCTTGAGGTCCACCGGCAGCGGCTCGCCCTTGTTGAGCATGTCCACCATGCGCTTGTGGGCGGCGTCGCGGCCGGTGAGCATCTTGCCGTTGAGCAGCAGGGTCTCGCCCGGTTTCCAGCTCTGCACCTCTTCCGGGGTCACGGTATCCAGGTTCACCCGGCGCGCGGACGGGCCGGCTTCCCAGACGATCTCCGGGTAGGCGTCCAGGGACGGCGCCTCCAGGACGGCCGGGCCGGAGCCGTCGAGGATGAAGTGGGCGTGGCGGGTGGCGGCGCAGTTGGGGATCATGCACACCGGCAGCGAGGCGGCGTGGGTCGGGTAGTCCTTGATCTTCACGTCCAGCACGGTGGTCAGGCCGCCCAGGCCCTGGGCGCCGATGCCTAGCTGGTTGACCTTCTCGAACAGTTCCAGGCGCAGTTCCTCGATGCGGTTCTGCGGGCCGCGGGCCTTCAGCTCGTGGATGTCGATCTCGTCCATCAGGACTTCCTTGGCCATCACCGCGGCCTTCTCCGCGGTGCCACCGATGCCGATGCCCAGCATGCCCGGCGGGCACCAGCCGGCGCCCATGGTCGGCACGGTCTTGAGCACCCAGTCGACGATGGAGTCGGACGGGTTGAGCATGGCCATCTTAGACTTGTTCTCCGAGCCGCCGCCCTTGGCCGCGACGTCCACCTCGACGGTGTTGCCGGGGACGATGGCGTAGTGGATCACCGCCGGGGTGTTGTCCTTGGTGTTCCGGCGGGCGCCCGCCGGGTCGGCCAGGATCGAGGCGCGCAGGACGTTCTCCGGCAGGTTGTAGGCGCGGCGCACGCCCTCGTTGATCATGTCTTCCAGGCTCAGGGTGGCGCCGTCCCAGCGCACGTCCATGCCCACCTTGACGAAGACCGTGACGATGCCGGTGTCCTGGCAGATCGGGCGATGGCCGGTGGCGCACATACGCGAGTTGATCAGGATCTGCGCCATGGAATCGCGGGCCGCCGGGGACTCCTCGCGCAGGTAGGCCTCGTGCATGGCCTGGATGAAGTCCACGGGGTGGTAATAGGAGATGAACTGCAGGGCGTCGGCGACGCTCTGGATGAGGTCATCCTGCTTGATCACGGTCATGGGGGCGCTCCTCTTCGAACGGGAACCTCTAGGAAACGCCGGACGCCCGGCGCGCTTTCGATGAAAAAAAGCGCGGCAGTATAGCGCGCCGGCCGGCCCCTCGGCACCCGCGCGGGCGGCCACGACCGGACGAACAGAGCCTAGGCATTTTCCGGACACCTAGGTAGAGTGGCGGCGAGGTGCCAGTACGGGACGGAGCCCCATGAGCACAGGAAGCCCGCGATCCTCTCCGCGCGCCTTGCAGAAGCTGCTGCTCAAGCGCTTCGCCATGGCCTGCGCCACCTATGCCCTGGTCCTTTCGCTGACCTGGGTAGCCTTGTTCTGCGATCTCTACCGTGCCTCGCTGGACACCGCCCTGGTCAGCAGCGGCCTGGTGGTGCTCAGCCAGTTGGGTTTCCTGCTGATGTTCTGCAGCGGCCTCAACCGCCAGTGCCGCGACCCGAGCCTGGCCGAGGCGCAGATGCTGGTGGCCCTGGCCTGGCTGGTCTACCTGCTGTCGGTGCTGGACAACGCCCGCGGCACCCTGCTGGTGTTCTACGCGCTGATCATGCTGTTCGGCGTGTTCCAACTGAAGTCCCGGGGCTTCGTGCGCTGTGCCGCCTTCGCCTTCTTCACCTTCACCGGCCTGAACCTGTGGGAGGCCTACCACCTGCAGCTGGCGGACCCCGGCCTGGCGCTGCTGCAGGTCTGCGTGCTGTTCGTTCTGCTGGTCTGGCTGGGGCTGTTCGCCAAGTACCTGCACGACATGCGCCAGCGCATGCGACAGCGCCGCTTCGCCCTGCAGGCCCACCAGGACACCTTGCGCGGCATGATGCGCCAGCTGGAGGACCTGGTAGCCACCGACGAGCTCACCGGGCTGTTCAACCGCCGGCATTTCCTGCGCCTGGCGGGCCTGGCGGTGGAGGACCTGACCCTGGGCCGCCAGCACGGTCTCGCGCTGATCGACCTGGACCACTTCAAGCGCATCAACGATGCCCACGGCCATGCCGCCGGCGACCGCGTGCTGCAGACCTTCGCCTCGGTGGCGCGGGCCTGCCTGCGGGAAGGCGATGTGCTGGCCCGCTACGGGGGCGAGGAATTCGTGCTGCTGCTGCCGGACTGCGAGGCCGACCGCCTGGCCGCCTGCTGCGAGCGGCTGCGGGACGCCTTCGCCCATGCCGAGCCGGTGGGGCTGCGGCTGGACGGACTCAGCCTGTCCGCCGGGATGACCCTGCTGGAGCCCGGCGAACACCTGGACGATGCCCTGCAGCGGGCCGACCAGGCCCTCTACCGGGCCAAGCGCAGTGGCCGCAACCGCTGCGAGGCCGCCTGGGAATACTAAGTGGGCCCGCCGCGCGCCCGTCGATCCCGGCCGGAGGGCCGCCTCTCGACGGCGAGGGCCTCCCGCGCCTAGGCTGCGCGATCTTCTCCCGACGATGCCCCGAACATGAGCGTTTCCGACGATTCCCCTGCCGACCCGGGCTGGCCGCGGCTCGCCGTGGGCGCGCGCCGCTGGCCGGTGGCGCCGGGCACGCTGCTGCTGGATGCGCTGAATCGGGCCGGCCTGGGTATCCCCTACAGCTGCCGTGCCGGCGCCTGCCAGGCCTGCTTGGTGCAGTGCCTGGAAGGCATGCCGGAGGATGTCCTGCCGGGCCTTCCGGACCCCGCGCGGCGCGCGGCCGGATGGCGGCTGGCCTGCCAGTGCCGGGTGGTGGGCGACCTGCGGGTGGCGGACCATGATCCCGCTCGCGACGGCCTGCCCGCCCAGGTGCTGGCGGTCGACTGGCTGGCGCCCTCGGTCCTGCGCCTGCGTCTTCGCCCGCAGCGACCGCTGCGCTACGCCGCCGGCCAGCACCTGCTGGTGTGGAACGACGAGGGGCAGGCCCGGCCGTACTCCCTGGCCAGCCTGCCCGGGGAGGACGACCGGCTGGAATTCCACCTGGATTGCCGGCACGACGGCGGTTTCACCCGCCGGGCCCGCCTGCTGCGGCCGGGCGACACCCTGCGTGTGGGGCCGCCCCTGGGCGGTGGCCTGCGCTACGAGGCGGACTGGCAGGATGCGCCGCTGTGGCTGCTGGCCGCCGGCGCCGGCCTGGCGCCCCTCTGGAGCGTGCTGCGGGAGGCCTTGCGCCAGGGGCACCGGGGGCCGATCCGCCTGCTGCACCTGGCGCGTCCGGGCGAGCACTACCTGGGCGAACCCCTGCGCCAGCTCGCCGCCTCGCATCCCCATGTGCAGGTCGAGCTGCCGGAGACCGACGCGCTGCAGACCGTCCTGGCCGGGCTTCGCATCGTTCCCCGCCCGACCCGCGCCTTGCTCTGCGGCTCCCTGGCCTTCGTCGACGACCTGTCGCGCCGCCTGTACATGGCCGGCCTGCCACGCACCCAGTTGCTCACCGAGGCGTTCCTGCCACGGGTCGAGTGACCGGTCGGGGGCCGGGGCCAATGGTCGGGGTCGGAGGGGCAGGGCAGGGGGATGGCATGCATCGCCATTCTGGCGAACCCCGGGGGGCTTGCGGCTTTCGGCCCGGGACTTCGATATCGAACCGGCGGGGGCTGGCATTGGATGCTCATGAGGCAGATTCCCCGAGTCGTTCCAACCAACCGACGCCGGTGGTCCAGTCCTCACTCGCCGTCGTCCCGAAGGCCGGCCATGGTCTACGCCACGGTCACCAAAGCGTGAAGGCTCAGCGCCGCTCCCCAGGCATGAACGGAAACCCCGCGGTGACGGAGGCTTCATTTCAGGGCTCACTTCTGGTACAAAGGCACCCGTCCAAGCGGGCGTCGTATAATGGCATTACCTGAGCTTCCCAAGCTCATGACGAGGGTTCTTATTGGACACGCCACTTTGGTGCACCGCCGAGACGAGATAAGCGGGTATAGTTGAATGGTACAACTATTGCTTCCCAAGCAATCGGTGAGGGTTCGATTCCCTCTACCCGCTCCACCTTCCAGCCAGTGTTTCCGGGCCCTCTAGGGAATCCCCCAATCCCAGAACCCCCATCACAACCTCTCCCTCCAGCATCCAAGTCCCCACCCTAGCCCTACCAAAAAGCCGCCTTGAGTCACCAAGTTTTGGTGCACCGTCGACGCCGTCCGAAATGACGAGCCAACCAGCAGACCTCCAGCTTGCTGCCACCCAATAAATCCCAAAAGGCTCATCCGCCTCCTCCCACGCCCCCCCAAACCGTGACGGCGCCCGGTTGGTGATTAGTAAATCTTCTGAGGTCAATCAAGCAATCGCCACCTTGGTTGGCAATGTCCTGGCAACCTATCTCCCCAGCGTCATCGCGCTAATTGGGAGCATGTGAAGAGATGGATAGCCTGGTACTCGAACTGCAGCGTGACGTGCTTGATCGCTCGATTCACATCACTGATCTATTACGTAAAGCACTGCTGGTCTCACGAAAGCTCAAAATCTCAGACATTGAAGAATGGCTGAGCGACGAGCTGAATGGATACAACGGCAAATCGGTACCGAGCTATCGGACTCTCACTGGCGAGCTTAAAGGCTTCAACCCATATAGAGGTTGGATACCGATGATGCTTGGTGACGACATCAACGACATGATCAGTGTCACGCCCATCCACGACTCAGTGAGCCAAATCATCGATCTGGTCGAACGATCTGATGGCGGCAGCGTGATGATCAAGTTTCCTCAGGACATGAGCATGACCATCATGCGGATGATCGGGCGGGACATTGAACCTGCTCTGCACATCCCCGTGCACCAGCTCGTGCGCATTGTCGACGTCACCAAGACAAAGATTCTCGACTTCGCGCTGGATCTGGAAACTCGCGGGATACTGGGTGAAGGAATCCGGTTCAGCAAAGCTGAGGAGCAGCTTGCTCAGTCGATCACATACCACACCATCAATATCGAACGGATGGACAACTCCAAGATCCATCAGGCTTCCGATGGATCAAACCAGTCCCGGTAATCACGAGACTGGTCAATCAGGGCGCCTGTAAACCCCGATGCTGGCATCAAACGGAGATGAGGCTGAGGTTGATCGGGCAGACAATGAGCTCTGAGACGATCAACGCTCACACTAGGTGAGCTCCCAGTAGCCTTCCTCCCTCTTTCGGATGCCGGCGCGCTGATCAGGTTTGTGACGATGCCTGACGATGTAGAACAGATCCCGAAATACCTTGGAGACGTTAGCCATGTAGCTATGGCCAAGGCCAAACATGTCTTTACCGGCAGCCGACACGTCTACGGTGGATAAGTAGCGCATGACCAAGGGTGGGTTGGCATCGCCCGCCCGAGGATAGCGGTGCGCAAGTCTGGACACTGCGATCGCTCTGTCATGCCTGGAGGCGTAAAGCGTCACTTGCTCGTAGGCATCGAAGACTTTCCCAAGCTGCTTCATGCGGCTGCTGTCCACGTCTGGAGCCGCCAGGACGACTTGGTGGATGGGCGTTGTCCCGGGTGTGTGCGTCCAGCCTTCAAGCACTGACAAAAGCGCTCTATTGCCCATGCTGTGGGCAACGATATGCAAGGCTGACAAACCCAGCTCCTCCGTCACATGCCTCAGGTACTGCCTGAGATTTCCCGCTGACCAATCTACCGTTGCCTCATCCGCCGGATACGCGCCAGGCGTACCAAGTGATGCCCAGGAGAAGCAAAGCATCATGCCCGGGAACTTGAGGTCGTGACAGAGCTGCGCGGCTCGCCATAGTGCGCCATCGAAGCTGACGTTGTACCCGTGGATGAACAGCAAACCTTCTTTTCTGGACGGATCATGACCCAGTTCCAGTTTGCTCAGATACGCCTTCGCGCTTGCTAGCCACGCCTCCAGAGCCATGACCTCATTGTCATGAACAACAATGTGCTTGTTGGGGCTTCCCTTGGATTGGGTAGGCCGGAGCCAAGGTCGCTCAAGATTTCCCTCTCTGTGGATATGGGGGATGGACACATTGGCGATACCGAACGAGATCGCGTCATCGCTGCGAAAACCGCCAAGCCTCACGGTGCGTCCAGGCTCAAGTAGCCGATCTGTGCCATAGAAAATCGGATAAGTCGTGTAGTTTCGCGGCACTGGTTCCCGGCTGTAGTAGGTATTCCGAGACTGAATGACAGCGCCGTCAGGTGCAGGTTTTGGGCGTTGCAGGCGCTCGATCAAATGATCGATCTTGGCCGAAAAAACAACCGCCTCGCTGATCGCTCGCTTGAACACAGGGTGTCTGATGGTGGCCGGTACGCTAGCCACGGACGGTACGCGCGCACTTAGAAATGCCTCGGCATCGACGGCGCCATTGTCGAGGTCGATCTCATCCACATTATCTGTGAGCACTTCAAAGATGGCCTGCGGATATTTCCCTTTGATACGCGGCTGAAGCACCTCGATCAAGGTGTCAGGAGGGCAATTTCTCCAGCAGAAAATGAGTGCAGTCGAGCTGATTACACGGGAGCGAGACGCCCCAACCTCCGAGCTCAGTAGAAGGATTGCCAACGCAATCTTGAGCTCGTTCAAACTCCTTGTGGGTTGTTCCATGTGTCTGACCTTGATGAACAAGGCGGTCACTTTAAGATGCGATTTGGACTGCTGGCAACCAGGGTGGAGGGTTAATGACGATGCTGCCTGGCTTGTTGGTGTCGGTCGGCGTGGGGCAACTCCACCAATCGACAGAAGCTCCCTGATGTCCTGGCACTGCCTGACCGCTAGCACACGCCTGTGGGATAAGGAGGGGGGCCTACCACGCTGGACACCGGTTGCTACCAGCCCCCCTCAAGGGCGATCATGCCACAAGGGTTGCGAGCCCCTCAGACATGCATTGCCTAGGGGCAGACCTAAAGGACTACTAGCGTGTATCAGTTGAAAGAACAAGAGGAGAAAAAGCTCTGGCTTAGCCAGTTCGACCACTGCGCAAAGGATTTGGAACTGGCTGAACAGCTCGTCGATTCAATTCTCTACTGCACACTCAGCGAATTCAAAAACAACTTAATCAAACTGATAAAAACCAAGCTTCCACTGAGGCAGCCTTCTGCTCTTTTCATAGAGCGAGAGTTACAGCCCACTAAAGCAACGCTTCCACCCCCCATCTACAAGCAGAAAAAAACTCTCAATCCAATTTCGAAGAAAAAGCACAAACGGGCGCATGGGGCCGCGATACAGGCCATAAAATCGCTTCGATACACGTCTCAAGATATTGGGAGCGAAGCGCTGACAGCGCATGTCGCCAGTACGCTGTGCCGCAAGAATGACCGCCGATTCCTGCTTCACCCTACAGCTGAAAATGTACGAAAGTCCAAAGTCAGAAATTTTGTCATCCTGACCGATTTCATTGGAAGTGGCGACCGGGCACGAACGCTGCTCGATGCCATGTGGAACGTTGCGTCTATACGAAGCTGGCACTCAGGAAAATTTATCAAGTTCTGGGTCATGGCCTACAGCGGCACAGACATAGGCGTGCAAAACGTCCGCAACCACCGGTTTTCTCCCAATGTTCATATCGTCAACGAGTGCCCGACCCTGTTCAACAGTTTCGGGGAGGGTAAGGACGAAATGATCGAGCTCTGTAAGAAGTATGGTTACTTCAGCAAAGACCCATTGGGCTGGAAAAAGACCGCAGCGCTGTTGGCATTCGAGCATGGGGCACCGAACAACATGCCTGCGATTTTCGTTTCAGGGAAATCCAGGGGGGCAAAAAAATGGACGCCGCTGTTCCCCAAGCGCGTTACGGAGAACCTCTGGAGAACAGCTGAAGTCGACATGAGCGAGGTCATCTCCCATGCCCTTGATGAGCTGAACATCCCAGAAATCTCAAAATCCCCCCGCTTTCGTAAATCAAACACCAAGAGCAAATCGGCCTTCATCATTCTGCTCGCCCATGCTCAAGGAAAGCGGCGATTGGCAGAGCTTCGTCGAGTATTGCCATTGTCGTTGGACGTCCTCATCAGTGCAAAAGACCGCGCGGTCAGCAGAGGCTGGCTCACACGATCGGGCGCGCTGACCCTCGCTGGGCATAAAGCGATCCGCTTGCTCCGTCGTCAAGGGAGGAAGAATTTTGTGGCCCCGGATCCCTTCGCTTCGTATTATCCAACGCAGCTGAGGGCTCCGCTGTAGCGGAATCTAGTATCCCGCACATTGTGCGGGGCGTTTTTGGGAGCAAACTATGCTTACCGTTGAACGATCTCACGCCTACTGGAGGGCGGCAGGCTCCATGGTGTTCGCTATCGAAGTCTGGCGCCAGAAGCCTGCCATCCGCCAGGGCGGAATTTAAAGGTAGATGAGTCGCTGGAGCTCTCAGCCCTATTTAAAGGCAGGCCGCAAAGCGGGCGTGCCTGGGGACGTACTCAAGAATGCTGTGAAGACGGCAAAGCAGGTGAAGCAAGGCTGCCCGCCTATCCTCACCCTGAATCACCTCTCGCATCTGACAGGCGTTCCCCATTCCTTCCTTCACCGGATGGTCAGCCGAACCTACAGAACGGAGGCATACAACGTCTTCAAGCTCAGGAAGCCAAACGTAGGCCATAGTGCGGATCGCTTCCGATGGATATGTGCACCGAGCGAAGAACTCCTCCGAGTTCAGCGTTGGATAAATACGCACATTCTGTCCAAGGTTGAACCCCACGAAGCCAGCTATGCCTATGACAACCGCCACGGTGTGCTGGATGCAGCTGAGCTTCATTGCGGGGCTCAATGGCTGATAAAACTCGACCTCACAAACTTCTTCGAGTCTGTCTTGGAGCCTCGAGTTTACGAGCTTTTCAGGTCGTTCGGGTACCAACCGCTGGTGGCATTCGAGCTTGCCCGGCTCTGTACCCGCGTCCGAGCAAGCGGTAACCCTGATCGAAGGTTCGGCAACAGGGAGCTTCCTGCAGGCCTGCCTTACCCCGCAGATCCCCGCATCGGCCACCTCCCCCAAGGCGCCGCGACGTCTCCGAGGATTGCCAACCTGGTGATGCAGTCTCTGGATGAAAGCCTGCACGACTACGCCTGCGACAATGAGCTGGTGTACTCGCGGTACGCGGACGATCTGGTGTTCTCTTCGAAGAATGCGTTCGACCGGCAAGAGGCAATCCAACACATCAAGCTGATCGGCAAGTGCTTGATCGAAGAGGGGTTCTGGCTCAATGAGGCGAAGACGAAAATCGTCCCGCCCGGAGCTCGCAAGATCGTGCTGGGACTGCTGGTCGACGGCGATGAGCCCCGGCTTTCCAAGTCCTATAAGAAGTACGTGAGTGATCAACTCTACTACCTGTCCCACCCCAAGATCGCCCCTATGGCCCACGCCAAACGTCATGGGTTTCAATCGCTCCAGGGGCTGATCAATCATGTCAGTGGGAAGATTGCCTACGGCTTCAGCATCGAGCCAGATTGGGCCAAGAAACAAGGTAAACAGCTGAAAGGCATCTCCGGAAAGCTCGAACTCGACCACGTCATTTTTCCATGAGACACCCGTGGGATTGGGCCCTATAGCGCGTCAATAATGGCTCGCTCGCCTTTGGCGATCATCTTTGGAATGAAATCGGGATCGTCGGACGTTTTGGGAACATGGTGCTCACTGTAGATCCGCTCAACCTGCTCCATAAGGACTTGCGCGATCAGCTCCGCCTCCTTCGGTGCCCACCACTGGGACAAACGCGCCATGACTGCGCAGCTAGCTCCCTGCGTCCCAATTTCCGCCAGCAGCGTTGCCATGAGTTTCAGGTGATTATCAAACGTCGCGAACAGTCGAGTAATCCTTAAGGCCTTAACTCGGTGAATAGCAAGAGACACGCTACGCGAGCATCCCCAGACTGGCTACCCTTGAAAAGCACTTATGTTGCGGCCTTTCGCCGGCGGATTTATGCTGCGCGATGACCTAACACGGATGTTGAAAAATTGAGCGAATTCTTCGAAATTGCCTACGCTGCCGCCTCCGGTCGGCTATGCCTATTCACAGGTACCGGGTTCTCCAAAGCCGTTTCGGAGAATGAAGCTCCCAGTTGGCAGGGTTTGCTCGAATCAGTTTGTGACGTAACTACGGATCCCGACGGTTTGATCAAAGCTTTGTTCCCGGCAAATGGGGTACACACATTAAGCCTTGAGGAAGCCGCTCAAGTGATTTCGATTGAGCTTTCGAAATCCGGTAAAATCATACATGATGAGATTGCAACAAAAATCTCAAATATAGCACTAAAAGGCGACAACACTTCAATTGAAGATTTCCTATCAACAAAAAGCTATACGGTAGTTACAACTAATTATGACAAGCTAATTGAGCAGTTAGCACTTCCTAATGAATGTCAGTCTATAACGCCTGGGCTTCCTATACCCCGGTTGGACTCGAAAGTAAAAATATTCCACGTGCACGGATCTATCGATTCTCCTCGCAACATGGTTGTCACCTCGGATGATTACTTTCGCTTCATCAATGGTGAGTCATACTTCTCTAGAAAGCTGAGCACTGTACTACACGAAAATACTGTCGTAATCATCGGTTATTCCCTTGGCGACACAAATCTTAAAGCAATCATAAGTGACTATAAAGGCTTCTCTAAATCACATGTGATTGGCTCGAATATCTTTCTAGTATCCAGAGATCCGGTGGCTCAGCACATCAAGGACTACTACGGTCATTGCTATGGCATACGGGTGATGGATGGGACGCAAGTCCATGACTTCTTCAGATCCCTGAATCTCGCACTGCCGACCGCTGAAGCGAAGCTAGCAGGTTCTTGTCCAACTTAAACAAGGTAATTCATGAGGGTCATCACTTCACTGATGACTACCTCAGGATGGAGAGTTCTTTTTACGAAATAATTCCTGCAGTAGCAGCCTTGGGCCTCAGCATCGACGATCACCGGGTTGTCAAAATGCTTGGTGATATTATACAAAAAAAGAACACTCTCACACAGGAAAACAATGCTTGGCCTCAGTATGAGCACATTGCACGATGGCTAGCATATCTAGCGTCGCTGCTTGAACTCCAGGGAACCTCAATAGAAAAAGTATTCCTAGATGCGACGTTGCGATCTATGACCAGTATGCGAAAAGAACTTTATAAAGGTTACTCTTGGCATGCATTTAAAAGTTGGCAGCATCGTTGGCCATCCCTGATTTCTTCGAATCGCGCCCTTATTCGGAGACACATTCATGCAAACACTGTATGGCCAGACGCATTATCAGTTGTCGCTAACGGCTAATGTTCATGTTCCCCTACGAATACTTGTCTTCGCAAGGGACGGCATGGAAGGAAAAAACCAGCATAGAACCGAGATGAGCAACAGGGGGGTCTTATCCGCTGACACATCCCGCCAAGACGCCCTCAAAGCTCATGCTACGACTAGCGACGCCTTGCCGTTGTAGGTCATCGTTTGATGCCGGGCTTTCTCAGTCTTGGGCAATAGACCGTTTGGCGTGCTTCTCCTGGTGGCGTGTTATGCAGCTAAAATTAGAATCCATCCTCATCGAATGAAGCTCGAAAGCGTTGTGACGCTTCATGCACCTTGGTGCACCATGGTGATATCCAAGGATCGCCAGCGTTCACTGAGACTCCAGATAGCTTTAGGACTACACGGATACACACTTTCAGACGGTTTTTGTCTAATAAGGGTTCGATTCCCTTCGCCCGCTCCAGATTCGAACGAAAAGGCCCTGTCTCCACAGGGCCTTTTCGTTTCTGCGATTCTTGGGTCTTCCGCCGGATGGTCACGGTTTCCATGCCGGGCAATGGGATGATCGGCCGGGGTCATGCTCGTGGCGCCGGCGTTCTGCCACTCGCCCGGGCCGTGAAGGCCCTGTCGCTTTTCCGCTCACGCCACCCAATCCATTCCACCAGCCTCTGGGCGTTCTGCGGCAGGCCGCACCGGATCATTCGCCTGGGCGTCCCCAGGGCATGAAAAAGGCCGCCCATGGGCGGCCTTCGTTCGGCAGGCGGGATCAGACCAGCGCTTCGCCCACGTGCAGCAGTTTCATGCTGTTGGTGCCGCCAATGGTGTGGTAGCTGTCGCCCTTGGTCAGGATCACCCAGTCGCCGGTTTCCACCAGGCCGCGCTTGAGCAGTTCGTCCACTGCCGCCTGGCTGACGCTTTCGCTGCGGGCTTCCGCCGGGTCGAAGGGGACGGTGTAGACGCCACGGAACATCGCCACCCGCGCCTGGGTTTCGCGGCTCGGGCAGAAGGCGTAGATCGGTACCGCGGAGCGAATCCGCGACATGATCAGCGGAGTGAAGCCACTCTCGGTGAGGGCGATGATGGCCTTGACCCCCGGGAAGTGGTTGGCGGTGAACATGGCCGCCAGGGCGATGCTCTCATCGCAGCGGCTGAAGGTGTGGCCCAGGCGATGGCTGGACTTCTGGCTGGTAGGCTGGCGCTCGGCGCCCAGGCACACCCGGGCCATGGCTTTCACCGCCTCCACCGGGTAGGCGCCGGCGGCGCTTTCCGCGGAAAGCATCACCGCGTCGGTGTAGTCCAGCACGGCGTTGGCCACGTCGGAGACTTCCGCGCGGGTCGGCATCGGGCTGGAGATCATGGACTCCATCATCTGGGTCGCGGTGATCACCACTTTGTTGTAGCGGCGGGCGTGCAGGATGATCTTCTTCTGGATGCCCACCAGCTCGGCGTCGCCGATCTCCACGCCCAGGTCGCCGCGGGCCACCATCACCGCGTCGCTGGCGCGGATCAGGCCGTCCAGCGCTTCGTCGTCCGCCACCGCCTCGGCCCGCTCGATCTTCGCTACCAGCCAGGCGCTGCCGCCGGACTCGTCCCGCAGGCGGCGGGCCAGGTCCATGTCGGCCGCGTCACGGGGGAAGGAGACCGCCAGGTAGTCCAGGTCCATTTCCGCGGCCAGCTTGATGTCGGCCTTGTCCTTGGCGGTCAGGGCCGGCGCGGTCAGGCCACCGCCGCGGCGGTTGATGCCCTTGTTGTCCGACAGCGGCCCGCCGATCAGCACCACGCAGTGCAGTTCGTCGGCGGTCGTGGCTTCCACCCGCATCACCACGCGGCCGTCGTCCAGCAGCAGCTCGTCGCCGACGCCGCAGTCCTTCACCAGGTCCGGGTAGTCGATGCCGACCACTTCGCGGGTGCCGGCATCGCGGGGGTGGGTCACGGAGAAACGGAAGCGCTCGCCTTCGTGCAGCTCGATGCGCTTGTCGATGAACTTGGCGATGCGGATCTTCGGCCCTTGCAGGTCGCCAAGCAGGGCGACGAAGCGCCCGTGCTTGGCTGCCAGTTCCCGTACCAGCCGCGCCCGCGCCTTGTGTTCCTCGGGGGTGCCGTGGGAGAAGTTCAGGCGGGCGACGTCGATCCCGGCGAGGATCAGTTGCTCGAGGACTTCGGGCGAGTTGCTCGCCGGGCCGAGGGTGGCGACGATTTTGGTGCGGCGGACGGTCATGCGAAAGCTCCAGTTTCCAGGCAGACCCGGAGGCTACTACGGTGCGCCGCTGTAGTCATTTACCGCCTCCACTACCTCGTTCGGCGAGGGAATCGGCCTTTCCCGTGGCGAAGCCCTGCAGCTTTCCCGCGCGCGAACGATACACTGGCAGTGTCTTTTTCCGGCGCGGAGGAACATCCATGCGCATCCTGAGCGTCCTGCTGCTGACCCTGCTCGCCAGCGGTTGCACCCGCTGGTCCCTGGACCATCATTTGAACGCCGCCTACCGCGCGTACAACCGCGACAATTGCGAACAGGCCCTGCTGGACCTGTCCCAGGCCGACCGCCTGAGCCGCTCGCGGCCGGCGGTGCAGCCGGAAATTTCCCTGTTGCGGGGGCAGTGCCTGGAGCGCCAGAAACTGTACGTGGACGCGGCGCGCACCTACGATTTCATCATCGCCCGCTACCCCCGCAGCGAGTATGCTTACCGCGCCAGGGCTCGCCTGGACACCCTCGAACAGCTTGGTCATCTGCGCGGCTCGACGTCCGCCGTAGCCCATCCGGCGTCGCTCTGAGCGACCGCTTGGCGCGGCGCGGAGCCGTTCCGGGAGAATGAACGTGCGTTACCTGCCGCTGTTGTGCATTCTCTGCGTACCGGTCCTGACCGGCGCCGACATCTACCGCTGGACCGATGCCCAGGGGCGGGTGCACTTCGGCGAGCAACCGGGCCAGGGCGCTACCCAGGTCCAGGTGAAGCCGCAGGTGGTGGAGCGCGATTCCGACACCCGCGCTCGCCAGGAGCGGCTGGAGCGCTTCAACGATGCGCGGCAGCAGGAGAAGGCCCAGGCCGCGCAGAACGCCGCGGCGCAGCGACAGAAACAGGATCAGACGTGCCGCCAGTTGCGCAACCAGCTGGCGGAGATTGCTAAGGACGGCCAGTACTTCAGCCAGGATGGCAAAGGCGAAAGGCGTTATTACAGCAGCGACGAGATCGACACCGCCCGTCGAAAACTCAACGCGCAGATCGCCAGCCAATGCGGCTAGCGATTGGTCCGAGGCAGTAGTGCGGCCATACTGAATGGCCATCCATAGCGATTTGCCATTATGCCCATGCAACGTCGAATCGACCGTCACCAGTTGCCGTATTACCTCAAGGTCTTCAACCGCGTCACCGACAAGCCGATGGGCTACATCGGCAACCTTTCCCTGGACGGGATGATGCTGATCAGCCAGCTGCCGATGCTGGTGGGTGGGTGTTTCGACATGCGCCTGAAGATTCCCGGCCAGGACAGCCAGGTGCATCACATCGACCTGTGCGCCACCTGCCAGTGGTGCCAGGAAGACGTCACCCCCGGCCACTACGATTCCGGTTTCGCCCTGGTCATCTCGCCGCCCGAGTACGTCGAGATGATCGAGACCCTGCGCCACTACTTCAGCTTTCGCGCCCTGGCCGCGTCCGCCTGACGTCACCCGACGGCTGCCGCCGTTCTCTTCCCTTCACATGGATGTGATCGCGCACCCGCGCAGCGCTGACGGCTGCGTGCGTTTTCTCGTTCCCGTCGATCCGGCCATGGACCGGGACCGGGCCGCGCGTGGGGCTCTGCGTTCACGGCCCATTTCCTGGACAACGGATTGAGCCCGGCCGGGCTAGAGGACGCCGGCCTTCTTCCAGGCCAGGTAGCGCCCTACCAGTTCGGGCCCCAGCTCACCGGGGCGGACGTCGAGCACCGGGACGCCATGGGCCACCAGGCGCTCGTGCAGGCCGGCGCGGGCGTTCAGGTAGTCCACCGTGCCGCAGTAGGCGAGGGCCTGCTGGTAGCCTTGCACCGGCTCGTGGCGCAGGTGGTCGAGCACATCCTCCCGCAGGCTGGCCACCAGCACACGGTGCTGGCGGGTCAGGCGCTTGAGTGCGCCCAGCAGTTCCTCGTCGTCCTCGTCCCGCAGGTTGGTCACCAGCACCACCAGGGCGCGCCGGCGCTGGCGGGCGAGCAGTTGCTGGGTCGCGACGGCGAAGTCGGCCGGGCGGCGGGTGCTGTCCAGGTCGTAGACCGCGTTCAGCAGGACATTGAGCTGGGCCGCGCCCTTCACCGGCGCCAGGTAGCGGTCGCGCTCGCCGGCGAAGGTGGACAGGCCCACCGCGTCGCCCTGGCGCAGGGCCACGTAGCTGAGCAGCAGACAGGCATTGAGGGCATGGTCGAAGTGCGCCAGCTCGCCATCGTGACTGCGCATGCGCCGCCCGCAGTCCAGCAGGAAGACGATCTGCTGGTTGCGCTCGTCCTGGTACTCCCGGGTGATGGGGGTGCGCTTGCGCGCGGTGGCTTTCCAGTCGATCTGCCGCAGCGTGTCACCGTCGCGGAACTCCCGCAGCTGGTGGAATTCCAGGCCGAGGCCACGCCGGGGACGCTGGCGGATGCCGTTCTGGCTGAGCCAGTCATCCACCGCCATCAACTGGCCGCCGTACAGTCGGGCGAAATCCGGGTAGACCCGGGTGGCGTCGAGGCACTCGGCGAAGCGCCGGCCACTCCACAGGCCCAGGGGGCTGGGCAACTCCAGTTCGCAACGAGGGAAGACGAAATGGCCACGGCGCAGCGGGCGTACCCGGTAGTCGAACGCCGTGGTCTCGCCAGGCCGCAGCTCGACCCGCCGGGGCAGGTTCTCCGCGTCCATACCGGCCGGCACGTGGTCGATCACATCAACGCGACTGGCGCGGCTGAGGTCGTGCTGCAGGGTCAAGCGCACCTCGCTCCAGCGTCCCAGGGGCAGGTGCCCGGGAAGCAGGCGCTCGACCCGGGGTGTCGGCAGGCGGCGCAGGCGCCAGGCATCCGCGGCAGCCAGCGCCGCCAGGGCCAGCAGCGCGCCCCACCAGGCCTGGGTCGCCACCGCCGGGACCGCGATGCCCAGGGCCGAGAGGGTACCCAGCAGCAGCGCCAGGCCCGCGAGGACGGCGACGGCGGCGAGCAGTGCGCGCGACGGTCTCATAGACGGGGGGCCGGCACCTGGTCGAGCAGTTGTTGCAGCACCTGGTCCACCGACAGCCCCTCGATGTCCAGCTCCGGCGACAGCCGCACCCGGTGGCGCAGTACCGCCAGGGCGCAGCCCTTGACGTCGTCCGGCACCACGAAATCGCCGCCGCGCAGCAGGGCGCGGGCCCGACCGCCACGCACCAGGGCGATGGAGGCTCGCGGCCCGGCCCCCAGGGCCAGCCCGGGCCACGTACGGGTGGCCCGGGCCAGGCGCACGGCGTAGTCGAGGACCTGCTCGTCCAGGGGCAGGTCGCTGGCGATGCGCTGCAGGGCCAACACATCCTTGGCCTGCAACAGGGTGCGCAGGGGCGCCACCTCGAGCATGTCGGCCTTGGCCGAGCGGGTCACCTGGCGCACCAGCGCCAGTTCTTCCTGGGCCTGGGGGTAGTCCATGCGCAGCTTGAGCATGAAGCGGTCCAGCTCGGCTTCCGGCAGCGGGTAGGTGCCTTCCTGCTCGATGGGGTTCTGGGTCGCCAGCACCAGGAACGGTTGCGGCACCGCCAGGGCGCGGCCTTCCAGGGTGACCTGGCGTTCCTGCATGGCTTCCAGCAGGGCCGCCTGGGTCTTGGCCGGGGCGCGGTTGATCTCGTCCGCCAGCAGCAGGTGGGTGAACACCGGGCCCTTGCGCAGCTTGAACTGTTCGGACTGCAGGTCGTACACCGCGTGGCCGGTGATGTCGCTGGGCATCAGGTCGGGGGTGAACTGGATGCGCGCGAACTCGCCGCCAAAGCAGCGGGCCAGGGCGCGGATCAGCAGGGTCTTGCCCAGGCCGGGGACGCCTTCCACCAGCACGTGGCCGCCAGCGATCAGGGCGGTGAGCACGTCGTCGATCACCGCGGCCTGGCCGATCACCGCCTTCTGCAGTTCCTGGCGCAGGGCCTGGGCCAGCTGGCTGGCGCGCTGGCGCTGGGAGGCCGCCGCCCCGCCCGTAGGCGCACTGGGCGGCGTGGGGGCGGCCGGGGTGGACGAGGTGGCGGCCGGCGCGACGGCGGGAGCCTCCACCGGGCTGGCCGGCACGTCGTCGAGGGGGGCGCTGCTGGGCGTATCGGGCGTCTGTTCGCTCATAGGGCATTCCTGAGGCTTTGCAGGTGGGCGACCTGCCGGGTGAAGTCGGCGGCGGACAAGCGTTGCCGGGGCAACGGCCGCATGGCCTGGCTGATGGTGCGGCTGGGCAGGCGGGTCAGGCGACCCAGCACCTGCCACTGCTCGGCCACCGGCAACCGTTCGAAACCGGGGTGGCGCCGCCGCGCGCGGCGCTGGATGTCCCGCTGCAGCCCGCCCAGCAGGCTGTGCTGGCCGCTGCGGCGGAGCAGGAAGTCGGCGCCGGCGCGCACATGTTCTTCCAGTTGACGCCGCGCGGCGGGCGCCGGGGCCAGCACCGGTCCCTGACGGCGGCCCAGGTGCCAGAGCGCCAGGGCCACCAGCAGGCCGAGGGCCGCCAGGGCCTGGGGGAAGTGGCGCAGCAGCAGGCTGAACAGATCGTCGTGGTCGGCACGGTAGAGCAGGGTGACCTCGCTGTCCTGGCTCAGGTACCAGAGCAGCCAGGCATTGTCGTACTGGCTGATGTTCTCGTTGTCCCAGATCCACGGGTCACTGAGCACGGTGACCAGGCCATCGCCGTGGTACAGCTGCAGCATGTGGGTGGCGGCCGCGCTGTTGGCCCAGGCGTGGGCGCGGTCCTCGCTGTCGTACAGGTGGTAGTCGGTGTCGAAGGAGAAGTAGGCCGGCTCGTCCTCGTTCTCCAGGTACAGCTTGGTCAGCTGGGGAAACGGGTCCACCGCTTGCTCGTCTTGCTCGTCGCCCTTGGGGGCGGCGGCCTCGGTCTGCGGGGCGTCGGGAGCGTCACCGTCGGTCTCGGTCGATTCGTCGGACGACTCTTCGTCCAGGTCCTCGCTCAGGTATTGCTGGATGCCCAGGCGGTCCAGCAGCGGGTCACCGCTCTCGCCGGTCTTCTCGTCGTATACCCGCTCGGCGATGAACAGCAGGTGGCCGCCCTTCGCCGCCCAGGCCAGCAACTGGTCGGCCTGGCGTGGGGTCATGCGGCTGCGTTCGCCCAGCAGCATCAGGGTCTGGCCCGGCGCGGGCAGGTGGTCGATGACATCCACGCCATCGGCGCGGCGGACCGTAACCTCACGCTGGCGCAGGAAGCGTTCTGCCGCCAGGTACGGATTGGCGGCCACCTCCGGCGCCGGGCCATGGTCAATGGTGGTCTGGTAGGGCTGCAGGCGGTCCAGCGCGTAGATGGCCAGGAGCCCGAGCAGCAGCGCCCCGAGGGCGCCAAGGATGAACCAGGAGCGCCGCGTCATGCCGTATCCCCGCGGCGTTCCAGGGCGCGCCAGCCCTCGCATAGCTGCGCCCGCAGCGCATCCGGCGGCGAGCGATGGCCATAGGCGAGGTTCTGCCAGTGGCCGGTGAGCAGGCGGGCGAAGGCATCCAGTTCGGCGTCATCCAGGCCGCGTTGCAGCGCCAGCACCTCGCCCTCGGTATGGGCGCTCTTCAGGGGCAACTGGAAGCGATGCAGCAGGCGGCTGAGCAATGCCCGGTAGAGCAGACCCAGGGCTTCTCGTGGGTGGCTCGGCCAGAGCCGCTCCACTTCCGCCGCCACGTCGTCCGGGAGGCTTTCCGGCGCCACATCCAGGCCGAACATCAGCGTCGGGGGCTCGCTGGCGGTACGTGCCGGCCAGGGTCGGCCCAGACGCCGGGCGAAGGCGAACCACCATTCGCGGTAGCGCCAGAGCAGCAGCGCCAGCAGGCCGATCAGGGTGGCCCAGAGCAGGACCTTCAAGGCTACCGCCAGCCCTTCCAGGTGCTTGCCCAGCAGCATCAGCTTGCGCAGCGCCTCGAAGAACCCGTTGATCGCCGCTGGATCGCCGGCCTCCTCGGCTTCTTCCTCATTGCCGAAGCGCCAGCGGGTGACCGTCTGCGTGTTGCTGAACGGCGGCTCGCCCAGCAGGCCTTCGATGGCCTGGTGCGCGGCGTCGCTGGTGAGGGCCTGGTGGGTCAGGCGCTTGCTGGTCGGTTGCAGGGCCTCGGCGGGGATCGGGCAACTGTGGGCGTCGTCGGCCAGGGCTGGGCGCGGCAGGGGCGCCAGCAGCAGGCAACCGCCCAGCACCAGCAGGTAGGCCACGCCGGTCAGGCGCTGGCGCAGGCGGCGAAACACCAGTTCGATGTCCCAGGCTTCCAATCGCGTGCGCCGGTTCAGGTAGAGGGTGAAGCCGCAGGCGACGTAGACCGGTTCCCAGACGATCAGCAGCAGGGCGTAGAGCGCGTTGGACAGGTGCTCCACCCACAGCCAGCGGTTCTCGTCGGCGGCGAGGTCGAGCAGCTTCTGCCAGTCCATGTCGGTCTTCACCTGCTGCGGCAGCAACAGGAACAGCAGGGCGGTGAGTCCGGCCCAGAGGGCCCATTCCACGTGGGCGCCGATGACCGTGAGCAGGCTCGCCGGGCGGCTCTCGCCGAACCCCAGCACCGTCAGGCGCTGGCTGCGCGCCTTGCCGGCGAGCCCTTCCAGCTGCAGCACCGGCAGGTCGAAGCTGCGGGTCAGGCTCAGTCGGCGCCAGGTCAGGCTGGCCAGCAGCTGCGGCTTGAGCAGACCGGGCAGCGCCCGCAGGGCGTCCCGCAGCCGGGGCGTGTCGCCGAACAGCGACCGCGACAGGATGTGCAGCGGCAGGCGGTCGAACGCCGGCTTGAGCAGCCAGAAGCAGAACATCGCCCAGCCCGGCTGCTGCCACAGCAGCAGGCTCAGCAGGACGAACACCGGCAGGGTCATCAGTGCCCAGCTGGCGGTCAGCAGGCCGGCATGCCGACGCGCCAGCAGCACGCCGAGGTCCATGGCTTCCCAGGCGTTGCGCGGCCGGATGGCCACCGCGGCATCAGTCAGGCGCATGCGGCGAACGCCCTACCAGCAGAAAATAGGCGCCCACCAGCAGCCACAGGCCGCCGCCGATGAGGTACTTGAGCCAGGTGGCGGAGAGCGCGATGGAGGACCAGTAGGCCTCGATGAACGCGGCGATCAGCAGCATGACGATCACCCCCGCCACCAGCTTCACGCTTTCGCTGGCGGCCCGGCGCAGCGCCTCGGCCCGTGGCAACCGCCCCGGCGCCAGCAGCGCCCAGCCCAGCTGCAGCCCGGCGGCGCCGGCGAAGGTGATGGCGGTCAGCTCGAAGGCACCGTGGCCGATCACGAAGGACCAGAAGGTCTCGGTGTAGCCGATCTCGCTCAGGTGGCCGGCCACCGCGCCGATGGTGATGCCGTTGAACAGCAGGAAGAACAGGCTGCCGAGGCCGAACAGCAGGCCGCCGGCGAAGGTTTGGAAGGCGATGCCGATGTTGTTCATGATGTAGTGGCCGAACATCATCCAGTCATCGCCGGAGCCGCGCTCGCTGAGCGGGCCGATGCGCCGGGCATCGGGGTCGTACATGGATTCCATCGACGCCACCTGGGCCGGGTCCATGACGCTGTAGACCAGGTCCGGGAAGACGTACACCAGTCCGCCCATCAGCAGCAGGCTGCCATAGAACAGCAGGCTGGCCAGGGCGACGCTGCGCCACTGTTCCCGCACCAGGCGCGGGAAGCCGGCCAGCAGGAACCCCAGCAGGTCGGCGGCCAGGTGGCTGCGGTGGCGGTAGAACTGCTGGTGGGCGCGCATCGCCAGGCCTTGCAGGCGCTCCACCAGGTGGCTGCCGTAGCCGCGGGTCTCGGCCAGGGCCAACTGCTGGCACAGCTGCCGGTAGTCGGCGGCGAAGCGGGTGCTGGCCTCGGCATCGGCCTTGCTCTTCTCCAGGGCCTCCAGCTGGACAGTGAAGGCGGCCCAGGCGTCGCGGTGGCGGGCCTCGAACTGGCTCTGCTTCATAGGGGATCCACCAGGCCGCGGGCGATGCCGTTGAGGCGGGCCTCGGCCTGTTCCGCCGGCACTTCCAGGGGTTCGGCCAGCAGGCTCGCCAGCTCGGTGCGGCGCGCCGCGGACAGGCTGGCATGGCGCTCGGCGAAACCCATCACAGCGTTCTGCTCGTCCCGGCTCAAGGAGAACGGCGCGCGCTGCGCTGGGGCTTCCGGCAGCGCCGGCACCTGGGGCTCCTCGTCGCGATAGACCACCAGGGTGCCGGCGGCCAGGTCGCCGAGGCGCTTGAATGTGGGGTTGGCCAGGCAACTGAGAATGCCCAGGGTATAGCCGAACGGCAGCATGTCGACGACGCGCAGCAGGTTGCGTACCAGGGAGGCCGACCAGCCCACCGGGGTGCCGTCGTCGTGCACCACGCGCAGGCCCATGAACCGCTTGCCCGGCGAGCGGCCCTGGGCGAGCACTTCGAACAGCACCATGTACCACCAGGTCATGAGGAAGGTGAGGATCAGCCCCAGGCCCATGCCGAAGCGGCCCAGCCAGATCAGCAGGAAGAACATCAGCAGCATCAGCCCGCCGCGGATCAGCAGGTCGATGCCGTAGGCCAGGCTGCGGGGCAGCAGGCCCGCGGGGCGCAGGATCAGGTCGATGCCTTCCGGCGTCTCCACGTGGTGGCGGGTGTCCAGGAGCCCGGCGCGCGGAGGCGCGGCCGGGTCGGCGGAGGGCGGGATCGGAGACATTCGGCGGGGTCGCAGGGCATGAAGCCCGATGCTAGCGAGCACCGGGCACAGAGGCAACCGTAGCGGCGCGGCTCAGCGAGGCGCCGGCAGCACGCCGAAGATGATGCGGTAGAGCACGCCCAGGGTCAGTACGGCGAAGGGGAAGGTCCAGATCAGGCCGATGCCGAAGGGAATGGCGCTGACCATCATCACCACGCTCACCACCAGGAACAGCCCCAGCACCTTGAACCAGTGCTGGCCGACGGCCTTGCGCGAGGCTTCCATGGCTTGCCAGGGAGACAGGCCGCGCTCCACCACCAGCGGGATGGCCAGCACGTAGGACAGCGCCAGGTAGATGCCGGGAATCACGAACAGGAGGTAGCCGATGACGGTCAGCAGGGTCATCAGCAGGGCGGCAACGATCACCGGGACGGTACGGCCGAAATGGTTGAACAGCTCGTTGAAGCGCACCGGCTGGCCCGCGGCGCGACGGATGCCGACCATGGTGATGCCGGCCATGAACGGGTAAGCGATGGCGGTGCTCAGCAGCGTGAACACCAGGAAGCCGAACACCAGGGCCAGCAGGGCGACGCCCGAACTGGCGCCGCCGCCCAGCATGCCGATGCCCATCACGCCGGCGAAACCGACCATGCCCAGCATCGACAGCAGGCTCATCAGCGCCCAGAGCGCGACGTACATCACCACCAGGCCGCCGATGATGATGCCCTTGGTGCCGCTCACCAGCGCCCAGGCTTCGCTCATCAGGGCGCCGATCTGGAAGTCGTAGCGGCGGGCGAGCGCCTCGGAGATGGTCGGCACCGCGGCCTGGTCGGGTTGTTCCTGCAGGGCACTGCCAGGGGCTGCATACGGGTTCTGCGAAAGGACGTCGTTCATGGCGTTTACTATCCGAAGCCTGTAAAAAGCGGACATGCTAGGCACCCGCGCCCCGCGCGGCAAGGTGCCATCATTCGCACTGTGCGGCCCGTCAACATTTGCCGCGTCGGCACGACGCCATCCGTTCTGCAAGGACTCCGCGTGACCTCCAGCATCTTCTGGTACGACTACGAAACCACTGGCATCGACCCCCGGTGCGATCGCCCGCTGCAGGTCGCGGGCATCCGCACCGACGAGGCACTGAACCCCATCGGCGAGCCGCTCAACCTCTACTGCCGGCTTTCCGACGACATCCTGCCGCATCCCGTGGCGTGCCAGGTGACCGGTATCCGTCCGGCCACGCTGGCGCAGAAAGGATTGGACGAAGCGCACTTCGTCGCGCGCCTGCATGCGGAACTGGCCCAGCCGGGCACCTGCACTGCGGGCTACAACAGCCTGCGCTTCGACGACGAAGTCACCCGCTACACCCTGTATCGCAATTTCCATGACCCCTATGGCCGCGAATGGCAGGGCGGCAACAGCCGCTGGGACCTCATCGACCTGGTGCGTAGCACCTTCGCACTGCGCCCGGAAGGGCTGGTCTGGCCGGAAGAACAGGGGCGGATCAGCCTGCGCCTGGACCTGCTCACCCGGGCCAATGGCATCGAGCACACCCACGCCCACGACGCGCTCTCGGACGTTCGCGCCACTATCGCCCTGGCGCGGCTGATCCGCGAGCGGCAGCCGCGCCTCTACGCCTATTTCTTCCGCCTGCGCCACAAGCAGCGGGTCCAGGAGCAGATCCAGCTCTTGCAGCCGCTGTTGCACGTGTCCGGGCGGTTCGCCGCCGACCGCCATTTCCTCTCGGTGGCGCTGCCCCTGGCCTGGCACCCGCGCAATCGCAATGCCCTGGTGGTCCTCGACCTGGTTCATCCGCCGGAGTCCTTCCTGGAGCGGGATGCCGAGACCCTCAAGCGCCTGCTCTACACCCGGCGCGCCGACCTGGCAGAAGGCGAACTGCCGGTGCCGTTGAAGCTGCTGCACATCAATCGCTGCCCCATCGTGGCGCCGCTGTCGGTGGTGCGCGAAGAGGACCGCGAGCGTCTGGGCCTGGACCTGTCGCTTTACGTGCAACGGGCGACGCAGGTCCGCGACGCGCAACTTCATTGGCAGGACAAACTGGAACACGTCTACGGGCGCGACGAGTTCGTTCCCCATGGCGATCCGGAACAACAGTTGTATGACGGATTCTTCGGCGACCGTGACCGGCGTTTATGCGAGCAGGTGCGCCAGGCCGATCCACTGGAGTTGGCGCGCGGTGTCTGGCCCTTCGATGATCCTCGCTTGCCCGAGTTGCTGTTCCGATATCGAGCAAGAAACTTTCCGCAGACTTTGAGTGCCGAGGAGCAGGTTCGCTGGCAGGCATTCTGCCGGGATCGCCTGAGTGTCGCGGAATGGGGGGCGCCGAATACCCTGGCGGATTTCGACCAGGCCCTGCAGGCGCAGTTGAAAGAAACGGATGCCGCGGGAACGGCGCTGTTGCTGGAGTGGCGCGGATATGCGGATCAACTGCGGCGGCGTCACGGTTTATAACGGGGCCTCGTGACGCACCAATAAAAAACGCCAGCGAGGCTGGCGTTTTTTATTTCAAGGTGCTTAGCCCAGGAGGGTGGACCAGGCTTCTACTTCGTCACCGCCCCACTTGGCTTTCCATTCTTTCAGGGTCTTGTGGTTGCCACCCTTGGTCTCGATGGTCTCGCCGGTGTGCGGGTTCTTGTATTGCTTGACCTTGCGGGCGCGCTTGCTGGCCGGGGCAGCCTTGACGCTGCGCGGTGCCTTGCTGGGCTTGGCTTCCGGGTCGAGCAGCGAAACGATATCGCGCAGGGACTTTTGATATTCGCCCATCAGGCTGCGCAGTTTGCCTTCGAATTCCAGTTCCTTTTTCAGCTTCTCGTCCTGGGACAGAGCCTTCAAGCGCTCTTGCAGTTCTTTGATCTGCTCTTCTGTAGTGCGGTATTCGTTGATCAGCGACATGACGGCTTACCTTGGATTCGGGAGGAACAATTGATACATGCAAACAATAATAGTCAGGCGGTTTAGCCAAGTAAACATGTATGAAAACTTTTGTGCGAAATAGCGAACTTGTAAATAATTCGTCAAGCGCCCGCGAGGAGAGTTCAACTCCTTGTATAGCGTGGGGCAATTAGGCGGACGATCGCCTTCGTTGGAGTCCGCTATCCACCCTGGCGGGCGTCGCCGATTACTGAAGTTTTCCTCGGCACTGGCTAGAATGGCCGCTCCATGAAGTTCCGGAGTTTCCCATGCGCACTTTTCGGCTGGTGATCGCCTGCCCCGACCGGGTCGGGATCGTCGCCAAGGTCAGTAACTTTCTGGCCACCTACAACGGCTGGATCACCGAGGCCAGCCATCATTCGGATAACCAGAGCGGCTGGTTCTTCATGCGGCATGAAATCCGTGCGGACTCCCTGCCGTTCGACCTGGACGGTTTCCGCCAGGCCTTCGCGCCCATCGCCCGGGAGTTCTCCATGGAGTGGCGGATCACCGACTCGGCGGTGAAGAAGCGCGTGGTGCTCATGGCGAGTCGCGAATCCCATTGCCTGGCGGACCTGCTGCACCGCTGGCAGAGCGACGAACTGGATTGCGAGATCCCCTGCGTGATCGCCAACCACGACGTGCTGCGCAGCATGGTGGAGTGGCACGGTATCCCGTACTTCCACGTACCAGTGGACCCCCAGGACAAGCAGCCGGCGTTCGACGAGGTGTCGCGCCTGGTGGAAGAACACCGGGCCGACGTGGTGGTGCTGGCCCGCTACATGCAAATCCTGCCGCCCGACCTGTGCCGGCGCTATGCGCACCGGGTGATCAACATCCACCACAGCTTCCTGCCGTCCTTCATCGGCGCCAAACCCTACCACCAGGCCTCCCTGCGGGGCGTGAAGCTGATCGGCGCCACCTGTCACTACGTCACCGAGGAGTTGGACGCCGGACCGATCATCGAGCAGGACGTGGTCCGCGTCAGCCATCGCGACAGCGTGGAAGACATGGTGCGGCTGGGCAAGGACGTGGAGAAGATGGCGCTGGCCCGGGGCCTGCGCTATCACTTGGAAGACCGGGTGCTGGTCCACGATAACAAGACCGTGGTCTTCGACTGAGGTCGGGCCCGGTTCCGCCTGCCGGCACTGCCGATGCCGCGGGCGGCGAACCCAGGAGGCCCCGATGAAAGATCCCCTGCAACGCGGCACGTCCAGCCCGCCCCCGGTCCTCGGGGAGGGCTGTGTGCGGCGTTACGACGTGTCCGAGCTGGACGACAGCTACGGCACCGAATTTCCCGAGGCCGAGCGTTTGTGGCAACGCCTGCAGGACGCTCCGGAGAGCGACGAGCCCGACGACCCGGCCGTCTGAATCAGCCCTTGCGTTGCAGGGGCAGCTGTTCGAAGCGCACGCCATCGAGGCCGTGGGCGATCAGCGCGCGGATGTTGCCGTGGTCGGTGCCGTGGGGTTCGCCCTGCACGCTGCGGTAGTGCTCGCCGAACGCCAGCAGGGTGTCTTCCAGGCTGAACCCTTCCAGCAGCGCCAAACCCAGCAGCTTGCAGGAGCCCTCGTTCTGCTCGGCGGCGTTGGCCACCTCGCCGTTGTGGAAGGCGCCGGGCTGGTAGTCATAGTGCTGGTCGACGAACGCGAGGGTATCGGCGAACAGGGGCGCGCCGGTCCGCAGGGAGAGCAGGAAGTCCTCGAGCGCGCGGCTGCGGGCACCCTGCTGGAAGCTCGCCTTCTGGGCATCGCTGGCTTCGGTCTGGTAGCGCGCCTTCCAGTCGGAGTAGGGCATGCCGTAGATGCGTTCCCGCGCTTCATCCATGTCTAGGGGAATGCCGCGTTCGTCGGCGGCGGCCTTGTACCACTTCGACAGGCAGTTGCGGCAGAAACCCGCCAGGTTCATCAGGTCGATGTTCTGCACGTCGGTGCGTTCGCGCAGGTGCTGGACCAGGCGGCGGAAGGCGGCGGCTTCCAGGTGTTCCTGGCGATCGGGGTCGGTCATGGACGCTCCTCGGGATTCGGAAAGGTCAGCGGTGGCTCGCCAGGGCGATGGACACCGACTCGGCGAAACGCAGCGCGTGGGGCTTGTCCACCTCCACTTCGGCATAGCGCACGTCGGGGTGCTGCATCACCAGGTCGAGGATTTCCTGGGTGAGCCGCTCCAGCAGGGCGAAGCGGTTCTCCTCGACGTGGCGGATGATCGCCTTGGTGATGGTGCGGTAGTTCAGGGCGTGCTCGATGTCGTTGTCGCGCACCGCGTCGTCGGCCGGGTAGAGGATGGTCAGGTTGATCAGCACATCCTGCTTGTTGAGGATTTCCTCCTCCTTGATGCCGATGTAGGTGCGCAGGCGCAGGTCCTTGACGCGGATGCGCGCCATTCCGGGCTCCAGTCGCATCTATCGGCTCCGGTTGATCAGCTGCAGGAATTCCTGGCGGGTGGTGCTGGATTCGCGGAACGTCCCCAGCATGACCGAGGTGACCATCTGCGAGTTCTGCTTCTCCACGCCGCGCATCATCATGCACATGTGCTGTGCCTCGATCACCACCGCCACGCCAGCCGCCTGGGTCACCCCGGCGATGGCCTCGGCGATTTGCCGGGTGAGGTTCTCCTGGATCTGCAGGCGGCGGGCGTACATGTCGACGATGCGCGCCACCTTGGACAGCCCCAGCACGCGCCCGGTGGGCATGTAGGCCACGTGGGCCTTGCCGATGAAGGGCAGCAGGTGGTGCTCGCAGAGGGAGTAGAGCTCCACGTCCCTGACGATCACCATCTCGTCGTTGTCGGACGCGAACAGCGCGCCGTTCACCACCTCTTCCAGGCTCTTGCCGTAGCCATTGCACAGGTACTGCATGGCCTTGGCGGCGCGCTTGGGCGTGTCCACCAGGCCTTCGCGCTCGGGGTCTTCGCCGAGGCCGAGGAGGATTTCACGGTAGTGTTCGGGCAGGTGTGGATTCATCGAAAGGTCCTCGCGGTCGGTCACTTCAGGTGACGGCCGCCGTTCACGGTAAGGGTGGTGCCGGTGACGTAAGGGTTATCCAGCAGGTAGCGCAGGCTCTGGTAGATCACCGCCGGGCCGGGCTCGATGCCCAGGGCGGACTTGGCCAGGGCCTTCTCGCGGTAAGCGTCGTCGTCGCCGTCGTTGAACAGGATCAGCGCCGGGGCGATGCCGTTGACCTTGATCGCCGGGGCGTAGCGCGCGGCGAACGACAGGGTCAGGTTCTCCAGGCCGGCCTTGCTGGCGCTGTAGGCGATGTGCCGGGCGCTGCCCGTGCGGACCACGTCGTCGCCGATGTGGACGATATCCCCCGGCTGCGAACAGCGCAGCAGCTCGGCGCAGCGCAGGTTGATCAGGTAGGGCGCCAGCATGTGCACGCCCACCATCCGCTGGAAGTCCTCGGCCTCGTGGCCGTCGCGTTCCGCGTGCCATTCCGAGGCGTTGTGGACGATGGCGCGCAGGCAGTCGGTGTGGCGTTTCAGGGTCTCGACGAAGGCCTCGATGCCGCTGGGCTCCGACAGGTCCGCCTGCAAGGCCAGGGCGCCGCGCTCACGCAGGCGGACAATGCCTTCCTGTTCCCGGCGATAGCTGACGATCAGCGCGTGGCCGTCGTCCAGCAGGCGTTCGGCACAATACAGGCCGATGCGCTGGCCGGCGCCGGTGATCAGGATGGGAGCCACGCTCATGGGCGTCTCGTCGGAAAGCAGGGAGTCGAGCCGGGGGACGGTAGCGCAGCGTCGGCCTTTGTACAACCACGGGAACCGTGGGGGTTAGGGCGAGCGGCGCAGGCGCGCCGCTTGCCTCGAACCGGTCTCAGGGACGCGGCTGCTCGCCATCCAGGACCTGGCTGCGCCAGCTGTCGCGACCCGGCAGCAGCAGGTTGAGGGCGATGGCGATGATGCCGCAGAGGGAGATCCCCTTGAGGCCGATCTCGCCGTTGCCGATGACGATGCCGCCGATGCCGAACACCAGGGTCACCGAGACGATCACCAGGTTGCGAGCCAGGGACAGGTCCACCTGGTGGCGGATCAGGGTGTTCAGACCGACCACCGCGATGGAACCGAATAGGAGGCAGAGGATGCCGCCCATGACCGGCACCGGGATGCTCTGCAGGCTGGCGCCGAACTTGCCGATGAAGGCCAGGACGATGGCGAAGCCGGCGGCCCAGGTCATGATCTTCGGGTTGAAGTTGCGGGTCAGCATCACCGCGCCGGTGACTTCGGCGTAGGTGGTGTTGGGCGGGCCGCCGAACAGCCCGGCGGCGCTGGTGGCCAGGCCGTCGCCCAGCAGCGTGCGGTGCAGGCCCGGGTTCTTCAGGTAGTTCTGGCCGGTCACCCCGCCCACCGCGATCACGCCGCCGATGTGCTCGATGGCCGGCGCCAGGGCCACCGGCACCATGAACAGGATCGCCCCCCAGTGGAATTCCGGGGCGACGAAGGCCGGGAGCGCCAGCCAGGGCGCGGCGGCGACCGCGTGGGTGTCGACGATGCCGAAGGCGAACGCCAGGCCGTAGCCCACGGCGACTCCGGCGAGGATCGGCACCAGGCGGAAGATGCCCTTGCCGAACACTGCCACCACCAGGGTGGTGAGCAGCGCCGGCATGGAGATGAGCATGGCGGTGTCGTAGGGGATCAGCTGGGCGCTGCCGTCGCCGGACTTGCCCATCGCCATGTTCGCCGCCACCGGCGACAGGCCGAGACCGATGGAGATGATCACCGGGGCGATCACCACCGGCGGCAACAGGCGGTCGATGAAGCCGGTGCCTTTCACCTTCACCGCCAGGCCGAGGAAGGTGTAGACGAAGCCGGCCGCTACCACGCCACCCAGGGTCGCGGGCAGGCCGAACTCGGCCTTGGCGGCGATGATCGGGGCGATGAAGGCGAAGCTGGAGGCGAGGAACACCGGCACCTGGCGGCGGGTGACCAGCTGGAACAGCAGGGTGCCGAAGCCGGCGGTGAACAGCGCCACGTTGGGGTCCATGCCGGTGATCAGCGGCATCAGCACCAGGGCGCCGAAGGCCACGAAAAGCATCTGGGCGCCGGCGATGATCTGGCGCCAGAGCGGGTCGTCGTACTGCTGCATCGAGGTAGTCCCGTGAATGGTTGGGCGGAGGGCGCCGGTGCGACCGGCCCGCGGCGAACGGGCCGGCGCGGGGGTCAGACTTCTTTCTGCTTGGTGCCGAAGATCTTGTCGCCGGCGTCGCCCAGCCCGGGAATGATGTAGCCGTCCTCGTTGAGGCGTTCGTCGATCGACGCGGTGTAGATCACCACGTCCGGATGCGCCGCCTCCACCGCGCGGATGCCCTCGGGCGCAGCCACCAGCACCATGGCGCGGATTTCCCGGCAGCCGGCCTTCTTCAACAGGTCGATGGTGGCGACCATGGAGCCGCCGGTGGCCAGCATCGGGTCGATGATCATGGCCAGGCGCTCGTCGATCTCCGGCACCAGTTTTTCCAGGTAGGTGCGGGCTTCCAGGGTCTCTTCGTTGCGGGCGACCCCCACCGCGCTGACCTTGGCCCCCGGGATCAGGCTGAGCACGCCGTCGAGCATGCCGATGCCGGCCCGCAGGATCGGCACCACGGTGATCTTCTTGCCGGAAATCTTCTCGGCGACCACCGGGCCGCACCAGCCTTCCTGGGTGTAGGTTTCCAGGGGCAGGTCGTTGGTGGCTTCGTAGGTGAGGAGGGAGCCGACTTCCTGGGCCAGTTCGCGGAAATTCTTCGTGCTGATGTCGGCGCGGCGCATCAGGCCGATCTTGTGGCGGATCAGCGGGTGGCGGATCTCACGAACGGGCATGGGGGGACTCCGGGAGGGCTGGCAAAAAAATTGCGTTAGAGTAAAGCATTGCCCCTGTCGGGCGCTGCACCTTCGTCCGACTCTCGACGATTTATGTCGTTTCGTCGTCCGAACCGGTGCGGCTCCCGGGCCGGCGTTCGTCGCCGGGGGTTGCCCGGGGCGGTCCGGATGAGTACCTTTGCCGGCTTTTTCCGGCCCACCTCCCGCTCCGGCCGTGCCGGGCCGATCCACTTCCAGAGGACACCCCGATGCCCGCCGATCTCGCGCACATCCGCCAAGTCATGGCGGAAGCCGACTGCCTGTATACCGATGCCCAGGTCGAGGCGGCCATCGCCCAGGTCGCCGCCTCCATCAACCGCGACCTGGCCGAGCGCAACCCGGTGGTCTTCTGCGTGATGAATGGCGGCCTGATCTTCGCCGGCAAGCTGCTGCCGAAGCTGGGCTTCCCGCTGGAGCTGTCCTACCTGCACGCCACCCGCTACCGCAACGAGACCAGTGGCGGCGAGCTGTTCTGGAAGGCCAAGCCGGAAATCTCCTTCATCGACCGCGACGTGCTGATCATCGACGACATCCTCGACGAGGGGCACACCCTCGGGGCCATCAGCGACTTCTGCCAGCACGCCGGTGCCGCCTCGGTGCACATCGCGGTGCTGATCGACAAGGAGCACGACCGCAAGGCCCGCCCCGGCCTGAAGGCCAACTATGTGGGGCTGTCCTGCGTCGACCGCTACATCTTCGGCTATGGCATGGACTACAAGGGCTACTGGCGCAACGCGGCAGGCATCTTCGCCGTGAAGGGCCTGTAAGGCCGATCCGGCCCGCCGCCTCGTAGACGGCGGCCGGGCTTCTTGGATGGGCCGTTCGGTCCCGTTTGGCCAGTGAGTCCGGCTGGCTCCTTTCTCTGATTGCTCCGATACCACTGCGGCTGCCCGCTGCCGGTCAGGGTTGCGCCGCCTGCAGCCAGCCCAGCGCCAGGGCACGGGCCTGGGGCAGGGTGCGCACGTAGGCCAACTGCCCCGGCTCGCGGCGGATGCCGGCTCGCCGCAGCTTCAGGCGTACCCGGGGCGTCGGCCCCACCAGGATCAGGCCGATGCCCTGGCGGTGGTAATCCCGCAGCAGGTTTTCCAGTCCCGCCAGGGCGGTCATGTCGAGGATCGGCACGGCGCTGATCTCCACGATCACCACCTTCACCTCCGGGTTGTAGCGGCGCAGCACGCTCAGGGCCTTTTCCGCCGCGCCGAAGAACAGCGGGCCGCGGATGGCGTAGGCCAGGGTCTGGGGCGGCAGGTCGCCGAGCAACTGGCGGAACTCCCGGCTCAGGGGCGCGGCGTCGGTCAGGTCGCTCATACGCTTGACGAACAGGCCGGTGGCCAGCAGCAGGCCGACGCCCACCGCCAGGACCATGTCGAACAGCACCGTCAGGGTCAGGCAGACCAGCAGCACCAGCACATCGTGGCGTGGCGCGATGCGCAGGGTGTGCAGCACGTGGGGCGCCTCGCTCATGTTCCAGGCCACCATCACCAGCAGCGCGGCCATGGCCGCCATGGGCAGGTAGCTGAACAGCGGCGCGAGCAGCAGCATCGCCAGCAGCACCACCAGGGCGTGGATAACCGCCGCCACCGGTGACGAGGCGCCGGCGCGGACGTTGGCCGCGCTGCGAGCGATGGCCGCGGTGGCGGTGATGCCACCGAACAGCGGGCCGACCAGGTTGCCCACGCCCTGGCCGATCAGCTCCGCGTTGGGGTCGTGTCGGCTGCCGGTCATGCCGTCGGCCACTACCGCGCAGAGCAGCGACTCGATGGCACCCAGCATGGCGATGGCCAGGGCCGGGCCCAGCAACTGGCGGATCAGCTCGAAGGACAGCGTCAGGGGCTCGCCATCCGCCCCCGGCAACTGCCAGGGCCAGGCGAAGGTGGGAAGGAAGGGCGGGATGCCGGGGTGGGCGACGCCGTCAAGGGTGTAGCTGAAGCGCTCGCCCAGGGTCACCACCGGCAGCCCGGCGCGTTCCAGGGCCAGGCCCAGCAGGCTGCCCACCAGCAGCGCCACCAGGTGGCCCGGTACCTTGGGCACCCAGCGTGGCCAGATCAGCAGCACCGCCAGGCTGGCCAGGGCCACCAGGGCGTCGCCGGGGTGGGTGCCGGGCAGGGCCCGGGCCAGGGCCGCCACCTGTTCCAGGTAGTGGTGGGGCTGGCCGGCCGGCTGCAGGCCCAGCAGGTCCTTCACCTGCAGGGTGGCGATGACGATGCCGATGCCGGCGGTGAAGCCCAGGGTCACCGGGTAGGGGATGAACTGGATCAGCCGGCCGACCCGCGCCAGGCCCATGGCGATCAGGATCAGCCCGGCCAGCAGGGTGCACAGCAGCAGCCCGCCCACGCCGTATTGCTGGGTGATCGGCAGCAGGATCACCACGAAGGCCGCGGTGGGGCCGGAGATGTTGAAGCGCGAGCCGCCGCACAGGGCGATCAGCGGCGCGGCCACCAGCACGGTGTAGAGGCCGTGCTGCGGGGCCACCCCTACGGCAATGGCCAAGGCCATGGCAAGGGGGATGGCGATGACCCCGACGGTGAGACCGGCGGCGAGGTCGCCGCGCAGCTGGCGCAGGCCGTAGCCGGTGTGCAGGCTCTGGCGCAATGCGGCGAAGAGGGGAGGCAGAGCGAGTCGCATGGGAACTCCTGATGCGGTGGAACGGTGGCGGCGACCCGTGTACAGCCGGTCGTCAGACCCCGTGCTAGAGTGCGCCCTTGCCCGCCCCGGAGTCGATGATGTCCAGCCGTTTCTGTGCCTTTTTCTGCGCCCTGGCGTTCGGTCTGCCGGCGTTCGCTGCGGAGAACGCCCTTCCCCATGCCCAGTACCTGCCGCCCGACGACGCCGGCCTGCGTCAGGAGCGGCCCGAGCAGCAGCACCTGGTGCAGATCAGCGAATACGCCGTGGTGATCGGCAACCAGCGCCAGTCCAGCCAGCAGCCGATCCCCATCACCACGCCCACCTGGCTGCGGCTCAAGGGCAAGACCCTAGGCAAGCAGCCCCAGGCGATGCAGGTGCTGATCGCCTTCGACAGCGAGGGCAAGAGCCTCAAGCGGCCGGCCTACGACGAGGCCAGCCGTACCCTCACCCTGAACTACCCCATGGCGCAGTACGCGGCGCTGGTGGACTTGCTCCGCAACGGGCCGGTGTACTGCCAGTTCCTGGTCTACGCCAATGGCCACGTGTGGGCCGACCTGCACAGCGGCGCGGTGCGGGTGCGTTGAGCCGTGGCGCCGGCCGTGGGTAAACTGCCGCTTTCCTGACTGGCGCTGAGAGAGACGAGATGCGTAAAGACAAGCAACAGGTGATCGGCGAGGACATCACCGACGACGCGATCAAGCTGTTCCTGGCGGTGGAGCCGGCGGACGACACGCCCGCCTCGCTGCACAAGTTGGTCAAGGCCTACCGTGGCCTGCGCATCGACGACTTCGTGCGCTTTCTCGACTTCTTCCGCGAGGCGGGGTACGACCTGGAGGCGAAGAACGACCAGGGTGAGGATTTCATCGCGCTGATCCAGGACCAACGCCACGCCGAGCCCTACGTGGAAGCGGTGCGCGCCGCGCGCGGCTGATTCGTCGAGGTATAAAAAAAGCCGCCCACGGGCGGCTTTTCCATGGCCTGGACTCAGGAGCCCAGCGGCACGGCCTGGCTTTCCTGCACCGGGTGCGGCGCCAGCAGTTCCAGTGCCTCGTCGGACTGGCGGCTGACTTCCCGGTACAGCGCGGCGTCGGTTTCCAGGATCTTTTCCCGCGCCGGGAAGATGTTGCCAAGCGCATCGGCCCACTGCGCCTTGCGGTCCGGGAAGCAGCGTTCGATCAGTTCCAGCATGATCGACACGGTGACCGAGGCGCCCGGCGAGGCGCCCAGCAGGGCGGCGATGCTGCCGTCGCCGGCGGCCACCAGCTCGGTGCCAAACTGCAGGATGCCGCCTTTCTTGGCATCCTTCTTGATGATCTGCACCCGTTGCCCGGCGATCTCCAGGCGCCAGTCCTCGGCCTTGGCCTGGGGATAGAAGCGCCGCAGGGAATCCAGGCGCTGCTCCATGCTCTGGCGCACCTCGCTGATCAGGTAGCGGGTCAGGTCCATGTTGTCCCGCGCCACCGCCAGCATCGGCCCGAGGTTGCCCAGGCGGATCGAACGGGGCAGGTCGAAGAGCGAGCCCTGCTTGAGGAACTTGGTGGTGAAGCCGGCGTAGGGGCCGAACAGCAGGGATTTCTTGCCATCCACCACCCGGGTGTCCAGGTGCGGCACGGACATGGGCGGCGACCCCACGGCGGCCTGGCTGTAGACCTTGGCCTCGTGCTGGCGCACCACCTCGGGGTTGTCGCAGCGCAGCCACTGGCCGCTCACCGGGAAGCCGCCGAAGCCCTTGCCTTCCGGAATGCCGGACATCTGCAGCAGCGGCAGCGCGGCGCCGCCGGCGCCGAGGAACACGAAGCGCGCAGTCACCTGGCGCTCGGAACCGTTGCGGTCGTTGCGGATGGTCACCCGCCAGCCGTCGCCCTGGCGTGTCAGGCCGGTGACCCGCTGGTTGTAGCGGACTTCCGCGTTAGGCTGGTTGGCCAGATGCTGAAGCAACTGGTTGGTCAGGGCGCCGAAGTTTACGTCGGTGCCGCCGGCGACCCGGGTCGCGGCGATGGCTTCGTCGGGCGCGCGTCCCGGCATCATCAGCGGCATCCACTGGGCCAGGGTGGCCTTGTCCTCGGTGTACTCCATGTCGGCGAAGGCATGGTGATGACGCAGCGCCTCGAAGCGTTTCTTCAGGTAGGCGATGCCCTTGTCGCCCTGGACGAAGCTCAGGTGCGGCACCGGGTTGATGAAGGACTTCGGCGAGCCGAACGCACCCTTGCCCACCAGGTGGGCCCAGAACTGCTTGGAGACTTCGAACTGGGTGTTGATGTGCACGGCTTTCTTGATATCGATGGAGCCGTCCGCCGCCTGCGGTGTGTAGTTCAGCTCGCAGAGACCCGCGTGGCCGGTGCCGGCGTTGTTCCAGGGGTTGGAGCTCTCGGTGGCGCCCGCTTCGCGCAGCTCCACCACTTCCAGGCGAATCGACGGGTCCAGCTCCTTGAGCAGGACGCCCAGGGTCGCGCTCATGATGCCGGCTCCCACCAGCAGCATGTCCACCGCTTCGTTATCGTGTTGCGTCATCAACGCTTCTCCAAAAAACTGCAGCACCAGGATGTGATGGCAGGCGGACCCGAACGTGCTGGCACGTCATCGGGGATCGGCGAGGTCGCGGAGGAGGGGGTTGGAGCCTCCCGGAACCTGTCGCCGGGGGCCGCCGCTCTGAATTCGTCGCAAGGGGCGAACGCATCGTTCGCCGGGGAGGCCGGCACGGCGGCTCGCCAACCCGTCGGGTCTCGGCGAGCGCATCGGCGCGGCATCCGCGTGCGTGGTCGGATCCGAACGGACCGGCCCTCAGGTACAGGTCATGAGGTCTCGATGAAGCGGAATAGCGGACGGGGTGCTCGTTGCCGACGCAGAACTGTTCATTGCTCGCCACACTCTTGTGAAGTTGTGAAAACCGTCATCTCACGTTCTTTTGGAAACGTGAACCTCGAAAAGGCGCGGTTCCAGGTGCGGACCTCTGCCACCGGTGCGGCGAAAACGCTGCACGGAAGCAAAGCGCTAGCGTTACGGGCGGGAAGAGGCGGCTGGCTGGACAGCGCGAAGTGGCAGCCCTCCGGGAGGGGCGACGACGGTGCCGGAGCAGGGTCGACGCGGATTCGCTCGGGGGCGGCCTTGTAGTCGGGCGATTATAGCGGCGAAATTCGAAAAGTGTCCGTTTGCGGCGACTTTCTTGCCTCAGCGCGCGGGACAGGTCCCATAGGCGGGGAAGCGGGTGGCGGCGGCGCGCCGGCGGGGGATGAGGAAGGCGCCGGCAGGGAGCGTCTGGCCCAGCCAGCACAGGCGGGTCTCGTTCACCTCGACCCAGCCCGCGCCGGCGGGCGCCTGGCTCGCCCGGCGAAACGCGCGGCAGCGGCCGTGGTCGTCCAGCAGGGCGAAATCCCGCAGTGGCGGGCGGGGCGAAAACAGGGCGGCGAGCAGCGTCAGCATGGCGGGTCTCCCGATGGCTGCGACCGTTATCCCACGGCGGCGTGACAGCGGCATGACAGGAACCCCGCGAAGGCGCGAAGGGTCAGAGCCTTCAACCTGTCGACGGGAAGCGGCGCTGGGTATACTGCCGCATTTCGCGTCCCCTTCTGATGGAGATATCAGCATGCTGAAACGTGCGTCGCTCGGTCTACTGGCGGGCATCGGCCTGGCTCTCGCGGGTTGTGCGCTCAGTCCCCAGCAACTCAGTCCGCAACCCAAGCTCACTGGCCCGCTCACGCCCATCGGGCAGGGCCAGCCGGTCAACGTGCGGGTGGTGGACGGGCGTCCGTCGCCGGTGCTGGGCACCCGGGGCGGCCTCTACGCCGACACCAGCAACATCAGCGTCCAGGGCCAGGACCTGCTGCCGCGGCTGCAGACCGAAACCGAGGCGGCCGTGCGCCTGCTGGGCTTCACCCCGTCGCCCAACGCCTTCAACGCGCCGCAACTGACCCTCACTCTGACCGAGCTGAAGTACCAGTCGCCGAAGGAAGGTGTGTACGTCACCCAGGCCGACATCAAGGCCGCCTTCCAGGCCGACGTGCAGAACAGCTCGCGGCGCTTCACCGGCCGCTACGCCGCGTCGATGAACCAGCGCTTCGGCTCCGCACCCAACGAGCAGACCAACACCAAGCTCATCAGCGAAGTGCTCAGCGATGCCCTGACCCGGGTGTTCAAGGACCCGAACATCGGCCAGGTCCTGTCCCAGCAATAAGCCCCGCCCCGAAGCCCCGGTGCCGACCCCGTCGACACCGGGGCTTTTCGTTTCCGCGCGTCCGTCGGAAAGCCCCGTGACCTGCCGGGGTCTCCCGTACACTCCGCCGCCGTCGTTGCCCGGCAGGTGCCGGGCAGAACCCGTCGTAGCGGGATACGTGGCGCGTATCCATCGCGGAGGTCCCATGTCGTTGCAGATGCTCAGCTGGCTGTCCGGTCCGGCCCAACTCGTCAACAGCCTGGCGCTGTTCCTCGGTTTCATGGGCGGCTGGCTGCTGATCGCCACCCGCTTGCGCCAGAACCGCCGGCTGGCGTCCCTCACGGCGCCCGTGGACGAGCTGCTGACACCGCGCATGGATCGCTTCTTCAATGGCACGGGGAGCACCTGCCTGGCGGCCGCGCTGCTGGTGTCTTGGCTGAGCACCCACCTCTGACACGACGAGGCCCGCGTCGGCGGGCCTCGTCATCGGATACCTGGCCGAAGCCACGCCCCCTCGTCAGGGTGGTGCGCGACGCTAGAGCGGCAGGCCCGCCTTCACCCGGTACTGGTTACGGACCGGGTTCGCATACTGCAGGACCAGATACGGGCGCTGCTCCGGCGTGCAGGCGTCCAGGCGCTTGCGCAGTTCGGCGCGGGCGCGCTCCACGTCCGCCGCGGGGAACAGGGTATCCACGGCGGGCACGTCCAGGGCCGGATCCCGACCGTCCCACTGGGCATAGGCCAGATAGTGCACCGGGAACAACCTGTAGTTGCCCAGGATGCGCCGGTCCACTTCGGCGGCCAACTGCTTCGCGTCGTCGACACCCTCGCCCACTTCCTCGGCGAAGTGGATGTGCACACGGCCTTTGTAGCCGGTGATGCCCAGGGCGATGCTGGCGTCGTCCTCGCCGGGGGCCTTGGTGTAGCCGCCGGTGCGGGCGCGGATTTCCAGCTCCCGGGCCTTGGCCAGGTCGCAGGGGTCGTATTCGTAGCTGATGGCCACCGGCACCAGCCCCAGCTCGCCGATGACTTGGGCGAAGGGCTCGTCCTTGCGGCTCATGTGGAACATCTTGAGGATCGCCGAATCGGTGCGGTCGTCCCCGTCCTTGGCGCGCCCTTCGGCCTGGGCGATCCAGATCGACTCGCGGTCCTGGCGGATCGAGTGGTTGATGTAGGCCGACAGCTGTTGGAACGCCGCCAGCTTCTCCCGCCGCCCGCTGAGGGAGCGGTGCACGATGAAGCTCTTGTTGAGGCGCATCAGGTCGCTGACGAAGGGCTTCTGCAGCAGGTTGTCGCCGATGGCGATGCGCGGGGTCGGCAGGCCCGCGTGGTACAGCGCGTAGTTGACGAAGGCCGGGTCCATCACGATGTCCCGGTGGTTGGCCAGGAACAGGTAGGGGCGCTCGCGCCTGAGGCGCTCCAGGCCGGAATAGCCGATGCCGTCCGTGGCGTGCTCGACGGTGCGGTCCACGTAGGGCTCAACCTTGTCCTGCAGTTGCGCCACGGTGCGGATGCCGGCGCACACGCGGCGCAACCGATGGGCTATAACAGGCTTGAGCAGCCAGCCCAACGGGCCGGCCAAGCGGGGGAAGCGGAAACGGGTCAGGCTGTCGAGAAAGGCCTGGTCGGCGCACAGCCGGGAGAGGATGCCCGGGACTTCGGCGTCGGCATAAGGTCGGATGGCTTCGAATTCGCCCATCTTGTTCTGATATCCGGTGTAGGCGGCTGGATGACGGTACGGCTCCCGTCGCGGAGCCTGAGTAGCCGGCGAGTATACCCGCAAGTCACAGTGGAGGCCCGAATGCTGGAAGCCCAGGTGTATGAGTGCCCGTATTGCGGCGAACCGGTGGAGACGGCCCTCGATCTCTCGGCCGGCGATCAGCAGTACATCGAGGACTGCCAGGTATGTTGCCGCCCGGTGTTGTTCGACCTGCGCACCGACGGCCGCGACTGGAGCCTGGACGTGCGCAGGGAGGACGATTGATGCGCCGCATCTACGAGCCCCGGGATTTGCTGGAGGCGCAGATGCTGCTGGGCATGCTGGCCAGCGAAGGGGTGGATGCGCACCTCACCGGCGGCCACCTGCTGGGGGCGGTGGGCGAGCTGCCCATCGGCGGGTTGCTCGGCCTGCTGGTCCCGGACGAGGAGGCCGACCGGGCGCGGCAGTTGATCCAGGCGTACAATGCCGCCCAGCCGCTGCCCGGCGACGAGCCGGACGGCACCCACACCCCCGGTGTGCTGCTCTGCTGATCTTCCCGACGAGTGCCGTGTCTCCATGAGTGGACGTTTCGCCCTGTTCCGCTGGCCGCCGGCCCTGGCGGCCACCCCCGGTTTTCCCACCGACCTCTCGCCCCGCTGGAACCTGGCGCCCGGCGGCCAGGTGCTGATGCTGCGCGGCGACGCCCTGACGCTCCGGGCCGATCCGGCCCGCTGGGGCCTCACCCCCGCCTGGCTGACCGACCTGTCCCGCACGCCGGCCCATGCCCGGGCCGAGACCCTCGCCGAGCAGCCGATGTTTCGCGAAGCCTTCCGCTTGCGGCGTTGTCTGCTGCCGGCCAATGGGTTCTATGAGTGGCGCGGGGTGCGCAAGCGGCCCTACTGGGTGAGCGGCGACGGTGGCCTGCTGCAGTTGGCCGCGGTCTGGGAGGCTTATCCGGCGGGTGACCGCGAGTACCTCAGCGTGGCGATGATCACCCAGCCGGTGGCCAGCCTGCGCCGGCCCCTGGTGCTGGACGAGGCCGGCGTGCGCGTCTGGCTGGACCCCCAGTCGCCCCTGGACGACCTCCAGTGCCTGTTGCTGCGGCCGGGGCCCGTCCTGCGGGAGCGGGCCCTGGCGACCCTGGTCAACGACCCGGCCCTGGATGGCCCGGAGTGCCTGACCTCGGCCTGAAAAATCCCGCCGCGGGTTACCGCTCGGGAGCGGATGCGAGGGCATCCCGCTCTGGGCTCAGACCTTGAACTGGTTGACCAACCGACGCTGCTGCTCCGCCAGGCGAGTCAGCTCGCCGCTGGCCACGCTGGCCTCGTCGGCACCACTGGCCACTTCCGCCGCCACCTGGCCAATGTTGGTGACGTTGCGGTTGATGTCCTCGGCCACTGCGCTCTGCTCTTCCGCGGCGCTGGCGATCTGGGTGTTCATGTCGGTGATCACCGACACCGCCCGGGTGATGGCGTCCAGGGCGCTGGCCGCTTCCCGGGCATGACGCACGCTGTCGTCGGTCTTCGCCTGGCTGTCCTCCATGACCTTCACCACCTGCCGGGTCCCGCCCTGCAGCTGCTGGATCATGTTCTGGATTTCCCCCGTGGCCTCCTGGGTCTTCTGGGCCAGGTTGCGCACCTCGTCGGCCACTACGGCGAAGCCCCGGCCCTGTTCGCCGGCCCGGGCCGCCTCGATGGCGGCGTTCAGTGCCAGCAGGTTGGTCTGCTCGGCGATGCTGCGGATCGCCACCAGGATCGCGTTGATGTTCTCGCTGTCCCGGGCGAGGGTCTGCACCACCGCTACGGCGCGGCCGATCTCGCCGGCCAAGTCGGCGATGGCGCGGGACGTGCTGTCCACCACCTGGCGGCCCAGGTTCGCGGCGTCGTCGGCGCGGTTGGCCGCTTCCGCCGCGCGGCTGGCGTTCTGCGCCACGTCCTGGGCGGTGGCGGTCATCTGGTGGATCGCCGTGGCCACCTGGTCGATCTCCGTCATCTGCCGCTGGATGCCCTGGTTGGTGCGAATAGCGATGTCGGCGGTGTGCTCGGAGGCGTCGCTGACCTTCTGTACGGAACTCACCACCTGGCTGATCATGCCCTGCAGCTTGCCCAGGAAGGTGTCGAAGCCGGTGGCGATGGCGCCCAGTTCGTCGCGCCGGTTCACCCGCAGGCGGCGGGTCAGGTCACCCTCGCCCTGGGCGATGTCATCCAGCATCGCCACCATCTGCCGCAGCGGCCGGGCGATGCGGTGGCCGAGGAGCCACACCACCAGCAGGCCGACTCCGGCTACCAGCAGGCCGGTCAGGGTCATGCCGAGGATTTCCTCGTCGCGCCGGGCGCTGAAGGCGTCCTGCAGCCCCTGCAGGTCGGCCATCACCGTCTGCATCGGCAGGTCGATGCCCAAGACCCAGCGGGTCGGGGTGTCGGCCACCTTGAACGGCACCAGCAGAATGATGCGGCCATTGGCGTCGTCCACCCGGTAGAACGGCTGGTCGCCCTGCAGGCGCTTGAGCTCGCCGGCCAGTTCATTACCCACCGCGTCCACCGGTTCGCCGAGCTGGCGGGCGTCGGCGGTATAGGCCACCAGGCGCTGGTTGGTGGAGATCAGCATCATCTGCCCGACACCGCCGTAGAGTTGCTGGTTGGCAGCCACCAGGGCCTGCTGGATGAAGTCCAGGGACAGGTCGACGCCGGCGATCCCGCGGAATTCGCCGTTCACCAGTACTGGCACGTTGAAGGAGGAGAGCAGCACCATCTTGCCGCCCATCTCGTAGGGCGCCGGGTCGACGATGCAGGTGGCCTTGGTTTCCCGCGGGCAGAGGTAGTACTCGCCCTCGCGCACGCCGGTGGGCAGGCGCCTCTCGCTGAGCATGGTGGGCCCCAGGGGTTCCACCATGGGCGTGCCGTCGGGGCCGCGGTACCACCAGGGGGCGAAGCGGCCGCTGGCGTCGTACCCCGGTTGGTTGGCGTAGAGGTCGTCGTTGCCGTCGAAGGCGTTGGCCTCCCAGCCGATGTAGGCGTCGATCACCTTGGCGTTGGTGGCCACGGTATTGCGCAGCAGGCTGGACAGCTCCTCGCGGCTCAGGCTCAAGGCCGGCGCGCCGCTGGGGTCGGCCTGGCCCATCAGCGCATTGGTCTGGGCCAGGCCGGTGGCCACGGTCAGCGGGTACGCCAGGCTGCGCTGGATCTCGCCCACCTGCTCCTGGGCCATGGCCAGCAGGCGCTCGTTGATCACCTGTTCGAACAGGGTCCGGGTGCGCGCCTGGATCGTCTCCTGGGTGCGTGCCCCGGCGAACAGGGCGTACAGCACCAGCGCCACCACTACGGCCAGCACGCAGGCGCCCGCCAAGGCGGCCACCGTGAACTGAATGGATTTGAATTTCATAATGGCTCCCGAGGTCTCAGTTGCGCCCGTTCCGGCCTTATCGGCGAGCGGCGGACGAGCGTGAGGGCGCCGGGTGAAAAGCCTGAGCGGGGCCGGCAGGAGAAGGGTGCGGGACGGACCACCTGCCGAACCAGGTGGGGACCCTGCCGCCCGCCTGCGCGGACCGCCGCCGGCGATCTTCCATGCAGAAAATCGGGCGCTTGCCACCAATCAAAGATGCTGGCGCCCGTTCTCGCAAGCCGCGACCGAACTCAACGTGCCCGCCAGGGGCCGCCTTTCCGAGGAAGTCCGTCATGACCCGTTCCGATCGTCTCTTGCCCGTTCTGCTCGCGCCCCTGCTGCTGGCCGGTTGCCAGGCGGTGAACACCACCAGTGGCGGCGCGGTGGGGGTGGAGCGCAAGCAGTACATGTTCAGCATGCTGTCCAGCCAGCAGGTGGACGATATGTATGCCCAGTCCTATGCCGAGACCCTGCAGGAAGCCTCCAGCAAGGGCGTGCTGGAAAAGAGCAGCCAGGACGCCAAGCGGGTCGACGCGGTGGCCCGCCGGCTGATCGCCCAAGCGCCGGTTTTCCGCCCGGATGCCGCCCAGTGGAAGTGGGAAGTCAACGTCATCGACAGCGAGGAACTCAATGCCAACTGCGGCCCAGGCGGCAAGATCATCGTCTACAGCGGCCTGATCGATCAGCTCAAGCTGACCGACGACGAACTCGCCGCGGTCATGGGCCACGAGATTGCCCACGCCCTGCGCGAGCACGGTCGCGAGGCCATGTCCAAGGCCTACGGGGTGCAGCTGGCGTCCCAGGTGGGCGCGGCCATGGGCGTTGGCCAGGGCAGCCTGCAACTGGCCAACACCGGCGTCGAATACCTGATGACCCTGCCCAACAGCCGCGCCAACGAGAACGAGGCGGACCTGATCGGCCTGGAGCTTTCCGCCCGCGCCGGCTACGACCCCAACGCGGCCCTGAGCCTGTGGGACAAGATGAGCAAGGCCAGCGAGGGCGCGCCGCCGGAGTTCCTGAGCACCCACCCGTCGTCGGGGTCGCGCATCGCCTCGCTGAAGGCGGCGATCCCCAAGGTGCTGCCGCTGTACCAGCAGGCGAAGAAATAGCGAGGCGGGCGCCCCCGGCGGCAGTTGCCAGGGGGAGTACCAAGGCGAGCTCGAGGAGGCCGGGGGTGGACGCATCGTTCACTCGCGGTATCGAAGGATGCGCCGGGTGCTACCACGCCGGTTCGCCTTTCCGAGTGCCTACTCCAGCGCTGCGACGCGGACCCGGATCGGCTGCGGGTCGCTGCCATCCAGCAGCACGCCATGGTGCACGGTGTTGACGAACAACAGGTGCTCGCCGTACTGGATGCGCGCCTGAACCGCGTAGCTGTGGCCGGGCTGGATGTCGGCGGGATCGTAGAGCAGGTGGAAGCGCCGGGGGATCGGGCCGCGCACCCATTCCTGCTGCCGGGCGAGCTCCCGGGGCGGCTCGTCCGCGCGGGTCAGGTCCAGCAGCCGTATGCTGAGCACGGCATCTTCCGGCAGGTCGTCATGGGTGTGGTAGAAGACCTCGCCCCGCAGGCTGGCCGGTGCCTGGCCGAGGCTGCAGGCGGAGAGCAGCAGGGCCGCTGACAGGAACAGGGCGGGTCGGAGCATGGCGATCTCATGACGGGCGAAGAACGCCCGTCGGACACCTCGCGGCCAGGGAAGTTGCGCCGTTCCGTCAGGCGGCGGCCGGTGGGGGCTCCTGCAGCTCGTCCGGTTCGCCCGGCCGATCCTGCGCCACTTGGCGGATGGATAGGCGGATTTCGGCGGGCAATACGCGCTTGGCCGCACCCTCCACCACCTCGCCCAGCAACGGGTGGTAGCTCAACTTGCCGGCCTCGTCCTGGCGCAGCACCCGCTGTTCCAGCAGCGTCTGGATGAAGTGCCGGAACAGGCTCTTGTCGAAGAATTCCGGGGCGTTCAGGCCATGCAGGATCGACAGGCGCTGGGCCATGACGGTGCACAGGTTCTCCAGTTCCTCGGCGGTCAGCGCGTGCTGCCCCCCGTTGAGCAGCAGCGCGATGGCCATGTAGAAGCGCTGCAGGGTCTGCACGATGGCCCGCGATACCAGGGTCAGCAGCACGAACTGCCGCGAACTGGGTGCCGGGCGCACGTAGACGTCGCCCTCGGCCCGCAGCAGCCCCTGTTCCACGAAGGCCGCCAGCCACTCGTCCACCACCGCATCCAGCTCCTCCACGTCCCAGCGGATGAACAGCTCAGCCTGCAGGTAGGGGTAGAGCGCCTTGGTGTAGCGCAGGATCTGCTCGCGGCTCATGCGCGAGCTGCTCTGGAAGAAACTGGCGAGCAGCGCCGGCAGGGCGAACACGTGCAGGACGTTGTTGCGGTAGTAGGTCATCAGGACCGCGTTCTGCTCGTCCAGGTAGAGGATGCGGCCGAGGGCGTCGGTCTGCTCGGCCAACAGGTCCATGCTGCGCACGTATTCGATCAGGGTCTGGCCGTCGCCCTCGGGCAGGGTCGCATGGGGCGAATAGGGCACCCGGCGGAACAGCGCCAGGTAGAGGTCGAGGATGCGCGCCAGGGCGCGTGCGTCCAGGGCCAGCCGGCTGGTGGACAGCAGCGCCAGGGCCACCAGGTTGACCGGGTTGATGGCGGCTGCGTCGTTGAGCCGGCGCGCCACCGTCACCGCCAGGCGATTGGTCGCGCCGTTGAGCCAGTCCGGACGGTAATGGGGCGCCAGGGGCTGCTCACGCCAGTCCGGCTGCTGATGGTCGAGGAACTCCGCCAGCTTGATCGGCTCGCCGAAGTTCACCGACACCGAGCCGAAGCGTTGCCGGCGGATGGCGCTGATGACCTTGAACAGGTCGAAGATCGACTCCTTCTTCTTGCTCGCGCCGCGCAACTCGCCCAGGTAGGTGCGACCCTCCAGCACCCGTTCGTAGCCGATGTAGACCGGCACGAAGACGATGGGCAGGCGGGACGAGCGCAGGAAGCTGCGCAGGGTGATGGCCAGCATCCCGGTCTTCGGGTGCAGCATGCGCCCGGTGCGCGAGCGGCCGCCTTCGACGAAGTACTCCACCGGGAAGCCGCGGCTGAACAGGGTGTGCAGGTACTCGTTGAACACGGCGGTGTAGAGCGGGTTGCCCTTGAAGGTGCGGCGCATGAAGAAGGCCCCGCCGCGGCGCAGCAGGCCGCCGATCACCGGCATGTTGAGGTTGATGCCGGCGGCGATGTGGGGCGGCGTCAGGCCGTTGCGGAACAGCAGGTAGGACAGCAGCAGGTAGTCGATGTGGCTGCGGTGGCAGGGCACGTAGATCACCTCGTGGCCTTGGGCCACGTCCTGCACCCCTTCGATGTGGTTGACCCGGATGCCCTCGTAGAGCTTGTTCCAGAACCAGCTCAGGACCACCTCGAGGAAGCGGATCGCGGTGTAGGTGTAGTCCGAGGCGATCTCGTTGGCGTAGCGCAGGGCCTGGACCTCGGCCTTCTCCACCGGCACCTTGTCCCGCTCGTGTTCCTCGGCGATGGCCTGGCGGACCTGCGGCCCGTGCACCAGGCCCTTCACCAGGTTGCGCCGGTGGGACACGTCCGGGCCGATCACCGCGGTCTTCTGGTTGCGGAAATGCACCCGCAGGATGCGCTGCACCATGCGCAGGGTGCGCTCCGGACCCTTGCCCTGGTCCACCAGCGCCCGCAGGTGGATCGGCGCGGAGAACTGCACCCGGGTCTTGCGTCCGAGGATCAGGATGGTCACCAGCCGGCGCAGCCGTCCGGTCACCGCCCAGTCGTCGGCGAACAGCAGCTTCCACGGGCTGGTCTCACGGTCCGGCGACTGCCCCCAGAACACGCTCACCGGGATGATCTGGGCATCCTCCACCGCCTGCTGCTGGATCGCCCCCAGCACCCGCACCAGCGCCGGCGCGCTGCTGCGCTTGTCCTGGCGGCCAAACCAGTCCGGGTCCGGCGACAGGTAGAAGAATGCCGCCGGCTCCAGCAGGTCGCCCACCCGCACCGGCAACACCGGCCGCGGCAACCCCGCCTTGCGGCATTCGGTATCCAGCACCGCCAGGTCGCTGATGGAATCCTGCTGCAACGCGTACAGCACCGGCTTGCTACGATCCAGCTTGAGGGTGAAGGCCGACTGGTTGATGGTTTCCGAACGGACCCACAGGTACAGCAGACGACGAAGCGTGCCGAAAACGAGGCGACGGAACGGGGAACGGGTCATACGGCTTGTGTTCTTTTACGGCGCCGGGCGCGGGGCCGCTAGTGTGCCGTATCCGCCTGCGGCCGGCAAAATCGCTGGAGCTCAGTGAGCAGGTGTGCGCTGACATTAAACCGCTGACTTGCGGCGGGTCATCCCTATTTTGTTTTTGGCATTCCCTATTTCAGAGAAATCATTCGAGCCCTTGTATGAGCGCAATGCTTCTACCCGTTGCTCAAATAGCGCGGATGGTCGACTAGGGAGCGCTGTGCCCTATTAGGCGCCTTGTACAGCTCGATGAAGAATCGTCGTCGACTCATTGGTGCCCAGACTGTTATCGATCATGTGTTTCATCAGGTCCTCCGAACTGAAATTGCACCTGAGAAGATAAAGTGGTTTCGTTCTTGGCCAGGATATAAAAAGCCTTCTTTTCGTCATCGAAGACGAATCGGATAAGCTTTTCTCCATTCTGTCCTCTGGTCCTCTGGTCCTCTGGTCCTCTGGCATGGTGACTTTATAGCTCATTGGGTCGCCCAGGGGGTTTGACAGGTTTCGATAATTTTTGAAACGCTTGCGGAAACGTCCGCTTTCAAGCCGCAGAGGGTAGCATAGTGGACTTCCAGTTTGCTTATTTGGAGCATTTCAAAATAAAGTGGTCAACAAATTTTCTGCTTTTGCTGCTAGCAGGTTCGGGCGGTGAAGCAGCCGAGAAATGGTAAAAATTGTAAAGGATGAAACTGAGTACCTTTGGGACCCATACACGCTTGAACTTTACGGTAGCGCCCCTGCTGCTCCAGCATTTGAGCTCATCGTGGGGACAGCAGAAGTGCCGCTCGGGGTCGGCCTTTCTGCGGCGAGCCTCCCAGTCGCAGATACCCGGTTATACGTAGCGCTTTCAAGAGGCGTTCATCGCGGGCAGGAAAATCTGATCCGATGTCTGCAGCAGCATGTGGTCCACAGCTTGGCAAGCTTGGAACAGGCGCGTTGCTTTCAATATTTCTCTACGGCGCTTGGTCAAGTATCCGAAAGCCAATACCTCAACGGGATATTCCATACCCTTTGCTTCCACAAAATCTCCTAATGATTCTCATGGAAGTGCTATCGGTTATTACTTCAGGCGGCAAACGGCCTATCGTATTGCAGTTTGGTTTGATAGCGGTGTCGCGCGGCAATATAGTGTAGGATTTTCTGTCATATATGACTGCCCAGAGAATAGGGTATTCCTTGTCGTTCGTTGGCATTGCCAATATGTCGTAGTCAGTGTCAAAGGGTTCTTTTATCAATTTGAAATTTTCTACTGTTTCTTTTCCTTGTTGTGTTTCGATTTTTCGTATTGTGGCCCATGCTTTTTTGTCATTGTATTCAGAAAGGTATTTTACCACTATATATATGGTGAGGAATTTTAGTATAGTCATGAGGATGGCTGTTTTTTTGTTGGCTTTTGCTTGGGTTTTCATGATTTATAAAATTGGCTGCAAGTGTGGGCAGTTTTTTGGCGTGAATGCTTAATAAATTTCGCTAGAGATAATTCCGATATTTTGAGCAAGGATAACGATCGGTTCTGGTCCAGGCAGATCAAGGCGATTCATTGGTAGCCCTGAGCGGTCAATGACCCTACCGCCGGCAGTTGCCCGGGTATCGAGGTCGTAACCCATCGTCAGTCCAGGCCGGTTCCAGGCGGGGGGTGAATTCTGCACAGGAAAAGGCTGTTGTCACCCCCCTATACGGCCAGGAGTCGTGATTTACCGGAACAACGCTACCTCCGGTGCCGTTGCTGAAGGCCAGCACCCGTCACCCCGTAAAGGGGGCAGTAGTCGTCGAGAAGTACCCCTTTCGGAACAGCGCGCCAGGGTAGTCCTTGGCGCGCAATCGGTCTGTGCGCCACCTCCGGAAAACACGCGCCAGTCGACCATTGTTCAGCCAGGCCGAACGCTGTTTTCGGCCATCCGGCGTTTATCCGCCGCCGGCGGGTTCGGAGGATAGCGGCCTTCCAGGAAACCGTTCGCCTTCGGGGCGAACCCAAGGGAGGAAATCCGATGTCTCTTGCCGAACACGACGCCATCGCCCGCCGGGTGCTGGATGAACTGTTGCTCTACCGCCGCCGCTACCCGGCCCATGCCGGGCGCGATCCGGTGGACGAGGCGCGCCGCATCGCCGCGGTGCAGTTGCCGCGGATCGCGGCGTTCGTGGCCGACGGACAGCCCATCGAGTTCGTGCTGCCGGCCTTCCCGGCCAAGTCGCCGAACCCGGGCAAGGTGCTGCACCGCCTGCCGGACATGGCCGAGCGCCTGTCGCTGTCGTTCCTCAACCACCTGTGCCAGCGCATCCAGCTGTTCTACCCACCGGGCGCGCGCCTGGTGGTGTGTTCCGACGGGCGCGTGTTCGGCGACCTGGTGAAGATCGACGATACCGACATCAGCGCCTACCAGGACGCCCTGGCGAGCCTGATCCACGAGATCGGCGCGACCCACATCGGGCTGTTCAACCTGGAGGACGTGGCGGCCTACGGCGACCACGGCGACGACCACGACTGGCTGCGGGAGCGGTTGCTGCGGGAGCATGCCGATTCCCTGGACAGCGTGCGGGGAACCCTGATGGCCAGCGACGAAGGGGTGATGCTGTACCGCGCCATCAGCCGCTTCCTGCTGGAAGACGGCCTGACCCCGGACTATGCCGGCTCCCGCACCGCCCTGCAGCGGGACGCCAAGGAGCGCGCGCTGGGGGTGATCCAGCGCAGTTGGGCCTGGGGCAACCTGCTGGCCGAATACTTCCCCCGGGCGATCCGCTTGTCCATCCACCCGCAGCCGGCCGACAGCCTCAAGCTGGGCATCCACATGCTGCCGACCCGGGACGACTGGCTGACCCCCTGGCACGGGGTGGCGGTGAACGCGGACAACCGCTTCATCCTGATGAAGCGCAGCGAGGCTCTGGCCCTGGGCGCCGAGCTGGTGGAGATCAACGGCCGGCCCAGTCATTACCGCTGCTGCGAGGCCGCGCCCGCGGCGCTGTCGGCGTGAAGGAGGTGGACATGGACATTTGCCTGCACGAACGCCTGCTCGCCTGCGGCCCGCTGCCGGTGGAGGAGGGCACGCCGCCGGAATTCGGCGTGATGCTGCAACCGCGCCGCCCCGGCATGCATGTGGGAGAGGTGCCGGTGGCCTGGCTGAAGCAGCTGGCGGGGCTGCACCAGTTGGTCCTGCTGCGGGGCTTCTCGAGTTTCGCCGATGGCGAGGCGATGACCCGCTACTGCGAAGGCTTCGGTCCCTTGTTGTACTGGCCGTTCGGCGCGGTGCTGGAGCTGCGGGAAGAAGCCGCCCCCGAGGACCACATCTTCGCCAGCCACTACGTGCCGCTGCACTGGGACGGCATGTACCTGCAGCAGGTGCCGGAATTCCAGGTGTTCCAGTGCGCTTCGGCGCCGGCGCAGGGAGAGGGCGGCCGGACCACCTTCGCCCACACGCCCCTGGCGCTGCGCCTGGCGGACGAGGCCAGCCGCGCGCTCTGGGCCGGCACCCAGGGCCATTACCAGCGCAGCGCCGCCCACTACAGCAGCGTGGCCCGGGCGCCGCTCATCGAGCGCCATCCGCGCCGGCACTACCCGGTGCTGCGGGTCTGCGAGCCGCCGGTCGACGGCGACCCGGCCTTCATCAACCCCTCGGAATACCGGTTCGAGGGCCTCGGCGGGGATGAGCGCGGCCGGTTGTTGGGCAGCCTGCGCCAGGCGCTCTATGACCCGCGGGCGTTTTACGCCCACCGCTGGCAGAGCGGCGACCTGCTGATCGCCGACAACTTCACCCTGCTCCACGGCCGCGAGGCCTTCGCCTCGGGTTGCGCGCGCCACCTGCGGCGGGTGCACGTCCATGCCGAGCCGCCCCTGGCCAACCCCCACCTGGCGCAAGGAGGGCTCACGCCATGACCCTGATGACCGGCTCCGGCTACCTGGAGAGCCTGCGCGACGGCCGCCAGGTCTACCTGAACGGCGAGCGGGTGGCCGACGTGACCGAGCACCGCGCCTTCCGCAACGCGGCGCGCAGCATCGCCGCGCTGTACGACGTCCTGCACGGCGAGCACCGCGAGCGCCTGACCTGCGAAGACGCCTTCGGCCAGCGCACCCATCGCTTCTTCACCCCGGCCCGGGACGCCGCCGACCTGCAGGCGGCCGGCGAGGCGATCCGCCACTGGTCGACGATGACCTACGGCTTCATGGGGCGCACGCCGGACTACAAGGCGGCGTTCATGTCCGGCCTGGCCATCGGCGCCGACTACTACGGCGACTTCGCGGACAATGCCCGCCGCTGGCACCGCGCGTTCACTGGGCAGGGGCTGTTCCTCAACCACGCGATCATCAACCCGCCCCTGGACCGCAGCAAGGCGATCCACGACATGCGCGACGTATTCGTTCACGTCGAGCGGGAGACCGATGCCGGCCTCATCGTCAGCGGCAGCAAGATGCTCGCCACCGGTAGCGCGCTGACCAACGCCACCTTCGTCGCCCCGGTGGCTTCGGCGGCGCTGGAGGCGGGCAAGGCCGACGACTTCGCCCTGGTGTTCTTCGCTCGCATGGACAACCCCGGGCTGCGCCTGCTGTGCCGGCCGTCCTACGAGGCGCGGGCCAGCAGCCCGTTCGACTACCCGTTGTCCAGCCGCTTCGACGAGAACGACAGCGTGCTGCTGTTCAACCAGGCGCTGATTCCCTGGGAGGACGTGCTGGTCCACCGCGACCGGGAGCGGGCCACCGGCTTCTACGCCAGCTCCGGCTTCGCCAACCTCTACAACTTCCAGTCGGGCATTCGCCTGTCGGTGAAGCTGGAGCTGATGATCGGCCTGCTTTCCCTGGGTGTGCGAGCCAACGGCACCGACGGGTTTCGCGGCATCCAGGCGGCCCTGGGGGAACTGATCGCCCTGCAGCACCTGCTGCAGGCCCTCACCGCTGCCATGGCTCGGGACCCGGAGCGCACCGCCGCCGGGGCCTGTGTGCCGCGCCTGGAGTACGCCTCGGCGCTGCGCATCCAGGTGCCGCTGATCTGGAAGCGGGTGCGCGAACTGCTGGAAACCGCCCTGGGCGGCTCGCCCCTGGTGACGGTTTCCGCGGCCGCCGACCTGCTGGACCCGGAGTTGCGCGGTTGGGTGGACCGCTATTACCGAGGCGCGGCTCTGGAGCCGGAACAGCGGCTGAAGCTGTTCAAGCTGATCTGGGACGCCACCGGCAGCGAGTTCGGCGCGCGCCATGCGGTCTACGAAAGCCATTACTCGGGCAATGCCGAGCAGATCCGCCTGGACTCGCTGAACTGGGCGCGACGCCGGGGCCACCTGGGCGCCTGCGAGGCCCTGGTGGAGCGCTGCATGGCGGACTACGACCTGCAGGGCTGGTGCGGAGGGCCGTGGCGATGAGCCGGGTGTTCGCTCGCCGTATCCCGGGCCTGGCGCTGGGGTGCCTGCTGGTGGGGGCGGGCCCGGTCGCGCTCGTCCTGGCCGCACCGTTGCCCGCGGCCATCGCGCCGGACGACACTGCCCCGCGGCCGTCCGGGAATGACCCCGACGCCGAGCGGCTGGCCCGAGGGGCCGCGGTCAACCAGCGGGCCTGCGCCCGCTGCCATGCCGAGGATGGCAATGGTGGCCCGCAGCCGGTGAAGGCCTACCCCAAGCTGGCTGGCCTCAGCGAGGACTACCTGCGCAAGCAGATCTACGACCTCAAGGCGCATCGCCGGCCGAACCCGGCCACCGACGGCCGCGGCGAACGGCTGCAGGAGGCGGAAGTGGACGCCATCTCCGCCTACTTTGCCGGCCAGCCCATGGCACCCGGCGACCCTGATGACCTGTCGCCCGCGGCCCGGCGTGACGCCGAAGCGCTGTTCCGCCAGGGGGCGCCGTCCCGGGGCGTGCCGGCCTGCGTCACCTGCCATGGCGACGCCGCCCAGGGCCTGGCGGCGACCCAGGCGCCGCGGCTGGCGGGGCAGTGGCGGCCGTACCTGGCGACCCAGTTGCAGCGTTTTCGCGACGGCAGCCGTGCCACCAGCCCAATCATGGCCGCAGTGGCGAAGCCCCTGGAGGACGCCGAGATCGAGCGGATGGCGGCCTACCTCAGCGGGCTGCGCTGAGCTCAGGCGCTGCGGGCCACGGCGCCGAACGGGTCGTTGTCCAGGCGCTCCCGCAGGCTGTGGATGAACGCCCTGACTCGGGCCGGCATGTAGCGCGCCGAGGGGTACAGGGCGTAGATGCCACCCTGGGGCAGGCTCCAGTCCTCCAGGACCCGCACCAGCCGCCCGCTGGCCAGGTCGCCGGCCACCAGGAAGCTGGGCAGCACGCTGAGCCCGGCGCCGGCCCGCACCAGGCGGTAGACCGAGAGGGTGGTGTTGGCCTGCAGCCGGCCGTGGGTCCGTACCTCCCGCAGCGCCTCGCCGCGGCGGAAGGTCCACTGCCAGGGCGAGGCCAGGCGGGTGTGGGCGATCCACTCGATGCGCGCCAGGTCGTCCGGCTCCCGCAGCGGCGGGTGCTGCGCCAGGTAGTCCGGGGCCGCCACCAGGGTCTGTTCGAAGGTGGCCAGCTTGTTGGCGTGCAGACCGGAGTCCTTGGGCCAGCCGACCCGAACCGCCAGGTCGATGCGCTGGCCCACCAGGTCCAGTACCTGATCGTCGCCGATCATCTCCACCTGGGTCTTGGGGAAGCGCTTGATGTAGTCGGCGGCGACGGCGCTGATGTGCAGCTTGGCGAAATCCAGGGGCGCGGTGATGCGCAGGCGGCCGCTGGGCTCGCCGTGGGGATCGCGGACGTCGGCCACCGCGCTGTCCAGTTCCCCCAGCAGGCGGCGCGCCACGTCGAACAGCCGCGTGCCGCTGTCGGTGAGGGCCATGCGCCGGGTGGTACGGGTCAGCAACTGGGTGCCGAGGCTGGCCTCCAGGCGCGCGAGCTGTTCGCTGAGCAGGGACTTCGACAAACCGAGGGCCTCGGCGGCGGCGGTGAAGCTCTGGTGTTCGACGACAGCGACGAAGCCATACAGGTGATTCAGGTTGAGTTGGCTGAGCCGTTCCATGGAGGCACTCATCGACGGGTTCCTTGCTCCGCCGGGCCGGCGGAGAACGGGGTGGGAGGATGCAGGGACGGTGGGCGCGGCGCGCTCGGCACGTCGGGCGGACCGCCGGCCAGGGGCCGCCGACGGCCGTCGCGGTGGCGCGCTAGCCTCTGACCGGTCAGCCGGCAAGGTTCCGGGGCGTGCCCGGCGCCGGAACCAAGCGCCGGCGGGCGGGTCAGGACATGCCGCACCTCCATGAGGGTGGCACGGCCTCGATGCGGCAGCGCTTGCTGCACGATGGGGCGGATCGAGCGCAGCCGTCCGACCGGATGCCCGTCGCCCCCGGCATTCGTCGCGGTCACAAGGCTTGCCGCCGCGGTAAGGGCTGCGCCGACGCGTGGTCGGTGCGGATCGCTCGGGCACTCGCCCACCCCGGCTTCAACGGATACCAGGAGTCTTTCCATGGGACGCAAGCACCTGATCGGCCTGGCGCTGCTGGTGGCAGTGCTGGCCGCGCCGTACGCCTGGCTGCAGCGGGACGAGAAGCCGGCCCGGGTCGAGCGCGAGGCGCTGTTCCCCGGTTTCGCCAGCCCGTCGGCCGGCGTGCGGGCGATCGAGGTGCACCGTCCGGGCGAGCCGGCGGTACGGGTCGAGCGGGAAGACGGGCAGCGCTGGAGGGTGCCGGCCAAGGCGGGCTACCCGGCCCGGACGCAAGCCGTGGTGGAACTGCTCGAGGCCCTGGCGGGTGCGCGCAAGGTGCAGGCGACGAACGCCAGCCCGGCGCTGCCCGGCCTGGCGGAGGACGGGGACCCGGCGAACCAGGCGACCCGTCTGGACCTGGAGCGCGAGGGCGGCGCGCCCCTGGCGCTGCTGGTGGGCAGGCCGGCCCGGCAGGAGGAGGGCCAGTGGGTGCGGGTTCCCGGCGAGTCCCAGGCCTGGCTGATCGACCGCGACATCGAGCTGCCGCCCACGGAACTGGCCTGGCTGGACCGGCGGGTGGCGGCGCTGCCGCTGGCGGACATCCAGCGCCTGGAGGTCCGGCACGCCACCGGCGAGCACCTGGCCCTGAGCCGCGAGCACTCTGGCGACGCAGGCTTCGGCGTGGCGCCGCTGCCCGTGGGCCGGCATCTGGCCCGGGTCGACGTCGCCAACGGCCTGCCGGCGGTGTTCGCCGACCTGGACTTCGCCGATGCCGCACCGCGCCAGCAGGCCACCTTCAAGGCGCCGCCGGTGCTCACCTTCAGCCTGCGAACCTTCGCCGGCGGGCAGGCCACCGGCAGCGTCTATGCCCAGGGCGACCAGCATTGGCTGGTGTTGGACAGCCGTACCGATCTGACGGACGGCCAATGGCCGGGGCGATCCGACTGGGCCTATCGCCTGGACGATGACCGCTACCAGGCCCTGGCGACGCCCCTCGACCGTCTCCTGGCGAAGCCCTGAGACAGACCGTCGCCACGATGTCCAACCTGCCGCGGCGTGCCCTGTTTTCGTGCCTGCGCGACCCAGTAAAGGGCAGGTGGAACGGGGCTTTCGAGCGGTTCCGGGGCGCGGAAAAAAAGGCTTTCCAGGCCCGGTTTCTGCTTTCATACTCCGGTGGCGGTCGCGTCGGGGACGTTATTCGACATTCCGCCTCGGCTCACTCCGGCCGAGCGCGGTTACAACAAGAAGCCCGTCCGCCGTCGCACCGTCGAGGCGCCCGCTCCCAGACGGGGAGGGGCGATCAAATATCGCGAGTTGGAGAGAGTGGTAATGGCTGATCGTGAAGTCGGAACCGTCAAGTGGTTCAATGACGCCAAGGGTTATGGGTTCATTCAACGGGACGGCGGTGCGGATGTGTTCGTGCACTACCGCGCGATTCGCGGCGACGGCCACCGCTCTCTGGTGGAAGGCCAGAAGGTGGAATTCGCGGTGATCCAGGGCCAGAAGGGCCTGCAGGCGGAAGACGTGTCCCGCGTCTGACGCACCCGGCACGAGGCCCGTCGCCACGGGCCTCTGCCTTTCCGATAGGTGATGCCGCCGGCGCTCAGTCGGTACGCCAGACGAATTCCCGCTCCCCCTCGGCATCGACCTTCACCCAGCGGTCGGCCGCTTCCTCGTCTTCTTCCTCGTCCCAGCCGCCGGTGGCGCAGCGAATCTCCACCCCCAGCGCGGCGAACGCTGCCCGTGCGCAGGCACGGTCGTCTTCCCAGGGCGTGGCCGGGCTGTCGATGAACAGGCTGTGCCACTTGCCCACCGCCTTGGGCAGCCAGGCCAGGCGGAAGGCTGCGCCCTCGCCCTCGGCGGTGGCCTTGTACACCTGGCCCTGCTGGCGCCAGGTGCTGCAGGGGCCGAGTGCGCCTTCCAGCCAGGCGCTCACCGCCGGCAGGTCCGCATCCTTCACATAGATCTCGATATCCGGTTGGCGCATGGCGTCCTCGTGGGGGGAGCGGGGCGGCGGGCGACGAGCCTCGGCACGCGGGCCGCTCAGGGCAAACGTTCGATCCAATCGTAGCGGATGGAGACCGTCACCTCGAAGGGCTGATCGATCACCGCCGCCCGGCGTTCGGCACTGGCGCGCCAGCCGTGGGGCGTCATGGCCAGCAGGTCGGCCCGGCTCTGGGCCTCGGTCAGCGGCAGGCTGAATTCCAGTTCCTCGCTGTGCACCGCGGCCATGCCGTCGGGGATCAGCGCCAGGTGCTTGCGGTCGTCGTAGTCGCGCACGTCGTCGTAGAGCCGTGCGCGCAGTTCCAGCAAATGGCGCCGGGTCGGCCCCATGCGCAGCAGGCCGCCGCCCGGTGCCAGCAGGCGGTGCGCCTCCTGCCAGTCCAGGGGGCTGAAGACGCTGGCCAGCAGCGTGCAGCTGCCGTTGGCCAGGGGCACCCGGGCCATGCTCGCCACCAGCCAATGCAGGTCCGGGGCGCGGCGGCTGGCGCGCTTCACCGCTTCCCGGGAGATGTCCAGGGCGTAGCCGTCGGCCGCGGGCAGCGCTCGGGCCAGGCGTTCGGTGTAGTAGCCCTCGCCGCAGCCGATGTCCAGCCAGCGAGCGGGCTGGCGTTCGGCCGCCAGCTGCGCCAGGCGGGTGGCCAGGGGCGCATAGTGGCCGCCGTCGAGGAACCGCCGGCGCGCCTCCACCATGGCCGCGTTGTCGCCGGGGTCGCGGCTGTTCTTGTGCTGCACCGGCAACAGGTTGAGGTAGCCCTGGCGGGCCCGGTCGAAGCGGTGCCCGGCGGCGCAGGCGACACCGTTGCCGGCGTCCTGCAGAGGGCTGGAGCAGAGCGGACAGATCAGCATCAGGCGAGCAGCCGCACCAGGGTCTGGTAATAGATGTCGGTGAGCAGGTCGAGGTCGCTGGCCAGGACCCGTTCGTTGACCTGGTGGATGGTGGCGTTGACCGGTCCCAATTCCACCACCTGGGTGCCCAGGGTGGCGATGAAGCGGCCGTCGGAAGTGCCGCCGCTGGTGGAAGGCAGGGTGTCGCGGCCGGTGACGCTGCGGATGCTGGCGGACACCGCGTCCAGCAGCTCGCCCGGCTCGGTGAGGAACGGCAGGCCGGAGAGCGTCCAGTCCACCTGGTAGTCCAGGCCGTGGCGGTCGAGGATCGCCGCGACCCGCGCCTTGAGCCCGTCCACGGTGGATTCGGTGGAGAAGCGGAAGTTGAACAGCGCCTGCAGCTCGCCGGGGATCACGTTGGTGGCGCCGGTGCCGGCATTCAGGTTGGAGACCTGGAAGCTGGTGGGTGGGAAGAAGTCGTTGCCGTCGTCCCAGTGCTCGGCGGCCAGTTCCGCCAGCGCCGGCGCCGCCAGGTGAATCGGGTTCTTCGCCAGGTGCGGGTAGGCCACGTGACCCTGCACGCCGCGCACCGTGAGCAGGCCGCCCAGGGAGCCGCGGCGGCCGTTCTTGACGATGTCCCCAACCAGGGCGGTGCTCGACGGCTCGCCGACGATGCACCAGTCGAGTCGCTCGCCCCGCGCCCGCAGGCGCTCTACCACCGCCTGGGTGCCGTGCAGCGCCGGACCTTCCTCGTCGCTGGTGATGAGCCAGGCGATCACACCCTTGTGGTCCGGGTATTCGCCGACGAAGCGCTCCACCGCCACCAGCATCGCCGCCAGGCTGCCCTTCATGTCCGCCGCGCCGCGCCCGCAGAGCATGCCCTGCTCGTCGATGCGGGCCTGGAACGGCGGGGTCTGCCAGGCCTGCACCGGGCCGGTGGGCACCACGTCGGTGTGGCCGGCGAAGCACAGCACCGGGCCTTCGCGGCCATGGGTCGCCCAGAAGTTGTCCACGTCCTCGACGCGCATGCGCTCCACCGCGAAGCCCAGGGTCTCCAGGCGATCGATCATCAGCGCCTGGCACCCGGCGTCCAGCGGGGTGACGGACGGGCGTTCGATCAACTGGCAGGCCAGGGCCAGGGTGGGCGAGAGGGGCGAGGACGCGACGGACATGACGGCTCCAGCGGGCTAGCGGTCGGGGGAGGGGCGCCATTCTAGCAAGGCCGGGGCGACACGGTGGCGCCGCGGCGGGCTTTCCGCACAGACGAAAACGGCGGCCCGCAGGCCGCCGTTCGCCGAACCGGTCGCCGTCAGGCGGTGGCCGGCTCGACCTTCTCCTCCGGCTTGGGCAGCGAAGAGAGCAGCGCCATGATCAGCGCCGCCAGGTAGGGCAGGGACTGCACCAGCAGCATCGCCACCCAGAACTTCACGTCGTTGCTGGGTAGGCCCTGGACGATGGCGATGCCCACCGCCGCGCCCCACAGCAGCAACATGATGAAGACCTCCTCGCGAGCCTCCGCCAGCGCCACCAGGATGCCGTGGTTGGAGGCCATCTTCGGCGTGCGGAAGAACGGGATGCTCTTGGTGAAGAAACCGTAGAGCACCGCCTTGGCGATGGTGTGGGACAACGCCAGGCCCGCCACCGCCGCGCAGAAGGCGTCCTTGAGGTTGACCCCCACCGCGCGCTGGTAGAGGAACACGATCTTGCCCACCTTGAAGAAGAATAGCGCCAGGGGCGGGATGGCGAAGATCAGCAGCGGCGGGTCGACCCGCTGCGGCACGATGATCATCGCCGCCGACCAGAGCAGGGCGCCGAGGGTGAAGAAGATGTTCATGCCGTCGGCGATCCACGGCAGCCAGCCGGCGATGAAGTGGTAGCGCTGGCCCTCGGTGAGCTTGGAGCCCTTACCCATCAGCAGGCTGCGGGCGTGGCCCTTCATGATCTGGATGGCGCCGTAGGCCCAGCGGAAGCGTTGCTTCTTGAAGTCGATGAAGGTGTCCGGCATCAGGCCCTTGCCGAAGCTGTCGTGGGCGTAGGCGGCGGAATAGCCCTTCTCGAACACCCGCAGGCCCAGCTCGGCGTCCTCGCAGATGGTCCAGTCGGCCCACTTCAGCTCGTCCATCACGCTGCGCCGGATCATGGTCATGGTGCCGTGCTGGATGATCGCGTCGCGGTCGTTGCGGGTCACCATGCCGATGTGGAAGAAGCCCTTGTATTCCGAATAGCAGAGCTTCTTGAACAGGCTTTCCTTGTCGTCCCGGTAATCCTGGGGCGACTGCACCACGGCGATCTGCGGGTCGGCGAAGTGCGGGACCATGTGCTTGAGCCAGTTGCGGTCGACGCAGTAATCGGAGTCGATCACCGCCACCACCTCGGCGTCCGGCGCGGTGTGGGGCAGGATGTAGTTGAGCGCGCCGCCCTTGAAGCCGTGCAGCGGCGCCACGTGGAAGAAGCGGAAGCGCGGACCCAATTGCTCGCAGTAGTCGCGCACCGGCTCCCACACCGCGGGGTCCTTGGTGTTGTTGTCGATGATCAGGACTTCGTAGTCCGGGTAATCCAGGTTGGCCAGGGCGTCGAGGGTCTGCTTCACCATCTCCGGCGGCTCGTTGTAGCAAGGCACGTGAACCGACACCTTGGGTCGGTAGGAGCTGTCGCCCGCCACCGGCATGAACGGCCGCCGGCGCTTGTGCACCCAGACCACCTCGGCCAGTTCGTGGGCCTCGGTGAGCAGCACGATGAACACGCCGAAGGCGCCGATACCCAGCAGGATGCCCACCGTCAGGCTGAACCAGGTGCTGTATTGCTGGCTGTAGTCGTAGCCGATCCACACCAGGGCGGAGCCGCCGGCGAAGGCCACGAAGGTCAGGAAGGTGCGGCCGCGCTGGCGCAGGGAGCTGCCGTCGATCAGCAGCAGGGTCAGGGCCAGGAGCGCCAGGACCACCGAGGCGATGGCCAGCAGGCGCCATTGCGGGATGGCCACCACCGGGCCGGTGAAGGCGAACTTCGCCTGGCGGTCCAGGTTGTAGACGCCCCAGTAGGCGCCTACCGATCCCTCGTCACCGCTCTTCCACGGCTGGTCGAAGGCCTCGATGACGAAGTAGTTGTAGCCCTGAGCGTTGAGCTTGTTGACCAGGGTCCGCAGGTAGATAGCTTGGTCCGCCTGGGACGCGTCGGCACCGCCGCGCATGCGGCCGTTGCTGGGCCAGCCCACTTCCGAGAGCAGCAGCGGCTTCTTCGGGAACAGTTTCTTCATGTCCCGCGCCCGGTCCAGCACGAACTGGGTGGACTGCTGCATGGGCACGAATTCCCAGTACGGCAGCACGTGGGCGGCGATCAGGTCGGCGTGATCGGCCAGTTCCGGGTATTCCTTCCAGATGTGCCACTGCTCGGAGGTGGTCACCGGCACCTTGACCGCGGCGCGGACCCGGTCCATGTAGCCGACCAGCTGCTTGGTGGTGACCTCGCGGCGGAACAGCGCCTCGTTGCCCACCGACACCCGCACCACGCTGCGGGAATCGTTGGCGATCTCGATGGCCTTGGCGATCTCCCGTTCGTTGCGTTCCTCGTCCGGGCTGATCCACACGCCGAGGGTCACCCGCAGGCCGAATTCCTCGGCGATCCGCGGGATGTCGGCCAGGCTGCCGTCCACGGAATAGGTGCGGATGCTGTCGGTGTGCTTGCTGAGCAGTTCCAGGTCTTCGCGGATCTGCTGGTCGTCGGGGTAGATGCCTCGTTGCGGGTTCTGACCCTGGCGGAAGGGCGAATAGGAGAAGCCGGAGATCTGTTCCGGCCAGTCGGGCGCGCTGACCGGGCGGTTGTAGAGTGCCCAAAAACCGGTGAACAACGCGGCCACCGCCACGAAGACCACCAGGTTGAGTCCTAACTTATGCGTTGGCATAGACGTAAAGGGTTCCGATGCGTGGAACGGGGGAAGGCCCAGCAGGCTGCCGGACGGCGCGCATGCTACTCCGCGGACCTGTGACTGTATAGGTTCCGCGCCCAGCCGCCGCGGGCGCTGCGGAACCTTGCAGAGTTTGTCCCTGGCGGCCCGCAGAAGTTCGTCGGCGGCGGGGGTGACCGGGGGGGCGTCTTCCTCAATAATGCGCGCCGGACGGCAGGGGGACGCGCACATGACGAAGGTGGACGAGCAACGGTTCGGCGGCATCGCCCGGCTCTACGGCCAACAGGGCCTGGAGCGGCTGGCGGCGGCCCACGTGGCGGTGGTGGGTATCGGCGGCGTGGGCTCCTGGGCGGCCGAGGCCCTGGTGCGCTCCGGGGTCGGCGAGCTGTCCCTGTTCGACCTGGACGACGTCTGCGTGAGCAACGTCAACCGCCAGGCCCACACCCTGGACGGCATGGTGGGGCGGCCCAAGGTGGAGGTCATGGCCGAGCGCCTGGCGGCCATCAACCCGGCCTGCCGCCTGCACCCGGTGGCGGACTTCGTGACCCGCGAGACCCTCGCCGAGCACATCACCGAACACCTGGACTGCGTGCTGGACTGTATCGACAGCGTGGCCGCCAAGGCGGCGCTGATCGCCTGGTGCAAGCGGCGCAAGATCCAGATCGTCACCACCGGCGGCGCCGGCGGGCAGATCGACCCCACCCAGATCCGCGTCACCGACCTGAACAAGACCTTCAACGATCCCCTGGCCGCCAAGGTGCGCTCCACCCTGCGCCGGGACTATGGTTTTTCCCGCACCCCGGGCCGTCACTACAGCGTGCCCTGCGTGTTCTCCACCGAGCAACTGCGCTACCCCAGCCCGGAGGGCGGCGTGTGCCAGCAGAAGCAGTTCGTGGGTGACGGCGTGCGCCTGGACTGCGCCGGCGGTTTCGGCGCGGTGATGATGGTCACCGCCAGCTTCGGCATGGCCGCCGCCGCCAAGGCGGTGGACAAGCTGGTGGCCGGCAGCCGCCGCCCCGCCGAGCGCACGCGACCGGACGCCTGAGCGCTTCTGTCCCCACCCGCGCGGGTAACGGCCCGCGATCATTGCCGCGCACGGTGCGCTGGAGACTGGACCGATCGTGCAGCGCAGGCCCGCAGCCGGGTGACTCCAAACCGACCCTTGGAAGCGTTGGATCAGGCGTCCGGCGTGGGCTTCTGCTTGCGCGGCTTGGAGGGATTGCGCCGCGGCCCGCCGCGCGCGGCGATGATCCGGTCGGCCTCCGCGGCCCGGTCCGCCAGGGACGCGGGGGCGCCGTCCAGGCCCAGGTGGCGGGCCAGCTTGCCGGCGTCGAAGGGCGCCTTGACCTTCATGTCGTTGTCGAAATAGCAGTACAGGTCGCGGTGCTTGCGGGATGGCGGCTTGCGCTCGACGATCAGCCGCGCGTCGTCCACCTGGGTGCCTTCGCTCCAGGCCTTCATCCGCCGCGCCCAATCCTTCAGGGCGGCGTCCGTGTAGCCGCTGGCATAGAGCTCTTCCTCGCCGTGCAGGCGCAGGTAGACGAAGTCGCTGGTCACGTCCTCCTTCAATGGCCACTTGCCGGCGGTGTCGGCCACCACCAGCGCCACGTGGTAGTCCCGCAACAGGTCGACGAAAGCCCGGTCCTCGAAGCTCTCGTGGCGGATTTCCACCGCGTGGCGCAGCGGGCGGGCTTCGTCGATGGCCAGGTGCTCGCGGCCCTCCATGCGTGCTTCCCGCTTGCGCGCCAGGTGCAGCGCCTGCTCGGTGTCGTGGGGCAGCTGGCGCAGGAAGGCCTCGAAGCGCTCCGGGTCGAAGCGGAAGGTGGGCGGGAACTGCCAGAGCACCGGGCCGAGCTTCTGCTGCAGGCGCAGCACGCCGGAGGCGAAGAAGTTGGCCAGGGGCTTCTCGATGTCCTTCAGGCGGCGGATGTGGGTGATATAGCGAGGCGCCTTGACGCTGAAGACGAAGTCCTCGGGGGTGTCCTCGTACCAGTTCGCCCAGCTTTCCGGGCGTTGCAGGGAATAGAAGGACCCGTTGATCTCAATGCTGCCGACCGCCCGCGAGGCATAGTTCAGCTCGTCGGCCTGGCGCAGCTTTTCCGGATAGAACACCCCGCGCCAGGGCTCGTAGCGCCAGCCGGAGATGCCGATGCGGATGTCTGCCATGGTCGTCTCGCAGGCGGAGGGGATACAGGGTCCGACTGCACCGCCGGCGACCCGGTTCCGCCGGGTCAGGCTCCTGGCGGGGCGTTCTCCGACGGGCCGGCCCCTGGCGAGCCATCCGTGGCGCGACCGTCCTCGGCGATCAACGCGCGCATGCGCGCCAGCACGGCGTTCAGGCCGTTGCTGCGGGACGGGCTGAGCTGCCGGGACAGGCCGAGCCGGGCGAACCAGTCGGCCAGGTCCAGGGACGCCAGTTCCGCGGCCGGCAGGCCGTCGACCCGGGCCAGCAGCAGCGCCAGCAGGCCGCGCAGCAGGCGCGCCTCGCTGGCGGCGCGAAACTGCCAGCCGGCGCCACGGCGCTGTGCCACCAGCCAGACGGCGCTCTCGCAGCCCCGGACCCGGTGGCGCTCGTCCCGCTCGGCCACGTCCAGCGGCTCCAGGCGTTCGCCCCACTGCATCAGCAGGCGTGCGCGCTGTTCCCAGCCGGGCTGGTCGGCGAAGGCCTGCAGCGCCGCCTGGGCCGGGGCGGGCAGGGAGTCGCTCATCGCAACAGCTCCAGGGCCCGGTCCAGGGCCTGGAAGAAGCGCTGCAGGTCGTCGCCGTCGGTGTAGGGCGCCAGGGACACGCGGATCGCACCGTCCAGGCCGAGCCGCCGGTACAGCGGCATGGCGCAGTGGCTGCCGGCGCGGATGGCGATGCCCTGCTCCCCCAGCAGGTGGGCGAGGTCGGCATGGTGCACGCCGTCGACCCGGAAGCAGGCCAGGGCGGTGTGGGGCTCGCCCAGCAGGCGTATGCCGTCGCGGCCGGCGAGGCCGGTGAGCAGGGCCGCGTGCAGCGCCGCCTCGTGGTCCGCCAGGGCCAGGGCGTCCAGGCCGTTCAGGTAGTCCAGGGCGGCGCCCAGGCCGATGACGCCGGCCACCGGCGGGGTACCGGCCTCGAAGCCCATGGGCGCGTCATGGAACAGCGCGTCCTGGTAGTCCGCCTCGCGCACCATCTCGCCGCCGAACTGCCAGGGGGCCAGGGCCGCCAGGGCCGTCTCGCGGCCGTACAGCACGCCGACCCCCTCGGGGCCGAACAGCTTGTGGCTGGAGAAGGCATAGAAATCGCACCCCAGGGCGGCCAGGTCGTGGCGGCCATGGACCGCGCCCTGGGCGCCGTCCACCACGCTGAACGCGCCCTGCCGCCGGGCCAGGGCGGCCAGCTCGGCCACCGGCTGCCAGCGGCCGAGCACGTTGGACAACTGGCTCACCGCCAGCACCCGGGTGCGCGGGCCGATCCGCTGGGCGGCGGCTGCCAGGTCGATGTCGCCCCGGTCGTCCAGGGGCAGCACCACCAGCTGTGCGCCGCGGCGTTTCGCCAACTGCTGCCAGGGCAGCAGGTTGGCGTGATGCTCCAGGGCGCTGACGACGATCTCGTCGCCTGCCCCTACATGCCGCTCCAGCCCGTAGGCCAGGAGGTTGAACGCCTCGGTGGCGCCACGGGTGAAGACGATCTGCGCCGGGCTGGCGGCGCCGAAGGCCCGCGCCACGCCCAGGCGCGTCGCCTCGAAGGCGCGGGTGGCGCGGTCGGCGGGCAGGTGCTGGGCGCGGTGTACGTTGGCCGCGCCGTTCAGGTAATAGGCGGACAGGGCCTTCAGCACCGCCCGGGGTTTCTGGGCGGTGGCGGCGTTGTCCAGGTAGGTCTGGCCCTGGGCGTCGAGGGCGGCCAGGGCCGGGAAGTCGGTTCGCCAGGGCGAGGACAGGGTCATGGGGATTCCGGCGCGTCGCGCGGCGCCCGTCGGGCGCCGGCGGGCTTCGTCAGTTGTGCGCGTGCAGCGCGTCGTTCAGTTCGATGGCGGTCTTGTTGGTCTTGCATTCCACCGCGCCGCTTTGGGAGTTGCGGCGGAACAGCAGGTCCGGCTGGCCGGCCAGGTCGCGGCCCTTGACCACCTTGACCAGGGCGTTCTGCTCGTCCAGCAGAGCCACCTTGGTGCCGGCGGTGACGTACAGGCCGGCCTCGACGATGTTGCGGTCGCCCAGGGGGATGCCGATGCCGGCGTTGGCGCCGATCAGGCAGCCCTCGCCGACGCTGATGACGAGGTTGCCGCCCCCGGACAGGGTGCCCATGGTGGAGCAGCCGCCGCCCAGGTCGGACCCCTTGCCGACGAACACCCCGGCGGAAACCCGGCCCTCGATCATCCCCGGCCCTTCGGTGCCGGCGTTGAAGTTGACGAAGCCCTCGTGCATCACCGTGGTGCCTTCGCCCACGTAGGCACCCAGGCGGACCCGCGCGGTGTCGGCGATGCGCACCCCGGCCGGCACCACGTAGTCGGTCATCTTGGGGAATTTGTCCACCGAGATCACTTCCAGCCACTCGCCTTTCAGGCGCGCTTCCAGCTGGCGCTCGGCGAGCTCGCCCAGGTCGATGGCGCCCTGGCTGGTCCAGGCCACGTTGGGCAGCAGGGGAAAGATGCCGGAGAGGTTGACGCCGTGGGGCTTCACCAGGCGATGGGACAGCAGGTGCAGCTTGAGGTACGCCTCGGGGGTGGACGCGGGGGCCGCGTCCTCGGCCAGCAGGACCGCCACCAGCGGCTTGTTGCTTTCCGCCAGGCGGGTCAGCAGCGAGGCCTGGGCCGGCGCCACGTCCCGCAGGGCGGTGGCGAGGCTGGCGGCCTGGGCGGTGCTGAAGGGCAGGGTGCGGTTGCCCTGGGTCTCGCCGAAGAAGGTCTCCACGGCTTCGGCCAGCTCCGCGGCCGGGTGCAGCAGCGGCTGCGCGTAGAACACTTCGAGCCAGTGGCCCTGGCGGTTCTGGGTGCCGACGCCGAAGGCAAGGCTGAACAGGGAAGTAGACATGGAAAAAGGGGCTCCTGTGAAAGGGAGGCGGGCGCCGGGCGCCGCGCGGAAATAGAGGTCAGGCCGAGTGCGCGAGCGCCTCGGCGTAGCGGTCGGGCTTGAAGCCCACCAGGATGCGGCCGTCCAGTTCCAGGACCGGACGCTTGATCATCGACGGCTGGGCCAGCATCAGGGCGATGGCCTTGTCCGCGTCGAGGTCGCGCTTCTGCGCCTCGTCCAGCTTGCGGAAGGTGGTGCCGGCCCGGTTGATCACGGTTTCCCAGCCCTGTTCGTCGCACCAGCGCTGCAGGTGCGCGCGGTCGATGCCAGCGGTCTTGTAGTCGTGGAAGTGGTAGTCGACGGCCTGCTCGTCGAGCCAGGCGCGGGCCTTCTTCATGGTGTCGCAGGCCTTGATGCCGTAGAGGGTATAGGTCATGGGTGACGAGGGGTCGCGAGGGCTTCCCCATTCTCCTGCGGAATTCTTGCAAAACGATGGCGGGATTATGCCACGGGTTTCCGGCCCTGCCGCCCCGCGGGCGCGTTCGGACCCCGCGCGCGCCACCGCGCCGGCGGACGGAAGGCGGGAACTGCGCGGACCGGGTGGAGCCTGATCCAGTAAGCGCCGAGAGGAGAAAAGCCATGAACGATCTAATGTCCATTGCCGCGATCACCCTGGCGGGTGCCATCGTCGTGCTCGATCTGTGGGCCATCGTCAGCGTGTTCCGCAGCGACAAGGATGTGAACGTCAAGGCCGTCTGGGCCTTGGCCATCGCCGTGCTGCCGGTGGTGGGGCTGGTCGCCTGGGGCGTCGCCGGACCCCGTGGCGTGGTCGAGGCCCCTAGCTCGCCCGAGCACAGCAAGGGCTGATCCGGCGGCGTATTCCGCCGCATCCCGTTCCCTCCACTGCGCGCCCTTCGGCGCGCAGTGCCTTTCAGTCGTCTCTCGTTCACCCTCTGGCGCGGCCGGACGGCGCCCACTGGTCGTCGACCGGGGCAGCAGGTATCGTCGCCCCTCCGGCCGGCAGATGCCGGCCCAGGGGACCCCACATGCCGACTACCGTCTTTGGCCGCTTTCCACGGATGGCCGACCCGGCGCGTTGCCTGGACGGCGCGCGCTACCTGCTCTACGCCCTCCAGGCTGTGCTGCTGCTGTACATCGCCTTCCGCTACCACGTGCTGGAAGACTGGATCGGCGACAACCCCGAGCTGGACGCCTACGCGCTGAAGATCGACAGCTTTTGCCAGCTGATCTTCCCTCCCGACCGCTTCCGGCCCGCCAACTACCCGCTGCTGGGCGCGCTGCTGTCGCTGCTGGTGCGGGACGGGTTCCTCGCCGGCCAGCTGATTTCCCTGTGCAGCGGCATGGCCTTCTACGTGCTCGTGGGGCGGCTGGTGCGGCAGCTGTTCAACCGCGGCGCCGAGCTGGCGGTGCTGCTGTTCCTGCTGGGCAGCCTGCCCCTGGTCATGGCCAGCGTGCGGGTGGCCTCGGACATGCTGTTCTGGGCCCTGCTCACCGGCGCGCTGCTGTTGAGCCTGCGGCTGGCGAAGGCATTGCCCCTAAACCGCAACCAGCTGCTCCTGCTGGGGCTGCTGCTGGGGTCGGCCACCGGCGTGCGCTACACCTCGCTATTCCTGCTGCTGCCCCTCGGGGTGGTCCTGCTGCTGGGCCGGCGCGAGGCCTGGTCGCCCCTGGGCTGCGCGCACCAGGCCGGCCTGGTGCTGCTGGGCTTCACGGTGGGCTACCTGCCGGCGGCGCTGGTCAACCTGTGGGTGTTCGGCGAGCCGTTCTATTCGGAGAACTGGCGCAACCTGCTGTTCTCCTACTACCAGTACCGGGCGACCCTGGGCCTGCCGGTGCCGGAGGGCTACGACACCTATGCGCTGCGCAGTGCTGCCCGCGCGGTGCTGTCCAAGGAACTGGCGCAGCACCCCGACCTGTTCATCGGCAAGACCGCCTGGGTGCTGGTGGATTACTTCAAAGTGGGCTTCGCCCGCAATTTCCTCCAGTTGGACGGCTGGCGCGCCACGCTGGTACTCGCCCTGGGGGCGGGTGGCCTGCTGGCGGGGCTGCTGGCCCGGAGCCGCACGGCGCGTGCCGGCCATGGCCTGGCGGTGGGCCTGGTGCTGGTGTTCTACGGATTGACGGCCCTGTCCTTCCTGATCAGCGATCGCCTGGTGCTGCTGCCCGGCGCCTTGCTGGTGGCCTATGGCTGGGGCCTGCTGTCGCTGTTTTCCCGCGGGTTGATGCTGGCGGTGCTGGCGCTGGTGACGGTGGCGCACCTGCCTGCCAAGTACGAGGCCCTGCAGGCCTACGCCGCGCGCCACCCGGTGTCGGACGGCGTGGCCCTGGCGCGCATCGAGGCCCTGGCCGCGGCCAGCGGGCCGGATACCCGGGTGATGGGTACCAACCTGTTCTTCCGCAAGCGTGCCGAGGTCCGCTACAAGCCGATCATCGTGCCGCTGCGCCTGTTGCAGGACCCGGCGGCCCAGGCGGAGTACTGCGACACGGTGGCCGCGCTGATCGCCGCCCGCCGGCCCGCCTACGTGCTGGTGGGGGCGGTGTCGCCCTACGGCTACCCGACGCCCGCCTGCCCCGGCGGCTTCGACCCCCGGCAATGGGACATGGAAACGGTGGAGGCGGGCGGCTTCACCACGCGCATCTACAGCGCCCGGGCGTCGGCGCAGCCCTGAGGACGACTGCGGCACCGGGCCGGGCGACCCGGCGCGGTCAGAAAAAAACGCCTGATGTGGCCCGGCTTCCGGAGCCATTTGGCCGTTAGACTTGTCAATCGTCCGGCGACGCCGCCGGGCGTCCCCGCGCCATGGAAGCCTTCAATGCAACTGCTCTACACCATTCTGATCATGCTGCTGGTGGTCGGTGGCACCCGTCTCACGAGCCAATTCATCCCCATTCCCCTGCCGATCATCCAGATCGCCGTGGGCGCGTTGCTGGCCCTGCCGGCCTTCGGCCTGCACGTGCGCCTGGACCCCGAGCTGTTCCTGCTGCTGTTCATCCCGCCGCTGCTGTTCGTTGACGGCTGGCGCATGCCCAAGGGGCAGTTCTGGCGCCTGCGCACGCCGATCCTGACCCTGGCGTTCGGTCTGGTGCTGTTCACCGTGCTGGGCGCCGGCTGGTTCATTCACCTGCTGATCCCCAGCATCCCGCTGCCGGCCGCCTTCGCCCTGGCGGCGGTGCTCTCGCCCACCGATGCGGTGGCGGTCTCGGCCATCGTCCAGGGGCGCCTGCCACGGGCGCTGATGCACGTCCTGCAGGGCGAGGCGCTGATGAACGACGCGTCCGGCCTGGTGACCTTCAAGTTCGCCGTGGCCGCGGCGCTGACCGGCGTGTTCTCCCTGGGGGACGCCAGCTTCAGTTTCCTCCTGGTGGCCCTGGGCGGCCTGGCCATGGGCATGCTGCTGAGCGCGGTGGTGGGGCGGGTGCGGGCCTGGATGATCGGCCGCGGCTGGGACGACCCGGCGACCCACGTGGTGTTCATGCTGCTGTTGCCGTTCGCCGCCTACGTAGCGGCCGAGCATCTGGGGCTGTCGGGCATCCTCTCGGCGGTGGCGGCGGGCATGATGCAGAGCCGGGTGGACCTGCTGCCGCGGCAGACCGCCACGCGCCTGCTCAACTACAGCGTCTGGGCGATGCTGGAGTACGCCTTCAACGGCCTGATCTTCCTGCTCCTGGGGCTGCAACTGCCGGACATCGTCAAGGCGGCCACCGCCCTCGACGAGCCCTCCTGGCTGAACGTCGCGACCCTCGCCGGCGAGGTGCTGGCGATCTTCCTGGTGCTGATGCTGCTGCGCTTTCTCTGGATGTACGGTTACTGGCGGCTGTCGGCGCGGGTGCGCGACTGGCGCGGGCGGCCGCGGCGCTTCGCCGGGCAGTCCCACATGCGCCTGACGGTGGTGCTGAGCCTGGCCGGCGTGCGCGGCGCGGTGACCCTGGCGGGCGTGCTGTCGCTGCCCCTGCTGGGAGGCGACGGCCAGCCGTTTCCCCAGCGCGACCTGCTGATCTTCATCGCCGCCGGGGTGATCCTGTTGTCGCTGCTGATGGCCAGCGTCGGCCTGCCGCTGCTGCTGCGCGGCCTGCCACCGGACGACGAGGAGTGGCGCGAGCGGGAGCGGCGGATGATCTGGCGCAAAACCGCCGCGGCGGCGATCCGCGCCCTGGAGACCCAGACCGAGGACCGCTCGGAGGATGCCGAGACCGCCGCCCTGGGGGCCGAGGTCAAGGCCAACATCATGGCCGAGTACCGCAAGCAGCTGGAGACCAGCGACACCGGCGAGTCCCAGGCTCGCTACCGGGCGGCCCACGCCCTGGAGCAGCGGCTGCGCCTGCAGGCGCTGCGGGCCCAGCGCCTGGAGCTGTATCGCCTGCGCCGGGAACACCTGATCGACGACGACGTGGTGCGGGACATCCTGCGCGAGCTGGACATCAGCGAGGCCATGCAGCAGCGGGGCTGAGCCCCGCCTCGTTCAGGCGCCGAGGAAGGCCCTGATCCGCTCGGCCGCCTCCACGCATTCCTCCAGCGGTGCCACCAGGGCCATGCGCACCCGCCCGGCACCGGGGTTGACGCCATCCACCTCGCGGGACAGGTAGGAGCCGGGCACCACCGTCACGTGCTCGCGGGCGAACAGCTCGCGGGCGAACACGGTGTCGTCCCCCGGCGTCCTGGCCCACAGGTAGAAGCCGCCGTCCGGCAGGCCCACGTCCAGCACCGGCGCCAGCCGCTCCAGCACGGCGGCGAACTTCGCCCGGTACAGGTCGCGGTTGGCGCGCACGTGGATCTCGTCGTTCCAGGCCGCCACGCTGGCCAGCTGGGTCTGCACCGGCATCGCGCAGCCATGGTAGGTGCGGTACAGCAGGAACGCCTTGAGGATGTCCGCGTCGCCGGCGACGAAGCCGGAGCGCAGCCCTGGCAGGTTGGAGCGCTTGGACAGGCTGTGGAACACCACGCAGCGCTTGAAATCCTTGCGGCCCAGGGCCGCGCAGGCGCTGAGCAGGCCGGGCGGCGGCGCGCCTTCGTCGAAATACAGCTCGCTGTAGCACTCGTCGGCGGCGATCACGAAGTCGTGCTCGTCGGCCAGGGCGATCAGCCGCTCCAGGGTCTCCAGGGGGATCAGCGCCCCCGTGGGGTTGCCCGGCGAGCAGAGGAACAGGATCTGGCAGCGCTGCCAGACATCCGTCGGCACCGCCTCGAAGTCCGGGTTGAAGCCGTTCTCCTCCAGGCACGGCAGGTAGTGGGGCGTGGCGCCCGCCAGCAGGGCCGCGCCCTCGTAGATCTGGTAGAACGGGTTGGGGCTCACCACCAGGGCGTCGTCGCGACGGTTCACCACTGCCTGGGTGAAGGCGAACAGCGCCTCGCGGGTGCCGTTCACCGGCAGCACGTGGCGGGCCGGGTCGAGCCAGCCGCTGGCCACGCCGAAGCGCCCCTCGCACCAGGCGACGATGCTTTCCCGCAGCGCCGGCAGGCCGAGGGTGGTGGGGTAGACCGCCAGTTGATCGAGGTTGGACGCCAGGGCCTCGGCGACGAAGGCCGGCGAGGGGTGCTTGGGCTCGCCGATGGACAGCGGGATCGGGCGCTTGTCGGCGGGCGGCCGGGCGTCGGCCAGGAGTGCGCGGAGCTTCTCGAACGGGTAGGGCTGCAACTGCGAAAGGGCGTCGTTCATCGGGTCTCCTGGAGGCGGGCGCGCGGCGGCGCGCCCGGTCGATCAAATGCTGATGCGCAGCGTATCCATGGTCTGGCCGTCGGCCTGGGACAGGTTGTCGACGATGGCGGCCTGTAGCCGCGCGCAGAGGTCCGGGTCGGACAGCGGCTGGTTATGGGCATCGGTGATGAAGAACACGTCTTCCACCCGCTCGCCGAGGGTGGCGATCTTGGCGTTCTGCAGCGACAGGTCGAAGTCGAGGAAGATCCCGCCGATCCGCGCCAGCAGGCCCGGCCGGTCCGGGGCGATGACCTCCAGCAGGGTCACCGGGCGCTGGGCGTCGTTGGAGATGGTGACCTGGGGCGCGAAGGCGAAGTGCTTGAGCTGGCGCGGCACCCGGCGCTGGATGATCGCCGGGTAGTCGTCGGGGTTCTTCAGGGCGTCCACCAGCCCCTGGCGGATTTCCCGGATGCGCGCCGGGTTGTCGCCGATCCGCCCGCCCTCGGCGTCCAGCACGATGTAAGTGTCCAGGGTGAACTGGCTGGTGGAGGTGAGGATGCGGGCGTCGTGGATGTTCAGGTTGAGCTGGTCCATGGCGGCCACCGTCACGGCGAAGAAGTCGTGCTGGTCCGGCGCATAGATGAAGATATGGGTGGCGCCCTCGAACTCCCGCTGGGCGGTCTCCTTGATCAGCACCAGCGGGTCGTTGCCGGCCGGGTGCTGGAGGATCGCCTCGGTGTGCCAGGCCACGTCGCTGGCGGTGTGGCGCAGGAAGTAGTCGTCCCCCAGCTGCGACCAGAGCTGTTCGGCGTCGTCCTCGTCGATGCCGTTGCGCACCAGGATGTCCAGGGCCGCGTGCTGGGTCTGGCGGATCTGCTCCTCGCGGTCCAGGGGGTTCTCCAGGCCGCGGCGCAGGGCGCGCTTGGTCTCGGTGTAGAGCTGGCGCAGCAGGCTGGCGCGCCAGGAGTTCCACAGGCTGGGATTGGTGGCGTTGATGTCCGCCACGGTCAGCACGTAGAGGTAGTCCAGGCGGGTCTGGTCGCCCACCAGGCGGGCGAAGTCGAAGATTTCCTGGGGGTCGGAGAGGTCCTTGCGCTGGGCCGTGGTGGACATCACCAGGTGGTGGCGCACCAGCCAGACCACCAGCCGGGTGTCCCAGGCCGGCAGCTGGTGGCGGCTGCAGAACGCCTCGGCATCCACCGCGCCCAGCTCGGAGTGGTCGCCACCGCGGCCCTTGCCGATGTCGTGGTAGAGCCCGGCCAGGTAGATCAGCTCGGGCTTGGGCAGCTTGTCGATGACCTTGCTGGCCAGGGGGAATTTCTCCGCCAGCTCCGGCCACTTCAGCTTGCGCAGGTGCTTGATCAGGTTGAGGGTGTGGGCGTCCACCGTATAGATGTGGAACAGGTCGTGCTGCATCTGCCCGACGATGTGGCCGAACTCCGGCAGGTAGCGGCCGAGGATGCCGTAGCGGTTCATCCGCCTCAGGTTGCGGTGGATGCCCTGGCTGCACTTGAACAGCTCGATGAACAGGCTGGTGTTGCGGATGTCGCGGCGGAAGTCGTCGTCGATCAGGTGCCGGCTGTCCCGCAGCAGGCGGATGGTGTCGGCGCGCACGCCGCGGACCTCCGGGTGCTGGGCGATCAGCACGAAGATCTCGAGGATGGCGAACGGCGTGCGCTTGAAGACGTTGGGGTGGGTGACCTCCAGGTAGTCGTCGCGCACCTGGAAGCGGCTGTTCAGCGGCTGCGCCGGGCCGGGCTCGCCGTCCCGCAGGATCGCTTCCTCGAAGTTCTGGTTGACCAGGTCGCTCAGCTCGGAGATGCCCATCACCACCCGGTAGTACTTCTGCATGAAGCGCTCGACCGCCAGCTTGGCGTCGTTGTCCTCGTAGCCCAGCAGGGCGGCGATGCGGCTCTGGTGGTCGAACAGCAGGCGGTCCTCGGCGCGGCCGGCGAGCATGTGCAGGGCGTAGCGCACCTTCCAGAGGAACTCCTGGCCCGAGGCCAGGATGCTGAACTCGCTTTCCACCAGGAAGCCGCGCTGGACCAGGGCGTGGAGGTTGAGGGTGCCGAACTGCCGGCGGGCGATCCAGAGGATGGTCTGGATGTCCCGCAGCCCGCCCGGCGAGCCCTTCACGTTGGGCTCCAGGTTGTATTCGGTGTCGTTGTACTTGGCGTGGCGCGCCTTCTGTTCCCGACGCTTGGCCAGGAAGAACTCCCGGCTCGGCCACATGTGGGCGCTGTCGGTGACCTGCTGCATGCGCAGGCGCAGTTGCTCGGGGCCGGCGATGGTGCGGCTTTCCATCAGGTTGGTGACCACCGTCAGGTCGGCCCGGGCCTCCTCGGCGCATTCCTCCACCGAGCGCACGCTCTGGCCCACTTCCAGGCCGATGTCCCACAGCAGGGTGAGGAACCCCTCGATGGCGCCGCGGTAGCGCTCGTGATCGCCGCCGTCCAGGAGGATCAGCAGGTCGATGTCCGAGTAGGGGTGCAGCTCGCCGCGGCCGTAGCCGCCCACCGCCAGCAGGGCGATGCCGCTGTCGTCGCCCCAGGCGAAGCGCTGCCAGGCGGCGCGCAGGATCTGGTCGACGAACCAGGCCCGGTCCTCCACCAGACGGCGGATGTCGCGGCCCTGGGTGAAGCGGCGGTCCAGCACCTCGCGGGCCTGGCGGATGGACTTCTTGAAGGCGGCGATGGGGCTGGAGGCCAGCGCCAGTTCCGCCTGGAACTGGCCGTGGTCGAACAATTCCGAATCCATCTGCGGCATGGCTGCCTCCTCGCTCGGCGGGTCGGCCGGGCCTGGCGACCCGGCGGGGATGGCGCGGCCTCAGGCCGGTGTGCGCGGCAGGGTGTCGTCGCTGCGCAGGGTGAGGATCTCGTAGCCGTCGGCGGTCACCAGGATGGTGTGCTCCCACTGCGCCGAGAGCTTGCGGTCCTTGGTGATGGCGGTCCAGCCGTCACCCAGCAGGCGGGTTTCCGCGCGGCCCTGGTTGATCATCGGCTCGATGGTGAAGATCATGCCTTCGCGCAACTCCATGCCGGTGCCGGCGCGCCCGTAGTGGACCACCTGGGGCTCTTCGTGGAACACCCGGCCGATGCCGTGGCCGCAGTAGTCGCGGACCACCGAGAAGCCGTTCTTCTCGGCATGCTTCTGGATCACCTCGCCGATGTCCCCCAGCTGCGCGCCGGGGCGGACCACCTCGATGCCTTTATACATGCACTCCTGGGTGACCCGGGCGAGCCGCTCGGCCCACTCCGGTACCTTGCCCACCATGAACATCTTGCTGGTGTCGCCGTGGTAGCCGTCCTTGATCACGGTGACGTCGATGTTCATCACGTCGCCGTCCTTGAGCGGCTTGTCGTTGGGAATGCCGTGGCAGACCACGTGGTTGAGGGAGGTGCAGATGGATTTCGGGAAGGGCATGCGGCCCGGGGCGCCACCGTAGTTGAGCGGGGCGGGGATGGCCTGTTGCACGTTGACGATGTAGTCGTGGCAGATGCGGTCGAGCTCTTCGGTGGTGACGCCGGGCCGGACGTGCTCGCCGATCATTTCCAGCACCTCGGCGGCCAGGCGGCCGGCGATGCGCATTTTTTCGATTTCCTCGGGCGTCTTGATGGTGACGGTCATGCGGACTCTCTGGAAAGGCGCGCGCGGCGCAAGGCAAAGATGGTGAAGCGGCGATTCTACCAGAACGCGGCGGGCCGCTGCAGGCGCGCCGCCCCGGGAAAAGGCACCGGTCCCTAGCCGCGGCGGCGCGACTGTGGTATAAAACGCGCCGCTTTGCGGGCAGTCGCCCGGAACGCCTAGAACCCACACACGTATCGACACGGTATCCTGGGTGCCCGCGAGGGTTGGATATCGGGATGCGTGGAGGCCTAACCCGACTTATCGAGGAATAGAAATGTCCCAAGTCAACATGCGCGACATGCTGAAGGCCGGTGTGCACTTCGGCCACCAGACCCGTTACTGGAACCCGAAAATGAACAAGTTCATCTTCGGCGCGCGCAACAAGATCCACATCATCAACCTGGAAAAAACCCTGCCGATGTTCAACGAGGCCCTGTCCTTCGTTGAGAAGCTGGCTGCAGGCAAGAACAAGGTGCTGTTCGTCGGCACCAAGCGTTCCGCTGGCAAGATCGTCCGCGAAGAAGCCGCCCGTTGCGGTTCCCCGTACGTCGACCACCGCTGGCTGGGCGGCATGCTCACCAACTACAAGACCATCCGTGCCTCCATCAAGCGCCTGCGCGAGCTGGAAACCCAGTCCCAGGACGGCACCTTCGAGAAGCTGACCAAGAAAGAAGCGCTGATGCGCAGCCGCGACCTCGAGAAGCTCGAGCGCAGCCTGGGCGGCATCAAGGACATGGGCGGTCTGCCGGATGCACTGTTCGTGATCGACGTCGACCACGAGCGCATCGCTATCACCGAAGCCAACAAGCTGGGCATTCCGGTCATCGGCGTTGTCGATACCAACAGCAGCCCGGAAGGCATCGACTACATCATCCCCGGTAACGACGACGCCATCCGCGCGGTTCAGCTGTACCTGAGCGCCATGGCCGACGCCGTCCTGCGCGGCCGTCAGAACGGTGCCGGTGGTGCCGACGAGTTCGTCGAGGAAGCAGCCGCTTCCGAGGCCGCCGAAGGCTGAGGCCGGACCGTCAAGCGTTAGCCAGTGCGCAAAAAGGGGGCTAGGCCCCCTTTTTGCCACCTTGGATTCGAAGCACCCGGTGCGCCGGGTGGACTGTGTTGAACACCTTCAAGAGGATTTCGAAATGGCAGAGATTACTGCAGCACTGGTCAAAGAACTGCGCGAGCGTACCGGCCAGGGCATGATGGAGTGCAAGAAGGCACTGGTAGCCGCCGAAGGCGACATCGAGAAAGCCATCGACGACATGCGCGCATCCGGCGCCATCAAGGCCGCCAAGAAGGCCGGCAACATCGCCGCCGAAGGCTCCATCGCGGTGAAAGTCGCCGACGACGCCAAGGCTGCCACCATCATCGAAGTCAACTCGCAGACCGACTTCCTGGCCCTGCAGGATGACTTCAAGGCCTTCGTCGCCGACAGCCTGAACAAGGCCACCGAGCAGAAACTGACCGACGCCGCTCCGCTGATCGCCGAGCAGGAATCCGCTCGCGAGGCGCTGGTCGCCAAGTGCGGCGAGAACGTCAACATCCGCCGTCTGGCCCGTGCCGAAGGCGACGTGGTCGGCGCCTACCTGCACGGCCACCGCATCGGCGTGCTGGTCACCCTGAAGGGCGGCAACGTCGAACTGGCGCGTGACATCGCCATGCACGTCGCGGCCAGCAACCCGCAATTCCTGGACCCGTCGCAGGTGTCCGAGGAAGCCGTCGCCAAGGAAAAGGAAATCTTCCTGGCCCTGAACGCCGACAAGATCGCCGGCAAGCCGGAAAACATCGTCGAGAACATGGTCAAAGGCCGTATCTCGAAGTTCCTGGCCGAAGCCAGCCTGGTCGAGCAGGCCTTCGTCAAGGATCCGGACGTCAAGGTCGGTGACCTGGCCAAGAAAGCCGGTGCCGAGATCGTTTCCTTCATCCGCTTCGAAGTGGGCGAGGGCATCGAGAAGGCCGAGGCTGACTTCGCTGCCGAGGTTGCTGCGCAAGTCGCCGCCGCCAAGCAGTAAGCACGAGACAGTCCCGCACTGTCGCCCGCAAGAGGCTGCCCGCTCACGCGTGCGGCCTCTTCGTCAAACTGGGGAGCCGAATCGGGCCGGCTCCCGCGGTGGCCAACCCGGGCGCCGCGCGCCTCGTGTGCCAACCGCCGGAGCGTCGGGCTCCGCTAATTCACGCCGCAGGAGAGATACGCAATGGCTCAGCAGGTGAGTGGTCGTCAACCTCGCTACAAACGCATTCTGCTCAAACTCAGCGGCGAGGCCCTGATGGGGGCCGAAGAGTTCGGCATCGATCCCAAGGTGCTCGACCGCATGGCGCTGGAGATCGGCCAACTGGTGGGCATCGGCGTCCAGGTGGGCCTGGTGATCGGCGGCGGCAACCTGTTCCGCGGCGCCGCCTTGTCGGCGGCGGGCATGGACCGGGTCACCGGCGACCACATGGGCATGCTGGCCACCGTGATGAACGCCCTGGCCATGCGCGATGCGCTGGAACGTTCGAACATCCCGGCGCTGGTCATGTCCGCCATCTCCATGGTCGGCGTGACTGACCACTACGACCGTCGCAAGGCCATGCGCCATCTGGCCGGCGGCGAAGTGGTGATCTTCTCGGCCGGCACCGGCAACCCGTTCTTCACCACCGACTCGGCGGCCTGCCTGCGCGCCATCGAGATCGATGCCGACGTGGTGCTCAAGGCCACCAAGGTCGACGGCGTGTATACCGCCGACCCCTTCAAGGACCCGAACGCGGAGAAGTTCGAGCGCCTCACCTACGACGAGGTGCTGGACCGTAAGCTGGGCGTGATGGACCTGACGGCCATCTGTCTGTGCCGTGACCAGCAGATGCCGTTGCGGGTCTTCAATATGAACAAACCGGGCGCCCTGCTGAACATCGTGGTCGGCGGCGCGGAAGGAACTCTGATCGAGGAGAACGCACAATGATCAACGAGATCAAGAAAGACGCTCAGGAACGCATGAAGAAGACCCTGGAATCCCTGGATCACGCGTTCGCCAAGATCCGCACCGGGCGCGCCCACCCGAGCATCCTGGACAGCGTCATGGTGTCCTACTACGGCGCCGACACGCCGCTGCGTCAGGTGGCCAACGTCACCGTCGAGGATTCCCGCACCCTGGCCCTGAGCGTGTTCGACAAGGGCATGATCCAGGCGGTCGAGAAAGCCATCATGACCTCCGACCTGGGCCTCAACCCGGCCACCGCCGGCACCACCATCCGCGTGCCGATGCCGGCCCTCACCGAGGAAACCCGCAAGGGCTTCACCAAGCAGGCCCGCGCCGAGGCCGAGCAGGCGCGCGTGGCGATCCGCAACATCCGCCGCGACGCCCTGGCACAGCTCAAGGACCTGGTGAAGGAGAAGGAAATCAGCGAGGACGAGGAACGCCGCGCCGCCGACGAAGTCCAGAAACTCACCGACAAGTTCGTCGCCGAGGTGGACAAGGGCCTGGAGGCGAAGGAAACGGATCTGATGGCCGTCTGACGGCCGGGACGCGCGTCATGGACAAAAGTCAGCGCAAGAGCGCGCCGCCGGCGGTGCCGCGCCATGTGGCGATCATCATGGACGGCAACAACCGGTGGGCGAAGAAGCGCCTGCTGCCGGGCGTCGCCGGCCACAAGGCCGGGGTGGACGCGGTGCGCGCGGTGATCGAGACCTGTGCCGAGGCCGGGGTGGACGTGCTCACCCTGTTCGCCTTCTCCAGCGAGAACTGGCAGCGTCCCGCCGACGAGGTCAGCGCGCTGATGGAACTGTTCCTCTCGGCGCTGCGCCGGGAGGTGCGGCGACTCAACGACAATGGCATCCGCCTGCGGATCATCGGTGATCGCTCGCGTTTCCATCCCGAGCTGCAGGCCGCCATGCGCGATGCCGAGGCGCTGACCGCCGGGCAGAGCCGTTTCACCTTGCAGGTGGCGGCCAACTACGGGGGGCAGTGGGACATCACCCAGGCCGCCCAGTACCTTGCCCGGGAAGTCCAGGCGGGCCGCCTGAAGCCCGAGGACATCGATCCCCAGCGGCTGCAGCGCCATCTGGTCACGGCCGACGTGCCATTGCCCGACCTGTGCATCCGCACTGGTGGCGAGCACCGCATCAGCAATTTCCTGCTCTGGCAGCTGGCCTACGCCGAGCTGTATTTCTCCGACCTGTACTGGCCGGACTTCAAGCACGACGCCATGCGCAAGGCCCTGGCGGACTTCGCCGTGCGCCAGCGGCGCTTCGGCAAGACCAGCGAACAGATCGAAGCGGAGGCGCGCGCCCAATGCTGAAACAACGGATCATCACCGCCCTGATCCTGCTGCCCATCGCACTGGCGGGGTTCTTCTGGCTGCAGGGCGATGCCTTCGCCCTGTTCATCGGGGCGGTGGTGGTGCTGGGCGCCTGGGAATGGGCGCGCCTGGCCGGCCTGCCGGCTCAGCCCGGGCGCATCGCCTATGCCGCCGTGGTGGCGCTGGGGCTCTGGGGGCTGCATGCCACGCCGGCCCTGGCGCCGTGGGCGCTGCTGGCCGGTGTCGCCTGGTGGCTGGTGGCGATCGCCCTGGTGCTGGGCTACCCCGACAGCAGCCGCTACTGGGGCGGTCTGCCGGGCAAGCTGTTGATCGGCCTGCTGATCCTGTTGCCGGCCTGGCAGGGTTTGGTCCTGCTCAAGCAGTGGCCGCTGGCCAACGGGCTGATCCTGACGGTGATGGTGCTGGTATGGGCTGCCGACATCGGCGCCTACTTCTGCGGCCGCGCGTTCGGCAAGCGCAAGCTGGCGCCTGCGGTGAGCCCCGGCAAGAGCTGGGAAGGCCTGCTGGGTGGACTGCTGGTGAGTCTGCTGCTCACGGCGGCGGTGGGGCTCTACCGGGGCTGGACGCCTGGCGAGTTTCTGCTCGGCCTGATGGGTGCCGCCGCCGTGGTGCTCATCTCGGTAGTCGGCGACCTGACCGAAAGCATGTTCAAGCGACGCGCCGGGGTGAAGGACAGCAGCAATCTGCTGCCCGGCCATGGCGGCGTGCTGGATCGTATCGACAGCCTGACCGCGGCGATTCCGGTGTACGCCACGCTCCTGTGGAGCGCCGGCTGGGGTACGTTGTGAGTCGACCCCAACAGATCACCGTTCTTGGCGCCACCGGCTCCATCGGCCTCAGCACACTGGATGTGATCGCCCGCCATCCGCGGGATTACCAGGCCTTCGCCCTTACCGGCTTCAGCCGGCTGAAAGAACTCGAAACCCTCTGCCAGACCCACCGCCCGCGTTTTGCCGTGGTGCCCGAGGCGGCCCAGGCGCGCCATCTGCAGGCGCGTCTGCAGGACGCCGGCCTGGATACCCGGGTTCTGGCAGGGGAGGCCGGCCTCTGCGAAGTGGCGGCCCACCCAGAGGCGGACGCCGTGATGGCCGCCATCGTCGGCGCCGCCGGCCTACGACCTACCCTGGCGGCGGTGGAAGCGGGCAAGCGCGTGCTGCTGGCCAACAAGGAAGCGCTGGTGATGTCCGGCGCGCTGTTCATGCAGGCGGTCCGGCGCCACGGTGCGGTGCTACTGCCCATCGACAGCGAACACAACGCCATCTTCCAGTGCCTGCCGGGCGACTATGGCCAGGGGCTGCAGCGGGTCGGGGTGCGACGCATCCTGCTGACCGCCTCCGGCGGCCCGTTCCGCGAGACACCGGCGGCCGACCTGGCGCACGTCACCCCCGAGCAGGCCTGTGCCCATCCCAACTGGTCCATGGGGCGAAAGATCTCGGTGGATTCCGCCAGCATGATGAACAAGGGTCTGGAACTGATCGAGGCCTGCTGGCTGTTCGACGCGCCGCCCGAGCGGGTCGAGGTGGTGATCCATCCGCAGAGCGTGATCCACTCCCTGGTGGACTACGTGGACGGCTCGGTGCTGGCCCAGCTGGGCAATCCGGACATGCGCACCCCCATCAGCCATGCCCTGGCCTGGCCGCGGCGCATCGATTCCGGAGTCGCGCCGCTGGACCTCTTCGCCATCGGCCGGCTGGACTTCCAGGCCCCCGACGAGCAGCGTTTCCCGTGCCTGCGCCTGGCGCGCCAGGCGGCCGAAGCCGGCGGCAGCGCGCCGGCCTGCCTGAACGCCGCCAATGAGCTGGCGGTGGCGGCGTTTCTCGAACGGCGCATTCGCTTCAATGAAATCGCGGGTATGATCGAGCACGTTTTGGCCCGCGACGCGGTGCAGCCGGTGGCCGATCTCGATGCGGTGATGGCGGCCGATACCCGCGCACGTGTCGAGGCGCGAGCCTGGTTGACGCGCTACGCCTGCTAGGCGAACCGTCGTTCGGAGGATTGCGATGAGCATGCTTTACACCATTCTGGGCACCCTGATCGCCCTCGGCGTGCTGGTGACCTTCCACGAGTTCGGGCACTTCTGGGTGGCCCGACGGTGCGGGGTCAAGGTGCTGCGCTTCTCGGTGGGTTTCGGCAAGCCGTTGCTGCACTGGCGCGATCGCCAAGGGACGGAGTTCGCCGTGGCCGCGATTCCCCTAGGCGGCTACGTGAAGATGCTCGACGAACGCGAGGCGGACGTAGCGCCTGAGCTGCTTGACCAGGCCTTCAACCGCAAGCCGGTGGGTCAGCGCATTGCCATCGTCGCCGCTGGGCCGATCGCTAACTTCCTGCTGGCCATCTTCTTTTTCTGGATCCTGGCCATGCTCGGCAGCCAGCAGGTGCGCCCGGTCATCGGCGACGTACAGCCGGACAGCCCGGCGGCCCTGGCCGGCCTGGCATCCGGCCAGGAAGTAGTGGCGGTGAACGGCGACCACACCCGGGGCTGGTCGGCGGTCAACCTGCAACTGGTGCGCCGCCTGGGCGAGACCGGTTCCCTGGACTTCATCACGCTGGACAAGGGTTCCAGCGTGGAAACCACCCATCGTGTGCCGGTGACGGACTGGCTCAAGGGCGAAGAAGAGCCCGACCCCCTGGGCGCTCTGGGCATCCGCCCGTGGCGTCCGCAGATCCCGCCGGTGCTGGGCGAAGTGGCGCCCGATGCGCCGGCCAGCAAGGCCGGGCTGCGCGCCGGCGACCGCATCGTCGCCCTGGATGGCGAGGCAGTGGACGACTGGCAACGCATGGTCGACTGGTTGCGGGCGCGGCCCGACGCGGCGATCACCCTGACCCTCGAGCGGGACGGCCAGCGCCTGGATGTCCCCGTCACCCTGGCCGCCCGGGGCGAGGGCAAGGCCCGCAGCGGCTACCTCGGCGCCGGTCCCCAGGCCATCGAATGGCCGGCCGACATGCTCCGCGAAATCCGCTTTGGTGCCCTCGACGGCTTCGGCGAGGCGCTGTCCCGCACGTGGCAAATGAGCGTGCTGAGCCTGGATTCCCTGAAGAAAATGCTGCTGGGTCAGCTCTCGGTAAAAAACTTGAGCGGGCCGATAACCATTGCTAAAGTGGCGGGCGCTTCGGCCCAGTCGGGCGTGGGGGACTTCCTGAATTTCCTCGCCTACCTGAGCATCAGCCTGGGGGTGCTCAATCTTCTGCCGATCCCCGTTCTGGATGGGGGGCACCTGCTGTTCTATCTGGTCGAGTGGGCGCGTGGCCGTCCTGTATCGGAGCGAGTGCAGGCCTGGGGTGTGCAGATCGGCATCAGTCTGGTCATCGGGGTGATGTTGCTCGCCCTGGTCAACGACTTGAGCCGTTTATAACGCGACACCGTATTCCGGGTCCGCCGCGCCGTTGTCGGCGGACTCCTTATCATCCGTTGGAAAAAAGGACCTCATGAAACGCCTGCTGCTACCTGCGGTGCTTGCCGCACTCATGATCTCTGAGGTTCACGCCGACTCTTTCACCATCACCGACATCCGTGTCAACGGCCTGCAACGGGTATCGGCGGGCAGCGTGTTCGGCGCGCTGCCGCTCAACGTCGGCGAGCAGGCCGACGACCATCGCCTGGTCGAGGCGACCCGCTCGTTGTTCAAGACCGGCTTCTTCCAGGACATCCAGCTCGGCCGCGACGGCAACGTCCTGGTCATCAACGTGGTCGAGCGGCCCTCGATTTCCAGCATCGAGATCGACGGCAACAAGGCGATCTCCAGCGAGGACCTGCTCAAGGGCCTCAACCAGTCCGGCCTCGCCGAGGGCGAGATCTTCCAGCGAGCGACCCTGGAAGGCGTGCGCAACGAGCTGCAGCGTCAGTACGTGGCCCAGGGCCGCTACTCTGCCGAGATCGACGCCGAGGTGATTCCCCAGCCGCGCAACCGCGTCGCGCTGAAGATCAAGATCAACGAAGGCACCGTGGCCTCCATCCAGCACATCAACGTGGTGGGCAACACGGTGTTCTCCGACGACGAGCTCGCCAGCCTCTTCGAACTGAAGACCAGCAACTGGCTGTCGTTCTTCAAGAACGACGACAAGTACGCCCGCGAGAAGCTGTCCGGTGACCTGGAGCGTCTGCGCTCCTACTACCTGGACCGCGGCTACATCAACATGGACATCTCCTCTACCCAGGTGTCTATCACGCCCGACAAGAAGCACGTCTACATCACCGTGAACGTGGCCGAGGGCGAGAAATACACCATCCGCGACGTGAAGCTCTCCGGCGACCTGAAGGTCCCCGAGGACGAGGTCAAGGCACTGCTGCTGGCCCAGCCCGGCCAGGTGTTCTCCCGCAAGGTGATGACCACCACGTCCGAGCTGATCACCCGCCGCCTGGGCAACGAGGGTTATACCTTCGCCAACGTGAACGGCGTGCCGGAGCCCCATGACGACGACAAGACCGTCTCCCTGACCTTCGTCGTCGACCCGGGCAAGCGGGCCTACGTCAACCGCATCAACTTCCGCGGCAACACCAAGACCGAGGACGAGGTGCTGCGCCGCGAGATGCGCCAGATGGAAGGTGGCTGGGCCTCCACCTACCTGATCGACCAGTCGAAGACCCGCCTGGAGCGCCTGGGCTTCTTCAAGGAAGTCAACGTCGAGACCCCGCAGGTGCCCGGCTCCGACGACCAGGTGGACGTCAACTACAGCGTCGAGGAGCAGCCGTCCGGCTCCATCACCGCCAGCGTCGGCTTCGCCCAGAGCGCCGGCCTGATCCTGGGTGGCTCTATCAGCCAGAACAACTTCCTCGGGACCGGCAACAAGGTCAGCATCGGCCTGACCCGCAGCGAGTACCAGAGCCGCTACAACTTCAGCTTCGTCGACCCCTACTGGACCGTCGACGGCGTGAGCCTTGGCTACAACGCCTTCTACCGCAAGACCGACTACGACGACCTCGATGTCGATATCTCCAGCTACTCGGTCAACAGCCTGGGCGCCGGGGTCAACGTCGGCTACCCCATCAGCGAGACGTCGCGCCTCACCTTCGGTCTCAGCGCCCAGCAGGACAATATCGACACCGGTCGCTACACGGTGCAGGAAATCTACGATTTCATCGATAACGAGGGCGACACCTACCTGAACTTCAAGGCCTCGGCTGGCTGGTCGGAATCGACCCTGAACAAGGGCGTGCTGGCGACCCGTGGTCATTCCCAAAGCCTGGTGTTCGAGACCACCATCCCGGGCAGCGACCTGTCGTTCTACAAGCTGGACTACCGCGGCCAGATCTTCGCCCCGCTGAGCCAGAACACGGCCCTGCGCTTCCACACCGAGCTGGGCTACGGCGACAGCTTCGGCTCCACCTCCGAGCTGCCGTTCTACGAGCACTACTACGCCGGCGGCTTCAACTCGGTGCGAGGCTTCAAGGACAGCACCCTGGGCCCGCGCAGCACGCCCAGCAAGGCGTATAGGAACGGCCAGCAACTGCCCTCGGGCCAGTGCGATTCCCGCGGCCGATGCACCGACCCCGACCAGGATGCCCTGGCCTTCGGTGGCAACGTGCTGGTCCAGGGTGGCGTGGAGCTGCTGTTCCCGCTGCCCTTCGTCAAGGACCAGCGCCAGTTGCGCACCGTGCTGTTCTGGGACGTGGGTAACGTCTTCGATACCAGCTGCCCGTCCGGTTCCAAGGATTGCAGCAGCGTAAACTTCGGCGACATGGCCAGTTCCGTGGGTGTCGGCCTGACCTGGATCACCGCGCTCGGCCCGCTGAGCTTCAGCCTGGGCATGCCGATCCGCAAACCGGACGACGGCGACACCCAGATCTTCCAGTTCTCCCTGGGCCAGACCTTCTGATCCTCGGACTTTGTTGCAGACAACCGCTTGTGTTGCAGGAGTGCCATTGTGAGTAAGTTGACCCAACTCGTTCTGCTCGGCGGCGCCTTGCTGGCGACTCCGGCCTTCGCCGAGATGAAGATCGCCGTGCTGAACTACCAGATGGCGCTCCTGGAGTCGGATGCGGCGAAGAAATACGCCGTGGACGCGGAGAAGAAATTCGGTCCGCAGCTGAACAAGCTGAAGACCTTGGAGAGCGACGCCAAGCGCCTGCAGGACCGCGTCGTGAAGGGCGGTGACAAGCTGCCCCAGGCCGAGCGCGAGCGCCTCGAGCTCGAATTCAAGCAGAAGGCCCGTGACTTCCAGTTCCAGTCCAAAGAGCTGAACGAAGCCAAGGCGGTGTCCGACCGCGACATGCTCAAACAGCTCAAGCCGAAGCTGGACAAGGCCGTCGAAGAGGTCCTGCAGAAGGGCTCCTATGACCTGGTCCTGGAGCGCGGCGCCGTGGTCGACGTCAAGCCGCAATACGACATCACCCGCCAAGTCATCGAGCGCATGAACCAGCTGCGCTGAGCATGAGCCCCATGGTCTTCACCCTCGGTCAGTTGGCCGAACGCCTCGGCGGCAGCCTGCGCGGTGAGGCGGCGACGCCCATCGACGGGCTCGCCACCCTGCAGGAGGCCGGCCCTGGTCAGTTGTCCTTCCTGGCCAACCCCCAGTACCGCAAGTACCTGGCGGAGACCCGCGCCGCCGCCGTGCTGCTGACCGCCGCCGATGCCGACGCCTACGACGGCGCAGCCCTGGTGGTGGAAAGCCCCTACCGCGCCTACGCCGAGCTGTCGCACCTGTTTGACCGCACGCCGCGTCCGGTGCCCGGCGTGCATCCCACCGCGGTCATCGCGGCCGACGCCTGGGTCGACGCCAGCGCCAGCATCGGCGCCTATGCGGTGATCGAAGCCGGCGCCCGCATCGAGGCGAACGTTACCCTAGGCGCCCATTGCGTGATTGGCGCCCGCAGCCGGATCGGCGAGGGTGGCTGGCTGGCGCCCCGGGTCACCCTCTACCACGACGTCACCATCGGCCGCCGCGTGGTGATCCAGTCCGGCGCGGTGATCGGTGGCGAAGGCTTCGGCTTCGCCAATGAGAAAGGCGTCTGGCAGAAGATCGCCCAGATCGGCGGCGTGAGCATCGGCGACGACGTCGAGATCGGTGCCAATACCACCATCGACCGCGGCGCCCTGGCGGACACCGTCATCGGCAACGGCGTGAAGCTGGACAACCAGATCATGATCGCCCACAACGTGCAGATCGGCGACCACACCGCCATGGCCGCCTGCGTGGGCATTTCCGGCAGCACCAAGATCGGCCGCCACTGCATGCTGGCGGGCGGCGTCGGCCTGGTGGGCCACATCGAGCTGTGCGACAACGTCTTCGTCACCGGCATGACCATGGTCACCCGCTCCATCAGCGAGCCGGGCGCCTATTCGTCCGGCACCGCCATGCAGCCGGCGGCGGAGTGGCGGAAGAGCGCGGCGCGCATCCGGCAGTTGGACGACATGGCGAAACGCCTGCAACAGGTGGAAAAACGCCTGGCCGCCGTGACCTCGGAGGGGGACGTCTCATCTGATGCCTGATTCCCCGTTTGGCTTCGGCCTGCGCCGAACCGCCCAGGACCGTTCGTAGCGGAGCCGCTTCGCTACGTTCTGACGCGCCATGCCCCGTGCACCGCGCGTTTCTATCTTTCTATACAGGCTTCCCCGCACATGATGGACATCAACGAGATTCGCGAATACCTGCCGCACCGCTATCCTTTCCTGCTGGTGGATCGGGTAGTCGACCTCGACGTCGAAGGCAAGCGCATTCGGGCCTACAAGAATGTCAGCATCAACGAGCCGTTCTTCAATGGGCACTTCCCGGAGCACCCCATCATGCCCGGCGTGCTGATCATCGAGGCGATGGCCCAGGCGGCGGGAATCCTCGGCTTCAAGATGCTCGACGTGAAACCTGCCGATGGCACGCTCTATTACTTCGTAGGCTCGGACAAGCTGCGCTTCCGCCAGCCGGTGCTGCCGGGCGACCAGTTGATCCTTGAAGCCACCTTCGTCAGCGTGAAGCGCAGCATCTGGAAGTTCGAATGCCAGGCCAGCGTCGACGGCAAGGAAGTGTGCTCGGCCGAAATCATCTGTGCGGAACGCAAACTATGAGTTTGATCGACCCTCGCGCCATCATCGATCCGTCGGCACGGCTGGCGGATGGCGTTCAGGTCGGTCCCTGGTCGATCATCGGTCCCGACGTCGAAATCGGCGAAGGCACGGTGATCGGCCCTCATGTCATCGTCAAAGGCCCGACCCGCATCGGCCGCCACAACCGGATCTATCAATTCTCTTCGGTGGGGGAAGATACGCCGGACCTGAAGTACAAGGGTGAAGCGACCCGCCTGGTGATCGGTGACCATAACGTCATCCGCGAAGGCGTGACCATCCACCGCGGCACCGTGCAGGACCGCGCGGAAACCACCATCGGCGACCACAACCTGTTCATGGCCTACGTGCACATCGGCCACGACAGCGTCATCGCCAACCACTGCATCCTGGTCAACAACACCGCCCTGGCCGGCCATGTCCACGTGGACGACTGGGCGATCCTCTCGGGCTTCACCCTGGTGCACCAGTTCTGCCGCATCGGTGCCCACAGTTTTTCCGGCATGGGCACCGCCATCGGCAAGGACGTGCCGGCCTACGTCACCGTCTTCGGCAACCCGGCCGAAGCCCGCAGCATGAATTTCGAGGGCATGCGCCGCCGCGGTTTCTCCGCCGAGGCGATCCATGCCCTGCGCCGCGCCTACAAGGTGGTCTACCGCCAGGGGCTGATGGTGGAGCAGGCCCTGGCCGAACTGGCCGAGGCCGCCCTGCAGTTCCCCGAAGTCGCGGTCTTCCGCGACTCGATCCAGTCTTCCACCCGGGGCATCACCCGCTGACCCATGGGCAGGGCATTGCGCATCGCACTGATCGCCGGCGAGGCATCCGGTGATCTGCTGGGGGCCGGGCTGATCCGAGCACTCAAGGCACGCCACCCCGACATCGTCTTCACCGGCGTCGGCGGGCCGCTGATGGAAGCCGAAGGGCTGGTGTCCCATTTCCCCCAGGAGCGCCTGGCCGTGATGGGCCTCGTGGAAGTCCTGGGCCGCCTGCCGGAGTTGCTGCTGCGCCGTCGGCGCCTGCGTCGCCGGTTGATCGCCGAGCGCCCCGACGTGGTGATCGGCATCGATGCCCCGGATTTCAACCTCGACCTGGAACTGGGCCTGCGCCGCGCCGGCCTGCGCACGGTGCACTACGTCAGCCCGTCGGTGTGGGCCTGGCGGCAGAAGCGAGTGCTGAAGATCCGCGAAGCCTGCGACCTGATGCTCACGCTGTTCCCCTTCGAGGCGCGTTTCTACGACGAGCACCAGGTGCCGGTGCGCTTCGTCGGCCATCCGCTGGCGGACACCATTCCCCTGGACGTGGACCGCCGGGCGGCGCGCCAGCGCCTTGGCCTGCCCGAGGTCGGCGAAGTGGTCGCCCTGCTGCCGGGCAGCCGGGGCGGGGAAGTGAGTCGCCTGGGCGGCCTGTTCCTCGACACCGCCGAACGCCTGCTGGCCCAGCGCCCGGGGCTGCGTTTCGTGCTGCCCTGCGCCAGCCCGGCGCGGCGAGTGCAGCTGGAGGCGCTGCTGGCGGGTCGCGACCTGCCAGTGACCCTGCTGGATGGCCGTTCCCACGACGCCCTGGCGGCCTGCGACGGGGTGCTCATCGCCTCCGGCACGGCGACCCTGGAGGCGTTGCTGCACAAGCGGCCGATGGTGGTGGCCTACCGCATGGCGCCACTGACCTTCCGCCTGCTCAAGCGCCTGGTGAAAAGTCCCTACGTGTCGCTGCCGAACTTGCTGGCCGGGCGCGTGCTGGTGCCGGAACTGATCCAGGACGCGGCCACCCCCGACGCCCTGGCGCGGACCCTGCTACCCTTGCTCGACGAGCCGGAGCGGCAGACCGAGGCGTTCGACGCCATCCACCGCGCCCTGCGCCGCGACGCCTCCGTCCAGGCGGCGGACGCGGTGCTGAACCTGATTGGAGAACCCTGATGCAGATGGGCCTGGATTTCGCCCTGGTGGAAGAACTCGTCGCCGGCGTCGACGAAGTGGGCCGCGGCCCGCTGTGCGGCCCGGTGGTGACCGCCGCGGTGATCCTCGATCCAGGCCGGCCGATCAAGGGGCTCAACGACTCGAAGCTGCTCAGCGAGGCCCGTCGCGAGGCGCTGTACCACGAAATTCGCGAGAAGGCCCTGGCCTGGTGCGTCGGCCGCGCCGAGGTCCACGAGATCGACAGCCTGAACATCCTCCACGCCACCATGTTGGCCATGCAGCGGGCGGTGGAAGGGCTCAGCGTGCTGCCGCGCCTGGCCCTCATCGATGGCAACCGTTGCCCACGCCTGGCGGTGCCCAGCGCCCCGGTGATCAAGGGCGACAGCCAGATTCCGGCCATCGCCGCCGCCTCGATCCTCGCCAAGGTCAGCCGCGACCGGGAGATGGGCGAGATGGACGGCCTCTACCCGGACTACGGCATGGCCGCCCACAAGGGCTACTCCACCCCGCAGCACTTGGACGCCCTGAAGCGCCTCGGCCCCACCCCGATCCACCGCCATTCCTTCGCCCCGGTGCGCGAGGCCGCGCTGCTGTTCGCCCGGGCGGGACTCGGCACCGCCCTCGATCCGCTGCCCCCGGGCACGCCGCTGCCGATCCTCTGACGGGACACCGCACGGGCGGCGGACCGATCGCCAACCTGTAGCTTTGCCAACCGGGCCGGTACAATCCCGCGTCGTCTTCGCCGCGCAAAGGGTTTCCGCATGTCCGCTTCCTTCGTCCACCTTCGCCTGCACACCGAATACTCCCTGGTCGATGGCCTGGTCCGGGTCAAACCCCTGGTGAAGGCGGTGGCCGGGCTGAAGATGCCGGCGGTGGCGGTGACCGACCAGGGCAACATGTGCTCCCTGGTGAAGTTCTACAAGAGCGCCATGGGCGCCGGCATCAAGCCCCTTTGCGGCGCCGACCTGTGGCTGGCGAGCCGCACCGAAGATGGCCCGCTGACCCGCATGACCCTGCTGGCGATGAACGCCAAGGGCTACCGCAACCTCACCGAGCTGGTCTCCCGCGGTTTCGTCGAGGGCCAGCGCAATGGCGAGGTGATCATCGAGCGGGAGTGGGTGAAGCAGGCCGCCGAAGGCCTGATCGCCCTGTCCGGCGCCAAGGAAGGGGAGGTGGGCCACGCCCTGCTGGACGGCGAGCCGGCCCTGGCCGAGGCGTTGCTGATGGAGTGGCGCGAGGTGTTCCCCGGGCGCTTCTACCTGGAAGTGCAGCGCACCTCGCGGGTCAACGACGAGGAGCACCTGCATGCGGCGGTGGACCTGGCGAGCCGCACCGCCACGCCCCTGGTGGCCACCAACGACGTGCGCTTCCTCAAGCAGGAGGACTTCGAGGCCCACGAGACCCGGGTCTGCATCGGCGAAGGCCGTACCCTGGACGACCCGCGCCGGCCGCGCAACTACTCGGACCAGCAGTACCTGAAGACCGCCGAGGAAATGGCGGATCTGTTCAGCGACCTGCCCGAGGCGCTGGAAAACACCGTGGAGATCGCCAAGCGCTGCAACATCGAAGTGCAGCTGGGCAAATACTTCCTGCCCAATTTCCCGATCCCCGCGGGCATGACCATCGACGACTACCTGCGCAAGGTGTCCTTCGAGGGCCTGGACGACCGTCTCGCGGTGCTGCTGCCCACGGACACCCCGGACTACGACGAGAAGCGCCAGGTCTACCTCGACCGGCTGAATTTCGAGCTGGACATCATCATCCAGATGGGTTTCCCCGGTTACTTCCTCATCGTGATGGACTTCATCAAGTGGGCGAAGAACAACGACGTGCCGGTCGGGCCCGGCCGGGGCTCGGGCGCCGGCAGCCTGGTGGCCTACGTCCTGAAGATCACCGACCTCGACCCGCTGGCCTACGACCTGCTGTTCGAGCGGTTCCTCAACCCCGAGCGGATCTCCATGCCCGACTTCGACGTCGACTTCTGCATGGACGGCCGCGACCGGGTGATCGACTACGTGGCCGAGGCCTACGGGCGCAACGCGGTGAGCCAGATCATCACCTTCGGCACCATGGCGGCCAAGGCGGTGGTGCGCGACGTGGCCCGGGTGCAGGGCAAGTCCTACGGTCTCGCCGACCGCCTGTCGAAGATGATTCCCTTCGAAGTCGGCATGACCCTCGACAAGGCCTACGAGCAGGAAGAGATGCTCCGGGATTTCCTCGCCACTGACGAGGACGCCCGGGAGATCTGGGACATGGCGCTGAAGCTGGAAGGCATCACCCGCGGCACCGGCAAGCACGCCGGGGGCGTGGTGATCGCCCCCACCAAGCTCACGGATTTCTCGCCCATCGCCTGCGACGAGGAGGGCGGTGGCCTGGTGACCCAGTTCGACAAGGACGACGTCGAGCAGGCCGGCCTGGTGAAGTTCGACTTCCTCGGCCTGCGGACCCTGACCATCATCAAGTGGGCCATGGAGACCATCAACCGGGAGCAGGCCAAGAAGGGCCTGGAGCCGGTGAACATCGACTTCATCCCCCTGGACGACAAGCCCACCTACTCGCTGCTGCAGAAGGCCGAGACCACCGCGGTGTTCCAGCTGGAATCCCGCGGCATGAAGGAGCTGATCAAGAAGCTCAAGCCGGACTGCCTGGAGGACCTCATCGCCCTGGTGGCGCTGTTCCGCCCGGGCCCGCTGCAGTCGGGCATGGTGGACGACTTCATCAACCGCAAGCACGGCCGCGCCGAACTGGCCTACCCGCACCCCGACTACCAGTACGAGGGCCTCAAGCCGGTGCTGGCGCCCACCTACGGCATCATCCTCTATCAGGAACAGGTGATGCAGATCGCCCAGGTGATGGCCGGCTACACCCTCGGTGGCGCCGACATGCTGCGCCGTGCCATGGGCAAGAAGAAGCCCGAGGAAATGGCCAAGCAGCGTGGCGGCTTCATCGAGGGCTGCGCCAACAACGGCATCGACGCCGACCTGGCGGGCAACATCTTCGACCTGGTGGAAAAATTCGCCGGCTACGGCTTCAACAAGTCCCACTCGGCGGCCTATGGCCTGGTCTCCTACCAGACCGCCTGGCTGAAGGCCCACTTCCCGGCGCCGTTCATGGCCGCGGTGCTCTCCGCGGACATGCACAACACCGACAAGGTGGTGATCCTCATCGAGGAATGCCGGCACATGAAGCTGCGCATCGACGCGCCGGACGTCAACACCTCGGAATTCAAGTTCACCGTCAACGACGATGGCCGCATCGTCTACGGCCTGGGTGCCATCAAAGGCGTGGGCGAGGGACCGGTGGAAGCGATCACCGAATGCCGGACTCAGGGCGGGCCGTTCAAGGACCTGTTCGACTTCTGCGGCCGGGTCGACCTCAAGCGCATCAACAAGCGCACCCTGGAGGCGCTGATCCGCTCCGGCGCCCTGGATCGCATGGGGCCCTACTACCAGGACGAGCTGAAGGCCTACCAGGCCAGCGTCGACCTCAACCGCGCCGTGCTGCTGGCGGCCATGGAAGAGGCCATCGCCGCCGCGGAGCAGACTGCCCGCAGCCAGGACAGCGGCCACATGGACCTGTTCGGCGGACTGTTCGCCGAGCCGGAGGCAGACGTCTACGGCAACCACCGCTCGGTGCGCGAACTGTCCCTCAAGGAACGCCTCAAGGGCGAGAAGGACACCCTCGGCCTCTACCTCACCGGGCACCCCATCGACGAGTACGAGGGTGAGGTGCGGCGGTTCGCCCGGCAACGGATCGTCGAGCTGAAGCCGGCGCGGGACACCCAGACGGTGGCCGGGCTGATCGTCAACCTGCGGGTGATGAAGAACAAGAAGGGCGACAAGATGGGCTTCGTCACCCTCGACGACCGCTCCGGCCGCATCGAGGCCTCGCTGTTCGCCGAGGCGTTCAGCGCGGCCCAGGCGCTGTTGCAGACCGACGCCCTGGTGGTGATCGAGGGCGAGGTCAGTCAGGACGACTTCTCCGGCGGTCTGCGCCTGCGCGCCAAGCGCGTCATGAGCCTGGAGGAGGCGCGCACCGGCCTCGCCGACAGCCTGCGCATGAAGCTGGACAACCAGGCCCTGCAGGGCGACCGGCTGCGCTGGCTGGGCGAACTGATCGGCCGCCACCGCGGCGGCTGCCCGATCACCCTGGAGTACCGGGGCGACGAGGCCCGCGCGCTGCTGCAGTTCGGCGAAACCTGGCGAGTGGACCCCGCGGACAGCCTGATCCAGGCGCTGCGTGACCAGTTCGGACGGGACAACGTCTTCCTCCACTACCGCTGACGCGACAGGCCGGGATTCGTCTTCCGCCGCCGCCCGGCCCGCCCCACACACCGAGGCGGCCGGCCGGTCCCGCGTCGGCTCGACCCCGGTCGCCCGATCCCGTAAGGTAGGGCGTCGAATGGACCCAGCCGCCTGGCCCCACGCGCACGACGGAAGCCTATGAACCCGAATTTCCTCGATTTCGAACAGCCGATCGCCGACCTGCAAGCCAAGATCGAAGAGTTGCGCCTGGTCGGCAACGACAACGCCCTGAACATCAGCGACGAGATCGCCCGCCTGCAGGACAAGAGCAAGTCGCTCACCGAAAGCATCTTCGGCAACCTGTCCAGCTGGCAGATCGCCCAGCTCGCCCGGCACCCCAAGCGTCCGTACACCCTCGACTACCTGTCCCACCTGTTCACCGAGTTCGATGAACTCCATGGCGACCGGCATTTCTCCGACGATGCCGCCATTGTCGGCGGCGTGGCGCGCCTGGACGGCGAGCCGGTGATGGTCATCGGCCACCAGAAGGGCCGCGAGGTCCGCGAGAAGGTCCGCCGCAATTTCGGCATGCCGCGCCCCGAGGGCTACCGCAAGGCCTGCCGCCTGATGGAAATGGCCGAGCGTTTCAAGCTGCCGATCCTCACCTTCATCGACACCCCGGGCGCCTACCCCGGCATCGACGCCGAAGAACGCAACCAGAGTGAGGCGATCGCCTGGAACCTGCGGGTCATGGCCCGCCTGAAGACCCCGGTGATCGCCACGGTGATCGGCGAGGGCGGCTCCGGCGGCGCCCTGGCCATCGGCGTCTGCGACAGCCTGAACATGCTGCAGTACTCCACCTATTCGGTGATCTCCCCGGAGGGCTGCGCCTCGATCCTCTGGAAGACCGCCGAGAAGGCCGCCGATGCCGCCGAGGCCATGGGCATCACCGCCGAGCGCCTGAAGGGCCTGGGCATCGTCGACAAGGTGATCGAGGAGCCCCTGGGCGGCGCCCACCGCGACCCCGCGGCCATGGCCGAGGCCCTGGGCAAGGAACTGATCAGCCAGCTCGACCACCTGCGGGGCCTCGACATGGACGCGCTGCTGACACGTCGCTACGAGCGCCTGATGAGCTACGGCGCGCTGTAAGCGCCGTTCGGGGCCGCCTTCCCCTTCCGCGCGGCCCCGTTTCCCTTCCGCCATGACCCTCCTGCAGCGTCTCGACGCAGCCCTGGCCCCTTGGCGCCAGGCAAGCGGCTGGTGCGTGGCGCTCAGCGGCGGGCTGGATTCCAGCGTGTTGCTGCACCTGCTCGCCCGTCATCCGCAGCGGGACCGTCACCCGCCGCTCCGGGCCCTGCATGTCGAGCATGGCCTGCAGGCCGCAGCGGCCTCGTGGCCCGCGCACTGTCGTGCGCTGTGCGCCACCCTGGACGTTCCGCTGGACTGCGTGTCGGTCCGGGTGGATGCGGGGGCCAGTCTCGAGCAGGCGGCGCGCACTGCTCGCTACGGTGCTTTCGAGGCCGCCTGTTCCCAGGGTGACGTGCTGTTCACCGCCCACCACCGGGACGACCAGGCCGAGACCCTGCTGTTCAGGCTGCTACGGGGCGCCGGTGTGCGCGGGCTGGCGGGCATGCCGGTGCAGCGCCGCCTCGGCCAGGGCTGGCTGGTGCGTCCCTTGCTGGGCGTCGGCCGGGCCGAACTGGAGCGCCATGCCCGAGCGCTGGGGCTGGATTGGGTGGATGACCCATCCAACCGCGACACTCATCTGGCTCGCAACCACTTGCGCCATGACATCCTCCCTAGCCTGCACGGGCGCTGGCCCCAGGCGGCGGCGAACCTGGCCCGCAGCGCTGCTCACCTGCGGGAAGCGGAGTCGTTGCTGGAGGACCTGGCGGCCCTCGACGTGGGCGCTGCCGAGCCCGGCGCGCGCTGGCCCTGGCTGGGTTTGCCGTCCCTGGCCCTGGCGCCCCTGGCGCGCTTGTCGCCGGCGCGCCAGCGCAATGCCCTGCGCGCCTGGCTGGCCGCCTTTACACCCTTGCCGGACCTGGACCATTGGGTCGGCTGGGAAACCCTGCGGGACGCCAAGGCCGATGCCACGCCGGTGTGGCGGCTGGCGCGAGGCGAACTGCATCGCGCCGACGGGCACCTGTGGTGGCTGTCGGGCGACTGGTTGCGCCCGCCACCCCACCCGCCCGCCTGGCCGGTGGGCGAGGCGTCCCTGGCGCTGCCGGGCAACGGCGTCCTGACCTGGCAAGGCACGCCGCCCCCAGGGGACTGGACGGTACGCTACCGGGCGGGCGGCGAGCAGTTGGCGCTGCCGGGGCGTGGCCACCGCGACCTCAAGCGCCTGCTCAACGAAGCCGGTGTGCCGGGCTTCGCGCGCGGCCGTTTGCCGCTGCTCTATTGCGACGGCGAGCCCCGGGCCGTGGCCAACCTGCCCGGGCTGGACCGTCCGGCCGGCGTGGACGCTGCGCTGCGCTGGACGCCGCCACCGGGCGATACGGTTTGAGCTGAGGGGGCTTTGCGGGTAGACTACGCTCCCGTCTTACTAGCGCTTCTGCGGATCCCTCGGACCCCGCAGCGGCGTGCATTGCCGGCGACGTCAACGACCTCGCCCGTACAGGGCCCAGGCCCGACTCGGCTTCCTGGCGGCGCCAGCCGCCCAAACGCAGACTTCTAGGGTTTTTCATGACGCGCTACATCTTCGTCACGGGCGGTGTTGTTTCTTCATTGGGGAAAGGCATCGCCTCGGCTTCATTGGCGGCCATCCTGGAGGCGCGGGGCCTGAAGGTCACGATGCTCAAGCTGGACCCTTACATCAACGTCGATCCGGGCACCATGAGCCCGTTCCAGCACGGCGAGGTGTTCGTCACCCACGACGGCGCCGAGACCGACCTCGACCTGGGCCATTACGAGCGGTTCATCCGCACCACCATGACCCAGAACAACAACTTCACCACCGGTCGCGTCTACGAGGACGTGCTGCGCCGCGAGCGGCGGGGCGACTACCTCGGCGCCACCATCCAGGTGATCCCCCACATCACCGACGAGATCAAGCGACGCATCATCAAGGGCGCCGGCGACGCCGACGTGGCCATGGTGGAGATCGGCGGCACCGTGGGCGACATCGAGTCGCAGCCGTTCCTCGAGGCGATCCGCCAGCTGCGGGTGGAAGTGGGCGCCAAGCGCGCCATGCTCATGCACCTGACCCTGGTGCCCTACATCGCCACCGCTGGCGAGACCAAGACCAAGCCCACCCAGCACTCGGTGAAGGAGCTGCGCTCCATCGGCCTGCAGCCGGACGTGCTGATCTGCCGTTCCGACCACGAGATCGACCTGTCCTCGCGGCGCAAGATCGCCCTGTTCACCAACGTCGAAGAGCGCGCGGTGATCGCCCTTGAAGACGTGGACACCATCTACCGCATTCCCTCGGTGCTGCACGCCCAAGGCCTGGACGACTTCGTCGTCGAGCGTTTCGGCCTGCAGTGCGGCGGTGCCGACCTGTCCGAGTGGGACCGCGTGGTGGATGCCAAGCTGAACCCGGAGCGGGAAGTCACCATCGCCATGGTCGGCAAGTACATGGAGCTGCTGGATGCCTACAAATCGCTGATCGAGGCCATGAGCCACGCCGGCATCCAGAACCGCACCAAGGTGAACCTGCGCTATATCGATTCGGAAGACATCGAGAACCAGGGCACCGGCCTCCTGGAGGACGTCGATGCGATCCTCGTACCGGGCGGTTTCGGCCTGCGCGGCGTGGAGGGCAAGATCAGCACCGTGCAGTACGCCCGGGAGAACCGCATCCCCTACCTGGGCATCTGCCTGGGCATGCAGGTGGCGGTGATCGAGTTCGCCCGCAACGTGATGGGCTGGACCGACGCCAACTCCACCGAGTTCGACAAGTCCAGCGGCCACCCGGTGGTCGGCCTGATCGCCGAATGGCAGGACGCCGCCGGCACCACCGAGCTTCGCAGCGAAGCCTCCGACCTGGGCGGCACCATGCGCCTGGGCGCCCAGGACTGCCGCCTGGAGGGCAACTCCCAGGTGCACGCCTGCTATGGCAAGGACGTGATCGTCGAGCGCCATCGCCACCGCTACGAGGTGAACAACAACCTGCTGCCGCAGCTGATCGACGCTGGCCTCAAGGTCACCGGCCGCTCCTCCGACGGCGCGCTGGTGGAAGTGGTGGAGAGCCAGGACCATCCGTGGTTCGTCGCCTGCCAGTTCCACCCGGAATTCACCTCCACGCCCCGTGACGGCCACCCGCTGTTCAGCGGCTTCGTCAACGCGGCCCTGGCCCAGAAGGCGCGCAAGGCATGACCCAGAAAACCGTTCGCGTCGGCGACATCGAGATCGCCAACGACAAGCCCTTCGTGCTGTTCGGCGGAATGAACGTCTTGGAATCCCGGGACATGGCGCTGAAGGTCTGCGAGGAATACGTGCGGGTCACTGACAAGCTCGGCATCCCTTACGTGTTCAAGGCCAGCTTCGACAAGGCCAACCGTTCGTCCATCACCTCCTTCCGCGGTCCGGGCCTCGATGAGGGGATGAGGATCTTCGAAGAGGTGAAGAAGGCCTTCGGCGTCCCGGTGATCACCGACGTCCACGAGCCCCACCAGGCCCAGCCGGTTGCGGAGGTCTGCGACATCATCCAGTTGCCGGCCTTCCTGTCGCGGCAGACCGACCTGGTGGTGGCCATGGCCAAGACCGGCGCGGTGATCAACATCAAGAAGGCCCAGTTCCTCGCGCCCCAGGAGATGAAGCACATCCTCGCCAAGTGCGAGGAGGCCGGTAACGATCGCCTGGTTCTCTGCGAGCGCGGCTCCAGCTTCGGCTACAACAACCTGGTGGTGGACATGCTCGGCTTCGGCATCATGAAGCAGTTCGGCTACCCGGTGTTCTTCGACGTGACCCACGCTCTGCAGATGCCCGGCGGACGCGCGGATTCCGCCGGCGGCCGTCGCGCCCAGGTCACCGACCTGGCCAAGGCCGGCATGAGCCAGGGGCTGGCGGGCCTGTTCCTCGAAGCCCACCCGGACCCGGAGCACGCTCGCTGCGACGGCCCGTGCGCCCTGCGCCTGGACAAGCTGGAAGCCTTCCTCGACCAGCTCAAGCGCCTGGACGACCTGGTGAAGAGCTTTCCGCCGATCGAGACTGCCTGAATCGGGCGTTCTCCGGTACAGTGCCGCACGAACCCGCCCGGCCCCGCCGGGCCGCCTTCGGCGAGGGGCCTGCCCGACGCGCCCGCGCCGTCGGTCTGCAATCGGACCGCCGTGTTTTCGTCAATATCTGGAGTGCTAACAAGAATGGCAAAGATCGTCGACATCAAGGGTCGTGAGGTTCTCGACTCCCGCGGCAACCCCACCGTGGAAGCCGATGTGATCCTGGACAACGGTATCGTCGGCAGCGCCTGTGCGCCCTCCGGCGCCTCCACCGGGTCCCGCGAAGCCCTGGAACTGCGCGACGGCGACAAGGCCCGCTACCTGGGCAAGGGCGTGCTCAAAGCGGTCGCCAACGTCAACGGTCCGATCCGTGACTTGCTGCTGGGCAAGGACCCGGTCGACCAGAAGGCCCTGGACCGCGCGATGATCGAACTCGACGGCACCGAGAACAAGGCCAAGCTGGGCGCCAACGCCATCCTCGCCGTGTCCCTGGCCGCCGCCAAGGCCGCCGCCCAGGACCAGGACCTGCCGCTCTACGCCCACATCGCCAATCTCAACGGCACGCCCGGCCAGTACTCCATGCCGGTGCCGATGATGAACATCATCAACGGCGGCGAACACGCCGACAACAATGTCGACATCCAGGAATTCATGGTCCAGCCGGTGGGCGCCAAGACCTTCGCCGATGCCCTGCGCATGGGGGCGGAGATCTTCCACCACCTCAAGGCCGTGCTGAAGGCCCGTGGCCTGAGCACCGCGGTAGGCGACGAAGGCGGCTTCGCGCCGAACCTGGCCTCCAACGAAGAGGCCCTGGGCGCCATCGCCGAGGCCGTCGAGAAGGCCGGTTATTCGCTGGGTACCGACGTGACCCTGGCCCTGGACTGCGCGGCCTCCGAGTTCTACGAAGGCAGCGCCTACAACCTGTCCGGCGAGGGCAAGTCGTTCGACGCCGAAGGCTTCGCCGACTACCTGAAGGGCCTGACCGAGCGCTTCCCGATCATCTCCATCGAAGATGGCCTGGACGAGTCCGACTGGGCGGGCTGGAAGATCCTCACCGACAAGGTGGGCGCCAAGGTCCAACTGGTAGGCGACGACCTGTTCGTCACCAACACCAAGATCCTCAAGGAAGGCATCGAGAAGGGCATCGGTAACTCGATCCTGATCAAGTTCAACCAGATCGGCTCGCTCACCGAGACCCTGGAAGCCATCCAGATGGCCAAGGCCGCCGGCTACACCGCGGTGATCTCCCACCGGTCCGGCGAGACCGAGGACAGCACCATCGCCGACCTGGCGGTGGGCACCGCTGCCGGCCAGATCAAGACCGGTTCGCTGTGCCGCTCCGACCGGGTATCCAAGTACAACCAGCTGCTGCGCATCGAAGAGCAGCTGGGCGGAAAAGCCCCGTACCGCGGCCGCGCGGAGTTCCGCGGCTGATACGCGCGTGGTAAAAGAGGGGCGGCGCGAGTCGCCCCTTTTTCATGGGGCCACCTCGCCCCGGCGCCGGCCGGCGCTCCGCTCACGAAACCGGACGTTCCTTGACCTTGCCCATGCTGCTTCCGACCCATGCGTAGTCCCTACTGGTTGTTCGTCGTGCTGATCCTGCTGCTGGCAGGGTTGCAGTATCGCCTGTGGGTGGGTGACGGCAGCCTTGCCCAGGTCACTGACCTCAAGCAGCAGATCTCCGACCAGAAGGGCGAGAACGAGCGCCTGCTGGAGCGCAACCGCATCCTCGAGGCGGAGGTGCTGGAGCTGAAAAAAGGCACCGAGACAGTCGAGGAGCGCGCCCGCCACGAACTGGGTATGGTCAAAGAGGGCGAAACCCTCTACCAGCTGGCGGAATGAGTGACGCGTCCTACCAGGGGCCCGCCTTCTGGGTGGTGATCCCGGCGGCCGGCATCGGCACGCGGATGCGCGCTGACCGTCCCAAGCAATACCTCGAACTGGCCGGGCGCACCCTGCTGGAACATACCCTCGACTGTTTCCTCGATCATCCGGCCCTGAAGGGCCTGGTGGTCTGCCTCGCCGCCGACGATCCCTACTGGCCTCGGCTGCGCTGCGCCACCGACCCGCGCATCCAGGTGGCGGACGGTGGCGAGCAGCGGGCGGATTCGGTGCTGTCCGGCCTGCTGCGCCTGGCCGAGCGCGGTGCCCGCGAGGACGACTGGGTGCTGGTGCACGACGCCGCCCGCCCGAACCTGTCCCGTTTCGACCTGGACCACCTGCTGATGGAACTGGCCGACGACCCCGTGGGCGGGCTGCTGGCCGTTCCCGCGCGGGACACCCTCAAGCGGGCCGGCGCGGATGGCCGGGTGCGGGAAACCGTGGACCGCGCCGTGATCTGGCAGGCCTTCACCCCGCAGATGTTCCGCCACGGCGCCCTGCACCGTGCCCTGGCCGACGCCCTGGTGGCGGACGTGGCGATCACCGACGAGGCTTCGGCCCTGGAGTGGGCGGGCCAGTCGCCGCGACTGGTGGAAGGTCGCGCCGACAACCTCAAGGTCACCCGCCCGGAAGACCTGGACTGGTTGCGCCAGCGCTGGGCCGGCAAGCGCTGAGGCGCGTACCTCATGCGCTGCCGCGGTACTCCGGGCGCTGCGCCAATCCCTGCTTCAGCCAGTCCACCAGTTGCCGCACCTTCGGCGACAGGTGCCGCTGCTGCGGGTAGAGCGCCCAGACCGCGGTGTGAGGCGGCCGGTGCGGCTCCAGCAGGGAGACCAGTTCGCCGCTGCGCAGGTGCTCCAGCACATAGTAGTCGGGCAGCTGGCACAGGCCGAATCCTCGCAGCGCGGCATCCAGCACCGCCTGGCCGCTGTTGCAGCGCCAGTTGCCCTGCACCCTGATCGACGTCTCCCGGTCGCCTTGGGCGAAGGTCCAGTGGTCGCTGCTGCCCACCAGGCAGTTGTGCCGCGCTAGTTCCGACAGGCTGTGGGGGCGACCGTAGCGTGCCAGGTAAGCGGGCGATGCGCAGAGGAACATCGCCCGCGGCGCCAGTCGCGTGGCCACCAGCCGGGAGTCCGGCAGCCGGCCCAGGCGAATGGCCAGGTCCAGGTTTTCCTGGAGCAGGTCCAGCGGGCGGTTGCTCAATTCGATGTCCACTCGCAGCTGCGGGTGTTCGGCCATGAAGGCGTTCACCAGGGGCACCACGAACCGCTCGCCGTAGGCCACCGCGCACGTCATCCGCAGCAACCCCTTGGGCTCGCCGGCCAAGTCGCCGATGGCGCGCATGGCTTCCTCGCGGGCGTCGATGAGCCGCTGGCAGTGCTGGAGGAACGTCTGCCCGGCCTCGGTGAGGGTGACCCGGCGGGTGCTGCGGTAGAACAGCCGGGTCTGCAGGCGCTCTTCCAGTCGCGCGATCTGCCGGCTCACATGGGACGACGACAACCCCAGCCGCTCGGCACCGGCGCCGAAACGGCCGGTCTCCGCCACCGCGACGAATTCGTCCAGCCCTTCCCAGCCCATGGTGCACCTCGGCGCTGATTATCCCCGTATGGCAGCAATGTTTTGCAGGGCGCGCGATTATTCGTCAAGCGGCAATGATCTACACTGCCTGCCCATCGAGAAACCCTTTGGAGACGCCCCACCATGATCAAGTCCCGCGCCGCCGTCGCCTTCGAGCCGAACCAACCTCTGCAGATCGTCGAAGTGGACGTGGCGCCGCCGAAGGCCGGCGAGGTGCTGGTGCGGATTGTCGCCACCGGCGTCTGCCACACCGACGCCTATACCCTGTCGGGGGCCGACTCCGAAGGCGTGTTCCCGGCCATTCTGGGTCACGAGGGTGGAGGCATCGTCGAGGCGGTGGGTGAGGGCGTCACCTCCCTGCAGGTGGGCGACCACGTGATCCCGCTGTACACCGCCGAGTGCCGCGCGTGCAAATTCTGCAAGTCGGGTAAGACCAACCTCTGCCAGAAGGTACGCGCCACCCAGGGCAAGGGCCTGATGCCCGACGGCACCACCCGGTTCTCCTACCAGGGCCAGCCGATCTACCACTACATGGGCTGCTCCACCTTCTCCGAGTACACCGTGCTGCCGGAAATCTCCCTGGCGAAGATTCCGCAGGACGCGCCCCTGGAAAAGGTCTGCCTGCTGGGGTGCGGCGTGACCACCGGCATCGGTGCCGTGCTCAACACCGCCAAGGTGGAGGAGGGCGCCAGCGTGGCGATCTTCGGCCTGGGCGGCATCGGCCTCGCGGCGATCATCGGCGCTCGCATGGCCAAGGCTTCGCGCATCATCGCCATCGACATCAACCCGGCCAAGTTCGACGTGGCCCGGGAGCTGGGTGCCACCGACTTCGTCAACCCGAAGGACCACGACAAGCCGATCCAGGACGTCATCGTCGAACTGACCGACGGGGGCGTGGATTACAGCTTCGAATGCGTGGGCAACGTGCAACTGATGCGCGCCGCCCTGGAGTGCTGCCATAAGGGCTGGGGCGAATCCACCATCATCGGCGTGGCGCCGGCTGGTACGGAAATCAGCACCCGGCCGTTCCAGCTGGTCACCGGCCGGGTCTGGCGCGGCTCGGCGTTCGGCGGCGTGAAGGGGCGCACCGAGCTGCCCAGCTACGTGGAGAAAGCCCAGCAGGGCGAGATCCCGCTGGACACCTTCATCACCCACACCATGGGCCTGGAGCGCATCAACGAGGCGTTCGACCTGATGCACGACGGCAAGAGCATCCGCACCGTCATCCACTTCTGATCCGAAGGTGGATGACGCCGTCCCGGACGGCTCGCCCACCGGTATCGGTCGGTGGAAAACGCTTTGCGGTTTCCACCCTACGCGAGAGCCTTGCCCATGACCTTGGAAATCGTTTCCAGCAACAAGAGCTTTGGCGGCTGGCACAAGCGCTACCGCCACCGCGCCAGCGCCCTCAACTGCGACATGGTGTTCGCCGTGTATCTGCCACCCCAGGCCGAGCAGGGCGAAAAGCTGCCGGTGCTCTACTGGCTGTCGGGCCTGACCTGCACCGACGAGAACTTCATGCAGAAGGCCGGCGCCCAGCGCCTGGCCGCCGAACTGGGGCTGATCATCGTCGCCCCGGACACCAGCCCCCGGGGCGATGGCGTGCCGGATGACCCCGAAGGCGCCTGGGACTTCGGCCTCGGCGCCGGGTTCTACCTCAACGCCACCCAGGAGCCCTGGGCGCGCCACTACCGCATGTACGACTACGTGGTGCACGAGTTGCCGGCGCTGATCGAGGCACACTTCCCAGTCTCTGACCGCCGCGGCATCGCCGGCCATTCCATGGGGGGGCACGGCGCCCTGGTATGCGCCCTGAAGAACCCCGGTCGCTACCGCTCGGTCTCGGCCTTCGCGCCCATCGCCAATCCCCTCGAATGCCCCTGGGGCGAGAAGGCGTTCTCCCGCTACCTGGGGGATGATCGCGCCCGCTGGCGGGAATGGGACGCCTGCGCGCTGATCGCCGATGCCCGGGAGCGGCTGCCGCTCCTGGTGGACCAGGGCGATCGCGACGACTTCCTCGAGACCCAGCTCAAGCCCCGCGCCCTGGAGGCCGCAGCCCAGGCCGCCGGCCACCCGCTGACCCTGCGCTTGCAGCCCGGCTACGACCACAGCTACCACTTCATCGCCAGCTTCATCGACGACCACCTCCGGCATCACGCCGAGGCTTTGCGCGGCTGACGCGAGCCTGGTCATTGAGAAAGGGGCGCTGCGGCGCCCTTTCCCATGGATGGGGTTCCGATGGGCGCGGGCACGGGCCAGACGCTTTGTCCGCAGCGACGGGGCCTTTCGGTTAGAATCCCCGGCTGTCTTTCCAGGGCGTCTCTGACCATGCGTATCGGCCACGGCTATGACGTGCACCGTTTCGGCGAGGGCGATTTCATCACCCTCGGCGGTGTGCGGATCCCCCATAAGTACGGGCTCATCGCCCATTCCGACGGCGACGTGCTGCTCCACGCGCTCGCCGACGCCCTGCTGGGCGCCGCCGCGCTGGGCGACATCGGCAAGCACTTCCCCGACACCGACCCCACCTTCAAGGGGGCCGACAGCCGCGCCCTGCTGCGTCATGTGGTCGGCTTGATCTCCGCCGGTGGCTGGCGGGTCGGCAACGTCGACGCCACCATCGTCGCCCAGGCGCCGAAGATGGCGCCTCACATCGAGACCATGCGCGGCCATATCGCCGCCGACCTGGCGGTCGAGCTGGGCCAGGTCAACGTCAAGGCCACCACCACCGAGCGGCTGGGCTTCACTGGGCGCGAGGAGGGCATCGCCGTGCATGCGGTGGCCCTGCTGTTGCCGGCATGACCGAGGACCAACTGCTCGGCCCCCGGGCCCACGGCGCACCGGTGGCGCGTGCCGTGCTCAAGGCCAGTGCCGAGGACTTCCAGGTGGATGAGGTCCTGGACATTCCCCTAAGCGGCAGCGGCGAGCATCTCTGGCTGTGGGTCGAGAAGCGCGAGCTGAATACCGAGGAGGCGGCCCGTCGCCTGGCCCGGGCCGCCGGCGTGCCGTTGCGTACCGTCAGCTACGCGGGCCTGAAGGACCGCCAGGCCCTCACCCGCCAGTGGTTCAGCCTGCACCTGCCGGGCAAGGCCGATCCTGTCCTGGATGCAGCTGAGGACGACCAGTTGCGTATCCTCCAGCGCACCCGCCACGGGCGGAAGCTGCAGCGTGGTGCCCATTCCGCCAACGGCTTCACCCTGCGCCTGACCGGGCTGCAGGGTGACCACGCGGCGCTGGACGCCCGCCTGCAGCGCATCGCCGCCGAGGGCGTGCCCAACTATTTCGGCCTGCAGCGCTTCGGCTTCCAGGGCGGCAACCTCCACGACGCCCGTTCGTTCGCCGAACGGGGCGAGCTGCCCGTCCCGCGCAACCAGCGCTCGCGACTGCTTTCCACCGCCCGCAGCTACCTGTTCAACCGGGTGCTGGCGGAGCGGGTCGCGGCCGGCACGTGGGATCGCGCCTTGGTAGGCGACCTGCTGGCGTTCACTGACAGCCGCAGCTTCTTCATGGCTGGCGAGGCCGAGTGCGTCGACCCGCGCCTGGCGGAGCTGGACCTGCACCCCACGGGGCCGCTGTGGGGCCAGGGCGCGTCCCCGGCCGGCGGCGTCGCCCAAGGGCTGGAGCAGGCGCTGGCCGGGGCCGAGCCCGCCCTGGCCGCCTGGCTGGCCAACGCCGGGCTCGAGCAGGAACGGCGCATTCTGCGCCTCCCCATCGGCAGGCTGACGTGGCATTATCCCGGGCTCGATGTTCTGCAACTGGAATTCGTCCTGCCGGCCGGTTGTTTCGCCACCATGATGGTGCGCGAACTCGTGGAACTGCTGCCGGCCGAGTCGATGGACAACCCATGCGTATTCTGATCGCCAACGACGACGGGGTGACTGCACCCGGCCTCGCCGCGCTTTACGACGCGCTGGCCACGGACCACGACTGCGTGGTGATCGCCCCGGACCAGGACCGGAGCGGCGCCAGCAGTTCGCTCACCCTCGACCGTCCGTTGTACCCCCATCACCTGCCCAACGGCTTCATCGGTGTAGACGGCACGCCGACCGATTGCGTGCACCTGGGCATCAACGGCCTGCTGGACCCGGCGCCTGACATGGTGGTGGCGGGGATCAACCTGGGGGCGAACCTGGGGGATGACGTGCTCTATTCAGGCACCGTCGCCGCCGCCCTGGAGGGGCGTTTCCTCGGGCGCACGGCGTTTGCCTTCTCGCTGCTGTCGCGGCAGAGCGACAACCTGGCCACCGCCGCCTATTTCGCCCGGCGGCTGGTAGCGGCCCACGAACGCCTGGATCTGCCACCGCGCACGGTGCTCAACATCAACGTGCCGAACCTGCCGCTCGAGAACATCCAAGGCATCCAGCTGACCCGCCTCGGCCACCGCGCCCGGGCCGCCCAGCCGGCCACCCTGGTGAACCCGCGGGGCAAGCGTGGCTACTGGATCGCCGCCGCTGGCGACGCCGACGATGCCGGCCCCGGCACCGACTTCCATGCGGTGCTGCAGGGCTACGTGTCGGTGACCCCGCTGAAACTGGATCGTACGTTCAACGAGGCGTTTCCCAGCCTCGATGGCTGGCTGGAGGGCCTGCTTTGATGGCGCGTGAAAAGGACCATTTGCTGCGCGGCGGCATCGGCATGACGTCGCAACGGACCCGCGAGCGTCTGATCGAGCGTCTCTACGACGAAGGGCTGTCCAACGCCCGGGTGCTGGAGGTGATCCGCCGGACTCCCCGCCACCTGTTCGTCGACGAGGCATTGGCGCACCGTGCCTACGAAGACACCGCGCTGCCCATCGGCCATAACCAGACCATTTCCCAGCCCTACATTGTCGGGCGCATGACCGAGCTGCTGCTGGCGGGCGGTCCGCTGGACAAGGTGATGGAGATCGGTACCGGGTCCGGCTACCAGACCGCGGTCCTCGCCCAATTGGTGGAGCGTGTCTTTTCCGTCGAGCGGATCCAGAGCCTGCAGGACCGCGCCAAGGAACGCCTGGTCGAGCTGAAACTGCGCAACGTGGTCTTCCGCTGGGGCGATGGCTGGGAGGGCTGGCCGGCGCTGGCGCCCTACAACGGCATCCTGGTCACCGCCGCCGCCACCGAAGTGCCCCAGGCCTTGCTGGACCAGCTGGCCCCCGGCGGGCGCCTGGTGATCCCGGTGGGCGCCGGCGATGTCCAGCAACTGATGTTGATCGTGCGCGAAGAAAACGGCTTTTCCCGGCACCTGCTGGACGCGGTTCGCTTCGTTCCGCTGCGCAATGGCCCATTGGCCTGAGATTTTTGCCCGGGTTGCGGTCTAGATCGCTGACCGTCGCTGGTGAGGCGGCGGTTTTCCGGCAGAATAGATGCATTCCAGACAATAAAAGGGGAGAGGCGTGGGCCTGACGGCTATTCGGCAGAGCATTCTTATCGGCACGCCCGGGTTCCCCCTGTTGTCGGCCCTCATACTGAGTGGCCTGCTGGTCGGCTGCAGCAGCACGCCGCGCGATGGCGTCCAGGTCGTGGACCGCAATGGCAACCCGGTGCAGAAGCGCACGCCCATCACCACCGGCCAGCACCTGGTGCAGCGGGGTGAAACCCTCTATTCCATCGCGTTCCGTTATGGCTGGGACTGGAAGGAACTGGCCGCCTTCAACCGGATTCCGCCGCCCTACGTGATCCGTCCGGGGCAGCACATCCGCTTCGGCAATGGGCCTGCATCCGATACTCGTGTGGCGACCGCCGCTCCGACCACGCCGGCACCGGTTCCACGCTCCACTTCCACCACTTCCACCACTACCACCAGCGGCTCGCCGAAGACCTCCACGTCCACCGTCACGGTGACCACCGTTCCGCTGCCGCCGAGCCCCTCGTCCCCCTCTGCCACGACCGCGCCGACCCCCGTTCCGGCCAGTCCCGGCGCGCGTTCGGCGAGCGGTTGGGCATGGCCGGCGGGGGGCCTGCTGATCGGTCGTTTCTCCTCAAACGGAAGTTTGAATAAAGGCATTGATATCGCCGGGGAATTAGGACAGCCTGTTTTAGCTGCGTCGGATGGGACGGTGGTGTACGCCGGAAGTGGTTTGCGGGGCTACGGCGAACTGATCATCATCAAGCACAGCGATACCTACGTGAGCGCCTACGGTCACAACCGCAGGCTGCTGGTGAAGGAGGGACAGCAGGTCAAGGCCGGGCAGACCATTGCCGAAATGGGATCCACGGGAGCCGACCGGGTGAAACTTCATTTCGAGATTCGCCGCCAGGGCAAACCTGTAGATCCTTTGCAATATCTGCCGCGTCGCTGACCCGCGGCTCAGCCGTCACCCGCGTGGGAGGACTGGCTCAGGGGAACCAAGGATAAGGCTCCCACCGGGCTTGTTGTCGAACTCAGCACGGGACAATAACAATGGCACTCAACAAAGAAGCGCCGGAGTTTGACGTCGACGATGAGATGCTCCTCATGGAGCCCGATATCGTCATGGACGAGGTATTGAATGAGGAAGCGTTTCCTCCGGCAACCAAATCCAAGGGCGCCAACTCGCTCAAGCAGCACAAGTACATCGATTACACGCGCGCACTCGACGCGACCCAGCTCTACCTCAACGAAATCGGCTTTTCCCCCCTCCTGACCCCCGAAGAAGAAGTGCACTTCGCGCGCCTGGCGCAGAAGGGCGATCCGGCGGGTCGCAAGCGCATGATCGAAAGCAACCTGCGGCTGGTGGTGAAGATCGCCCGGCGCTACGTCAACCGTGGGCTGTCGCTGCTCGACCTGATCGAGGAAGGCAACCTGGGTCTGATCCGCGCCGTGGAGAAATTCGACCCGGAGCGCGGTTTCCGCTTCTCCACCTACGCCACCTGGTGGATTCGCCAGACCATCGAACGGGCGATCATGAACCAGACCCGGACCATCCGGTTGCCCATCCATGTGGTCAAGGAGCTCAATGTCTACCTGCGCGCCGCGCGGGAGCTGACCCAGAAGCTCGACCATGAGCCGTCCGCGGAGGAAATCGCCCACCTGCTGGAGAAGCCGGTCGAGGAGGTCAAGCGGATGCTGGGCCTCAACGAGCGGGTTACCTCGGTGGATGTCTCCCTCGGCCCAGACTCGGACAAGACCCTGCTGGATACCCTGACGGACGACCGGCCTACCGATCCCTGCGAGTTGCTGCAGGATGACGATCTCAGCCAGAGCATCGACCAGTGGCTGTCGGAACTTACCGACAAGCAGCGGGAGGTTGTGGTCCGGCGCTTCGGCCTGCGCGGCCATGAAAGCTGCACCCTGGAAGAAGTCGGTCAGGAAATCGGTCTAACTCGTGAGCGCGTGAGGCAGATTCAGGTGGAGGCGCTCAAACGCCTGCGCGAGATTCTCGAGAAGAATGGTCTGTCCAGCGATTCGCTGTTCCAGTAGCGAAGCGTGCTAGTAAAAAGAAAACCCGGCCTAGGCCGGGTTTTCTTTTTTGGGCGATTCCAGGCTTCCCCTGCACCAGCAGCGAAGCCGCTAATAAGAATGGTTCTCCGCCTTTGCGCCTCGATCTGTAAGTCTTCACTTACAGGTGTTGTAGGAGAAGGGTCGAAAACAGCAGAGTTTGGAGCCCGAATAATCAGCGAATCAAGCTAAGTCTTTGTTTATAAAATGTTTTATTTTATACATTCGAGCAGGGTGTCGTGCATGGCCTGGAAAAACCGCTCTTGTCCGGCCCGCCTGGATCATTAATATCACTCCTGCGTACAGGGAATGACGCAACCGGAAAGGAATCCGGTCAGGACGTCGCAGGATGCGACTCATCAGGATGATGAAAGGGAAAACAAGGAGTAGGGACAAAAGAGTGGGCGGGTAACTCCGCCCCTTTTTTTGCCCGCGAAAAATGAAAAGCCCGCGCAGGGCGGGCTTTTTCTGAGTGCGAGAGACTTAGCGCTCGAGATGTTTCAGCTTGTCCTTCACACCGTCCCACTCTTCGGCATCCGGCAGCGAATCCTTCTTCTCCGTGATGTTCGGCCATACCTCGGCCAGGTCGCGGTTGAGTTCGATGAATTCCTGCTGATTGTCCGGGACCTCGTCCTCGGAAAAGATCGCCTGGGCGGGGCATTCCGGTTCGCACAAGGCGCAATCGATGCACTCGTCGGGATGGATGACCAGGAAGTTCGGGCCTTCGTAGAAGCAGTCCACCGGGCAGACTTCCACGCAGTCGGTGTATTTGCACTTGATGCAGTTGTCGGTGACGACGAAGGTCATAGCTAATCTCTCTTCAGGCGGCGGCTTGGAGGCCCATTCGTGAAAATGCCTCCATGGCAAAGTCGGCTGCGTCCGGTGTCGGTCTACGCCAGGCTTACCAGAGCGCGCGCGATTCTAACAGCTTGGGCCTGGCCGGCGTTAGATTCGCGCCTTCCATGCATATAACAACTCCAATGCGTTGCGCGGCGTCAATTCGTCGGGCTCCAGGCGCGACAGCTCGTCGAGAATGGGGTGCGGCAACGCGGCGAACAGGTCCGCCTGCATCGGGGCGGCCGGGCGTCCCGGCTCAGACCGGGGCGGCTCGTGGGGCAGGCTGGTGGTCTCCAGGCGCGCCAGGTGCTCGCGGGCGCGCTCGATCACTCGGCCCGGCACGCCGGCCAGTTGCGCCACTGCCAGGCCGTAGCTCTGGCTGGCCGGCCCCGGCAGCACATGGTGGAGGAAAACGATCCGGTCGTTGTGCTCGGTGGCGTTGAGGTGCACGTTGGCCACCTGCGGCTCGCTCTCCGGCAGGACCGTCAGCTCGAAGTAATGGGTGGCGAACAGGGTGTAAGCCCGCAGGCGCGCCAGCTGTTCGGCGGCGGCCCAGGCGAGGGACAGGCCGTCGAAGGTGCTGGTACCGCGCCCCACTTCGTCCATCAGCACCAGGCTGTGCTCGCTGGCGTTGTGCAGGATGTTGGCGGTCTCGCTCATCTCCACCATGAAGGTGGAGCGGCCACCGGCGAGGTCGTCGCTGGAGCCGATACGGGTGAAGATGCGGTCCACCAGGGAAAGCTCGCAGGCAGCCGCCGGCACGAAGCTGCCGATGTGGGCCAGCAGCACGATCAGCGCGGTCTGCCGCATGAAGGTGGACTTACCCCCCATGTTCGGGCCGGTGATGATGAGCATCCGGGTGTCGTCGTCGAGGCTGAGGTCGTTGGCCACGAAGGGCGTGTCCAGCACCTGCTCTACCACCGGGTGCCGGCCTTGGCGGATGCACAGGCTGGGTTCTTCTACGAACCGTGGGCGGTTGAGGTCCAGGTTCAGGGCGCGCTCGGCCAGGTTGGCCAGCACATCCAGTTCTGCCAGGGCGGCTGCGGTGTCCTGCAGGGGCGCCAGGTGCTCGATGAGCCGTTCCAGCAGCGCCTCGTAGAGCATCTTTTCCCGGGCCAGGGCGCGGCTCTTGGCCGAAAGCGCCTTGTCCTCGAAGGTCTTCAGCTCGGGCGTGATGAAGCGTTCCGCCCCTTTCAGCGTCTGCCGGCGGATGTAGTCGGCCGGTGCCTGCTCCGCTTGCACCCTTGGCAGTTCGATGTAATAGCCGTGGATGCGGTTGTAGCCCACCTTGAGGTTCGGCAGGCCGGTGCGCGCCTTCTCCCGCGCCTCCAGGTCCATGAGGAACTGGCCGGCGTTCTCGCTGAGGGACAGCAGTTCGTCCAGCTCGACGTCGTAGCCGGTCTTCAGGACGCCGCCGTCGCGGATTACCGCCGGCGGGTTGTCGATGATCGCCCGTTGCAGCAGGTCCGCCAGCTCCGGGTATTCGCGGATATTCTCCGCAAGGCTCGCCAGGTGCGGCGCTTCCAGGGCCTTCAGGGAGTCCTGCAGCGCCGGCAGGGCGGCGAGGGCATCGCGCAGCCGGGCCAGATCCCGGGGGCGCGCATTGCGCAGCCCGATGCGCGCCAGGATGCGCTCGACGTCGCCGATGTCCTTCAACTGTGGTTGCAGGGTTTCGAAGCGGTAGCGGTCCAGTAGGCAGGCGATGGCGGCCTGACGGTTTTCCAGCACGGCCCGGTCCCGTAGCGGGCGATTCAGCCAGCGTCCCAGCAGGCGGCTGCCCATGGCGGTCTGGCAGCGGTCCACGACCGACTGCAGGGTGTTCTCGCGGCCACCGGCCAAGTTGGTGTCCAGTTCCAGGTTGCGCCGGCTGGCGCCGTCGAGGATCACCGTGTCGTCGAGCCGCTCGTGGCGCAGGCTGCGCAGGTGGGGCAGGGCGGTGCGCTGGGTTTCCTTGGCGTAGCCCAGCAGGCAGCCGGCGGAGCCGATGGCCAGGGTCAGCTCATGGCAGCCGAAGCCTTTGAGGTCCTGGGTGGCGAACTGTTGGCAGAGGCTCTTGTGGGCGCTGTCGCGATCGAAGTCCCAGATCGGCCGGCGCCGTGCGCCGCGGCGCTTCTCCGCCGGCAGGCCTTGGGGCCAGTCGTCGGGGATCAGCAGCTCCGCCGGATTCAGCCGCTCCAGCTCGGCCAGCAGGTTCTCCCAGCCCTTGATCTCCTGCACGCTGAAGCGCCCGCTGGTGATGTCCAGCACGGCCAGGCCGAACAGCCGCTCGTCTCCGAGCACCGCCGCCAGCAGGTTATCGCGGCGTTCGTCCAGCAAGGCTTCGTCGCTGATGGTGCCGGGCGTGATGATGCGCACCACTTGGCGCTCCACCGGCCCCTTGCTGGTGGCCGGGTCGCCGATCTGCTCGCAGATCACCACGGATTCGCCCAGCTTCACCAGCTTGGCCAGGTAGCCCTCCACGGAGTGGTGGGGGATGCCGCACATGGGGATCGCCTTGCCGGCGGACTGGCCCCTGGCGGTCAGGGTGATGTCCAGCAGCTTGGCCGCCTTCTTCGCATCCTCATAGAAGATCTCGTAGAAGTCGCCCATGCGGTAGAACATCAACTGGTCCGGATGCTGATTCTTTAGCCTCCAGTACTGCTGCATCATCGGGGTGTGTTCGGAAAGGCTTTCCATTCAATGACTTAGAGGATTTTGTCTATTAGATAACGAGGGGTTGTCTAATACTTTACCCGTTTTCCTCTCTCATCGTTGATACCCCTATCTGTGCATCACCCTCAGAACTGTATCTCGCAGGCTTTGCAGCTTCATCTGCTTGTGGCCGCCAATAGTGAACCGTGTGCCTCCCAATTCATGGCTCACCCCACCAAAACGCGAGCCAAAAAAAAGCTGCCGGGTCGCGGCAGCCGAAGGACTTCTCAAGGGAGTACGTTCGGTTGAGGGCGCCGGCGTGACAAAAGTTCGTGGCGCTTCGCGGGTGTCGTGACCAACGGCGTCAGTCGGACGGAATGATGGAAATCTTGCCGTTGCGCTCGATGATGGCGAACTTGATCTGCTGCACGGTTTCCAGCCCCTGGCTCTCCCGGGCGATCTCCATGATCTCGTCGAGCCGCAGGCGGCAGCGGCGCAGGCGAGTCTCCAGCACGCGGCCGTTCTCGATGACGATGGTGGGCGAACCGTCGATTAGCCGGTCGATGCGGGCAGAGCGGTTCTTCAGCAGCGAGAAGCCGATGTCGATGGCGATCAGCGTGCCGATCACCAGGATCGAGTTGGTGACGGAAAAGTCATCCCCCAGCAGCGCCTGCTGGGTGGCCTCGCCGATGATCATCAGCAGCACCAGGTCGAAGGTGGTCAGGTCGGACAGGGAGCGCCTGCCCGCCACCTTGAACAGGATCATCAGGACCAGGTAGATGGCGGTGGCGCGGAAGACGGCATCCATGGGCGGCCCTCAGGGAAAGATGAAGATCCAGAAGGGGACGGTGTCGTCACCCACGCGCAGATAGGCTCGCTGCAGGCCGAGCCCGTTCACGCCCAGGGAAAGATGGGCCCGGGTATGGCCGGTGTCGTCGGCGCGAAAGGTCAGCTCCAGGCCATCCCTGACGGTGCGCATGCTTTCCGCCTGGGGTTGGATGCTTTCCAGGCTGATCGCATCCAGGGCCTCACCGCCGAGCACGGCGACGGTTCGGGTGGCCCCGGGCGCATGCAGGTCGAGAGTGACGTCAGTGTGGCTGCCGTTGCGCAGGAAACGGTCGTATTCAAGCGTCGCGTGGGTCAGCTCCAGCGTGGCCCAGCTCAACGGCCCCCGGGAAAATAGCCCGGCCAGGGTCAGGAGCAGCAGCAGACAGAGCCCGTAGCGGCCCACGCGTTCGACCGTCCACATCCGCCGCTGGAACGCCATGTCTTCCTTGACGGGATAGGTACGACTCCGCATTTCGTCGTGTTCGTCCATCGTTGAACCTGTCCGAAAGGAGGCTGGGCATGAGGGAAGTCCAGCTTGGAGGAGAGGCTGCTCGGGTGGGTTCAATGATTCGGAGTATCGCCCTTCGGCATCGTGCATTCTGCAATCATGGAAAAGTTCCGTTCCTGCAAACTGCACGTCTAGAAAAAATGACGATTTGCTGGAGGCCCCATGAACCGGGGCTTCCGGCAATGTGACAAGGTTGGCACGAAGCCTGCTCCCTCAGGGCAACCGTTTAGAAACCCAGGGAGAGCCCTCCATGACTGTCAACCTCCACGAAATCGAAGCTGCCTTCCCTCAGTACACCGTTTCTGCCACCAAGCGTCCCGATGGGTCCGTGCTGCTCACCTTGATGAACGAGGCTGGCACCATCCAGCGCGTGGTGCCGTCGCCGCAATCCGGGCTGCAGATGCGTACCGAGTGGGTCATCAGCGCGATTCGCCGCGACCTCCACCAGGAAGCGGGCGAGGTGCCGGCCATCGACGGCCTGCAGAGCCAGGTTCGTACCCACCTGCCGACCTACGTGCCGGCCAACGCAGGCGCCTATAGCAGCCGTCGCATCGATCGCCTGCAAACCCGCTTCCCCGCACTGCGCCAGAAGACAGCGGCCGCGAGCCAGCCTGTCGTGCATTGAGAATTCGAGGGCAGGGGCTTTTCATAGCGTCCTGCCCTCGGGTGATCTGCTCCTTCCGTTGATACTCGGCCTTCGTGCCGAGTTTTTTTATGCCTGGATGAAGCGGCCGAACGGCTGGACCGCTCGTCGAGGCGAAGGAAACTATCCCGCTGGCCACGACCTCCCACTTTAAGAGGCAACACCGCCTCGCCATACAGGAGAAACCATCATGGCTAACAGCAACCAAGGCAACTCCGGCAACTTCGCGAACGACCGCCAGAAGGCTTCCGAAGCCGGTCGCAAGGGTGGCCAGTCCAATAGCGGCAACTTCGCCAACGATCGTGAAAAGGCGTCCGAAGCCGGCCGCAAAGGCGGCAAGCACTAAGGGGTCGCTCCCTTGTCAGGCAGGCATCGCTCATGCGATGCCGCCCAAAAACCTCTCTCGATTTCCCTGCCTTACCCCCACCCTTCTTCTAGTACGTCCCCGCCATGGCCCCTCTTCAGGCTGCCGATGACGCCTGGGTCGCCGTATCGTTTTTCAGGATGCCGCGCACGTTGGAGACCGCCAGGCACACCTGCAGCACGATCAGCGCATACGCGTCGTCATGCCAGCCCCAGGCGATCCACAGCGTGTTGCTGACCAGGAAGCTCCAGAAGCCTATCAGGCGCCGACGGGGCCTCAGCGAGCCCACCAGCCAGGCGGAAACGATGGTCACCAGCATGGCTGGCCACTGTAGTAGATCGATGAAATCCATGACGCACATCCAATAGGAACCCAGGGATTGGATGCGCACGGCCGTCCGGCCGTTCAGGCCGGATACCGCTGAACCCTTGCGCTGGCCGCCGGTTCTATTGCCTAGCGAACCGAAGGAGCTGCGAAATGGCCACAGCACTGGATGAATACGCCCGCAAACGGGACTTTTTGGCGACCCCCGAACCGAGTGGAAAACGCTCCCGTGGCCGCCAGGCCGGCGCGCACGCCCTGCAGTTCTGCATCCAGAAGCATGACGCCAGCCACCTGCACTACGATTTCCGCCTGGAGTTGCAGGGCACGCTGAAAAGCTGGGCGATCCCGAAAGGCCCCTGCCTGGACCCCAAGGTGCGCCGGCTGGCGATCCAGGTGGAGGATCATCCTCTGGACTACGCCGGCTTCGAAGGGCATATCCCGGAAGGCCACTACGGGGCGGGCGACGTGATCGTCTGGGACCGGGGCATCTGGGTGCCCCAGGGCGACCCGATTGAGGGATATGCCAAGGGCCGTCTCAAGTTCGAGCTGCACGGCGAAAAGCTCAATGGCCTGTGGAACCTGGTACGTACCCACCTGGAGGGCCGGAAGACCCAGTGGTTCCTGATCAAGTCCCACGACGAGCAGGCACGGGCCGCACAGGATTACGACATTCTCGAAGACCGGCCCGATAGCGTCCTCAGCGACCGCACCCTGCCCTCGAAGCCGAAACCCGCGGCAAAGACGCCGGCTCGAAAAAACCGCAAGACGGCTGCCGATACGCGAAAGCCCGCCCAGGCGGTGGTCGAGGGTGGTGAGTCGCGCGCCTTGCCGGATGTCTTCACGCCCCAGTTGGCCACCCTGGTGGACGCCATACCGGAGGGCGATTGGTCGTACGAAATCAAGTTCGACGGGTACCGCATCCTCGCCCGGGTGGACGGGGATGACATCCGCCTGTTCACCCGCAACGGCAACGACTGGACCGCCCGCATGCCGCGCCAGGTCGAGGCGCTCCGCGCGCTGGGGGTGGAGTCGGCGTGGCTGGATGGTGAGATGGTGGTGACCAATGCCCAGGGCAATCCGGATTTCCAGGCGCTGCAGAACGCCTTCGAGGATTCGCACAGCGGGCGTATCGCCTATTACCTGTTCGACGTTCCCTATCTCAATGGCACGGATCTGCGCGATGTGCCCGTGGAGCAGCGCCGGGCCGCCCTGGACGCGCTGTTGAAGGACAACCGAAGCCCACTGTTGCGTTATTCCACCTCCTTCGACGAGGCGCCGGAGAAGGTTCTCGCCAACGCCTGCCGGATGAAGCTGGAGGGTCTGATCGGCAAGCGCCTGGGCAGCCCCTACTCGTCGAAGCGCAGCGCGGACTGGATCAAGCTCAAGTGCAAGCAGCGGCAGGAATTCGTGATCGTCGGCTACAGCGATCCCAAGGGAACGCGCAGCGCCATCGGTGCGCTCCTGCTGGGGCTGCACGACTCGGACTCCCGGGAGCTGCGCTTCGCCGGCAAGGTGGGCACCGGCTTCAATGCCGTCACCCTGAAGAATCTGCTGGAGAAACTTCAGCCCCTGCAACGCGAGACGCCGGCCGCCGCGAATGCGCCCAAGGGCTACCAGGCCCGCGGCGTGCACTGGCTGGAGCCGACCCTGATGTGCGAAGTGGCGTTCGCCGAGATGACCCGCGAAGGCATCGTGCGTCAGGCGGTGTTCCACGGGTTGCGCAACGACAAGCCGGCGAAGGCGATCAGCCAGGAGCGGCCCGTGCCAGTGGAAGCGGTCGAGTCACGCCAAGATACAACGGAGACGGTCGCCAGGCGCCCCAAGGCGGTAGCCGGCTCCACTTCTACCGATAACCAAAAAAAGCAGGCCATCGCCCAAGGAGAGCAGCCGGTGCACGCCAAGCCCACCCGTCGGTCCGCCGCCAAGCAGGCCGCCACGCCGGTGGCGGGCAAGGTCAGAATCACCCACCCCGAGCGGATCATCGATGAGTCCTCCGGCTTCACCAAGCGAGACCTGGCGGAGTACTACGGGCGAATCGCACCCTGGGCACTGCCCTGGCTCGAGGATCGTCCAGTGGCCCTGGTACGGGGACCGGAAGGCATCGGCGGCGAGCTGTTCTTCCAGAAGCACGCGGCCCGCTTGAGCATCCCCTATATCACTCAGCTGGACCCTGCCTACGAGCCCGAGCACCCGCCCCTCATGGTCATCGAATCCGCCGAAGCCCTAGTGGGGGCAGCGCAGATGGGGACTCTCGAGCTGCATACCTGGAATGCCACCGTGCCGAAGCTGGAAAAGCCCGACCGCTTCGTCCTCGATCTGGACCCCGACCCGGCGTTGCCCTGGAAGGCCATGGTGGAGGCGACCCAGCTGACCCTGACCCTGCTGGACGAGCTGGGCCTGCGTGCGTTCATCAAGACCAGCGGCGGCAAGGGCATGCACGTAGTAGTACCGCTGACCCGTCGCCTGGGTTGGGAACCGATTAAAGCGTTCAGCCAGGCCATTGCCCAGCATCTGGCGCGGCTGATGCCGGATCGCTTCTCGGCCACGTCGGGGCCGAAGAACCGGGTCGGTCGCATCTTCATCGACTACCTGCGCAACACCCGCGGAGCGAGCACCGTGTCGCCCTACTCGGCCCGCGCACGGGAGGGGCTGCCGGTATCCGTGCCGATCCACAGGGAAGAGCTGACCGAGATCAAGGGGGCCAGTGCCTGGGACATCCGCACCGTGCTGGCGCGTCTGGAAACGCTAGGCGACGACGATCCCTGGGCGGAGCTGCGCAGTGTGCGTCAGAGCATCACCGCGGACATGCGCGCGCGCATGGGTCTGAAGACCCGCTGACCTTTTCGACAGGAGACTCGACATGTACCGCCGTCCATTGACCATCCTCGCCGTCACGCTTCTCGTATCGGCCCACGCCCTGGCCGCCAACGTCACGCCGGCGCCGGGCGCCGAAGGCCTGGCACCAGCACGGGAAGCGGCAACACCGTCAACGGCGCCGGCACCGGCACCAACCCGGGGTCCGGGGATGAGTCGGGGACTGGTACCGGCGCGCCTGGCAGCGGGGGCAGCGGAGGCGTCGATCAAGGTCGCCAGGAGCAGCCGGCAACGCCGAAGGCGGACCACCGGAACGCTCCAAACGACGACTCCCAAGGGCAGGAGAACCGCAGCCACTAGTCGCGAAGGGTGGCTATTCGTCGCACGCGGACTTTCGCGGGCGGGGGGACGAAGTGCTAAAGTCGGCAGTCGAACCAGGGAGGGTGCATGGACTGCCTCGAACACACGCGCTACCTCGGCGCGCTTTTCCCCCGCCTACCTCACATACCCGGTCACGCCAGCCGTCCTCTCGGGAGCGCGGAACCGTGAGCGAACCGGAAATCTACGCCGAGCGCTATTCGTCTTCCGAGCGCTGTCGTCTGCTGTTGCTCTATGTCTGCGTCGCCAGCGCCTTCTACATCGGCTTCAAGGTCTGGGTGCTGCCTTGGCTGAACTTCTACCTGAATCATGCCGACTGCCTGAACCCGGAGCGCTCCAGCGCAGCGGTGTTCTGGGCGGGCTTCTTCGTGGGGGTGCCGATCTTCGGGAGCCTGGTGGTCGCGGTGATGACCGTGCGCCAAGGCCTGGCGGTACTCGCCCAGGGCCGTTATCCCGCCCGTGGGCAGAAGGCCTTGTGGCGATCCCGGGTGCTGTACGGAAGCGCGGCGTCCATCCGGGGCACGCTGCTGGTCCTGGCGCCCTATCTGTTCCTGTTGATGACGATTGGCGCTGGGCTGGAATTGTCCAAGCAGTCAGTCGCGCCTCGTAGTGCCCAGGAAGCGGCGTGCCAGCAACAGCATCCCACAATGCTGGGCGGGCGCTGATCCTGCTGGCCACCGGCCGGGTTCATTTGTTCAGCACGCGCTCCGCTTCGTTGACCTTGCGCTCCAGTTTTTCGTTTTCCGCTTCCTTCTTGCGTAGCGACTCCGGCGTGATGACCTTGTCGATCGTCTCGGTGGCGGGGTCGGGGCGGACGATCTTTTCGGTGACGCTGGTCTTGTCGTCCGTGTGGGCAGGGTTGCGCTCGCTCATGGTCGCTCCTCATCAAGGGGTGTAGGCGATAGAAACCCCGGGCACCGGCAAAGTTCAGCAGGCCTCGCCTGGGCAATGGCGATGCCCTGCGGTACCGTGGGCACCGGTTGACGGCTGGAGCGCGGGAATGACGACGCACGACGAAAGAACCACACGGCTCGCCTTGTGCCTGGGTGATTGCCTGGTCCAGCAAGGTAAACAGGTGACCACCGCAGAGTCCTGTACCGGTGGCGGGATCGCCGAGGCCATCACCCGCATCGCCGGCAGCTCCACCTGGTTCGAAGCCGGCTACGTGACGTACTCCAATGGCCAGAAGACCGCGCAGTTGCAGGTCGATCCGCAGCTGTTCGAACAGGTGGGCGCGGTCAGTGCCGAAGTGGTGGACGCCATGGTGCGAGGCGCCCAACGCCACAGCGGCGCCCACTACGCGGTGGCGGTCAGCGGCATCGCCGGGCCGGGGGGCGGTACGCCCGAGAAGCCGGTGGGCACGGTCTGGATCGCCTGGGCGGCGGGTGATCAGGTCGATACCCGGCTGTGCCATTTCCAGGGCGATCGCCAGGCGATCCGCCAGCAGACGGTGGTCACCGCCCTGGACGGGCTGGTCCGATTGACGGCAGGGGAAAACCCGACCCGGGGGTAGGCGCGGACAAACTCCTGTGGAATAATACTGTCTACTTATACAGGTATCGACGGCCGCCAGGCCCCTTGAACACGAGAGGACTTAAATGGACGACAACAAGAAGCGCGCATTGGCTGCTGCCTTGGGTCAGATCGAACGTCAATTCGGCAAGGGCGCCGTCATGCGCATGGGCGACCATGAGCGCCAGGCGATCCCGGCCATCTCCACGGGCTCCCTGGGTCTGGACATCGCCCTCGGCATCGGCGGTCTGCCCAAGGGGCGGATCGTCGAAATCTATGGCCCGGAATCCTCGGGCAAGACCACCATGACCCTCTCGGTGATCGCCGAGGCCCAGAAACAGGGCGCCACCTGCGCCTTCGTCGACGCCGAGCACGCCCTGGACCCCGACTATGCCGGCAAGCTGGGAGTGAACGTCGATGACCTGCTGGTCTCCCAGCCGGATACCGGCGAGCAGGCGCTGGAAATCACCGACATGCTGGTGCGTTCCAATGCCGTTGACGTGATCATCGTCGACTCGGTCGCCGCCCTGGTGCCCAAGGCCGAGATCGAAGGCGAGATGGGTGACATGCACGTCGGTCTGCAGGCCCGTCTGATGTCCCAGGCGCTGCGCAAGATCACCGGCAACATCAAAAACGCCAACTGCCTGGTCATCTTCATCAACCAGATTCGCATGAAGATCGGTGTGATGTTCGGCAGCCCGGAAACCACCACCGGTGGTAACGCCCTTAAGTTCTACGCCTCGGTGCGCCTGGACATCCGCCGTACCGGCGCGGTGAAGGAAGGCGAGGAAGTGGTGGGCAGCGAGACCCGGGTGAAGGTGGTGAAGAACAAGGTGTCGCCTCCTTTCCGCCAGGCGGAATTCCAGATTCTCTACGGCAAGGGCATCTACCGGAACGGCGAAATCATCGACCTGGGCGTGCAGCTCGGCCTGCTGGAGAAATCCGGCGCCTGGTACAGCTACCAGGGCAGCAAGATCGGCCAGGGCAAGGCCAACTCCGCCAAGTACCTCGAGGACAACCCGGAAGTCGCGGGCGCCTTGGAGAAGGGCATTCGCGAGAAGCTGCTGGGTAACAACAACGCCAACGCGAGCAAGAGCGCAGCGACGGCTCCCGCTGGCGATAACCTGGCTGACGTTGACCTCTGACCTTCGTGGCGGCCGAGCTGGATAACCCGGCCGCCGTCCGCCGCGCGGCGATGGACCTGCTCGCCCGCCGCGAGCATGGGCGTGTCGAGCTGGCGCGAAAGCTGCACCGTCGCGGCGCGCCTGACGTGCTCATCGACACCGCGCTGGACCGCCTCGCCGAAGAAGGCCTGCTCAGCGAGTCCCGTTACCTGGAAAGCTTCATCGCCAGCCGTGCCCGCGGTGGGCATGGGCCGTTGCGCATTCGCGAAGAACTGGGCCAGCGGGGTCTGGCTCGGGAGGCGGTAGAGCAGGCGTTGAAGGAGGCGGACATCGACTGGTACGCCCATTTGCTCGACCTTTGGCAGCGTCGTTTCGCCGGATGCGTGCCCCAGGATGCGCGGCAGCGCGCCCAGCAGGGGCGCTTCCTGGCCTATCGAGGCTATCCGATGGACATGATCGGGCGGGTCTTGCGAGGCAGGGGAGCGGACGACACCTGATCCCGTGGGCCATGCGCGTAGCGCATGGCCTGGCAGGGACGGTCAGGCGGGGTTCGCCCAGTGTTCCGGCAGGTTGATGAAGTCGTACAGCTCGCGAAGGCGACCATGGTCACGGCCGTTGAAGGCGAACACCAGGCGCGTCAGTTCGGAGAATTCCGACTCTTCCTTGTCCGCTTCGTCATAGGCCTGCTGCGTGAAACCGGTGTTCAGGCACAGGTCGCCGAAGTCCGCCTCGAGGGCGGACATGGCGGTCTCGCTCAGGGCATGGTTCATGCGAATGATGAAGTTGTTCTTCAGCCAGCGACTGGAGTGGAAGTTGCGGTAGAACTGGCTGATTTCTTCGGCCGCCGCCTCGGCGCTGTTCACCAGCCGCACCAGCTTGAGGTCGCTCGGCAGGATGTAGCGGTTTTCCTCGAGCTGGCGACGCATGAAGCCCAGCGCATCCTCCCAGAAGCTGCCGTTGGCCTCATCCAGCAGCACCACCGGCACCAGGGGGCTCTTGCCGGTCTGGATGAGCGTCAGCACCTCCAATGCCTCGTCGAGGGTGCCGAAGCCGCCGGGGCAGAGCACCAGCGCATCCGCTTCCTTGACGAAGAACAGCTTGCGCACGAAGAAGAAGTGGAACGAGAGCAGGTTGTCGGTGCCCTCTACCGTGGCGTTGGCATGCTGCTCGAAGGGCAGGGTGATGTTCAGGCCCAGGCTATTGTCCAGACCGGCGCCTTCGTGGGCCGCCGCCATGATGCCGCCGCCGGCGCCGGTGATGACCATCAGGTCGCGCTTGGCCAGCGCCTCGCCCAGTTGCCGGGCCAGGGCGTAGACCGGGTGCTCGACCGGCGTACGGGCCGAGCCGAACACGGTCACCTTGCGCCGACGCTTGAATTTTTCCAGCACGCTGAAGGCGTGCTCCATTTCCTTCAGGGTCTGCAGGAGGATCTTCGCATCCCAGCGATTGCGGTCCGCCTGGGCCATCCGGACGACGGTCACCAGCATGTCGCGATAGAGGGGGCCGTTGAGACTGCCAGTGGGGACGGTGAGATTGAGCAGTTCGTCGACTTTCTGCGCGAGATCGATACCGCTGCTCTTGAAGTGCCTTTCCAGATAATCGTCTGGCTGATGGGGCATGGTGTTCTCCTTTCTCGAACCACACCCTGAGCGTACCCGATAGCTGGAGTTCCGGCACGGCCCCGTTGCAGACGTTCCGGACCAGTCCCCAACGGCGCGGTTGGGAGGAGCGGCGCGGGCGCTGGAGGCGACCGCGACAGAGCCGGGCGCCGGCAGGTTATTTCAGACCGCAGTCCGCCTTGGTGAAGCGTTCGGTGGTGACGGGGCGGTTGCTCTTGTACTCGGTGAACTCGTAGCGCAGGGTCGCGCCGCGGGCGAGTAGCTGGCGGAAGCCGCCGTTGCGGCAGACGCTGGCGGCCAGTTGGCTGCGTACCGTGTCCGGGTTGCTGCGCATCTGCATCGCATGAGCCTCGCGAACGCTCAGGTGGTCGACCAGCTCGTTGCCGGACACCGTGTAACCCTGGTCGAGGATGTCTTCGTTGATCGCCCGCGGGGTGCCGACGCTGCTTTCCTTGGCGACCTTGTCCAGCATCTGGGTCAGTTCGTAGTCCTTGAGCGAGGCGGCCTGCAGGCCGAAGGGCAGGGCGCAGCAGACGATCAGGGTGGTGAGACGGGGCATGGAGCTCTCCAGGCGAAGGTAAGTCCGCTTTGACCGGACGGGTGGGGTCCGGTTCGCCGCGGGCGGCAAGACCGGCATTCTCGCGCGAATGACCGCGCTGTCGAAAGTGACGTCGAGACCTTCTGGTAGACTGCCGCGCCTTTTTCCCGGATAGCCGCCGTGTACCTGTCGCGCCCGTTGCTCCTGCCCGCTCCCGAGCGTCCCTCACGGCGGGCCGCCCCATGAGCCATGCCGTGGCCCGGTTGCGGGCGGCACGGCTGGCGCGTGCGACCCGCCCGTTCGTCGCCCGCGGCTCCCGGGCGCCCCGCTGCGAACGCTGCCGCCTGCAGCCGGGCTATTGCCTGTGCCAGTGGACGCCGCGCGTACCCACCGAGGCCGGGATGTGCCTGCTGATGTACGACGCCGAGCCCATGAAGCCCACCAACACCGGTTGGCTCATCGCCGACGTGGTGGAGGAAACCGCCGCCTTCGGCTGGGCGCGCACCGAGGTGGACCCCGCGCTACCGGTGCTGCTGGCCGACCCCCGATGGCAACCCTACGTCGTGTTCCCCGGCGAATACGTCGCGCCCGAGCGCCTGGTGGTGGATCACCTGCTGCCCGCTCCGGGCAAGCGGCCCCTGTTCATCCTCCTGGATGCCACCTGGAGCGAAGCGCGCAAGATGTTCCGCAAGAGCCCGTACCTGGAGGCTTTCCCGGTGCTCAGCCTGCAGCCGGAGCAGCTGTCCCGCTACCGCCTGCGTCGCTCGACCCGCGACGAGCACCTGTGTACCGCCGAGGTCGCCGCACTGTGCCTGGAACTGGCCGGCGACACCCTGGCGTCGGACGCCCTGGGCCGCTACCTGGACGTCTTCACCGAACGCTACCTGGGTGCCAAGCACGCGCTGCCCCTGGACGAGGAGAGCCCGGCGCACCGGGCACTGCGGGCCTTTCTCTGACGCCGGGGATCGGCGCGAAGCGTGCCTGGCAGTGGCCTTGTCTGAACCAGGAGAGCCCGGCCCAATGGCCATTACCGGACGTTCATCGACGCCTCACGATCAAAGGTGAGGCGTTCGAGTGGACGCTGGCGACCCGCACCGCCAATACCGCTCGGAATCGGTCTTCGACTGCGTGGGTGTACACGAGATGCGTCTGCGTTCGATAAAGCAGTTCGGGACGCCGCTGCTGGCGTAAGCACAGCCCTCGCCGTGTTGCCTCTATTTCGCCAGCGATCTTCTTGCGGCAAGCGGGTTGTGCGCCTTCAGCCGCTTGCAAAGGGCGATGACCGTCAAGCCGGGCGCGCTGCCTTCTGCGGCCACAGCTGCGCCACCAGCATGCCGCCGAACATCAGGGCGCAACCGAAGTAGCCGCGCAGGTGCAAGGACTCGCTGAGCATCACTGCGCCGGCGATGGCGGCGAATACCGCCTCCAGGGACAGGATGATGGCTGCGTGGGAGGCGATGGCATGCTTCTGGGCGATCACTTGCAAGGTGAAGCCGATGGCCACGCCGAACAGCCCGCCATAGAGGATGGCCGGGGCGGCGGAGAGGATCGCGTCGAGGTGGAAGGGCTCCAGGCACAGCGCCAGGGTCAGGCTGACCACCGCGCAGGTGGCGAATTGCAGCAGGGCCAGGCGCAGCGGGTCGTACCGGCTGGCGTAAAACCCGACCAGCAGCACGTGAACGCCCCAGACGAAAGCGCCCGCCAGCTGTAGCCAGTCGCCGGACGCCACCTGAAAGTTTTCGCCGACGCTGAGCAGGAACATGCCGACCACCGCCAGCATCGCACCCAGCCAGATACCGAGGCCGGCACGATGGCCGATGACCAGGCCCAGCAGTGGCACCACGATCACGTAGAGCCCGGTGATGAACCCGGAGTTGGTCACGCTGGTGAACAGCAGGCCCACCTGCTGCAGGTTGATGCCCAGGGACAGGGCCAGCCCCATCAGCACGCCGCCGGTCAGCAGGCCCCGGTGCACGGGGGCGGCGGGCTCGCCGGCCTTGCGGTACAGGATCAGCGGCAGCAGCACCAGGGTCGCCAGGCTGAAGCGCAGGCCGGTATAGAGGAAGGGGCCGATGGCATCCATCCCCAGGCGTTGTGCAACGAAGGCCGAGCCCCAGATGGCGGCAGTGATCAGCATCAGCAGGTCGGCACGCAGGGCCTGGGTTCGCATGGGCGGTCCTCGGAGGGCAAAAAGCCGAAACTTTGCCGCAAAGCCGTGCGCTTGACCACCCCGGCCGGGCTCGGCATGCTGGGCGCCGCCAAGGCCCCAAGAAGAACAAGGACATCGCTCATGGCCGCCTACGAAATCCTCATCGCCGACGACCACCCGCTGTTCCGCAGCGCCTTGCAACAGGCGCTGAGTCTCGGCCTGGGGCCCGAGGCACGCCTGGTGGAAGCCGCCAGCATCGCCGAACTGGAACAGCGCCTGGAAGAGAATGCCGCCTGGGACCTGGTCCTGCTGGACCTGAACATGCCCGGCGCTTACGGCTTCTCCGGCCTGGTGCTGCTACGCGGGCAGTACCCGCAGATCCCGGTGGTGATGGTGTCCGCCCAGGAGGAAATGGCGGTGGTCGCCCGCTCCCGGGAATTCGGCGCCAGCGGTTTCATCCCCAAGTCCAGTTCCCTGGAAGTCATTCAGGCGGCGGTGCGCGCAGTGCTGGACGGAGACGTCTGGTGGCCGCCCCAGGCTCGCAGCGAGGCGGTGGTATCCGCCGAGGCACGGGCCGCCAGCGCCGGCCTGTCGAGCCTGACGCCGCAGCAGTTCCGGGTGCTGACCATGGTCTGCGAGGGCCTGCTGAATAAGCAGATCGCGTATGAGTTGAGCGTCTCCGAGGCGACCGTGAAGGCCCATGTCACGGCCATCTTCCGCAAGCTCGGCGTGCGTACCCGGACCCAGGCGGCGCTGATGCTGCAGCAGCTGGAGTCGATCCCGGCCGCGTCCGCCTGATTTCCTTACGACGACCGGTCGCGCCGGCGTCCCTTCCCTGTGCAGGTGTCATGTCCCCCTACAAAGGTCATTCCGGACTCAAACGCATCCTCAACGCCACCGGCTATTCCCTGGACGGCCTGAGCGCCGCCTACCGCGGCGAGGCCGCCTTCCGCCAGTTGGTATTGCTGGCGGTGGTGCTGATTCCCCTGGCGTTCTGCTTCGAGGTGTCCCGCGGCGAGCGGGCGCTGATGATCGCCGTCTGCCTGCTTGCACTCATCGTCGAGCTGTTCAACTCGGCTATCGAGGCGGTGGTGGATCGGATTTCCCTGGAGCGCCACCCGTTGTCCAAGGACGCCAAGGACATGGGCAGCGCCGCGCAGTTCGTGGCCCTGCTGCTGATCGGTGCGGTCTGGGGCACCATCCTGTTCGGCTGAGCGTTCCCGTCGCCGGTCAGGCAATGTTCGGCAGGACGATCTCGTCGCTGCGCTCGACCCCGGCGGTCAGCGCCCGACAGGCCTCGAGGAACTCGCGCATGGCTGCGGTCTGGTATTTCTGCCGGTGCCAGATGAAGTAGAACTGCCGGCGCAGGTCCAGCTCCGGTGTCTCCAGGGGCACCAGGCTGCCGCGGCGGAAGGCGTCCCGTAGCGCCAGGCGCGAGATGCAGCTGATCCCCAGGCCCGACTCCACCGCTCGCTTGATCGCCTCGGTGTGTTCCAGCTCCAGGCGGACGTTGAGGCCGAGGGGGTAGCGCCCCAGGGCCCGATCGAAGGTGCGGCGGGTACCGGAGCCCAGCTCCCGCAGGATCCAGGCTTCCTCCATCAGCTCCTTCAGGGTGGCGCGGCCGTGCTGGGCGAGGGGGTGACCCGGCGCGCAGAACACCACCAGTTCGTCTTCCACCCAAGGCTGCACGTCCAGGTCGGGGTGCTGGCAGTCGCCTTCGATCAGACCCAGGTCAATGTCGTAATGGGCCACCTGCTGGACAATGTTCGCCGTGTTCTGCACGTGCAGGCTCACCTTGCACTCGGGGTGGCGTTGCATGAAGGTGCCGATCAGCAGGGTCGCCAGGTAGTTGCCGATGGTCAGGGTCGCGCCCACCGCCAGGGAGCCGAAACCACTCTTGCCACTGAGCAGGTCCTCGATCTCCCGGGCCTGCTCAAGCAGCGCCATGGCCTGGGGCAGCACCTGGCGGCCGAGGGCGTTGAGGCTCAGGCGCTTGCCGGCGCGATCGAACAGCCGGCAACCGGTCTGACGTTCCAGCTCGGTGAGGGAGGTGCTGGCGGCGGACTGCGATAGGGACAGCGACACGGCCGCGCGCGACACGCTTTCCTGCTGGGCTACCGCGACGAACACCTGGAGCTGACGTAGGGTGAAGCGCATATCTATATAACCTATTAGCTATATCTTGATAATCCACTTAACAGATATTGTGACCGCCACTAGAATGCCGCGCAATTCTGCCCGGTATACGGTCATTTCAGGAGTACCCGCACCATGAGCAAGCTGGCCACCGAGCGCGTCCTCAGCGTTCACCACTGGAACGACACCCTGTTCAGTTTCAGGGTCACCCGCGACCCCGGGCTGCGTTTCGAGAACGGCCAGTTCGTCATGATCGGCCTGGAGGCGGAAGGGCGTCCGCTGCTGCGTGCCTACTCCATCGCCAGTCCCAACTACGAAGAACACCTGGAGTTCTTCAGCATCAAGGTGCAGGACGGCCCGCTGACCTCGCGCCTGCAGCATCTGAAGGTGGGCGACGAGCTGATCGTCAGCCGCAAGCCCACCGGGACCCTGATCCTCGGCGACCTGCTGCCCGGCAAGCACCTGTACCTGCTGAGCACCGGCACCGGCCTCGCGCCGTTCATGAGCGTGATCCAGGACCCGGAAACCTACGAGCGCTTCGACAAGGTGATCCTGGTCCACGGCGTGCGCTACGTGAACGAAGTGGCCTACCGCACCTTCATCACCGAGGAGCTGCCGAACAACGAGTTCTTCGGCGACGCGGTGAAGGAAAAGCTGATCTATTACCCCACCGTCACCCGCGAGCCGTTCGAGAACCAGGGCCGCCTGACCGACCTGATGCGCAGCGGCAAGCTGTTCAGCGACATCGGCCTGCCGCCCATCAACCCGCAGGACGACCGCGCGATGATCTGCGGCAGCCCGAGCATGCTGGACGAGACCAGTGCCGTGCTGGACAGCTTCGGCCTGAAGATCTCCGCGCGCATGGGCGAGCCGGGCGACTACCTGATCGAGCGGGCCTTCGTCGAGAAGTAACCCGCCCGGTTGGCAATGAGGCCCGCTTCAGCGGGCCTCGTCGTTTCCGGACCGCTGACCGGGCGCCGGGCGTCAGGCGCGTACCACGTCCAGCACCCGGATTCGCCCGGGCTCGGGGTAATGCCAGTGCACATCCACGTCCCACAGGCGCACGCCGTACCGCCGTTCCGGGGGCGGGACCTGATAGGCGGGCTTCGGGTCCTGGGCCAGGCACTGCTCGACGAGCGCCACCAGCGGCTCCGCCAGCCGCTGGCCATGGACCGTCGCCGCGTCCAGGGCCGGTCCGTCCCACTCCACCGGAATCGCGGGCGGCGCATCGGCGCCGATGCGGTTCACCGCACCCTCGACGCGGTCGGCGTAGGGCACGTAGGGCTTGATGTCGAGGACCGGCGTGCCGTCCAGCAGGTCCAGGCCCGACAGCCAGAGGCGCCCCGGCTCGACCCGCTCCAGGCGCACCACTGACTGGCCGATGCCGTTGGGGCGATGGGTGGAGCGGGTCGCGAACACCCCCAGCGAGCGATTGCCTCCCAGCCGGGGCGGGCGCACCTTGAGCCGCGGTGTGTCTTCCAGCGCCTGGTGGAAGAGGAACAGCAGCCAGACGTGGCTGACCTGCTCCAGGCCGTCCACCGCGCCTGCCTGGTCGAAGGGCGGCAGCAGCTCCAGCACGCCGCGGGCGGCTGGCGCCAGGTGCGGCTGGCGGGGAATGGCGAACTTCTCCTTGAAGCAGGAACGGACGACGCCGACGGGGGTGACCGAATGGCTCATGGGCGGTACGCGACGGGAAGGGGTCGCCATGGTACCCGAAGGCCCGCCGTTCCCGGCAGCGTCGCGCCGCCCGCTTCGTCGGCGCTGCCCGGGCGCGTTCGTGTCGGTCACGCTTTCGCGCTAGACTTGCGGCCTTTTGATCCCCGGACCGAATCGCCCATGGCTCTGCAAGCCACGCCCTACAAAGTCGAACTGAACCTCACCGACCTGGACCGCGGGGTGTACGAGAACCTGCGCTTCACCGTCGCCCGCCACCCCTCGGAAACCGAGGAGCGTCTGGCCGTGCGCCTGCTGGCTTATGCGCTCTGGTACGACGAACAGCTGGCCTTCGGCCGCGGCCTGTCCGACGTCGACGAACCGGCGCTGTGGGAAAAGAGCCTGGATGGGCGGGTCCTGCACTGGATCGAGGTGGGCCAGCCGGATGCCGAGCGCATGACCTGGTGTTCGCGGCGGACCGAGCGGGTCAGCGTGGTCGCCTATGGCAACCTGCGGGTCTGGAGCGCCAAGGCGCTCGACGGGGTCAAGACCCTGAAGAACCTCAGCGTGGTCGGCGTGGCCCAGGAAGCCTTGAGTGAACTGGCCCGGGACCTGCCCCGTAGCATCAACTGGAGCGTAATGATCAGCGAAGGTACGTTGTTCGTCACCGATGACCGTGGCCAACACGAGATTCCGCTGGAGTGGCTGCTCGGCGAACGCTGAGTCGCCGTCCTTCCGCCTCACCCGAGCGAACCGATGCGTATCGAAAGCCGCCCGTTACCCGATGCCTTGCCCGACCTGGGCGACCTGCCGCCGCTGCTGACCCGCCTGTACGCCTCCCGCGGGGTGCGTTCTGCCGCCGAACTGGACAAGGGGTTGGCGCGGCTGATCCCCTACGCCCAGCTCAAGGGCATCGAGGCGGCGGTGGACCTGCTGGTCTCGGCGCTGGAGCGGCGCGAACGCATCCTGGTGGTGGGTGACTTCGACGCCGACGGTGCCACGGCCAGCAGCGTCGCGGTGCTGGGTCTGCGCCAGCTGGGCGCGGCCCAGGTGGACTACCTGGTGCCCAACCGCTTCGAGTACGGCTACGGCCTGACCCCGGAAATCGTCGCCGTGGCCCTGCAGCGGCAGCCGCAGTTGCTGGTCACCGTGGACAACGGCATCTCCAGCGTCGACGGGGTGGCCGCGGCCAAGGCCGCGGGGTTACGGGTGCTGGTCACCGATCATCACCTGCCCGGCGCGGAATTGCCCGATGCCGACGCCATCGTCAACCCCAACCAGCACGGCTGTACCTTCCCCAGCAAGGCGATGGCCGGCGTCGGGGTGATCTTCTACGTGCTGCTGGCGCTGCGGGCGCGGCTGCGGGAGAACGGCTGGTTCACCCGAACCGGCACGGCGGAGCCCAATCTCGCCGAGCTGCTGGACCTGGTGGCCCTGGGCAGCGTCGCCGACGTGGTGCCCCTGGACACCAACAACCGCATCCTGGTCCACCAGGGCCTGGCGCGCATCCGCGCCGGCCGCGCCCGGCCGGGCCTGCGGGCGCTGCTGGACGTGGCGGGCCGCGATCCCCAGCGGATCACCTCCACCGACCTCGGGTTCATCCTCGGCCCGCGGCTGAATGCCGCCGGCCGGCTGGACGACATGGCCCTGGGCATCGAATGCCTGCTTTGCGAGGACGAAGCCCTGGCGCGGGATATGGCGGTGCAACTGGACCAGCTGAACCAGGACCGCAAGGTCATCGAGCAGGGTATGCAGCGCGAGGCCCTGGCCCAGCTCAAGGAACTGCCGGTGGACGGCCTGCCCTTCGGGCTTTGCGTGTTCGAGGCCGACTGGCACCAGGGCGTGATCGGCATCCTCGCGTCGCGCCTGAAGGATCGCTACCACCGGCCCACCATCGCCTTCGCCGAGGCGGACCCCGGCGTGCTCAAGGGCTCGGCCCGCTCGGTGCAGGGCTTCCACATCCGCGATGCCCTGGACGCCGTGGCCGCCCGCCATCCCGGGCTGATCAGCAAGTTCGGCGGCCATGCCATGGCCGCCGGCCTGACCCTGCCCCTGGAGCACTTCGGCGCCTTCGCCGCCGCCTTCGATGCGGAGGTGAGACGCCACCTGGTGGAAGGGGACCTGAACGGCCGCCTGCTCACCGACGGCGTGCTGGGGGTGGAGGAGTTCCACCTGGAGCTGGCCCGTTCCCTGCGGCATGCCGGGCCCTGGGGCCAGCATTTCCCCGAGCCGCTGTTCCATGGCGTGTTCCAGCTGGTGCAGCAGCGGCTGGTGGGCGAGCGCCACCTGAAGCTGGTGCTCAAGAGCGAGTGCGGTCGCCTGACCGTGGACGGCATCGCCTTCAACGTCGACCGCGAGCTGTGGCCGGACCCGACGGTGCGCTGGGCGGAGATGGCCTACCGGCTGGACCTGAACGAGTACCGCGGCCAGGAAAGCGTGCAGTTGATGGTGACCCACCTGGCGCCCCGCTGAAGAAAACGTACCGAAGCTCCAAGAAAAACCGCTCTGGCTCGCGTGTTTCCGGCCGGCGAATGGCGCTGCTGGCAGAGTAATGGGCGGTCCAGCTTGCCATCCCTAACTTTCGGTTGGTTTTGTTTCGAGGATGTGTCTTTCTCGTTGATTTGCTTTGCTTGTCGAAAAACGCATGTCTATACATTCCTCTCCATGAGGCCAGGGCTGCGCAAGGTCGCGATAAACAGCCCGGGCTAAGGAATTCCGCCACAACCCAAAAGGAGGCGGAAATGGAAGCCGAAGATATCCTCCGGCTCCAATAATCAGGAGAAGCATGTCGATGAAGAGGAATTTCGCACTAAAGGCTTTTGTTCTGGCCTCCTTCACCCTTCCGGCCGTTTCTTTCGCGGCCGACCTGATCGATGTTTCCCAACTCAACAGCAAGCGCACCACCGTGGCCGGTACCTCCGACCTGCGCGCTGAGCTCGGAGCCGGAGCAACTGATCTGAAAGTCCAGCGCTACGGCGCCGTGGGGAACAAACTCGTCACCCGCTACAAGCAGTATTACAACGGCGTGCCCGTGTGGGGCGAAGCGATCACCGAAGTCAGCGGTGGCGGCAACGCCAAGTCCCTGGCCGAGCCGTCCCGCAGCGGCCGTTACGTCGCCAACATCGGCGCCGACCTGGTCGCAGGTACCAAGGCCACCTTGTCCAAGGAGCAGGTGCTGGGTCAGGCCAAAAGCCTGAAGGCCCAGGGCCGCACCACCCTGAACGACAAGGCCGACCTGGTGGTCCGCCTGAACAGCGAGAATGTCGCCCAGCTGGCCTACGTCGTGTCCTATTTCATTCCCGGCAACGAGCCGAGCCGTCCGTTCTTCATCATCGACGCCAACAGCGGCTCGGTGCTGGAGCAGTGGGAAGGCCTGAACCATGCCGAGGCCAGCGGTCCCGGCGGCAACCAGAAGACCGGTCGTTACGTATACGGCACCGACTACGGTCCCCTGATCGTGACCAAGGATTGCAAGATGAACAGCGGTGACGTGATCACCGTCAACCTGAACGGCAGCGAGAACACCTCGCTCAATACCCCGTTCAAGTTCTCCTGCCCGTACAACGACTACAAGCAAACCAACGGCGCCTACTCGCCCCTCAACGACGCCCACTACTTCGGCAACGTCGTGTTCAACATGTACAAGGGCTGGTTCGGCGGCCTGCGCCCCATCAGCCAGAAGCTGTACATGCACGTCCACTACGGCAGCAACTACGAGAACGCGTTCTGGGACGGCAGCTCCATGAACTTCGGTGACGGCGCCAGCCGCTTCTACCCGCTGGTGGCGCTGGACGTGACGGCTCACGAGATCAGCCACGGCTTCACCGAGCAGAACTCCGGCCTGGTCTACGACGGCCAGTCGGGCGGCATGAACGAGGCCTTCTCCGACATGGCCGGCGAGGCAGCCGAGTACTTCATGCGTAACGGTCGCAACGACTGGCAAGTGGGCGCGGACATCTTCAAGGGCAGTGGCGCGCTGCGCTACATGGACTCCCCGTCCCGCGACGGCCGTTCCATCGAGCATGCCTCGAAGTACCGCAGCGGCCTCGACGTGCACCTGTCCAGCGGCGTGTACAACAAGGCGTTCTATCTGCTGGCCCACAAGACCGGCTGGAACACCCGCAAGGCCTTCGAAGTGTTCCTGGATGCCAACCGCTTCTACTGGACCGAGAACTCCACCTTCAACCAGGGCGCGTGCGGTGTGATCAAGTCCGCCCAGAACCGCAGCTACGGTTCGGCTGATGTGGTCAGCGCGTTCCAGCAAGTCGGCGTCACCTGCCCGAACGCTGCGCTGTAAGCAGAGTCGGCATCGACGAACGGGCCCGCAAGGGCCCGTTTTTCGTTGTGGGGGAAAAGTTGGCAAGCGCGCGGGTGTGAAGACGCGGGCAGGATAGGCTGGCCTGAGTTGGCCGAACGGGCGAGGCCTGCGTCACCAGTGGGCGGCACTGGCCAAGCGTGGCCGCGAGTCCCGTGACAAAGAGCTTAAGAACGTCGGCCGAAATGGCATCGTCGAACCTTCCCGGCCGATTCTGCCGGGACAGGCGGCGGATCGCCCGGCCAGTAACCGATCCCCTTCCTTATATAAGGAGGGTTCAGTCGCCGTGGAACTCGGCACGGTTGCGCCCGGCGGCCTTGGCGCGGTACAGGGCCTGGTCGGCCAGTTCCATCACCGCGCTCATCTCGAAGCTGTCCTGCGGCCACAGGGCGCCGCCAATGCTGCAGCCGACCGTGACCACGCCTTCCGCCAGGACCACCGGCTCCCGCAGGCTGTTCAGCACCCGCGAGGCGATCTGGGCGCTCTGGGGGCGGGCATGTTCCCGGTGCACCTGCAGCGCCATGACGAACTCGTCGCCACCCAGGCGCGCCACCAGGTCGCCTTCCCGCAGGCACCCGCGCAGGCGCACGGCCACCTCCTTGAGCAGCAGGTCGCCGGCGGCGTGGCCATAGCGGTCGTTCACCGGCTTGAAGCCGTCCAGGTCGACGTAGAGCAGGGCCAGGCAGTCCTGCTCCGACCGATTGCGTTGCTGGGCATAGCGCAGGTACTTGCCCAGGGCGTTGCGGTTCGGCAGGCCGGTGAGCGCATCGTGGTGCGCCAGGCTTTCCATTTCCCCCAGCTGGTACTCCTGCTGGGTGAGGTTCTCCACCATGTTGCGGATGGAGCGGCTGAGGGAATGAATTTCGCTGCTGCCGCCGACTTCGGGGATCACCGCGATCTGCCCGGAGCTGATGCGGTCGGCGGCCTGGGCGATGTCCCGCAGCGGCCGGGTGTAGAGCGCCGCCACCAGCCAGCCGACGAAGCCGCAGAGCAGGGCCAGGATCGCGCCCCACTTGAGGGTATCCCGGCGCATCTCGTAGGCCGGTGCATAGGCCACGTCCAGGGGCTGGCGGGCCACCACCACCCAGCCGAGGCCCTGGTAGTCGCCGTTGCCCTGGCTGCGGGCATAGGCGGTCAGGTAGTCGCGCTGGTCCGGCCATGCCTGCACCGCCCAGCCGGTGTCGGTGGGCTTGTTCACCACCGGCAGGTCCAGGTCCTGGCCAATGCTCTCCCGCGGGCCGAGCAGGACCGTGCCGTCCTTGGCCAGCACGAAGAACTCCACCTCGTCGCGGTCCTGCTGGGGCAGCATCAGGGAGGTGCGCACTTCCTCGGCCCAGGCCCAGGACAGGTGGGTGCCCAGCACACCGACGATGGTGCGCTCGTCCGTGCCGGTGATGGGCAGGCTGATGTCGACGAACTTCATCGCCTCGCCGGTGGGGTTGGGCAGCAGCTTGGCCAGCAGCACGGCCTCGTGCACGTCGCCGACGAAGCGACCTTTGAGCCCCTCGCTGAAGACCGGCCGCTGGGCGATGTTGGCGCCCTGCAACAGGCCATCGGTGGAGGCCAGCACCTGGCCGCTGGGGTCCATGTAGCCGGTCCAGGCCACGGACTTGAACTGGGTCTTCATGCGGTCCAGCAGCACGCGAATCTGCTGCGGGTCCTTCGGGTCACGCAGGGCGTTCAGGGAGCCCAGCACATCCAGCATGCGCGCCCGGTTGGCCATGTCGCGGTCCAGGCGCTCGACCATCTGGTAGGAAAGGTCCGCCAACTGCCGGCCCACCGCTTTGCGGATACGGGTGCTGGAGTCGTGGTAGATGGTGCTGCCCAGGACGGTGCAGAGGGTGACGGCCAACAGCGCGATGAACAGAGCGAAGCGGGTGCGTAGGCTGTGGGATGAGAGCATGGGGGCGGGCGGTCTCTTGTCTAGCGAGGCAGATCGGCACATCCCCTGTAGCCCGAAAGAGACGGCCAGTATGCCGCAGGGCGGGCTGCCAGGTAAGGCCGACTTAGGTATACTCGCAGGCTTTTCCGAAGTTTAGCCTGTGAGTGACGACACCATGGAAATCAATCCGATCCTCAACGCCATCAAGGATCTGTCCGAGCGCACCCAGACCATTCGGGGGTATCTTTGACTACGATCAGAAGCATGATCGTCTCGTCGAAGTAAACCGCGAACTCGAAGACCCCAACGTCTGGAACAACCCCGAATACGCCCAGAACCTCGGCCGCGAACGCGCGTCCCTGGCGCAGATCGTCGAGACCCTCGATGACCTGAGCGGCGGCCTGAGCGATTCCCGCGACCTGCTGGACATGGCCGTCGAGGAGAACGACGAGGGCGCGGTGAACGACGTCGCCACCGAGGTCGAGCGCCTGCGGGATATCCTCGAGAAGCTGGAATTCCGCCGCATGTTCAGCGGCGAGATGGACGCCAACAACTGCTACCTGGACATCCAGGCCGGCTCCGGCGGCACCGAGGCTCAGGACTGGGGCAACATGCTGCTGCGCATGTACCTGCGCTGGGCCGACAAGCACGGCTTCGACGCCACCATCATCGAGCTGTCCGAGGGCGAGGTCGCCGGCATCAAGGGCGCCACCGTGCACATCAAGGGCGAGTACGCCTTCGGCTGGCTGCGTACCGAGATCGGCGTGCACCGGCTGGTGCGCAAGAGCCCGTTCGACTCCGGCAACCGCCGCCACACCTCGTTCACCGCGGTGTTCGTGTCGCCCGAGATCGACGACAACATCGAAATCGAGATCAACCCGGCGGACCTGCGCATCGACACCTACCGCTCCTCCGGTGCCGGCGGCCAGCACGTGAACACCACCGACTCCGCGGTGCGCATCACCCACGTGCCTACCAACACCGTGGTGGCGTGCCAGAACGAGCGCTCCCAGCACGCCAACAAGGACACCGCCATGAAGATGCTGCGGGCCAAGTTGTACGAGCAGGAGATGCAGAAACGCAACGCCGCGTCCCAGGCCCTGGAGGACTCCAAGTCCGACATCGGCTGGGGTCACCAGATCCGCTCCTACGTGCTGGACCAGTCCCGCATCAAGGACCTGCGCACCGGCGTCGAGCGCAGCGACTGCGACAAGGTGCTGGACGGCGACCTGGACGAATACCTCGAAGCCAGCCTGAAACAGGAGCTCTAGCCACGCCCTTCGCCGCGCACCGCCTGTCCGGGCGGCGCGTGGTTCCACCGCTTGAACCCGGTGCCTTTCCCGCGCACCCCTGACGGAAATCCACGACCATGAGCGAACAACCGCTGAACGAGCACGCCCTGCACGAGGAAGAGAACAAGCTGATCGCCCAGCGCAAGGAAAAGCTCACCGGGCTGCGCGACACCCAGCCGAACGTCTTCCCCAACGACTTCCGCCGCGACAGCTACTGCCAGGACCTGCAGACGCGCTACGAAGGCAAGAGCAAGGAAGAGCTGGAAGGCGCGGGGATCAAGGTCAAGGTGGCCGGGCGCCTGATGCTCAACCGCGGCGCGTTCATGGTGATCCAGGACATGACCGGGCGCATCCAGCTCTACGTGGACCGCAAGGGCCTGCCGGCCGAGACCCTGGAAGCGGTCAAGCACTGGGATCTGGGCGACATCATCGCCGCCGAAGGCAGCCTGGCGCGTTCCGGCAAGGGCGACCTGTACGTGCACATGGACCGCGTGCAGTTGCTGACCAAGTCCCTGCGACCGCTGCCGGACAAGTTCCACGGCCTCACCGACACCGAGCAGCGCTACCGCCAGCGCTACGTCGACCTGATCGTCAACGACGAGGTGCGCCGGACCTTCCGCGTGCGCTCCCAGGTGATCGCCCACATCCGCCGTTTCCTCGCCGAGCGGGACTTCCTCGAAGTGGAAACGCCGATGCTGCAGACCATTCCCGGCGGCGCCGCGGCCAAGCCCTTCGAGACCTTCCATAACGCCCTGGACATGCCCATGTTCCTGCGCATCGCGCCGGAGCTGTACCTCAAGCGGCTGGTGGTGGGCGGCTTCGAGAAGGTCTTCGAGATCAACCGCAACTTCCGCAACGAAGGCGTCTCGACCCGGCACAACCCCGAATTCACCATGCTGGAGTTCTACCAGGCCTACGCCGACTACGAAGACAACATGGACCTCACCGAGGAACTGTTCCGCGAGTTGGCCATGAGCGTGCTGGGCAGCACCGACGTGCCCTACGGCGACAAGGTGTTCCACTTCGGCGAACCGTTCGCCCGGCTCTCCGTGTTCGACTCGATCCTCCAGTACAACCCGGAGATCAGCGCCGACGACCTGCGCGACCTGGACAAGGCCCGCGCCCTGGCGAAGAAGGCCGGTGCCGACGTGAAGGGCTTCGAGGGCCTGGGCAAGCTGCAGACCATGATCTTCGAGGAACTGGTGGAGCACCGGCTGGAGCAGCCCACCTTCATCACCCGCTACCCGTTCGAAGTCTCGCCCCTGGCCCGTCGCAGCGACGACGATCCCAGCGTCACCGACCGCTTCGAGCTGTTCATCGGCGGCCGCGAGATCGCCAACGCCTATTCCGAGCTGAACGATGCCGAGGACCAGGCCGAGCGCTTCCACGCCCAGGTCCGCGACAAGGACGCTGGCGACGACGAGGCCATGCACTTCGACGCGGACTTCGTCGCCGCTCTGGAATACGGCATGCCGCCCACCGCTGGCGAGGGCATCGGCATCGACCGCCTGGTGATGCTGCTGACCGATTCGCCGTCGATCCGCGACGTCATCCTGTTCCCCCACATGCGCCCGCTGTAACCCCGCGGCACGCTGTCCACGAGACCGCCCTTCGAGGCGGTCTCGTCGTTTCTGGCACTGCGACCATTCGCCGCGGAACCGGAGCGCCGGTCGGCTGGATCACGCTCTGCCGGCACTTGCCATACGACCTTCGGTCTGACCGTTCCGGCAGGTTTAGGTCGCATCTTTGGTTCAAGCAGTGATAATGGCACTTTGACGAGGCGCTACGCGGGTAGCGCCCCTGCGGCGGCAGTCCGCGGCGACCGGTCCCACGCGGGGCTGGCCGCCCGGAGCGCCGGCATTCCGTATCGTCGCCCCGGGCCTGGCCAGCGCCCGATCGGCGCGTCGTTTCCAGGAGTACGTGTCTTGACCGAGAAGTCCTATCACGAGAGCGCGGCGCGGGTCGCCGGCGCGGTCGCCGAGAGCGTGAAGTATCAGGGCCGTAAAGCCAGCCGCCAGGGCAGCGAGCAGCGCCGCCAGGCGATCCTCGACGCCGCCATGCGGATCATCGTGCGCGACGGCGTGCGGGCCGTGCGCCACCGGGCGGTGGCCGCCGAGGCGGCGGTGCCGCTGTCGGCCACCACGTATTATTTCAAGGACATCAACGACCTCATCACCGACACCTTCGCCCAGTTCGTCGAGCGCAGCGCGGAGATGCTCGGCGCCTTCTGGGCGAACATGGAGGACGATCTCAAGGTGTTCGAGGCGGCCGCCTCGGGCGACCGCGCCTCCCGCCGCCGGCAGGCCGAGAACATGGTGGAAATGGCCATCGGCTACGTCACCGGCCAGCTCCGGGAGAACCGCGAGATGCTCCTGGCCGAGCAGGCCTTCCGCCAGGAGGCGTTGCTCAACCCGGCGCTGCGGGAACTGGCCGAGGCGCACCGGCGCATCCTCTACCGCGGCGTCGACCAGTTCTTCCGCATCATCGGCTCCGCCGAGCCGGCCCAGGACGCCCAGATATTGACCGCCCTCATCCTGCGCATGGAATATCAGGGCCTGCTGGACGGCGCGGACAATCCGGACCTCGATCGCATGCGGGCGGTGTTCAAGCGCTACCTTTATCTGGTGATGGGGCTCTAGGCTGTACGAAGACCGCCCGGGCCCGGCGAGGCGCCGTTGAAGAACGGGCCGTTTCACCGGGCTCGACGTGCATTCGGGCGGCCCTGGCCGGAGCGCTCCCGCGAGCGTGGCGTCGTCCCTGTCCGAACACGAGGTACCGATGACCCTTAGCACCACGAGCCGACCGTATCACCAGATCATCCGCGATCTCTCCGATCGCATCGTCCTGGCGCAGACGCCGATCCGCGTGCTGGACGCCGTGAAGTGGGACGAAGGGGTGCGCAGCACCTTCCTCGAAGGCGGCGGCCGGCGCCTGCCGCCGGTGGACCGCGCCTACTACGAGAGCCGTCCCCTGGCCTTCGACCCCGTGGCGAAGAAGCTGGAATTCCAGAACATCGAGCGGGACATCACCCGCCAGCTCGGCCAGTTCAACCCGGTCGGCGGCATCATGCGGCGCATGTGCAAGGAATACCGCATGGTCATCCGCATGCTGGAGGCCCGCGGCACCGCGGACTTCGGCCTGATCTCCCAGGAGCTCTACGGGGCGGCCTCCGACGCCTTCCACGCCGGCGACCCGACCCTGGCCGACCTGGGGCTGATGCTCTCCGACTACCTGAACAACATCGATGGCCGCGGCGACCTGAAGGACGAACCCAAGACCCTCAACGCCAGCGATGCCGTGGCCCTGCTGCGGGAGCGCCTGGGCCAGGTGTTCGGCGAGGGGGAGGGGGCGATCCGCGTCTTCGAGTCCGACGGCATCGTCGCCGACGCCGCCGCCGGGGCCGACTACATCAAGGTGCGCGCCGACGCGCTGTTCAACGAGCGGGACGTGCGCGCCCTGGAGGTGCACGAGGGGCTGGTGCACGTGGGGACCACCCTCAACGGCCTCAACCAGCCCATCTGCACCTTCCTCTCCAAGGGGCCGCCGTCGTCCACCGTTACCCAGGAAGGCCTGGCGATCCTCATGGAGGTGATCGCCTTCGCCTCCTACCCGTCGCGCCTGCGCAAGCTGACCAACCGCACCCGGGCCATCCACATGGCGGAGGAGGGCGCGGACTTCCTCGACGTGCACCGGTTCTTCCTCGACCAGGGCTACAACCTGGAGGATGCCTACGGCAACGCCAGCCGCGTATTCCGCGGGTCTGCTCCGGACGGCCTGCCCTTCACCAAGGACCTGTCCTACCTGAAGGGTTTCATCATGATCTACAACTACATCCAACTGGCGGTGCGCAAGGGCAAGCTGGAGCAGATCCCGCTGCTGTTCTGCGGCAAGACCACCCTGGAGGACATGCGCACCCTGCGCCAACTGGTGGACGAAGGCCTGGTGGTGCCGCCGAAGTACCTGCCGCCGCAGTTCCGCGACCTCAACGCGCTGTCCGCCTGGATGTGCTTCTCCAACTTCCTCAATCACCTGAGCCTGGACCGCATCGAGGCGGACTACGCGAACATCCTCTGAGCCGACTCCATGCCGCTGTTTCCCCGCTTCCTCGTCGCTGCCGCCGTCCTCGTTCGGGCCGTGCGCCGTTTCCGCTGGCTGGCGCTATTGGTGACCGTGGGCTGCGTGCAGGGCTGCAGTTCGCTGCTGTTCTACCCCCAGCCGGGCCTGCCGTTCACTCCCCAGCGGGCGCACCTGATGTACCGCGACGTCTACCTGACCGCCACCGACGGCACGCGCCTGCATGGCTGGTGGCTGCCGGCCAAGGCGGGCGTCGAACCGAAAGGGACCGTGCTGCACCTGCACGGCAACGGCGGCAACCTGTCGATGCACCTGGGGGGCAGCTACTGGCTGCCGGAGGCGGGCTATCAGGTCCTGATGCTGGACTACCGCGGCTACGGGCTGTCCGAGGGCAGCCCGTCCCTGCCGGCGGTGTACCAGGACCTGGACGCCGCTTTCGACTGGCTGCGGCAATCGCCCGAGGCGAGTGGCAAGCCGCTGGTGGTGCTGGGGCAGAGCATCGGCGGGGCGCTGGCAATCCACTACCTGGCCGAACACCCGGCGCGGCGCCAGGCGCTGCATGCCCTGGTGCTGGACGGCGTGCCCGCCAGCTACCGCGAGGTGGCGCGCAACACCCTGGCCGGGGCCTGGCTGACCTGGCCGTTGCAGGTGCCGCTGTCCTGGCTGGTGCCGGACGGCGAGCGGGCGCTGGACGCCATGCCGCGCCTGGCCGGCCTGCCGATGCTGATCTACCACAGCCTGGATGACGACATCGTGCCCCTTTCCAATGGCGTGCGCTTGTATCAAGCTGCGCCGCCGCCGCGGGTGTTCCAGCCGACCCGGGGCGGTCATGTGCAGACCTTCGCCGACCCGGTCTGGCGCGAGGTGATGCTGCGCTACCTCGACGACCCGCGCGGGTTCGTCGGCCTGCGTCGGCTGGCTGAAGTCCCGAACCCCGAGAGCCCCCAATGAGCGAACGCAACCCCCTTCCGCTGATCGTCACCGGCATCTGCAGCATCATCGGCACCGTCCTGGTGCTCTGGTACTACGGCTACCTGCACTTCGCCAAGGAGGAGGATGCGCTGCTGCTGGCGGAGTTCACCATGCTCAAGTCGATCCCCGGCGAGGACACCAAGCTGTCCCTGCAACCGGCCGACCAGGGCGCCCAGTGCATCGACGGCGTGCTGGTGCTGTTCGACACCACCCAGAAGGGCCTGTCCGGCGTGCTGGTGGACAACCGCAAGCGCGCCGTGCGCTGCCTCGGCCAGGAAACCCCGCAAGCGGAGCAGTGAGCACCATGGAGATCGACGTTCAGCAGGGCGACATCATGCGGCTCGACGTGGACGCCATCGTCAACGCCGCCAACGAGTCGCTGCTGGGCGGCGGCGGGGTGGACGGCGCCATACACCGCGCGGCCGGCCCGGCCTTGCTGGAGCATTGCCGCACGCTGGGTGGGTGCCCCACCGGCGAGGCGCGGATCACCCCTGGCTTCGGCCTGCTGGCGCGGCACGTCATCCACACGGTGGGGCCTGTCTGGCGGGGCGGTACCCATGGCGAGCCGGCGCTGCTGGACGCCTGCTACCACAACAGCCTGGCCCTGGCGGAGCAGAACGGTCTGGCCAGCATTGCTTTTCCTGCCATCAGTTGCGGCATCTACGGCTACCCCCTGGAGGCGGCCGCCGCCATCGCGATTCGCGTCCTCAGGGCGCCGCGTCCCGAGGGCAGCTCCCTGCAGCGGGCGACCCTGGTGGCGTTCTCGGCGGACATGGCCGCGCTGTATCGGCGCCTGCTGTCCGCCTGACACGAACCGCCAGCCATGAAAAAGCCCCGCCATGGCGGGGCTTTTTCGTTGCGTGTCCGGCTTATTGCAGGACGCGCGGGCCGCGCGGAGCCACCGGCTCCGGACCGTTGGACACGGTCACTTCCACGCGACGGTTGAGGGCGCGGTTGCTGGCCGTGGCGTTGTCGGCCACCGGGTAGTCCTTGCCGAAGCCCTGGGTGGTGATGCGCTGCGGCGAGACACCCATGGACACCAGGGCGCGACGGACCGAGTCGGCACGGGCCTGGGACAGGCGCAGGTTGTGCTCGACGGTGCCAGTGCTGTCGGTGAAGCCTTCCACCACGACCAGGCGCTCGGGGTGCTGGTTGAGGAAGGTGGCCAATTGCTGCACGTTGGCCAGGCCGCTGCGCTTCAGTTCGGCGCGGTCCACCTCGAACAGCATGTCACCCAGGGTGATCACCGAACCGCGGTCGGTCTGCTGCGGCTTCAGGTTCTGCAGCTCGTTCTTCAGGATGTTCATCTGCTGGGTGCGCGCATCCAGCTGAGCCTGGGTACGCTGGGACGCAGCATTACGCAGGTCGGACTCGGCGGTACGCAGACGGATGGTTTCCTGGGCGACCTGCACGCGCTGGTTGGTCAGGTAGGCCAGCTGGTCCACGTGGGAGGCGTCCTGCTTGTCGCGATAGGCCTGCTCGGCGCGGTTCAGCATGTCGCCGGCTTCCTTGGTTTCCAGGGCGGCGAGGCTGTTGGCCTGGGGCTGGCTCTGCAAGGTCGAGTAGTTGCTGCGGGCCTGTTCCAGGTTCGGGTTGGGCTTGGAGGCGCAGGCCACCATGGCCAGGCTGAGAGCGGACAGTACGGGAATGGCGATGAACTTATTCATGAGGAATCGTCCTTTTTCGGAAATATCGTGGAATTCGGGCGGGATCAGTTATTGATGATGATCGGGGCCCGGCTACCTTCCTCACGCAGTTGCTGCACGCCTTGCTGGGCATCCTGCACCGCTTTCTCCGCCTTCACGGCCTGGGCCTTGCGCTCGGCGACGCGGGCATCCCACTCGGCCTGTTCGGCGAGGCGGCGCGCTTCGTCATAGTGCTTGTCGTGCATCTGCATTTCCGCCTGGTTCAGCTTGTCCTGGGCACTCTTCATTTCAACCGGGGCGTACTCGGTGGCGCCGGCGCTCACGGCGCTCTTCACCACGGTATTGGTCACGGCGAACTGCTCGGTGGGTGGGTTGCCGGCGCAACCGGCCAGCAGCACGCTGCTGCCCAGGGCGAGGGCGGTGACGTTGAAGCCACGAAGCGAGGAGGGGGACAGGGCGAAGGTCTTCATGGGTATCGGCTCCATTGGGGGATTTTCCTGAAACACTGGCGGCTCAAGCCGTTGCAGGTCCGTGGCGAACCGTATCCACCATGTTCGTTTCATTTGGTGGATTTTTCGCCGTCTTTAGGCGCGACTGGGGGATTTTCCGGCCGCTGGCCTCGTGTTATGGGGTGTGACCGGCCGTCGTTTGCAAATGTTCAAAGTTTTCGCACGATGACGCCGAGGCAGCGGTGACTGTGGCGTGGAGCGAACGCCGGAGGCTGTATTCCCGGTGTAACTTCATGGCGCCGGGGGACTCTCAACAGAGCGAGCCGCAAGGAGATGCCGCCAATGAGGGAAATCGACGCACGTCTGCGCGAGGACGTACACCTGCTGGGCGAACTGCTCGGCGAGACCATGCGCCTGCAATACGGCGACGAGTTTCTCGACAAGATCGAGCGCATCCGCAAGGCCGCCAAGGCCGCGCGCCAGGGCTCGGAGGCCGGGCACCAAGCCCTCACCGACAGCCTCGCCGGCCTCGGCGAAGATGAGCTGCTGCCGGTCACCCGTGCGTTCAACCAGTTCCTCAACCTGGCCAACATCGCCGAGCAGTACCACCACATCCGTCGGCGCCGCCCCGGCGAGGCGGAGCCTTTCGAGAACCGGGTGCTGGGCGAACTGCTGGGGCGCCTGCGGGAAACCGGCCTCGGTGGCGAGGAACTGGCCAGCCAGTTCGCCCGCCTGGACGTCGAGCTGGTGCTCACTGCCCACCCCACCGAGGTGGCACGCCGCACCCTGATCCAGAAGTACGATGCCATCGCCGAGGCGCTGGGTCGCCTCGATCACCGCGACCTCACCGAAGCCGAGCGCGGCGACGGGCGCCGGCGCCTGCAGCGGCTGATCGCCGAGGCCTGGCACACCGAGGAAATCCGTCATCGCCGGCCCACGGCGGTGGACGAAGCCAAGTGGGGCTTCGCGGTGATCGAGCATTCCCTCTGGGAAGCGGTGCCCAACATGCTGCGTCGCGCCGATGCAGTGCTGTTCCAGCACACCGGCCAGCGGTTGCCCCTGGATGCCGCGCCGCTGCGCATCGCCTCGTGGATGGGCGGCGATCGCGACGGCAACCCCAACGTCACGGCGGTGGCCAGCCGCGAGGTGCTGCTGCTGGCGCGCTGGATGGCCGCCGACCTGTTCCTGCGGGATGTGGACCGCCTGGCCGCCGACCTGTCCATGCACCAGGCCAGTGACGAGATGCGGGTCCGGGTGGGCGTGCACCCCGAACCCTACCGGGCCCTGCTCAAGGCGCTCCGGGACCGCCTGCGGGCCACCCGCGCCTGGGCCGAGACCGCCCTGCACGACACGGTGCCGCCAGGCCCCGAGGTGCTGCTGGACAACCGCGACCTGATCGAGCCCTTGGAGTGCTGCCACCGGTCGCTGCATGCCTGCGGCATGGGCGTGGTGGCCGATGGTGCGCTGCTGGACTGCCTGCGCCGGGCGACCACCTTCGGCCTGTTCCTGGTGCGCCTGGACATCCGCCAGGAAGCCAGCCGCCACAGCGCCGCCCTTAGCGAGATCACCGAGTACCTGGACCTGGGGCGCTACGAGGACTGGCCGGAGGCGGAACGCGTGCGCTTCCTCTCGGCCGAGCTGGACAATCGCCGGCCACTGCTGCCGCCGGACTACGCCCCTGCCAAGGAAACCGCCGAGGTGCTCGCCACCTGCCGGGTGATCGCCGAGGCGCCGGCCGCGTCCCTTGGGTCCTATGTGATTTCCATGGCCGCCGCGCCTTCCGATGTGCTGGCGGTACAACTGCTGCTCAAGGAGACCGGGCTGCGCCGGCCCATGCGGGTGGTGCCGCTGTTCGAGACCCTCACCGACCTGGACAATGCCGGCCCGGTGGTGGACGGCCTGTTGGCGCTGCCGGGCTACCGGGAGCGGCTGTACGGGCCTCAGGAGGTAATGATCGGCTACTCCGACTCGGCCAAGGATGCCGGCACCACCGCCGCGGCCTGGGCCCAGTACCGCGCCCAGGAAACCCTGGTGGAGATCTGCAAGCGCCACGGCGTGGAGCTGCTGCTGTTCCATGGCCGCGGCGGCACTGTCGGGCGGGGCGGCGGCCCGGCCCATGCGGCCATCCTGTCCCAGCCGCCGGGCTCGGTGAATGGTCGCTTCCGCACCACCGAGCAGGGAGAAATGATCCGCTTCAAGTTCGGCCTGCCGGCCATCGCCGAGCAGAACCTGGCGCTCTACCTGGCCGCGGTGCTGGAGGCGACCTTGCAACCGCCGCCGACCCCGGAGCCTGCCTGGCGTGAGGAAATGGACCGGCTGGCGGCGGATGGCCTGGCCGGCTACCGGGAGATCGTCCGCGAGCACCCGCGCTTCGTCGCCTATTTCCGCCAGGCCACCCCGGAGCAGGAACTGGGTCGCCTGCCCCTGGGCAGCCGCCCGGCCAAGCGGCGCGCCGGCGGCGTGGAAAGCCTGCGGGCGATCCCCTGGATTTTCGCCTGGACACAGACCCGGCTGATGCTGCCGGCCTGGCTGGGCTGGGAACGGGCGCTGGAGCAGGCCGGCGAACGCGGCGAGGACGACCTGCTGCGCACCATGCGCGACCGCTGGCCGTTCTTCCGTACCCGCATCGACATGCTGGAGATGGTGCTGGCCAAGGCCGAGGTCGCCATCGCCGAGCTGTATGACGAGCGCCTGGTGGAGACTGAATTGCGACCGCTCGGGGCGCAGTTGCGCGGCCTATTGTCGCAGGTGCGCGCGGATGTGCTGACGCTGACCGATCAGTCGGAGCTGCTCGGCCACAGTCCGGAAACCCGCGAGTCCATCGAGGTACGCAACATCTACCTTGACCCGTTGCACCTGCTCCAGATGGAGCTTCTGGCCCGTTCCAGACAGGCTGGCGAGACCGCAGAAAGCCCTCTGGAACAGGCGTTACTGGTGAGCGTGGCGGGGATCGCCGCAGGCCTTCGCAACACCGGTTGACAGGCCCTGCGCTCCGACTTTCGGCGTCTTGTGCGGGGTGGGTGCGCTGTGTATCTTGGTCAGCCTTTTGGCCGTTCGACGACGCCAACGACGAATAGTGAGATTGGCCCCACGAGGCGAATCCGACGTTTCTACCTATCTTGAGGAGCACATCGATGCGCGTGATTCTGCTGGGGGCGCCCGGTGCCGGCAAAGGTACCCAGGCTCGCTTCATCACCGAGAAATTCGCTATTCCGCAAATCTCCACGGGCGACATGCTCCGCGCAGCGATCAAGGCCGGTTCCCCCCTGGGCTTGGAGGTCAAGGGTGTAATGGACAGCGGCGGGCTGGTTTCCGATGACCTGATCATCGGCCTGGTCAAGGAACGCATCGCCCAGCCGGATTGCGCCAACGGCTTCCTGTTTGACGGCTTCCCGCGCACCATTCCCCAGGCCGAAGCCCTGGAGCACGCCGGGGTGACTCTCGACCACGTGGTGGAAATCGCCGTCGATGACGAAGAAATCGTCTCGCGCATCGCCGGTCGCCGCGTGCACCCGGCCTCCGGCCGCGTGTACCACACCGTCTACAACCCGCCGAAGGTGGCCGATGTCGACGATGTTTCCGGCGAACCGCTGGTGCAGCGCGAAGACGACCAGGAAGGCACCATCCGCCATCGCCTGTCGGTCTACCACTCCCAGACCAAGCCGCTGGTGGATTTCTACCAGCACCTGGCCGCCGACCGCGGCACCCCGACCTACACCCGCGTGGCCGGCGTCGGCAGCGTGGAAGAGATCACCGCGAAAGTCTTCGACGCTCTCCGCTGATCCTCGCCTTTCACCGTCCGGCCACTCGCTCCAGGCCGGACGGCCCCTCCCGCCGCACCGCTTCCTTCCCGCCTGTTCCGACCTGCTACAATCGCCGGCCTTTTTGACCGCCGGACTCCCTCGATGACCACGCTGCTGGCCCTGGATACCGCCACCGAAGCCTGCTCGGTCGCCCTGCTGCACGACGGCCGGGTGCTCAGTCACTACGAGGTGATCCCGCGCATGCACGCCCAGCGCCTGCTGCCCATGGTGCAGACGCTGCTGGAGCAGGCGGGGCTGGCGTTGAACCAGGTGGACGGCATCGCCTTCGGTCGGGGGCCCGGCGCCTTCACCGGCGTGCGCATCGCCGTGGGCGTGGTGCAGGGCCTGGCGTTCGCCCTGGAGCGGCCGGTCCTGCCGGTGTCCAACCTGGCCTGCCTGGCCCAGCGCGCCTGGCGCGAACACGGCGCTCGGCAGGTGGCGGCGGCCATCGACGCCCGGATGGACGAGGTCTACTGGGGCTGCTTCCGCCTGGACGGCGAGGAGATGCGCCCCCTGGGCCGCGAGGCGGTGCTGCCGCCGGAACAGGCCGGGTTGCCGGACGGTGACGAGTGGTTCGGCGCCGGCACCGGCTGGGGCACCTTCGCCGGGCGTCTGCCAGTGGTAGCCGCCTGCCAGGCCGACGCGCTGCCCCACGCCGAGGACCTGCTGACCCTGGCACGTTTCGCCTGGGCGCGAGGCGAGGCGGTGGCCGCCGACGAGGCCCAGCCGGTGTACCTGCGGGACAATGTGGCCACCCCGAAGAAGACCCCGTGACACCTTCCGTCAGCCCGTTTCCCGCGCGCGCCTCCGGCCGATTGCCAAGCCCCCGGCGCCTCGCTAAATTTGCCCCATCCACGCCGAGCTTCTGATCCATGCGCATCGACGGCTACGCCTCTTCTTCCTACCCGCTCGACCGCGGCTCCCGACCGGGAACCGCGGTCACGCCCTATCGCGAGGTCCAGCGCGAGGAAGAAGCACGCCGCGAGCAGCCGGCCACGCCGTCCACCACCCAGGGCCTGGAAAGCACCCCGCAGATTCGTCGGGTCCAGGCCGGCAACGCCAGCAGCGACAGCCTGCCGGTGCGCGTCCAGGAATACCTGGGCGGTTCTGCCAACTCGCGTTCCCTCAGCAACCGCGCCGCCCAGGCGCTGGCCAGCTACGACACCACCGCGCGCCTGCTCGACGACGTCGACAGCCAGGAAGTGCTGGGCCTCGACCTTTACGCCTGATGCTGCCGTACTACCTGGGCTGCCCGTCCTGGAACGAGCCCGCCTGGCGCGGCACCTTCTACCCCGATCACCTGAGCGCCTCGGAAACCCTGGCCCACTACGTCCAGGTGTTCAACGCCGTCGAGGGCAACACCACCTTCTATGCGCGCCCCTCACCCGAGGTGGTGCGACGCTGGGCCGAGGTGATGCCGGCGGGTTTCCGCTTCTGCGCCAAGCTGCCCCGGGACATCAGCCACGAGGGCGACCTGCGGGAGCGGCTTGGCGAGACTCGCGACTTCCTCGACCTGCTGGCGCCCCTTGGCGAGCGGGTCGCCCCCCTCTGGTTGCAACTGCCGGCCAGCTTCGGCCCGCCGCGCCTGGCGGAACTGGTCGCCTGGTTGGATGCCTTCGGGCATCGGCGCATCGCCGTGGAGGTGCGCCACGCCGCGTTCTTCGCCAAGGGCGATGAAGAACGGATGCTCAATCGCCTCCTGCGGGATCGGGGCGTCGAGCGCATCTGCCTGGATTCCCGCGCGCTTTTCGCCTGCACCGAGGACACCCCGGCGGTACGCCACGCCCAGTCCCGCAAGCCCCGCCTGCCCATCCGCCCCGCGGCGTTCAGCGACAGCCCCCAGGTGCGCTTCATCGGCGGCCCGAGCCTGGAGGCCAATGCAGCCTACCTCGGGGATTGGCTGGACAAGGTGGCGGACTGGATCGAGCAGGGCCTGACCCCCTTCGTTTTCCTGCACACCCCGGACAACCACCTGGCGGCGGCCCAGGCCAAGGCCTTCCATGCCGCCCTCGGCGAACGCCTCCCGGGCCTGCCGCCGTTGCTGGAGCTGGTGGAGCCGCCCATGGAGCAACTGGGCCTGCTCTGAACGTACCGCCTCGCTGGCCGCGGCCCGGTCGCTGCGCTACCGTGCAGGCCTGTCCGATTCACCAGGAGGCTCCAGGATGTCGACCCAATACGAACGTGGCGTGGCGTTTCGCGACCTGCACCAGCGCGAAGGCCTGCTGGTGCTGCCCAACCCCTGGGACGCCGGCTCGGCGAAGATGCTCGCCGCCCTGGGCTTCGAGGCCCTGGCCACCACCAGCGCCGGCTTGGCCTTCGCCCTGGGCCGGCGGGATGCTGAGGGCGCGGTGAGCCGCCTGGAAACCGTGGATAACGCCCGGGCCATCGTTGAGGCCACGCCGCTGCCGGTGGCGGCGGACCTGGAGAACGGTTATGGCGACGCGCCCGAGGCCTGCGCCGAGACCATACGGTTGGCGGCGGACATCGGCCTGGTGGGCGGCTCGATCGAGGATGCCAGCGGCCGCGCCGACCAGCCCATCTACCCGCTGGAGCAGGCGGTGGCACGAATCCGCGCGGCGGTGGCGGCCGCCCGTGCGCTGCCGTTCCCCTTCACCCTGGCGGCCCGGGCGGAGAACTACCTGCATGGCCGCGCCGACCTGGCGGATACCCTTCGCCGCCTGGAGGCCTATGCCAACGCCGGCGCGGACGTGCTCTACGCACCGGGGCTGACGAGCCGGGAAGAGATCGACGCGGTAGTGCGGGCCGTGGCGCCGCGCCCGGTGAACGTGCTGGTGGGCTCGCCGTCCCTGCGCCTGGGCCTGGACGAGCTGGCGGCCCTCGGGGTGAAGCGGGTGAGCCTCGGCTCCAACCTGGCGCGGGCGGCCTACGGCGCCTTCTTCGCCGCGGCCGGCGCGCTGCGCGAAGGGCGCCTCGACGCCCTGGCCGACGCCATGCCCTTCGACCGCATCAACGACCTGTTCCGCACCTGAATCGCCCATGAAGCTGCGCCATGCGGTGCCCCTGGGCATGCTGGTGGGGGCGCTCGGCATCGGCCTGGCGGTGCCCGGCTGGCAGGTTCCCGGCCGCTGGAATCCCTGGGCACCCCTGGACATCCGCGAGACGCCCAACTGGCTGACCGGCTACAAGCTATGGCGCCTGCAGGACGACCGCGAGCTGTGTGCCCAGGTCCTGCGGACGTCGCCGCTGCGCTACCAGCCCATGGCCGACTCCACCCCCGCCGCGGACTGCCCGGTACGCAACAGCGTCCGGGTCATGGCCTCCAGTGCCACCTTCAGCAGCAGCTTCCTCGCCACCTGCCCGCTGGCGGCCGCCTACGCGCTGTTCGAGGTGCATGGCCTGCAACCCGCGGCCCAGGCGGCGTTCGGCCAGCCGGTGGCGCGGGTCGAGCACCTGGGCAGCTTCGCCTGCCGGAACATCGCCAACAGCCGCTGGCGCAGCCAGCACGCCTCGGCCAATGCCCTGGACATCGCCGGCTTCCGCCTGCGGGATGGCCGCCGCATCAGCGTCGCCAGGGACTGGCGCGGCGACGGCGACGAGGCGCGCTTCCTGCGGGCGGTGCACCAGGCGGCCTGCAGCCGCTTCAACATCACCCTCGGGCCGGACTACAACGCGGCGCACCGCGACCACTTCCACGTGGACATGGGCCTGATGCGCCTGTGCCGGTGAGCGCCGCGCCGGCCGCTCTGGCAGAATGCCGCCCACGTTCCGACGAGTCCCCCCCAGCGATGCACGATCCCGATCCCGCCACCCTGCGCATCCGCGCCGACGCCCTCGCTCCCGTCCATGAAGCGGCCCTGCGGGCCTGGGCCCTGCGCCTCGGTTTGCCCCTGGATGGCGAGGCGGACTTCGCCCTGCAACTGGGGGAGGAGGGCTTGCAGCTGGTGGAGCTGGGCCCCGGCGCTCCGGGGCCGGTGCGGGTGGACTTCGTCGCCGGCGCCACCGCCCACCGGCGCCTGTATGGCGGCGGCAGCGGCCAGATGATCGCCAAGGCGGTGGGGTTGCAGCCCGGCATTCGCCCGCAGGTGCTGGATGCCACCGCCGGGCTTGGCAAGGACGCCTTCGTCCTGGCCTCCCTGGGGTGCGAAGTGACCCTGGTGGAGCGCCAGCCGCTGATCGCTGCCCTGCTGGAAGACGGCCTGTCGCGGGCCGCCCGGGACGCCGAGGTGGCGCCGATCGCCGCGCGCATGCACCTGCGGACCGGCGACGCGGTAGCCCTGATGGCCGCGTGGGACGCGCCGGTGCCCCAGGTGATTCACCTGGACCCGATGTTCCCCCACCGGGACAAGAGCGCCCTGGTGAAGAAGGAGATGCGTCTGTTCCGCCCCCTGGTGGGCGACGACCCGGATGCGCCGGCGCTGCTGGCCGCGGCCCTGGCGCTGGCCAGCCACCGGGTGGTGGTCAAGCGCCCGCGCAAGGCGCCGTGCATCGACGGGCCCAAGCCGGGCTACGCCCTGGAAGGCAAGTCCAGCCGCTACGACATCTACCCGAAGAAGGCCTTGGACAAGCCTTGAGCCCGGGCCCTCAGGGGCGGTAGGCGCGGACGAACAACCCCACCACGTCGTCCAGGTGTTCCGCCGCGCTCGCGGCGTCCAAGGCATCGCTGCATCCCAGCAGCAGGCGGAAGTGGTGGGCACCCTTGAGCAGGCAGAGGAAATGCTCGGCGGCGCGGGCCGGCTGCTTGACGCGCAGCAACTCGGCATGGTCCATGGCCAGCAGCAGCCGCGCCAGCACGTCCAGCACCCGCTGCGGCCCCGCCTCGAAGAACAGCCGCGCCAGGGTCGGGTCCTGGCTCGCCATGGCGATCATCAGCCGGTGCAGTTGCAGCGACTCGGGGTCGTCGATCAATTGCAGGAAGCGCTGGCCGATGTTGCGCAGCACCTGGTCCGCCGGCACGCCCGGTGGCAGCGCGAAGATCAGGTCGGGCAGCTGCTCTTCGCACTTGGCCTTCACCGCCTCGGAAAACAGCGTCTCCTTGTCGGTGAAATGACTGTACACGGTCAGTTTGGAGACGCCGGCGCGGGCGGCGATGGCGTCCATGCTGCTGCCGTCGTAGCCGTTGCGCAGGAACAGCTGCTTGGCCGCCTCGAGGATCGCCTGGCGCTTGACCAAGTCCTTGGGGCGACCGGGACCGCTGCCGGTTGTTTTCTTTGTCTCGGACATCGTCTTAATACTGGACTGGTCAGTTCGCTAATTTTAGTATGCCGGCCAGTATAAGTACTCCAACCGCACCCTGCGAAAGGTCATTCGTCATGATCCGGCATGCCCCGCGCGTCGCGCTGTCCCTGGCTGTGTCCCTGCTGCTCGTCGCCTGCAGCGAACCCGAACCCGTCACCCAGGCCCCGCGCCCGGTGCTGGTGGTCCATCCGCAACCTGCCGCCGACGCCGTGGAGAGCTTTTCGGGCGAGGTGCGGGCGCGCTTCGAGCCGGAGCTGGCGTTCCGCATCGGCGGCAAGGTGGCCCGGCGGCTGGTGGAGGTGGGCGACCGGGTGAAGAAGGACCAGCCCCTGGCGGCCCTCGATCCCCAGGACGTGGGCCTGCAGCTGGACGCCAGCCGCGCCCAGCTGACCGCCGCCGAGGCCAACCTGCGCCTGGCCCGCGCCGAGCGCGAGCGCTACCGCAAGCTGCTGGACCGGCAGATGATCAGCCACTCCCAGTACGACACCGTGGAAAACCAGTACCTCGCCGGCGAGGCGCGGCTCAACCAGCTGCGCGCCGAGTACAACGTGGCCGGCAACCAGGCCGGCTATGCGGTGCTGCGGGCGCCGCGGGACGGGGTGATCGCCAGCCGGAACCTGGAGGCGGGCCAGGTGGTGGCCGCCGGGCAGACGGTATTCACCCTGGCGGTGGACGGCGAGCGGGAGGTGTCCATCGCCATTCCCGAGCACGCCGTGGGGCGTTTCCGGGTCGGCCAGGCGGTGGTGGTGGAGCTCTGGTCGCGACCCGGGCAACGCTTCGCCGCGCACCTGCGGGAGCTGTCCCCCAGCGCCGATGCGCAATCGCGGACCTTCGCCGCCCGGGTGGCCTTCGGTGACGGCGGCATCGGCGCCGAGCCGGGCCAGAGCGCCCGGGTGTTCCTGCAGGCCGAGGGCGACGGGGTGCTGTCGGTCCCCCTCTCGGCCCTGGCCGCGGAGAAGGGTGAGCCGTACGTCTGGGTGGTCCAGGCGGACGCCACCCTGCACCGGGCGCCGGTGCGGGTCGGCGCCTACGGCGAGGAGCGGGTGCCGGTGCTGGACGGGCTGAAGCCGGACGACTGGATCGTCGCGGCTGGCGTGCAGGTGCTGCGGGAGGCCCAGGCGGTGCGCCCGGTGGACCGGGACAACCGGGCCGTGCAACTGGCGGCGAAGGAGTAGGGCGATGGGCTTCAACCTGTCCGAGTGGGCGCTGAAGAACCGCCAGATCGTCCTTTACCTCATGCTGCTGATGGGCATCGTCGGCGCCCTCGCCTATGGCCGCCTGGGGCAGAGCGAGGACCCGCCGTTCACCTTCAAGGCCATGGTGATCCGCACCCTCTGGCCCGGCGCCACCGCCGAAGAGGTGGCGCGCCAGGTCACCGAGCGCATCGAGAAGAAGCTGATGGAGACCGGCGACTACGATCGCATCGTCTCCTTCTCCCGGCCCGGTGAATCCCAGGTGACCTTCCTCGCCCGCGATTCCATGCGGTCGACGGAAATCCCCGACCTCTGGTACCAGGTGCGCAAGAAGGTGGCCGATATCCGCCATGCCCTGCCGCCGAACATCCAGGGGCCGTTCTACAACGACGAGTTCGGCACCACCTTCGGCAACATCTACGCCCTCACCGGCGCCGGCTTCGACTATGCCGTGCTCAAGGACTACGCGGACCGCCTGCAACTGCAGCTGCAGCGGGTCCCGGACGTGGGCAAGGTGGACCTGCTGGGGTTGCAGGACGAGAAGATCTGGATCGAGCTTTCAAACGTCAAGGCGGCCACCCTGGGCGTGCCCCTGGCCGCCGTGCAGGAGGCCCTGGAGGCGCAGAACGCGGTGTCCGCGGCGGGCTTCTTCGAGACTGCCAGCGACCGGGTGCAGTTGCGGGTCAGTGGGCGTTTCGACTCCGTGGAGGACATCCGCGCTTTCCCCATCCGGGTGGGCGACCGCACCTTCCGCCTGGGGGACGTGGCCACCGTGCAGCGCGGCTTCAACGACCCGCCGGCACCGCGCATGCGCTTCATGAGCGAGGATGCCCTGGGCCTGGCCGTGTCCATGAAGGACGGTGGCGACATCCTCGCCCTGGGCAAGGCCCTGGAGCATGAGTTCGCTCGCCTGCAGGACACGCTGCCGGCGGGTATGCAGCTGCGCAAGGTGTCCGACCAGCCGGCGGCGGTGAAGACCGGGGTGGGCGAGTTCATCCGGGTGCTTACCGAGGCCCTGGTGATCGTGCTGCTGGTGAGTTTCTTCTCCCTGGGGCTGCGTACCGGGCTGGTGGTGGCACTGTCGATCCCCCTGGTGCTGGCCATGACCTTCGCCGCCATGGCCTATTTCGGCATCGGCCTGCACAAGATTTCCCTGGGTGCCCTGGTGCTGGCCCTGGGGCTGCTGGTGGACGACGCGATCATCGCGGTGGAGATGATGGCCATCAAGATGGAGCAGGGGTTGAGCCGGCTGAAGGCGGCCAGCTACGCCTGGAGCAGTACCGCCTTCCCGATGCTCACCGGCACCCTGATCACCGCCGCCGGCTTCCTGCCCATCGCCACCGCGCAGTCCAGCACCGGCGAATACACCCGCTCGATCTTCCAGGTGGTGACCATCGCCTTGCTGATGTCGTGGATTGCGGCGGTGATGTTCGTGCCGTTCCTCGGCGACCGGCTGCTGCCGGACCTCGCCGCCCGGCACCGCCAGGCCCATGGCGACGGCACCCACGACCCCTACGCCACGCCGTTCTACCGCCGTGTGCGCAGCCTGGTGGGCTGGTGCGTGGGGCACCGCAAGACGGTGATCGTGCTGACCCTGGCGCTGTTCGTCGGCGCGCTGATGCTGTTCCGCTTCGTGCCCCAGCAGTTCTTCCCGGCCTCCAGCCGCCTGGAGCTGATGGTGGACCTCAAGCTGGCGGAAGGCGCCTCCCTGCGGGCCACGGAAGACGAGGCCCGGCGCCTGGAGACCCTGCTGCAGGCGCACCCCGGCATCGAGAACTACACCGCCTACGTCGGCACCGGCTCGCCGCGCTTCTACCTGCCCCTGGACCAGCAACTGCCGGCTCCCAGCTTCGCCCAGTTCGTGGTGCTGACGACCAGCATCGAGGACCGCGAGGCGGTGCGCCGGTGGCTGATCGACACCCTGGACGAGCGCTTCCCGGCGCTGCGCAGCCGGGTCTCGCGCCTGGAGAACGGGCCGCCGGTGGGCTACCCGGTGCAGTTCCGGGTGAGCGGCGAACACATCGATGAAGTGCGGGCCCTGGCGCGCCGGGTGGCCGCCAAGGTGGCGGCGAACCCCCAGGTGGTGAGCGTCCACCTGGACTGGGAGGAGCCCAGCAAGATCGTCCGGCTGAACGTCGACCAGGACCGCGCCCGGGCCCTGGGGGTGACCACCGCCGAGCTGTCGCGCTTCCTGCAGGGCTCGTTGTCCGGCGCCAGCGTCAACCAGTACCGGGAGGACAACGAACTGATCGAGATCCTCCTGCGCGGCGCCGCCCACGAGCGCCAGTCTCTGGCGGAGCTGCCCAGCCTGGCGGTGCCCACCTCCCATGGCCGCAGCGTGCCGCTGTCGCAGATCGCCACCCTAGAGTACGGCTTCGAGGAAGGGGTGATCTGGCACCGCAACCGCCTGCCCACGGTCACCGTGCGCGCCGACATCTACGGCACCGCCCAGCCGGCCACCCTGGTGGGGCAGATCGAGCCTACCCTGGCGCCGATCCGCGCCGAGCTGCCCAGCGGCTACCTGCTGGAAGTGGGCGGCACGGTGGAAGACTCGGCCCGCGGCCAGCGCTCGGTGAACGCCGGCATGCCGCTGTTCCTGGTGGTGGTGATAAGCCTGCTGATGGTGCAGTTGCGCAGCTTTTCCCGGGCGGCCATGGTCTTCCTCACCGCGCCCCTGGGGCTGATCGGCGTGACCCTGTTCCTGCTGGTGTTCCGCCAGCCATTCGGCTTCGTGGCGATGCTCGGCACCATCGCCCTGGCGGGGATGATCATGCGCAATTCGGTGATCCTGGTGGACCAGATCGAGCAGGACGTGGCGGCCGGGCTGGATCGCTGGAACGCGGTGGTCGAGGCCACCGTGCGGCGCTTCCGCCCCATCGTGCTGACCGCCCTGGCGGCGGTGCTGGCGATGATCCCGCTGTCCCGCAGCGTGTTCTTCGGGCCGATGGCGGTGGCGATCATGGGTGGGCTGATCGTCGCTACGGCGCTGACCCTGCTGTTCCTGCCGGCGCTGTACGCCGCCTGGTTCCGGGTACGCCGCGCAGCCTGAGAAAGCGCTAGTCGGCGGCGGGGGCAGCCTCGCCGTCGCCCAGCTCGCTCAGGGCATCCGGCTGGTTCTTGAAGGCCCGGGCGAAGGTGTCGCGGTTCTTCGCCATGAAGATGCCCAGCTCCTCCACCTGCTGCTCGCTGAGGGACGGCACCGCCCGGTGCAGTACCGAGGCCAGGGTTTCCGCCAGTTCGAGCATCTTGTCGTAACGGTCGGCCTCCGCCTTATCCATGAACAAACGCTCCGGATCGCGGCTGCTGCGGTACACCACTTCGACGGCCATTCATCACCTCATCCTTTCGGGCTGTAGCGTTAGCTGTATGGATGAACAGTATGCCCTGCCTGGGGCAGGTCTGCCAAGGCTAGTCGATGGATGACACGGGTCACCTGCAGAAGGGGCTGGATCGAGTTCATCGACCGTGGCGGTCTCGACAGCCTCGTTCCAGACCCGCTCTTGGTGACCTGGTTGTCATCCAGCATGCGCAGAATGGATGTTCAAAGGCTTTTTGGGGCGGTGTTATCGGGGGCTGGACAGGAGTTGCCCAAGCCAGGGTTCTGCAGGGCGACGCGCGACCGGCTCGACACGCAGCGAGACCGATCAGGCAGGAGCGCTCGCGTTATCGCCCTGCGGCCCGCTCTGCAGCCTTTGCACACCGGTCTGCGTCGTGGTGACGCACCGGCCACGCGGCTGGCGTGGCTTCTGCATGATGGGCGAACCGACAACCCGTCGGCCGTTGTAAGGAGTGGCGCGATGAAGATCGACTGGGCGGAAGCCCTGCGGGAAAACGTCCATGGGCTCGCCGAGTCGCTGGGCAATCTGCTGGTGGAGACCTTCCACTACCTGGCGCTGTTCGCCATCGGCGGGATCACCGCCTGGGCGGCGGTGCTGGCGTTCCTCGGCATGGTGGAGACCGGGCACATCAGCGTGGATGACATCCTGCTGCTGTTCATCTACCTCGAGCTGGGTGCCATGGTGGGGATCTACTTCAAGACCAACCACATGCCGGTACGCTTCCTCATCTATGTGGCGATCACCGCGCTGACCCGCCTGCTGATCTCCGACGTCTCCCACCACAATCGCCCTGACGCCAGCGTGCTGTATGTGTCAGGGGCTATCCTGCTGCTGGCCCTGGCGGTGCTGGTGGTGCGCTACGCGTCGTCGCGCTTTCCTGCGGCGCCCGGGGAGGCGCGCAAGGCGGTGGCTCCGTCGACGGAGGGAGGCAAGCAGTAAGAGGACGACTCGCGGCGTACCGGGCGGGCGCCGCGAGCGGGTCGGTCAGATGCCTACCGCGAGGGCGACGCCGCGGCCGCTGACCCGTCCGGGTTGGCGTACCGCGCGCGGCGTCAGCTGGCCGCCGTGGCTGATGGCCAGGAGCGGCTCGGGGCTGACGTGGCCTTCGCTCTGGGCAATGGCGTCGCGCACGCTGTCGATGACCCGGCGCAGCCGGCGGGGATCGTTGCGCTGAGCGGCCTTGATCAGCCGGCGGGCGACCACGCCCCGGTCGTCGGCCAGGGTCATCTTGATGTCGCCGTCCATGCTCTCCAGGCTGAAATTGACCCGGTAGTGTTCCTGGAATGCTTCGGTAAGCAGTTGGAATGGGTTGTACATCGCCTGCGTCCTGCAAAAACATGTTCTGGATGGACCGGGCAATGCCGGTCCGGTTCGTGCCGCCGGTCGAGCTACCGCGTGGCGAAATGTCGCAGCCTCGGCCGGGGCGGGGTATGGCGAACGTCCTGGATATGCCATGGCCGATAGTATCCGAGCCGATTGTGTCGGCTTTGCTGCAAGGGCCTGGAACGCACATGCGGCTGACGAGCGGTCGGGCCTTGGCCGGCTCTCGTCGGCCGTCATTACTTGCCGCCCCTGGTAAGGGCGTCGACCTCGTTCCTTTACAAGTACGGAAGAGACGGTCGAGGCGAAGCTCTATTAAACCCCCTGATCCGGATGAACGGGCTACCTTGACCGAGCCCAGGCACGGATCGACCGGGTGTCCGGGGTTGGTGCGGAAACATATGGTCACAGCCAGTAGTCAGCCCCTGGCAGTAAAGGCTGGCACGGCGATGGCCGCGAATGAGAACATGTCGCGTCCGCGAGCGGCTCCCGGCTGGCGCGGATGCCGTGTCGTCCGTCCTGCATTCGGAAACCGCCATGAGTCAGAACTCTTCGCCCGCCTGGGGCACCGCCTCGCGGGTGTCCGCCGCCGTCCTCGGTGGTTACGGGCTGTCCTACGCCAGCACCGCCTTCCTCTCCACCTTCCTGCCCATGGCCCGCGCCGACCGGGTCGCGGTGGCCAGCCTGCTGTGCTTCGCCGTGTACACCGCGGCGGTGATCTATGTCTTCGCCGCCCGCAGCGCCGCCCGCGCCTGGATCGTTTTGCTGGGGATGGGCATCCTGCTGGGGCTGGCCACCTGGCTGGCCGGCGACTACGCGGTGCGCCCATGAACCTGCGGCGCGCCATGGCAGGGCTGCACACCTGGGGCGGGCTGCTGCCTTCCTGGCTGCTGTTCGTGATCTTCTTCGCCGGCAGCCTGGCCTGCTTCGACAAGGAGCTGGAGCGCTGGATGCGCCCGGACCTGCCGGTCGCCGCCGAGGCCACGGCTGCCTCGTCCCTCAGCCTCGACCAGGTACGCGACTGGCTGCTGAGCAAGGCGCCGGATGCCCATGCGCTGTACATCCACGGGCCGGCGCCGCGGCAACCGTTCTGGTGGGCCGGCTACGTGCCCGCCGACGAAGGCGAGTTCCAGAGCTTCGCCCTCGACCCGGTGAGCGGCGCGCCGCTGCAGGAAACCGTCGGCGGCGCGTTCTTCTTCAGCCTGCACTACGACCTGAACGCCGGCACGCCGGGCCTGTATATCGTGGGGATGGCGGCGATGTTCATGCTGGTGGCGCTGGTCAGCGGGATCATCATCCACCGGCGCATCTTCAAGGATTTCTTCACCCTGCGACCCGGCGCCAATGGCCAGCGCGCCTGGCTGGACGCCCACAACCTGTTCGGCGTCACGGGCCTGCCGTTCCACCTGATGATCGCCTACACCGGCCTGGCCATCTTCGTCTCGCTGTACATGCCGGCGGGGGTGCAGACCGCCTACCGGGGCGACGCCATGGCCTTCTATGGCGACGCCATGAGCCTGTTCCATCGCGAGGAAACCCATCGCCCGGCGGCCCCGGCGGCGTCCCTCGATGCGTTGCTGGCGGACGCCCAGACCCGTTGGGGCGGCGCGCAGCCCGGCTGGATCAGCGTGGAACACCCGGCCGACGAGGCCGCGGTGGTGGAATTCCGCCGCGAGGGCCGCACCCGGGTCTCCGACTATCAGTGGACTCTAGCCTACGACGCCGCCAGCGGCGAACTGCTCCACGAGCAGACGCCCTACGCCGGCGGCTATTACGTCTACACCTGGCTGAGCGGCCTGCACATGGCTCAGTTCGGCGGCCACTTCGTGCGCTTCTGCTACCTGCTGCTGGGCCTGGCCGGCTGCGCCATGCTGGTGGGCGGCCTGCGGGTCTGGGTGAGCAAGCGCGAGGCGCGGGGCGGACGCGGCCTGGTGCTGGTGCGGGCGCTGAACGGCGCGGTGGTGGGTGGCCTGCCCCTGGCGAGCCTGGCGCTGCTCTACGGCAACCGCCTGTTGCCGGCACAGCTGGTGCACCGTGGCCGGGCCGAGACCCTGGTGTTCTTCGGCGCCTGGGCCCTGGTGGCGGCCTGGGTGGTGTGGCGCCGCCACCGCCTCGGCAATGACCGGCGGATGCTGGCGCTGGGATCGCTGCTGGCCCTGGGCCTGCCGCTGCTGAACCTGTTGCTCACCCCGGGCAACAGCCTGCTGGCCAGCCTGCCCCGGGGCGACTGGGCCCTGGCGGCCATCGACCTGGCCCTGCTGGTGGTCGGCCTGGCCTGTGGCCTGCTGGCCCGCCGGCGTCCTGCTGCCGTGCCGGCGCCGCGCCGTGCACGCCGCGATGCACTGGGGGAGGGCGCCTGATGCTGACGGCTTTCGCGTTCGCCTACCTCGCCGTGCTCGCCCTGTGCCTGGCGATGAACCGGCACCACAAGGCGCTGTTCACCGGCGAGCCCTCGCCGCTGCGCCGCCAGCTGTTGCGGCTCGTCGCGTTGCCGTTGATGGCGCTGTCCCTGGCGCTGTGCATCCGCGACGCCGACGTCGAGCTGGGCATCCTGTTCTGGCTGGCGCTGCTGATGCTCGCCACCCTGGCCCTGGTACTGACCCTCGCCTGGCGGCAGCGCTGGGCCATGCCCCTGGCCGGGCTGCTGCTGGTGAGCAGCGCGCTGACTCACCTGGGCTGAACCCCAAGCTGCCGCACACATGCGCCCCGCGACGGGGCGCCGGCGGTGTCTGTAACAGGGCGCCCGTGCCCCGAAAGGGCGCACGGCCGGCTGGAACCGACCTGACCGGCACCGAATGCGACCTCGCGACCGCGTCACCCCGAACCTGGCCCCGGCCTTGCTGGTCATCCGTCGCAGGAAACCCGCAGGTGCCACGCCATGGACAATCCCTTCAAGTACGTCAGCGACTCGTTCAAGGATGAGCTGCGCGTGCATTTCAGCGTCGAACGCCTCGACGGCAGCATCACCCTGACCCTCTACGACGACAGCGGGGCCGTCGCCCGGCGTGCCCTCTCCGGCGAGCAGATGGGCGACGAGCACCAGTTGCAGCGGGTGGTCCAGAGCATCCGCTTCGGCCTGGCCATCGACCGCGGCGACGGCCTGTCCTGCCTGGACGAGCTCAGCCGGCCCGCAGCCAACGAAAGCCCGGCGGCGCCCCGCCGCGCCTGAGGCGCGCAGGGCGCCGCGGGCCGCCTTCCGCTCAGTCCGGCCAGCGCCAGGGCGGGCCATCCAGGGCGCCCAGGTCCGGGACCTGGGTTTCGCCCAGCACCTTGTCCAGGCGCAGGGTGTTGCAGCCCGGGTGCTCGGCGAGGGTGGCGATCAGCCGGCTGGCATGGGAGACCACCCACACCTGGGTGTGGGCCGAGGCGGCGATGATCAGGCGCCCCAGGGCCGGCAGCAGGTCCGGGTGCAGGCTGGTCTCCGGCTCGTTGAGGACCATCAGCGACGGCGGCCGCGGCGTCAGCAGCGCCGCCACCAGCAGCAGGTAGCGCAGGGTGCCGTCCGACAGCTCGGCGGCCTTCAGCGGGCGCAGCAGGCCGTGCTGGTGCAGCTCCACGGCGAAACGTCCGCCGGCCTGCCGGTCGATGTGCAGGCGCGCCCCGGGGAAGGCGTCGCTCACCGCGGCATCCAGGGCCGCGCGGTCGCCGATCTCGCGGATGGTCTGCAGGGCGGCCGCCAGGTCGCGGCCGTCGTGGTGCAGCACCGGCGTGCGGGTGCCCAGCTGCGGTTGGCGTGCCGGGGCGTCGGGGTCGCTGCGGAAATGATCGTAGAAACGCCAGCCGCGCAGGCGCTCCCGCAAGGCGAAGACCTCCGGGCAGGCCGGGTCGTTGCCTACCTGGTCGAACAGGCTGTCGAAGGCCGGCAGGTGCTGCGCCTGTACCCGCCAGTCGCGGCCTTCCCGAAGGCGCACCAGCGGCCCGTCGCGTTCCACCAGCAACGCCGCCGGCCGGCACAGCGGTCCGGCCCAGATGGCCTCGTGCTTCACCTGGGGGTCGAGGGCGAAGGCCGAACTGGAGGGCTCCGGCAGCCCCAGGGCGATGGCGTAGCCGAAGTCCTCCCCGGCGAACCCCAGGCGCAGCCGCAGGCTTTCCCGGCGCGGCCCGCCCTGGACCGGCACGTCGGCATCGCGCATGCGCCGCGACAGCTGCTCGGGCCCGGCCCAGAACGTGGACTCCAGGCCGCCTTCCCGGGCCAGCGCGTTGACCACGCCGCCCTGGGCGGTTTCCGCCAGCAGGCGCAGGGCGCGATAGAGGTTGGACTTGCCGCTGCCGTTGGGCCCGGTGATGACGTTGAGCCGTTCCAGCGGCAGCACCAGGCGGTTGATGGAGCGGTAGTTGCCGACGGCCAGGGCATTCAGCATGGAGCGGGTTCCTGGGAAGCGGGATGGAGCACAGGGAATGCCGCGTCAGCGACGGTCGAGTGAGCGCCGCGACGATGAAAGCGGGCGCTGGGCCGACAGGCCGGCGCCCGCTTGCCTGTACCGCTCACGGGCGGGGAAACAGCCGCGGCGACAGGCAGGCGTAGGCCAGCAGCGGGTAGCAGAGGTAGTGCAGGACGAACAGCAGGGTGCCCATGGGGCCCGGGGCTTCCTGCAGGCGCATCAGCCCCAGCAGGGCCAGGTATAGCACCCCCAGCACGACGCCGTAGAGCAGCACGATTCGCCAGCGCTCGCCGGGATGGGGTGCCCTGTGCTCCAGCAGGCGGAAGCCGAACGCCAGTCCGGCTGCCACCAGGGTGGCGATGAACACGGTGGCGAACACCCCGCCCACCCGCACGAAGGCGCGCAGCAGCAGGTTCGCCAGGACCGCCGCGATCACCCCGGCGAAGGCGTAGCGGGCGAGGGCGGGTGGGGCGTCGCTAGGCATGGCGGATCTCCGGCGAAGGGAACAGGGGAGGGGTCAGTCGGCGAAGCGCGCCCGCAGGCGCTCGGCGCGGTATTCCAGGCTGGATGCCCGGTAGCCCGGGCGCAGCGGCGGCAGCGGCAGGCAGTCGTCCCAGGCCTCGCCGGCGCGCAGGGCGCCGGGCCCGAGGTAGTGGGGCGCATCGTAGGGTGTCTCGGCCAGGTCCAGGTCGTCGCCGGGGCGGAACGCGCCGACCCGCCAGCCCAATTCCACCAGCGACTCGGCGCTGCCGTTGCGCACCTGCATCAGCAGGGGTCGATCGGCCGGGCAGCGGGGCGGCGCGGCATAGGCCAGGCGGATGTCCAGCTGGGCCAGGTGCGCGTGCTCCTGGCGCTCCTCCCAGAGGACCCAGGTCGCCACCAGGGCGATCCCGGCCACCGCGGCCAGGGAGATCGGCAGCGCCTTGCCCGGGTAGCGCAGCAGCAGGATCAGCCAGGTGATGGCCAGCAGCGGGCCGATCAGCATGGGCGGGACGGGGAGCGGGACGGCATGGCGCGACCTCGTGGAAACGGGTCGTTCATCCTAGGGGCTGTGGCACCGGCCGTCGAGCCGGGACGGGAGCACAGGCCTGCCGCGGCGTTGCCACCGGCGTGCGATGCGAAAGGGATGGGGACGCTGGACGCCCCGCAACCGCCGCTGGTACGACGGTCGCGATGCCTCGATGGGGGAGAGGCGGGCGCGGGGTGGAGTCGCCGCGGCCGGCCTCGCGCGGCTGCGCGCTGCCGGGCCGGCGCAGGCCTCAGCGGGAGGCGGCGGGGGTCGGCACGCGGGTCGGCTCCGGGGTGTCGGAGCTGCTGCGGCCGTAGACGTCTTCCAGGCGCTCGATGTCGTCCTCGCCCAGGTAGCTGCCGGACTGCACCTCGATGATTTCCAGCGGGATCTTGCCGGGGTTGGTCAGGCGGTGCACCGCCGTCATCGGGATGTAGGTCGACTGGTTCTCGGTGAGCAGGAAGGTGCGGTCGTCGCAGGTCACCTGGGCGGTGCCGGAGACCACGATCCAGTGCTCGGCGCGGTGGTGGTGCATCTGCAGGGACAGCTGCGCGCCCGGCTTGACGGTGATGTGCTTGACCTGGAAGCGGCCGCCCATGTCCACCGAGTCGTAGGAGCCCCACGGACGGTACACGGCGCAGTGGTTCTGGGTCTCCGGACGGCCTTCCTTGTCCAGCTCGTTGACCATCTTCTTGACGTCCTGCACGTGGTCCTTGTGGGCCACCATCATGGCGTCCTTGGTCTCCACCACGACGATATCGTCCAGGCCGATCACCGAGACCAGCTTGCCGTTGCCATGGACCAGGCAGTTGCGGCTGTTGTGGACCATCACGTCGCCCTTGGTGACGTTGCCGTCCTCGTCCTTGTCGTGCACTTCCCAGATGGACGACCAACTGCCGACGTCGTTCCAGCCGGCGGTGAGGGGCACCACGCAGGCGCGCTCGGTCTTCTCCATTACCGCGTAGTCGATGGAGTTGTCCGGGCAGCAGGCGAAGGTGGCCGGGTCGATGCTGATCTGGTTGTCGGTGTGGCTGCTGCGCTCCAGGGCCAGCAGGCAGTTGTCGTAGATGTCGGCGTCGTGGCGCTTGAGCTCGTCGAGGAAGCGGCTGGCGCGGAACATGAACATGCCGCTGTTCCAGAAGTAGTCGCCGGAAGCCACGTACTCGGCAGCGCGCTCGGCATCGGGTTTCTCGACGAAGCGCTCGACCCGGCTGACGCCTTCCGGCAGACCTTCGACGCCGTCGCGGGCGCGGATGTAGCCATAGCCGGTCTCCGGCTTGCGGGCCGGGACGCCGAACAGCACCAGCTCGCCCCGCTCGGCGGCCTGGGCAGCCAGCTCCAGGGCCTGGTGCAGGGCGCCTTGGTCGTCCAGCACGTGGTCGGCCGGCAGGACCAGCATCAGTTCGTCGCGGCCTTCGGCCATCAGCTGCATGGCGGCGATGGCCACCGCCGGCGCGGTGTTGCGGCCGAACGGCTCGAACAACAGCATCTGCGCCTTCAGCTCCAGCTGGTCGAGCTGCTCCTGGACGATGAAGCGGTGTTCCTGGTTGGCCACCAGCACCGGCGGCTGCATGCCTTCGACGTTCAGGCGCTGCAGGGTCTGCTGGAACAGAGTCTGGTCGCCGGTGAGGGCGAGGAACTGCTTGGGAAACTGTTTGCGCGAAAGGGGCCAGAGGCGCGAACCGCTGCCGCCGGAAAGGATCACTGGAATCATGCTGCTTCTCCCTGAATGAGGCCGCGCGACGCGCGGCGCTGTGCACTATCAGTGCCCGGCCGGGGGGCCGGGCGTTCGCTGTCAGCCCTCGGCGGCCGGGCGTTTCACCCAGACCGGGGAGAGCTTGCCGCCGCTGCTGGTGACATACAGGCAGACCACTTCGCCGCGTTGCAGGGTGACCGGTTTCAGGTCGCTGACCTTGCGGTCGCCCTCGTACAGCGCCAGCCCGACCTTCACCGGGTTGATTTCACGCTCGCCGCGGGCCTGGGGCGCCACACCGTCCACCACGGCGGTCTTGCCGTCGGCGGTCTTCAGGGTCAGCTTGCTGTCGGTGAGGTTCTGCACCCGCACCAGGGCCTTCTGCTTGTTCTTGTAGGGCGGGTCTTCCACCAGGCGCGGGGCCGCGCCCGGCTGGTCCACCAGGGTGTAGTACTGGTCGGCGTCGAGCTTCACCGGCAGGGTCTGGCTGCCGACCTTGGCGCTGTAGCTGCCGGCCGGGAGGAACTTGAAGTCGCTGGAGCCCAGGGGGCCGACGTCGTTGAGGGTGGTGTTGCCGACGTTGACGCTCAGCTCGCTGTTGCCCGCGTTGTAGGCGCGGACGAAGGCCGAGCCCTTGGGCGCGGTGGGGCCGTAGAGGCCGCCTTCGCCGCCCTGGGCATGAACGGACATCAGGCCGATCAGCAGGGCGCCGGCGGGGGCGAGCAGTCGTTTGGCGAGGGGGCGAGTCTTCAGTGTCATCTGTGCATCTCCATGTTGTGGGCTTCAGCCCTGCGTAAGGGCATCACCGTGCGGGTGTGCCAGCCTTGCCGGTCAGGTTGCTGACCAGACGTTCGTTGCCTGCACCGGCCTTCAGCTGGGCGATCCAGGCCGGGTCGAACCCGCTCAGGTCGTAGGCCATGGGCAGGTAGCGCTCGGGGAATTCCCAGATCACCAGTTGCGGCGGGTTGTCCTTGATCTCGTCGCTCTGCAGGTACTTGAGCATCGGCAGGATCGGCCCGTGGCCGTCCTCGGCGTGGTTGCTCAGGTCGCGCTGCAGCGACTGGCGCAGGGCGCCGGCGAAATTCCACTTGGGGTTGGCGCTGTAGCTGGTGCCCACCAGGGCCACCGGGATCTCGGCCTCGGCGAACAGCGCGTCGTCGCCGCTGGCGGCGTCGTCCGCGGCGCGGGTCTCGCGCTGCTGCAGCTGTTCCTGGGCGGGCATCAGCTCGTCGAACAGCGGGTCCATGGGCAGGAAGGTGGTGAGGTCGCCCTTGTGGGTCTGCACCGCCACCGCCTCGGTGACGAACCGCTGCGGCGTGCCGCGCAGCGATACCGCTTGCTGCACGCTCTCGCTCAGCTCGCGGGCCGCCACTTCGGCACCCAGGGGCGTCCAGTGGGTGTCGGTGCGCAGGAACACCTCGCCCTGCTTCTTGGCCTCTTCCAGCGGGCCGAGCAGGTCGGGGGCGAGGATGCCGGCGCCGCGCACGGTGCCGCGGAACTGCTGGTAGAGGCTGCGGTACTGCTCGGTGGGGCGGTTGTCGCCGGCGTATTCCGGGTACAGGCGGGTCTTCGCCGGGATGATCGCCATCACCAGCTGGATGTCGCGCTTGGCCAACTCGTCGCGCACGCCCTGGATCAGCGCGAGGTTGTCCCGCTGGTGGCTGGCGGCGTCGGCCACCGGCTTGAACTCCTCGTCGGAGTACAGCCAGCCTTTCTCGCCGATCAGCACGCCGGGGCGGCCTTCGCCGAACAGGGTGTAGTCCACCGCGGCCCAGACGTTGGTGCCGAAGCGCTTCACCGGGAATTCCGCGTCGTAGTGCTTCTCCACCGCCTGGGCGAGTTTGCCGTCCAGGACGCTGGTGCCCTCGGCCGGGGAGAAGCCGTAGAGCCCCTTCAGGGACCACAGGCTCAGCGCCAGCAGCAGGGCGGAGAAGGCCACGACGTAGATCAGGTGCTGGGTTCTGCTCATGATCGACACCTCAGAACTGGAAGTAGAGGAAGGGCGAGAAGCTTTGCGCCGACAGCTTCAGCACCGAGGCGGCGAACAACAGGAGCAGGGCGACGCGGGTCGCCAGGACCGGCAACTGGGAAATCCAGGCCTGCTGGTAGACCAGGGCGCCGCTGGGGGCGTAGGCGATGGCCGCCGGGTCGGCGTCCACTTCCCGCGGCGTGCGCGGCTGGGCGGTGGCCGGGCCATTGGCTTCCACGTCGGTGGCGCGGGCCTTGGGCGCGCCGGTGAGGGGGCGGGAGTAGAACTGCAGCACGCCGCACACCGCCATCACGCCATAGGCCAGGGCCAGGGTGGCCACCTGCAGACTGGTGAGCTGGGCACTGTTCAGCTCGGACAGGTGCCAGTCGCCGAAGCTGAACATGGCGCTGTACATGCGCAGGGCCACGTGGACGTTCTCGGCGCGGAAGATCACCCAGCCCACCACCACCAGCAGGAAGGTGAAGGCCCAGCGCCAGGGGCGCAGGCGCTTGGGCGCGGCGTCGACGCCCAGGGCGCGCTCGATGGCCAGCCAGGCGCCGTGCCAGGCGCCCCAGATGATGAAAGTGAAGTTGGCGCCGTGCCACAGGCCGCCCAGCAGCATGGTCAGGAACAGGTTGCGGTAGGTCTGGAAGGTGCTGCCGCGGTTGCCGCCCAGGCTGATGTACAGGTAGTCCCGCAGCCAAGTGGACAGGCTGATGTGCCAGCGCCGCCAGAACTCGGTGATGGACTGGCTGATGTAGGGCTGGTTGAAGTTCTCCATGAAGCGGAAGCCCATCATCAGGCCAAGGCCGATGGCCATGTCGCTGTAGCCGGAGAAATCGAAATACAGCTGCGCGGTGTAGGCCAGGGCCCCCAGCCAGGCGTCGCCGGTGGTGGGGTCGGACAGCGCGAAACAGTGGTCGGCGATGGGCGCGATGCTGTCGGCGATGAACACCTTCTTGATGAAGCCCTGCATGAAGCGGGTGCAACCCTCGGAGAACTTCTCCAGGGTGTGGGTGCGGTGGTTGAACTGGTCCACCAGGTCGCGGAAGCGCAGCACCGGGCCGGCGATGAGGTGCGGGAAGATCGCCACGAAGGCCGCGAAGTCGATCAGGTTGCGGGTGGCCGGGGTGTCGCCGCGGTACACGTCGATGATGTAGCTGATGGACTCGAAGATGTAGAACGAGATCCCGATCGGCAACAGGATGTGGGTGATGATGAACGGCTCGACGCCGAAGTGGCTGACCAGCACGTTGAAGCTGTCCACCCCGAAGTTGGCGTACTTGAAGTAGCCCAGCACGCAGAGGTCGACCACCACGCCGGCCAGCAGCCAGCGCTGGCCGGTCTTGCTGCGCACGCCGGCGGCGCCGATGCGTAGCCCGATCCAGTAGTTGTACAGGGTCACCGCGGCGAACAGGCCGAGGAAATCGATGCGCCACCAGGCGTAGAAAATGTAGCTGGCCACCAGCAGCAGCAGGTTGCGGTAGCGGGTTCCGCTCAAGTAGTACAAGCCGAGAAAGATCGGCAGGAACAGGAACAGGAACACGTTGGATGAAAAGACCATCCGCGTTTCTCCATTAAACGCCAAGTTACCGGGCCTTCAGGCCCGCCGTTTTCTCCCCGGGTCACGCAAGAGTTCGTCCCGCCGCGTCTGTGCGCGGTCAGGGGACCGCCCCGTTCGGGGCGGCCGGATCAGCCGTCCTTCTTCTTCGCGTCCTTCTTCGCGTCCGCCGACTCGAACACCTGGGTGACGGCGCCGCCCAGGCGGAACGAATTGAAGGGTTCCATGGCGCGCTTGCGCGCGCGGAAGTCGTCGCTGCAGGCGTAGAGGGTGCAGTAGGGCTCCAGCCAGGCGTATTTGTTCTTGATCTTCAGGTCGTCCATGTCCTGGTCCTGGCCGGCCTTCTTGTCGAAGTCGTCCTGGTCCTCGACGCCCTCGATGACCCGCTCGGCGAGGCGCTTGAGCGCCTCGTGGTTCTCGCCGCGCAGGTCGACGCCGTTGGCCTGGGCGAACGCGGCGATCATCACCAGGGGCGGCAGGGCGTAGTTGTGGTAGGCGAGGGCGCGCTGGCGGCGCTTGAGTTCGTTGGGCAGGTAGCCGTCGGTGTCCACTTGGGCGGCGGCGGTGCGGAACTGCTGCACCGACCAGTCGAACAGGTCGCGGCGGTCCAGCACCACGGAGGTGGCCATCACCGACCAGGCCGCCCAGTAGCTGTGGTTGTTGACCTTCTTCAGGGGCAGGTCGCCCCAGTCCTGCACCACTTGGTCGGCGAGCTTGGCGAACCAGCCCTCGATGAGCGTGGCCTGCTGTTGGCGGCTGGCCAGGGGCTGCGACTCGGAATACTTCAGGCGCAGGTAGGACGAGGACAGGGTGCCCAGGGCCCATTTGCGCATGGACATGCCGGTGTGGTTGAAGTCGCTGCTCAGCAATGCGCCGGCCTGGGCCCATTCGCCCATCCACTGCAGCCCGCAATCCAGCTGCTGGGTGTCGCCGGTGCGCATGTACTGGGTGACCATCTTGCTGACGCCACGCTCCAGTTGGGTGATGTCCTGGGTCTCGTCGCGGAAGGCCTTCTCGGCCTTGGTGTTGAGGGTCGCCCGGGCCTTGTCGGAGCCTTCGTACTTGCTGCGGAACTCCAGCTTGCCGGTGTAGGGCTTGGGTGCGGAGGGGCAGGCCTGGGTGGCCAGCTTCTCCGCCTTCTCACCGGCCTTCTTCTCCGCCCGGACGTCCACCTTGTGGTAGTAGCCGGTGGGCGGCACCAGCCCGGCGGAGGCCGAGCCGGCCCAGAGCAGGCCGCCGAACAGGCAGGGGAGCAGCAGGGGGATGGCGGTGCGCATGATGGTTCTCCTCACTCGGCCTGGGCGGTCAGCGCGTGGCTGCCGGCGTCAGGGCGTTTGCAGAGGGTGGCCTGGACGCTGAGGCTGGGGGAGGCGTCCTCCGGCCCCTCGATCTCCAGGGCCAGCATGTTCAGGTCGACCCAGTCCTCGTCGTTGCGCAGCTCGAAGACGTAGCGGCCCCCGGTGTCGACCCGGTCGCTCTGCTCGATCTTGAAGTTCTCGCGGCGGCCGTTGAGGTACCAGATGGTGGCCTTGGCCTCGTGCACGGTGGGGTCGCTGAAGGTCAGGTCCACCTGGTAGTCGCCGCCGCGCAGGTCCAGCACCTTGTTCTGGCCCTTGCCGTTCACCAGAACTTCGGTGGGGCCGCCCTTGCGCAGGGTGACCTTGTTCTTCAGGGTCGCCTCGCGGCCGACGCAGCCGTTGTCCACCAGCGGCACCGCCTGGCGGTAGAAGCTCTTCTGCGCCATGTCGTAGTGGGTGGCGAATTCCCAGATGAGGATCTTCGGCGGGTGGTCGTGGAATTCCTTGCTGGTCATGTACTGCAGGATGGCGCTGTCGAAGCCGCCGCCGCTGACCGCCATGTTCAGCACTTGGGCGCCGGTGTGCTGTTCGAGGAAGCCGCCGAAGTTGTAGGCCGGGCCGCTGTTACTGGTGCCCACCAGGGTGATCTGCGGATCGGAGTCGTCGCCGAACAGGCTGTCGCCGCTGGCCTCGCCCACCGGCTCGGTCTCGTAGCGGTCGACGTACTGGATCGGGTAGCTGGTGCCGCACAGCTGGGCGGCGGTCTTGTGCAGGGTGCCGGCCTTGGGCAGCAGGCCGGTCCGCTTGCTGGCGAACTCCTTCTTCGGGATGTCGGAGAAGCCCGGCACCTGCTTGAGGGTCTCGGCCACCAGCTTGGCGGTGCGGTCCGCGCCCATGGGCGTCCAGTGGTGGTCGGCCTGGAAGTAGTAGGCGGTGTCGACGTTCTTCTCGTCGAACAGCGGCGACAGGTCGGTGACCCAGATGCCGGTCTTGCGGAAGTCCTCGACCGTCTTCAGGTAGTTCTTGCGGGCCAGGTCGTAGTTGAATTTCTGCTTCTCTTCCGGGGTGAGCTTCTCCCGGTTCACCAGGCCGCGGGTCGGCTGGTAGACCACCATCAGCTCGACGCCCTTGCGCTTGAGGGCATCGCGCAGGCGCTTGAACTCGCTGTAGCCGTAGGGGGTAGTGCCGAAGTCGGTACGCAGGTCGTAGCGGGTCCGGAACAGCCAGTCGCCCTGGGCCTGCACCAGGCTGGCGAAGAAGCTCAGGTACTTGGTGTTGTAGACGTTCGGGTCCTGGGCGGTGGCGCACAGCGGCCCGGTGCGCTGCACCTGGTAGACCGGCTCGGCGTGCACTCCGCTGCTGGCTGCCAGCAGACCGGCGCCGAGGGTCGCACCCAGGGCTGCGCCGGATACCGAAGCGGCGAGGCGTTTGAGGAAAAATGCGTGCATAGGTGTTCCGGCTCCTCAGTCCTGCATTTCGACCTGGCTGTCTATGGGGTCGATGAGCACCGCCTGCTTGCGGCGCACCATCATGTCGAGAATCTGTTCCTGGTTGTCGCCGAGCACCCCGGCGAAGCTGATGCCGGAGCTCTTGGTCGGCGCCAGCATTTCCACCCGGTACAGCTCCACGCTGAGCGGCGAGTCGATGGCCAGCGGCGAGGAGCCGTTGGCGGCGAGCTTGCCGCCGACCACGATCATCGAGACCTCGGTGTCGAAGGGGTCGAGGCGGATGTCCCGGTCGGTGTCGGACAGGTCCTTGATGTGGCCGTAGATGCCCGTCAGTTGGTTGGCCGCGGCGACGTTCTCGTACAGGCGGATATTCACGCTGTTGCGTACGCGGATGCCGTGGCGGGTGTTGTTGAAGATCTGGTTGCCCCACAGCAGGTTGTTGGGGCTCTCGTAGAGGGTGATGCCGTCGGCGTGGTTGCGGTACACCTCGTTGTAGGCCACCAGATTGTTGACGCTGTTGCGGTCGATGACGATGCCCGAGAGCTTGTTGTCATAGGACCGGTTGTTGATGATCCAGCTGTCGTTGACCTCACGGGAGATGATGATCCCGTGCTTCTTCTTGGTGCCGTAGACGGTGTTGTCGGCGATGATCAGCCCGTGGGAGCGGTCGTGGGGATCGATGCCGTAGACGACGTTGTCGCGGTAGGTGTTGCCCTTGATCACCACGTTGGCCGCTTCGTAGCAGTAGAAGCCGTACCAGATGTCGACGAACTCCGAGCCCAGCAGCCAGCCGGTGGGTGCCGGGCGCTTGAGGCGCTCGTGCATGCCGGGGGTGTACTGGGTGACGCTGACGCCGTAGGACTTGCTGTTGCTGTAGCCGAGGCTGGCCACCTGGCTGTCGACGATGTACAGCTGGCTGCCGCCCCAGGACACCAGGAACGGCCGGAACTCGTCGGGCCGGCGGAATGTCGCCGTGGCGTTGTCGCCCTCGCGCCAGCCGGTCAGCTTGGTGTCCACCAGGAACAGCAGGCCGTCGTTGACCAGGAACGCGCCGCGCTCCTGGGACAGGCGGAATTCCTTGACCTGCTTGTCCACCACCAGAGTCGCGCCCTGGGCCACCACCACCGGCAGGCGGGCGATGAACACCCCGGGCTCGCTCTCGGCGAACTGCTCCTTGGGCAGCTGGCGGGCGAGGTCGGCCAGGCTCACCCGGCCGCCCTCGATGAAGATCGCCTGGGGCATGCCGTGCTGGCGGGTCACCCACTCGCGCAGGCGCTCGTCGCCGCCGATGAAGTCCTTCAGGGCGTCCTGCTGGAGCATGCGCCGCACCGCGATGCGGCCTTGCCCCTGGTGCTGGGGAATCTTCGCCAGGGCGGCCGCGCGGGTGTAGCCGCTCAGGTCGGGCAGGACCGGCGGCGGTATTTCCAGCTCCTCGGTGGGGGCGCTGGTCACCGTGTAGTTCTTCGCCGGCTTGAGTTCCTTGGCCACTTCGTCCGCCTGGCTCTGGGGCACCAGGGTCAGGGCGCCGAGCAGCAGGCCGCCGTACAGCAGGCCATTACCGATGCGAGGTTTCATCGCGGTTCCTCCCTTGGGCGACGGACGCATCAGAAGCGCCAGATGAGATCGACGAAGGCACGGTGCATCAGCGAGTCCGCCTGGCTGCCGTAGGCGTCGCCCGGCTTGAACACACCGCCGCGGAAACGCACCAGGGCCGAGCTGTCGTCGAAGTGCTGGCTCATGGAGGCCGGCAGCAGGCCCTGCTTGAAGTACTTGGTCACCACCAGGTCGACTTCCTGGCCCAGGTCCTTGTCGCCGTCCTGCAGCGGGGCGTTGATGCCGCTGGCGCCCACGTCCTGGTCGCCGTCGAGGCGCCAGAAGCGGTGGTAGACCAGGCTGGCGTCGTAGTCCTCGCGCAGCTTCCAGGAACCGAACGCGGTGGCGACCTGCAGGTTGCTCAGCTCGCCGCGGAACGCCTCGCCGAAGCGGTGCAGGCGCGACTCGACGCCGGTGAAGCTGGAGCGGTTGCTCTCCAGGCCGGTCTGCACGAACTGCTTGGACTTGTCCTCGTCGCCGCCGCCGCTGCCACGGGCGTAGGCGCCGCCGACCTTCCACTGGTCGTCGATGTTCCAGCGCAGGCCCAGATCCACCGCCCAGGCATCGACGTCGCCATCGTGGCGGCCGGTGGCGACCCGGCGGTCGTCCACCACGCCCTGGCTGATGGCGTCGGTCTGGCCGGTGAGCCAGGTGAGCTGCGCCCAGTAGTTGAGGGGCTGGCGCGAGCGGGTGTTGAAGAAGTCACCGTCGGCTTCCAGGCCGAGCCAGGTGAGGTCGCCGGTGTAGGTCTTGCTCAGCTCGTCGACCTGCTCGCCGACCCGCGGCAGGCTGCCGCTGTCGTGGCTGTGGTGGAGCTTCATGCCGACCCAGTGGCCCGGGGACCACTGGGTGCCCACGCTGCCGAACAGGTGCTGGCGGTCCTTGTCCCGGGGCGAGAGTTCGTCCAGGTCGGTGCGGTAGTCGCTGAAACGCTCGGCGGCGCCCAGGTTGGCCCGCAGCAGGGTGGTGTCGAAGGTCCAGTTAAGCGCCTCGATGTTGGTGTCCCACCAGGTGCCTTCCTGGCTGCGCAGGCGCTGGCGGCCGAAGCGCAGGTGCTCGCCGGGGTAGGGGGTCAGGCCGGCGTAGTCGACCCAGAACTCGCGCATGGCCAGGTAGCTCTTGTCCGGCTCGCGGCTGTCGCCCTGGTCCGAGTCGGCCTCGATGTCGCCGGACTCGATGGTGTCGGTCTCGACGATGTCGGTGGCGGCGACCGCCTGGCCCATGGCGAAGGCGCTCCACTGGCCACGCTGGCCGAAGATCCACGGCCGCAGGTCGATACCGAAGCCGTTCACGTCGCCGCCGTCGCGGGTGCCCAGGTCACGGTCGTCCTCGGACTGACCGGTGAACTTGAGGTCCAGGCCGAAGTTCTTGTCGGGCGCATTCGCCGCCTGCAGCGGGGTGCTCGCCAGGAGCGAGATGCCGAGGCCGAGGCCGGTGCCGATCCAATGTTTCAGAGTCATCGTGCGTCCTACTGCTGTGTCTGCATGGCTTGCAGCGCGGGCGAGGTCTGCCACGCGTTACCGCGCAGCTGCCGCTCTTCGCGCAGCAGGGTTTCGGCCCGGGGGCGGTCCGCGGGCGGCAGCTGCTGGTCGATCTGCTGCGCCAGTTCGAGGGACTGGGGCGTGTTCTTCGGCAACGCCAGCTGGCTGAAGACATAGGCGTTGACCGGGTTGGGCACGAAGCCCTTGCCCTGGGAGAACAGCTGCGCCAGGGCGAAGTCGGCGTTGACCATGCCGGCGCGGGCGGCGGTCAGCAGGTAGTCCAGGGCCTTCTGGGGATCGATGTCGCCGAGGAAGCCGCGCATGTAGATCTGGCCCAGGAAGTAGTTGGCGTTGGGCTCGGTGGGCGCCGCCTTGAGCAGGTGCTCGACCGCCTTCTGCGGGTCCTGGGGCACCAGCTTGCCTTCGTAGTAGAGCTTGCCCAGCAGCAGCTCGGCGCGCGGCTGCGCGGCGGCGCGGCCCTTGTCCAGGTACTCCATCATCTTGTCGGTGTCGCCCAGGGCCGGGTACTCGTAGAGCAACCGGGCCAGGCTGACCCAGGACGCCGGGTACTGGGGGGCGATCTCTTCCAGGAGCTTCTGCGCGGTGTTCTCGTCCGGCTTGCCGATCTCGGCGTCGGCCAGCACCATCGCCACCGAGTCCACCCGCTGGGCCGGCACGTTGCCGCTGCGGTAGCCGGCCATCATGCGTTCCAGCAGGGCGTCGCGCTTCTCCACGGCCTGGGCGTCGTCGGACTTGGCGCGCTTCTGGTAGACGGTGGCCAGTTCGAGGTAGCAGACGTCCGCCTGGCTCAGAGCCTTCTCGCAGATGCCTTCGATCTCGCCCAGGTGCTGGTCGTAGGTGCCCTGGGTCCGGTAGTACACCACCTGGGCCAGGTCGGCCTGGGCGTAGCCGGCGGCGCGCCAGGCGGAGATGCGCGCCTGCACGTCGAGGCCCGGGAAGTCCTGCGGGTACTGCATATAGAGCATCACCAGGGGCATCAGGCTGTTCTGCTCGCCTTCGGCGAAGGAGGCTTCCAGCAGCTGACCGGCCTCGCGGCGCTCGTCGGCGCTGGCGCCGGGCTTGGCCGCCAGCAGCCGGCCCAGGCGGGCCTTGGCCCGGGGCGATTCGTCCAGGGCGCGGCGGTAGGTGCGTTCGGCTTCGCGCAGTTGCTCCGGGTCGCCACTGGCCACCTGCAGGTCGGCCAGGCCGACCTGGGCGTTGACGTAGCCGAGGTCGGCGAGCTGGCGGTAGTTGCGCTCGGCGGTGGCGGTGTCGCCACGCTTGAGCGCCTCGTTGGCCAGGCGCTGGTCGGGCAGGCCGCTGCAGCCGGCCAGGCCGATGGCCACGGCGAGCAGGAGCAGGCGGGGTCGAGTGTCGATCACTGGCCAGTCTCCCTCAGCGCGCCGCAGCCAGTGCCTTGTTGACCATCCAGCCGAGGGACGGGCCGTGGTCGATGCGCACTTCCACCGGCTGGCCGGCGAGGCCGTTGTCCAGGGCGGTTTCCGGCTGGATCACCACGCGGATGTCCGAGGACAGGCCGCCGTTCTGCAGGTTGGTGCTGGCGATCTTGCCGTAGCGCGGCTCGTCCTCGCCGGCCACCTGGAAGCTGACCCGGGTGCCCGGGGTGGCCTGGGCGAAGTCGGTGTAGGCGAAGCGCGCCTCCACGGTGGGCTGCACGTCCTGGGGCACCAGGTCGAAGATCACCGCGCCCTTGCTGGCGAACTGGCCATCGGCGACCAGCTGCTGGCTCACCTTGCAGGTGCAGGGGCTGGTGAGGGTGCCTTTCATCTGCCGGCCGAACAGCTGCTCGACGTTGTCCGGGTCCAGCTGCTCCTCGGTCAGGTGGCCCTTGAGCATTTCCAGCATGGTGGCGGAGAAGGAGGCGATGGGTGCGCCCTTCTCGACGATGCCGCCCATGGGCACCAGGCTCTGCACGGTGCCTTCCCGCGGCATGGTGACCTGCATGCCCGGCACGCTGACCTGGGCCGATTCGGCGTGAGTGACGAAGTACAGGCCGTAGACCGACTTGAGGATGTAGGCGAAGGCCGCCACGCCGACCACGAAGATACCGAGGCTGAAGCCCACCGCGCGGAACCGGCCGAAGGCGTCCATGCCGCCCCCGGCATGCTTACGCGGCTTGGTGAAGTTTTCCCGCTGCAGGGTGTTGAGCAGGTCGCCGACGCTGACCATCTCACCGCTCAGGTGGGCGCTGATCAGGTAGCGCAGGGTGGCGATCTCCCGCGGGCGCAGGTTGTGGAACTGGCAGCCGGCGCGGCCGTTGGCGGTGTCCACGGCGCGCACCTGGAATTCAACGTCGACCCCCAGCTCCATGCCGTCCAGCAGGAACTGCAGGCGGCCCTGGTGGAATTCGCCGACCCGGGCTTCCAGCTTGCCCATGTCGAAGCTGAAGCCACCGGCGGACAGGTCGCGGATGGTGCGCTCGATGGGCTCGCGGTTGGCGCCGGGGTAGACCACCTTGGCCGGGATGCGTACCCGGGCATGCTGGCGCTGGGCTTCGGCTTCGTGCACCACGTTGACGTTGACGGCTGTGTTCATGGTTTGGGGTTCCTGTTCGAGTTATGGCTCACACCAGCGCCAGCAGCGCGGCGATGAAGACGCTGGATGCGGAAAAGGTCATGGCACGGGAAGACCAGGTGTTGAAACGCTGGGTGAAGCTGGCCAGTCCACGGTCGAGCTTGGTGTTCTGGCGGGTCCAGGACTGCTGGTCGAGGCGGAAGAAGACGTAGATCTTCACCAGCGCGCCGACGATCTGGTTGTAATAGAGAATCAGCGGGTAGGCCGGCCCGATGCGGTGGCCCGACACGCTCAGCAGCAGGGTGAGGATCAGGCGGGTGATGCCGATCCACAGCAGGTACATCAGCAGGAACGCCAGGCTGTACTTGAAGCTGGCGATGATCGCCACCGCCAGGCCCAGCAGGCAGGTCCACATCGACACGCGCTGGTCGAACAGCACCAGGGTGGTGAACCAGCCCATGCGCTTCGGCCCCAGGCGCAGGGCCCGGGAGTTCTGCCGCAGGTTGTTGCCGTACCAGCGGAACATCAGCTTGCGGCTGGCCTTGATGAAGCTCTTCTCCGGCGGGTGCTCCACGGTGTTGATGGCGGCATCGGGCACGTAGAAGGTGTCGTAGCCCAGGCGCATCAGGCTGAACCAGCTGGACTTGTCGTCGCCGGTGAGGAACTGGAAGCGACCCAGGCGCCAGTGCTCGAGGAAGTCGCTTTCGACGTCGGTGATGAATTCCGGGTCGGTGACCACCGAGGCGCGGAACACCGACATGCGCCCGGTCATGGTCAGCACGCGCTTGGACAGGGCCATGGAGCACATGTTGATGTGGCGCTGGGCGAAACGCAGCTTGTGCCACTCGCTCATGATGTAGCTGCCGCGCACTTCGCAGAATTCGTTGGTGGTCAGGCCGCCCACGTTGGGGAACAGCTTGAACCAGGGCACGGTTTTCTTCACCACGCCCTCGGCCAGCACGGTGTCGCCGTCGACCACCGCCACCACCGCGTCGGCGTTCGGCAGCTGCCGGGAGATGGCGCGGAAGCCGTAGGCCAGGCCGTCGCGCTTGCCGGTGCCGGGGATGCGCACGAAGTCCAGCTTGACCCGTTCCGGCGGGTTCAGCTTGCTCCACTGGCTCTTGATCAGGAGTTCGTCGGACAGCTCGACGATGGAGCAGACCACGGTGGTCGGGTAGCCGCAGGCGATCGCTTCCTGGATCACCGAGCGATACACCATGGACGTGGTCAGGGCGTCGATGCGGAAGCTGGTGACCAGCAGGAACACCTGGGACGGGTCCGCGGCCGAGCCGAGCTTGCGCAGCTTGCGCCGGTAATAGGGGTAGACGACGTAGAGGAACAGGGTCCCGCGCAGGAAGTGCATGGCCCCCATGGAATAGCGCCAGATGCCGACGATGCCGATCAGGAAGATGAAGTTCTTCGAGTCCGGGTCGAAGATCGTCCGGGGCAGCGCAAGCGCCAGCAGCATCAGCAAGATGAGATAGAACAGCCAACCTGCAGCCTCGTTGAGGCCGGACTTCAGCGTGTGCATAACCGTATCCGTCGTGTTCGTCCGAAACCGGGCGCGCCGCGAGGGCGCGCCCGGACGTTCGGCTAAAGGCGGGAAGCCTGGGTTACCAGCAGATGCCTTCGGCGCCCTGGATGGAGGCGCGCGGCATGAAGCCCACCAGGTCGACGATCTGCTTGCCGTGCGGCGCGTCGTGGGCCAGCGAGGCGAATTGCTCGTCGCTGTTGCCCAGCACGATGATGTCGGCGTCGTCGATCACCTTGGTCAGGTCGCTGTTGAGCAGCGAGGAGACATGGGGGATCTTCGATTCGATGTAGTCCTTGTTGGCGCCGTAGACCCGTGCGTATTCCACGTTGCGGTCGTAGATGCTCAGGTCGAAGCCCTTGCCGATGAGCATTTCCGCCAACTCCACCAGGGGGCTTTCGCGCAGGTCGTCGGTGCCGGCCTTGAAGCTCAGGCCGAGCAGGGCAACCTTGCGTTTCTCGTGGCTGGAGATGATGTCGAAGGCCTTCTGCACCTGGGCCGAGTTGCTGCGCATCAACGAGCCCAGCAGGGGCGATTCCACGTCCAGCTGGCCGGCGCGGTAGGTCAGGGCACGCACGTCCTTGGGCAGGCAGGAGCCGCCGAAGGCGAAGCCGGGGCGCATGTAGTACTTGGACAGGTTGAGCTTGTGGTCCTGGCAGATCACGTCCATCACTTCGCGGCCGTCGACCCCCACCGCCTTGGCGATGTTGCCGATCTCGTTGGCGAAGGTGACCTTGGTGGCGTGCCAGACGTTGCAGGTGTACTTGATCATCTCGGCCACTTCGATCTCCTTGCGGATGATCGGCGCGTCGAGTTCGCTGTAGATGGCCGCCAGCACGTCACCGGCCGCGGTATCGGACTCCCCGATGACGGTCATCGGCGGGTAGTCGTAGTCGTTGATCGCGGTGCTTTCGCGGAGGAACTCGGGGTTCACCGCCACGCCGAAGTCGATGCCGGCGCGCTTGCCGGAGCAATCCTCGAGGATCGGAATCACCACGTTCTTCGCGGTACCCGGCAGGACGGTGCTGCGCACTACCACGGTGTGGCGTTCCTGCTTGTCGCGCAGGACGAAGCCGATCTCGCGGCAGACCGACTCGATGTAATCCAGGTCCAGGTCGCCGTTCTTCTTGCTGGGAGTGCCGACGCAGATGAACGAAACATCGGTGTCGCGGACTGCGGCGGCCACATCGGTGGTGCCACGCAGTTTGCCGGTGCGAAGCCCCTGTTGCAGGAGTTCTTCCAGGCCGGGTTCGACGATCGGCGATTTACCTTGATTGATCAGATCGATCTTGTTCGCGGAAATATCCACGCCCACGACATCGTGACCGCGTGCCGACAGACAACCGGCGCATACGGCACCGACATAGCCCAGACCAAAGATGCTGATACGCATCGCATTCACCTCTTCCGTTGGTACTCTTGAAATTAAGTGGCGTTTAACGGCCACATCCGTTCAGCCCGGCAAACTTATTGGCGTAATAAGTTGGCAGGCGCAGGCATGAGGAATAGTGGGGCACTTGAATTAAAGTACCTGAGTGGGCTTGTAATTAACGCGTGCCCTTAGAATGTTGCGCGGAGAGAGCGGAGGGCTCTGTCCCGGGAATTCTGGATCGAAAGGTCAGTTTTCCAATGTTTCTCCTAGGTTGCAGTTTGCTTTCCTTAGTCTGACAAACGTCCTCGAATGTAACTTCGAATATAAAGGCAGTTTGAAATCACCCAACAATGAAAGCGCGAAGTAATCTCGTTCCGGGCTTTAGGAGTCTGCTGAAAAACGTTAGTTCAAACCGTTCGTCCTGTTTTTGCATTGGCGCACAGTTTTTGTGATTCGCCTGCATGGTTGCGGTTTGATATCAGCGGGAACTTAGTCTCCAAACAGACTAAGAAGAGGGTGATGTGATAAGGCCATTATCCGGCAAGTTCATGTGCCGGACTGTAGGACAATATATAAAGGAACTACGCATCCCTCCCGGAATGCGTAATAAGGGGAGAGTTGGAAGTTGTCGGGCAACTAACGAATCATGCGTGTGTGTCGCGCAGGAATACCAGTTTCTGCGGGGAAGAGCGTTCGGCGGCGTAGCGGTAACCGTCCAGGTCGAAGGCCTTCAGGCCCTCCGGATCGGTGAGCCGCTCGCGGATCACGAAACGCGCCATCAGGCCGCGGGCCTTCTTGGCGAAGAAGCTGACGATCTTGTACTGGTCGCCCTTGCGGTCGCGGAATTCCGTATCGATCACCCGGGCGTTCAGCGAGCCACGGCGGATCGCCCCGAAGTATTCGTTGGACGCGAGGTTGAGCAGCACGCCGTCGCCTTGTTCGCTCACCGCTTCGTCGATCCAGCGGGTGATGCGGTCGTCCCAGAACCCGTAAAGGTCCTTGCCCCGGGGCGTGGCCAGGCGCGTACCCATTTCCAGGCGGTACGGCTGCATCAGGTCGAGGGGCCGCAGCACGCCATAGAGGCCGGAGAGGATTCGCAGGTGGCGCTGGGCGAAGTCCAGGTCGGCTTCGTCGAAGGTGTCGGCCTGCATGCCGGTGTAGACGTCGCCCTTGAAGGCCAGCAGCGCCTGCTTGGCGTTGTCCGGCGTGAAGGCCCGGGTCCAGCTGCCGTAGCGGGCGGCATTCAGGCCGGCCAGCTTGTCGGAGAGGTGCATCAGCTCGCCCAGTTGCGCCGGTGTTAGGCCGCGTAACTGCTCCACCAGCTCGGCGGCGACGTCCAGATGCTCGGGGAGGGTGTGGCGGGCGGTGGTCGGCGGGGTGTCGTAGTCGAGGGTCTTGGCGGGGGAAATCACCATCAGCATCGAGCGGTCTCCAGCAAATCGTTGCGGGCGATTGTAGGCGCTAACGCCCGGCTATCGCAGAAAAAAGCCGGGGCACACATGCTTGGGGCAGGGCCTGATGGCCAGGGGCTGCGCGAGCGCCTGTCCTGGCGGAACGCTGGGAAGCGCGTGCGGGGCCAAGAGACGGTTGGCGTTGGCGTGAGGCCAGGCAAGGCGGGAACGGAAGGAGGGGCGAAGCATCGGGCGGGCGGCGCGTGAGCGCCCGCTGCGAAACCAAGTCGATACGACTCCTAACCCTAGCCGTCGCGCCGGTGGGCGCCAAGGTGATTCGTCGTACCGATAAAAAAACCGCGACCCCGACAAAAATTACTTTTTTTCGTCATCTTTTTTACTGTATTACCAGAGCGAGACCGCTGAAACCTGCAGACAGGAAGCGGCCCTGCCGCCTCCGTGCTGTCCGGTTCAAGCGCCGGCAACGAAGCGTCCCTTTGGAGCTCGTGCCGTCTCGTGACCCGCCGGGTATCCGCCTCCCGCCGGGAACACCGCGTGGCGGAGCGCCGTCCGGCATTCCGTCGCCAGCTCCTATAAGAAGGTGACCTCGTATGGACGATCAAGGACGCGCCAGATCCACCCAGCCCACGCTGTACGTGCTCGACACCAACGTTCTGATCCACGACCCCAACGCCTTGCTGAATTTCCAGGAGCACCATGTCGCCATCCCGATGACCGTGCTGGAAGAACTCGATGCCCTCAAGTCGTCCAAGCACAGCGTCGCCGCCGAGTGCCGTCAGGCGATCCGCCTGATCGATCAGGTCCTGGGGGAGGCCGAGCCGGAGAACGTCGAGCAGGGCGTGCCGATCCAGCGCGGCAAGAGCGGCCCCTGCGGCAGCCTGTCCATCCTCATGAGCAAGCGCGCCGAACCCATCACCTGGCTGCCGGAGCACCTCAACGACAACAAGATCATCAACCAGCTGGTGGAACTGCGCAGCCGCTTTCCCGGCGAGCGCGTGGTGCTGGTGACCAAGGACATCAACATGCGCCTGAAGGCGCGTGCCTGCGGGATCGCCGCGGAGGACTACCACACCGATCAGCTGGTGGACGACGTCAGCCTGTTGTCCCGGGGCTACCATGCCCTGAGCGGCTCGTTCTGGGAGCGGGTCGCCAAGGTGGAGACGCGCCAGGACCTGGGCCGGACCTGGCACCGGGTGCAGCTCACCGACAACCTGCCGGCGATTCACCTCAACGAGTTCATCATCGACAACCAGGGGTTCGTCGGCTGGGTGAAGGGCATCCGCGACAGCGAACTGCTGATCCTCGACCTGCACCAGGAGCCACTGCTGCACCAGGAGGCCTGGGGCCTGCGGCCGCGGGACATCTACCAGGCGCTGGCGCTTTTCGCGCTGCTGGACCCGGACATCCACCTGGTCAACCTGACCGGCGCGGCGGGGTCCGGCAAGACCATTCTGGCCCTGGCCGCGGCCATCGAGCAGACCATGGTCAGCAAGCGCTACCGGCGCATCATCGCCACCCGCAGCGTGCAGGGGCTGGACCAGGACATCGGCTTCCTGCCGGGCACCGAGGCGGAGAAAATGGAGCCCTGGCTGGGCGCCATCACCGACAACCTGGAGGCGCTGCACATGGATGACGAAAATACCCATGGCAGCGTCGACTACATCCTGCAGAAGGTCCCCCTGCAGTTCAAATCCCTCAACTACATCCGCGGGCGCAGCTTCCAGCAGAGCCTGATCCTCATCGACGAGTGCCAGAACCTCACGCCGCACCAGATGAAGACCATCATCACCCGGGCGGGCAGCGGGTCGAAGGTGATCTGCCTGGGTAACCTGGCGCAGATCGACACGCCTTACCTGTCGGCACCCAGCTCCGGGTTGACCTACCTCACCGAGCGCTTCAAGGACTTCCCCCACGGGGTCCATGTGACCCTGCAGGGCGTGCCGCGCTCGGTGCTGGCGGAATACGCTGAGGCTCACATGTAGCGGGTTTGGGGCGCTGCCCGTCGTTCTCGGTGGCGCCCCGTTTTTTCCAGCGCGCCGGCTGCCGAGGGTCCGAGCGCCCTCGTCCTGGGCGGACCCCTGGGCATCGGAGCCGGTGTCTTCTCGTTTCGCAAGGGGCCTATCGGGGAAAGTGCCTCGTCGAGCGGGCACTCGGCATGCCACGAATCCCTTCGCTGGGCGCAGGCCGAGCGGCCTGTATACAATCCCCGGACGGGCGTTCCAGCCCGCGCGGAGGATAGCTGTGCTGACCCATCTCGATTCCCAAGGCCGTGCCAACATGGTCGACGTCACCGACAAGGCGACCACTTCCCGCGAGGCCGTGGCGGAAGCCCGGGTGCGCATGCGGCCGGAGACCCTCAGGCTGATCCAGCAGGGCGGCCATCCCAAGGGAGACGTGTTCGCCGTGGCCCGTATCGCCGGCATCCAGGCGGCGAAGAAGACCCACGACCTGATCCCCCTGTGCCACCCGCTGCTGCTCACCGGCATCCGCGTGGAGCTGGAGGCCGATGGCGAAGACCGTGTGCGCATCGTCGCCCGCTGCAAGCTGGCCGGGCAGACCGGCGTTGAGATGGAGGCCCTCACCGCCGCCAGCGTTGCCGCGCTGACGCTGTACGACATGTGCAAGGCGGTGGACCGGGGCATGGTCATCGAAGGCATTCGAGTGCTGGAGAAACGCGGCGGCAAGAGCGGCGACTACCAGGCGGAGGAGGGCGCATGATCCGCGTGCAGTATTTCGCCCGCTACCGCGAGGCCTTGGGGCTGGACGGCGAACAACTGGCCTGGGAGCCGGGCTGGCGCTGCCTGGACGATGTCCGTCGGCGCCTGTTGGCCCGTGGCGGCGCCTGGGAGGTACTGGCCGACGCCAACCTGATGTGCGCGCGCAACCAGGAACTGTGCGCCCTGGACACGGCCCTGGCGGAGGGCGACGAGATTGCCTTCTTCCCTACTGTGACCGGAGGCTGACATGACCATCCGCGTCCAGCCCGCCGCCTTCGATCCCGGGGCCGAACTGAACGCCCTGCATGCCGCCCAGGTGGGAATCGGCGCGGTGGTGGGGTTCGTCGGCTATGTCCGTGATTTCAACGACGGCCGGGACGTCTCCGGGCTGTTCCTCGAGCATTATCCCGGCATGACGGAGAAGGCCCTGGGGGCCATCGCCGACGACGCGCAACAACGCTGGCCCCTGCTGCGGGTCGAGGTGCTGCACCGGGTCGGCGCGCTGCAGCCGGGCGAGCCCATCGTGTTCGTCGGCGTCGCCAGTGCCCATCGCCAGGCGGCCTTCGAGGCCTGCGCGTTCATCATGGACCAGTTGAAGACCCGGGCGCCGTTCTGGAAGAAGGAAACCACGCCGGACGGGGCGCGGTGGGTGGAAGGGCGGGCCAGTGACCTAGACGCTGCCCAGCGCTGGCGGGAGCGCTGAGGTCGAAAACAGGCGGTGTGGGCGAGTCCAATCCAAGCGCTCGCCCTGTGTAGAGGAGCCGGCACGACACCGGGCGCCGCCTCAAACGAAGCGCGCGCGTGCAATTTGGAAAGGGGCCACGCCGTGACAGGCCGTTGCGGGCAGCGCCGCTCGGATGGCTGTGCGACTTATACGAGGAAGCGCCTGGCGGCAATGGCGTACTGGGCGAGGATGACTGCAACACCCCGTACAGTCATGGCCTTCGATTCCGCCTCACGACAGGGCGATACGAATCGGCAGGCACAAAAAAACCCGCACTAGGCGGGTCTTTCTGCGTTGGTTCGAGAACGAGCCAACAGGGTTGGTTGCGGGAGCCGGATTTGAACCGACGACCTTCGGGTTATGAGCCCGACGAGCTACCAGACTGCTCCATCCCGCGTCTGTGGGTCGGCATTCTAGCGCCAAAAAAACTCACGTCAACACTTTTCTGCAAAAACTGATTTCTCATCAGACATTTACCGAACGAGAGGCGCTGACCGGGTGTCAGCTATCCGGATCGTCCGTGACCACGTTGAAGCGATCGTCTTTGGCGCCGGCGCCGATCAGTTGCTGCGCGTCCTGTTCGCTGATGTGGATCCGGGTGCCCTGTACGTCCACCACGGACATACGGCGTTCCGGATCGGTGGTGACCACCAGGGTGGACAGCGTGCCGGTGTGCCGCACGTCATCGGTCACGAAGGTGCAGGTATCGCTGGGGGCGTCGATTATCACGTTCATGAGGCTTCTCCGCTTCGTTGTTATGGCACCCGGCCAGAAAGGCGGGGCTTGTCTCTTAGTGAGAAGCGGCGGCGGGTGAGGAGTTCAAACCCCTGCGAGGCAGAGAGGTACGGCCGATCAGCGCCTGAGCATGCCGCGCAGCTTTTCCGCCAGGGTGTCCAGGTTGAACGGCTTGAAGATGATCTCGGTGCCATTGCCGAACTGCCGGTTGACGATGTCGCCGTCATGGGCGTGGCCGGTGATGAACAGTACCGGCAGGTCCTGGCGCAGCTGGCGCGCGGTCTCCGCCAGTACCATGCCGTTCATGCCACGCATGCCGATGTCGGTAATCATCAGGTGGATGGGGTCGTCGCTTTCCAGGACCTGCAACGCTTCGAAGGCGTTGGCGCTCTCGACGATCCGGTAGCCCAGCTCTCCCAGCATCTCCACCAGCAGCATGCGGATGCTGGCGTCGTCCTCCACTACCAGCAGGGTGCGTTCCGGAGCGGCGGCGGGCAGGTGGGTGTCGTGAAGGCGGGTGGCGTCGTTGTTCAAAGGTATAACCCCTGGGGAGGAAGGTGGCTGCGGCGGGGCGCCATCAGCGGCAAATCGGAAGCGGCGACCGCCCTCATCGTCCATCGGCAGGGTCGATGAACACGGAGGGGGATTGTCGGACAGAACCTAGGAGCCCCCGGCGCCTGTTTAGTTTCCTGGAAACGGCGAGCGGGGTGAGTGGGAAGAGGGAAAGGCGGGGTCAGAACACCGGGTCGTTGATCGGCGGTTCGGTGATCTTGCTCAGGGTGGGTTGATAATCGTCGTCGATGTCTGGCGCCTGGCTCATCTTCAGAATCACCCGGCGCAACTCCACCGCGTCATTGAGTTTCACCTGGGGGACCAGGAAACGCAGGGTCTTGTCCTTCTTGTACAGCACCATCTCAACCATGGTGCCGCCGGTGGGTTCGATGCGCACATGAATATGCTCGGCCAACGAGAGACCGTGGGTCACGAAGCGGAAAGCGGCGAAGCGCTGATCATGTGAGTTCGAAACGTTCATGGCTGTTTTGACAGAAGGTCGCGAACCAGTTTCACGCTTATCGATGCCGCCTGTCGGAGCAGACCATTGCGCTGGACGAATGGAATGCGCGTCTTCCAGGCTGCCAAGCCTATCTCGGAGGGAAAGAAGCATGAGGCTGAGCGAGGTACAGCGAGGCGTCCTGCGCGGCATGTTGCAGGCGCTGGGAATCTCCCTGCTGGCGGTGGGCGCGGTCATTATGTGGCCCCCTCAGGCGGTGTTGCCTGCGCTGGGAGACGAGCTGGGGCATGCGTTGGCGTGGGACATCCTGGTGATGGCGTGCGTGGCCGGCAACATCGCCTGGGTCGCCCGCCATCGCTTTTTTACGCCGGAGGACATCGAGGGCAGCGGCCTTGCGGCTGGCACGGATCGGGTGCGCCGCTACCAGGCCCTGCTGCAGAACACCCTGGAGCAAGCCGTCCTGGCCGTTGGCACCCATGGGGTGTGGGCGGCAAGCATGCCGGCACACTGGCAGGGCGCCGTGCCGGTGGCGGTGCTGCTGTTCCTCCTGGGGCGGGTTCTGTTCTGGCGCGGCTACGCCGCCGGTGCCGGGCACCGCGCCCTGGGGTTCGCCCTGACCTTCTACCCCAGCGTATTGCTCCTGCTGCTGGTGGTAGGGCGCCGGGGGCTGCAGGGGCTTGGGCTCGCCTGAGGTCGCGCCTGCCCCTGGAGCCGGGCCTGCCGGTGAAAGGCTCTTGCCGGAAGGACGTGCGGCGTGCCGAGCCTTGCGCCGTCGCTGCGACGGGGCGCACCGGCTATGATGGCCGCTCGCGCCGCGCCGGCCCGTCGTTCGGGTCGCCGGCGATCCGTCCGGGGCGCCATGACTCAGCGAAAGATCATCCACATCGACTGCGACTGCTTCTACGCCGCCATCGAAATGCGCGACGACCCGCGCCTGGCGAACCGGCCGCTGGCAGTGGGCGGGGCGGCCGAGCGGCGCGGGGTGATCGCCACCTGCAACTACGAGGCGCGGGCCTACGGGGTGCGTTCGGCCATGTCCTCGCGCCATGCCCTCAAGCTGTGCCCGGACCTGCTGATCGTGCGGCCGCGGATGGAGGTGTACAAGGCGGTGTCGCGGGACGTGCAGGGCATCTTCCGCGACTACACCGAGGTGATCGAGCCGCTGTCCCTGGACGAAGCGTTCCTCGACGTCACCGCCACCCCGCATTTTGCCGGAAGCGCCACCCGCATCGCCCAGGACATCCGCCGCCGGGTCTGGGAGGCGCTGCAGATCACCGTGTCGGCGGGGGTGGCGCCCAACAAGTTCCTGGCCAAGATCGCCAGCGACTGGCGCAAGCCCAACGGCCTGTTCGTGATCAAGCCGGACGAGGTGGACGCCTTCGTCGCCGCCCTGCCGGTGAACAAGCTCCACGGGGTCGGCAAGGTCACCGCCGACAAGCTGGGGCGCCAGGGCATCCGCACCTGCGCGGACCTGCGGGACTGGGACAAGCGGGCGCTGCTGCGGGAATTCGGCAGCTTCGGCGAACGGCTGTGGAACCTGGCCCGGGGCCTCGACGAGCGCCCGGTCCAGGTGGACAGCCGTCGGCAGTCGGTGAGCGTGGAGAACACCTACGAACAGGATCTGCCGAACCTGTCGGCGTGCCTGGCGCAACTACCGGAGCTGTACGAGACCCTGAACCAGCGGCGGGCGCGCCTGGACAGCAGCTACCGGGCGGACAAGCCCTTCGTCAAACTGAAGTTTCACGACTTCACCCAGACCACCCTGGAGCAGGCGGGCGCCGGCCTCGACCTGGAGAGCTACCGGCTCCTGCTGGGCGCCGCCTTCGCCCGGGGTGACAAGCCGGTGCGGCTGATCGGCATCGGCGTGCGCCTGATCGACCTGCGCGGGCGCCACGAACAGCTCGAGCTGTTCGACTGAGCCTCAGCTGCGCTCGGGGTCGAGGCGGATGGGCTTGCCCTGGGCGGGCCACAACCGCAGTTGATCCAGCGGCGAGGCATCCCAGCGCTCCACCCGACCCAGGGCATCGAGGAAGCGTTGCTCTTGCTCCATCAGCGGCTCCGCGCAGAGCTTGCGGGTGCTGCCCACCTGGCTGAACCGCAGGCGCTCGCCCTCCAGCTGGTACGGGGCGAACCAGTGGTTGCAGCCCGCGGTGCCGTAGGCACGGCCGTCGTCCCCCAGGGTGAGGGTCAGGTGGCTGCGTTCCAGCAGCGGGCGTTCGTCGATCCATTGCACCTGGTAGACGACTTCCCGTTCGAGCCGGGTGGGCGGCTCGCTGGCGCAGCCGGCCAGCAACGTGCCCAGCAGGGCGGCGGCAAGGGGGCGGTTCATGGCGTGCTCTCCTGGCGGCAGGTCGGGCAGAGGTGACGGCCGGCCTGGGCGGCCCAGCCCAGTTCCTGCAGGCGCGCCTCGGCGGCGGGGCGCCGGGCGGGTTCGCCAAGGCTGGCGTCCACGGCGAACTCCAGGTCCAGGGCCTTGCCGCAACCGTCGCAGTGGACTTCCCAGCGGTGGATCGCCAGCTCGCGGAACGCCGGGCCCTTGGCCACCGCCAGCCACTGGCCGGGCGGGTTGATCAGGTGCCGGACCTTCTCCACCTGCAGGCGCATGTGCAGGTCGCGGCTGCCCTTGAGGGTGACCAGCAGGGCATCGCCCACCTGGATCGAACCGCCGCTGCCGGTGACCTGATAGCGGCCCGGCGCCAGGGCGCGGCATTCGTTGAGGGTGTGGGAAGGGTTGAGCAGGGTGTAGCGGAAATCGTGTTCGACCATGACGCTTCCTGAACGCCGGCGGGCCGGCGGTGGTGCCGCGACGGGGACGAACGCTCGTCCGTGTCCGGCATGAACGGGGCGGCGGGCCTGGCGGCCGGTCGCCCGGAGACAGTCGCCAGTGTACGGGCTGCCGGCGGTGGTGCCGAGGGCGGATTTGCCGACCGCGACGACAGGCCCCGCCGGATCGCACCGTCGAGGCACTAGGCCTCGACCCGGTTGCGCACGTCGCCGGCTGACCAGGCGGCGACGTTCTCCAGGGTCGTGGCGGCGATGGCCTGCAGGGCTTCGCGGGTGAGGAACGCCTGGTGCGCGGTGATGATGACGTTGGGGAAGGTCAGCAGGCGGGCCAGCACGTCGTCCTGCAGCGGCAGATCAGAGCGGTCCTCGAAGAACAGCCGGGCTTCCTCTTCGTACACGTCCAGGCCGAGGTAGCCCAGGCGCCCGCTCTTCAGCGCCTCGATCAGCGCCGGGGTGTCCACCAGCGCGCCGCGGCTGGTGTTGATGAGCATCACCCCCGGCTTCATGCGCTGCAGGGTCTCGGCGTCGATCAGGTGGCGGGTGTCCGGCAGCAGCGGGCAGTGCAGGCTGACGATGTCGGCGCGGGCGAACAACTGGTCCTGGTCCACGTAGCGCACCCCCAGGGCTTCCAGGTCGGGCTGGGGAAACGGGTCGTGGGCCAGCACCTGGCAGCCGAAGCCACTCATGATCCGCGCGAATACCGCGCCGATCTGCCCGGTGCCCACCACGCCCACGGTCTTGCCGCGCAGGTCGAAGCCGATCAGCCCGTGCAGGCTGAAGTCACCGTCGCGGGTTCGGTTGTAAGCCCGGTAGAGGCGCCGCGACAGCGCCAGGATCAGCCCCACGGCGTGTTCGGCCACCGCGTAAGGGGAATAGGCGGGCACCCGTACCACATCCAGGCCGAGGCGTGCGGCGGCCAGCAGGTCGACATGGTTGTAGCCCGCCGAGCGCAGGGCGACCAGCCGGGTGCCGCCGGCGGCGAGGCGCTCCAGCACCGGCGCGCCGAGGTCGTCGTTGATGAAGGCGCAGACCACCTCACAGCCCTCGGCCAGGGGCGCGGTGTCCAGGTCGAGGCGGGTGTCCTGGAAGGTCAGGTCGAAGCGCCGTTCGGCATTGGCGGCACCGAAACTTTCCTGGTCGTAGCGTTGGCTGCTGAACAGCATGATGCGCATGGCGCGGGTCTCCTTGTCGCGTCGATGGAGTGGGGGCGGGCCCGGATGCGGTGGGCGCCGTTCAGGCCGCCGAGGCGCGGGCCTGCTCGGCCAGGCGCAGGATGGCCGCATCCAGGTCATCGAGGGCGCGTCCGGCGCCCGGGTCTTCCTGCTTGAGCAGGGTCTCGCTGCGCTGGCAGGCGGCCCGCAGCTGCGGCACGCCGCAATAGCGGGTGGCGCCGTGCAGGCGGTGGACGCGCTCGATCAGCGCCACCCGGTCCTCGCCGTCCCGGGCCTGGCGGATCGCCTCGCGGTCGCTGTCCAGGGAGGCCAGCAGCATGTTCAACATGTCCGCGGCCAGGTCCGGCTTGCCGGCCGCCAGGCGCAGGCCCTCGTCGGCGTCCAGCACGCTCAGCTCCGGCGCTGGCGGGGCCTCCGGGGCGCGCTCCTGGCCCTGCTGGTGCAGGGACAGCCCCGTCCACTTGAGCACCACCTGGGCCAGTTGGCGTTCATTGATGGGCTTGGTGAGGTAGTCGTCCATGCCGCTCTGCAGCAGGGCGCGCTTCTCGTTGGCCAGAGCGTGGGCGGTGAGGGCGACGATGGGGACCGGTTCCTTTTCCTGGCGCTCTTCCCACTGGCGGATCGCCTCGGTGGCCTGGCGCCCGTCCATGCCGGGCATCTGCACGTCCATCAGCACCAGGTCGAAACGCTCTTCCTGCACCACTTCCAGGGCCCTGTGGCCGCTATCCACCGCCAGCACCTGGGCGCCCATGTCCCCCAGTAGGGTCTGCACCAGCAGCAGGTTGGCCGGGTTGTCGTCCACGCACAGCAGGCGCGGCGCCCGGCTGCTGGTGACCAGGGGCGCGGGGTCGGGCCTGGGCAGGCGCGGGCTGATCAGGTCGGCCAGGGCCCGCTGCAACTTGCGGGTGCAGACCGGCTTGGACTGCAACTGGCTGTTGCCGTCCGGCAGCACGCCATGGAACATCGACTGCTCGGTGGTAGGGCACAGCACCAGGCACTTGCAGCCGAGCCGGTCCAGGTCCCAGATGCGCTCCCGCAGGCTTTCCGGCGGCTGGTCCTGTGTGGTGACGCCCAGTACCGCCAGGTCGATGGGCCGGCCGCTGTGGCGGGCGCCGGTCACCGCATCCAGCAGGCCTTCCAGGCTCGCCGCCTGGAGCACCTCCAGGCCGCAGTCTTCCAATTGGTGCTGCAGGGACTGGCGCGCCAGCTCGTGTTTTTCCAGCAGAGCCACGCGCCGGCCCGTGAGTGGCGCCCGCGGCAGGTCGTCGGCGTCGTCCCGGGCCCGGGGTAGCGTCACGCTGATCCAGAACTCCGAGCCTTCCCCCGGCGTGCTGGACACGCCGATCTCGCCGCCCATCTGCTCGATCAGGCGCTTGGAGATGACCAGCCCCAGCCCGGTGCCGCCGGCCTGCCGCGACAGCGAGTTGTCCGCCTGGCTGAAGGCCTGGAACAGCGCCCGCAGGTCTTCGTCGCTCAGGCCGATGCCGCTGTCCTGCACGCTGATGCGCAGGGCCGCGCGGCCGTCGTTGCTCTCGTCTTCCAGCATGGCGCGCACGGCGATGGTGCCTTCGCGGGTGAACTTGATGGCGTTGCTCACCAGGTTGGTCAGCACCTGCTTCAGGCGCAGCGGGTCGCCCACCAACTGCAGCGGGGTGTCGCGGTAGATCAGGCTGACCAGCTCCAGCTGCTTGTCGTGGGCGGCCGGGGCGAGGATGGTGAGGGTTTCCTGGATCAGGTCGCGCAGGTTGAACGGGATGCTTTCCAGCACCAGCTTGCCGGCCTCGATCTTCGAGAAGTCGAGGATTTCGTTGATGATGCCCAGCAGGCTGTCGGCGGACTTGCCGATGGTGGACAGGTAGTCCTGCTGGCGCGGACTCAGCTCGCTCTTCATCAGCAGGTTGGTGAAGCCGAGGATGCCGTTGAGGGGCGTACGGATTTCGTGGCTCATGTTGGCGAGGAATTCCGACTTCACCCGACTCGCTTCCAGGGCCTCCTTGCGTGCCAGGTCCAGCTCGATGTTCTGGATCTCGATGGTCTCCAGGTTCTGCCGCACGTCTTCGGTGGCCTGGTCGATGTTGTGTTGCAGTTCTTCCTGGGCGCTCTGCAGCGCCTCGGCCATGCGGTTGATGCCGCTGGCGACTTCGTCCAGTTCGTGGCTGCCCAGGGCCGGCAGGCGGGTTTCCAGGCGGCCCTCTTTCAACTGCGCCACGCCCAGCTTGATCTGCCACAGCGGTTCGTTGATGGAGCGGGCCATGCGCACCGCCAGCAGCGCCGTGACCGCCAGCCCCGTGGCGATCAGCAGCAGGCTGGCGAACAGGCTGCGGTAGCCCCGCAGCAGGGTGCCCTGGTGGGACAGCTCCAGTTCCACCCAACCCAGCAGTTGGTCGGCGTCGGAATCGTCGTCCAGGGACAGGGAGCGATGGCGGCCGAATACCGGCAGCAGGAAGCGCGTGGCGTCGGCGCTGCTGATCAGGGCGACGTGGTTGCCGTCCCCGCTGGGGACCTGGTTGAGCATGCTCGGCCCGGCGTAGGAGAGGCGCCGCCGCTCGGTGTCGAGGAAGCTCACCGCGCGTACGTCCGGCTGGTCCAGGGCTCGGTTGGCGATGCGCTCCAGCAGCACGCCGTCCTTGCTGGCGAGGGACGGCGCGGCCAGGGGCGCCAGCTGTTCGGCGATCATCTCGCCGCGCTGCAGCAGCTGGGTCTGCATGTCGCTCAGCTGCATCCAGGTGAAGTAACCGCCCAGGACCAGCGCCAGTAGGGTGGTGGGCAACAGGGTGAGAAGCAGCACGCGGCCCTTGATGCCGAGATCCTGGAACACTGGCGCTTCTCCTTGCCCTGTAAAGATGTCCGCAGTGTAACCATTCGTCGAAGGTGAGTCGCCGCGCCGTTGGCTTTCCGGGAACCGGCCGTCGCCACGGGGCGAAATACCGGCGCTGCAGTCGTCTCCGCCGTCGTTTCGCCGGTCCGTTATTTCCTTATGAAATAAGCAGACAACGCGATGCAATATGGACCCGCCGGGTTTGCCGGTATCATGGGCGCCCTTTTTCAGTCGCCCGGATCGTGAGCCCACCATGACCCTGCAGTATCCGACCATCGCCGACTGCATCGGCAACACGCCGCTGGTGCGCCTGCAACGCCTGCCCGGCGACACGTCCAACACCCTGCTGGTGAAGCTGGAGGGCAACAACCCGGCCGGCTCGGTGAAGGACCGCCCGGCCCTGTCGATGATCACCCGGGCCGAAAACCGCGGGGCGATCCAGCCCGGCGACACCCTGATCGAGGCGACTTCCGGGAACACCGGGATCGCCCTGGCCATGGCGGCGGCCATCAAGGGCTACCGCATGGTGCTGATCATGCCGGACAACATGAGCGCCGAGCGCAAGGCGGCGATGACCGCCTACGGCGCCGAGCTGATCGTGGTGAGCAAGGACGAGGGCATGGAGGGTGCTCGGGACCTGGCGCTGTCCATGCAGTCCAGCGGCCAGGGCAAGGTGCTCGACCAGTTCGCCAACGGCGACAACCCGGAAGCCCACTACCACGGCACTGGCCCGGAGATCTGGCGCCAGACCGGCGGCAGCGTCACCCATTTCGTCAGCTCCATGGGCACCACCGGCACCATCATGGGGGTGTCGCGTTACCTCAAGGAGCAGAACCCGGCGATCCAGATCGTCGGCCTGCAGCCCCAGGAAGGCGCCGCGATCCCCGGCATCCGTCGCTGGCCCCAGGAGTACCTGCCGAGCATCTACCAGGCCGAGCGGGTGGACCGGGTCATCGACATGGCCCAGCGCGAGGCCGAAGACACCATGCGCCGGCTGGCCCGTGAGGAAGGCATCTTCTGCGGCGTGTCCTCCGGCGGCGCGGTGGCGGCGATGCTGCGGCTGTCCCGGGAGGTGGAAAACGCGGTGATGGTGGCAATCATCTGCGACCGCGGCGACCGCTACCTGTCCACCGGGATCTACGATCAGCCCGAGGATTGAAACCGGGCGTCCGAGGACGCCCGTCGACCGCTCCCCGCGCGGGAGCCGCTTCACATGAGTGTTCGCATCGATGGCCAAACGTAACGCCGGGCTGCGCTTCCAGCCCAGTGGCGGCGCCCGCGCTCCCGCGCTTCCCGTGGGCAAGAAGCAGGTGCTGTCGGTCGAGCGCCTGGCGCCGGACGGCCGCGGCATTGCCCACGAGGGCGGCCGCACCTGGTTTGTCGCTGGCGCCCTGCCGGGCGAGCGGGTCGAGGCCCGGGTGCTGGGCGCCCGCGCCCAGGTGGTGGAGGCGCGCCTCGAACGCCTGCTGGAAGCCCGCGAGCCCCGCCGTCCCGAGCCCTGCCGGCATGCCCGGGTCTGCGGCGGCTGCACCCTGCAGCACCTGCCCCACGCCGACCAACTGGCCCTGAAGCAGCAGAGCCTGGCCGACCAACTCGCCCGGGTCGCCCGGCTGGAGCCCGACGAGTGGGCTGCGCCCCTGAGCGGGCCGGAATTCGGCTACCGGCGCCGCGCCCGCCTGGCGGTGCGCTGGGATGCCAAGGCGAACCGCCTGGACGTGGGGTTCCGCGCCGCCGCCAGCCAGGCCATCGTCTCCATTGAAGAATGCCCGGTGCTGGTACGTCCCTTGCAAACACTGGCCGAAGCGTTACCGGCGGTGTTGCGCAGCCTGGACAAGCCCCAGGCCGTGGGCCACGTCGAGCTGTTCGACGGCGATGCCCAGGCCGTGCTGCTGCGGCATACCGCGCCCCTGGGGACGGCGGACCTGGACCGGCTGCGGGCCTTCTGCGCGGCGCATGACGCCCAGCTCTGGCTGCAGGGTACCGGCGAGCCGGCAGCCGACCGGCCCGGCACGCGCTTGGGCTACTTTTTGGGAACGCTGTCGCTGCAATACCGGCCCGGTGATTTCGTGCAGGTGAACGCCGGGATCAACCAGGCGATGGTGGAGCAGGCGCTGGCCTGGCTGGCGGTCCAGCCCGGCGAGCGGGTGCTGGACCTGTTCTGCGGCCTGGGCAATTTCGCCCTGCCGCTGGCGCGGGAAGCCCGCGAGGTGGTGGCGGTGGAGGGCGTGGACACGATGGTGGCGAGGGCCCGGGAGAACGCTGCGGCGAACGGCCTGGGCAACCTGCACTTTTACCAGGCCGACCTGTCGAAGGCGCTTGCCGAAATGCCCTGGGCTGCCGGCGGCTTCGACGCGGTGCTGCTGGACCCGCCCCGGGACGGTGCTTTCGAGGTGGTGCAACAGATGGAACGGCTGGGCGCGCAGCGGGTGCTGTACGTGTCCTGCAACCCGGCGACCCTGGCCCGGGACGCCGCGGAACTGGTGCGGCAGGGCTTTCGCCTGGTGCGTGCGGGACTGCTCGACATGTTCCCGCAGACGGCCCATGCCGAAGCCATGGCCTTGTTCGTGCGCCGGGCGGGTTGACCCGACCGGCGAGTGACACATTCGGTGTCACAAGGGTGCAAGGGAATCGCGCCCTCTGATGTCAATCCGACCGGCCCGGAGAAGGCTGGCGTACGTTCGGCATGTCTGGCGCATGCCGTAGGGAAGGTGTTCAGATGGTACAGGTGAGAGCGAACCAGCCGGTCAACCACGACGGCAGCATCAACCTCGACGCGTGGCTCGACCACGTCTGCGGCCTCGACCCGGTGCTCGACCGGGCGGCGCTCAGGGAGGCGTGCGAATTCGCCCGCGAAGCCGAGCAGCCGGACAACCCGGCGCAGCATGCCTGGGTCGAGGGCGGCAGCAGCTTCCACTTCGGGCTGGAAATCGCCGAGATCCTCGCCGACCTCAAGCTCGACCAGGATTCCCTGGTGGCCGCGGTGGTATACCGCGGCGTGCGCGAGGGCAAGATTCCCCTGGCCACGGTGCAGCAGCGCTTCGGCCCGGTGGTGGCCAAGCTGGTGGAGGGCGTGCTGCGCATGGCCGCCATCAGCACCAGCCTGAGCCCGCGGCAGACCCTGGTGCTGGGCACCCAGGTGCAGGTGGAGAACCTGCGCAAGATGCTGGTGGCGATGGTCGACGACGTGCGGGTGGCGCTGATCAAGCTGGCCGAGCGCACCTCCGCGATCCGCGCGGTGAAGAATGCCGACGACGAGAAGCGCCACCGGGTCGCCCGGGAAGTGTTCGACATCTACGCGCCCCTGGCCCACCGGCTGGGCATCGGCCACATCAAGTGGGAGCTGGAGGACCTGTCCTTCCGCTACCTGGAGCCGGACCAGTACAAGCAGATCGCCAAGCTGCTGCACGAGCGCCGCCTGGACCGCGAGCAGTACATCGCCACGGTCATGCAGCAGCTGCGCGACGAACTCACCGCCACCGGCATCAAGGCCGACATCAGCGGCCGCGCCAAGCACATCTATTCCATCTGGCGGAAGATGCAGCGCAAGGGCCTGGAATTCAGCCAGATCTACGACGTGCGCGCGGTGCGCGTGCTGGTGCCGGAGGTGCGGGATTGCTACACCGCTCTGGGCATCGTGCACACCCTGTGGCGGCACATCCCCAAGGAATTCGACGACTACATCGCCAACCCCAAGGAAAACGGCTACCGCTCCCTGCACACCGCGGTGATCGGCCCCGACGGCAAGGTGCTGGAGGTGCAGATCCGCACCTATTCCATGCACGAGGAGGCCGAGCTGGGGGTCTGCGCCCACTGGCGCTACAAGGGCACCGACGTCAAGGCCAGCTCCAACCACTACGAAGAGAAGATTTCCTGGCTGCGCCAGGTCCTCGAATGGCACGAGGAGCTGGGCGACATCGGCGGCCTGGCCGACCAGTTGCGGGTCGACATAGAGCCCGACCGGGTTTATGTGTTCACTCCCGATGGCCACGCCATCGACCTGCCCAAGGGGGCGACGCCCCTGGACTTCGCCTACCGGGTCCATACCGAGATCGGCCACAACTGCCGGGGTGCCAAGATCAACGGGCGCATCGTGCCCCTCAACTACAGCCTGCAGACCGGCGAGCAGGTGGAGATCATCACCGGCAAGCAGGGCGCCCCCAGCCGCGACTGGCTCAACCCCAACCTGGGCTACATCACCACGTCCCGTGCCCGGGCGAAGATCGTCCACTGGTTCAAGCTGCAGGCCCGGGACCAGAACGTCGCCGCCGGCAAGGCCATGCTGGAGCGCGAACTGGCGCGCCTGGCGTTGCCGCCGGTGGACTTCGAGAAGGTCGCGGAGAAGGCCAACTACAAGACCGCCGACGACATGTTCGCCGCCCTCGGCGCCGGCGACCTGCGCCTGGCCCATGTGGTGGGCTACGCCCAGTCCCTGGTGGAGCCGGAGCGCGGCAACGAGCAGTTGGAGCTGATCCCGCGCAAGCCCAGCAAGGTCGGCCATGGCAAGCGCGGCGACATCCAGATCCAGGGCGTCGGCAACCTGCTCACGCAGATGGCCGGCTGCTGCCAGCCGCTGCCCGGCGATCCCATCGTCGGCTACATCACTCAGGGCCGCGGCGTCAGCATCCACCGCCAGGACTGCGCCTCGGTGCTGCAGCTGGAGGCCCGCGAGCCGGAACGGATCATCCAGGTGAACTGGGGACCGGTGCCGGTGCAGACCTACCCGGTGGACATCGTCGTCCGCGCCTTCGATCGCTCCGGTCTGCTGCGGGACGTTTCCCAGGTGTTGCTCAACGACCGGATCAACGTCCTGGCGGTCAACACCCGGTCCAACAAGGACGACAACACCGCCTCGATGCTGCTGACCATCGAGATTCCCGGCCTCGACGCCCTCGGCCGCCTGCTGGCGCGCATCGCCCAGTTGCCCAATGTCATCGAAGCGCGGCGCAACCGCGCCGCCTGACCGTCTCCCGCCGGGCACCCCCGTGCCCGGCGCCTTCCTTCCACAGGACCTCGCCATGTACCGACTCGACGACCTCCTGCACCTGATGGCGCGCTTGCGCGACCCGCAGCACGGCTGTCCCTGGGACCTCAAGCAGGACTACGCCAGCATCGTCCCCCATACCCTGGAAGAGGCCTACGAGGTCGCCGATGCCATCGAGCGGGGCGACTTCGACCACCTGCCCGGCGAGCTGGGCGACCTGCTGTTCCAGGTCGTCTACTACAGCCAGCTGGCCCGGGAGGAGGGGCGCTTCGAGTTCGCCACGGTGGTGGACGCCATCACCCGCAAGCTGGTCCGCCGCCATCCCCACGTATTCCCCGACGGCGACCTGTACGGCGCCCCGGATGCCCCGCGCCTGGACGAGGCAGCGGTGAAGCGGCGCTGGGAGGACCTGAAGGCGGAGGAGCGGGCGGAAAAGGCGGCGGCCCCGGAGCAGTTGTCGCTGCTGGACGACGTGCCCACCGCGCTGCCGGCCCTGAGTCGCGCGGCGAAGCTGCAGAAACGCGCCGCCCAGGTCGGCTTCGACTGGCCGGACGCCCTGCCGGTGGTGGACGCGGTGCGCGGGGAGTTGGAAGAGGTGCTGGAGGCGATGAGCCGCAATCACCAGGCGGACATCGAAGACGAAGTGGGCGACCTGCTGTTCGTCGTGGTGAACCTGGCACGCCACCTGGCGGTGGAGCCAGAGGCAGCGCTGCGGGCCGCCAGCCGCAAGTTCGAGCGGCGCTTCCGCTTCATCGAGGACAGCCTGCGGCGCGAGGGTCGGGCCGTGGAGCGTTGCGAACTGGACGAACTGGAGGCCCTGTGGGTCGAGGCGAAGCGCCAGGAGCGCGGCGCCCCGACCTGCTGAGGCTCAGCGAACGATCCACCAGCCGAGCAGGGTCAGCAGGGCGACCGCCAGGATGGGCTTGAGGATTTTGTAGGCCCGGGGCGAGCGCCGCTTGAAACGCTTCACCTGGCTGCCGATCAGGTTGCCGAAGCGCTTGAAGCCGCCGTAGGCCCGGTTGATCGCGCCGACCCGTTCGCCCTCGACGTTCTGCGGCGCGGTGGCCCGGCCCAGCACGCCACTGATCCAGCGGTTGATCGTGCGAATCGGCTCCGGCAGCGGCCGCTCCACGTCGCAGAACAGGATGACCCGGGTCACCTCGGTCTCGTTCTTCACCCAGTGCACGTAGGTCTCGTCGAACATCACGTCCTCGCCGTCGCGCCAGGCGTAGGGCTGGCCATCCACGTAGATGCGGCAGGCGTCGGAGTTGGGGGTGGCGAGGCCCAGGTGATAGCGCAGCGAGCCGGCGAAGGGGTCGCGGTGGGGGTTCAGGTGACCGGGGCCGGGCAGCAGGGTGAACATCGCGCCCTTCACCCGGGGGATCTGCTCCAGCAGCGCCACGGTCTTCGGGCACAGGCGCTGGGCCGAGGGCAGTGCGCCGTCGTACCAGGTCAGGTAGAACCGTTTCCAGCCTTTCTTGAAGAACGAACCGAAGCCCGCCTCGTTGTCGTGCAGCGCCGCGCGGATGTAGCCCTCGTCGAACAACTGCATGGCCTCGTCGCGGATGGTTTCCCAGTTGTCGCGCAGCAGGTCCAGCTCGGGAAAGTCACGGCGCTCCAGGTACGGCCGGGACGGCGTGGCGGAGAACAGGTACATCAGCGAGTTGTAGGGCGCGAACAGCGCCGAGTAGTTCACCAGCTGGCGCAGGAACGGCAGGCGGGCGCGCCCGCGCAGGTGCACGAACAGCACGCTGGCGACGAACAGCCCGACGAGGGAAAGCTTGGCGGCGAGTGAAGCGGTCATGGGGCTACCGAGGGTGGTGCGGGAGGAGGCGAAGTGTCGCCGCCAGGGGCCGGGATGTCCACCGGGTCTTGCGCATCGACGGCGCAAGCCGGAGGATGGTCGACCGTCGACGAACCCGATTCGACGAACCCCTCACCCTGGATGCCGGATGATTCGTTAACGATGAGCATGTCATTGCGCGACCAGCTGCTGAAAGCCGGCCTGGTCAACGAGAAGCAGGCCAAGCAGGCCACCAAGCAGAAACAGAAGCAGCAGCGCCTGGAGCACAAGAACCAGGTGGAGAAGGACGATACCCAGCGCCAGGCCGCCTTGCAGGCGCGCGCGGAAAAGGCCGCGCGGGACCAGGAGCTGAATCGCCAGCAGCAGGAAAAGGCCGACCAGAAGGCGCGGATCGCCCAGGTCAAGCAACTGATCGAGAGCAGCCGCCTGCCGAAGCTGACCACCGAGGACTACTACAACTTCGTCGACGAGAAGAAGGTCAAGCGCCTCTCGGTGAACGCCCTGATGCGCGACAAATTGAGCCGCGGCTCCCTGGCCATCGTGCGCCATGGCGGCGGCTACGAGGTCATCCCGCGCGATGCGGCGCTGAAGATCCAGGAACGCGACCCGCGTCGCGTGGTGCTGCTCAACACCTCCACCGAAGAGCCGGATGCCGACGACCCCTACGCCGCCTACAAGGTCCCCGACGACCTCATGTGGTAAGCCGCTGATCGCAGACGAAAAAAAGCCGGGCTAGCCCGGCTTTTTTCATGAGGGGTGGGATCAGGAGGCGGCGCCCACCACCTTCCTGCCGCCCACCGTGCCCTCCTTGAGCATGATCTGGTACTCCTTGCCGTCCTTCTCCACCTGGTGCAGGCGCACCAGCAGGAAGTCCCAGTCCTTGGCGAACCACAGCACGGTCTTGCGGGAGCTCTGGGTCGGGTCGCGGACCCGCTCCACCTTGATGGCGTCCACGGTGCCGGCCTGGGTGTCGACCCGCTCCTCGCCGAGGACGCGGAAGTCGTAGGTCTCGATGTCTTCGCCGTCGATCACCTGGTAGCTCATGCTCTTCTTGCCGGCGGCCACGTCGTGCTGCAGGGCCATCTGGTAGGTAGACTTGTCCAGCAGGCCGCGGTTGAGCAGTTGCCGCACCGGTTCGCCGCGGTCATTGCCGATGACTTGCTTCTGGCTCCAGTCGAAGTCCAGCTCGACCTGCTTGCCCTTGCCCAGGCCATTGCGGTTGAGGCGGTAGTTCTGCGGCAGGAAGACGCCTTTCTCCATGCGGAAGCTGCTCACTTCGCTGAGGCTGGCCACCAGCATGGAGGCTTCGAAATCCAGCTGCCAGCGCCCGTCGTCGAGCTTCTTCAGGCTGCGGCCGGCGGTGCCGCTGAACGGCACCTGCTTCCAGTCCGCGGTGTAGCTGGCGGTGAAGGGTTTGGGCTCGGCCGGTTCCGCTGCCACCACGGGCAGGGCGAAGCAGGCGAGGAGCAAGAGCAAGGCACGACGCATTGGCGAGTCTCCTAATGACGAATCGACCGGCCGCTGGCCGGTAGCGGTTCACCGTCCAGTTCGGCACCGGCGACGCCGAGGCGCAAGCGGCCTTCGGCGAACCAGCGCACGGCCAGCGGATAGATGAGGTGTTCCTGCACGTGAACGCGTTGGGCGAGGCTTTCCGGGGTGTCGTCCGGCCGGACCGGGATCACCGCCTGTACGACCAAGGGCCCCCCATCGAGTTCCTCGGTGACGAAGTGCACGCTGCAGCCGTGTTCGGCCTCGCCTGCCTCCAGCACGCGCTGGTGGGTGTGCAGGCCCTTGTGCTTGGGCAGCAACGACGGATGGATGTTCAGCAGGCGGCCTTCGTAGTGGCGGACGAAGCCGGCGCTGAGGATGCGCATGAAGCCGGCCAGCACCACCAGGTCGGCGCCGCGGGCGTCGATGGCCTGGATCAGCGCCGCATCGAAGGCCTCGCGGCCCTCGTAGGCCTTGTGGTCCAGCACCACGGTCTCGATGCCGGCCTGTTCAGCGCGGCGCAGGCCGTAGGCATCGGCACGGTTGGAGAGCACGGCCGTGATGCGGGCGGGCACGTCGCCGGTGCCGATGCTGTCCATCAGCGCCTGCAGGTTGCTGCCGCCGCCGGAGATCAGCACCACCACATTGCAGGGTGTCGCCATCAGCGGCCTTTCAGGTTGTTCAGCACGACGCGCGGCGCGTCGTCGGCGGCCTCGCCGATGCGACCGATCACCCAAGGCTGCTCGCCTGCTTCGCGCAGGGCCTGGAGCGCCGCCTCGACGTCCTGCTGGGCGACGCAGATGACCATGCCGACACCGCAGTTGAGCACGCGGTGCATCTCGTGCTCGTCGACGTTGCCCTGGGCCTGCAGCCAGTCGAACACCGCCGGGCGCTCCCAGCTGGCCACGTCGATCAGCGCCTGGGCGCCGTCGGGCAGCACGCGCGGGATGTTGTCCAGCAGGCCGCCGCCGGTGATGTGGGCCATGGCCTTGACCGCGCCGGTGCGCTTGATCAGCTGCAGCAGCGGCTTGACGTAGATGCGGGTCGGCGCCATCAGCAGGTCTGTCAGTTTCTTGCCATCCAGGTCGGTGGCTTCGATGTCGGCACCAGACACCTCGATGATCTTGCGGATCAGCGAGTAGCCGTTGGAGTGGGGGCCGGAGGAGGGCAGGGCGATCAGGGCGTCGCCGGCCACCACTTTCGAACCGTCGATGATCTCGGCCTTTTCCACCACGCCGACGCAGAAGCCGGCCAGGTCGTAGTCCTCGCCCTCGTACATGCCGGGCATCTCGGCGGTCTCGCCGCCCACCAGGGAGCAGCCGGCCAGCTCGCAGCCGGCGCCGATCCCGGTGACCACGGTGGCGGCCACGTCGACGTTGAGCTTGCCGGTGGCGTAGTAGTCGAGGAAGAACAGCGGCTCGGCGCCGCACACCACCAGGTCGTTGACGCACATGGCCACCAGGTCCTGGCCGATGCTGTCGTGTTTGTTCAGGTTCAGGGCCAGGCGCAGCTTGGTGCCGACCCCGTCGGTGCCGGAGACCAGCACCGGCTGCTTGTAGCCGGCGGGAATCTCGCAGAGGGCGCCGAACCCGCCCAGCCCGCCCATCACCTCGGGGCGCGCGGTGCGCTTGGCCACGCCCTTGATGCGCTCGACCAGCGCTTCGCCGGCGTCGATGTCGACACCGGCGTCCTTGTAGCTGAGGGAGGGTTGCTTGCTCATGATCCAGGCCCTTGAAGGAAAGTCGGGTCGGCGGCGTGTCCGCCGGTCTGCGAAGGCGGCGGATTTTATCAGGCTTGCCGGTGAGCGGCCATCGCGGCGGCCCCGGCCCATGGGCGTTCGGTTGCCGCCTGCCGGGCGGCTGTTTAAGGTATAAGCCTTTTTCGCCGTCGAACTGCGAGAGTCCCATGCGCGCCATCGCCCGCCTGCTTGTCCTGAGCCTGTCGCTGTCCAGCCTGTCGGCCCTGGCCGAGAACGTCACCACCCTCTACCAGGTGCGCGAGCCCGTCTCCAGCCAACAGCCCGAGGCCCGCGACCAGGGCCTGGCGCGTGCCCTCGACGCGCTGCTGGTGCGTCTGACCGGCGACCGCAAGGCGGCGGAGAACCCGGCCCTGGCCGGGTTGCGCAAGGACCCCCAGCAGGTCATCGGCCAGTACGCCTACGAGGGCGACGCCCTGGTGGTGGAGTTCGACCCGGTCAGCACCGACCGCAGCCTGCGCCAGGCCGGGCTGCCGCTGTGGGGCGCCAACCGCCCGAGCCTGCTGGTCTGGTGGCTCAACGAGAACGCCGACGGCGCCACCCTGGTGGGCGATGGCCAGGAGGCCGGCGGCGCGCTGCGCACGGCGGGCGATTACCGTGGCCTGCCGCTGCGGCTGCCGCTGGCGGACCTCAGCGAACAACTGGTGGCGACCCCCGAGGCCCTGGAAGCCGCCCAGCCGGACGCCTTGCGGCCGGTCTCCGAGCGCTATGCCGCGGATGCCCTGTTGGCGGTCCATGCCCGCGAGGAAAACGGTGCCTGGCACGCCCAATGGCGGCTGTGGCTGGGGGAAAGTGCCGAGCAGGGCAGCGCCGAGGGCGCCAACCCGGCGGCCGTGGCGGATGCAGTGATGCTGGCAGTGGCCGAGCGGCTGGCGCCGCGTTTCGTCACCGCGCCAGGCGCCGGCAGCGACCTCACCGTGGAGGTGCAGGGCGTCGACCTGAGCCGCTACGCCGAGCTGGAGCGTCTGCTGACCCCCTTGGGTGGGCGCCTGCTGCAGGTGGACGGCGACCGCCTGCGCTACCGGGTTACCGCCACCGTCGAACAGCTGCGCGCGCAGCTGGCCCTGGCGCACCTGCAGGAGGTCACCGGCGAGCCGGCACCCGCCCCCGCCGAGGGCCAGCCCGCTCCGGCTCCGGCCGCCAACGACGGGGTGCTGCGCTTCCGCTGAAGCCAGCCTCCGCCCCCGCCCCTTTTTTCGAGGACGCGCTCCATGTCCGATTCCCGTCGTTGGCTGTGGCTGGCCGGCCTGCTGTTCGCCGGCTGGCTGATCTACCTGATCTCGCCGATCCTCTCGCCGTTCCTGGTGGCGATGCTGCTGGCCTACCTGGGCGACCCGCTGGTGGACCGCCTGGAGCGCGCCGGCCTGTCCCGCACCTGGGGCGTGGTGGCGGTGTTCGCCCTGTTCACCGCGCTCTGGCTGGTCCTGCTGGTGGTGCTGGTGCCGATGCTCGGCAAGCAGTTGGTGAAGCTCTACCAGATGCTGCCGCAGATGCTGGACTGGCTGCAGCACGTGGCGCTGCCCTGGGTGCAGGCCCGCTTCGGCCTGGCCGAGGGGTTCTGGCGCTTCGACCGGCTCAAGACCGCGCTGTCCTCCCACCTGGACCAGACCACCGACATCGTCAGCGTGGTGCTCAGCCAGGCCACGGCCTCGGGGCTGGCCCTGCTGGCGTGGCTGGGCAACCTGCTGCTGATCCCGGTGGTGTGCTTTTACCTGCTGCGGGACTGGGACCTGATGATGGCCAAGCTGCAGGGCCTGCTGCCGCGCAGCCGCGAGCAGCAGGTAGTGGGGCTGGCCGGGGAATGCCACGAGGTGCTGGGGGCGTTCATCCGTGGCCAGTTGCTGGTGATGCTGGCCCTGGGGGCGATCTATGCGGTGGGGCTGATGGTCGTCGGCCTCGACCTGGGGTTGCTGATCGGCGTGCTGGCGGGGCTGGCGAGCATCGTGCCCTACATGGGCTTCGTGGTGGGATTCGGCTCGGCCATCGTTGCGGTGCTGTTCCAGCATGGCGGCTTCGAACTGTACCCGATGCTGGGGGTGATGGCGGTGTTCGGCGTCGGCCAGGCCCTGGAAGGCATGCTGCTGACCCCGCTGCTGGTGGGCGACCGCATCGGCCTGCACCCGGTGGCGGTGATCTTCGCCGTGCTGGCCGGCGGCCAGCTGTTCGGTTTCACCGGCGTATTGCTGGCGCTGCCGGTGGCGGCAGTGATCATGGTGCTGCTGCGCCATGTCCACGCCCTGTACAAGCGTTCCGACACCTACGCCGCGGGCGCCGTCGTCGAGCCGGTGACGGTCATCCCGTCCCCGCCGCCCGACGATCCGGCGTCCTGACGATCAGGGCGCGGCGTTCCACCAGGCCAGGCTGGTGTCCAGCATGCGCCAGGAGAACGCCCACTCGTTGTCGTACCAGGCCATGACCTTGACCATCCGGCCGCTGACCTTGGTGTGGTTGGCGTCGAAGATGGACGAGCGAGGGTCGTGGTTGAAATCGCAGGACACCAGGGGCGCGTCGTTGTAGCCGAAGGTGGCCGAACCCTCGGTGGCGGCGCGGAACAGCTGGTTGACCTCTTCGACGCTGGTATCGCGCTGCACCAGCACCGTCAGGTCCACCAAGGACACGTTGATCAGCGGCACCCGCACCGCCAGGCCGGTGAGTTTACCCGCCAGGTCCGGCAGCACCAGACCCACCGCTTCGGCCGCGCCGGTCTTGGTGGGGATCATCGACTGGGTCGCCGAGCGTGCCCGGTAGATGTCCTTGTGGTAGACGTCCGACAGGTTCTGGTCGTTGGTGTAGGCGTGGATGGTGGTCATCAGCCCGCTCTCGATGCCCAGTTCCCGCTGCAGCACCTGGACCACCGGTGCCAGGCAGTTGGTGGTGCAGGAGGCGTTGGAGACGACCTGCTGGGACTGGCGCAGCACGTCGTCGTTGACCCCGTAGACCACCGTGGCATCGGCGCCCTTGCCGGGGGCCGAGATCAGCACCTTCTTCGCACCCGCCTGCAGGTGGGCGGCCGCCTTGTCGCGCTGGGTGAAACGTCCGGTGCACTCCAGGACGATATCGACGTCTAGACTTTTCCAGGGCAGTTGCGCGGGGTCCTGCTCGGCGGTGATGGCGATGCGCGTGCCATCGACCCACAGCGCCTCCTCGTCATGGCGCACCTCGGCGGGGAAGATGCCGTGGACGCTGTCGTATTTCAGGAGGTGGGCATTGATCCGCGCGTCGCCGAGGTCGTTGATGGCGACGATCTCCAGCTGGTCGCGCTGGGGATGCTCGTGCAGGGCGCGCAGGACGTTGCGACCGACCCGGCCGAAGCCGTTGATGGCGAGACGAATGGCCATGAAGACGTTCCTTTGTTGGTTACCATAACTATTTGTCGGTAAGCATGGGCTATCTACCGAGGTTTTGTCTGAATTTTTTGTTATAAAAACTACATCCACTCCGTCCGTGAGAATAGCCATGAATCCGCGAGTCCTCGAAGTCACCCGTCGCATCCAGCTCCGCAGCGAGGCGACCCGGCAGCGCTACCTGGAGCTAGTGCAGGCTGCCGGCAGCCGGGGCCCGCACCGTGGCACGCTGCCCTGTGGCAACTTCGCCCACGGTGTCGCCGGCTGCGGCGAGGGCGACAAGCAGCGCCTGCGGCTGATGAACCAGGCCAATCTGGGCATCGTCTCGGCCTACAACGACATGCTGTCCGCCCACCAGCCCTACGAGCGCTTCCCCGCGGTGATCAAGGCGGCGGCCCACGAGATGGGCTGCACCGCCCAGTTCGCCGGCGGTGTGCCGGCCATGTGCGACGGTGTGACCCAGGGCGAGCCGGGCATGGAGCTGTCCCTGGCGAGCCGCGACGTGATCGCCATGGGCACCGCCATCGCCCTGTCCCACAACATGTTCGACGCCGCGCTGTGCCTGGGCATCTGCGACAAGATCGTCCCCGGTCTGCTGATCGGCGCGCTGCGCTTCGGCCACCTGCCGATCGTCTTCGTCCCCGGCGGGCCGATGCCCACCGGGCTCTCCAACAAGGAAAAGGCCGCCGTGCGCCAGCGCTTCGCCGAGGGAAAAGCCAGCCGCGAGGAACTGCTTGAGTCGGAGATGAAGTCCTACCACAGCCCCGGCACCTGCACCTTCTACGGCACGGCGAACACCAACCAGATGCTGATGGAAGTGATGGGCCTGCACCTGCCGGGGGCCTCCTTCGTCAACCCGGACCTGCCCCTGCGGGACGAACTGACCCGCGAGGCGACCCGCCAGCTGTGCCGCTCGACGCCGGAGAACGGCGAGTACCGGCCCCTGGCGGAGATCGTCGACGAGCGGGCCCTGGTCAACGCCGTGGTGATGCTGCTGGCCACCGGCGGCTCCACCAATCACACCCTGCACTGGGTAGCGGTGGCCCAGTCCGCCGGCATCCAGCTCACCTGGCAGGACATGGCCGACCTGTCGGCGGTGGTGCCGACCCTGGCGCGCATCTACCCCAACGGCCAGGCCGACATCAACCAGTTCCAGGCCGCCGGCGGCACCGCCTACCTGATCCGCCAGTTGCTGGAGGGCGAACTGCTCCACGAGGACGTCAACACCGTGGTGGGGCGCGGCCTGCACCGCTACACCCAGGAGCCCGTGCTGCAGGACGGCCAACTGGCCTGGCGCGACGGCCCGGTGGGCAGCCTCGACGAGGCCATCCTGCGACCGGTGTCCAACCCGTTCTCTCACGAGGGTGGCCTGCGGGTGATGGAAGGCAACCTTGGCCGGGGCGTGATGAAGGTGTCGGCGGTGGCGCCGGAGCACCAGGTGGTGGAGGCGCCGGCCCGGGTCTTCCACGACCAGACGCAGCTGGCGGAGGCATTCAAGGCCGGCGAGCTGGAGCGGGACTTCGTCGCCGTGGTGCGCTTCCAGGGGCCCGCCGCCAACGGCATGCCGGAACTGCACAAGCTGACGCCCTTCCTCGGCGTGCTGCAGGACCGTGGCTTCAAGGTGGCACTGGTCACCGACGGGCGCATGTCCGGCGCGTCCGGTAAGGTGCCCTCGGCCATCCACCTCAGCCCCGAGGCCCTCAAGGGCGGCCCGCTGGCGCGGATTCGCGACGGCGACCGGGTGCGGGTCGACGGGGTGAAGGGCGAGCTGAAGGTGCTGGTGGACCCGGCGGAATGGGAGGCCCGTATCCCGGCCGCGCCGCCGACCGACCCGGGCATCGGCTTCGGCCGCGAGCTGTTCGCCTTCATGCGCGGTGCCATGAGCAGCGCGGAAGAGGGCGCCTGCAGCTTCAGCGCCACATTGAACGCCTTGCGCTGATCCGCGCTCAACATGCCAGGACCGGCGCGACGCCCCGTCGCGGCCGGGCGGCCTCCCCGAACCCGCGATCCGATCCATGAACGAAGACCCCGTTGCAGCCCCGCCCACCGGGGTGACCCTGGTAGGCGACATCGGCGGTACCAATGCCCGCTTCGCCCTGTGGCGCGACGAGCGCCCCCAGGCCGTGCAGGTGCTGGCCTGCGCCGACTACGCCCGCCCCGAGCAGGCGGTGCTGGACTACCTGCAGCGCACCGGCGTGCCGGTCTCCGCGGTAAGCGCGGTATGCCTGGCCTGCGCCGGCCCGGTGGGCGCCGCGGACTTCCGCTTCACCAACAACCACTGGACCATCAACCGCCAGGCCTTCTGCGCCGAGCTGGGCCTGCGTCACCTGCTGCTGGTCAACGACTTCACCACCATGGCCTGGGCCGCCTCGCGCCTGGGGCCCGAACACTTGGTTCAGGTGCGCCCCGGGATCGCCCAGCCGGATCGCGCTCGGCTGATCATCGGGCCGGGCACCGGCCTAGGGGTCGGGGCCCTGCTGCCCCTGGAGGCGGGCCGCTGGGCGGTGCTGCCCTGCGAGGGCGGCCACGTGGACCTGCCGGTGACCAGTGAACGGGACTTTCTGCTCTGGCAGGCACTGCGCGAGCGGCACGGCCACGTCTCCGCCGAGCGGGTGCTGTGCGGCAGCGGCCTGCAGACCCTCTACGAGCTGAGCTGCGCGCTGGACGGTACGCCGCCCCGCGCCACCCGCGCGGAGGACGTAGGGGCCCTGGCGCTGGCCGGCGATGCCCAGGCAGACGCCGTGCTGGAGCACTTCTTCCACTGGCTGGCGCGGGTGGCCGGCAACGCGGTGCTGACCCTCGGCGCCCTGGGCGGGGTGTACGTCACCGGCGGGATCGTGCCGCGCTTCCTGGAGCGCTTCCAGCGCAGCGGTTTTGCCGAGGCCTTCGCCGCCCGCGGCAAGACCAGCGGCGCCTACCTGGCCGAGGTGCCGGTGTGGGTAATGACGGCCGAGCATCCGGGGTTGTACGGCGCTGGCATCGCCCTGGAGCAGGCGCTGGCGCGGCACGCCTGAGCGGCATCTTGGCGTAGCGGTGGCCGCCAGTGCCGTTTCGGTGGACAATCCGGCCTTTCCACCGGTGTGCGCCCTGCACCCGCCGACCCGCAGGCTTCCATGATCGACGACCCGTCCGCCCGGACGCGCAGACGCGCCGGCCTCGCCCCGTCCAGCGTGCATGACCATCCGTTGCAGCGCTTCTTCCACGCCATGGGCGGCAAGCGCCCGTTCGACTGGGTGCGCTTCCAGCGCCGCGACCTGCTGTTGATCGACCATCCCCTGTGCCAGGCGGTGTTCAGCCGCCAGGGCGCGCAGCTCCTGCACTTCCAGCCCCAGGGCGAGCGTCCGCTGCTCTGGTGCGCCGGGCAATGGCCCAGTTCGGTGGCGATCCGCGGCGGCGTGGTGGTCTGCTGGCCCTGGTTCGACAGCCATCCCCTCGATCGCCAGGCACCCCGGCATGGCTGGGCGCGGCTACTGGAATGGCGCCTGGCGGACCTCCACGCCGACGACTTCAAGGTGGCGCTGACCTGGCAGCTGGACCTGGAGGACTGGCACCTGCGCCTCGACGTGCGCCTGGGCCGCGGCTTCGAGCTGGACCTGTGCAGCTACCACGAGGAAGACGGCGACTGCCTGTTCAGTTGCGCCTTGCAGCCCTACTGGCGGGTCGGCGCCCTGAGCCGCACGTCGCTACAAGGCGTGGACCTGAGCGCCGGGCATCCCCTGGCCAGCCCTTGGCGGCCCAGCGGGGCGGCCAAGCAGGTGATCCACCAGCCCGGTTCGCTGATCCTGGAAGACGGCGGCTGGCAGCGGCGCCTGCGCATCGACAAGACCGGCGGGGCCAGCACCCTGGTCTGGCACCCGGGCAGCCGGGCCCTGGATCAGCTGGAGAGCGGCGACGCCGAGCGCTTCCTTTGCGTGGGCGCCGCGGCCTACCGGCCCGGCGGCCTGAGCGTCGCGCCCGGCGAACGGGTGCGTCTGGGGCTGCGGGCGGCGTTGAGTTAGTCGGGATCGTCGACGGGGTGGGGCGGGCGGCCTTCGCTGGGACCAGACGCATTGCGCCCGCTACATGGCCTCAGGCCGGCTCGTCTGGTGGGTAGCGGGTCGGCAGCAGGCTTTCTTTGATCTTGCGCAGGTGGGGCTGGTGGTCCACGCCACGGCGCAGGGTCACGCCGGCGGCCAGCACGTCCAGCAGGGCGAGCTGGACGATCCGAGAACTCATGGGCATGTAGAGGTCGGTGTCTTCCCTCAGGGGCAGATCCAGGCACAGGGTGCTGGCCTTGGCCAGGGGGGAATTGGCGACGCTCATGGCCAGCACCGAGGCGCCGTTCTCCCGGGCCAGGCGCGCCACGTCCACCAGGTCGCGGGTGCGGCCGGTGTAGGAAATCATCACAAACAGGTCGCCGGTATGGGCGGCGGCCGCCAGCATGCGTTGCATCAGCACGTCGCTCTGGGCGCTGGCGGCCAGGTTGAAGCGGAAGAACTTGTGCTGGGCGTCCAGGGCCACCGCGGCGGAGGCGCCGAGGCCGCAGAAGTGCACCTGGCGCGCCTGGCTCAGCAGGTCCACCGCCCGCTCGATGCGTTGGGGTGCGATCACCTGGCGTGCGCTGTCCAGGGCGGCGATGGTGCTGCTGAAGATCTTCCGTGTGTAGGCCTCGGCGCTGTCGTCGGGCTCCACCGCCTGGCTGACGTAGGCCGCGCCGCTGGCCAGGCTCTGGGCCAGCTGGATCTTCAGTTCCGGGTAACCGCTGACGCCGAAGGCCCGGCAGAAGCGGTTCACCGTCGGCTCGCTGACCTGGGCCGCCTGGGCCAGGGCAGCGATGCTCAGGCGGGTGGCCTGCTGCGGCCGGGCGAGGATCACTTCGGCCACCTTGCGCTCGGCTTTGTTCATCTGTTCCAGGCGCGCCTGGATCTGTTCCAGCAGGTTATTCATCGTTTCCTCGGCAGGTACGGCTCGGCCCGCCCTGGACAGAAACGGCGGCGGGCTATCCTAACGTCATGGCCCGGACGGACCAACCTCGTGATTCAGGCAGTAATGTTGTTTTTTTACTACATTTTTGCCTTAATCGATGGCGAGAAGAGCCGATGACTCTCCCTCTATTGTTGGTAACTATATGCCCAATCTGTTCATAGCGCCTTGTGTGCTTGCCCTGTTCGGCGCGTCCGGCGACCTCGCGCTGCGCAAGCTGATTCCCGCCCTGTACCGCCTGGAGAGCGCCCGCCTGCTTCACGCCGATACCCGCATCCTGGCCCTGGCCCGGGAGGAGGGGATGGACGCCGAGGCCCACTTCGCGCTGATCGAGACGCGCCTGCAGGAGCACCTGGCCAGCGAGGAATGGGCGCCCGACGTGTGGGAGCGCTTCCGCGGCCGGCTGGCCTTCCTGAGCTTCGATTTCAGCCAGGCGGACGCCTACCGCACCCTGAGCGACCTGGCCGCCGGCGACCTGCCCCTGGTGGCGTACTTCGCCACGCCCGCCTCGGTGTACGGCGCCATCTGCCAGCACCTGGTGGACGCTGGCCTCGGCGACCGTACCCGGGTGGTGCTGGAGAAGCCCATCGGCCACGACCTGGAGTCGTCGCGGTTGATCAACGATGCCGTGGCCTGTTGCTTCCCGGAGAGCCGCATCTACCGCATTGACCATTACCTGGGCAAGGAGACGGTGCAGAACCTCATCGCCCTGCGCTTCGCCAACAGCCTGTTCGAGACCCAGTGGAACCAGAACCACATCAGCCACGTGGAGATCACCGTGGCGGAAAAGGTGGGGATCGAGGGCCGCTGGGGCTATTTCGACCAGGCCGGCCAGCTCCGCGACATGGTGCAGAACCATTTGCTGCAACTGCTCTGCCTGATCGCCATGGACCCACCCAGCGACCTGGTGGCGGACAGCATCCGCGACGAGAAAGTGAAGGTGCTCAAGGCCCTCGAACCGATCTCCTCCGAACAGCTCGCCGCCCGGGTGGTGCGCGGCCAATACAGTGCCGGCTACAGCAACGGCAAGGCGGTGCCCGGTTACCTGGAGGAAGCCAAGGCCAACCGCGCCAGCACCACCGAGACCTTCGTCGCCCTGCGGGTGGACATTCGCAACTGGCGCTGGGCCGGGGTGCCGTTCTACCTGCGCACCGGCAAGCGCATGCCGCAGAAGCTTTCGCAGATCATCGTCCACTTCAAGGAACCTCCCCACTACCTGTTCGCGCCGGAACAGCGGCCGTTGCTGAGCAACCGGCTGATCATCCGCCTGCAGCCGGACGAAGGCATCACCCTGCATGTGATGACCAAGGACCAGGGGCTGGGCAAGGGCATGCGGCTGCGCACCGTGCCGCTGCTGCTGAATTTCTCCGAGACCTTCCACACCGAGCGGGTGCCGGACGCCTACGAGCGCCTGTTGCTGGAGGTGATGCAGGGCAATCAGAACCTGTTCGTGCGCCGCGACGAGGTGGAGCACGCCTGGAAATGGTGCGACCAGCTGAGCGCCGGTTGGGAGCAACTGGGCGATGCGCCGCGGGCCTACCCGGCCGGCAGCTGGGGGCCGGGCGCCGCGGTGGCGCTGATCGCCCGGGACGGAAGGAGCTGGTATGACGATCTCTGAGCCGGCATTGCCCACCGGGGTGGCCTGGCAGGACTATCCGGGACCTGACCAACAGGCTGCGCAGCTGGCCGAGCGGGTCGCGCGGGAACTGGACGAGGCGCTCGCCCGCCAGGGCCAGGCGTGCCTGCTGGTCTCCGGCGGGCGCAGCCCGGTGGCGTTCTTCGAGGCGCTGGCGGGGCAGCCGCTCGACTGGTCGAGGGTGCGCATCGGCCTGGTGGACGAGCGCTGGGTGCCCGAGGACCAGGCGGAAAGCAACGCCGGCCTGGTGCGCCGGCACCTGCTGCAGGGAGTGGCCTCCCGGGCCACCTTCCACGGGCTGTACCGCGCGGCGGGCAGCCTGGAGGCGGCGGCCGGCGTGGTCGAGGCCGACTTGGCAGGCTTGCCCGCTCCGGACGTGGTGGTGCTGGGCATGGGCACCGACGGCCACACCGCCTCACTGTTCCCTGGCACCCCCGGCCTGGCCGAGGCCCTGGCCGAAGAGGGCTCCCGGCGTTGCGTGGCCATGTGGGCGCCCCAGGTACCCCATGCCCGCCTGAGCCTGACCCGTGCGTTTCTCGCCCGCGCGCCGCGCATGCACCTGGCCCTGGAGGGCCAGGCCAAGCGCGACGTACTGGCCGCCGCCCTGGCCGGTGGCGACCCGTTGCGCTGGCCGATCCTGGCGTTCCTGCGGCCGCCGCTCACGATCCACTGGTGCCCGTCGGCACAGGAGGTAGCGCCATCATGACCCCCGAGCAGACCGTTGCGCGGATCGACGAACTCGGCACCCGCGCGCGCATCCTCCCGGTGATCACCATTCCCCGGGATGCCGACGTGCTGCCCCTGGCCGACGCCCTGGCGGCCGGTGGCCTACGGACCCTGGAAGTCACCCTGCGCGGGCCCCACGGGCTCGGCGCCATCCGCCAGCTGCGGGCACAGCGACCGGGCCTGTGCGTCGGCGTCGGCACGGTGCTGGACCCGCAGACCTGGGCCCAGGCGGTGGATGCGGGTGCGCAGTTCATCGTGACCCCCGGGTGCACCGAGGAACTGCTGCGCCTCGGCCTGGACAGCCCGGTGCCGCTGCTGCCGGGGGTGGCCAACGCGTCCGACATCATGCTCGCCTACCGCTTCGGCTATCGCCGCTTCAAGCTGTTTCCAGCCAGCGTCTGCGGGGGCGCCGAGGCCTTGAGGGCCTTTTCCGGCCCCTTCGCCGACGCGCGGTTCTGCCCCACAGGCGGGGTAGGGCCGGGCAACCTCAAGGACTACCTGGCCCTGGACAACGTGATGTGCGTCGGAGGCAGCTGGATGCTGCCGGCGGATGCCCTGGCCCATGGCGACTGGGCCCGGGTCGAACGCCTGAGCGCCGAGGCGCTGCGCCTGGTGGACGAGGCCCGATCGGGCTGAATGCGTCCGGGCCGGCAGTGTGTCGAGCGGGCGGGGCCGGCTATCGCGGTCAAGCCAGTACCGCCACCGCTTTCACCTGGGCCCACAGGGCTTTCCCCGGGTGCACCTCCAGCCGGTCCCGGGAGTAGCGGGTGATCCGGGCCAGCAGGGGCGTCCCGGCGGCATCCAGGCGGACCAGCACATGGGCAGGCTGCTCCGCCGGCGCTTCGTCCACCACCCGCACCGGCAGGCGGTTGAGGATGCTGGTATCCCGCGGCTCCTCCAGGCTCAGGCTGACGTCCCGGGCCAGCACCCGGCAACGCAGCGGGCGCCCCGGCGCCATCGCGTCATGGGCCACCTTCAGGTGCAGCGCGCCCGGCAGCTCCAGCCGCAGCAGCCCGTAGTCGGCGTCATGGGCACCGGCGCGGCCTTCCACCACCACCCCGGCATCCGCGTCCAGCGCCAGGGACAGGTCCAGGCGGGCCAGGGTGTCCTGCAGGGGGCCGCTGGCGATCACCCGTCCCGCTTCCAGCACCACCAGGTGGTCCGCCAGCCGTGCCACTTCGTCCGGCGCGTGGCTGACGTAGAGAACCGGGATGTCCAGCTCGTCGTGCAGGCGCTCCAGGTACGGCAGGATGTCCTGCTTGCGCCGGTGGTCCAGGGCCGCCAGGGGTTCGTCCATCAACAGCACCCGGGGCGCGCTGAGCAGGGCGCGGGCGATGCCCACCCGCTGGCGCTCGCCGCCGGACAGGTGCGCCGGCCGCCGCTCCAGCAGGGCGCCGAGCCCCAGCAGTTCGACCGCCTGCTCCAGGCCGACCCGGCGCTGGGCCGCGGCGACGCGCTTGAAGCCGTACAGCAGGTTGCCGCGCACGTCGAGGTGCTCGAACAGCCGGGCGTCCTGGAACACGTAGCCCAGGGGCCGGCGGTGAGCCGGTACGAAAAGGCCACGGCCATCGTCCTGCCAGGTCTCCCCACCCACCTGGAGGACGCCGCGGCAGCCGCGCTCCAGGCCGGCGACGCAGCGCAGCCAGGTGGTCTTGCCGGAGCCCGAGGCGCCGAACAGCGCGGTGACGCCGCGGCCCGGCAGGCGCAGCTCGGTGTCCAGGGAGAAACCGGGGTAGGCGACCCGCAGCCGGGCCTCGATGACGTCGCTCATCTCAGCTCCAGCGCGGGCGGTGCTGCCGGCGGCCATACAGCGCCAGCAGGATCAGGAAGGAGAACAGCAGCATGCCGCCGGCGAGCCAGTGGGCCTGGGCGTACTCCATGGCCTCCACGTGGTCGAACAGCTGCACCGAGACCACCCGGGTCTTGCCGGGGATGTTGCCGCCGATCATCAGTACCACGCCGAACTCCCCCACGGTGTGGGCGAAGCCGAGGATGGCCGCGGTGACCACGCCGGGTCGCGCCAGGGGCAGCACCACGCTGAAGAACCGGTCCCACGGGCTGGCGCGCAGGGTAGCCGCGGCCTCCAGCGGCCCGTCGCCCACCGCCTCGAAGGCATTCTGCAGGGGCTGCACCACGAACGGCAGGGAGTACACCAGGGAGCCCACCACCAGGCCGGCGAAGCTGAAGGGCAGGGTGCCCAGGCCGAGGGCCTGGGTCAGCCCGCCGATGGCGCCGTTGGGCCCCATGCTCAGCAGCAGGTAGAAGCCGATCACCGTCGGGGGCAGCACCAGGGGCAGGGCCACCACCGCGCCGACCACCCCCTTCAGCCGGGAGCGGGTACGCGCCAGCCACCAGGCCAGCGGCATCCCCAGCAGCAACAGCAGGAGTGTGGTGAGGGTGGCCAGCTCCAGGGTCAGGCGGATGGCCGTGAGGTCAGCGGCGGACAGCGGCATGCCGGTCAGTGGGCGTAGCCGAAGCGTTCGATCAGGGCCGTGGCCTCGGGGCTCTTGAGGTAGTCCACCAGGGCCTGGGCGGCCTTGTTGTCCTTGCCTTTGTCGAGGATCACCGCGTCCTGGCGGATCGGCTCGTGGAGCGAGGACGGGACGATCCAGGCGGAGCCGTCGGTGACCTTGCCGTCCTTGTAGATCTGCGACAAAGCGACGAAGCCCAGTTCGGCGTTGCCGGTGGAAACGAACTGATAGGCCTGAGTGATGTTCTGCCCTTCCACCAGTTTTCCGGCCAGCGCCTGGGTCAGGCCCAGCTTGTCCATCACCTGGGTGGCGGCCAGGCCGTAGGGCGCGGTCTTCGGGTTGGCGATGGACAGGTGCTGGAAGCCGCCCTTCTTCAAGACATCGCCCTTGTCGTCCACGTAGCCGGGTTTCGCCGACCACAGGGCGAGGGTGCCGATGGCATAGGTGAAGCGCGAGCCGGCAACGGTCTTGCCTTCCTGCTCCAGCTTGGCCGGGGTGGTGTCGTCGGCGGAGAGGAACACCTCGAAGGGCGCGCCGTTCTGGATCTGCGCGTAGAACTGGCCGGTGGCGCCGTAGGCGGCCACCACGGTGTGGCCGGTCTTCTTCTGGAAGCCTTCGGCGATGGCCTGCATGGGCGCGGTGAAGTTGGCGGCGACCGCCACCTGGACGTCATCGGCGCGAACGCCCTGGGCAGTGGCGAAGGCACTGGCGAGGGCCAGCAGGGAAAGAAGGCGACGGCTCATCGGGCAACTCCTGGTGAAAGACCACCGGCTGGTGGCGCTATGGCACGGACTATATAGCGCCGCTTCGCCGTCCGGCTACGCCAGGCTGCGCCGATCACCGTCCGGCCGATTGCGCTTGTGTCGCAACCCCTTGATTTTCATGCGTTAGCCTGTCGTTTTACGGGGTCGTCGCGGGAGTATAGACTTTGCCTTCCTACAGTCCGCCGAGTCGGCCCCGGCCGCCAAGCATGAAACCGATCCAGCTTCCCCTCGGCGTGCGTCTGCGCGATGACGCCACCTTCGCCAATTACTACCCGGGTGCCAACGCGGCGGCCCTCGGCTACGTCGAGCGGCTGTGCGGGGAGGATGCCGGCTGGACGGAGAGCCTGATCTACCTATGGGGCGGCGAGGGCGTCGGGCGCAGCCACCTGCTGCAGGCGGCCTGCCTGCGGTTCGAGCAGCGCGGCGAGCCGGCGGTCTACCTGCCGCTGCACGACGTGGTGCAGCACGGCCCGGACTTGCTGGACAACCTGGAGCAGTGCGAGCTGGTATGCCTCGACGACCTGGACGCGGTGGCCGGCCATCGCGAGTGGGAAGAGGCGCTGTTCCATCTGTTCAACCGCCTGCGGGACGCCGGCCGCCGCCTGCTGCTGGCGGCCGACCGCGCCCCGCGGGAACTGGGCGTCGCCCTGCCGGACCTGCAGTCGCGGCTGACGCTGGCCCTGGTGTTCCAGCTCCAGGCGCTGTCCGACGAGGACAAGCTGCGGGCCCTGCAACTGCGCGCATCGCGGCGCGGGCTGCACCTGACCGACGAGGTCGGGCGGTTCATCCTCACCCGCGGCGCCCGCAGCATGAGCGCCCTGTTCGAGCTGCTGGAACGCCTGGACCAGGCGTCGCTGCAGGCGCAGCGGCGCCTCACCATCCCCTTCCTCAAGGAAACCCTCGGCTGGTAGGGGCGCATCGCGCGCCCCTGGTTCAGGCCTCGCCGGCGCGCTTGCGCTCGTACTGGAAGCGCCAGCGGGTGTACAGCAGGGCGGCGCAGAACACCACCACGCTGAACGACAGCTCCAGCCAGCCGAACACCCGGCGCGTCGGATCGAAGGCCGCCAGCACGCCCTGGATGAAGTACAGGTTGATCAGGAAGCACGCCCAGGCGTAGGTGCGTACATGGGCCATCAGCAGGCCGGGCGCTACCAGCAGCAGGGGCAGCAGCTGCACGCACAGCACGACCCAGGTACGGGCGCCGTGCAGGTCTGCGTAGAACAGGTTCCAGCCCAGCAAGAGCGCCGCGAGGCCGAAGAAGGCGATCAGCACCAGGGCGCGGGTCACGCGCAGGCGCGGCCGCAACCAGTCCAGGCTCGGCAGCGGCTTGGGTTTCCTAGCCATGGGCACGGTCCTCCAGGCGGTGGGCGGTGCGTGCCAGGCGCAGGCCCAGTGCGCGGCAGAGGGCAGTCTCATGAGGGTCCAGTGCGCGCTTGCCGTCGGCTCCGGCGTGGTGGCTGGCCCCATAAGGGGTGCCGCCGCCCTGGGTGTCCAGCAGCGCCGACTCGCTGTAGGGCAGGCCGGTGACCAGCATGCCGTGGTGCAGCAGCGGCAGCAGCATCGACAGCAGGGTGGTTTCCTGGCCGCCATGCAGGCTGGAGGTGGACGTGAACACGCCGGCCGGCTTGCCCACCAGCTCGCCGGTCAACCACAGGCCGAGGGTGCCGTCGAGGAAGTACTTCAGCGGTGCCGCCATGTTGCCGAAGCGGGTCGGGCTGCCGAGGGCGAGGCCGGCGCAGCCCTTGAGGTCGTCCAGGCTGGCGTAGGGGGCACCTTCCGACGGGATCGTCGGGGCCACCGCTTCGCATTCGGTGGACACCGGTGGCACGGTCCGCAGGCGTGCTTCCAGGCCGCCCTGCTCGACGCCCCGGGCGATCTGCCGGGCCATTTCGGCGGTGGCGCCATGGCGGCTGTAATAAAGGACGAGGATGTAGCCGGCGCTCACGGGAGAATCTCCAAGACGTTCTCCGGCGGACGGCCGATCACCGCGCGGTCGCCCACCACCAGGATCGGGCGCTCGATCAGCTTGGGATGCGCCGCCATGGCGGCGATCAGCTCGGCGTCGCCGAGGGCCGGGTCGGCGAGGCCGAGGGTCTGGTAGTCCTCCTCGCCGGTGCGCAGCAGCTGGCGGGCGCCGATGCCCAGTTTGGCCAGCAACGCCTTCAGCGTGTCGGCATCCGGCGGCGTTTCCAGGTAGCGCACCACCCGTGGCGTCACGCCGCGCGCTTCCAGCAGGTCGAGCGCCGCCCGGGATTTCGAGCAGCGCGGGTTGTGGTAGAGGGTCGGTTCGGTCATGTCGGGGTCGCACCGGCGGAAGGGGGGCGGCTATTCTAACCGCGTCCGGACGCTCGCCGGCCATTTCGGCGCCCCGCCGCGCCGCCTTTCCGTCTCCAAGGAACCGGCATGCCGCAACGCTTGCAAGACATCGTGGAATTCTGGCGCTTCCTGGTGCTGCGCTTCTTCGCCGACCGGGGCGCCCAGAGCGCCGCGGCGCTGACCTACACCACGCTGTTCGCCGTGGTGCCCACCATGACCGTCACCTTCGCCATGCTCTCGGCCATCCCGGCCTTCCAGGGCGTGGGGCTGGACATCCAGCACTTCATCTTCCGCAACTTCGTGCCCTCCACCGGTGAGACGGTGCAGGAATACCTCTCGGCGTTCGTCGTCCAGGCGCGCCAGCTGACCTGGGTCGGCGTACTGCTCCTGGCCGCCACCGCGTTCATGATGCTGGTGACCATCGAAAAGGCCTTCAACACCATCTGGCGGGTCCGCCAGGTGCGCCGCGGGGTGTCCAGCTTCCTGCTGTACTGGGCGATCCTCAGCCTGGGGCCGCTGCTGCTGGGGGCCGGCTTCGCCGCCAGCACCTACATCACCTCGCTGTCCCTGCTGTCCGGCCCCAACGCGCTGATCGGCGCCAAGACCCTGCTCGGCTACATGCCGCTGGTGTCCAGTGTGGCGGCCTTCACCCTGATCTACGCCTCGGTGCCCAACGCCCGGGTGCCGCTCAAGCATGCATTCCTCGGCGCGTTGTTCACCTCGGTGCTGTTCGAGGCGGCCAAGACGCTGTTCGGCCTCTACGTGAGCCTGTTTCCCGGCTACCAGCTGATCTACGGCGCGTTCGCCACCGTGCCGCTGTTCCTGCTGTGGATCTACCTGTCCTGGCTGATCGTGCTGTTCGGCGCAGAGCTGGTGTGCAACCTGGGCACCTCGCCCCACTGGCGGCGCCAGGCGCTGCCGCGGCTGGTGGTGGCGCTGGGCATCCTGCGGGTGTTCCACGTGCGCCAGCAGAAGGGCCTGAGCGTGCGGCACCTGGACGTGCAGCGGGCCGGTTGGCTGCTGCCCGATGAAGAGTGGCGCGAGGTGCTGGACTTCCTGGAAAGCCAGCGGCTGGTTTGCCGCACCGGCGGCGACAGCTGGGTGCTGTGCCGCGATCTCAACCACTACAGCCTGCATCAGCTGCTGGCCCACAGCCCCTGGCCGTTGCCGCGGCCGCAGCACCTGCCGGCGACCCTGCAAGGCCTCGACGAGAGTTGGTACCCGGCGCTGCGCCATGCGCTGGAGTTGCTGCAGAACGAGCAGGCCAGCCTGTTCGGCGGCAGCCTGGCCAGCTGGCTGCACACCGGCCAGGAGTGACGAAAAAAGTCAGTTTGCGGCAGGCCGTCGCCTTGCGGCGGCGTGAAGGGGGTCGTCCCTTCGCCGAAAACCCGGCCGCCATGGCCTGGCACACTTCTGGCAATTCCCCGGCAGGCTTGCTGTCACACTGCTAGTAAGCAGCGCCTGGCTGGGGATAGAACCATGAGCGTTACCAAGAAAGTCATTCACTTGCACGAGCGCGATCCGCACGAGGCGCTCGAGCGCCTGAACCGCATCACCGGCCTGGAGTTCGCTCGCTGGCCGGAGTCCCTGGTACCGGGCCCGGACGAGACCGAAGAGCAAGGCCGGTTACCCGACACCGGCACCGGGCCCGCCGCCGTACGCTGAAACGAAAAAGCCCGCATTGCAGTGGGCTTTTTTTATTGGCGGGGCGAGTCAGGCCAGGGCGTGGCGGCTATCGCCTTCCACCTGCTCCACGGCCTGCACGAAGAGTTCCTCGACGATCAGGCTGTAGACCTGCACCGCGCTCTTCAGCCGTACCTGCACGTCTTCCAGCTTGAGGCGCACCGGCAGGCGGGCGATGCCGGAAAGCAGGATCTTGCCGTGGCCGTTGAGGCGACCGTGGTCCACCGGGACTTCGCGGCGCCGATCGCCGTCGCGGTAGCTGAGGGTCAGCGATACCGGCAGGTCGCTCAGGCCCGGCAGTTGCAGCCAGGCCGCGACATTGAAGTCCGCCACCCGCCCGTCCCGGGGCGTGACGATCGGGCGGGCCGCGTCGATGATTCGCGCGGGTACCGGGCCGACCAGCTTGTCGTGTGCAGTAGCCATGCAGGTTCCAATCGAGGTGAGAACAGGGGAGCGGGGATTATAAACAGGCCGTCCCCGACGAACTGTGGCGTATGCCCGACCGGGTGTGACCCGCCTCGCAAATCCGGGTATCAGGCCAGACGCAACGGGTACCGAGCCACCTGCAGGGTGTCCAGATTGGCCCGGGGCAATACCAGGGTCGCCTGGTTGCCGACGCTGGCCAGTTGCAGCCAGAGGCTTTCCCCTTCGACGAACTGGTTCTTGAGCAGCCACAGGCCGTGGTGCCAGCCGGCACCGGGCGCCGGCGTGCTCTGCAGCACCGCCGGATGCGGCTGGGCACTGGGCACCCGACGCACCCAGACCGGTCGCGGCAGGCCCTTGAGGTAGCGCAACCCCAGGTGCAGCCCCAGGGCGTTGACGTGCCGCCAGCGCACCAGGGCCAGGGTTGGCGTGCCGCTGGCGGAGAGCAGCAGGGCGAGCTGGCCTACCGGTACGGTCTCTCCCAGCGCAGCGGGGCAGAGCAGGCGCGCGCCGCCGGAACTGGTGTCCAGCATCCGTACCTGGGAGGGCGCAATGGCCTCGCCCTGGAGGCGCGCATGGATGCCCGTCAGCCCCACCACCAGCGCGCATTCCGCGCCGTGGTCCGCCCGCGGGTGGCGACGCTGGTGGCGGCCGGACCAATGGGAACGCACCCGCTCCAGAAGTGCATGCTCGGCTTCGCTTTGCAGCGGAGCGGGCTCGTCCAGGGCGATCAGCAGGGCGCCGGGCTCGAAGCGGAACAGACTGGGTCTGGGAGCGCCGTCGCCCGGCTGCTCCAGGTCTGTCGGCATCGCTTGCTCGGCGGTCAGCCAGGGCCGGTCCTGGTCCAGGTCCACCAGGATTCCTTCGCTGTCGTCCTCCTCGTCCCAAGGCAGCAGGCGCGCCAGGTGGGCCAGGGGCGCTAGCGCGCCGAACAGCCGGGGTCCTTCGCATTCGGTGAGGTGGAACGGGCTGCTCAGGGCGAACAGCAGGATCTGCTGGTAGAGCCCGCGCACGCTGTCCGCCGGCGTCGGCGAGAAGGCCGCGGCGATGGGTTCGTCCAGGCACCCGTGGTGGTCGGCCAGGGCGTAGAGCCGGTGGGCGTCGCGCCACAGCGAGGCGGGCGGCTCCTGATAGCGCTGGTAGTGGCGGAGCAGGGCCTGCACGACGAAGTGCTCCGCCATGTACAGGCACCAGGCCAGGTGCGGGCGGGAGGCGCGGCCACTGTCGAGGATCTGCAGCAGCAGGCGCTTGAAGCCGCGGGCCAGGTCCTCGCAGAACGGCAGGAAGGCCGGGGGCGGGGCGCCGACGCCGGGATGATCGTTGCCGTAGAAGCGGAACGCTTCGCTGAAGCTTTGCAGCGCCCGCTGCCTTTCGAGTAAGGTCAGCTCGCTGCGATTGAGCCGGCGCAGCAGGCCCAGGCAGCGCTGCAGCGCGGTTTCCCAGGGCAGGGCGCGCGCTTCGGCGAGCACCTCGGCGAGGCGCACCAGCACCGTGCCGTCTTCGCCACCGATCGTCGACACGTCCAGGACGGTCGCGTCCGGCATCACGTCCACCCCGCAGGTACGAGGAACGAAGGCATGGAAATCCGGCTCCGGTCAGTCTTGGCGGCGTTCATGGTGGGGGCGGGGCTGTTCCTGGGCGGCTGCACGGACGACGCCGGCGTCGACCAGCATGGGCGAAAGGTACCGGCTGAACGGCTCGAAGGCCAGTGGCTGGTGATCAATTACTGGGCGGGCTGGTGCGCCCCCTGCCGCACCGAGATTCCCGAACTCAATGCGTTCGCCGAGCAGCAGGCGGGCCATGGCGTGGAGGTCTTCGGCGTGAACTTCGATGGCCTGCAGGATGTGCAATTGAAGGAGGCCGCCGAGCAGTTGGGCATCCGCTTCACCGTCCTCGCCCAGGACCCCGCACCGCGCTTCGAACTGCCTCGCAGCGAGGCATTGCCGGTGACCTACCTCATCGACGACAAGGGCCGCCTGCGGGAACGCCTGCTGGGCGAGCAGACCGCCGCCGGCCTCACCGCCAAGCTGGCGGCGCTGCGTCACGACACGGAGTGAACCGCATGAATCGAATCGGCTTGCACGGCTTCGTCAGTGGCAAAGTCCAAGGTGTCGGCTTTCGCGAGGCGACCCTGCGCGAGGCCGAGCGTCTCGGCGTGCAGGGCTGGGTGCGCAACCGCGAGGACGGCCGGGTGGAAGTCTGGCTGGAAGGGCAGAAACCCGAGGTGGCGCGGCTGGCCGACTGGTTGACCCAGGGCCCGCCGGCGGCGGAGGTGGAGGAGGCACGGCTGGCGCCTTGCCAGCCGGAGGGAATGGCCGGGTTCGGCGTGCGTCGCTGACGACGCACGCGGGCTCAGTCGCTCTGGCCCGGGTCGACGGCCAGGCGGCCGGCGTCCTTGCGCAGGGACCGCAGGAACTGCTGCTGCAGCTCCGGATCGTTGCGGGTCAGTTCGATCAGGCTCTGCTCCAGCTCGCTGGCTTCTTCTTCCAGGCCCAGTTCCGACAGGCGCTTGACCCGATGCACCCAGTGGGCCACGTCGTCGTCTTCCAGGTCATCGAAGATCAGCCCGTGGGCTTCCAGCAGCTTGCCCCGCAGCGAAGGGCTGACGGTCAGCAGCGCATCGGCGCGGGTGTTGTCCTGGGGATCCTCGACGCTCAACCCCAGGCTGCGCACCCGGCTCACGTCCTGCTCGGCGAACGGACCATCCAGCAGGTTGAGGCGCAGGATGCCCTGGCGGTCGGTGAGCAGCTCGTACGCCTGGTTGCCCGCCTTCACCGTGACCGGACGCTCCGCCCAGGGCAGGCTGGAATACTCCATGCGCTTGTCCAGCTGTTTTTCCTGCAGCTCCGCCAGATTCTGCTGGGAGCGGCCGTTGGATTCGACGTTCATGAACGGGTTGAGCCCGGCGAAGCCGTAGCTGATCCAGTCCTTGGTGACGCTGTCCGGCAGATTGCCCAGCAGCACGACGTTGAGCACGTTGGCGCCCACGCCCGCCACCACCGCGACCGCCCCGAGGGGAACTTCGTAGAGTTCGCGCCAGGGTTGGTAGGGGGTGTAGCGGTCGTAGCGGCGAGTGACCTCGAAGTCGGTCACCTCGAAGGTTTTCTGCTCGTTGATGCGTACCCGGCGCTGCGGCAACTCCAGCACCTGGGGCGCGCCCACGTCGATCTGCAGGCTATGGCCCAGCAGTTTGCGTTCGGTGCGTTCTTCGTGTTCGCTGCGCTGGGGCAGGTGGTTGGCGCAGCCGCAGAGCAGGACGCCGCCCAAGGCGGCGCCGGCGAGGCGGAGGGAGCTTCGCGTGTACATGTCTGTTCGATCAGCGACCTGTGCGGGCGGCGAGGAAGGCCAGGATGTCGTTCACCGGCACGGACTGGGCTTCGGTATCGCGACGGTGCTTGTATTCCAGCTGGCCTTCGGCCAGGCCGCGGTCGCTGATCACCAGGCGATGCGGAATGCCGATCAGCTCCATGTCGGCGAACTTGATGCCCGGGCTGGTCTTCTTGTCGCGGTCATCCAGCAGCACGTCGTAGCCGGCGGCGGTGAGTTGCGCATACAGCGCATCGGTGGCTTCGCGCACCGCGTCGGTTTCATAGCGGAGCGGGATCAGGGCGATCTGGAAGGGCGCCAACGCGTCCGGCCAGATGATGCCGCGTTCGTCGTGGTTCTGCTCGATGGCCGCGGCCACGACGCGGGAGACGCCGATGCCGTAGCAGCCCATGGTGAGGGTCACCGGCTTGCCCTGTTCGCCCAGCACGTTGAGGTTCATCGCCTCGCTGTACTTGGTGCCCAACTGGAAGATGTGCCCCACCTCGATGCCGCGGCGGATCAGCAGGGTGCCCTTGCCATCGGGGCTGGGGTCGCCGGCCACCACGTTGCGCAGGTCGGCGGTTTCGGGCAGCGGCAGGTCGCGCTCCCAGTTCACCCCGAAGTAATGCTTGTCGTCGATGTTGGCACCGACGGCGAAGTCGCTCATGAACGCCACCGAGCGGTCGATGACGCAGGGCAGCGGCATGTTCAGCGGGCCCAGGGAACCGGCGCCGGCACCGATGGCCTGGCGCAGCTCGGCTTCGCTGGCGAATTCCAGGGGGCTGGCGACCTGGGCCAGGTTGGCAGCCTTGATCTCGTTCAGCTCGTGATCGCCGCGCACCACCAGCGCTACCAGGGTGCCGGCTTCGCTGCCGCGGACCACCAGGGTCTTGACGGTCTTCTCCACCGGAACGCCGAATTTCTCCACCAGGTCGGCAATGGTCTTGGTATCCGGTGTCTCCACCAGGCGCAGCTCCTCGGTGGCCGCGGCACGCGCGGTTTCCCGGGGCATGGCTTCGGCCTTCTCGATGTTGGCCGCGTAGTCGGAGCCATCGCTGAACACGATGTCGTCCTCTCCGGATTGGGCGAGCACGTGGAATTCGTGGGAGCCGCTGCCGCCGATGGAGCCGTTGTCGGCCTGTACGGGGCGGAAATCCAGGCCGAGGCGGCTGAAGATCCGGCTGTAGGCGCCGTACATGTCGTCGTAGGTCTTCTGCAGGGATTCCTGATTCAGGTGGAAGGAGTAGGCGTCCTTCATGATGAACTCGCGGCCGCGCATCAGGCCGAAGCGCGGGCGGATCTCGTCACGGAACTTGGTCTGGATCTGGTAGACGCTGAGGGGCAGCTGCTTGTAGCTGTTCAGCTCGTTGCGCGCCAGGTCGGTCACCACTTCCTCGTGGGTGGGGCCGACGCAGAACTCGCGGTCGTGACGGTCCTTCAAGCGCAGCAGCTCGGGCCCGTACTGCTCCCAGCGACCGGATTCCTGCCACAGCTCGCCCGGCTGGATGGCCGGCATCAGCACTTCCAGGGCGCCGATGGCATTCATTTCCTCGCGAACGATCGCTTCTACCTTGCGCAGCGAACGCAGCCCCATCGGCAACCAGGTATACAGCCCCGACGCGAGCTTGCGGATCATCCCGGCGCGCAGCAGCAGTTGATGGCTGATGACCACGGCGTCGGAAGGCGTTTCTTTGAGGGTCGAGAGCAGATACTGGCTGGTGCGCATGGTGGGCCGTTATGTCGTTGCGAGGGTGATGGCCCGGCATTGTACGGCGCTCATACAGCGTCGTACAGGATCGCTGACCTGGGGTCCGACGCTGCAAAGGCGGAGGAGCGAGCTGGGCAATCGGAGTCTTGATCCGCTCGACGCCTGCCCACCCCATGGCCCGGGCGATGGCGTTTGATGCGTCGTAAAGGAGGTGTCTTCCGGTCTGTCGGGCGGTGTTCTGCCTGACTGGTAACAGAACGGTGCATGTGCGTCGCTACGTCGCGGTGCCGGAGCGGGGTGTTTGCGCCCGGACAGCGCCTCTTCCGCGGCCAACAGGGCCGGTCGCAGGCGCGCATTTCCAAATCGCTCCCGTCATGCGATCGATTCCCCGCAGTGAGTCGCGTGACTGGAACCCAGCCCCGGATTTGCATGATGGCGGGAAACAAAAAGCCCGGCATGGGCCGGGCTTTTCGCGCGCTTGGAGCTTTTTACCGCTGGGTCTTACAGGATTTCCAGCGGGTACTCGACGATCAGACGCAGGTCGTTCACGTCGCCACCGTAGGAGCTATCCGCACGGTAGATCGAGTTACGCACGCGGAAGGACAGGTCCTTGGCCGGGCCGTCCTGCAGCACGTACTTGGCTTCGATGTTCAGCTCGCGTTCCTTGGCATCCGAACCGGTACCGACGTCGATGTTGTCGCCGTACACGTAACGGGTCATGAAGCTCAGGCCCGGAACGCCGTAGGAGGCCATGTTGATGTCGTAGCGGGCCTGCCAGGAGCGCTCGTCCTTGCCGTTGAAGTCGGAGTACTGCACGGAGTTGGCCAGGTACACGGTGCCGCCGCCGTCGATGCCGTACAGGTAGCCGGTGTCGCCGGTGGAGCGCTGGTGAGCCACGGTGAACTTGTGGGCGCCCAGGCTGTAGGCAGCCGCCAGGCTCCAGATGCGGTTGTCGACGTCGCCGGCGAGTTTCTTGCCTTCGTCGTCGGAGTTGTAGAAGTTGAAGTCGAAGTTCAACGCCTGCTCATCGGACAGCGGCTGGTTGAAGTTCAGGTTGACGTACTGCTTCTTCCAGTAGTCTTCGACGTCGGACGCGTGGACGGCGGCGCTGAAGTTCTCGTTGAACGCGTAGGTCGCACCGACGATGTCGGCGGATTTCAGACCCATGTCGTCATGAGCGGTGTGGATCTGGCTGCTCATGCCGCTGAAGTGACCGGCGATGATTTCCAGGCCTTCGATTTCGTTGCTGGTGATCAGTGTACCGGTGGCCACTTCCGGGAGGATGCGGCTGTCGTCGGTCGCGAACACCGGGGAAGCGACGAACTGGTTACCGTACTTCAGCACGGTGTTGGAGAAGCGGAGCTTGACCGCGCCACCCAGTTCGCTCTGGGTGTCCTGGCCGGCGCCTTCGCTGTCCTGGGCGAACAGGCCGTTGCCATAGCGACCTTTGCCGCTGTCCAGCTTGACGCTGGTCAGGCTGTGGGCGTCCAGACCGAAACCGACGATGCCTTGGGTGAAACCGGACTCATAGAGTGCGCGGATGCCCAGGCCGGTTTCTTCGCGATAACCGTTGGTCTTGCCGGTGACGGCGTTGGTGTTGGTGCCGCCGTTCCGGAAATCGCGGTTCATGTAGAGGATGCGGTTCAGAACGGTGAAGCTGCTGTCTTCGACGAAGCCTTTGGAGTCGGCTTGGCCGGCGGCGACGGCCATTTGAGAGGTACCCGCTGCTACAGCGAGGGCAATAATGCTCCACTTCATCACTTGCATTGTGATTGCTCCTTGGGTTTGAAGATTCGTGCCGCCTTTATTGGGGTTGTGCGGCTCTTTCTTTTTGTGTCGGCGCTAACTTATAGCACGCGGACAAGGTCGGCGATAGTTGAAACCTATTCCATACGAATTCTTCACAGAGGTGTCGCAGCAGCAAATGACACATGTCGCATATTCGAAGGTTTTCCTGCATCCCTTCAATACTACGGGTTTCGGTCTGGCGACTACTTCTTATCCATGCCGAGCGAGGGTGCATTAAACGGATTCCGGAACTTCTGTCAACCACCGGAAGCGTAGACGGCACGGGCCCTGGCGAGGAGGAGAGGTGCGCTTGGTGATGACTAAGCAACAACCGTGCACAAAGTCACCGGGATGGAGGCGGAGGGGATGAACAGCACGTAGCGGCGTGGCTTGGGCGCAGGAACCAGGTTGTATTGCCCGATACATTCCCTTTATCGGTATGCGGGCTAAAGGCCGCCACTTGGTCTTTTGTTACCGTTAATGCAACGAGCCCGCTTTTACAGGCTTCGGATGTAACCGTAATTGTGCCGGCTGGTAACGCTCTGTTCGAAAATGGTGCGCTGACCGCGGATTTATATTAATGATTATTTTTCTCATTAAGGTTGGGCGGATCGATGCTGGTCGAAACAGGTATTCTCTATCCCACCGAGGTGTTGCGCAGGCAACACTCCTTTCAATCGATGTTGTTGGAGAAACGTCATGTTTGCCCTGGACCCGCGCCTGGAACGCGACACCCTGCCGGTCGGCGACCTGCCGCTGTCGCGGTTGCTGCTGATGAACGACGCCCAGTACCCCTGGCTCATCCTGGTGCCCAGGCGGCCTGGCGTCAGCGAACTCTTCGACCTGGCGCCTGAAGAGCAGCGGCAACTGTGGGAGGAAACCACTCGAGTGGCCGAGACCCTCAAGGCGCTGTGCGGGGCCGAGAAAATGAATGTCGCCACCCTGGGAAATGTCGTGGGCCAGTTGCACATGCATGTGATCGCCCGTCACGGCGGCGATCCGGCCTGGCCCGGACCGGTCTGGGGACGCTTGCCGGCCCAGCCCTATGAGGCCGGGGCGGCGTCGGTTTGGCGCGAACGCCTGCGCCAGGCTTTTGCCGAGCGGCCAGGTTTTCTCGAGGAGTGAAAGACATGCAGCCTGACGAACGCATCGCCGACCTGGAGAGCCGGCTGGCTTTCCAGGACGACACCCTCCAGACGTTGAACGACGTGCTGGTGCAACAGCAGCGTGTGCTGGATCGCCTGCAACTGCAGGTGAACGCGCTGATCAAGCGCCAGGACGAGCTGGCCGGGCAACTGGGCGATCCCCAGGACGACGTACCGCCACCCCACTATTAATAGAAGGGAAAGAAAAAGCCCGCCGGATGGCGGGCTTTTTTCAGATCGTTCAGCGCCGGGGTGGCGCCGCGATCACGTCTTCGGCCTGCAGGCCCTTGTCCCGTTGCATTACCGAGAACTCGACCCGCTGGCCCTCCACCAGAACGCGATGACCTTCGCCGCGGATGGCGCGGAAGTGCACGAAGATGTCATCGCCGCTGTCGCGGGAGATGAAACCGAAGCCTTTGGAGGTGTTGAACCACTTGACCGTACCGGTCTCGCGGTTAGTCATGTCCTGGGGCAGCGGCGGCGCCAGGGTGACCTTGCGCAGGTTGAGCAGCAGGTGCAGCGCCACGGCGACGAAGACCGCCACCAGGCTCGGCACGACGCCGACGGTCGGCAGGGGCGCCAGCAGGATCAGCGTCTGTACCGCGACGGCGATCACCAGCAGGGCAGATACCACTATCTGCAACTGGCGGTGGGTGCCCTTGGCCCAGATCGGAACGATCGGTGCCAGCAGCAGGTTCAGCATGCCGCAGAAGGCCAGGTACAGCGCATCGGGTTGCTGCAGGTACGGCAGCGCCTCGCTACGCAGGCTGGGTATGAAGGACAGCAGCAGGGCGACGGCGCCCGTCAAGAGATGGACGATCTTCAACATGTTCAATGGACTCACCTTGGGAACGATACGCGATGGAAAAGCCGGATGCCCGGCCTAGGCCTGAGCCGCAGGAAGAAGGGCGGTCAGAAATACCGGGGCGTATTTAACAGCAAAGGCAGAGGCTTCACAAATCAGCCGCTTAGCGTATCGGTGGGGGTGAGAAGGGATGCAGAAGAGCAAGGCCCGCATCGCGGGCCTTGCTGGTGGACGGTCAGGCGCTGAGCAGGCTGCGCAGCATCCAGGCGGTCTTCTCGTGCACCTGCATGCGCTGGGTCAGCAAGTCGGCGGTGGGCTCGTCGCTCACCTTGTCCAGCAGCGGGAAGATGCCCCGCGCCGTGCGAACCACCGCTTCCTGGCCTTGGACCAACTGGGTGATCATGGCCTTGGCCTCCGGGACGCCTTCTTCTTCCTTGATGGAGGAAAGGCGGGCATAGGCGGCGTAGGTGCCGGGTGCCGGGAAGCCCAGGGCGCGAATGCGCTCGGCGATGTCGTCCACGGCGACCGCCAGTTCGGTGTACTGAGTCTCGAACATGGTATGCAGGGTGTTGAACATCGGCCCTGTCACGTTCCAGTGGAAGTTGTGGGTCTTCAGGTAGAGGGTGTAGGTGTCCGCGAGCAGGCGCGACAACCCTTCCGCGATGGCTGCACGATCCTGTTCCGAGATGCCGATATTGATTTCCATGCCGTATCTCCTCTGAGGTGATGCGGAGCGTCAGCTCCGAACTGGAAAAAAGCCTACCATAGCGTGCTGGCGCTTCGCCCTGCGTGGCGTCAATGAGCGCAATGGGGAAAAACAATGAAGCGCTGGCCGGCGACCCGGGTCGGCCCGACGGGCAATCCTCCGGACAGACTCGCCCTGGACGCCGCCGTTCAGTCGATCAGAGGGCGTGGCGGAACGCTCGGCCCGCCTCGGCGCGGCTGATTCTTGCAGGCGAACCATATATAATCCCGCGCTTTGCCGCCGGCCCTGCCCGGCAGGAAGGGGTCCCCGACGCTCCGCCGTCCGGTCCCGTCGTGCCGGTGGTATTCGCTGCAGGGGCGTCCGCCCGCGGCTCGCCGCCCGTAACGGCCGGTGGAACGAATCAAGACTTGAGGGAAGTGAAGACCACCATGATGCGCAGCCACTATTGCGGCCAGTTGAACGAGACCCTGGATGGCCAGGAAGTCACCCTTTGCGGATGGGTTCACCGCCGCCGCGACCATGGCGGGGTGATCTTCCTCGACGTGCGCGACCGGGAGGGCCTGGCCCAAGTCGTGTTCGATCCGGATCGCGTCGAGACCTTCGCCAAGGCCGACCGCGTGCGCAGTGAATACGTGGTGAAGGTCACCGGCAAGGTACGCCTGCGTCCTGAAGGTGCGCGCAATGCCAACATGGCGTCCGGCGCCATCGAGGTGCTGGGCTACGAACTGGAAGTACTGAACCAAGCCGAAACCCCGCCGTTCCCCCTGGACGAGTATTCCGACGTGGGCGAGGAGACTCGCCTGCGCTATCGCTTCATCGACCTGCGTCGCCCGGAGATGGCCGCCAAGCTGAAGCTGCGCGCGCGCATCACCAGCAGCATCCGCCGCTACCTGGACGAGAATGGCTTCCTCGATGTGGAGACGCCGATCCTCGGCCGTCCGACTCCGGAAGGTGCGCGGGATTACCTGGTGCCGAGCCGTACCTACCCGGGTCATTTCTTCGCCCTGCCGCAATCGCCCCAGCTGTTCAAGCAATTGCTGATGGTGGCCGGCTTCGATCGCTACTACCAGATCGCCAAGTGCTTCCGCGACGAAGACCTGCGGGCCGACCGCCAGCCGGAATTCACCCAGATCGACATCGAGACCAGCTTCCTCGACGAAAGCGACATCATCCAGATTACCGAGAAGATGGTGCGCCAGCTGTTCAAGGACGTGCTGAACGTCGAGTTCGACGAATTCCCCCACATGCCCTTCGAAGAGGCCATGCGTCGCTACGGTTCGGACAAGCCTGACCTGCGCATCCCGCTGGAGCTGGTGGACGTCGCCGACCAGCTCAAGGACGTGGAATTCAAGGTGTTCTCCGGTCCGGCCAACGATCCGAAAGGCCGCGTCGCCGCCCTGCGTGTACCGGGCGGCGCGAGCATGCCGCGCAAACAGATCGACGACTACACCAAGTTCGTCGGCATCTACGGCGCCAAGGGCCTGGCCTACATCAAGGTCAACGAGCGCGCCAAAGGCGTGGAAGGCCTGCAGTCGCCCATCGTCAAGAACATCGCCGAGCCGAACCTCAACACGATCCTCGACCGCGTTGGCGCGGTCGACGGCGACATCGTGTTCTTCGGCGCCGACAAGGCCAAGGTCGTCTGCGACGCCTTGGGTGCGCTGCGTATCAAGGTGGGCCATGACCTCAACCTGCTCACCAAGGAGTGGGCGCCGATGTGGGTCGTGGACTTCCCGATGTTCGAGGAGAACGACGATGGCAGCCTGACGTCGCTGCACCACCCGTTCACCTCGCCCAAGTGCAGCCCCCAGGAACTGGAGGCCAACCCGGCGACGGCCCTGTCCCGCGCCTACGACATGGTGCTCAACGGCACCGAACTGGGCGGTGGCTCCATCCGGATCCACGACAAGTCCATGCAGCAGGCGGTGTTTCGCGTGCTGGGCATCGACGACGCGGAGCAGGAAGAGAAGTTCGGCTTCCTCCTCGATGCCCTCAAGTACGGCGCGCCGCCCCATGGTGGCCTGGCCTTCGGCCTTGACCGCCTGGTGATGCTGATGACCGGCGCCGCTTCGATCCGCGAAGTCATCGCCTTCCCGAAAACCCAGAGCGCGGGCGATGTCATGACCCAGGCGCCGGGGACCGTGGACGGCAAGGCGCTGCGCGAACTGCACATCCGCCTGCGCGAGCAGCAGAAGGCCGAGTGATCGATCAATCCCGGCGGCGCCGGAGCGCCGTCGCTTCAACGTATACGGAGTGAGTTATGGCTGGTCATTCCAAGTGGGCCAACATCAAGCACCGCAAAGAACGTCAGGACGCCAAGAAAGGCAAGATCTTCACCAAGCTGATCCGCGAACTGACCGTCGCCGCCCGGCAGGGCGGGGGCATTCCGGCCGACAACCCGCGCCTGCGCCTGGCGGTGGACAAGGCGCTCACCGCCAACATGACCCGCGACACCATCGATCGCGCCGTCGCCCGGGGCGTGGGTTCCGGGGAAGCCGACAACATGGTCGAGCTGACCTATGAAGGCTATGCACCCAGCGGCGTGGCGGTCATCGTCGAGGCGATGACCGACAACCGCAACCGCACCGCGGCCGAAGTGCGCCACGCCTTCAGCAAGTGCGGCGGCAACCTGGGTACCGACGGCTCGGTGGCCTACCTGTTCGAACGCAAGGGACAGATCAGCTTCGCCCCTGGCGTCAACGAGGACGCGCTGATGGAAGCGGCCCTGGAGGCCGGCGCCGATGACGTGGTGAGCAACGAGGACGGCTCGGTGGAAGTGTTCACCAGCTTCGCCGACTTCATCTCCGTCAACGAGGCGCTGACCGCCGCGGGTTTCAAGGGCGACGAGGCGGAGGTCACCATGATCCCGTCCACTACCGCCACCCTCGATCTGGAAACCGCCCAGAAAGTGCTGAAGATGATCGACATGCTGGAGGACCTGGACGACGTCCAGAACGTCTACTCCAACGCGGATATTCCGGACGAGGTGATGGCCCAGCTGGGTTGAAGGAACGCCGGGGCTCGCTCCGGCGTTTCTGCGATAGGGGCAGGGTAGCGGCAGTCATGAAGGCATCGATAGACAGAACGTTTCCCCGCCTTGCGCCGGCCGCTTCGGAGGTCACGGCATGACCCTGGTGCTGGGCATCGACCCGGGCTCGCGGATCACCGGCTACGGGGTGGTGCGCGCCACCAGCCGGGGCTGTGAGTACGTGGCGTCCGGGTGTATCCGCACCGGCAACGGCGTCCTCCATGAGCGCCTGCAGATCGTCTACCGCGGCGTGCGGGAAGTGATCCAGACCTATGGCCCGGTGACCATGGGCATCGAGCAGGTGTTCATGGCGCGCAACGCGGACTCCGCCCTGAAGCTGGGGCAGGCCCGGGGCGCGGCCCTGCTGGCCGGCGCCGAAGAGGGCCTGGAGATCGCCGAGTACACCGCCACTCAGGTGAAGCAAGCGGTCGCCGGGACCGGCGGCGCCGACAAGCAGCAGGTGCTGGCGATGGTCATGCACCTGCTCAAGCTCACCCAGAAACCCCAGGTGGATGCGTCGGACGCACTGGCCATCGCCATGTGCCATGCCCATCACCGCCAATCCCTGATTCCCCATGGCCTGGCCACCGCCAAGCGGCGCGGCGGTCGCCTGCGGCTGTGAACGAGAAGAGTCGAACCCCGTGATCGGACGTCTGCGCGGCACCCTGGCGGAAAAGCAACCGCCGCATTTGATCCTCGACGTCAACGGCGTCGGCTACGAGCTGGAAGTGCCGATGACCACCCTTTACCGGCTGCCCGGCCTCGGCGAGCCGGTGACCCTGCACACCCACCTGGTGGTGCGGGAAGACGCCCACCTGCTCTACGGGTTCTTCGAGAAGCGTGAGCGTGAACTGTTTCGCGAGCTGATCCGTCTCAATGGGGTCGGTCCGAAGCTGGCCCTGGCGCTGATGTCCGGCCTGGAGGTGGACGAGCTGGTGCGCTGTGTCCAGTCCCAGGACACGTCCACCCTGGTGCGCATCCCCGGTGTAGGCAAAAAGACCGCCGAGCGGCTGCTGGTGGAGCTCAAGGATCGCTTCAAGGCGTGGGAGAGCATGCCGGCGATCGCCCCCCTCGTGGTTGAACCCCGCGCCGGCGCGGCAGTCTCAAGCGCGGAGCAAGATGCGGTCAGCGCATTGATTTCCCTGGGATTCAAGCCTCAGGAAGCCAGCCGGGCGGTCGCCGCCGTGCTGGAGGAAGACCTGGGCAGCGAGGAACTGATCCGTCGCGCCCTCAAGGGGATGGTCTGAAAGCCTGATGACGAAGGTATGTGGATGGACGTTACCCTGATGGGCGGACCCTCATGATCGAAGCCGATCGCCTGATAGCCGCCACCAGTCGCGACCGCGAGGAACAGCTCGACCGCGCCATCCGGCCGCTGAGCCTGGCCGACTACATCGGCCAGCCCAACGTGCGCGAGCAGATGGACCTGTTCATCCGCGCCGCCAGACGCCGCCAGGAAGCCCTCGACCACACCCTGATCTTCGGTCCTCCCGGCTTGGGCAAGACCACCCTGGCCAACATCATCGCCCAGGAAATGGGCGTCTCCATCAAGAGCACGTCCGGTCCGGTCCTCGAACGACCCGGCGACCTCGCCGCGCTGCTGACCAACCTGGAAGCCGGCGACGTGCTGTTCGTCGACGAAATCCATCGCCTGTCCCCCATCGTCGAGGAAGTGCTGTACCCGGCGATGGAGGATTTCCAGCTGGACATCATGATCGGTGAGGGGCCCGCGGCCCGTTCGATCAAGCTGGACCTGCCGCCGTTCACCCTGGTGGGCGCCACCACCCGCGCCGGCATGCTTACCAACCCGCTGCGCGATCGCTTCGGGATCGTCCAGCGCCTTGAGTTCTACAACGTCACTGACCTCGCCACCATCGTCAGCCGCTCGGCCGGCATCCTCGGCCTGCCGATCGAGGCCGAGGGTGCGTTCGAGATCGCCCGCCGTGCTCGTGGCACGCCGCGCATCGCCAACCGCCTGCTGCGCCGGGTGCGGGACTATGCCGAGATTCGCGGCGAGGGTCACATCACGCGGCCCATCGCCGACCTGGCGCTCAACCTGCTGGACGTGGACGAGCGGGGTTTCGATCACCAGGACCGGCGCCTGCTGCTGACCCTGATCGAGAAGTTCGACGGCGGCCCGGTAGGAGTCGACAGCCTGGCGGCCGCCATCAGCGAGGAGCGCCATACCATCGAGGACGTACTGGAGCCCTACCTGATCCAGCAGGGCTACATCATGCGTACCCCCCGTGGCCGGGTGGTGACCCGTCATGCCTACCTGCATTTCGGGCTGAACACCCCTGCACGCCTGGGCGAGGTGCCGCCCCCCGATCTGTTCTCCCCGGGTGACGCATAGTGGAAAAGCGCCGTCCACCAATTGGCAAGCTCGGGAGTAAGCACTAGAGTATGCGCGCGCAAAACGAGGCACAGCCGCACGCCTACCGGTGTCGCGTGTACTACGAGGACACCGATGCCGGCGGCATCGTCTACTACGTCAATTACCTCAAATTCATGGAGCGGGCTCGGACCGAGCGACTGCGAGAGCTGGGTTTCATCCAGTCGCGGTTGGCGGAAGAGAACCTGCTCTTCGTCGTGCATTCGAGCGAGGCCCGCTACCATGCGCCGGCGCGGCTGGACGACGAACTGGCGGTCTCCGCCGAATTGATCGAATTGAACCGGGCCAGCCTGCGTTTTCGCCAGCAGGTCCGGCGGCAACCGGATGGTGCGCTGCTCTGCGAAGGGCAGTTCCTGGTGGCTTGCGTACGCGCCGACAGTTTGAAACCCCGGTCCCTACCCGACGCCTTGCGTTCGGCTTTCGCCGGACTGGCTCTGACCGGACCTGATCCAACCGGACGGGTACCGTCCCCTGCAGGAGATTAAGCGTGGAAGCCAATGCCGTCGACCATACCTCCATGTGGAGCCTGATCAGTAACGCCAGCATCGTGGTGCAACTGGTCATGCTCGCGCTGGTGGCCGCCTCCATCACGTCATGGGTCCTGATCTTCCAGCGCAGCACCATGCTGCGGGCTGCGAAGAAGGCGCTGGACAATTTCGAGGAGCGCTTCTGGTCGGGGATCGACCTGTCCAAGTTGTACCGCCAGGCGGGCAGCAACCCCGACCCGGATTCCGGCGTCGAACAGATCTTCCGGGCCGGATTCAAGGAGTTCTCGCGGCTGCGCCAACAGGCCGGTGTTGACCCGGACGCGGTCATGGACGGCGTGGCCCGCGCCATGCGCGTGGCGATTTCCCGGGAAGAAGAGAAGCTCGAGCAGAGCCTTCCGTTCCTCGCCACGGTCGGCTCCACCAGCCCCTACGTCGGCCTGTTCGGCACCGTGTGGGGGATCATGAACTCCTTCCGTGGCCTCGCCCAGGTGCAACAGGCGACCCTCGCCACGGTGGCGCCGGGCATCGCCGAGGCCCTGATCGCCACCGCGATCGGCCTGTTCGCCGCGATCCCTGCGGTGATCGCCTACAACCGCTTCGCCGCCCGCAGCGAGACGCTGATCGGCCGCTACTACACCTTCGCCGACGAGTTCCAGGCGATCCTGCACCGCAAGGTCCATACCAGCGAGGAATGAGGTCGCGGATGCGCCGACCCTGTGATGCAGACTCTTTCGATAGGTTTTAAGTGATGGCCAGAATTCGCCAAAGACGCAAGCCGGTCGCCGAAATGAACGTGGTGCCTTACATCGACGTGATGCTGGTGCTGCTGGTGATCTTCATGGTGACCGCGCCGATGCTCAACCAGGGCGTGAAGGTGGACCTGCCCAAGGTGAGCAGCGAGGCGTTGCCTCAGGACAACGACAAGCAGGTGCTGACCATTTCCATCAAGGCCGACAAGACCTACTACTGGAACCTGGGCAGCGAAGTGGATACCCAGAAGCAGACCAACAAGGCCCTCACCTTGCCGGAAATGACTAAGGCGGTGACCGCCATCATGGGCGAGAGCCGGCGCCAGGGTAAGCAGGTGCAGGTCTTCATCCGCGGTGACAAGGCGGTCGACTACGGCGCGGTCATGGCGGCCATGGGTGGCCTGCAGCAGGCCGGCGTGGGCAACGTCGGATTGATCACCGAGGCGCCCTGATGCAGACGCGCGTGCGTTCCTCATCGGAAAGTTACTTCTGGCCGGCACTCTGGGCGATCGCGCTGCACGTGCTGATCTTCGCCATGCTGTTCGTCAGCTTCGCCATGACGCCCGAGCTGCCGCCGGCCAAGCCCATCGTGCAGGCGACCCTGTACCAGCTCAAATCCCAGAGCCAGGCCACCACCCAGACCAACAAGAAGATTGCCGGCGAGGCGAAGAAGACGTCTGCGCCCCAGTACGAGACTGACCAGGTCGAAGAGAAGAAGGCCGAAGAACAGAAGGTAGCGGCGGCCAAGGCGGCGGAACAAAAGAAAGCCGAGGAAGCTCGAAAGGCCCAGGACGCCAAGGCGGAGGCCGATGCCAAGGCAGCCGAGGCGAAGAAAGCCGAGGATGCGGCGAAGGCTGCGGCGGACGCCAAGAAGGCCGACGAGCAGAAGAAGGCCGACGAACAGAAGCAGCAGGCCGACATCGCCAAGAAGAAGGCTGAGGAAGAGGCCAAGCAGAAAGCGGCCGAAGACGCCAAGAAGGCAGCCGAGGCGAAGAAGGCCGAGGACGCCAAGAAAGCCGCCGAGGACGCCAAGAAGAAAGCGGCTGCCGATGCGGCGAAGAAGAAGGCCGTCGAGGAAGCCAGGAAGAAAACCGCGGCCGAGCTGGCGAAGAAAAAGGCCGCTGAGAATGCGCGCCGCAAGGCGACCGAGGACAAGAAGGCGGCGGCGCTGGCCGATCTGTTGTCGGAAGACGTGCAGAACGAGCAGACCCTGGCCGACGAAGTGGGCGACCAGGTCGCGGGTAGCCTCGATGACCTGATCGTCAGCCTGGTGAGCCAGGAATGGCGACGCCCGCCCTCGGCGCGCAATGGCATGAGTGTCGAGGTGCTGATCCAGATGTTGCCGGACGGCACCATCACCAATGCGAGCGTCACCCGTTCCAGTGGCGATGTGCCCTTCGATAATTCCGCCGTCGCGGCGGTACGTAACGTGGGTCGCATCCCGGAGATGCAACAACTGACCCGTGCGCAGTTCGATTCCCTCTATCGGCAGCGGCGGATGGTCTTCAAACCGGAGGATTTAGGCCTGTGAATACCCTGATTCGTATCGTTCTGCTGGGCATGTTCATGCTCACAGGGGCCGTTCAAGCGGCCGATCCCTTGGTGATCACCAAGGGCACCGACCGCGCCACGCCCATCGCCGTGGTGCCGTTCGCCTGGCAGGGCGGCACGGTGTTGCCGGACGACATGGCCGAGATCATCGGCAACGACCTGCGCAACTCCGGCTTCTTCGAGCCGATTCCCCGGCAGAACATGATCAGCATGCCGTCCCAGGCCAGCGAAGTGATCTACCGCGACTGGAAAGCGCTGGGCGCCCAGTACGTGCTGGTGGGCAGCGTGGTTCCGGCGGGCGGTCGCCTGCAGGTGCAGTTCGCGCTGTTCAACGTCACCACCGAGCAACAGGTCATGACCGGCTCGGTCAGTGGTGGTACTGATCAACTGCGCGACATGGCCCACCACGTGGCGGACCAGTCATTCGAGAAACTGACCGGTATCAAAGGCGCGTTCTCCACCAAGCTGCTGTACGTGACGGCCGAACGCTTCGGGGTGAACAACACCCGCTACACCCTGCAGCGCTCCGACTATGACGGCGCTCGCGCCGTGACCCTGCTGCAATCCCGCGAGCCGATCCTTTCGCCGCGCTATGCGCCGGATGGCCGTCGCATCGCCTATGTGTCCTTCGAGCAGAAACGCCCGCGTATCTTCATCCAATACGTGGATACCGGCCGCCGCGAGCAGATCACCAACTTCGAAGGGCTTAACGGAGCACCGGCGTGGTCGCCGGATGGCAACCGCCTGGCCTTTGTCCTCTCGAAAGATGGAAACCCGGAAATCTATGTAATGGATGTCGGTTCGCGTCAACTTCAGCGCGTGACCAACCATTATGCGATCGATACCGAACCGTTCTGGGGTAAAGATGGGCAAACCATCTATTTCACTTCGGACCGGGCCGGCAAACCGCAGATCTATAAAATGAACATTGCCAGTGGTTCGGTGGAACGTGTGACGTTCCAGGGTAACTACAACGCCAACCCGAAACTTTCCGCTGATGAAAAAACCCTCGTGATGATTCATCGTCAGGATGGTTTCACCAACTTCAAAGTTGCTGCGCAGGATCTTCAGCGCGGTGGCTTGAAGGTCTTGTCCGACACCAGTCTGGACGAGTCGCCCACTGTTGCGCCCAACGGCACCATGCTAATCTACGCCACCCGCCAGCAAGGCAGAGGAGTTCTGATGCTCGTGTCCACAAACGGGCGCGTGAGAATTCCGGTGCCTGCCGCCCAAGGTGAGGTCCGTGAGCCTTCATGGTCGCCTTACTTGAACTGATGCGGTTGCCAACTCTCAATACTTAAACACACACCTGGGGTTCACTAGGAGTTACATCATGGAAATGCTGAAATTCGGCAAGTTTGCTGCTCTGGCTCTGGCGATGGCCGTCGCTGTAGGTTGCTCCTCCAAAGGCGGCGACGATAGCGGCGCTGGCGCTGGCATGGACCCGAACGCGGGTTCCTCGTCCGGCATGAACAGTGGTTCGGTTGACGGCAGCCTGAGCGACGAAGCCGCTCTGCGCGCTATCACCACGTTCTACTTCGAGTACGACAGCTCCGACCTGAAGCCGGAAGCCATGCGCGCTCTGGACGTACACGCCAAGGACCTGAAAGGCAGCGGCGCTCGCGTCGTTCTGGAAGGCCACACCGACGAGCGTGGTACCCGCGAGTACAACATGGCTCTGGGTGAACGTCGTGCCAATGCCGTTCAACGCTACCTGGTTCTGCAGGGCGTTTCCCCGGCGCAGCTGGAACTGGTTTCCTATGGCGAAGAGCGTCCGGTTGCCACTGGTAACGACGAGCAGTCCTGGGCCCAGAACCGCCGCGTAGAACTGCGCAAGTAATAAGCCATGCGTAAGTGCCGTCGTGCTTTGACTGTATTGGCCCTCGCCCTGCCGTTCGCGGCGGTGGCAGAGGTTCCGGTGGTAGAGGGTAATTCCGGCAACGGCAATTACCCTCCCGCGGGTTATGGCACGACCGGCACCTACGCCGCGGCCGGGGCTTCGGCCCCGGCTTCGGCGCAGGGCGAGCTGTTCATGCAACTGCAACAGATGCAACAAGAAGTCGCGAAACTGCACGGCATGGTAGAAGAGCAGCAATACGAAATTCAGCGGCTCAAGCAGGAAGGCCTGGAGCGTTACCAGGACCTCGACCAGCGCTTGAGCAGCGGTGCAGCGGGCTCCGCCTCGGGCGGTGCCGCAGCGGCCGATGGGGCGATCAACGCCGGTGGTGTGCCGACTCCGCCTGCGGGTGCCAGCCAGCAACCACCCGCCTCGGGTGGCGAGCCAGGTGACCCGGCCAAGGAAAAGCTTTACTACGAAGCGGCTTTCGACCTGATCAAGGCCAAGGACTTCGACAAGGCCAGCCAGGCCTTCACCGCCTTCCTGCGCAAGTACCCCAACAGCCAATATGCGGGCAATGCGCAGTACTGGCTGGGCGAGGTCAATCTGACCAAGGGCGACCTGCAGGGTGCGGCTCAGGCGTTCGCCAAGGTCAGCCAGAACTATCCGAGCCATCCCAAGGTGCCGGATTCGCTGTACAAGCTCGCCGATGTCGAGCAGCGCCTTGGCGATACCAACAAGGCCAAGGGCATCCTGCGCCAGGTCATCGCCCAGTACCCCGGCAGCTCCGCTGCCCAATTGGCCCAGCGTGATATCCAGCGTTTACCCTGACCGTCTCTGACGCTAGAATCCGACCCCGATAGAGCCCGCCATCGCGGGCTTTGTCTTTTGGCGAATCGATCGCCGAAAGCCCTTTCTTTTCGCAACGGAGGCGGATGGCCTGTTTAGCCGTCACGCCCGTGGCTCATATGCAACGTACCCTGCGTATCACCGAGATCTTTTTCTCGTTGCAGGGGGAAACACGGACCGTCGGCCTGCCGACCGTGTTCGTGCGCCTGACCGGCTGCCCCCTGCGCTGTCAGTATTGCGACACCGCCTATGCCTTCAGCGGCGGCCAGCCCATGACCCTCGCGGCGATCCTCGCCGAGGTGGCGCGCTACAAGCCTCGCTACGTGTGCGTCACGGGGGGCGAACCGCTGGCCCAGCCTAATTGCATTCCCCTGCTCGAAGCGCTCTGCGAGGCCGGCTACGAGGTCTCGCTGGAGACCAGTGGCGCTCTGGACATCACGCCGGTGGATCCGCGGGTCAGCCGAGTGGTGGACCTGAAGACGCCCGGCTCGGCGGAGTCCGCGCGCAACCGCCTGGACAACCTCGACTGCCTGACGTCCCGCGACCAGGTGAAGTTCGTCATCTGCTCCCGTGACGACTATGACTGGGCGGTTTCCCACCTGATCCGCTATCGCCTGCACGAGCGTGCCGGCGAGGTGCTGTTCTCGCCGAGCCATCGGCAGGTCGAGGCGGCGGCCCTGGCCGACTGGATCATCACCGACAACCTGCCGGTACGCCTGCAGGTGCAGTTGCACAAGCTTCTCTGGAACGACCAGCCCGGTCGTTGAGGTAACGAGACATGAATGAAAAGAAAGCGGTGATCCTGCTCTCCGGCGGACTCGACTCGGCCACCGTCGTGGCGCTCGCCCGGGCTGAGGGTTATGCCTGCTACACCCTGAGCTTCGATTACGGCCAGCGCCACCGGGCCGAGCTGCGTGCCGCCGAGCGGGTCGCGCAGCAACTGGGAGCGGTGACCCACAAGGTGATCGGCCTCGACCTGGACGGCATCGGTGGTTCGGCGCTGACCGATACCCGCATCAGCGTGCCGGAGGGCCCCACCGATGGCATTCCCGTCACCTATGTACCCGCGCGCAACACGGTCTTCCTGTCCCTCGCCCTGGGCTGGGCGGAAGTGCTGGGTGCCCATGACATCTTCATCGGTGTGAACGCTGTGGATTATTCGGGCTACCCGGACTGCCGTCCGGCCTTCATCGAAGGCTTCGAGCGGCTGGCCAACCTGGCCACCAAGCTGGGGGTGGAGGGCCGTGGCTTCCGCATCCAGGCGCCGCTGCAATACATGGGCAAGGCGGAAATCATCGAGGTGGGTGCGCGGGCGGGGGTGGATTTCTCCTTGACCGTCTCCTGCTACCAGGCCGATTGGGAAGGCCGCGCCTGCGGCAAATGCGACAGTTGCCGGCTCCGCGCGGCGGGGTTCAAGGAGGCCGGCGTGGCCGATCCCACCCCCTATCGATAAAAAAGTTGCTGCGGGATGTTGATTTTATGAAATAAATCAGTATCATGCGCGGCGTTGGGTCGTTAGCTCAGTTGGTAGAGCAGTTGGCTTTTAACCAATTGGTCGTAGGTTCGAATCCTACACGACCCACCACCTTCCCCCCTCGCGCCACCTCGCTTCATCTCCCCCTCGGTTCACGATCAGGCCCACGGTTTGCAGGGTGATATACTCGCCGCCCCGTGATGCAGGTCCTGAGAACCATGACGCAGATTTCCGAGCGCCTCCTCGTCCAGGCGCACCTGGCTGCCAAGCAACCCAAGCCGTTATCCGCCGAAGAAGAAGCCCGCTACCGGGCCGAGATCGCCGAAGAACTCGAGCGACGCGACGCCGTGCTGGTCGCCCACTATTACTGCGACCCGGTGATCCAGGCGCTGGCGGAGGAGACCGGGGGATGCGTTTCCGACTCCCTGGAGATGGCCCGCTTCGGCAACCAACACTCGGCGACCACGGTGGTGGTGGCGGGGGTGCGGTTCATGGGCGAGACCGCGAAGATCCTCAATCCCGAAAAACGCATCCTCATGCCGACCCAGGAGGCCACCTGCTCCCTGGACCTGGGTTGCCCCGTCGACGCATTCTCGGCCTTCTGCGACCAGCATCCGGAACGGACCGTGGTGGTCTACGCCAACACCTCGGCGGCGGTGAAGGCGCGTGCGGACTGGGTGGTGACCTCCAGCTGCGCGCTGGAAATCGTGGAAGGTCTGATGGACAACGGCGAAACCATCCTCTGGGGGCCCGACCAGCACCTGGGTCGCTACATCCAGCGCGAGACCGGGGCGGACATGCTGTTATGGGATGGAGCCTGCATCGTCCACGAGGAGTTCAAGGCGAAACAACTCGAAGACATGAAGGCGCTGTACCCGGATGCCGCGGTCCTGGTGCACCCGGAGTCGCCAGAGGCGGTGATCGCCCTGGCTGATGCGGTGGGTTCCACCAGCCAACTGATCAAAGCGGCGCAGACCCTGCCCAACCGACGATTCATCGTCGCCACCGACCGCGGCATCTTCTACAAGATGCAACAGCTCTGTCCGGACAAGGAATTCGTCGAGGCGCCCACGGCCGGCAACGGCGCCGCCTGCCGCAGTTGCGCCCACTGCCCGTGGATGGCGATGAATACCCTGGAGCGAACCCTGCTCTGCCTGCGGGAAGGCCGCGACGAGATCCTCGTGGACCCGGCGCTGATTCCCCGGGCGGTCCGCCCGCTCAAGCGCATGCTGGACTTCACCCAGGCGGCTCGTCTCAAGTTGGCCGGTAACGCCTAGGAAAAAGGCGCGAGGCTTTCTCGCGCCTTCCCCGAATGCAGGTGGATCATCCGACGGGGCCGCTGCCAGGAGCCCCGCTCGCACCCGATCAGCCTTAGCGCAGCATGCCCTTGACCATCCGCTGCTCGTTGATCAGGTCCTTTTGCCGGGCGTCGATGCGCGAGGCGAGGGGGAAGTTGCCGCCTGCGCGGCGCTTGGCGAAATCCAACTGCTCGATGGCCTGGTCGTAATCGCCCACCAATGCGAAGTACTCCGCGCGGGCCTGGTGCAAGCCGATGGTATTGCCTGCCAGGCCACGCACCTCAGCAACCTGGTACCAGACATCGGGGTCGTTGGGGCGGCTCTGCAGCAGGTCGTTCAGGGTCTTCTCCGCCTGCTGTGGCTGGCTCATCTTCACCAGCAGGTCGGTGCGGGCCTGCTTCAACGGGTAGCTATTGGGATAGAGGGTCAGCAGCCGGTCGACGCGCGCCTTGGCGTCCGGCAGCCGGTTGGCGGTGATGTCCAGCTCCACCTGGGCCAGGTTGTAGGTGATTTCGTCCGGAGCCTTGGCCAGCAATTCCTGCAGTGCGTCGCGGGCTTCGTTCAGCTGGCCGGCCTTGATCTTGGCGATGGCCAGGCCGTAGCGGGCGGCGTCCAGCTTGGGATTTTCGTCCAGCATGGCGCGGAAGCGCTTGGCGGCGATGCCCGGGGTTTCCTCGTAGATCAGCTGCACCCGCGCCCGCATCAGCTGGTAGCGCAGGGTGTCCTCCTTGCCGCCGGGCTGCTTGATCTGCTCGGCGCGGTTACGCGTGTCGGCGATCCGCGATTCCGTCACCGGGTGGGTGAGGAGGAATTCCGGCGGCTTGGCGTCGTAGCGATACTGGCGCATCAACCGCTCGAACATACTGGGCATGGCCTGCGGATCGTAGCCGGCCTTCTCCAGGTTGATCAGGCCGATACGGTCGGCCTCCTGCTCGTTCTGCCGGGAAAAGCGCCGTTGTTCCTGGATCGCCGCCGCCTGGCTGGAGGCGATCGCGGCGATGCCGGCGTCCCCTGCGCCTGCCGCGGCGGCGACGATGCCCGCCAGCATGGCTGCCATCAGCGGGATCTGCATGCGCTGCTGCGCTTCCACCCCGCGGGCGAAATGGCGCTGGGACAAGTGGGCCAGTTCGTGGGCGAGCACCGCGGCGTACTCCGCCTCGGTCTGGGCATAGAGGAACAGGCCGCCGTTGACCCCGACGATGCCCCCGGGGGCGGCGAAGGCGTTGATCTGCGAGCTGTTGAGCAGGATGAACTCCAGGCGCCGGTCCTGCAGTTGGCTGGTTTCCGCCAGACGGTAGACGCTGCTTTCCACGAAGTCCTTGAGCTGCGGGTCCGACAGTTGCGGGACCTGGTTGCGCAGCATACTCAGCCAGGCCCTGCCGAGCTGGTGCTCCTGCTCCTGCGAGACGATGGCTGAGCTGGCGTCGCCCAGGGACGGCAGGTCGTCGGCGACCAGAGCGGGCGAGGCGAGCAGGCAGGCGAGCGACAGCAGGGTGGGACGCAGGAGATTCATGCGAGGGAAGGCCCTTGGCGGAAAGTCGTTACTGTAGCGGGCGCCCCGTCCAACTGGCCAGGGCCGCGCCGGCTTGGGTATCCTAGCCGACTTCCCGGAGAATCGAGCCCATGACCGACACGGCCCTCACCCCTGACGTCGAGCTGGACACCAGCGGCCTGAAATGCCCGATGCCACTGCTGAAGGCGAAGCTCGAACTCAACCGCCTGCCCCGCGGCGCCTTGCTCAAGGTCACCGCGACCGACGCCGGTTCACGTCGCGACTTCGCCGCCTTCGCCCGGCTGGCCGGCCACGTGCTGGAGCACGAGGAGGAGGAGGGCGGGGTGTTCCGCTACTGGCTGCGCAAGGGCTGACCCCATGGCGGCGCTGCCCGCCTTCCGATCGTTCTCAAGGATTCCCGATGTTCAAGGTGCTTCAAGACTGGGTGCGGCGCTACTTCTCCGACGAGGAAGCGGTGGTGCTGGCGCTGCTGCTGATCCTCGGGTTCGCCGCGATCCTTACCTTGGGCGGCATGCTTGCCCCGGTGCTGGCCGGGCTGGTGCTGGCGTTCCTCATGCAGGGCCTGGTCAACCAGCTGGAGCGCCTGCACCTGCACGAGCAGGCGGCCGTGTGGCTGGTCTACGTGCTGTTCATCGGCCTGCTGGCGGTGGGCCTGCTGGTGCTGCTGCCCTTGCTCTGGCAGCAGTTGATCACCCTGTTCAACGAATTGCCGCGGATGCTGGGCGAGTGGCAATCGCTGTTGCTGGTGCTGCCGGAGCGCTACCCGCACCTGGTCACCGACGAGCAGGTGCTTCAGGCCATCGAGGCGGCCCGGGGCGAGATCGGCAAGTTCGGCCAATGGGCCCTGACCTTCTCCCTGTCCAGCCTGCCGCTGCTGGTCAACATCATGATCTACCTGGTGCTGGTGCCGATCCTGGTGTTCTTCTTCCTCAAGGACCGCCAGCTCATCGGCGGCTGGCTGGGCGGCTACCTGCCGCGTCGGCGCCGGCTGATGACCCAGGTCTGGGTGGAAATGAACCGGCAGATCGCCAACTACATCCGCGGCAAGGTCATCGAGATCGTCATCTGCGGCGGGGTGACCTACGTGGCCTTCCTCTGGCTCGGGCTCAACTACGCAGCGCTGCTGGCGCTGCTGGTGGGCTTGTCGGTCGTGGTGCCCTACATCGGCGCCGTGGTGGTGACGGTGCCGGTGGCGCTGATCGCGCTGTTCCAGTGGGGCTGGAGCGACCAGTTCATCTACCTGATGGTGGTGTACGGGGTGATCCAGGCGCTGGACGGCAACGTGCTGGTGCCGCTGCTGTTCTCCGAGGCGGTGAGCCTGCATCCGGTGGCGATCATCTGCGCCGTGCTGCTGTTTGGCGGCCTGTGGGGATTCTGGGGCGTATTCTTCGCCATTCCCCTGGCCACCCTCTGCAAGGCGCTACTGGACGCCTGGCCGCGCCCCGAGTCGCTACCGCCGCCGGCTCCCGTCTGAGGCATCAGGCCCGGGAAAGGGCCGCCCGGGATAGGGCCTGGGCGGCGGCCAACACCGCGTCCACGTGGCCGGGCACCTTGACCCCGCGCCAGGCCTGGCGCAAGACGCCTTCGCGGTCGATCAGGAAGGTGCTGCGGTCGACGCCCAGGTATTCCTTGCCGTAGAGCTTCTTCAGCTTGATCACGTCGAACAGCTGGCAGAGCGCTTCGTCCTTGTCGGTGATCAGCTCGAACGGGAAGCCCTGCTTGGCCTTGAAGTTCTCGTGGGTCTTGAGGCTGTCGCGGGATACCCCGAGCACCACGGTGTCGGCCGCCAGGAAGTCGTCGTGACGATCACGGAAGCCCTGGCCCTGGGTGGTGCAGCCCGGGGTGTTGTCCTTGGGGTAGAAGTACAGCACCACCTGCTTGCCGCGCAGCGCCGAGAGGCGCACCGGGCCACCCGTGGCCTGGGCTTCGAAGTCGTCTACCGGCTGGTCCAGGGCGATCGCCATGCTGCAATCCTTATTGATGCTGGGGACGCCAGGGTTCGATCAGGGCGTCGAGGTTGAGGGCGTCGGCGAAGTCGAGGAACTGGTCGCGCAGCCAGCCGATCTGGGTACCCGCCGGCAGGATCACCGTGAGGGTCGCGTTGAGCATGGTGCTGCCGGTCTGGGGCGCCTGGTAGGTGTCGTAGGTCAGGCTCTCCAGCTCCACCCGGTGGTCGGCGAAGAACTGGCACAGTTCGTTGAGGATGTCCGGGCGGAACGCCGCGCTGATGTAGGCGACGTAGGGCAAAGCCTGGGGACGCGGCTCCATCGCGCTGCTGCGGGTCACGCTGACCGTGAAACCCTGGCGCTTGGCCAGGCTCGGCAGGCCCGCCTCCAGACGCGCCAGACCATCCCAACTGCCTCCCACCTGCAACGTCAGCGCGCTGTATTCGCCGTGGCGGGTCAGTCGGCTGCTGACCAGTGCGCAACGGTTCTCCTGGCTGGCGCGGCAGATCGAGCTGGTGAGCTCCATCGGGTCGGTGCCGAGCGCGCTGATGACGAGGAATTGTTCACGAACGGGAGGGGTGGACATGCAGCATTCCTAAAAGCGAAGAGGATCGACCGAGCGACTGTCGAAGAAGGCGGAAGGTTAGCGAAAAGCGCCGGCCAGGGGAATGCTTGAGCACCCGCGCTCAGCTTGTGCTGGACAGGTGGCGCCAGTACCATTACGGCTCTTTTTCACCCGGCAGGAGCGGTTGCATGATTGCGGGCAGTATGGTGGCGCTGGTGACGCCTCTGGACGCACAGGGCGGTCTCGATTGGGACAGCCTGGGCAAGCTGGTGGACTTCCACCTCCAGGAGGGTACCGATGCCATCGTCGCGGTCGGCACCACGGGCGAATCCGCCACCCTGGAAGTGACCGAGCACGTGGAGGTCATCCGCCGCGTGGTGGACCAGGTCGCCGGGCGCATCCCGGTGATCGCCGGGACCGGTGGCAACTCCACCCGCGAGTCGGTCGAGCTCTCCACCGAAGCCAAGCGGGTCGGCGCCGATGCCTGCCTGCTGGTGACCCCCTACTACAACAAGCCGACCCAGGAAGGGCTCTACCAGCACTTCCGGCACATCGCCGAAGCCGTGGCGATTCCCCAGATTCTCTACAACGTACCGGGCCGCACCGCTTGCGACATGCTGCCGGAGACCGTCGAGCGCCTGGCCAAGGTGGCCAACATCGTCGGTATCAAGGAAGCCACCGGCGACCTGCAGCGTGCCCAAGAGATCCTCGACCGGGTCGAGCGCGATTTCCTCGTCTACTCCGGTGACGACGCCACGGCCGTCGAGCTGATGCTGATGGGCGGCAAGGGCAACATCTCGGTGACCGCCAACGTGGCGCCGCGCGCCATGAGCGACCTGTGCAAGGCTGCCATGGCCGGCGACGCCGCCGCGGCCCGCGCCATCAACGACCGCCTGCTTCCGCTGCACAAGGCGCTGTTCATCGAATCCAACCCGATTCCCGTCAAATGGGCGCTGCACGAGATGGGCCTGATCCCCGACGGCATCCGCCTGCCCCTGACCTGGCTGAGCCCGCGCTGTCACGAGACCGTGCGGCAGGCCCTGCGCCAGTCCGGCGTCCTGGCTTAATTGAGGTTTACCACTGAATGAAGCGACTGGCCGGACTCTCCGCGCTCGCCCTCGTCCTTTCCAGCACCGGCGGCTGTGCCTGGCTGTGGGGCGACGAAGGCTATTTCCGCGACCGCAGCAACGACTACCAGGCCTCCCGGCAGACCGCACCCATGCAGGTCCCGGAAGGCGTCGACGCCAAGCGGCTCGACGAGCTGTTGCCGATCCCCAACAACGTCGCCTCGCTGCCTCAGGATCGCGAGTATGACGTGCCGCGCCCGCAGGCCCTGTCGGTCCGCGGCGAAGCGAGCGACTTCAGCCTGCAGAAAAGCGGCGACACGCGCTGGGTCGTGGCCCAACGGGTGCCCGCCGAAGCCTGGCCAGGCGTCCGCCAGTTCTTCGAGGACGGCGGTTTCCGCATCGTCGACGAGCGTCCCCAGACCGGCGAGTTCAGCACCGACTGGCAATCCCTCGATCGCCTGTCGGTGCCCCTGGCGCGCCGCTTCGGCGGTCGTGTCTCCGGACTTTCCCCGGACAGCGAAGTGCGCGTTCATGTGCGTATCGAGCCGGGCGTGCAGCGCAACACCAGCGAAATCTACCTGCTGACCACCGACCGTCCTGCCGGCAGCACCGCCGATGCGGGCTGGCCGAAGCAGTCCAGCAGTTCCAGCCTGGAATCCGCGCTGCTCGACGAACTCATCGCCACCCTGTCCCGCGGTGCCGAGCAGGGCGGCTCCGTCTCCCTGCTGGCCGCCCGCGACTTCGATGCGCCCAGCCGCGTCTCCCTGACCGAGGATGGCAACGGCAACCCGGTGCTCAACCTGGGGGCCGACTTCGATCGCGCCTGGTCCAGCGTCAGCCGGGCCCTGGAGCAGGGCAACGTGCGGGTCGACGACCTCAACCGCAGCCTCGGCATCTACTACATCAACCTGGCCGAAGGCGCCGAGAAGAAGACCGACGAACCGGGCTTCTTCGGTCGCATGTGGGGCAGCAAGCCCACCAAGGAAGAGATTGACGCCCGCGCCGAGCGTTACCAGGTCCGCCTGACCAATGTGGGCGACAGTGTGCAGGTCAGCGTCGAGAAGGACATCAACACCGTGGCGCCTGATGACGTGGCCCGCCGGGTGCTCAGCCTGATCCAGGAAAACCTCGGTTAAGTGCGCTTCGCCATCCTGGGCAGCGGCAGCCGTGGCAACGCGACGCTGATCGAGCATGGCACCACCCGCCTGCTGGTGGACTGTGGCTTTACCTTGCGCGAGATCGAGCGCCGGCTGGCGCGGCTGAACCGCAGCCCCTGCCAGCTGAGCGCGATCCTGCTCACCCACGAGCATTCCGATCACTGCAACGGCGCCGAACTGCTGGCTCGGCGCTACAGCATCCCGGTGTACATGAGCGACGGCACCGCCCGTGGCCTGCGCAAGCCTCTGCCCCCGGCCGGGCTGCTCCAGGCCGGTCGACCGATGGCCCTACGTGACCTGCTGATCGATGTGGTATCCGTGGCCCACGACGCCCGCGAGCCGACGCAGTTCGTGTTTTCCGATGGGCGCCGCCGGCTGGGCCTGCTCACCGACCTGGGCTCCAGCACGCCAGGGGTGGTGGAGCGCTACAGCGACCTGGATGCCCTGGTGATGGAGGCAAACCACGACAGCGACATGCTCGCCAGCGGGCCTTATCCGTATTTCCTCAAGGTGCGGGTGGGCGGCAGCCATGGCCACATGAACAATCGCCAGGCCGCCCTGCTGGTTAAAGAGGCCGGTTGGAAGCGCCTGCAGCACCTGGTCCTGGCCCACCTGAGCGAAAAGAACAACCTGCCACACCTGGCCCGGCAGGCCTTCACCGAGACCCTCGGGTGCGACCCCGACTGGTTGCAGGTGGCCGATCAAGATTCGGGGCTGGACTGGCGCGAGATCGCCTGAGCCCCACCTTCCAGCAAGCGGAGCCCATCATGGAAAAACGCGCAGAACTCTACCGCGGCAAGGCCAAGTCGGTGTATGCCACCGATGATGCCGATCGCCTGGTCCTCCTGTTCCGCAACGACACCTCGGCCTTCGACGGCAAGAAAGTCGAGCAGCTCGAACGCAAGGGTGCGGTGAACAACAAGTTCAACGCCTTCATCATGGAGAAGCTGGAAGCGGCTGGCGTGCCGACTCAGTTCGACCGCCTGCTGTCGGACACCGAGTGCCTGGTGAAGAAGCTCGAGATGATCCCGGTGGAGTGCGTGGTACGCAATTACACAGCCGGCAGCCTGGTGCGCCGCCTGGGCATCGAAGAAGGCCGCGAGCTGGTGCCGCCGACCTTCGAACTGTTCCTGAAGAACGACGCCTTGGGCGACCCCTTCATCAACGAGTCCCACGTGATCTCCTTCGGCTGGGCCAACGCCGAGCAACTGGCGCGCATGAAAGCGCTGTCGGTCAAGGTCAACGAGGTGTTGTCCGCGCTCTTCAGCGATGCGGGCCTGCTGCTGGTGGATTTCAAGCTGGAGTTCGGGCTGTTCCATGGCGAGATCGTCCTGGGCGACGAGTTCAGTCCCGACGGCTGCCGCCTGTGGGACAAGGAAACCCGCAAGAAAATGGACAAGGACCGCTTCCGCCAAGGCCTGGGCGACGTCATCGAAGCCTACGAGGAAGTGGCGGTGCGCCTGGGTGTACCGCTCTGAACCCCGCAACAGCCTGAAACCACGCGAAAAATTCGCCTGATGGGTTCACCGCCGCGGCGCCAGCTGTTATCATGCGCGCCGCCCCGGGGAGATGCCGGAGTGGCCGAACGGGACGGATTCGAAATCCGTTGTGTCAGCAATGGCACCTAGGGTTCAAATCCCTATCTCCCCGCCATAATGATTCCCTAAGCCCCTGAAATTCCTAGAGTTTCGGGGGCTTTTGCTTTCTAGGCCGGCCATGTGTCGAAGAACTGTCGAAAGTCGGCCACCGGACCCAACCTCACCGCGTCCCGCAGATGCTCCGGCGCCAGGTGCGCATAGCGCATCGTCATCGCCAGCGACGTGTGCCCGAGAATCTTTTGCAGCGTCAGGATATTCCCGCCGTTCATGACGAAGCGGCTGGCGAACGTGTGCCGAAGAACATGGGAAGACTGCCCAGGCGGCAGAACGATGCCTGTAGCGGTCAGCGACTTGTGAAAGCTGTTCAGGCAGTTGGAGAACAGCCCGTGCCGCTTGAAATGGTCCCTGATCCGTTCTTCGAGAACCGGGTCCACCGGAATCGACCGAACCCGTTTTCCCTTGGTGTTCACGTAGGACACCATGCCTGATCGGACCCGCTCAGGCGTGAGCGCCTGCGCTTCGCCCCAACGTGCACCGGTGGCCAGACAGATCATGGCGACCATCGCCACATGCGGCACCTTGCAGCGGTTATGGATGACCTCGAATAGCAGGTCGACCTGTTCGTCTGTCAGGTAAGTCAGTTCCTTTTCCTGAAGGCGAAGCGGCCGAACCCTGGCGAGCGGGTTGGCGTAGTCGATATCGCCGAGCTGGTACAGCACGTTGAAGACCGAACGCAGGTAGCCCAGGCGGTTGTTCACCGTCTTGGGGTTATTGCCGGCTTCCAAGAGACGAGCCCGGTAATCGGCATACACATCGCCGGTCATGCGGATCGCAACCGGATCGCCCAGCCCCTTAGCCATGTCCATCAGCAGGCGCCGCCGTGCATCGCCATCCGCCAGGGTGTGACCATGCAGCGCCGCCCAGCGGGTAATCAGTTCGGAAAGGCGCCGACGGTCCTTGGGCTTGGGTGACCAATCAGGCGTGTGGATGCACTTGGCGCGGCAGGTCGCTTCGAAGCGCTGGGCTTCGCCCTTGGTCTTGAAGGTCTTGCGGAAGCGCTTGCCCTTGATGGGCTCCACATCGACTTTCCAGCGGCCGTCAGGTAGTTGCGTGATCGCCATTAGACGGCTCGCCCCCAGCGGACGATGCGGTCCCGCAAGAGGTTCTGGATATGGCGGTAGATGTCCCGCTCGCCCATGTCCTTATCGGCGTAGTGGTCGCGGATGGCTGGCCAGCACTCCCACGTCTGGAGGCTGGCGAACGCCTTTTCCGCGCTGGTTCGCTCCCGCGCCAGCAGGCTGACGAAATTGCCCAGGAACAGTTCGACGTTCTTGCCGGAGAAGCCGCGCGAGGTCTTGTAGTGGCGCTTGTAGTAGGTCTGCTCGGCCAGGGATTCGACCGGTACGCTGACCCGCACGTCCTGCCGCATGAGGGTCCAGAAGGCATCAAAAACGCCCTTGCTCGACGGCAGGCGGAAGGACTCCAAACCGTACTGAAACAGGCCGTCTAGATGCGGCGCCAGCTCGACGAAGGTGCAGCTATCCAGGGTCTGGCCCGCGACTTCCGAGCCGTCAGCGAACTGCTGGACGATGGTGTGGTGGAAGCGCAGCTCCACCCGCCAGACGGGCGCGTCCGGGTCGTAGTTCATGGAGTCGGCCGGATCGAACGGGTTGTCCAGTTCAGCCCAACGGGCCTTCCAGTAGTCCAGCTTGTCGATGCTGTACGCCTGGAGGGTCTTGTCGTAGATGGCGAGCTGGATACCGGCTGCGGAGCCGAACAGGAAGGACTGGCCCCGGCCATAGCTGACCGCTTCCCCGTCATAGTGCACTTCCTTGATGCCGGACAAGTCGCGGCGCGTGCGGGCACGGCACAGCAGGCGGTCGATCAGATCCGCAGGCGGCTTCCAGCCCTGCACATCCAGGGCAAGGTGCACGGCGCACTGGTTCGCCTCGACGTGCTCCAGGGCTTCGCTGGCGAAACGATCCAACCAGCCTTGCAGAACCTCAGGCGTGCACGACTGGATCGCGTGGGGGCTGACCTCGATTTTCAGGTGCGGGCCGATCACATCGATTTTCACGTTGAAGTTCTTCAGCAGCAGCACGAAGCCCAGGTCGGCGTTCTGTAGTTTGAACTGGTAGCCGGAGTCGCGGCCCACGCGGCCTGCATGCCATTCATGGCCGGCGAACTCGACGATGCCGCCTTGCTCCAGCTTGAGCATCACGTCAGGGCGGATACGCCCCCGGTAGAGCTGGCGGACCGTATCGACCCGGCAGCCCAGCAGCCGCACCGATGACAAATCGGTGAGCTTGGCCGTACCCGGATCGACGAACAGACGCCCGTAACGATCCTCAAGACCAGTGAGCGGGTCCAGCCGCACCTGATCGACTGCCTTTTTCATGTATTCACTCCTAATGTCCAAAAACGACGAATTCAAAAGCGGGTTGTAAGACGTGCTACAGGGACGTCCGCCCGGTCCGCGGAAATCGGGCGGCCTCGCTCTGCGATCAAAGCCGCCCGATTCCCGCAGCCCGACCTGTTTTCTCGTCGGAAACCGAGTAATCCGGGAGCTGGAGGGGGTGGGTGGAGGCGGGGTCGATGAATACCGGCGCCTTCTGCCCGGCGGGGTCGAAGATCCGCGCGGAAAGCATCACGACGAGGTTGGTGGCCTTGGCGCGTTCGGAGTCGAAGCGAAACAGGTGGCCCACCACGGGGATATCCGAGAGCAGTGGCACCCGGGTGGCAGTGCGGTCGGTTTGTTGCGAGCGCAGGCCGCCCAGGAGCACCCCGGAGCCGTTGTCGAGCTGCACCTTGGTGGCGATGCGCCGGGTGTTGGTGATGATGTCGGCAGCGGTCTTGTCGCCGGAGACGCTGGAGGCGTCCTGCTTGATGGACAGCTCAATAGCCCCGGACGGGGTGATGAAGGGTGTCACCTGCAAGGTGACGCCTACGTCTTGGCGGGTGATGGTCTGGTACGGGTTGTTCGCTGGCGTGGCGCCCGAGGTGGTGGTCCCGGTGATGAACGGAACGTTCTGGCCAACGACGATGCTGGCTTCCTCGCGGTTGAGGGTGAGCAACTGCGGGGTTGAGAGAATGCGGTTATGCCCGGTGGACTTCACCGCCTGGAAGAAGGCGCCCAGGGTCGGCCCGTCGAAGGTGAGCGAGAAGCCCAGGTCGGAACGGTCCACCTTGCCCACGGAAACACCACCCAGGGAGAACCGGCCGTTCTTGGCCGAGACGTTCAGGCCCAGGGATTCGAAGTCATCGTCGGCCAGCTCGGCGACCACCGCCGTGATCAGCACCTGGCGCCGTGGTCGGTCGATTTCCTGTACCACCTTGCGGATCACGGCAATCTGCTCGGCGCTGGCGGTGACGATCAGCGCGTTGGAGGTGGGCGAGGGCGTGACCATGGCCTGGTTCTGGCTGGCAGCCGCGGTGGGAGTCTGCTGGCCGGGCGCTTCGGCCTGGGGGCGGGCAGTCAGCACGTCGCGCACGGCCTGATAAGCGAAGTCGGATTGCAGGTGTTGCAGCTGGATCACCTCGGTCTGGAAGGGCACGGCCGCAGGCGCAGGCGGTTGGGCGGTGATCTGCAAGGTCTTGGCATCGCTGTTCAGGTAGAACCCGGCCGAGCGCACCGCTTGATTGACCAGCGCTTCCAGCTGGGCCGGCGAGTCGTACTGCGCATAGATGGTCAGAGGCGCGGCGCGGATATCAGCACCTACCACCAGGGACTTGCCCAGGTGCGCCGAGGCCCAGTCGACGAAATCGAACAGGGTACCGTCGGCAATCTGGATCGCTTCGGTGGCGTGCACCGGTTGCAGGGTCAGGCCCAGGGCGAGCAGGCCGGCAAGAGGACGGAGCATCACGGGCACCTTCAGCGGTAGATGGACAGGTAGTCAGCGCCCCGGATCAGGAACGCTTGGGAGGGCGAAAGCGACTGCACAATGATCCCGCGAGCTTCCAGGTCGGCCGTGGTCAGGCGGCGACCGTCGGCGGTCTTGAACACGTAGCGCTGGCCTTCGGGGACTTGCAGGAAGGCCGACACGCGCAGGCCGGCGAATTCCTCGGCGAGCTTGGGCTTGGGCGGCGCCTGGAGTGCTTCGGCGGCGGGCGCGGCGGTGTGCTCGGCGCCGACGCTGGCCACCGGCACCTGTTCGATGGGCACCAGCCAGATGAACAGCCCCACCAGCACCCCGGCGACGCTTAGGCCCAGGAGGAAGGCGTTGATGACGCGAGTGCGCTTGAAGAAGATGCGGGTGGTACGCATGAGAAAGCCCCAGGTTCGCGGAGAGACCGGCCAGCGAGGGCGCAGGTAGCCCGGGGGCAGCAGCGAATACGCCCCCTTGTCATAGCCGGAGTCGTATTCCTGCGTGGTGTCGTAAAAACTGTAGAAAGTCTTGCCGCTGAAGTACCACTCATCCGCCTTGAGGGCGTTGGCCTTGGCCCCGTACTTCACCAGGGCGTAATGCCATTTGGGCAGGCGGCCTTTCCAGATGCCCAGGGTCAGCATGCGGCCGATGGGCGTGACCAGCGGAATTTTCACCCGGTCCCAGCGGGTCAGGTAGACAACGAACTCGGCGATGGACTCGCGGATTTGCTTGTCGATGACGCCGACGTTCTGCACCAGTAGCCAGAGGTCCCAGCGGCGTTTGCGCAGGTGCAGGAAGAACTTCAGCAGGTCGGTACGGCCGCCCTGGTTCCAGTCCCGGGAGTTGAGCCACACGCCGGCTTCGTCAAGGAAGATGCCGCCGAATTTCTCTTCGTCGTACTGCTCGCAGCCATAGCCCAGGCCGAGCAGATCATCAGCGGTGGGCAGATCCGGCAGGCGCACCACGCGGGAATACCGATTGCCCGGCCGGCAGAGCTTTTCCATGCGCACATCAATGTTCACCGCCACTGGACGGCCTTGCTTTAGGTATTCCTGAATTTTCTGGACAGCGAGCAGGGTCTTACCGGCGCCCAGCTTGCCGGTCACGATGTAGACGGCCATGGGGCACCCTCAGACGAAATATTCCATGACGCGGATTTTCCAGACGAGGAAAATCCGCAAGAGGCTGGCGGCGGTAATGATCGACGCACAGGTCGGCAGGTTGGATGGGTAGAACATCGCCCCGAGCTTCGTGTATTCGTCGGGCACGGTGACTTTCAGTAAGGCGATGGCTTCATTGATCGCCTTAATTTCCAGACCAATCAGCAACATGATGGCGGCGATCAGCGCGAGCTTCTTGGCGAAGTCCACGATGCGATCGGTGGCCTTGATGGCGAACAAAGTCGCTACCGCTTTGGGGATCATGCTGCCGAAGAAGGCAACGAGGCCCCGGAACAGGAAACCGAGAATGAAAGGCATCAGCGGCGCCCCCTTCTAGCGGTTCCCATGGGCGTTGCAGCAATCGTGACCAGCATGTCCCACAGGTAGATACCGGTCAGCGCGTACAGCACGTATTCCAAGATGGCCCGCATCCGGGACAGCTCACAAACCGGCAAATTGATGTTGAAGGTCTTGCCACGGAAGTTGAACGACACCTTAATGTCGGAACAGCTGGATGCTTTGGGCATGATCTTGTCGAGGACGTTGTGCTTATCGAGCCCCCTGCCGTCTTTGCCGAAAACCTCTTCCAGCTTGTCGTCGGCCTGCCCCAGGGTTTCCGTTAGCGCTTCCCCTTCGCCCTCGGCATAGGTGTCGGCACCGTCCGCGAAGCCTTCCTGTACTTTGTCACCGAAGCCCCGGCCGAGGCTTTCCAGATCGGTGTTCTTGTCCTCGCCGAACATCTTGTCGGCGAGGCAGCGCTGCGCCTTTTCCTGGCGGAGGATCGCGCAGGTGATGGCGTCTCCGGTGCAGGCCAGCTGGGCATCGCAGGACTCACCGCCTACCGACGAGCCCTGGCACTTGTTCGGGTCGGTCGCGGGGTTGCAGTTACCGTTGCCATTGCCCGAGCCGTCCCCATTGCCGTCGCCCGAGCCGTTGCCGTTGCCGTTTCCATTCCCGGACCCGTCCCCGTTGCCATTCCCGTTTCCGTTACCCGAGCCATTACCGTTGCCGTTCCCATTGCCGTTCCCCGAACCATCACCAGGGTCTTTGGGCGGTTCGTTCGGGTTGGGATTGTTCGGGTTCGGGTTATTCGGGTCGGTGGGTGTCTTGACGCAGGTCGTACCGGACCACGAATAGCCAGGACCGCACCCGGGGTCTTTGGGATCGGAGGGCGGTTCCTGGGTGTCAGGCGGGGGCGGCGCATCGTTCAGGGACGGGCCTACGCCGCCAGGGTTATTGGAGTCGGCCGCGCAGTTATTACCCGTGCTTTTCAAGCTGTAATTGCAGAAGCCTTCCGTGTCACTGCCTGGTGTGCGGTAGCAACTGGTGGGCTTGGAAGAATCCGCCACGTATTCACAGGTGGCTTTGCACCCGGTCGGCGGCGTGGACGCCACGATATTGCGGCCGTTGATCGTCAGAATGGGTGCATTGGTACTTCGGAACAGCCCGGTCATTCCGACTTCACAGGCTTGCTTGTCCGGGTCGCAAGCTCCGGTGCTGGGGTTGTAGGTGGTCTTTTCCGGGCAGGAGTCACCCGAGCGATAAACCACGGCACTCGCGTTCTGGCCCATGTTGCCCAACAGGCTCAGGCAGTCGGCCCGAGCCTCATTAACGAAAACACCGAGGTGGTATTCCGGGCCCTGGGGAAACGAGTCGAACCAGGCTTGGCAGGCGGCTTGAGCCGAACCGAAACGCTGGCTGCCGAAGAGCCACGTATAGGGTTCGGCAAAGGCGTTGCCGGCAGCAGCCAGCAGCAGTGCAAGAAGTAGGGCGCGCATGGAGAACATGCCTCGCGAATCTCAGGCAAAAGAAAGCCCGGCGCGCAAGTGCGCAGCCGGGCCCAGGGTGTTACGCGCCGGCAGCGCCGAAGAACTTGCTGGCGATTTTGAAGATGGCAGTACCGCCACGGATCAGGCCGAACAGCATAGCGGCGGCCGCCATCAGGGTGCCGACAGCCGCGCCCAGGTCGGTGAAGACCTGAATCACTTCGGACGGCACAGAGAACGCAGCGTGGGCGTTCACGGAGACCGCGCCCAAAGCCAGTACGGATGCCAGGGACAGGTGTTTGCCAACGGATTGGCCCCCGGCTTTACCGGCCGGAGTCGCGACGCTGGAGGTGGAAGGCAGAATTGCCAGTTGGGTGGTTTTCATGGATTAAGCTCCGGTTGAGTCGACGATTTCTTTGATGCCGAGGCGGAATTGCCCGAAGGCGATCCCGAACCCGGCGCAGCCCACGAACACACCGGCGATGGCGCTATAGAACTCCCAGGGAAATGCCATGACGCTTACCTCTGGTGGCCGTGGATCATGCCCAGCACGGCGCACTGCACCATGCCGAGAATGAGCTGGAGGGCGAACACATCGCCCAGGGTGACGTTCGCCAAATAGGTGCTCATATCGCGCTCCCTTGGCGGCCGTGGTTAGCCGTTGACCTTGTCGGCCGGCTTGTTCGGTGCGGTACTCGCAGCCGGGCGCGGGGCGCTGGACTCATGCACCACGGCGACGATCACTTGTTTGTTTTCGATGCGGCCGTATTGGTCGCGGGTGGGGCGCACGGCGGTTTCAAACTTCATCTTCACCGGGCCGTTAGCGAAGTCGATTTCCTCCAATACGGAGGGATCGCAGGCGTATCCGGTGAATTCGAAGCCCCGGGCATTGGGGCGTTCTTTCGAGCCTTTCGGGATCGGCGAGAAGCCTTGCAGGCTGGCGAAAATCTCGCCGGTGTCTTTCTTGGTATAGAAGTCGGTTTGTACGACCAGCACTTCCAAGGTGGCTTTAGCAGCCGGAATATCAAACAACATGGTGCGTCCTCTTAGTTGCGCGTTTAGTTGCCGTTCATGACGTGCTGGGCCGTTTTTAGGCGTGCAAAGGGCCGTGCCGGTTAAGTGGCCAGTTCGTGAAGTTCGGCGGTTGGGTATTGCTACGTGAGTCTTGCTACTGCGGTTTCACCATTGCCCCGAGTGCATCGGCGGGGCTGTTAACACCAAGGGCGTTGCCCTTGTCATCCCACTCTCGCCCGCGAGGCGTCGGGAGCGCGGGGCGGGAGAGCTGCCCCACACTCCCTAGCTGAGGCTGTTTCGGGTCGGGGTGGGTCAAGGGTGCGCTTCGCCCGTGCTTCCGTTTGTCCGAACGGTGAAGCGCATTCGGACAAGCCGGGAGCGCGGCCCCTGACCGGTTCAGCCTTGGCGGGGGGCGCGGGCCCGGGTCGGGCGGGCTTGGGGTGGTCCTTAGGGATCATCAGCCAGAGCAGTCCGATGGAGGCGTTCATCAGCAGAGCGCCCGTGAGGACGCCCAGGAGCAGCGACACTTCCGCGACTTCATCGGCGAACCGAATCAGGGGCACGACCCATTGGAGAATCGCGCCGTAGACCAGCCAGAACCCCAGCCAGCGCAGGGCCTTGTGTGTCCGGGTCATTGGGTGTCGTCCTCCAGCAACAGGAGATTCCAGGAAAACCAGAACAACGCACGTGCCAGCATGTAGAGCACCACGCCAAGCATCAGAGCCAGGTCGCACCCAGTGAGGCTGCATGTGGCCAGAGCGGACGCATCCGCAAAGCACGAAGCACTCATGCTGACCAGGAAGACGTCCAGGATACGAGGCGACAGCCATGTCATGGCCTGACCTCCTGGAGGCAAGTACCTGCCTTGAGCAAACACACAGCACGGCGGGACTTTCCAAGGGCCTCTTTCACATGGCCGCCCCACTGCTGCGCAATTGCATCCGCAACCCCCTGATAAGTCCGGGACCGATTACGCCAGCGATCAGGGCCGGACCCCATGTAATGCACTACAGGAGCGCGACCTTCGACGATATTGGTCGATTGAAGCTTCGGCAGGTTCTCAAGCCAGAAATGGGTTTCCTTGCGCTCGCCATGACCGAACATCCAGGGCTGGATGATCTGATCCGGCTTGCGTATCTGCGTCGAAATGATCGACTTCGGATTTTCCAGGGCCTTGTAGGGAACAGGCGCAGCCATCAGCTGCCGGACAAATTCAAGAGCACGCTGTTGCCGACCATCCGCGATCTTGGCGGGAAAGTGCCGAGCACCCGAAACGGCCAGATCCGTACAGGGTGGATGGGCAATCAGCAGATCCCAGCCCCAATCGAGCACTTCGAGGACGTCGCCCTGGATATGCTCCCCATCGGTTTCTGACGGCAGCAAATCACAACTCACTGCGTAGAACCCCACGGCTGTCAGGGCGTCGCGTACACGGCCGGAGAATTCACAGGCCACAAGTGCAGTAGGTTGGCTCATGCTGCGGTCACTCCAGTTCGAACGGTTCGCGGATCGGTACGAAGGGAACGGGCGTGCCGCGGTCCTCGATCACCGTCCAGTAAGGCGCACGGGACTTTCGTAAGCCCAAGCGGCAGACGCAGCTGGCGGGCTTGCACCACCATTTGCCGTCTTTGAAGAACGGGCGCCCAGCTGGGGTGCAGTCGGGTGAAAAGTGCCCGGTTGGGCCGGGGGGCCGGCTTCCCGAAGAGGCAGGTGAGGACATGGAACGGTGAGACCAGCACACGCTGCACTGGCAGTTGCTCGCATGGGTCAGCCGCAGGTAGCTCGACAGGTTCATGCGCCGGCTCCACCGCTTGAGGCTTTTTTGCGCGTTCCATCCGCACGCTGACAGGCATGACAGGACCCGCGTTAGCGCATGAGGGGAACGGATCGCCTATGCGTAAGCCCAGGTTCGACCGGAGATCGAACAAGCGGTCCCATTCGTCCCAAGTGATCAGCCCTTGATCCCGCAGAACGGCCAGATAGCCTTCGAAATAGGCCGCGCGGTACAGATACAGGTCGGCTTCCTTTTCGCTTAGGGAAGGCTTGCTCGTGCGGAGTGTGGTGAGCTGGTGAAGCAGTCCACGGAGAATGTCGCTAGTCATGCCATCCACTCCTTTTCCAGCAGATCCCGCGTGAACAGCGCCACGTTCACCATCACGTGTTTGCCGACCTTGTGAGAGGGGATATAGCCGTTACGAATCCAGCCCCACACGATGTCGTGGCTGTTTCCCATGCGAATCCAGTCGGCGAACTCCCGCCAGGGCATCACCGGTGGGGGCGCGAGCAGATCTTTTGCGGTGAGCTTGATTTCCTCGACTTCCATGGTCATGCCGTCCATTCCTGATCCAGCAGCCAGTGACGGAGCATTGCGCTGTTGACCATGCGGCGTTTGCCGAGCTTTACGGTGGGTAGTACGCCCCTCATAGCCCAGGCGCGGGCGGTGTCGTAGGTCACGCCGTTGCGGTCTGCCCAGGTTTCGATGGTTTCAACGTCCTGTTGCGGGCCAATCAGCTTGGCGGGGTCTAGCTGCTCAAGTCCCATGTTGCTCCGTGCCTATTCGTGTCAATATTCGAGGCAATTGAAGCTGCCAGGTGGATATAGTCCATATGGATAATATCCATAAAGGTAAGATATGGCAATAATCCATAATGGTATTTTTTAATGGCTCAAGGCATTGCCGATAGGGCGCATCAATTGCTGAACGCGACCAGCCTTAAAGAGTTGGCAGAGGTGAACAGCAAAGACTATGTGCGCTGGCAGAGCATCAAGCGGGGCAGAGCGCGCGTTGGCGCGGAAGAAGTAGAGCTTCTAGGGAGGCTATATCCCCAATATCGCTGGTGGCTAATGACCGGGGAGGTCATGCCAGATAAGGGACAGGTCAGCCCCGATTATGTTGAAGCCAACCGAAACTTGATCAGTCAAAGCACGGGATAGCAATAACTATAGAAGTAGCTAGACGTTGGTATGCCCGAAAAGGAAAGGAGTAGGATAGTGATGGAATGGATATTCTATATAGGTCATGCAGGCGCGGAAAATATTTTGGAAGTGAGTAGGTTTCAGACACAACAAGAATGCGAAAAAAGAGAAAAAGACGTCATGCTTACGATAAAAGAAGCCAATAATGAGGAAATAACAAAACTTGTCCATGGGTGCGTGGAATACCCTCAACTTCATAGAAACAGAAACCAGTAAAATAAATCTCATGTAGAGAAGTTAATAAGAAATAATGGAGAATAATTTGTATGGGAGGAGTTTCAAAGCCGAGACCCTGTTACTTGGATAAATTAAAAAAGTCCCATGTCTATGGAACTAGACAGGTTTATGTGGATCCCGAAGAAAACATATACTACACTTGGGATTCGTTGCATGGCGAGATTGAGGTTTTTAACTGCAGAGGCATTCATCTCGGCGTAATAGATGCTGTTAATGGAGATTTTATTAAGCCTCCCGTACGTGGGCGTAGGATAGATCTCAAGTGAGGTATATATGAATTTCATTGAGAAATGTTTGAGTGGGGATGCTTTTGCAGATGAAATTGATGATGCTGTAGAAGCATGGTCTGAAGGAGTTGAGGGTCAAGACCTTGAACTCAATGAGTTTCTTGGCATGACTGTTGATGAATATTCTGCGTGGATGACTTCACCATCAATCCTCCCATGGATTGTATCCGCTCACCGCAATCAAAGAACTCTTGCGCAGGAATTAGAATGTGATCGTATTAAAATGGCGGCACGAGCTTCAAAGCCTCGCGAAGCCGCGCAAATGAAAAAGTGGCTTGAGAAAATTGGAAAGCTCTAGTATGTTTCCAGAGGAAAAACTAGCCGCTAGAACTCTTCTCAGACATAAACTTAACCCTCCTTATGATCTGGAGAAATTGGCCAGTGATTATGGTGATATTAAACAAGTTGTATTTCCGTTTAAAGCCGACGGCGTCACAGTTGGAATTGGTAGTGCCGAACGCCCTACCATATATATAAACATTGAGTCTCCGGCAACTCGACGTAAGTTTACCTTGGCTCACGAGTTAGGGCATATCATAATACCTTGGCATACAGGTACAGTCGTATCACATTTGGAAAATAAAAAAGGAGAGTATGCGTTCGAATATGAACGAATGGAGCAAGAAGCAAACCGCTTTGCTGCGGAGCTATTAATGCCAGCTGCTTGGATTAAAGATTGCTATGGTAAAGAAAAAGATTTCTCTTTTTTTCTTAAAAGTGTGATTAAAGTGTCTGGGGCGTCCAGAGATGCTGCGCTTATTAAGATTTTTTCAACAATTCAAGATTCGATTATATGCGCTCGAATTAATGAGGATGGCTATGCAGTAACAAAGCATCGAACTTCATCCGCGCCCTATCCGTCAATTCTTGATACTTGTAGCGTCTATACTGATAAAATTTTTCAAGCCGAACATAATTTCTATGAATTTTCTTTAGGAGATCAAAATTATGCCGCATGGGTATTTGTCGGAGATGAAATTCAAGAAGTAGATGACAGGTCGTGGCGGGAAATTATTCAAGAAATTCTTAGCGACTTGGGCATGACTACGAAACTTATAAACGTAAACTCTACGATGGCTGCCGCTTTTCGTAAAGCAGATCATCTTGACGAAAAACATGCTTGCGGCTCTGTAATAAATTCCTTCAGCACAAAAGATGATTTATCAAATCTCGTAGGTCACCCTCTGTTCAAACAATACGTTGTTAAACGTGTTAAAGAGCTATTCAAACGGGACCAAAAGAAAACCTAACTAAGTCCATATAGACTTTAGCTGATTTATTTTTTGGTTTTTCCTAGTAAATAATGAGCTAGTAGAAAGCCAAGAGTGCAGCGCAAATTTTAAAAGAGTGATTTTTCCAATACTTTAAGGATGACTAAACTTGAGGGCTGAAAAGGATGACATGCCTATGTATTTGCGTCGCAGAAACTCCAATGGAGTTTGGCGAGTGATCTTGACTCTAATTCTGGGCTCAATACTTACTTGGTGGCTAGTGGCGCTATATGCGAAACCTATCATCATAGATATCACTAAAATAAAACAAGCATTCCGATTTGCCGGACAACCAGTTTTCAATAGTGAAAATCAGCCTTTCTCGCAAATATCTGCTCAAGTACCTGCTTCGAGGATTGGTCAGCCGACCTATTCTCAAGAGCCTGTCCAAGTATTAATAAGTTGGGATCAGGAGGTCACGCAAGTTAATATAAAAAAAGTACAACGACAAACCGTCTTTAACGACCAGAATTACACGCCTAAGACGGCCATAAATACTATTCAGCCCCCACCAAAGCGATTCTTTTCTTCTGCTGAACTACCAATATCCAAGCAGCAGTTTCGCCGTGCCACGCATGAGGGAAACTGGATATGGGAAAGTGCAGATCATAAGAAGGCTCGCCATGGCCTTTTCCACTGGACGGAAATCAACGGTCGAGTCGATCTTTCCAGTGTGTGCAAAGGCGATTATAAATATGGCTCTATAGAATATAGAGATTGTAGAAAAGGAGCGAAGGTTTACCTTGCAAGGCTTTGTAAATCTTATTCCGCTGCGTGCGGGGCTGGAAGTTTAACCCCCTAATAGGTCATATATGGAAAAAGTGAGAGATTTGTTAGAAGAGTTAAGTAGATACAAACGCTATAATTTTGTAGAAAAGAAGACTGGAATAGAGTCAACTCTTAATGATAGCGCTAAAGGATTCATGTGGTTTTCAATTTTATCTTTCTTATTTTTGCTGTGCTTTTTGGTAGCGCGATACATTTTCGGTTTAGTCCCTGGGGATATAACTGAACTTTTGGTTTTTTTGTTGTATTTGCTTCTTAATGTTTTCTTTGTCCTGGCTTGGGGCTTAGAAATAGTTACCGCTGTATTCAATGCTGTTAATAACAAGGGCTCTGCACTTAGACGTTTTAAAGATGAGGCTACAAAAGATATTGCCTACGCAAAGCATGTGGCAAATTATTATAGCGAATTACACATTGGGTTGGCGAAAAATTTGATTGCATCCAAGCTAAAAAATATGGATCGCAGAGCGGCAGTATTTTTAGGGAGCAGTAGCAGTATTGCTATTATGGCCGCCATAGGGAAAATGTTAGACATTTACCAACTCCTTGAGAAATACAATATATCTATATTTAAGATTTTTGTTTTAGGTTTTAAAGCTGGAATTGCCAATATAAGCATAACTTTAATACTGGCATTTTTTGTGGGTATTTTTGCAGGTGTAATTGCTCTTCGTTTCTCTATGTCAAAATATCATTACCACATTGAGATATTAGAGCTGGCAGAACAATTGAAAACTAAATCGTAAGATGTCGAAAAAGTGTCGAAAGTAATGAAATCGATAGTGCCGAAATGATCTTCTTGAACAAGAAAAAGCCAGCAATGCTACGCATTGACCCGTAATGGGCATATTGAAAACAGGTTCAAATCCCTATCTCCCCGCCATAACGCGAAATGTCGAAGCCCTTGATGCTCATAGAGTTTTCAGGGGCTTCGTCGTTTCAGGCAGAGTAATTAGACCAAGTACGTGTTTTGTAGGCCGTTCCATACCGGTCAAACCCCCGCCATTTTCGCCATGCTCCGCTTTAGTCGGTATCCAGCGGCCATAGTGTTTCTTCACCATGGATAACCAGTAGGACCGAGCTGGTGAGCCGCTCACGTAAGCTGACACCTCTCGAGATCGCTTAATTAGCGATGGTCTACCGACCGGTTCGCGATGCAACGTGCCGGCTGAATTAACAACCGTTGATTCTTCTGGTCTGGCAAGGTAAGCGGTTGGAGATTTGGAATAGCACTCACTCTTTCCTTAAAGTGCATTTTTATCCGGCCATCCCCACACTGCAAAGATTTCCTGGCTGCTGTTCATATGCCACTTATTGGGGTGGTCGATCTACTTCAGGCGAGAGGTAAAGCCATGGTGGCGATATCCAGCGCAGCCAATGGGTGGTCGCCAAATGAATATTTTGCTTTGGGCACCCTCCCTATCCCTTTCTCATTGACTCAATTCTCGAACGCAAAAAGCGCTTCGGTACTGCCGAAGCTTTATTGGCGTGGTGAGCGGCTGGAAACAGAGTTTCATAGATGGTGAGTCTGCCAGCTTGGCAAGTACGTATCGCCACCTTGGGGCGAACCGCAGGGCGGTGACGTGTAGATGAGAGCAACGGACGCCGGGCGCTGCCCCGGATGCGTCTGGTCTGGCTGCGCTAGCCACAGGACTCGTCCGTGCTGGGTCAGCTCACGTCATTCGTGAGCGAGGGTGAGCCGATCGATGATGCTGATGGTGCCTTCATCGACCGGGGTGTGGGCGTCGTAGTCTATCTGGTTGTAGATACCGCCGTGGAAGACCAGTTTTTGTTTGGTCCAGGAGGGATCCAGTTGCAGTTCGACGCTTGCCTTGCCTTTGCCGTTGATCGAAGGCCGAACGGTCAGGGCACCAGAGGAGCTCAGGTGTACGACCACTTCGAACTTCTGATTCAACTTCACGCCGCTCAGCAATGTGACGTTTTCCGGGTCTTTCTGGTTGAACACCAGGCGGTAGCCCATGATCACGTCGCCTTTGTCCCAGAAGACCTTGAGCAACGGACGGTTGCTGTTCTTGACGTGGGCCTGGGCGATGACCACGCGCCCGGCGCTGTTGATCTTGGTCAGCATCATTTCCTGCTTGCTCCAATGATCGGGGGCGCTGTCGAGGGTCCAGTATTCGTTTTCCCGCCACTCGCAGCGAGTGCGCTTGACACTTTCGGTGGTGGCCGCCTTGGTGGGGGCGAAGAGGCGAACGGAGCCGTCCGGCAGGGCGGCTACGAAGTCCGGATACTTCGCGAGGGCTTCGGCACCGGAGACCAGGACGGCTTCTGGATCGGTGGGCGAGGCGGGGGCGGGTACGGACAGGGTGAGGGCGCTGATATTTACGGGCATTTCCAACTCCTAACTTCTGGATTGATGGCCTTCTATGGCCGTTTGGGTGATGCAGGCCTACATCCCGATGACCACTCGTGAATGGGCATCGGGATGACGGCTGTAGAAAGAGGGCACCGGTTGAAAGGTGATGGATGAATCAGCGCGGATAGAAGACTCCGGCGAGGCGTAGCGGCTGGATTACGGAATACATCGGACTGGTTTGTTAAAGAGCGTATGGGCAGCTACAGGTTGAAAGAATGGAACCGCATTGAGAGAATATAAGCATACTTATATTTTGAGTCAATACGCTTTCGTGTACCGGCTGCGGCTATCAGAAAAACAGAAGTAGTGGCTTCGCTGGAGCCTTAAGAGCAAATGACTGCGTCAATGGAGTGTGCCTCGGGGCGAGGGCTATTGGCTGGAGCAGGACGGCGATGTTTCAGGCTCGATACCCCAAACGGCCGGGTAAGGTTCGAAGCCGGGCAGAAGCTCCCGTCCCAGAATGAGCCAGCGTTACAGGTTCACGTCATGCACATGGCCGGCGTGTAGCCAATTATTGCCTGGCCTTACAAATCCCCGCCGCGCCAGAGCACCTGGCCGATCACCTCGTAACGCTGGACACCGTCCACGACCAATGCGACGTCCTGATGGGCACGGATGCTCTTGTCTACGTTGTCGCTGCGCAGGTACCACGTGTCGCCGTGCCGGATGGCGCGCTTCACGATGGTTTCGTGCTCGACGGTGAGGAAGGCAAAGATCCGGTCATGCTTGAGCTGCCTGGCGGATCGGTCCACCAGCAGTGCATCCCATTCCTGGAGGGTGGGGAGCATGCTCAGGCCGGACGCGAAGATCACCTGAAGGTCTTCGGCTTTCAGGCCCTTGCGCTTGATCCAGGCTTTCTTGAAGGCGAGGGTGCCGAGCGTTTCCACATGGGGGTTTTCCTCGCCCAGGCCCGCGGCGGCTTTCGCCGTGAGCTGGGGCACTTCCACGAAACGGTCGTCCTCAAGGGTGTCTGGGGTGGAAGGTAGCGGCTGGGGGCGCATTTCCCCCTTGCCCTCGGCCAGCCAGAGCGGATCCACGCCACACGCGTCGGCGATCTTCAGCAGGTGGACGCTGTTCCGATTCTCGCCTTTTTCGATCTGGGAGATCAGCGGCTGGGAGATGCCGACGCGCAGCGCCAGGTCTTTCTGCAGCAGGCCAGCGTGTTTCCTGGCCAGTCGCATCCGGTCTTTGAGGGTTTCCATGCCGCGCAATCTATAAGCGGACTCCCGGCCTGGCAACCGTCTGTGCGATTCCTGTTTGAACCTGGGAGGCGTCAGGCTGCGCGCTGAAGGCTGCGGTGCTGTTTCAGCGCAGGATGTAGGCGATGCCCACCGCGCCCAGGACGATCACCGTCACTACCCCGACCACCATACGGGCGACCCATGGGGCGGTGAGCCAAATGCCGGTGGCGCCGGCGATCTGGCCGATGTTCTTTTCGCTGAAGGGCCGGCCCGACGGGGGATTGAGGGGGTAGCCGTATTTCGGGCAGGCGATCGCCTTGTCGGAGATCGGGGTCTTGCACTCGGCGCAGTCGATCAAGCTCATGGGCATGTACTTTTCGTCGAGGGAGTCTGCATTGAGACCGAAAGCGCGGGCGGCGTCACCGCTTCGTTGCGTCCGAAGGACGCCGTTCTGTGTGGCTGTTCTCAATCCGTTCTCTGATCCGGGCCAGTCGTGGGCATCAGCCATGAAAAAAGCCCCGACGCGTGCGTCGGGGCTTTCATCCCCCAGGTCCCGGGGGCGCGTCCTTGCGGGGGATCGCCAGGCCTGGAGGAGGGAGCGACCTCCAGGCCTGTTCAGGCGCTTACTTGATCCAGTGGTCGCCCCAGTGGGTGATGTCCTGGACTTCCGGAGCCAGCTTGGCCTTCGGTTTCGACGCGGCGATCTCGTCGTCGATCACCTTGGTGGACAGGGCCAGCCAGCTGGTGACGAAGGCGATGGCGTCGCCGTTGATTTCCAGGGCCTCGTTGTTGATGTTGCTCATGTTGTCGCAGGCCTGGTGGTAGCACTCGTCGAACGCCTTGCCGGCTTCGCCGCCGTACTTGGCCGCCTGGTCCGGCGTCTTCACCACTTCGGCGCCGCTGAACAGGCCACCGAAGGCGATGCCTTGCCGGAAGAACTCGGCGTAGTCGGAGCGGAAGGTGATGGCGTCGCCCTCGGATTCCAGGCCACGCAGGCGGTAGTACTTCTCGAACAGCTTCTCGACGGCGCCAGAGCCCGGCGGGCCCTTCAGGTCATAGACCGAGCCGTCGCCGTCATAGATGAAGTAGGCGAAGTTGGGCGAGCCGATCATGTCGAAGTTCAGGTAGGTCTTGATCTTCGCGCGTTCGGCGTCGCTCAGCTGGTTGACGTAGTAGGTGGACCCCACCAGGCCGGATTCCTCGGCGCCCCACCAGGCGAAGCGCACCTTGTTCACCGGGTAGGTCTTGCGCATCTGCAGGGCCAGTTCGAGGATCGCCGCGCTGCCCGAGCCGTTGTCGTTGATGCCGGGGCCTTCCGGGACGGAGTCCAGGTGACCACCGACCATGACCACGTTGTTCGGGTTGCCGGTGCGGGTTTCGGCGATGACGTTGAAGGTCTGGGTCTTCTCGCGGATCACGTCGACCACTAGGTTGAGCGTGAGGCCCGCGGTCTGGGACCAGGCCACCCCGTTGTCGTAAGTGGCGAAGACCACCGGGATGCCGCCCTTGTAGCTGTCGCCCAGGGTGGCATTGAGCAGGCCCTTGCGGTCGTCGCTGTCGCCCTGGTTGAACACCACCACGCCAACCGCGCCGGCAGCCGCGGCGTTCTCGGCCTTCTGCTGGTAGGTGCAGGTGCCGCGCTGGATCAGTGCGATGGAACCGGCCGGGAACGCGGCGAAGTCTTCCGCCTCGCAGCCGCTGGTGGAGGTGTTGCCGGCGCCCAGGGAAATATCGACCGGGACCACCTTGGCGGTGACGTTACCCGCGTCGGTCTGGGAGAGGTAGTTGAAGTCCTTTTCCCATTCGTAGCTGACCTTCGAGGGCGCGGTGGCGCTCAGCTGGCCCGGACCCTTCGGGTAGAAGGAGGTGAAGGGGAACGGCTGGATTTTGACCACGTAGCCGGCCCGTTGCAGGGTGTCCTTCACGTAGTCCACGGAGGACTGGTAGCCCGGCAGGCCGGCGGCGCGGTTACCGTCATGGGCCTTGGCAATGTCCTGCAGGTTCTGCAGGTGCTGGCTGATCCGGGCGCCCTGCATGCAGCGGGGCAGTCCCATCGGGGTGGCGTTGAGGATGCCCAGGCTGCATTCGAACGGGTTGGCCCGGGCCGGGCTCCAGAATTCGTTCAGCAGGTCACTGGGTTTGAGGGGCGCGGCCAGGGCCGAAGTACTGAGGGCGAGTGCGAGGGAACTGACAGCGAGTCGTGCGTGATTCACGTGCTTTGTCATTGTTATCTCCAATCCTTATATGGAGGCCTTTCTCATGGGGTTGGCTTGTGGCCGCTGCCCCGCATAGTCCTTTACTGCGTCATCCGGACGGGAACGAGCGTAGACGCGGCGATGAAAACCGCGCGGGGTTTGTTCGTATTTGCGATGGATTGCATGTTTCGGCTGAGCAGCGAAGCGGCACTTCGGATCGAGGCGCTGTCCCTTCCTCCTAGATCCGGGCCTTTCGAGGTGATTTGAGCGAGCTTGCGAGCAGACAGAATGGAGGAGGTATACACGCCGCGACGCCGCTGTTTTTACGCTTCGTGCGGCTATTTCTGGCGCGATCAGGACTTGACGAACGGAAAACTTGTGCACAATCGCCAGACGTGCTCCCCCAACAGCTAAGTTTTTCTGGCATAACCCCCATGCATTGCGCTATTGACTTATAAGTTATTGAAAAATAAGTTAATTTTAAACTGATTAAAAAATGAACGATTTGTCTGAAGCCCTCTGAACAGCGGGGGTGCAGCGATTTCCCACCACGTTTTCCACGAGGTTATCCACAGCTTCTGTGGATTATGCGAAACCGCTAGGGCTAGAACGAGACGGATGGATTTTGACAAGTTCGTTTCGGCATAACGGGGTGAGAAAAAGCGTTTCACCCCGGCCATATCGGCACCATTCATCCGCTTGGGTGTCCTGCTCGGCTCCGTTTGTCCGTGCAATCCCATCCCTGCTCAACTTTTGTCCTGGGCTGCCGTCAACCGCTCATATTGACTTCGCTCAGGGATTACGCTCATGGCTGCTTTGACCTCCCCCTTGTTGAACAACGCGGCGCGCCAGACCTTCTCCTCGCAACCCACGGTGAGGAACAGCGCAGACGCCCAGAGCGCCCTGGCCAACCGTCTCGCCAGCAAGCTGGGCATGGACCCGGCTTCGCTGTCCGCCAATCGCGACGACTACACCCCGGACAAGGTGTCCGACCGCCTGCTGGGGTTCATCGAGGGGCGCCTGAAGAGCGAAGCGGCGTCCGGCGCCGACACCGAAAAAATGGAGAAGCTGCTTTCCCAGGCCCGGGAGGGGATCGAGAAAGGCTTTGCCGAGGCTCGCAAGATCCTCAAGGGAATGGGCGTACTGACCGGACAGATCGCCTCGGATGTGGATGCCACCTACGACAAGATCACCGCGGGCCTGGACAAGCTGGACAAGACCTATGGCGGCACGCCCGCCGCCAAGCCTGACAGCGCCTCGCTGTCCACCGCCTACAGCGAGCGCAGCAGCGCCACTGCCCAGACCTTCGACCTGGAGGTCACCACCAAGGAAGGCGACAAGTTGAAGATCTCCATCGCCCAGGCCTCGGCCGATTGGTCGAAGAGCGGGTCGGTGAGCGATGGTTCGAGCGGTGTCAGCGCGAGTAGCAGTGGTCAGTTGCAGATCGGCGCCTGGAAGGTAAGTGTCGAGGGTGACCTGAACGACGAGGAGAAAGCCTCGCTGACCGACCTGCTGGACAAGGTCCAGGACCTGTCCGGCAAGTTCTTCTCCGGCGATCTCGCCGGTGCCTTCGACAAGGCCGTCAGCCTGGACCTGGATGGCACCCAGCTGGCCTCCATGTCCCTCAACCTCACCCAGACCCGCATGCGCCAGGCCACCGATGCCTACAGCGAAGTGGCCCAGCAGGGTGGTGCCCAGGGCGGCGCGGCCAGTGCCATGAACGGCACCCTGCGGGACTATGCCCAGAGCCTGCTGGATGCCCTGGGTTCGGCGAACCAGGTGGCTACCGACGGCAAGTCCATGCTCCAGGACCTGCTCAAGGGCGGTTTCGGCCTGAACGACCAACTGGACGATGCCCAGCGGGACAAGGCGGAAAAACTCAACACCACCCTGCTCGACGGCCTGCAGAAACTGGTCGCCCACGACACCGGCAAGCCGGCGGCGGTGCTCTCCTGACGCGTGCTAGACTGCGCGCCTCACAGTGCATAGGAGCGCAGGGCGATGCTGCCGGAATGCCAGCTGTTCGGCACCCTCGGTTGTCATTTGTGCGAGCAGGCCGAAGCCGAGCTGATGCCCCTGGTCAGCCAGGGCCTGCAGGTGGAGGTCGTGGATATCGTTGAGCGTGCCGACTGGGTGGATGCCTACGGCACCCGCATTCCCGTCCTGCGCCGCGCGGATACTGACGCCGTGCTGGACTGGCCGTTCGATACCGCCCGGATCGCCCACTTTCTATGCTGATGAGCAATCGTCCCAGAGCCACTCGCCCGAGTGGCTTTCTTGTTTCAGCCGCCTTCATGTCGAGTGAGCGTTCCCGCGCCTGAAACGTCGAAGCCTGAGCGTATTCCACGAAAAGTCCCCAATCGAATCCGCGCACCTTGGAAAGCTGGCGGCCGGCTGCCTACTCTGAAGTGCGATCAGCAAGAGGTGCCTTGATGCACGTCGATTCACCGTCCTCCGACATCCCCGTCGTCCCCACCCTGGACATCCCGCTGGTGGAGCAGCCGAAGCGGCTGCGCTGGCTGGAGCGGATCAGCGCCTACCGGCAGACGTTCGGCCTGGTGCTGACGGTGCTGCTGTTCACCGTGGGCCTGCTGGCCTGCTGGCACCTGCTCCATGAACTGGACCCGGACAGCCTGCGCAGCGCCATGCTGGACGTGCCGCGCAGCAGCTTGGTGGGCGCGCTGGTGGCCACTGCTATCGGTTTCATCAGCCTGCTGGGCTACGAATGGTCCGCCAGCCGGTATGCGGGCGTGACCTTGCCGCCTGGGCGCCTGGCCCTGGGCGGCTTCTGCGCCTTCGCCGTGGGCAACGCCGTGGGGCTGTCGCTGCTGTCCGGTGGCTCGGTGCGCTATCGCCTGTATGGCCGCGAGGGCCTGGGCGCGGGGGACATCGCGCGGATGACCCTGTTCGCCAGCCTGTCCCTGGGTTGCGCCCTGCCGCCCCTGGCGGCCCTGGCGGCCCTCAGCGACCTGCCGGATGCCGCCCATGCCCTGAAGCTGCCGGCGGGGCTGGTGGCTGTGCTGGCCCTGGCCGTGCTGGTACCGATCGGCCTGCTGGTGGCGTACCTGGCACGTCGCCGCCAGCCGGACGTGGCGGTGCCTGGCTGCGTCGACGTGCGGGGCGGCCGCCGCCTGGTGCGGCTGCCGGGCCTGCGCCTGGCGGCCCTGCAACTGCTCATTACCCTGGTGGATGTGTGCGCCGCCGCCATGGTGCTCTACCTGCTGCTGCCCGAGGCGCCGCCCCTGGGGGCGTTCCTCCTGGTGTACCTGCTGGCCCTGGCCGCCGGGGTGCTGAGCCACGTACCGGGCGGTGTCGGAGTGTTCGAAGCGGTGCTGCTGGCGGCCTTCGCCGGGCAGATCGGTGCGGCGCCCCTGGCGGCGGCGCTGCTGCTCTACCGGCTGATCTACGTGGGCCTGCCTCTGGTGCTAGGCTGCCTGCTGCTGCTGGCCCACGAAGGGCAGCGGTTCTTCTTCTCCACGGGGCGACGGGCATTCCGGGTGGCCTCGGGCCTGGCGGCGCCGGTGCTGGCGCTGCTGGTGTTCCTCTCCGGGGTGGTGCTGCTGTTCTCGGGGGCCACCCCCGCCGCGGACATGCGCCTGGAGCACCTGAGCTTCCTCATCCCCAGCAAGTTGATCGAGGCCTCGCACCTGGCCGCCAGCCTGATCGGCGTGCTCTGCCTGTTGCTGGCCCACGGCCTGCGCCGGCGCCTGTCGGCGGCCTGGGTACTCACCGTGGTGTTGCTGCTGGCCGGCGCCGGGCTGTCCCTGCTCAAGGGCTTCGACTGGGAAGAGGCGAGCCTGCTGATCCTCACGGCTGCGCTGCTGGCAGTATTCCGGCGGGCCTTCTATCGCCCCAGTCGATTGCTGGAGATGCCGTTCTCGCCGTTCAACCTGGTGGCCAGCGTCTGCGTGCTGGCGGCGGCGATCTGGCTGATGTTCTTCGCCTACCAGGACGTGCCCTACAGCCACGAGCTGTGGTGGCAGTTCGCGGTGGACGCCGAGGCACCCCGCACCCTGCGTGCCACCCTCGCCAGCGGCCTGCTGCTGGCCGGCATTGCGCTGATCTGGCTGCTGCGTCCGGCCCCGCCGACAATTCACCCGCCTACCGCCGACGAGCTGCAGCGCGCCGCCGCCATCGTCCGCCGCTCGGAGCAACCGGATGGCGGCCTGGTGCTCACCGGCGACAAGGCCCTGCTGTTCCATCCCCAGGACGAGGCCTTCCTGATGTTCGCCCGGCGCGGGCGTAGCCTGGTGTCGCTGTTCGACCCGGTGGGCCCGCCGATCCAGCGTGCCGAGCTGATCTGGCAGTTCCGCGACCTCTGCGATCGCTACCACGCGCGCCCGGTGTTCTATCAGGTGCGGGCGGAGAACCTGCCGTTCTACATGGACATCGGCCTCACTGCCCTCAAACTGGGCGAGGAGGCCTGCGTCGACTTGAGCCGCTTCGACCTGGAGAGCAAGGGCAAGAAGGACCTGCGCTACACTTGGAACCGCGGCCAGCGGGACGGCCTGAGCCTGGAATTCTACGAGCCCGGAGCCGCGCCCCTGGACGAGCTGAAGCGCATTTCCGACGCCTGGATGCTGGGCAAGCAGGTACGGGAAAAAGGCTTCTCCCTCGGCCGCTTCGACCCGGCCTACCTGCAGCACTTCCGCATCGCCGTGGTGCATGACCAGGGCAAGCCGGTGGCCTTTGCCAACCTGCTGGAAACCGAAAGCCTGGAAATGGCCAGCCTGGACCTGATGCGGGTGCACCCGGACGCGCCGAAGCTGACCATGGAGTTCCTCATGCTCGGCCTGATCCTGCACTTCAAGGCCCGCGGCCACGCCTACTTCAGCCTCGGCATGGTGCCCCTGGCCGGCCTGCAGCCACGCCGCGGCGCGCCGCTGCCGCAGCGACTCGGTGCCCTGGTGTTCCGGCGCGGCGAGCAGTTCTACAACTTCCAGGGGCTACGGCGCTTCAAGGACAAGTTCCAGCCCGACTGGGAGCCCCGCTACATGGCCGTGCCCGCCGGACTCGATCCGTTGCTGGCGCTGGCCGACACCGCCGCCCTGATCGCCGGCGGCCTGACCGGACTGGTGAAACGCTGATGCCCTCGTTCAAACGTCGCGGGCTTGGCCTGCTGGTGCTGCTGGTCCTGATCGTGCTGGTGGCCGCCCTGTACCTCTGGCTGCGCCCACCGCCCAAGAGCCGGGTGGAGCCCCTGACCCTGGAAGACGGCAGCCCGGCGGTACACGCCATACCCGGTACCGCCCGCGGCGAGCGGGTGCTGGTGGCGGTGCCGGCCGGGCAGGGTCTTAACGAAGGCCAGTTGCTGGCTCTGGCGGATACCGCGGGTGCCGAGGTGCTGCAGGTGGAGACCCGCGACGGCGACTGCGCGGCCCAGGCCGCGCGGCTGGGCACCCTGCGCCAACACCTGGACGGCGAACCGACCCTGGTGGCCGGCAGCGGGCCCGGCGCGGCGCTGGCCTGGCGCTGGCTGGCGGGGCAGGGCAGCGACAAGGCCCGGGCGCTGTCAGTGGATTTCGCCGTCGACCACCCGGACTGCCCGCAACCCCTGCCCACCCAGGCGAGTCACGGGCGCTGGAGCGTGGCCTGGAACGACAGCCCGGACGATGACAGCGCCCGTTTCGCCCGGGACGTCTCCAATGCGGAAACGCTGATCGCCGACTACGACACCGCGCTGCCGGCCCTGCTGGACAGCGAACTGCAGCGCCTGCTGCAAGGCACCGGCGAGACGATCCCGGTGGTGGAGGTTCCGGCCCCGCCGGGCAAGGCCAGCGACACCGTAACCCTGTTCTACTCCGGCGACGGCGGCTGGCGCGACCTGGACCGTGACGTGGCGGCGCAGATGGCCGAGCTGGGCTACCCGGTGGTGGGTGTGGACACCCTGCGCTACTACTGGCAGCACAAGACCGCGCAGCAATCCGCCGCCGACCTCTCCCATCTGATGCACATCTACCGGGAGAAATGGGGCGCCAAGCGCTTCGTGCTGATGGGCTTTTCCTTCGGCGCCAACGTGCTTCCTTCCATTTACGGGGAGCTGCCGGACACCGACCGAAATCAGGTGGATGGTGTGTTCCTGATGTCCATGGAGCGCAGCCTGAGCTTCGAGATCAGGGTGCAGGGCTGGCTGGGCAAGGCCGGGGAGGAGGCGCCGGTGGGGCCGGAGCTGGCCAAGTTGCCCACCGACAAGCTGCTGTGCATCTATGGCGAGGAGGAGGCCGACGACAGCGGCTGCACTCTGCCCGAATCGAAGGGCGAGAACCTGCGGCTGCCCGGCGGGCATCACTACGACGAGGATTATCCGGCCCTGGCCAAGCGCTTGGTCCAGGCGATCCTGAAACGGCAGAAACGCGCCTGAGGGCGCGTTTCTGTTAATGCCCGCAGGACGGGGCGCTCACAGCGCGCCTACCTCGACCTCGCGCGTTCGAATGAGCTTTCGCCTCGACGTCAGAACTCCACCTGGGTGCCCAGCTCGATCACCCGGTTTAGCGGCAGCTTGAAGTAGCGCAGGTTGCTGTTGGCATTCTTCAGCAGGAAGGCGAACAGCGCCTCGCGCCAGCGCGCCATGCCCATTCGCTTGGTGGGGATCACCGTTTCCCGGCTGAGGAAGTAGGTGGTGCGCATGGGGCTGAAATCCAGTTCGCTCAGGTGACAGAGGGCCAGGGCCGCGGGCACATCCGGCTCCTCGATGAAGCCGAAGTGCAGCAGCACGCGAAAGAAGCCATCGCCATAGGCATCCACCTCGAAGCGCCGCTCCGGCGGCACCCGGGGCTGGTCCTCGCTGACCACGGTGAGCAGCACCACCTGCTCGTGCAGCACCTGGTTGTGCAGCAGGTTGTGCAGCAGCGCGTGGGGGACGGCGTCCGGGCGCGCGGTGAGGAACACCGCGGTGCCCTGCACGCGGTGGGGCGGCTGGCTGCGGATGCTGTTGATGAACAGCGGCAACGGCAGCGCGCTTTCGTCCAGGCGCTCCATGAGGATCTGCCGGCCGCGCTTCCAGGTGGTCATCAGGGCGAACAGCGCGATGCCCGCCACCACCGGGAACGCGCCGCCCTCGATGATCTTCGGCACGTTGGCGGCGAAGAACAGGCTGTCCACCAGCAGGAAACCCACCAGCACCGGGATTGCCAGCCACAGCGGCGTCTTCCACAGCAGCAGCATCACGGCGGTCACCAGCAAGGTGGTGATCAGCATGGTGCCGGTCACTGCCACGCCATAGGCCGAGGCCAGGGCGCCGGAGGATTCGAAGCCCAGCACCAGCAGTACCACGCCCACCATCAGTGCCCAGTTCACCGTGCCGATGTAGATCTGCCCCTGCTCGTGGCTTGAGGTGTGCTGGATGTGCATGCGCGGCACGTAGCCCAGCTGGATCGCCTGCTGGGTGATGGAGAACGCGCCGGATATCACCGCCTGGGAGGCGATCACCGTGGCCAGGGTCGACAGGGCCACCAGGGGCAGCAGCGCCCAGGACGGCGCCAAGAGGTAGAACGGGTTGCGGGCCGCCTCGGGGTTCTCCAGCAACAGCGCTCCCTGGCCGAAATAGTTGAGCACCAGGCCCGGCAGCACCAGGCCGAACCAGGCGCGGGCCACCGGCTTGCGGCCGAAGTGGCCCATGTCCGCGTACAGCGCCTCGGCGCCGGTCAGCGCCAGCACCACGGCGCCCAGGATCGCCAGGCCGATGGCCGGGTGGACGATGAAGAAATGCACGCCCCAATAGGGGTTGAGCGCCTTGAGCACCTCCGGGCGCTGCAGGATGCCATAGACCCCCAGCACCCCCAGTACGCTGAACCAGAGCACCATCACCGGCCCGAAGACGATGCCGATCTGGGCGGTGCCGCGCTTCTGCAGCAGGAACAGCCCCACCAGCAGGATCAGCGCCAGGGGCACCACCCAGTGACCGAGGCCGTCGAAGGCGATTTCCAGGCCCTCCACCGCCGACAGCACGGAGATGGCCGGGGTGATCATGCTGTCGCCGTAGAACAGCGCGGCGCCGAACAGCCCCAGCAGCACCAACACCGTCTTCAACCGCGGGTAGGGCAGCGCGGCGCGGCGGGCGAGGGCGGTCAGGGCGATCACCCCGCCTTCGCCCTGGTTGTCGGCGCGCAGGATGAACAGCACGTATTTGATCGACACCACCCAGATCAGCGACCAGAAGATCAGCGAGAGGATGCCCAGCACGCCATCGTGGTTGGCTTGCACGCCGTAGTGCCCGGCGAACACTTCCTTGAGGGTGTACAGCGGGCTGGTGCCGATGTCGCCATACACCACGCCGATGGTGGCCACCAGCAGGCCCATGGAGGACGCTTGTCCGTGCTGCCGGGCCGGTTCTGCGGCGATTTCGCTCATGCAACCCATCCTGCTTGAAAAATGTGGCGCATCCTCTGCCAGCCGCCCTGCCCAGGCAAGTACCCGAGGACGCGATGTCGCAGTTTCGACCTTTCCAGCCTAGCCGTCCCGACGGCAACCGGAAGGCTGGTCAAGCCGCCGAGCTGCCGCTAGAATTGCGCACTTTTTGATCAGAGGCGCCGTCTGAGCGCCCGTCCGAGGTTAGCCATGTCCACCGTATCCACGCCGAAAGTCGGCTTCGTTTCACTGGGTTGCCCCAAGGCCCTGGTGGACTCCGAGCGCATCCTCACCCAGCTGCGCATGGAGGGCTACGAGGTCGTGCCCACCTACCAGGACGCCGACGTGGTGGTGGTCAATACCTGTGGATTCATCGACAGCGCCAAAGCCGAATCGTTGGAAGTGATTGGCGAGGCCATCGCCGAGAACGGCAAGGTCATCGTCACCGGCTGCATGGGGGTGGAGGAGGGCTCCATCCGCGACGTCCACCCCAGCGTGCTGGCGGTCACCGGGCCGCAGCAGTACGAGCAGGTGGTGACCGCGGTGCACGAGGTGGTCCCGCCACGCGCCGAGCACAACCCGCTGGTGGACCTGGTCCCGCCCCAGGGGGTCAAGCTGACCCCGCGGCACTACGCCTACCTGAAGATTTCCGAGGGCTGCAACCATTCCTGCAGCTTCTGCATCATCCCCTCCATGCGCGGCAAGCTGGTCAGCCGCCCGGTGGGCAGTGTGCTGGGCGAGGCCGAGCGGCTGGTCAAGGCGGGCGTCAAGGAGCTGCTGGTGATTTCCCAGGACACCAGCGCCTACGGCGTGGACCTGAAGTACAAGACCGACTTCTGGAACGGCCAGCCGGTGAAGACCCGCATGCTGGAGCTGTGCGAGGCCCTGTCCAGCATGGGCGTGTGGGTGCGCCTGCACTACGTCTATCCCTACCCGAACGTGGATGACGTGATCCCGCTGATGGCTGCGGGCAAGCTGCTGCCCTACCTGGACATCCCGTTCCAGCACGCCAGCCCGAAGGTGCTCAAGGCCATGAAGCGCCCGGCCTTCGAGGACAAGACCCTGGCGCGGATCAAGAAGTGGCGGGAGCTCTGCCCGGAGCTGACCATCCGCTCCACCTTCATCGTCGGCTTCCCCGGCGAGACCGAGGAAGACTTCCAGTACCTGCTGGACTGGCTCACCGAGGCCCAGCTGGACCGTGTCGGCTGCTTCCAGTATTCGCCGGTGGACGGCGCGCCGGCCAACGAACTGGGCCTCGACCCGGTACCCGACGACGTCAAGCAGGACCGCTGGGAGCGCTTCATGGCCCACCAGCAGGCCATCTCCGCCGAGCGCCTGCAGTTGAAGATCGGCCGCGAGGTGGACGTGCTGATCGACGAGGTGGACGAGCAGGGCGCCGTGGGCCGCTCCCACGCGGACGCCCCGGAAATCGACGGCAACGTGTTCATTGATACCCGCGACGTCAAGCCCGGCGACCGCATCCGCGTGCGCATCACCGATGCCGACGAGTACGACCTCTGGGCCGAGGTGGTCTGAGGCCCTCCGCGTCGACCCTGCGCGGGCCGGCGCTTCCTGGGGATCGGTTCTCGCCAGCCTGCTGATTGGCTGCCCCTCGGCACCTTGGCCGTCGGCCATGGAGGAAAGCCGCCGCGGGTGGACCCGTGTTTAGACTGACTGCCGTTACGCCAACCCGCCATCTGGCGAGTGCTGCGACGTCCTGGGCAGCCTCCAGCCCTGTCGATCTTCCGGCTGCCCGCCGCTCTAGCTGGCGCTCGCCTGGCCGGCTTCGGGTACGGGCGGCGCGTCGCCATGGGTCGCGGCGACGACCTGGCGCCGTTCGTGCTCGATCAGCCAGCGCTTGCGCCAGAGCCCGCCCCCGTAGCCGGTGAGGGAGCCATCCGAGCCGATCACCCGGTGGCAGGGAATCACGATGGCGATCTGGTTGGCGCCGTTGGCGCGGGCCACCGCTCGGGTCGCCGAGGGTTGGCCCACGCTCACCGCCAGGGCGGCATAGCTGCAGGTTTCCCCCGCCGGCACCTCCCGCAGGGCGTCCCAGACCCGCCGGGTGAAGACCGAGCCGGCCTCCATCAGGGGCGTGGCGAAATGCAGCGAGCGCCCGGCGAAATAGTCCGCCAGCTCGGCCTCGATCCGGTCCAGGGGCGGGGTGCGACCCATGACGATTTCCGAGTCGGTGCGCGCCTTGAGGCGTGTCAGCTCCCCGGGCAGCGCCGGGCGATCGACGAACTCCAGCAGGTGCAGGCCGTGCTCGTCGGCCACCGCCAGCATTGCGCCGATGGGGGTTTCCAGCCAATCCGCCCGCAGCAGCGCGCGGCGGTGTACCTGGCTCGGGGTGGTGCCGAGGTGACGGGCGATGGCGGCGCGGAAACCGCTGCCGGACGCGAAGCTCGCTTCCATCTGCGCCTGGATGACCCGTTCGCCGGCCGCCAGCCGGTCCAGGCCGCGGCCGAGGCGGCGCAGGCGGGCCATTTCCAGGAAGGTGAGGCCGAACTGGCGCTTGAAGGTCCGGCGCACCGTGGAGGGATCGAGCTTACGCGCCACCAGGTCGTCCTCGGACCAGCGCCGTTCCGGCTCGGCGTCCAGGGCCGCCAGCAGGTCCTGCACCAGCGGGTCCTGTTCGCCCGGCAGGGCCAGCGGCGTGCAGCGCTTGCACGGCCGAAAGCCGGCTTCCAGCGCGGCCGCGATGGAGTCGAAGAAGGTCACGTTCTCGCGCTTCGGCTTGCGCGCGCTGCAGGTCAGGCGGCAGAACACTCCGGTGCTGCTGACACCCACGTAGGCGAAGCCGTCGTAGGCCGGATCGCGGGTCAGCAGCGCCTGGTACAGCACGTCGTCGTCGGGCAGGTCGAACAGCATGGGCAACGCTCCGGTAGCGGTTGCCGGCAGCGTAGAGGATTTCGAGGGCGAGGGCCGCCGCTTTTCGGGCACGGATTTTCCGGCTCAGTCGAAGCGGTAGATGTCCATGCCCAGGGCGCCCAGGGTGAAGCCCTGGTGCGCCACGCCAAAGCGGCCACCGGCGCCGCGGGCGAAGAACAGCGGCAGCAGGTGTTCGTCCCGGGGATGGGCGCGGCGGGCCTGGGGCGCGCGTTGCCGGTAGTCGTGGAGGGCCGCCTCGTCGTCGGCCTGCAGCCGCTCGACGATCCAGTCGCGGAACGCCCGCGCCCAGGGCTCCACCACCTCCGGCCCGGCCCGCCAGTCCAGCTCGCCCAGGTTGTGGGTGATGCTGCCGGAGCCCACCAGCAGGAAGCCCTCCTTGCGCAAGGCGCCCAGGGCCTGGCCGATGCGGGTCTGCAGGGTCGGGCCGAAGGCGGTGGGCAGGGACAATTGCAGCACCGGGATGTCCGCGTCGGGGTACATCAGCGACAGCGGCACCCAGACGCCGTGGTCCCGCGGCCGCTCCGGGTCGAGGGTCGCCGGCAGGCCCGCCTTCTCCAGCACGCTGGCGATGCGGGCCGCCAGAGCCGGTTCGCCGGGCGCGGGGTAGTCCACCGCGTAGAGCGGCGCGGGAAAGCCGTGGAAGTCATGCCAGGTGGGCGGGTGCGGGTG
>NZ_VJOY01000005.1 GCF_007109405.1 Pseudomonas mangiferae
GCTTCATCAGCCTTACAACCTGCTGAAGCGGGAGGCGAATCTTACAGCACTATGCGGCACTGTCAACCCCTTCCTCCGTCGCGCTTCGATCTGGACCGAAGCACCGGCAGCCTGCGCCGCCCTTCCACCGCCGCATCCTAGGATGCTTCCAACCACTCAACCCCTTGATCTACAAAGCGTTTTGCGTTGGCTACGCGCCGGAAGTGGTGCGCATTATAGGGGCCACGAAACTCACGTCAACGGTTTTTTGAACTTATTCGGCTTTATTGAGAACGATCCGAGCGAAAGCCTTCTTGCCGGCCTGGCACACGTGAGTCGCACCCAGCTTGAAAAGGAACTCGCGCCCGACCGGCTCGCCGTCGATACGCACACTACCTGCACCCAGCAGATCGCGCGCCATGGCCGCATTCTTCACAAGTCCAGCCTTATTAAGGACGGCAGAGATAGGCATGTCCTCGGAGAAAGCCAGCACTACTTCAGGCAGATCCTCCGGCAGCTCGCCCTCCTTCATGCGGTTCCCCGCAGAACGATGGGCGCTGGCCGCTGCCTCTTCGCCATGGAAGCGCGCGACGATTTCCTCAGCAAGCTTGATCTTGATGTCACGAGGATTGGCGCCCTGCTCCACATCAAGACGGAATGCATCAATCTCCTCCATGGAGCGGAAACTGAGGAGCTCGAAATAGCGCCACATGAGCGAGTCGGGCATGGAGACCAGCTTGTTGTACATCACGCCGGGCGTTTCTTGGATGCCCACGTAGTTGCCCAAGGACTTGGACATCTTCTTCACGCCATCCAAACCTTCCAGCAGCGGCATGGTGACGATGCACTGGGAAGACTGGCCGTAAGCGCGCTGTAGCTCACGCCCCATGAGAAGATTGAACTTCTGGTCCGTGCCACCGAGCTCCACATCCGCCCGCAGCGCCACGGAGTCATAGCCCTGCACCAACGGATAGAGGAATTCGTGGATCGCGATGGGCTGGCTGGAGGTGTAGCGCTTGTCGAAGTCGTCGCGCTCCAGCATCCGCGCCACGGTGTACTGGGACGCCAGGCGGATGAAGTCGGCCGGCGTCAGCGTATCCATCCAGGTGGAGTTAAAGGCGACTTCGGTACGCGCGGGATCGAGGATCTTGAACACCTGCGCCTTGTAGGTCTCGGCGTTCTCCAATACCTGATCACGCGTGAGGGGCGGTCGGGTCGCGCTCTTGCCACTCGGGTCGCCGATCATGCCGGTGAAGTCGCCGATCAGGAAGATCACCTGGTGGCCCAGCTCCTGGAACTGCCGAAGCTTATTAATAAGCACCGTGTGGCCAAGATGGAGATCCGGCGCGGTCGGATCGAAGCCAGCCTTGATGCGCAGCGGTTGCCCGCGCTCGAGCTTGCTGACCAGCTCGGATTCGACCAGGACCTCTTCGGCACCGCGCTTGATGAGCGCGAGCTGCTCTTCGACCGACTTCATGACGTTGCAACCATCGACAGACTGAAAAGGAACCAACCATACAAGATCGTTGACCAATTACAAGTTTTGCGCCTGCCGTTTGCTGCCAGATTGACGGTCAAACTTGCCTCACCTGGCTTTTGGTTATATTTTACCCAGTTATGTCATCTTCATTTTCACGTTCACAGTCATCTTCTTCTTCACTTTTTCTCAGTCACTTTCTCAGCCAAATCCATGACCCCTACCTCAAAAATTCCGCGTTACCCGAAGAGCCACATCGTGGCCGCAAGCGGCGTCGCCGCCCTCCTCAGCCTGGCCCTGCTGGTGTTTCCCTCCCGCGAAGTCGAGGCCAAGAAGACCTACATCAACCTGGAAATGGAAAACGACGCGGACGGCGCGCTCCGCGACAAGGATGACCTGCGACCGGATACCGTGATCGGTGACGAAGGCGATTCGCCCTTCGCCCGGATCGAAACGCCGGCCGAAGATACCCAGAACGCGACACAGGAGAAGCCGGTCGAGAAGCCGAAGGACGCACTCGCCAGCGGCGAGCCGGCCAAGCCTGCCGACCCCAGCCTGAAGTCCGTTCGCGTGGGTAATGGTGATACCCTTTCCACGCTGTTCAGCAAGGTCGGGCTTTCTTCCAATCAGTTGCATGACATGCTTGAGAGCAACAAGGACGCCAAGCAGTTCAGCAAACTGAAGATCGGCCAGGAGCTGCAGTTCACCTTCGCGACCAATGGCGACCTGCAATCATTGCGCTCCCAGCTCAGCGACCTGGAAACCATCAGCCTGACCAAGTCCGCCAAGGGCTACGACTTCAAGCGTGACCTGATCAAGCCGGACGTACGTGACACCTATGCCCGCGGCGTGATCAACAGCTCGTTGTTCACCAGCGCCAAGCGCGCCGGCCTCTCCCATGACCTCACCATGGACCTTGCCAACATCTTCGGCTACGACGTCGACTTCGCGCTGGATATTCGCGAGGGCGACGAATTTGAGCTGGTCTACGAGCAGAAGGTGGTGAAGGGCAAGCCGGTGGGCAGCGGCCAAATTCTCGCGGCACGCTTCACCAACCGCGGCAAGACCTTTACCGCGGTGCGCTACGTGGACAAGCAGGGCATTGCCAATTACTACCGGGCCGATGGCAGCAGCATGCGCAAGGCGTTCATCCGCACGCCTGTGGACTTCGCCCGCATCAGCTCGCGGTTCTCCATGGGCCGCTTCCATCCGGTCCTCAACAAAATCCGCGCCCACAAGGGCGTCGACTACGCGGCCCCGCGCGGCACGCCCATCAAGGCCACAGCCGACGGTCGCATCGCCTTCGCCGGGCGCCGCGGCGGCTACGGCAACGCGGTAGTCCTGCAGCATGGCAAGACTTACAGCACGCTCTATGGGCACATGCAGGGCTTCGCCAAGGGCATCCAGAGCGGGGGCAGCGTGAAGCAAGGCCAGATCATCGGCTATGTCGGCACCACTGGCCTGTCCACCGGGCCGCACCTCCACTATGAGTTCCAGGTCAACGGCACCCACGTGGACCCCCTCAGTGTGAAGCTGCCTATGGCCGATCCGCTGGCAGGCCCGGACAAGAAGCTGTTCCTGCAGCGGAGCCAGCCGATGATGGCGCGCATGGACCAGGAAAAGGCCACTCTGCTCGCGATGAACAAGCGCTGATCCCATGCTGCGCTACTTGGGCGTGATGTCCGGCACCAGCCTGGATGGGCTGGACATCGCGTTGATCGAACAGGGCCAGCAGACCCGTCTGCTGGCCACCCACTACCAGCCCATGCCGCCCGCCTTGCGGGAAGAGCTCCTGGCCCTGTGCAGCCCAGGCCCCGATGAGCTGGCCCGGGCCGCCCTGGCGGAACAGCGCTGGGTCACGGCGGTGGCTGAGGGCATCCAGGCGCTCTTGGCCGAACAACACCTCACGCCGGAAGCCATCCGGGCCATCGGCAGCCATGGCCAGACGGTTCGCCACGAACCCGTCCGCGGCTTCACTGTACAGATCGGCAACCCCGCACTACTGGCCGAACTCACCGGCATCACTGTGATAGGTGACTTCCGCCGCCGCGACGTTGCCGCCGGCGGCCAGGGCGCGCCCCTCGTACCGGCCTTTCACCAAGCGCTGTTCGCCGATTTGCAGACCCCATGCGCGGTGCTCAACATCGGCGGCTTCAGCAACCTCAGCCTGCTTGAACCGGAAGTCCCGGTGCGCGGCTTCGATTGCGGGCCCGGCAACATCTTGCTGGATGCCTGGATCCACGACCAGCGCGGCGAGCCCTACGATCGCGCCGGCGAATGGGCCGCCCGCGGCACGGTGCAACCCGCCTTGCTGAACGCCTTTCTGAGCGACGCGTTCTTCCAGGCCCGAGGCCCGAAGAGCACAGGACGCGAGCTGTTCAACCTAGACTGGCTCAAGGCCCACCTCGGGCGCCTTCCGGCGTACGCCCCCGAGGACGTGCAAGCGACCCTGCTGGAAATGACCGTGCGCAGCATGTGCGAGGCCCTACAGGCGGCCCAGCCGGATACCCGCACCCTGCTGGTCTGCGGCGGCGGCGCCCACAACACCACGCTGATGACGCGCCTGGCGCAGCGCCTGCCCGGCACCCGGGTGGACAGCACCGCCGCCCATGGCATTCCGCCGGACTGGGTGGAAGCGATGGCCTTCGCCTGGCTCGCGCACTGTTGCCTGGAAGGCATCCCTGCGAACCGGCCAAGCGTCACCGGGGCGAAGGGATTGCGGGTGCTCGGCGCGATCTACCCGGCCTGAAACGAAAACGCCGTGCGGAGCACGGCGTTCGCGGACAGCGGTAAACGGATTCAGATCGAGAAGGATTGCCCGCAGCCACAGGTGGTGGCGGCATTGGGGTTCTTGATCACGAAGCGCGACCCTTCCAAGCCTTCCTGATAGTCCACCTCGGAACCTGCCAGGTACTGGAAGCTCATGGGGTCGACTACCAGGCTCGCGCCGGCGCATTCGACGATGGTGTCGTCGTCAGCCACGTCCTCGTCGAACGTGAAGCCGTACTGGAAGCCGGAGCAACCACCCCCGGTGACGAACACCCGCAGCTTCAGACGCGGGTTGCCTTCTTCATCGATCAGGTTCTTCACCTTGCTCGCCGCGCCCTGGGTGAAGACCAAGGGGGTGGGAACGAAGGACTCGACGCTCATCTTGAAACTCTCCCGGCGTGATGCCGCCATAACCTGCAGAAAGACGCGGGCATTATCCGCTTGTCCTAGAAAATTGGTCAACTATTGAACGGTCTCTACGCTCGCCGGCAGCTCCAGCGGACGCGGGGCTTCCTTGACGGGGCACAACCGGCCCTCGATCTGCGCGCCCATGGCCATCTCCATCAACCCGTAGTGCAGGTTGCCGCGCACCCGGGCGCGGGCGCCCAGCTCGAGGTGCTCGCTGGCGAACACGTCGCCGATCACCTCGCCGTCGAGAATCACGTGGGGCGCGCGGATCTCGCCTTCAACCTGTCCCTCGATGCTGACCCGCACCAGCCCGTCCGCGGCGATCAGGTTTCCCTGCAGACGGCCATCCACCTGTACCGCGCCCTGGAAGCGCAATTCGCCCACCAGTTCCGCGCCGGCGGCGATCACGCTGGTCTTGCCGCTGAAGCGCTGCAGGTCCGCCTTGGGTTTGCCTTTCTTCCACATATCGCTCATTCCCCCTCCTTCCATTCGAATAGACGCTCCTGCGTTCCGCCCTTGCCCTCGACGTCGGCGCGGACCTTGACCTGGCGCGGCTCGAAGCCCGCCGGCAGGGTCAGCTCGGCGTAGCGGCCGGCCTCGGGAATCGCCTGAAAATGCTTGAAGCCGAACGGGATGGCCTTCTCCGCCAGGTCGGGCAGGCCCTGACTCAGGGGAGCCAGGTCCAGCTCGGTGTCCTTGCCGGCCTGCCGCCCGATCAGGGTGAGGCGCAGGCGGCCGGCCAGCGGCTTCTCGTCCGACCCCACCCGCCCCAGCATGACGCGGTAGCGGAAGCGCGCCGGCGTCTCGCCGGCATGCAGTTCGAAGGCGCCGATGCGCAGCCCTTCGCGGCGACTGTCCGGCGCCAGCACCCCCTGGTAGAAGGCCAGATCCTGCTGCAGCCGGAAGATCCGTTCCTCCAGGTCCTTGATGGTCTGCCGGTTCTGCTCGCCCGCCTGCCGGGCCAATTGCTCGCCGCTCTCCACCACGGCGAAGCGCTGGCGCAAGCGCTCCACCGTCCGCGCCTGCTCGATGGTCTGCCGCTCCAGCTGTTCGCGCTGCGCCTGCAACGTGCCGGCCTCGTGCAACTGCCAGCGCTGCCCGGCATAGAACGCCAGGGGCGGGCCGGCCAGCGCCACGACCAGCATCAGGCGCCGCAGGCGCTCGCGACGCGGGTCGTTGACGCGGACCTCCCACCGCATCAGGGCATCAGCGCGGCGTGGGACAGGCCATCACGCTCATCGAACCCGAAGAGGATGTTCATGTTCTGGATCGCCTGGCCGGACGCCCCTTTCACCAGGTTGTCGATCACCGAGAGCACCACCACCAGGTCGCCTCCCTGGGGCCGGTGTACGGCGATGCGGCAGACGTTGCCCCCCCGCACGCTGCGGGTCTCCGGATGGCTGCCGGCCGGCATCACGTCGACGAAGGGCTCGTCGGCGTAGCGCTTCTCGTAGAGCGCCTGCAGGTCGACAGCGGTATCCGCCACGGTGGCGTAGAGGGTGGCATGGATGCCGCGGATCATCGGCGTGAGGTGGGGGACGAAGGTCAGCCCTACCGGTCCGCCGGCCGCGCGACGCAGGCCCTGGGCGATCTCCGGCAGGTGCCGGTGCCCTTTCACCGCGTAAGCCATCAGGCTCTCGCTGGTCTCGCAGAGCAGCGAGCCGACCTTGGCGCCGCGACCGGCGCCGCTGACCCCGGACTTGCAGTCGGCGATCAGCCGGGACGGGTCGGCCAGGCCGGCCTCCAGCAGCGGCAGGAAGCCCAGCTGGGTGGCGGTGGGGTAGCAACCCGGAACGGCAATCAGGCGGGCTTGGCGGATGGCCTCGCGGTTCACCTCCGGCAGGCCGTAGACGGCTTCCGGCAGCAATGCCGGCGCACCGTGGGGCTGGCCGTACCAGCGCGCCCACTCCTCGGCGTCCTGCAGGCGGAAGTCGGCGGACAGGTCGATGAGGCGGGTACCGGTTTCCAGCAGCTCGCCGGCCAGGGCATGGGCGACGCCGTGGGGCGTGGCGAAGAACACCACGTCGCAGGCGCCGAGGGTGGCGCTGTCCGGCACGCTGAAGGCCAGTCCGTCGTAGTGGCCGCGCAGGTTCGGGTAGAGGTCGGCAACGCGGACGCCCGCCTCGGAGCGGGAGGTGATCACCGCCACCTCGGCGTGGGGGTGCTGGGCCAGCAGGCGCAGCAATTCGACACCGGTGTAGCCCGTGCCGCCGACGATACCGACCTTGATCATCACTTGCCCCTCGAACGAACCGACTGGAAAGGCGCGATGATAAAGCCGCATCGCCCCCCGGCCAACCGCCGCGGATGACGGCACTCCCCCGCGGCACTACTATCGGCGCACCGTGATGAGGAGATGACCCCCGATGCTCTACCTATGGATCAAGGCCCTGCACATCGTTGCCGTGGTCTGCTGGTTCGCCGGCCTGTTCTACCTGCCGCGCCTGTTCGTCTACCACGCCGCCAGCGAAGACCGCCCCAGCCAGGAACGCTTCTGCCTCATGGAGCGCAAGCTCTACCGCGGCATCATGCTGCCGTCGATGATCGTCACCCTGGTCTTCGGCATCTGGATGATCCTGCTCAACGGCGACCTCATGCGCCAGGGCTGGCTGCACGCCAAGCTGGTGCTGGTGGTCCTGCTGATCGGCTACCACCACGCCTGCGGCGCCATGCTCAAGCGCTTCGCCCGCGGCGAGAACCGCCGCAGCCACGTGTTCTACCGCTGGTTCAACGAAGTGCCGGTGCTGATCCTGGTCGCCATCGCGATCCTGGCCGTCGTCAAACCCTTCTGACCCTTCCGAGGAACCACCCATGTCCCTGCCCGCCCTGCTCGAAAACCGCCTGCGCCTGCCGCTGGTGGCCGCCCCGATGTTCCTGGTCTCCGGTCCCGAGCTGGTGCTCGCCTGCTGCAACCAGGGCGTGGTGGGCAGCTTCCCGGCCCTGAACCAGCGCGACAGCGCCGGCTTCCGCGGCTGGCTGGAGCAGATCGGCGCCGGCCTGCAGGCGGATGCCGCGCCCTACGCAGTGAACCTGATCGTGCACCCCAGCAACCCGCGCCTGCAGGCCGACCTGGCGATCTGCGCGGAGCAGCGGGTGCCCATCGTCATCACCAGCCTCGGCGCGGTGAAGGAAGTGGTGGATGCGGTGCACGGCTACGGCGGTCTGGTGTTCCACGACGTGACCACCCGCCGCCACGCGGAGAAGGCCGCCGAGGCCGGGGTCGACGGGCTGATCGCCGTGGGCGCCGGGGCCGGTGGCCATGCCGGCACCTGGAGCCCCTTCGCCCTGGTCGCGGAGATTCGCCAGTTCTTCGACAAGACCCTGCTGCTGGCCGGCTGCCTCAACCACGGCCACGAGATTCTCGCCGCCCGGGTGCTGGGCGCGGACCTGGCCTACATGGGCACCCGCTTCATCGGCACCCGTGAGAGCCAAGCCAGCGACGCCTACAAGCAGATGCTGACGGACGCCCGCGCCGCGGACATCGTCCACACCCCCGCCGTATCCGGCGTACCGGCGAGCTTCATGCGGCAGAGCCTGGAGCAGGCCGGCTACGACCTCGCCGCGCTGCGGGAAGCCTCCGCGGGCGGCCAGGGCCAGAAGCTCAAGCCGATCAACGACGAGGCCAAGGCCTGGAAGACCGTGTGGTCGGCGGGCCAGGGTGTCGGCGAGATACACGACCTGCCGCCGGTGGCGGAGCTGATCGCCCGCCTGGATGCCGAATACCGCCAGGCGCTGGCCGGCATCGCCCGGGGATGAAACGTCGCCACCTGCTGGGCGTTGGCGCCGCCGCGGGCCTGCTGGGCCTGTGGGGGCTGCGCCCGGCCGACCGTGGCAGCCCCTACAACGACTACTTCGCCGCGCTGAACCGCCTGCTGCGCCAGGAGGGCGGCGGCGTCGCCCAACTGGTGATCGACCTGGACCGCCTGGACGCCAACGCCGACCTGCTGCGCCGGCGCCTGGAAGGGCGCCTGTCCCTACGCCTGGTGACCAAGTCCCTGGCCTCCCTCGGCCTACTGGACTACCTCGGCCGCCGGCTGGGGCTGCAACGCTTCATGGTGTTCCAGGCCGCGCACCTACCGGCCCTGGCCCGGGCCTTCCCCGCCGGCGACCTGCTGCTGGGCAAGCCCCTGCCGGTGGCCGCCGCCCTGGGTTTCTACCAGCAGTGGCCGGCGGACCTGCCGTTCGAACCGGCCACCCAGCTGACCTGGCTGGTAGACAGCGTCGAGCGCCTGCGCCAATACGCCGACCTGGCACGGGCCTTGGGCCGCCGCCTGCAGGTCGCCCTGGAAATCGACGTTGGCCTGGGGCGCGGCGGCTTCGCCAGCCCGGAGACCCTGGGCGCGGCCCTGCAGGCCTGGCGTCAGGACGCGCCGCCGCTGCGCCTGCGTGGTCTGATGGGCTACGACGCCCAGGTGAGCGAGGCGCCCGTGTGGGTCGGCCAGGCCGACGCCCATGCCGCCAGCACGGCACGCTACCGCGCCTTCGCCGACGTGCTCAGCCTGTTTGCCGACCTGCGCCCGCCGCAGCCTCTGTTCAATGGGGGCGGCAGCCTGACCTACCCGCTGCACGCCGCCGGCGGCAGCCCCCTCAACGAAGTGGCGGTGGGCTCCGCCCTGCTCAAGCCACGGGCTTTCGACAGCGAAGCGCTGGCCGCCCACCAGCCGGCGCTGTGGATCGCCAGCCCGGTGCTGACGCTGCGCGACGGCCACGAACCGTTCCTGGAATCCCTGCAACCCGTCTGGCAGGCCTGGGACCCCAACCGCCAGCGCGCCCTCTACCTGGACGGCGGACGCTGGGACGCCGAGCCGGTCGCACCCGCCGGGCTCCAGCGGGACGCCCTGCCCACCCGCAGCATCGACCGGGAACGCCTGCTGGGTTCCGCGACCACTGCCCTGGAGGTGGAGGACTGGGTGTTCCTGCGCCCGGAACGTTCCGAAGGCTCCCTGGGCGAAGTGGGCGAGCTGCGCCTGCTGCGCAGGGGCCGCCTGGTAGGACGCTGGCAGCCACTGGGCAACGCCTGACCGGACGTCCCGCTCCGGATCGACTCCCCTGAGTCGGAGGCAGGGAGGCCGGTCCCCCCATGTGAGGGTGTGCAGGCCCTCGGCGGCGAAGTCTCCCTCTGCAAGGCAGCATCTGCCCTGCCCACGGTCCTCGCCGTCGATCACGATTCGGCCGCAAGCGCCCCGCCGACCGCCCGCGACACCGCGTCAGCGTTCGTCCGCGTCCGGTTGCCCGGTTTGTGCAATGGGTCCGCTGGCGGCGCTTGTGTCGTCCGGGCCGCCTCATTACTCTGCGTCACTCCGCCACCCTCACTGCTCCGCAGCCAAGGAAGCTCGCATGACCGACGCCCGCTACAAGATCGTCTTCGACGGCGAATTGATGCCCGGAGCCGCCCCCGATGCCGTCAAGGACAATCTGGCCCGGCTGTTCAAGAGCGATCGCGCGCGGATCGACGGCCTCTTCGGCCGGCGCGGCGTGGCCCTCAAGCGCGACCTGGGCAGCGACGAGGCGGACAAGTACCTCGAGGCCCTGCAACAGGCCGGCGCCAAGGTGCGCAAGGAAGCCGACCTGGCGGCGGCGCTGACCCTGGTGGCCGCCGAGGACGAGCCGAGCGTCGAGCCCTCGACCACCATGACCTGCCCCAAGTGCGGCCACCTGCAGCCCAAGTCCGCACAGTGCGATGCCTGCGGCATCGTCATCGAGAAGTACCTGGCGCGCCAGGCGCAACTGGCCGAGGCGCCCACCGCCCCCGTGGTCCAGGCCGCCTCCCCCTATGCGCCGCCCCAGGCGCAGGTGGGCGACGTGCTGCCGGATCATGGTGAGCTGAAGGTGTTCAGCGTGGAGGGCCGCATCGGCCGCCTGCGCTACCTGGCCTGGTACGTGACCCTGGCGCTGCTGACGATGCCGATCGCCTTCGTGCTGGCGTTCTCGGCCGCGCTGTCGCCCACCTTCGCCATGGTCCTGGGGGTGGTGGGCCTGGTGGCCTTCGTGGCCGTCAGCATCTGCATCGGCGCCCAGCGCCTGCACGACATCGGCTGGACGGGCTGGCTGCAACTGTTGCTGCTGGTGCCGATCGTCGGGGCTGTGTTCGGCCTGCTGATGATGATCATCCCGGGCAACGCCGACGCCAACCGCTACGGCCCGCCGCCGCCGCCCAACAGCCGCAGCGTGGTGGTCCTGGCCTGTGCCTGCATCCTGATGCCGATGCTGGTAGGCATCCTGGCGGCCATCGCCATCCCCGCCTACCAGACCTATGTCACCCGCGCCCACCAGACGGTGACGCCCGCCGCACCGGTCTCCCCCGCCCAGCCCTGAGTGGTTGCGGCGCCGCGCGAGCGGCGCCGCCCGGAGAGCCGCCATGTCCCGCTACGCCCTCGTCACCGGTGCCTCCAGCGGCATCGGCCTGGCCCTCGCCGAGGCCCTGGCCCGGCGCGGCCACAACCTGATCCTGGTGGCCCGCCAGCGCGAGGCCCTGGAAAGCATCGCCTGCGAGCTGGCCCAGCGCTTCGCGGTGGACGTGCTGTTCCTCACCTGCAACCTGGCCGAGCCGCGGCAGTTGAGCGGCCTGCTGCAGGAGCTGGAAGAAAGCGACCACGAGATCGACCTGCTGGTGAACAACGCCGGCCTCGGCACCTCGGGGCCGTACATCGAGCAGGACTGGGGCCGCGAGCAGCACCTCATCGAAGTGAACATGCTGGCCCTGGCGCGGCTCTGCCACGCCTTCGGCGGGCGCATGGCCGAGCAGGGCGGCGGGCAGATCCTCAACGTGGCCTCGGTGGCCGCGTTCCAGCCCGGCGCCTGGATGAGCAACTACAGCGCCAGCAAGGCCTATGTACTGAGCCTGTCCGAAGGCCTGCGGGAAGAGTTGCGCAGCCGCGGGGTGAAGGTCAGCGTGCTGTGCCCCGGCCCTACCCGCACCGCATTCTTCCGCGGCGCCGGCCTGCGCCTGGGGCGCCTGGAGCGCGGCACCCTGGTGATGGATGCCGAGCAGGTGGCGCGGATCGCCGTGCGGGGCCTTGAACGCAACCAGGCGATCATCGTGCCCGGCTGGCGCAACGCGCTGCTGGTCCTGGTTCACCGCCTGGCGCCACGCTGGCTGGTGCGCAAGGTCTCGGCCGCGATCAACCGCGCGGTGCTGCCGGTGGCGCCGCTGTAGGGCGCGTCAGTCGGCGCTGACCGTGCGCCCCCGGGCCCAGGCCCGCAACTCCCCCAACGCCTCGGCCATCACCACCGACAGCGGCGCGGTGGCGCCCAGCTGATTCAACAACAGCCCCTGATCCACCTGACCCTGGCGGGCCTGGGCGGCGTACAGCGCGCTGACGATGGCCTGCTCGATCTCCGCGCCGGAAAAGCCCTCGCTGGCCCGCGCCAGCACGTCCAGGTCGAAGGCCTCGGGCGCCAGCTCGCGCCGCGCCAGGTGGATGCGGAAGATGTCCGCGCGGACCGCCTCGCTCGGCAGGTCGACGAAGAACAGCTCGTCGAAGCGGCCCTTGCGCAGCAATTCCGGCGGCAGGCGGTGGACGGCGTTGGCGGTAGCCACCAGGAACACCGGCGACTTGCGCTCGGCCATCCAGGTCAGCAGGGTGCCCAGCACCCGCTGGCTCACGCCACCGTCCTGGTCGCCCTGGGCCAGGCCCTTTTCCATTTCGTCGAGCCACAGCACGCAGGGCGCCATCTGCTCGGCCAGGCGCAGGGCTTCGCGCAGGTTGCGCTCGGTCTCGCCGAAGTACTTGTTGTACAGGCAGGCGAAGTCCAGCCGCAGCAGCGGCAAGCCCCAGAGGCCGGCCACCGCCTTGGCTGCCAGGCTCTTGCCGCCGCCCTGCACGCCGACCAGCAGCACCCCGCGCGGGGTGTCGCGGCCCTCGCCGCCGAGAAAGGCGTGCTGCCGCTCGCCGAGCCAGCGCTTGAGGTTGGCCAGGCCGCCCACCTCGGCGAAGCGGGCGGTCTCGTACTCGAAGCCCAGCACGCCCTCCAGGTCCAGCAGCTTGAACTTGGTCTTGTTCAGCTCCGGCAGGTCTTCCTGGGTGATGGCGCCGTCGTCGCAGATGACGTTGCGCGCCAGGGCCCGGGCCTCGCCATGGCTGAGGCCGCGCAGGTTCTTCACCACCTGCTGCAGGGTGCGGTTGTCGGTGCGCACCCGCGCCCCGCGATTGCGCTCGCTCCAGCGAGTGGCCTCCTCGCGGACGATGGCCAGCAGCTCGTCCTCGCCGGGCAGCGACAGGCTGAAATGCGCGGCGTAGCGCTGTACTTCGGCCGGCAGGCGCAGCTGGTGCGACACCAGCACCACCGTGGGCCGCTGGACGCCCTCGGCCATGGCGATTTCCTTGAGCAGGCGGATCGGCTTGGGGTCGCCGGTGAGGAACGGGTGCAGGTCGCAGAGGACGTAGAGGCTGGACTGGGGATCGGCCTTGATCAGCCGCAGCGCGACGATGGGGTCGGTACTCTCGGCGTCCAGGGTGTCGCCGCCGAAGCCGAGGTGGCGGATGCCCTCGGTCACCGACCAGGTATACAGGCCGAGGCCACGCTTCACCGCGAGGCCAGTCAGGGTTTCCAGCACCCGGGGTTCGTCCCAGGACTCGATGACGATCAGCTTGACCTTCGAATCGAGCACCAGGCTGAGATCATGAATATCGTTCTTCACGGGACATCCTTGGCACGGGTAAAGGGACAGCGACACACGCTGCTACACTCGGGGGCGCCATCTTATCCGGAGAAGCGCCATGGACAACCTGTTCGCCAGGATCATCGCCCGCGAAATCCCTGCCACCATCCTCTACGAAGACGACCAGGTGCTGGCCTTCCAGGACGTTGCGCCTCAGGCGCCGGTGCATTTCCTGGTCATCCCGAAGAAACACATCGCCACCCTGAACGACCTGCAGGAGGCGGACAAGGCGCTGGCCGGCCACCTTCTGTACACCGCCCAGCGCCTGGCCCTGGAACTGGGCTGCGACGACGGTTTCCGGGTGGTGGTGAACTGCAAGGAGAAAGGCGGCCAGACCGTCCAGCACCTTCACCTGCACGTGCTCGGCCAGCGCGCCATGAGCTGGCCGCCGGGCTGATCGCGACACAGGCCCGGCCTGATGGTGACAGGGCCAGGCTGTCCGGGACTACCCGCCTGGGACTGCCCGTCCGGGACTCCCCGTCCGGGACAATCCGTCGCTGGGCCGAGGCCCGGGCGAATCCGGTACACTGCGGCGATCGACTTTCCCCGGAGCCCGGCCCTTGAGCACCGAACGCTACTACACCCCCGTCGACCGCCTGCTGCTGCAGGCCAACACCGCCCTGCGCACCTTGCTGCCGTTCTCCGGCCAGCCCTACCGCCCCTCTCCCGCCGACACCCGCGAAGACACCCCGCTGGCCGCCGACGAGGCCCGCCACGTGGCCGGCCTGATGCGCATCAACCACACCGGCGAGGTCTGCGCCCAGGCGCTCTACCAGGGCCAGGCGCTGACCGCCAAGCTGCCGGAAGTGCGGGCCGCCATGGAGCAGGCGGCCGAGGAGGAGATCGATCACCTGGTCTGGTGCGAGCGGCGCATCCGCGAGCTGGGCAGCCGACCCAGCGTGCTCAACCCGTTGTTCTACGGCCTGTCCTTCGGCGTCGGCGCGGTGGCCGGTCTGATCAGCGACAAGGTCAGCCTGGGCTTCGTCGCCGCCACCGAGGACCAGGTGTGCAAGCACCTGGACGAACACCTGGGGCAACTGCCGGCGGAGGACAGCAAGTCCCGGGCGATCCTCGAGCAGATGCGCGTCGATGAGGAACACCATGCCACCAACGCCCTGGAAGCCGGCGGCCTGCGCTTCCCGGCGCCGGTCAAGTTCGGCATGACCCTGCTGTCCAAGGTGATGACCAAAACCACCTACCGCCTCTGAGCGAATGGATCAAAAAAAGGGCGCCCGCGGGCGCCTTTTTTTTGAGAAGCCGGGTTCAGCGCGGCATGTTGCGGGCGTAGAAGATTTCCAGCATCTCGTGGCGCACCCGCGCCTCCACCTGCTGGCGCTGCTCCGTTGACAGCGAGCGGGTGGCGTCGCCGAACAGGTAGTTGTCCAGGTCGAAGTCCTTGAGCAGCATCTTGGTGTGGAACAGGTTCTCCTGGTACACGTTGACGTCGGTCATCTGGTACGCCGCCTGGGTGTCCTCGGAAAGGTAGTTCTGGATCGAGTTGATCGCGTGGTCGATGAAGTGCTTGCGCCCCTCCACGTCGCGGGTGAAGCCGCGCACGCGGTAGTCCACGGTGACGATGTCCGAGTCGAACTGGTGGATCAGGTAGTTGAGGGCTTTCAGCGGCGAGATCACGCCACAGGTGGAGACGTCGATGTCCACGCGGAACGTGGCGATGCCCTCCACCGGGTGGATTTCCGGGTAGGTGTGAACGGTGATGTGGCTCTTGTCCAGGTGCGCCAGGATGGTGTCCGGACGCGGCCCCGGCGATTCCTCGATCTGGCTCTCGGTGGGCGTCACCGGTTGCTCGGAGATCAGGATGGTCACGCTGGCGCCCTGGGGGTCGTAGTCCTGACGGGCGATGTTCAGGATGTTGGCGCCGATGATGTCCACGACATCGGTGAGAATCTGCGTCAGCCGCTCGGCGTCGTACTCTTCGTTAATGTACTGGACGTAGGCCTGCTGGTCTTCCGGCGTTTCCGCGTAGCAGATGTCATAGATGTTGAAGCTCAAGGTCTTCGTCAGGTTGTTGAACCCGTGGAGCTTGAGTTTGCTTTTCACCGTTGGAAACTCTCTTCTTCAGTGCGGCCACGCCGCGTGATCGAGCATGCCCGTCAGGTACGGGGTACCTGCGTAGGACGGTTTACACACCTCTTCGCATTGGCGATTGTGGTTGTCTGGTTGGGGGCACAGCGCCCCCGAAAGGCGGCGAATTATGCAGATCGCCGGGACCGACCGCCATAGCCTGGCGGTCTTTCGTGAATGCCATATGTCGCGGCCGCGCCGGGCGACGCAGCCAGCGGGACGAGGACTCAGGCGGGGAAGGCGGGCGCGTCCAGCTCGACGATCTCGTAGCTGTGACTGATGTCCACACCGCCGCGGCCGAGCATGATGGAGGCCGAGCAGTATTTCTCCGCGGACAGCTCCACGGCGCGCTTCACCTGGGATTCCTTCAGGCCGCGGCCCTTGACCACGAAGCGCAGGTGCACCCGGGTGAACACCTTGGGCTCGCTGTCGGCCCGCTCCGCCTCGAGGAAGGCCTCGCAACTCTCCACCGGCTGGCGGGCCTTCTTCAGGATGCTCATGACGTCGAAGCTGCTGCAGCCGCCCAGGCCGATGAGCACCATCTCCATGGGGCGGATGCCCAGGTTGCGCCCGCCGGCTTCCGGCGGCCCGTCCATGACCACGGCGTGACCGCTGCCGGACTCGCCGATAAACAGGGCGTCGCCCGCCCACTGGATGCGCGCTTTCATCGCAAGGCCTCCGTCGGAAAAAAAGTGGGCCAGCTTAGCACAGCGGACCGGCGAGACCCGGTGCTACCGTCCGGTCAGAAGTTCCCCGAGGACTGCTAGGCATGTCGCAAAATCGAACTGCCGACAGCGGACGGTCTGTTAAGCTGACCCGGCAGAAATGGCACACTAGCCGGATAACTATAAAAAATCGCCTGCTGGATAAGGCTTAACTTATTTTTTATTTCGGGACTCAGCATGGTCGCTATTACCCTTACCCCCAAGATCAAGAACCTCGACAAGATCCTTTCCCACTGCAACCGCCGCCGCTACACCGCCAAGAGCACCATCATCTACGCGGGCGATCGCTGCGAAACCCTGTTCTTCATCGTCAAGGGGTCGGTCACCATCCTCATCGAAGACGATGACGGCCGGGAAATGATCATCGGCTACCTGAACGCCGGGGACTTCTTCGGCGAGATGGGTCTCTTCGACAAGGAAGGGCTGGAGCAGGAACGCAGCGCCTGGGTCCGCGCCAAGACCGAGTGCGAAGTGGCCGAGATCAGCTACATCAAGTTCCGCGAGGTCACCCAGCAGGACCCGGACATCCTCCTCACCATCGGCGGCCAGCTGGCCGACCGCCTGCGCAAGACCACCCGCAAGGTGGGCGACCTGGCGTTCCTCGACGTGACCGGCCGGGTGGCCCGCACGCTACTGGACCTGTGCAAGCAGCCGGACGCCATGACCCACCCCGACGGCATGCAGATCAAGATCACCCGCCAGGAAATCGGCCGCATCGTCGGCTGTTCCCGGGAGATGGTCGGGCGTGTTCTCAAGGGCCTGGAAGAACAGGGCCTGGTGCACGTGAAGGGCAAGACCATGGTGGTCTACGGCACCCGCTGACACGACGCGTCACCTATGAAAAAGGCCGGCATCATGCCGGCCTTTTTCATGGGCGCCCGCCGCTCAGGGGAAGAACAGCCGCTTCAGCTCGACGCCAGGTTCCTCGGCGCGCATGAACGCTTCGCCCACCAGGAACGCCCGCACTTCGCTGACTTCCATCAGCTCCACGTCGGCGCGGTTGAGGATGCCGCTCTCGGTGACCACCAGGCGCTCGCGGGGAATCCGCGGCAGCAGGTCGAGGGTGGTTTCCAGGTCGACCTCGAAGGTGTGCAGGTTGCGGTTGTTGATGCCGATCAGCGGGGTGTCCAGGGTCGCCAGGGCGCGCTCCAGTTCCTCGCCGTCGTGCACTTCCACCAGCACGTCCAGGTTCGCCTGCCGCGCTACCGCGGCCAGCTCCTTCATGCGGCCGTCATCCAGCGCGGCGGCGATCAGCAGCACGCAGTCGGCCCCCAACACCCGGGATTCGACGATCTGGTAGGGGTCGATCATGAAGTCCTTGCGCAGCACCGGCAGCGCACAGGCCGACCGGGCCTGCTGCAGGTAGACGTCGGCGCCCTGGAAGAAGTCCACGTCCGTGAGTACCGACAGGCAGGTGGCGCCGCCCGCCTCGTAGCTCTGGGCGATCTGCGCGGGCAGGAACTCTTCCCGCAGCACGCCCTTGCTCGGGGAGGCCTTCTTCACTTCGGCGATCACCGCCGGTTCCTTGCGCTTGATCCGCTCCTGCAGCGCGGCGGCGAAACCGCGGGGCGCGTCGGTGCTGCGCAGCTGGGCCTCCAGCTCCGCCAGGGAGACCCGGGCGCGGCGTTCGGCGACTTCCTCGGCCTTGCGGGCGAGGATCTTTTCCAGCACGGTTGGGATGCTCACGCTTCATTCTCCTGACGAAACACAGCCGTAAAGGCCACCAGTTCTTCCAGTTTTTCCCGCGCCAGCCCGGTGTGCAACGCGTCGTGGGCGAGATGCACGCCCTCTTTCAGCGTAGCCGTGCGATCGGCGGCGTAGAGCGCCGCCCCGGCGTTCAGCACGATCATGTCGGCCGCCTTCTGCCCGGCTTCGGTCTTGCGCCGGCCTAACGCATCGCGGATGAGCTCAAGGGAAGCCTGCGGGCCTTCCACGGTCAAGCCGATCAGGGTCTGGCTCTTGATGCCCACGTCTTCCGGCTGGATGCGGTATTCGCTGACCGCGCCGTCCTTGAGTTCGGCGATATGCGTGGGCGCCGCCAGGCTGATTTCGTCCAGCCCGTCCAGCGCATGCACCACCAGCACGTGGCGGCTGCCGAGGCGCTGCAGCACCTCGGCCATGGGTCGGCACAGCGCCTGGCTGAATACGCCGATCACCTGGTGCACCACGCCGGCCGGGTTGGTCATCGGCCCGAGCATGTTGAACAGGGTACGCAAGCCCATTTCCCGGCGCGGGCCGATGGCGTGCTTCATGGCGCCATGGTGGGAGGGGGCGAACATGAAGCCGACTCCGACGGTCTCGACGCAGCGGGCCACCTGCTCCGGCGTCAGGTTCAGGTAGACCCCGGCGGCTTCCAGCAGGTCGGCGCTGCCGCTCTTGCCCGACACCGCACGGTTGCCATGCTTGGCGACCCGGCCGCCCGCCGCGGCCACCACGAAGGCGGCAGCGGTGGATACGTTGAAGATGTTCATGCCATCGCCGCCGGTGCCGCAGGTGTCCACCAGGTGGTCGCCGTCGATCCGCACCGGCGAGGCCAGTTCGCGCATCGCCTGGGCCGCGCCGACGATCTCGTCGATGGTCTCGCTCTTCATGCGCATGCCCATGAGGAATGCGCCGATCTGGGCGTCGCTGCACTGGCCGGTCATGATCTGGCCCATGACGGCGCGCATCTCGTCGGTGGTGAGGTCCAGCTGGCCGACGATACGGGTGAGTGCTTCGCGGATATCCATTTCAGCGCACCCCGCTCGCGTCGCGCTGCCCGCCCTGCTGGCGAAGGAAGTTCGCCAGCAGCTCGTGGCCCTGCTCGGTAAGGATCGATTCGGGGTGAAACTGCACCCCCTCCACATGCAGGGTGCGGTGGCGCAACCCCATGATCTCGTCCCGCTCGCCGCCCTCACGCTGGGTCCAGGCGGTCACTTCCAGGCACTCGGGCAGGGTGTCGTGACGCACCACCAGGGAGTGGTAGCGGGTGACGGTGAGGGGGTTGTTCAGGCCGGCGAACACGCCCTGGTCCTGGTGGAACACCGGGCTGGTCTTGCCGTGCATCACCTGGCGCGCCCGCACCACGTCACCGCCGAAGGCCTGGCCGATGCTCTGGTGGCCGAGGCAGACCCCGAGGATCGGCAGGACACCGGCGAAGTGGCGGATCACGTCGAGGGACACCCCTGCCTCGCTGGGCGTGCAGGGGCCGGGGGAAATCACGATGCGCTCGGGCCGCAGGGCCTCGATGTCGGCGATGGAAAGCTCATCATTGCGAACCACCTTCACCTCGGCACCCAACTCGCCCAGGTACTGAACGACGTTGTAGGTAAAGGAATCGTAGTTGTCGATCATTAACAGCATGGCGCTCAACCCTATGTTCTGTGGCGCTTATAACGATCCGGGGTGGTGGCCGCAGTCGCACCGCGGGGGCGGAACGGACACACATCGGCGGAAGGCAGTACGGAGGCCGGCAGGACGCCGGAGGGGGAACGGTCAGGCGCGCCAGCGCCAACGGGCGTGGGCCTTGATGAGGCGCATCAGAAGGGTGCTGGATGTCACGGAGAAGCATCTCGCTGGACGGCTGCCCCGAACAGTAGCCCAGGGAAGGGCCGCGATGCAATACGAAGTCGGCAGAAAGCCAGTATCGTCAAGAGATCGTGTACAGCGGCGAGCAGAATGCGTTAGCAGAAGAGATATGCGCCTGATACGTTAAAGTCAGCGCTATCGAATAAAGAACGAAGCCATACCACATACATATATAAAAAAGCCGGATGATTAAGCCGAGCTGACTTATTAAACGTTCATCAAATGTAAAGCCAGCCCCTATAAGAGGAGGCATCGCGTGTGCGATGCCTGGGGCCCACTCGAGTCAGGGATGACTCAATTTCGGCCGCCTTTGCGACCGGCTTCGGAGGCGCGCTCCCGGTCGTTCGCAAAGTTGCCGCCGCTGGCGTGACCACCCTTGCGGCCGGCTTCGGACGCCTTCTCACGATCATTGGCGAAGTTACCCGGGTTGCTATTGCCTTGACGGTTAGCCATGGGAGTTCTCCTTTAATATTGAGAAAGTTTCGTGGCGCGACAGTGCGTCCACGGTAACTGAGAAGTAATCCATGCCCCGGAGTTCTCGGGTCGAGACGAATGGTAGATGGCAACAAGCGGGCACTTCACCATCAGTCGATAGTGGCCCATTCGACTAAGCAGCTGTTCTGTCGCATTAATCGACTGGGTGGAAACTTCAGCTTAAGGACGAAATCTTTTCTCCAGATCCGTCGCACTTTCCTGGTGCGGACGTTCTCTAGGGAGGGAGGGTGCGCAAACCTGCCTCTTTTCCAAGAGTTCAACGACTCGCCTGAACTTCGCAAAGTAGAGTGTTTCTATTGATGACAAGCACCAGGAGAACCTTCATGGCCCGTGATGAACCTGCCGGCGCGACGCTCTCCACGCCCCCGAACCCGCCCGAGCGCAGCGCCCCCTCCCGATCCACAGACGACACCCGGCAACCCGCCCCGAACGTGCCCAAGCCGCGAATGACGTTCGGCCAGTTCGCCAAGAACCTGTCCGATTGGTGCGGTCGTGCCCGTACCTTCCAGCTGGCTATCGTCGCCATCGTTCTGTGGGCGTGCAGCGGGCCCTACTTCCACTTCAACGACACTTGGCAGTTGATCATCAACACCAGCACCACCATCATCACTTTCCTCATGGTGTTCCTGATCCAGAACACCCAGAACCGCGACAACGACGCCCTGCACATCAAGCTGGACGAGCTGCTGCGGGTCACCAAGGGTGCCCAGGATCAGTTGCTCAACCTGGAAAACCTGGACGCCCACCAGTTGAAGGCCTTGCGGGAGCAGTACGCGAAGATCGGCGAACTGGCGCGTCGGGAATGCAGCGAGGAAGAGCTGATCCCGGTGGCCATCACCCTCCATGAAGACGTCCCCGAGCAGGAGCCCCGCCAGGACGTGCGCCCCTGAGCTTCACCGAATTTTCATGGATCGAAGCCCTGCCGCTGCCTGTCTGAAACGAGGCGCCTCCGTGCCGTTCCGTGGACCGTCGACGTCGAAGCTCCGCGCGTCGCCCGGCCTTGCGGCATGGACAGCACGCGTGCCTCTTTTTTCATTCAGGACCTCTCCATGCCTCGTTCCGCCCTGCTCTGCCTTGCATTGTTGATGACGGGTTGTGCCTCGGTCACGGACACCACCCTGCCCAATGGCCGTGCGGCGGTCGATATCGATTGCTCCGGCCAGGCGCTGAAGTGGGATACCTGTTACGAGAAGGCTGCCGAAGTGTGCCCGACCCGCGGTTACCGGGTGCTCGGCACCAAAGGCGAGCCGGATGCCGAACCCTCCGAGGCGCCCCTGGGCATCGAGCCAGGGAAATTCGCCAGCCGAAGCATGGTGATCACCTGCAAGTGACCGGATAGCCACACGCACCACTCGCCCACCTAGTGAACCGCTTCGAACGCAAACGCTGCGTCGCTCCGGGCGATTGGCGCGTCTGGCCAGGTGAGCCCAGCCGGCACTTGGAGTATCCTCTCGCGTTTTTCACGCCCCGATCCGGTGCCCACGGGGCCGCGGGCAGGGAGCACTGGCGAGCGGACAAGGAGCCGACCCCATGGTGGATAACGCGCGCATGCGAGACGGGGCCGTGGCGGCCCTGTTCGCTTTCATCGGCCTCGCCTACCTGGCATTGACCATCGTCGGGACCTGGAACAATTACTCTTCCGTCCCGTTCTGGGACATGTGGAACGGCTACCTGGAGTTCTACGCCCATTCCTCCGAGGGCTGGGAACCCTGGTGGGCGCTGCACAACGAGCATCGCATCCTGCTCTCCCGGGCCATCTTCTGGGTGGACCTGCATGTCTTCCGCGGCTCGATGGTCCTGCTGTTCACCCTCAACGTGCTGTTCAGCGTCTGCATCTTCCTGTGCTTCTTCGCCACCCTGAGGCGGCTGGTGCCCGATGGGCAGCGGCGCATTACGGTGGCTGCCGCGGCGGGCCTGATCGCAGTGGCGAGCTTCTCCTGGATCCAGTCGGACAACTTCACCTGGGCGTTCCAGAGTCAGTTCTTCCTCGCCTACCTGGTGCCCTTGCTGTCCTTCTGCCTGCTGGCGTGGTCGGCCGAGCGCGATTCGCGCCCGCTGTTCGTCCTCGCGCTGCTGACCGGCATGCTGGGCGCCGCCACCATGGCCAACGGGGTGCTGGCCTCACCGGTGCTGGTGGTCCTCGGGCTGTTCCTGCGCCTGGGCTGGCGCCGTATCGTCGCCTTGCTGATAGCGGCGGCGATCGAACTGCTGGGATATTTCCACGACTTCAAGCTTCCACCCGATCACAGCACCCTGCTTGGGGTGCTCCATGGCATGCCCATGGACCTGCTGCGCTACTTGCTGATGTACCTGGGTGGGCCCTGGCACTTCGTTTTCCAGGGCAGGAGCCTGTGGTTCCCAGTCATCGGCGGACTGCTGTTGCTGACCGGGATCGTAGCCGTGGGCGTGAGCATGCTCCGGGCTCGGCGGGCCGCGCCGCTGCAATTGGCGTTGCTGGCCTTCCTGCTGTTCTTTGGCGGCACAGCTCTGGGCACTGCAGGCGGACGGGTAGCCATCGGCGTGGAGCAGGCCATGAGCAGCCGTTACCTGACCCCGCAATTGATGGCCTGGAGCGCGCTGCTGATTCTGCTGGTCAGTCAATTCCGCTCGTTCAGCAAGGCACTGCTGGTGGTCCTGGCGCTGTTCATACCCCTGGCACTCCTACGCTTCCAGCTGCTGACCCTGGAGCACCCGAGCAAGCTGTTCGACCACCAGGTGGCCGCCCTCGCCATCCAGATGAACGTGCGCGATCCCGACTATCTCGGGCGCGTGTATTTCAATGATCGACTGGTCTTTGACATGGCCGCGGAAGCCAGGCGCGACCATCTCTCGATCTTCGACGAGCCCCCTTATCGGGCCTATGCCCAGCACGCCGGCACGGTCATGCCACAGCCAGGCGCTGCCTGTCAGGGCTACCTGGACGACGCTGTGCCCCTCGCTTCGGACGGCACGGCTTATCGCATCACAGGCTGGCTGACCAAGGCGGACGACTTCGCCACGCCGGCCTTCCTGCTGGTGGCCGATGCGGATGGCCGGGTGATCGGCTCGGCACTCACCGGCATTCCGCGGCCGGACGTGGCCCAGGTCATCGACCCGAAGGCCGGCCAGTCCGGCTTCGTCGGCTACCTGGCCGGCGAAGGGCGCCCGCGCGGGCCGCTGACCCTGATCGGCCAGTCGCCCGCCTGCCAGGTCAGCGTGGAGCTGCCGGCCGCGCCATGATCGGCTTGAACGGTCGCCGGCCGGGCAACCCGCGCCGGCCTCACGCGACCCGCGGCGGATTCGGCGGCAGGTCGGCCGGGCCGTCCACGTCGGGGACACCGTCGTCCGGCGTCTCCGGACCGGGGTTGGGCCCGGGGCGGGGTTCGGGCTGGTCGGGCTCCTGGCGCGGGGGCGGCGGCACCGGCCAGTTGTCGGGGGTGTCCGGCAGCGGTGGGGTTCCGGTGTTGGGCATGGCGGTCGCTCCAAACGAGAAGGGGACTCCGCTTGGAGTCCCCTTCTCGCTCCGAAGTGCCGCTCGCGTCACGCCCGTGGCGACTGCTCGGCCAGGGCCACCGCGCGGAACATCGCCCGGCGCTTGTTGAGGGTTTCTTCCCATTCCAGGGCCGGCACGGAGTCGGCGACGATGCCGCCGCCCGCCTGGATGTGCAGCTCGCCGTCCTTGATCACCGCGGTGCGGATGGCGATGGCGGTGTCCATGTTGCCGTTCCACGCCAGGTAACCCACCGCGCCGCCGTAGATGCCGCGCTTGACCGGCTCCAGCTGGTCGATGATCTCCATGGCGCGGATCTTCGGCGCCCCCGACAGGGTTCCGGCCGGCAGGATCGCCCGCAGCGCGTCCATGGCGGTGAGCCCTTCGCGCAGCAGCCCGGTGACGTTGGAAACGATGTGCATCACGTTGGAGTAGCGCTCGATCACCATCTTCTCGGTGAGGCGCACCGAGCCGGTGGCGCTGACCCGACCGACGTCGTTGCGCCCCAGGTCGATGAGCATCAGGTGCTCGGCGATTTCCTTGGCGTCCGCCAGCAGTTCCTGCTCCAGGGCCAGGTCGGCCTCCTCGGTGACGCCCCGGGGACGGGTGCCGGCGATGGGGCGCACGGTGACCAGGTTGTCCTCGACCCGCACCAGCACCTCCGGCGAACTGCCCACCACGTGGAAGTCGCCGAAGTTGAAGAAGTACATGTAGGGCGTCGGGTTCTGGGTGCGCAGGCCGCGATAGAGGTCGATGGGCGCCACGCTGAAGTCGATGCTCATGCGCTGGGACGGCACCACCTGCATGCAGTCGCCGGCGAGAATGAATTCCTTGATGGTGTCTACCGCGCGCTCGTAGTCGCCGTGGCTGAAGCTGGAGCGGAACGTGGGCTCGGCCGGTGCGGCGGCGCCCAGGTCGAGGCCGCGGCGCGGCACGATGGGCTGGCGCAGCTGGTCCAGCAGGCCCGCCAGGCGCGCCTGGCCCTGCTCGTAGGCGTCCGCGTCGGCAGGGTCGGCGAGAACGATGGCGTGGAGCTTGCCGGCCAGGTTGTCGAACACCACCACGGCGTCGGACACCATCAGCAGGATGTCCGGGGTGCCCAGGGGGTCCGGGTTGGGGCATGGGCCCAGGCGTTTCTCCACGTAGCGCACGCAGTCGTAGCCGAAGTAGCCCACCAGGCCGCCGTCGAACCGCGGCAGGCCGGCCAGGGTCGGCACCCGGAAGCGCGCCTTGAAGGCCTCGACGAAGGCCAGCGGGTCCTCGCAGGTCTGCCGCTCCACCTCGACGCCATCGGTGAGCACCTGCACGTCGTGGCCATGGACCCGCAGCACGGTGCGGCACGGCAGGCCGATGATGGAGTAGCGCCCCCACTTCTCGCCGCCCTGCACCGATTCCAGCAGGTAGGTATTGGGCGCGTCGGCCAGTTTCAGGTAGAGGGACAGCGGGGTGTCGAAGTCGGCCAGGGTTTCGAAGGACAGCGGGATGCGGTTGTAGCCTTCAGCGGCCAGGCGCAGGAACTCGTCGCGGGTCATGATCAGCCTCGTGGCAAGGGCGGGAATCGGGTCGGGGGCAAACGGGGCCGCGGCGCGGCCGGAGATCGGTCAGGCGCGCCAGCGCCAACGCGCCATGGCTTTGATGACCTTGGTTCCGGCTGCGGTGAACCAGCGTTTGCAATTGACCACCACGATGCGATCTCTGTGCGGGGTGTCGTCGGGAAAGTCCGGCCACGTTAGCGCAGCGTCCCCGGTGGCGCAACCGGGCAGCAGCTGGCGCAGGTCGTCCACCACCAGGGCGGGGTTTTCCTCGCCGATGGGCCGGCCATGGTTGTAGCCGTACTGCAGCCCCACGCAGAGCACGCCGGCGGCGCTGGCCGCCAGCACGTCGTTGCGCGAGTCGCCGACGAACAGGGCGTCCGCCGCCTCGATGCCGGCCATGCGCATGACGAACAGCAGCGCCGCCGGGTCGGGCTTCTTCTGCGGCAGGGTGTCGCCGCCGATGATCCAGCGGAAGTAGCGGCCCAGTTTCATCTCGTCCAGCAGCGGCGCGACGAAGCGCTCCGGCTTGTTGGTGATCAGCGCCATCTCCACCTTCTGGCGCTTCAGCCAGCGCAGGGTGGCGTGCACCCCGGGGTAGACCTGGGTGCCGGCATGGTGGTCGGCATAGGCGTCCATGAAGATCTCCAGCGCCGCTTCTGCCTCGGCATCGTCCACCGCACTGTGCTCGAAGCTGTTGGCCAGGGCCCGGCGCACCAGTACCGGCGCGCCGTTGCCGATCCAGTCGCGGACCCGCTCGATGCCCGCCGGCGGCCGCCCCAGGGTCACCAGCATGTGGTCGATGGCGGCGGCGAGGTCCGGCACCGAATCCACCAGGGTGCCGTCCAGGTCGAACATCACCAGGCGCGGCAGGCGCCCGGGAAACAGCTGCTCGAAGCCGTTCATGGACGCGCCGACGCCAGGGCCTGGCGCATGGCGTCCAGTGCCCCGCGGTAGTCCGGCGCGTTGAAGATGGCCGAGCCGGCGACGAAGGTGTCGGCGCCCGCCTCGGCGATCTCGCGGATGTTCTTCACGTTGACCCCGCCGTCGATCTCCAGGCGGATGTCGCGCCCGGAGGCGTCGATCAGCGCCCGCGCCTCGCGCAGCTTGGCGAGGGTGCCGGGAATGAACGCCTGGCCGCCGAAGCCGGGGTTGACGCTCATCAGCAGGACCATGTCCACCTTGTCCATCACGTACTTCAGCACGTCCAGCGGGGTCGCCGGGTTGAACACCAGGCCGGCCTTGGCGCCGCCGGCGCGGATCAGCTGCAGCGAGCGGTCGATGTGCTCGGAGGCTTCCGGATGGAAGGTGATGTAGCTGGCCCCGGCGTCCAGGAAGTCGCCGATGATGCGGTCCACCGGCTTGACCATCAGGTGCACGTCGATGGGCGCGGTGATGCCGTACTTGCGCAGCGCCGAGCAGACCATCGGGCCGATGGTCAGGTTGGGCACGTAGTGGTTGTCCATCACATCGAAGTGGACGATGTCGGCACCCGCGGCGAGCACGTTGTCCACCTCTTCCCCCAGGCGGGCGAAATCGGCGGACAGGATGGACGGGGCGATGGCATAGGGTTGCATGGCGCACCTTCTGGCGTTCGAAATGCCGCGCATTGTACGCGCCCGCGCCAGGTGCGGGCAGGGCGAAACGCGTCCGCCCCGTCCGATGGGAATGGGACGCGCTGGCGCCCTCAGGCCGCGCGCTGCGACACACCGACGCGGCGGGGTGGCTCGACGGTATCGGCATCGGGCAGCGGCGCGCGCTCCAGGTCGGCCGCCGCCAGGTCCTTGGCGAAGGTGCCGTCGTTCTCGCCCTGGAAGAAGCGGCGCCCGTAGATCAGCAGGCACAGCACGATGCCGATGGCGAAGGCCCAGGTGGCGCCCTTGATCGCCAGCACCGCGGCGATCACCCCGGCGATGCCCAGGTCGCGCTGGCTACGTGCTTCCATCACCCCGAGACGCACGCTGACGTAGCCCTGGATCAGCAGGGTCAGGGCCAGGGCGACCCCGAGGATCGGCTGCACGAAGGTCACCACCGGCAACAGCAGCAGGCCGGTGTTGGTGCCCCAGCGGAACGAGCCGACGCCACCGTAGATGGACTTCATCGCCTTCGGCCCACCCTTGAAGCGCTCGGTGACCACCACCAGCATCGCCGCCCACTTCGGGCCGCACATGGCCACGTCGGGGCCGAACACGCTCATCAGCGCGTTGCGCGCGCCGAAGATCAGGTGCGAGCGGTTGGCGTCGAAGTCCACCTTCTCGTCCGGGCGGCTGCGCTCGGCGTCGTCCAGCAGCGCCTTGGCCGAGAGCACGTCGCCGAACACGATGATGTACACCGCCAGCACGGTGGGGATGGTGGTGAGGAACATCTGCAGCGACGGCAGGCCCAGGCCGAACACCGTGTACTGGGTCCACAGGGTGACGAAGTCCGGCCGGCTCAGGCCCCACTGGATCTGCGGCCAGGCCGCCTCGCCGAACAGCGGCGCGATCACCACGGCGAGAATGACGATGGGCAGGATGCCCAGCTTGGCGAAGCTCCACCAGAAGGCGTTGCGCGCCTTCAGCACCTGGAAGTGTCGGGAGAAGATCAGGTAGAAGGCGACGCCGATGGCAATCGAGATGGTCCAGGGAAAGGCGTCGAACTTGCCGCCCACGGCGAACACCGAGGTCACCGCCGAGAGCCCGGCGCCGATGATGATGCCGGACTTGATCGCCGCCGGGATGAAGCCGATCACCCGGCTCGCCAGCCCCGTGGCGCCGAGGAAGATCGACAGCGCCCCGAGCATCAACTGGAAGGCGATCAGCGCGTGCACCCGCTCCGGCCCCATGGGGAACTGCGAGCAGAAGGCGATCAGCAGCGGCACCGCCGGGGTGATCCAGCCGGGCACCACCGGGTCGCCCAGCAGGTGGTGCAGCAGGTACAGCAGGCCGTTGAGCATGACCACCGCCAGGGCCGCCTCGAAGGGCATGCCCAGCACCTCGGTCATCAGCGGGATCGCCGCCAGGTCGACGGCACACATCAGCAGGCCCTGCAGGTAGTCCGACAGCTCGAAGCGGTAGTGCAGGAACGGCAGGCGCAGCTTGAACGGGCCGAGGGGAATGTAGGGGGACTCGGACGGAGTCGGGGAAGCAGCCATGGGGATTACCTTTCTTATTGATTATTGAACGGCATGGAGAAGCCCGGGCGGGCCGTGCGCCAGGCACCGGCACCCGCCCGCGACGGGCACTCAGTAGGCGGCGCGGTAGATCCGCTCGATGTCCCGGGCGCTGAGCACCCGCGGGTTGTTGCGCATCAGCCGGTCGATCTTCGCGGCCTCCTCGGCCATGGCCGGCAGGGCGTCCTCCGGCACCTCGAAGTGCCGCAGCCCGGCGGGAATCTCCACCCGCGCGCAGAGCGCGGCCATGGCCTGCACCGCGCGCTCCGCCGCGGCGTGCAGGGAGAGCCCGGCCAGCGGCTCGCCCATGGCCTCGGCGATGTCGCGGAAGCGCTCGGGGCAGGCCAGGGCGTTCCAGGCCATCACATGGGGCAGCAACAGGGCGTTGCTGACGCCGTGAGCGATGCCGAAGCGGCCGCCCAGGGGATAGGCCAGGGCGTGCACCGCGCCGACGCCGGCGTTGCCGAAGGCCATACCGGCCATCAGGCTGGCGGTGGCCATGTCTTCCCGGGCACGCAGGTCGTTGGGGTTGGCGTAGGCCTTGGGCAGGGCGCCGGCGATCAGGCGGATGGCGCCGATGGCCAGGGCGTCGGTGATGGGCGAGGCATGCAGCGACAGGTAGGCCTCCACCGCGTGGACCAGGGCGTCGACGCCGCTGGCGGCGGTCACCCCGCGGGGGCAGGTGAGGGTCATGGCCGGGCTCACCAGGGCCACGTCCGGCAGCAGGTAGTCGGAGACGATGCCCTTCTTCAGCTGCGCCGCCTTGTCCGAAAGGATCGCCACGTTGGTGACCTCCGAACCGGTGCCGGCGGTGGTGGGAATGGCGATCAGCGGCGGGCCCTTGCGCGGCACCTGGTCGACGCCGAACAGGTCGGCCAGCGGGCCGTCGTAGCCGGCGAAAGCGGCCACGCTCTTGGCGATATCCAGGGCGCTGCCGCCGCCGACGCCGATCAGCCCGTCGTGGCCGCCTTCCCGGTAGGCCCGGGTGCAGGTCTCGACGATGGCGATCTCCGGCTCCGGCTGCACCTGGTCGAAGAGGCCGTGGGGCAGGTCGCCGAGGCGCTCCCGCACCTGGTCGACGGTGCCGGAACGCACCAGCACGGCATCGGTGACGATCAGCGGGTTGCTGACCTTGAGGCGCGCCAGCTCGCTGGCCAGCTGGTCCAGGGCGGCACGGCCGGTCATCAGCTTGTTGGCGATCTTGAAGGCAGAAACGGTCATCGGGCTCACCCTGATCTTGTTATGGAGGTGGGTCCGAGCCATAGCCAAAGCTGTGCCAGTTTGTCGCAGGCCGCGTGGCACTAGGGGTCGATGGGATAGGGAGGGTTTCGACCGAAGGGTCGCGATTGATCCGCGGATCGATTCGGGCGACAGCGATCAGGAATCTAATCGCTGCGCTCCCAGCGTTTCATCTTCTGCACCACGGTCGCCTGGCTCACGCCCAGGGCCTTGGCCGCCAGCCGGGTGGTCTTGTGGCGCTGCAGGGCGCGGCGGATGGCCTCGCGCTCGGTACGCTCCACCAATCGCCGCAGGTCCAGGTCGCCGCCCTCCCCGGCTGCCTCCAGGTGGGCGCGGCATTCCTCCGGCAGGTCGGTGCTTTCGATGCGCGCCCCGCCGCAGGTGACCACCAGGCGCTCCACCACGTTGATCAGCTCGCGGATGTTGCCGGGCCAGGCGTAGTCCAGCAGCAGGTCCAGCGCCTCCAGGCTCAACGCCAACTCGCGCCGGTGGCGGGCGTTGAAATGGGCCAGGTAGTAGTCCAGCAGCGGGCGGATGTCCTGGCGCCGCTCCCGCAGGGGCGGGATGGCGATGGGCACCACGTTGAGGCGGTAGTAGAGGTCGGCGCGGAAACTGCCGTCCGCCACCATCTGCCGCAGGTCGCGGTGGGTGGCGGTGACGATGCGCACGTCGACTTCCTTCAGTTCCAGGCCGCCCACCGGGATGAAGCGGTTCTCCTCCAGCACCTTGAGCAGCTTCACCTGCAGCGCCAGGGGCAGGTCGCCCACTTCGTCGAGGAACAGCGTGCCGTGGTTGGCCAGCTCCAGCAGGCCGCGCTTGCCCTTGGCCGAGGCGCCGGTGAAGGCCCCCGGTGCGTAGCCGAACAGCTCGGCCTCCACCAGGTGCTCGGGCAGCGCGCCGCAGTTGAGGGACAGGAAGGGCTCGGCGGCCCGCGGGCTGGCGCGATGGATGAACTGCGCCACCAGGGTCTTGCCGACCCCGGTCTCGCCCTGCAGCAGCACCTTGACGTCGCTGGCGGCCACCTGGCGGGCCAGGGCGAACACTGCGCCGGAGACCTCCTGCCCGGCCACCAGGGGCGACTGCAACAGGCCGTCCCGGGGCGCATGGAGCCGCGCGGTGCTGCTGCGCAACTGGCGCAGCTGCTGCAGGGCGTCGCGCTCGTGCTTCATCCGCAGCAGCTCGGTCATGTCGCGCACCGCGCTGACCACGTAGCGCACGCGCCCGTCGCCCTCGAGGATCGGCGAGGCGCTGACCAGCAATTGCTTGCCGTTGCCCAGGCTCTGGGTCACCGAGAACGGCCGGCCCTCCTTGAGCACCCGCAGGGAGGCAGACTGGGAGATCACCCCCTCCCGCACCAGGTCCTGCATGGAACGCCCCACCAATGCCTCGCTGCGCAGGCCGGTGAGGCGCTCGTAGGCGCGGTTGATCTTCAGGGTGCGGCCGGCGGCGTCGGTGATGTAGACGCCGTCGTGCAGGGCATCCAGCAGCTCGCCGAAGCTGGGGTCGTCGAAATCCATCGCCGCCCCCGCTCAGGCCGCCGGTGCGGCCCGGCGAGGCGGGAAAGCCCCGCCGGGGATGCCATGGCCGGTCTTCATTGAGGCGCGGCGGTGCGCAGTTTCTCGCTGCGCCCGCGCAACCACTCCAGCACCAGCAGCAGCACCACCGAGAAGGCGATCAGCAGGGTGGCGGCGGCGGCGATGGTGGGGCTGAGGTTCTCGCGGATGCCGCTGAACATCTGCCGCGGCAGGGTGGCCTGTTCGGGGCCGGCGAGGAACAGCGTCACCACCACTTCGTCGAACGAGGTGGCGAAGGCGAACAGCGCGCCGGAGATCACCCCGGGGGCGATCAGCGGCAGGGTCACCCGGAAGAACGCGGTGAGGGGCGGCGCACCGAGGCTGGCGGCGGCGCGCACCAGGTTGTAGTTGAAGCCCTGTAGGGTGGCCGACACGGTGATGATCACGAAGGGCACGCCCAGCACCGCGTGCACCAGGATCAGCGACAGGTAGCTGTTGCCCAGGCCCAGGGGGGCGAAGAACAGGTAGCTGGCGACGCCGACGATCACCACCGGCACCACCATGGGCGAGATCACCAGGCTCATCACCAGCGCCTTGCCGCGGAACTCGCCCCGGGTCAGGCCGATGGCCGCGAGGGTACCGAAGACCATCGCCAGCAGCGTCGCCACCGGGGCGACGATCATGCTGTTGGTGAGCGCCCGCACCCATTCCGCGGAGGTGAAGAAATCCTGGTACCAGCGCAGGGAGAAACCCTGCAGCGGGTACACCAGGAAGGTGCCGGAGTTGAACGACAGCGGCACGATCACCAGTACCGGCAGGACCAGGAACAGCAGCACCAGGGCGCAGAGGATGCGCAGGGTGTAGAACCAGACGCGTTCGATGGGGGACAGGTAGGGGTTCATCTCGTTCTCCTCAACCCAGGCGCAGGCGGCCGGCGCCGACCAGCTTGCCGTAGACGATGTACAGCAGCAGGGTGGCCGCCAGCAGCAGTCCGCCCAGGGCGGTGGCCATGCCCCAGTTGATGGTGGTGTTGGTGTAGAAGGCGACGAAGTAGCTGACCATCTGGTCGTTGGGGCTACCCAGCAGTGCCGGGGTGATGTAGTAGCCGATGGACAGGATGAACACCAGCAGGCAGCCGGCACCGACTCCGGCCACGGTCTGCGGGAAGTACACCCGCCAGAAGCTGGCGAACGGGTGGCAGCCCAGGGAGATCGCCGCGCGCATGTAGCTGGGAGAAATGCCCTTCATCACGCTGTAGATCGGCAGGATCATGAACGGCAGCATGATGTGCACCATGGAGATGTAGACCCCGGTGCGGTTGAACACCAGTTCCAGGGGCTGGTCGATCAGGCCGAGCTTGAGCAGCGCGCCGTTGATCAGCCCGCCGGACTGCAGCAGCACGATCCACGCCGCCACCCGCACCAGGATCGAGGTCCAGAACGGCAGCAGCACCAGGATCATCAGCAGGTTGCTCTTGCGCGTCGGCAGGTTGGCCAGCAGGTACGCCAGAGGGTAGGCCAGCGCCAGGCAGAGGGCGGTGATCACCAGGCCCATCCAGAAGGTGCGGGCGAAGATGTCCAGGTAGATCGACTGGTCAGGGGTGGCCGGGGCCAGTTCGCCCAGGTCGTCGATGCGGTGGTCCAGGGCCGCCAGCAGGTAGTAGCCGGTCAGGGCGCTGTCGTTGCGGCGGATCACCTGCCAGTAGGCGGGGTCGCCCCAGCGCTCGTCGAGGGCTTCCAAGGCGTCCTTGTAGGAGGCCGGCTCGCTGGCGAAGGGCAGCGCCCGGGCGGTCTTGGCCAGCAGGCTGCGGTAACCGGCCAGCTCCATGTTCAGGCGTTTCGAGAGGTCGCCGACACTCTGGTTGCGGCGCGCCTCGGCCAGGTCGAGGCTCAGGGCCTTGTAGACCGGCTCGCCGGGCAGGGCCTTGCCGTCCCAGGCGCCGATAGCTTGCACGGTGCGCGGCAGGGCGCCGACCACCTCGGGGTTGTTCACGCTGCGGTAGAGCAGCGCGCCGATGGGCACCAGGAAGGTCAGCAGGAGGAATACCAGCAGGGGCAGGATCAACGCCTGGGACTTCAGGCGGTTCACCCGCTCGGCGCGCGCCAGGCGCTGCTTCAGGGAACCGGTGGCCTCGGTGGGGGACACGGCGGCCTCGGTCAGGGGCACTGCGGCCATAGCGAACTCCGGAAAAACGGGAAACGTCTCCCCTACCCGCGCATGCGAGAGGGCCGTGGACGGAGGCTCGCGCCTCCGCCCGAACCCTCTCCCGGGCAGGGTGAGGGTCTACCGCTTCAGCGTGGGGTCACTTCGCCGCCCAGGCGTTGAAGCGCTGCTCCAGAGCCTCGCCGAAGTCGGCCCAGAAGCCCACGTCCATGGCCACCTGGTTGGCGATGTTTTCCGGCGTAGTGGGCAGGTCGGCGGCGACCTTGGCGTCCAGCAGGGCCACCGCGGACTTGTTGGCCGGGCCGTAGGCGATGTTCTCGGCATACACCTTCTGCTGCTCCGGCTGCAGGGTGTAGGCGATGAACTTCATGGCCTCGTCCTTGTTCTTCGCGCCCTTGGGGATGGCCCAGGCGTCGAAGTCGTAGATGCCGCCGTTCCACACCACCTTCAGGCTGCTGCCTTCCTTCTGGGTGGCGGCGATCCGGCCGTTGTAGGCGGAGCTCATCACCACGTCGCCGGAGGCCAGGTACTGCGGCGGCTGGGCGCCGGCTTCCCACCACTGGATGTAGGGCTTGAGCTGGTCGAGCTTCTTGAACGCGCGGTCCTGGCCGTCCTTGCCGGCGAGCACCTTGTACACGTCCTTGGGCGCCACGCCGTCGGCCATCAGGGCGAATTCCAGGGTGTACTTGGCACCCTTGCGCAGGCCGCGCTTGCCCGGGAATTTCTCCACGTCCCAGAAATCCGCCCAGCTGGCGGGCGCGCTCTTGAGCTTGTCGGCGTTGTAGGCCAGCACGGTGGACCAGACGAAGAAGCCGATGCCGCAGGTGCTCGCGGCCCCTGGCACGAAGGCGTTCTTGTCACCGATCACGCCGTAGTCCAGCTCTTCGAACATGTCCTCGTCGCAGCCGCGGGAGAGTTCCGGCGACTCCACTTCCACCAGGTTCCAGGACACGCTGTTGGTGTCCACCATGGCCTTCACCTTGGCCATCTCGCCGTTGTACTCGCCGGCGATGATCTTGCCCTTGCCGGCCTTTTCCCAGGGACCGTAGAAGGCCTTCTCCTGGGCGGTCTTGTTGGCCCCGCCGAACGACACCACGGTCAGGTCGGCCGCCATCGCCGGGGCGATGCAGGCCAGGCCGAGGCCGAGGGCGCCGAGCTGGCGGACACTGCGTTTGAAGAGCTGTGACATTGTTGTTATCTCCACACTGTGCGGGTTGGTTGGGTGCGCGGGCTCATTCCACGGCGAGCGGATCGAGCGCGCGGACATGCTCCACGTGCCAGCCGAGCGGCACCACGTCCCCCACCGTCAGGGCGGGGTCGAGTTCGGCGATCGGCTGCTTGACGAAGAAATCGGTCTGGCCGCAGACCTCCAGGCGAATGCGTACGTGGTCGCCGAGGTAGATGAACTCGGCCACGCGCCCGGAAAACCGGTTGGGGCAGCTTTCGCTGGCGCCGTTCAGGCGGACCCGCTCGGGGCGGATCGACAGGCTCACCGGCTCGCCCGGCTGGCCGACGTTGACCGCCAGGGCCTCCACCCGCTCGCCGCGCGGCAGGTTCACCAGGCAGCGCTCGCCGTCGCGGCTCAGCAGGTGCCCGGAGAGGCGGTTGTTCTCGCCGATGAAGTGGGCGACGAAGGTGTTGCGCGGCGACTCGTAGAGTTCCCGCGGCGGGGCGATCTGCTGGATCTCGCCCTGGTGGAACACCGCCACCCGGTCGGACATGGTCAGCGCCTCGCCCTGGTCGTGGGTGACGTACACCACGGTGACGCCGAGGCGCTCGTGGATGTGCTTGATCTCCATCTGCATGTGTTCGCGCAGTTGCTTGTCCAAGGCCCCCAGGGGCTCGTCCATCAGCACCAGCTGCGGCTCGAACACCAGCGCCCGGGCCAGCGCCACGCGCTGCTGCTGGCCGCCGGAGAGCTGCGCGGGGTAGCGCCCGGCGAAGGCCTCCAGCTGGACCATGGACAGGGCGCGCTTGACCCGCTCGGCGACGTCCGGCTTGGCGAAGCCGCGCACCGACAGCGGGAAGGCCAGGTTCTCGGCCACGGTCATGTGGGGGAACAGCGCGTAGTTCTGGAACACCATGCCGATGTCGCGCTTGTGGGGCGGCACGTTGTTGATGGAGCGCCCGGCGAGGAGGATTTCGCCGTGGGTGGGGGTCTCGAAGCCCGCCAGCATCATCAGGCTGGTGGTCTTGCCCGAGCCGGACGGCCCCAGCAGGGTGAGGAACTCGCCCTTGCGGATGTCCAGGTTGAGGTCCTTCACGATCAGCGTTTCGCCGTCGTAGCTCTTCTGCACGCCGCGAAAGCTGACCAGTACGTCGTTCGCCGCGGTTGTCGCATTCAGCTCGGCCATCACCACACCTTGTTGTTATCCATGCCGTTGACTCAAGCCTAGTGAAGCGCAGCGGGCAGGAAAATCGGGCGTCGGGAGAGATTGCTATCAGCCGGACCGAAACGTCGGTGTAGGAATCGCCCTACAAAGCGGTCGCATCCGGACAACTCCGGCGGCAGGCGCCGGCAGCGGTCCGATCGCACCGGGACGGGCGCGGCCGGACCTGCCTGAAAGCGACCTCAGTTACCGACCCAGGCGTCGAAGCGTTTTTCCAGGTCGGGGCCGTGGGTGGCCCAGAACGCCACGTCCATGCCGACCGCGCCGGCCATGTTCTGCGGCGCGGTGGGCAGCCCGGCGACCACCTTCGGGTCCAGCAGAGCGACCGCCTTGGTGTTCACCGGCCCGTAGGCGATGGCCTCGGCGAAGGCCTTCTGTTGCGGCGGCTGCACGGAGAAGGTGACGAAGTCCTGGGCCAGCTTGGCCTTCCAGGCGCCCTTGGGCTGCGCCCAGTAGTCGAAGTCGTAGATGCTGCCCTGCCAGCTCAGGCGCAGGCCCGGCTGCTCGGCCTGGGCGGCGGCGATGCGGCCGTTGTAGGCCGAACTCATGGCCACGCTGCCCTCGGCCAGGGCGCGCACCGGCTCGGCACCGGCCTTCCACCAGACGATGCTGGACTTGATCTCGTCCAGCTTGTGGAAGGCCCGGTCGACCCCGGCGGGGCTCGACAGCACCTGGTAGACGTCCTTGGGCGCGACGCCGTCGGCCATCAGCGCGAATTCCAGGGTGTACTTGGCGCCGTGGCGCAGGCCGCGCTTGCCGGGGAATTTCTTCAGGTCCCAGAAATCCGTCCAGCCGCTGGGGGTGCCCTTGAGCGTGTTGGCGTCGTAGGCCAGCACCGTCGACCAGACGAAGATGCCGACGCCGCAGGGCTGGATGGCCCCCGGCACGAAGTCCGCCGGATCGCCCAGGGTGCTGACGTCGAGCTTCTCGAACATCCCTTCGGCGCAGCCCCGGGCCAGTTCCGGCGACTCCACCTCCACCACGTCCCAGGACACGTGGCTGATTTCCACCATCTGCTTCAGCTTGGCCAGGTCCCCGTTGTAGGAACTGCGGACCACCGCGGTGCCGGTCGCGGCCTTGAACGGCTTGTAGAACGCCGCCAGTTGCGCGTCCTTGTTGGCTCCGCCGAACGACACCACCGTGACGTAGTCCGCCCAGGCCGGCAGCGCGCCGCCCAGCATCGCCACCGCCACACCACCTTTCAACAGCTTGCACATTCTTGTTATCCCCTCCCTTGGGCAATCGTCGCCCCGGCTCAATGGCCTGGAACAGGCGCCCCAGACCTCCGAAGGCCCCCGCCATGGCGCGGGCCCGACATACTCGGCCGTTCTTCTGTGCGCCACAAGTCCGTCGCCGGCAAATTGGCGTAAAAATGACGCTAGCCCCGCGGGGGCGGCACCAGCCGGTGGGCCATGGCGTAGCGCACCAGGTCGGCCACCGAGCCGGCGCCCAGCTTCTGCATCAGCCGCGCCTTGTGGGTGCTGACGGTCTTGCCGCTCACCGCCAGGTGCTGGGCGATCTCGTTGACACCTTCCCCCTGCACCAGGCGCTCGAACACCGAGAACTCCCGCTCCGAGAGCAGCGCGTGGGGCGGCCGCGCATCGGTCAGGCCCACCTCGAAGACCATCCGGTCGGCCAGCTCCGGGTCGATGTAGCGCCCGCCGGCGGCCACCTTGCGGATCGCCGTGAGCAGCAGCGACGGGTCGCTGTCCTTGGTGGCGTAGCCGGCGGCGCCGCTCTTCAGGGCGCGGGCGGCCATCTGCGCCTCGTCGTGCATGGACAGCACTAGGATCGCCGGCGCGTCGGCCAGGGCGCGAATCCGCGGGATCGCCTCCAGGCCGTTCATGCCGGGCATGGAGATATCCAGCAGGACCACCTCGCAGGGCGTGTGCCGCAGGGCCTCCAGCAGGCCTTCGCCGTGGCTGGCCTCGCCCACCACCTGGAGATCGCGGGCCAGCCCGATCAGTTGCTTGATACCTTCGCGGACGATGGTGTGGTCTTCCGCCACCAGGACCCGGATCATCGCGCCCCCTCCCCTTCTGCAATGGCGCCCGCCCCGGTGGCGGGTCCTGGTTCGGGCAGCGTCGCCCGGTTCATCAGCGGCACCCGCACGCTGAGCAGCGTGCCTTCACCGGGCTGGCTGTCGAGGGTCAGCCGGCCGCCCAGGGCCAGCACCCGCTCCTGCATGCCCACCAGGCCGAACGACTGGCCACGGCGGCAGATGCGCTCGTCGAAGCCACGGCCGTCGTCGCCGATGCTCAGGCACAGCTCGCCCTGCTCCAGGGCCAGCCCCACCTGCACGCTGTGGGCCTCGGCGTGGCGCATGACGTTGGTCAGCGCCTCCTGCAGCACCCGGAACAGGCCGATGGCCTTGGCGTCGGAGAGTACCGGGACTTGCTCGGGGACTTCCACCAGGCAGGGTATGCCGGTGCGTGCTTCAAATCGTCGCGCCTGCCACTCGATGGCCGACGCCAGGCCGGCGTCGAGGATCGGCGGACGCAGCGCGCTGGCCACGTCGCGCACCAGCTGGAAGAGCTGGGCGATCAGCCGCTTCATGCTGCCCAGGCGCTCGCGCAGGCCCGGATCGAGCTCGGCGAAGGCCAGCTCGCACATGGACGTCTCCAGCTTCAGCACGGTGAGCACCTGGCCCAGTTCGTCGTGCACCTCCCGGGCGATGCGCGCCTTTTCTTCCTCGCGCACGCTCTCCAGGTGGGCCGACAGCTCCCGCAGCTGGGCGCGGGAATCCGCCAGGGCCAGCTCGATCTGCTTGTTCTCGCTCATGTCCCAGACGATGCCGTCCCACGCCACCACGCCATCGTCCAGGCGCCGCGCCGAGGCGCGAATGTCGGCCCAGCGCTGACGGCCGTCGCGGGTGAGGATACGGCCCTGCCAGTGCCAGTCGCGGTCGGCGGCGAGGGCGGCGTCCTGGCTGGCGTGGTAGGACTCGCGGTCATCCGGGTGGACCAGGCTGCGGATGCCGAAGTCGGCGGCCATCACGGTCGCCGGCGGGTAGCCCACCAGGCTCTCGCTGCCCTCGCTGATGTAGGCGAAGTCCGGCGGCGCGCCCGGGTGCGGGCGCTCCAGGCGGAACACCAGGCCCGGCACGTTGGCGGCGATCCCCTGCAGGCGCGCTTCCCGCTCCCCCAGCTCGGCCCGGGCCCGGCGCCGCTCGGTGACATCGGTGAGGAACACCACCAGGTACTCCGCCTTGCGAAAGCGCAGGAAGCTCAGGGATACGTCCACCGGCAGGCTGCCGCCGTCGGCCCGGCGCACCTCGGTCTCCACGTTCAGCGGGCCCTCCTCCTGGTTGCGCGCGCGGCGCCAGAGGGTCAGCCAGCGGTCCATGTGCAGGCCCGGCTCGAATTCCACCAGGGGCCGGTCCACCAGCTCGCCCATGCCCAGCCCGAGCATCTGCTCGGCGGCGCGGTTGGCGTAGCGGATGTGGCTGTCCCAGTTGACCCAGAGGATGCCCACCGGGCCGTGGTCGAGGGACGACTGGGTGAGCTGCAGCGCCTCCTCGGCCGCCTCGCGACGAGCCAGGTCCTGGCGCGCCGCCAACAGCTGCTGCTCCAGGGCGTGGCGCTGCCGGCGCAGGGAGAAGCCCAGCACCAGGGCCACCGCCAGCAGCACCCCCAGCAGCAGGCAGAGGTTCTGCCAGAACCCGGTGGACTCGCCGAGGCGCGGGTACTTGGGCTTCAGCCAGCGCGCCTGCAACTGCTCCAGGTCCTTGGGCGGCAGGCTGCGCAGGGCGCCGTCCACCAGCTCCGCCAACTGCGGCCAGTCGCTGCGGGTGCCGATGCGCAGCAGGGTCGGCAGGCCCACGTCGCCCACCACGGCGAGGTCGGCGAACTGCGGGTCGAGGGACAGCCGGGTCAGCTGCGCCTCGTCGATCACCGCGTAGCGCGCCCGTTGGGTCAGCAGGCGCTGCAACGCCTGGCGATCGCTGGCGGCGGGCTGCAGGTTGAGGTTGCTGTAGGTGCCGCGCAGGTAGTCGGCGGCGGCGCTGGGCACCCGCAGCGCCAAGGGGTCGCGGGCGCCGAGGTTGTCCAGGTCCACCGCGCCGGCACCGTTGCGCTCGCCCACCACCAAGTGGGCGACCCGCATGTAGGGGTCGGAGAACAACCACAGGCGCAGCCCGGCGGGGGTCTGGGCGAGGCCCGGGGCCAGGTCCACCTGGCCGGCGCGCACGGCGCGTTCCAGGTCGGGCACATCGGCGTAGTGCTGCCAGAGCAGCTCCACCCCCAGGCTGCGGCCGACCCAGGTCATCAGCTCGACGTTCACCCCGGACAGCTGCTGCAGGCGCTGGTCGTACTGGGCATAGGGCGCCTGCAGCACCACCCCGACCCGCAACTGCGGGTGCTCCGCCAGCCAGGCCCGCTGGCCGGTATCCGGGGCCGGCGCGGCCACGGCGGCACCGGCCAGCCACAGCAGCAGGGTAACGATCACGAGCAACGGGCGATTCATGGGCGACAGCTCATCCAGTGGCTGGGATTGCCCCGGCGAAGACCGGCCTACCATACTCCAAGCGGCACGGCCCGGCACGGCCTGACAAACCCCGGGCGAGCGATTAGGCTGCGGGTATCCCCGACCTTCCGGAGCGTGCCGATGACCCGTCCCGCCCTGTCGCGCCTGCGCCTGCGCCTCGCCTGCGTCGGCGCCAGCCTGCTGATCGCCTGCGCCGCCCAGGGCGACGACCCCGCGCCGCCCGCCGATGCCGCTGCGCCCCCGGCCACCGACAGCGCGCCGCCGCCGGTGCGCGCGCCCCTGGAGGAGCGCAGCGTCGAGGACGCCAGCAGCCTGGAACGGCAGCTGCCGCTTCCCGTCCAGCAGACCCTCAAGGCCGGCGACGAGAGCTTCCTCGCCCTCTGGCAGGCGGCCAACGTCGGCGACCCCAGCGGCCTGGTGATCCTCGTCCCCGGCGACGGCGAGAGCGCCGACTGGCCGGTGGTCATCGCGCCCCTGCGCACCAAGCTGCCCGACGCCGGCTGGAGCACCCTCAGCGTGACCCTGCCGGACCCCCAGGACACCGTTCCGCCGCGCCCGGCGGAAGTGGCGCCGGCCGCCGCGGCGGACGCGCCAGCCGGCGACGCCAAGCCCGAGGAAAAGGCCGAGGGCACACCTGCGGAAGCGGCCACGGAGGCGACTCCCCCGGCCACGGCGCCGGCCGAAGCGCCCCCGGACCCGGAAACCCTGCGCACGATCCGCGAGCAACGGGTGCTGGCCCGCCTGGATGCTGCCCTCGGCTTCGCCAAGGCGCGGCAGGCCAAGCGCATCGTCCTGCTGGGCCATGGCAGCGGTGCCTGGTGGGCGGCCCACTACCTGGCCGCCCACAAGTCCCCGGAGCTGGGCAACCTGCTGATGGTGTCCGCCGCGGTGCCAGACGGCTACGTGCCGCCCCTGGAAGACCTGGTCCCGGGCCTGGGCGTGCCCACCGGCGACTACTTCTACAAGGACCTGGCCACGGAGCGCGAGGCTGCCCTCAAGCGCTTGCAAGCGAGCAAGCGCGCCAAGCACCCGGCCTACGAGCAGATCGCCCTGAAGGCCCTGCCGGGCAACCGGGATATCGAGCAGGAGCAGCTGTTCCGCCGCATCAAGGGCTGGCTCAGCGCCCCGCCCACGGGCATCGCTCCGGCGGCGCCGCCCGGCGTGCCGGGCGGGTCACCGGCAGGTCAGGACTGAGCCTCAGCGGAAGCCGCGGCGGGCGCGGATCAGGTCGTAGGCCGCGTGCAGCTCGCGGGTCCGCTCGGTGGCCTCGCGAACCCGCGCCGGGCTGGCGCCGCTGCCGGCCAGCTTGTCCGGGTGGGACTGGCTGAGCAGCCGCCGGTAGGCCTGCTTGATGGTGGCCGGCTCGCTGTCGGCCGCCACCCCCAGCAGCCGCAGTGCCGCCTTGTAGGGCGTCCCCGCGGCTACCGGGGAAGGCACCTTCTTCGGCTGGAACTCGGCCCCCAGCGCTTCCACTTCGGCCGCCTCGCGTCCCAGCCAGGCGCCCCACTGGAGGATCAGCGCCCGCTCGCGCATGCCGATCTGCCCATCCACCGCGGCCATCCGCCAGCAACTGCGCAGCAGCGCCTGGGCCTGGGCGACATCGCCCCGCAAGCGGCGCAGCGGGGTGCGTGGCGACACCTCGTCCTGCTTGCCCCGGTTGAAGGCGTCGATGGCCCGGCGCCGCTCCGCCTCGTCCAGGTTGAGCCGCTGCATCTCGCTGCGGGCCTGGCGGATGTGCACCTCCAGCACCCGCCCCTCGCTCTTGGCCAGGCGGCCCAGCAGCACGAACAGCAATTCGTCCCGGGCCGGCAAGCGCCGCCCGGTGACCAGCGCCACCAGAGCGTCCCAGGAATCCAGGCCGAGACGGCGATCCGCCAGTTGGCCCAGCAGACCGCCCAGCAGCGCGCCGGGGATGCTCGCCACGGCGAAGCCGGCGACCGCGCCCAGCACCGTCAGCGGCCAGTACACCTCAGCGCCCCGCCGCCAGCAGGCGTTCGACCTCGGCGAGCCGCTCGACGGTGCCCACGTCCACCCACTGGCCGGCGAAGCGCTCGCCGCTCACCTGGCCGGCGGCCATGGCCCGCACCAGCAGCGGTGCCAGCTTGAAGGCGCCCGCCGTGCAGCCGTCGAACAGCCGCGGGTGCAGCACCGACAGGCCGCTGTAGGTGAAGCGCGGCGCATCGCCCTCGGCGCGCACCCGCCCTGCCCCGTCCAGGTGGAAATCGCCCCCCGGGTGGTGGGCCGGGTTGTCCACCAGCACCAGGTGGGCGAGGCCCGGCAGCGGGCGCCGCAGGGTGGCGAAGGAGTAGTCGGTCCAGATGTCGCCATTCACCACCAGGAACGGCTCGTCCCCCAGCAGCGGCAGCGCGCGGAACAGCCCGCCGCCGGTTTCCAGCGGCTGGTCCTCCGGCGAATAGCGCAGCGCCAGGCCGAAGCGCGCGCCGTCCCCCAGGTGCGCCTCGATCTGCTCGCCGAGCCAGGCGTGATTGATCACCACCTCGCGGAAGCCGGCGGCGGCCAGGGCCCGCAGGTGGTACTCGATGAGCGGCACGCCGGCGGCGCGGATCAGTGGTTTGGGCGTGTGCAGGGTCAACGGGCGCATCCGCTCGCCCTTGCCCGCCGCCAGGATCATCGCCTTCATGGCTGCGGCGCGGCGGCGGGCGGCAGGTCGCCCAGCAGGCGGGCCAGGGCCGACAGCTCCGGCCGGCGCGCCAGTACCGCCTCTATATAAGAGAAGAAGCGCGGCACGTCCGCCAGGTAGCGGGGCTTGCCGTCGCGGTGGCAGATGCGCGCGAAGATGCCGATCACCTTGAGGTGGCGCTGCACCCCCATCAGGTCGCTGGCCCGCAGGAAGTCCTCGAACTCGTCATGCACCGCGATCCCCCGTTGCCGCGCCCGTGCCCAGTAGGTTTCGAGCCAGCCGCGTACCCGCGGTTCGGGCCAGCTGACGAAGGCGTCCTTGAACAGGCAGGTGACGTCATAGGTGACCGGGCCATAGACCGCGTCCTGGAAGTCCAGCACGCCGGGGTTGGGCTCGCTGAGCATCAGGTTGCGCGGCATGTAGTCGCGGTGCACCAGCACCCGCGGCTGGGCCAGGGCGCTGTCCACCAGCCGGTCGCAGGCCTCGCGCCAGGCCGCCAGCCGTTCGCCGTCCAGTTCCAGCTGCAGGTGGCGCTGCAGGTACCACTCGGGGAACAGCTGCAGCTCGCGCCGCAGCAGGGCCTCGTCATAGGCGGGCAGCGGGGCGTCCGTGGGGGCGGCTTGCTGGATGTCCAGCAGGGTGTCGAAGGCGGCGTCGAACAGCGCGTCGGCGTTGTCCGCGTCGAGTACGTCCAGGTAGGTCTGGCGGCCCAGGTCGTCCAGCAGCAGGAAGCCCTGATCGAGGTCCGCGGCGAGGATACCCGGCACGTGAGCACCGGTGGCCGCCAGCAGCTCGGCCACCTGGACGAAGGGCCGGCAATTCTCCTGGGGCGGCGGCGCGTCCATGACGATCAAGCTGCGGCCGTCGCCTTCCCAGCGGAAATAGCGGCGGAAGCTGGCGTCGCTGCTGGCCGGGCTGAGGCGCCCGGGTGGCGGTGCGCCCCAACCCTGGCGGTGGAAATGCGCGGGCAGGACGTGGGCCAGCCAGTCGTTCAGGTGCTGCAGACGTACATCATGTTCGGGCATTGCAGGGGGTCTCCGACGGCGCTAGCCGTTGCGCGGGTCATGCTTTATTATCCAGCATCTTTTTCAGCCCATCGAGAGGCGTGCGGCCCCTGCGGGGCGATAGCGCGCAGGAAGCCCGGACTAACAAGATGGCAGTAAAATCACCCGTATTCCGTAGAAAGTTCCCTCTGCTGGTCACTGGCAGTCTGTTGGCCCTGCAACCTTTCGCCACCCCCTTCGCCCTCGCAGCCGACCAGTTCGACTGCCAGGCCTCCGCCACCGGCGGCTGGGCCTGCGCGCCGAAGACCAGCAACGCTCCCCTGCCGCCGCGTCCGGTGCACAGCGAAAGCGCGGTGAGCTCCAGCGGCTCGGCGCCGGCGGTCGACGGCTCCGGCGAACCGGTCCGCGCCGGTGCCCAGCCCGGTCCCACCCTGGTCACCGAAAGCGGCGGCAAGGCGCTCAAGTCCCGCAGCGCCGACTACAGCCACCTCGACTGGGTCCCGCGCAACAAGCTCAATTCCGCCCAGCTGGCGGAGATCGGCCCCTACTGCGCCGGCACCTACGTCGAGCCGTGGCGCCCGGGGATGGACGACAAGACGCCCAAGGACCAAGCCCCGCTCTACGTGTCCGCGAAGGCCTCGCGCTACGAGGAAGACCAGCAGGTCGCCACCCTCGCCGGCGACGTGGTCCTGCGCCAGGGCAGCATGCAGGTGGAGGCCGACGAGGCCAACCTGCGCCAGGCGGAGAACAAGGGTGAGCTGGTGGGCAACGTGCGCCTGCGCGACAACGGCGCCCTGGTGGTAGGCGACCGCGCCGAGCTGCAACTGGATAACGGCGAGGCGCAGATCGACAACGCCGAGTACGTGCTGCACCAGAGCCAGGTCCGCGGCAACGCGCTGTACGCCAAGCGCCAGGAAGACGCGATCATCCGCCTGAAGGACGGCACCTACACCCGCTGCGAGCCGGGCAGCAACGCCTGGAACCTCAAGGGCAACAACATCAACCTGAACCCGGCTACCGGGTTCGGTACGGCCACCAATGTGACCCTGCGGGTGAAGGACATTCCGGTCTTCTACACCCCCTACATCTATTTCCCGATCGACGACCGTCGCCAGTCGGGCTTCCTGGTACCGACCATCGGTTCCAGCACCGACACCGGCCTGATGCTGGTGACGCCCTACTACTTCAACCTGGCGCCCAACTTCGATGCCACCCTCTACCCGCGCTACATGAGCAAGCGCGGGCTGATGATGGAAGGCGAGTTCCGCTACCTCACCCGCAGCAGCGAGGGCCAGTTCGGCGCGGCCTACCTGAACGACGAGGACGACAAGCGCAAGCAGCAGTCCGAGTACCAGGACCAGCGCTGGATGTACAGCTGGCAGCACAAGGGCGGCCTGGACTCGCGCCTGATGAGCGAGGTGGACTACACCCGCATCAGCGACCCGTACTACTTCCAGGACCTGGACACCGACCTGGGCATCGACACGCCCAGCTACGTGAACCAGCGCGGCACCCTGACCTACCGCGGCGACACCTACAACGCGCAGTTGAACGTGCACGCCTACGAGATGGCCACCATCTCCGACGTGACCCCGTACGATCGCCTGCCGCAGCTGACCCTGGACGGGGCGCTGCCCTTCCAGCCGGGCGGCCTGAACTTCACCTACGGCACCGAGTTCGTGCGCTTCGACCGCGACCTGCGGACCGGCGACTTCATCAACGAAGACGGCCTGCCGGCGCCCTGGTACGACAACAACATCACCGGCCTGGCCCGCGCCAACGGTGACCGTCTGCACCTGGAGCCGGGCGTCAGCCTGCCGCTGAACTGGACCTGGGGCTTCGTCAAGCCCAGCGTCAAGTACATGTACACCCGCTACGACCTGAGCCTCGACCGGCGCGGCAAGAACACCCTGGCCGCCGACCAGACCTTCGACAGCACCCAGGATCGCAGCGTCCCGGTAGCCAGCATCGACAGCGGCCTGTACTTCGACCGCGACACCCAGTGGTTCGGCAAGAACTACCGGCAGACCCTGGAGCCGCGCCTGTTCTACCTCTACGTGCCGGAAGAGGACCAGGACGACATTCCGGTGTTCGACACCACCGAGAGCACCTTCAACTACTCGTCGCTGTTCCGCGAGAACCGCTTCTCCGGCAAGGACCGCATCGGCGACGCCAACCAGGTGTCCCTGGGCGTGACCAGCCGCTGGATCGAGAGCAACGGCTTCGAGCGCCAGCGCGTCAGCGTCGGCCAGGCGTTCTACTTCGAGGACCGCAAGGTCCAGCTGCCGGGCATCGACTGGCGCGAGAGCGCGTCGGCCACCTCCGACACCTCGCCCTACGCGCTGGAGTACATGTACCGCTTCAACCGCGACTGGCGCCTGAGTGCGGACTTCAACTGGGACCCCGAGACCCACAGCACCCGGTCCGGCAGCACCATGTTCCACTACCAGCCGGAAGACAACCTGAACAAGGTGGTCAACCTGGGCTTCCGCTACCGCAACGACACCAACCGCTACAACCCGTCCACCGGGCGTTGGGAGTTCGGCGGTGGCGACTACGTCGACCCGCGCACCGGCAAGGTGATCAAGGACTACTACAAGATCGAGCAGCACGACTTCTCGACTATCTGGCCCATCGTGCCGCAGTGGAGCGCCATCGCCCGCTGGCAGTACGACTACAACCGCAGCCGCACGCTGGAGGCGTTCGGTGGTTTCGAATACGACAGTTGCTGCTGGAAGCTGCGCCTGATCAACCGCTACTGGGTCGACTACGACGAGTTCGATCTGAACCCGAGCGACAAGGCCGACCGTGGCATCTTCCTGCAGATCGTCCTGAAAGGACTCGGCGGCATCGTCGGCGGCAAGGTCGACAGTTTCCTCGGCCAAGGCATTCAAGGTTACCGTGAACGTGAAGACCAAGCTCTCTGATCGTCTGCGCCCGCTGCTGGCGGGCGCCCTGCTCCTCGGCGCGATCGCCCACGCCGACGTGCGTCCCCTGGACCGCGTCGTCGCCATCGTCGACAACGACGTGATCATGCAAAGCCAACTGGACCAGCGTGTCCATGAGGTCCAGCAGACCCTGGCCAAGCGCGGCGCCGCGCTGCCGCCGGAACACGTCCTGACCCAGCAGGTGCTGGAACGCCTCATCACCGAGAACCTGCAGCTGCAGATCGGCGAGCGCTCCGGCATCCGCGTCAGCGACGAGGAACTCAACCAGGCGGTGCAGACCATCGCCCAGCGCAACGGCATGGGCCTCGAGCAGTTCCGCGCCGCCCTGAGCCGCGACGGCCTGTCGTTCGACGACGCCCGCGAGCAGGTGCGCCGGGAGATCGTCATCAGCCGCGTGCGCCAGCGCCGGGTCGCCGAGCGGGTGCAGGTGAGCGAGCAGGAAGTGCGCAACTTCCTCGCCTCCGACCTGGGTCGCATGCAGCTGTCCGAGGAGTTCCACCTGGCCAACATCCTCATCCCGGTTCCGGACGGCGCCTCCTCCAGCGCCATCCAGGCCGCCGAACGCCAGACCCAGGACATCTACCAGCAACTGCGCCAGGGCGCCGATTTCTCCCAGCTGGCGGTATCCCGCTCCGCCGGCGAGAACGCCCTGGAAGGCGGCGACCTCGGCTGGCGCAAGGCGGCGCAGATGCCGGCGCCGTTCGACAGCATGATCAGCGCCCTCGCCCCCGGCCAGGTCACCGAACCGGTGCGCACCCCCAGCGGCTTCATCATCGTCAAGCTGCTGGAAAAGCGCGGTGGCGAGACCCAGGTCCGCGACGAGGTGCACGTGCGCCACATCCTGCTCAAGCCGAGCGAAATCCGCAGCGAGGCGGACACCGAGCGGCTGGCCGAGCGCCTCTACCAGCGCATCACCGCGGGCGAGGACTTCGCCGAGCTGGCGAAGAACTTCTCCGAGGACCCGGGCTCCGCCCTCAACGGCGGCGACCTCAACTGGATCGACCCGGGCGCCCTGGTGCCGGAGTTCCGCGATGTGATGGCCAAGACCCCCGCCGGGGAGCTGTCCAAGCCGTTCCGCAGCCAATACGGCTGGCACGTGCTGGAAGTCCTCGGTCGCCGGGCCACCGACAGCAGCGAGAAATTCCGCGAGCAACAGGCGCTGTCGCTGCTGCGCAACCGCAAGTATGACGAGGAGCTGCAGTCCTGGCTGCGGCAGATCCGCGACGAGGCCTACGTCGAGATCAAGCTCTGAGCGACCTGGCGGTACGCTCCCGAAAAGCCCGGCTCCCTGCCGGGCTTTTTCGTTTCCCAGTGCCGCCGCGGTAGAGTGTCGGCATTTGCCGGGAGCGCCACCATGACCCCTTCACTCGTTTACGCCCTCACACCCGGCGAGCCCGCCGGCATCGGCCCGGACCTCTGCCTGCTGCTGGCCGCCGACGCCCAGCCACAGGCCCTGGTGGCCATCGCCAGCCGCGCCCTGCTGACCGAGCGTACCGCCCTGCTGGGCCTGGATGTCAGCCTGCTGGACGTGAACCCCGGCGCCTGGCCCCGGGTGCCTGCCCCGGCGGGCGCGCTGTACGTCTGGGACACGCCCCTGCGGGCGCCGGTGCAGCCCGGCCGGCTCGACCCGGCCAACGCCGCCTATGTACTGGAAACCCTCACCCGTGCAGGCCAGGGCTGCCTGGACGGCACCTTCGCCGGGATGATCACCGCCCCGGTGCACAAGGGCGTGATCAACGACGCCGGCATCGCCTTCTCCGGGCATACCGAATTCCTCGCCGACCTCACCGGCACGCCCCAGGTGGTGATGATGCTCGCCACCCAGGGGTTGCGGGTGGCCCTGGTCACCACCCACCTGCCCCTCAAGGACGTCGCCGCCGCCCTGCAGCCCGAACGCCTGGAGCGGGTGGCGCGCATCCTCCATGCCGACCTGCGGGACAAGTTCGGCATCCCGGCGCCACGTATTCTGGTCTGCGGCCTGAACCCCCATGCTGGGGAAGGTGGCCACCTGGGCCGCGAGGAAATCGAGGTGATCGAGCCCGTGCTGGCGCGCCTGCGGGACGAGGGCCTGGACCTGGTGGGCCCGCTGCCGGCCGACACCCTGTTCACCCCCAAGCACCTGGACCACTGCGACGCGGTGCTGGCCATGTACCACGACCAGGGCCTGCCGGTGCTCAAGTACAAGGGCTTCGGCGCCGCGGTGAACGTCACCCTGGGCATGCCCATCGTGCGCACCTCGGTGGACCACGGCACCGCCCTCGACCTGGCCGGCAGCGGCCGGATCGACAGCGGCAGCCTGAAGGTGGCCCTGGACACCGCCTACCGGATGACCGCCCGCCGCCCCTGAGGCCCGGCCGCACGCGCGCCGACCGGTGCCGGGCCGTCCCGCGGCAATGCTGGTAAACTGCGCGCCTTTCCACGAGCCCGCCCCCGCGGCGGGCTCGCGCTGCGCCTCCTGGAGTTCGCCATGACCGACTACACGCACCGTGCGCGCAAGCGCTTCGGCCAGAATTTCCTGCACGATGCCGGGGTGATCCACCGCATCCTGCGGGCCATCCATGCACGGGACGGCGAGCACCTGGTGGAGATCGGCCCGGGCCAGGGCGCCCTCACCGAGGGGCTGCTGGACAGCGGCGCCTGGCTGGACGTGATCGAGCTCGACCTGGACCTGATCCCGCTCTTGCAGCAGCGTTTCGGCCAGCGGCCGAACTTCCGCCTGAACCAGGGCGACGCGCTGAAATTCGACTTCGCCCGCCTCGACCCGGCGCCTCACGGGCTGCGGGTGGTGGGCAACCTCCCCTACAACATCTCCACGCCCCTGATCTTCCACCTGCTGGAGCATGCCGGGCAGATCCGCGACATGCATTTCATGCTGCAGAAAGAAGTGGTGGAGCGCCTGGCCGCCCAGCCCGGCGGCGGCGACTGGGGACGGCTGTCGATCATGGTCCAGTACCACTGCCAGGTGGAGCACCTGTTCAACGTCGGCCCCGGCGCCTTCAACCCGGCGCCCAAGGTGGACTCGGCCATCGTCCGGCTGGTGCCTCACGCCCAGCCGCCGCATCCGGCGAAGGACCCGCGGCAGCTGGAGCGGATCGTCCGCGACGCCTTCAACCAGCGCCGCAAGACCCTGCGCAACACCCTCAAGGGCCTGCTGGACGCCGAGGCCATCGAAGCCGCCGGCGTCGACGGCGGCCTGCGCCCCGAGCAGCTGGACCTGGCGGCCTTCGTCCGCCTCGCCGACCAGCTGAGCGCGCGCCAGCCCCGGGATGGCGAGCAGACAAGCGACCGCTGACGCCCTAGACTGGCTCTTTGTCCCCGCAGAGAGCCCCCGCGCGTGCACGATCCCCGCTATCAGGTCGACGTCAGCGTCGCCACCCGCTACCTCCCGGAGCAGTCCGAGCCGGAACAGGAGCGTTTCGCCTTCGCCTACACCATCACCCTGCGCAACGCCGGCGCCCTGCCGGCCCAGCTGCTGACCCGCCACTGGCTGATCACCGACGGCGACGGCCAGGTGCAGGAGGTGCGCGGCGCCGGCGTGGTGGGCCAGCAACCGCTGCTGCCGCCCGGCGGGCAGCACACCTACACCAGCGGCACGGTGCTCGCCACCCGGGTCGGCACCATGCAGGGCAGTTACCAGATGGAGGCCGACGACGGCCACCGCTTCGACGCGCCGATCCCGCCGTTCCGCCTCGCCGTTCCCGGCGCCCTGCATTGAAGGAGGCCGCATGACCGTCTATGCGGTGGGCGACCTCCAGGGCTGCCTCGACCCCCTCAAGTGCCTGCTGGCCGACGTCGCCTTCGTCCCCGCCCGGGACCGCCTGTGGCTGGTGGGCGACTTGGTCAACCGCGGCCCGCAGTCCCTGGAGACCCTGCGCTTCCTCTACGGCATGCGCGACGCTCTGGTCTGCGTGCTGGGCAACCACGACCTGCACCTGCTGGCGGTGGCCCACAACGTCGAGCGGCTGAAGAAGAACGACACGCTGCAGGAAATCCTCGACGCGCCGGACCGCGACCCCCTGCTCGACTGGCTGCGCCGGCAGAAGCTGCTGCACTACGACGAGGCGCGCGGGGTGGCCATGGTCCACGCCGGCATCCCGCCGCAATGGACCCTGCGCAAGGCGCTGCAGCGCGCCGCCGAAGTGGAGGACGCGCTGCGGGACGACGTGCGCCTGCCGCTGTTCCTGGAGGGGATGTACGGCAACGAGCCGGCCACCTGGAACAAGCGCCTCACCGGCATGCCGCGGCTGCGGGCGATCACCAACTACTTCACCCGCATGCGCTTCTGCCGTGCCGACGGCACCCTCGACCTGAAGAGCAAGGAAGGCATCGACAAGGCGCCCCAGGGCTTCGCTCCGTGGTTCGCCCACCCCCAGCGCAAGACCCGCGGGCTGAAGATTCTGTTCGGCCACTGGGCAGCCCTGGAGGGCCGGGTCGACGAGCCCGATGTCTGGGGCCTGGATACCGGTTGCGTGTGGGGCAACGGCATGACCCTGCTGAACCTCGACACCGGCGTCCGCCACCGCTGCGACTGCGACGACCATGGCCGGCCCAAGGGCCGCTGACCGCGCCACCTTTCCCGGAGTACCGAACATGACCGACTTCAAGCGCATCTCCCCCCAGGACGCCCACCAGCTGCGCCGCGACGGCGCCGTGGTGGTGGACATCCGCGATCCCCAGAGCTTCGCCACGGCCCACATCAGCGGCTCCCAGCACCTGGATAACGTCTCCCTGGCGGACTTCATCGCCCATGCCGACCTGGACCAGCCGCTGATCGTCGCCTGCTACCACGGCAACTCCAGCCAGGGCGCGGCCGCGTACCTCGCCGGCCAGGGCTTCAGCGACGTGTACAGCCTGGATGGCGGAATGGAGGCCTGGCGCGGACTGTACCCGGAAGACGTGGAGCAGGGCGTCGCCGAATAAATTTTTCCGCCGCCCCCGAGGCCGCGCCACGCCTGGCCTGGCGGCCTGCGCCGGTGAGCGGTCGCGCGCCCTGTGCACGCTCCCTGCCTTGACCTGCGGGATTCCCGACTACTCTTACCCCTAGGCCATCCATAACCGGGGAGAGCCGGCAGACCGGTTTTCGGCCGTCGCGGGGCGACATCTTCTGTCTTGGGGGAACGTATCGGGGGCTCCTCGCCCGCTTCGGCGGGCCAACCGCCCGCACCCGTCCCTCCTGTCCGACGACCACGTCCCCGACACCGATTCCGCACGGCTCCGAGTATCGAGCGAGGTGACGTCATGAGTATTTTCAGCCACTTCCAACAACGCTTCGAGGCGACCCGCCAGGAGGAAATGTCCCTCCAGGAGTACCTCGAACTGTGCAAGGAGGACCCGAGCGCCTACGCCACCGCCGCCGAGCGCATGCTCATGGCCATCGGTGAGCCGGAGCTGCTGGACACCTCCAGCAATTCGCGGCTGTCGCGGATTTTTTCCAACAAGGTCATCCGCCGCTACCCGGCCTTCGCCGACTTCCATGGTATGGAGGAATGCATCGACCAGATCGTGTCGTACTTCCGCCACGCGGCCCAGGGCCTGGAAGAGAAGAAACAGATTCTCTACCTCCTGGGGCCGGTGGGCGGCGGCAAGTCGTCCCTGGCGGAGAAACTCAAGCAACTGATCGAGAAGGTGCCGTTCTACGCCATCAAGGGCTCGCCGGTGTTCGAGTCGCCCCTGGGGCTGTTCAACCCCACCGAGGACGGGCAGATCCTCGAAGAGGACTTCGGCATCCCGCGCCGCTACCTCACCACCATCATGTCGCCCTGGGCCACCAAGCGGCTCTCCGAGTTCGGCGGCGACATAAGCCGCTTCCGGGTGGTCAAGCTGTACCCCTCGATCCTCAACCAGATTGCCGTGGCCAAGACCGAGCCAGGCGACGAGAACAACCAGGATATCTCCGCCCTGGTGGGCAAGGTGGACATCCGCAAGCTGGAGGAATACCCGCAGAACGACGCCGACGCCTACAGCTACTCCGGGGCGCTGTGCCGGGCCAACCAGGGCCTGATGGAATTCGTCGAGATGTTCAAGGCGCCCATCAAGGTGCTGCACCCGCTGCTCACCGCCACCCAGGAAGGCAACTACAACAGCACCGAGGGCCTGGGGGCGATTCCCTTCAACGGCATCCTGCTGGCCCACTCCAACGAATCGGAATGGCACACCTTCCGCAACAACAAGAACAACGAGGCGTTCATCGACCGCATCTACATCGTCAAGGTGCCGTACTGCCTGCGCATCTCCGATGAGATCCGCATCTACGACAAGCTGCTGGTGAACAGCTCCCTGGCCGAGGCCCATTGCGCGCCGGATACCCTGAAAATGCTGGCGCAGTTCTCCACCCTGTCGCGCCTGAAGGAGCCGGAGAACTCCAACATCTATTCGAAGATGCGCGTCTACGACGGCGAAAACCTCAAGGACACCGACCCCAAGGCCAAGTCGATCCAGGAGTACCGCGACACCGCGGGCGTGGACGAAGGCATGAACGGCCTGTCCACCCGCTTCGCCTTCAAGATCCTCTCCAAGGTATTCAACTTCGACCCCCACGAGGTGGCCGCCAACCCGGTGCACCTGCTCTACGTGCTGGAACAGCAGATCGAGCAGGAGCAGTTCCCCGCCGAGATACGCGAGCGCTACCTGCGCTACATCAAGGAGTACCTGGCGCCGCGCTACATCGAGTTCATCGGCAAGGAGATCCAGACGGCGTACCTGGAGTCCTACAGCGAGTACGGGCAGAACATCTTCGACCGCTACGTGCTGTATGCGGACTTCTGGATCCAGGACCAGGAATACCGGGACCCGGAGACCGGGGAAATCCTCAACCGCGTCGCCCTCAACGAGGAGCTGGAGAAGATCGAGAAGCCGGCCGGCATCAGCAACCCGAAGGATTTCCGCAACGAGATCGTCAACTTCGTGCTGCGCGCCCGGGCCAACAACAACGGCAAGAACCCCACCTGGCTTAGCTACGAGAAACTGCGGGTGGTGATCGAGAAGAAGATGTTCTCCAACACCGAGGACCTGCTGCCGGTCATCAGCTTTAACGCCAAGGGCAGCAAGGACGAGCAACAGAAGCACAACGACTTCGTCAAGCGCATGGTCGAGCGCGGCTACACCGAGAAACAGGTTCGCCTGCTGTCCGAATGGTATCTGCGGGTCCGCAAATCGCAGTGAAGGCGGTAACGGCCGGCGGGTCGGGGCGGCGCGTGCGACGGGTACGTCGCGCGACGCCGTCGCGTCCCCTGGCCTGAGCTCCCGGAGGGGCCTATGAGCTATGTCATCGACCGGCGTCTGAACGGCAAGAACAAGAGCACGGTGAACCGCCAGCGTTTCCTGCGGCGGTACCGCGACCACATCAAGAAGGCCGTCGAGGAGGCGGTCAGCCGGCGCTCCATCACCGACATGGAGCACGGCGAACAGATCAGCATCCCCGGCCGCGACATCGACGAGCCGGTCCTGCACCACGGCCGCGGCGGCCGTCAGACCGTGGTCCACCCCGGCAACAAGGAATTCACCACCGGCGAACGCATCCCGCGGCCTCAGGGGGGCGGCGGCGGAGGCAAGGGCAGCGGCAAGGCCAGCAACTCCGGCGAGGGCATGGACGACTTCGTCTTCCAGATCACCCAGGAGGAATTCCTCGACTTCATGTTCGAGGACCTGGAGCTACCCAACCTGGTGAAGCGCCACCTGACCGGTACCGACACCTTCAAGACCGTGCGCGCCGGCATCAGCAACGAAGGCAACCCGTCGCGGATCAACATCATCCGCACCTTGCGCTCGGCCCACGCCCGGCGTATCGCGCTGTCCGGCAGCAGCCGCGCCAAGCTGCGCGCCGCCCAGGCCGAACTGGAACGGCTGCGGCGGGAGGAACCGGACAACTTCGGCGACATCCAGGACACCGAGGCGGAGATCGAGCGCCTGCGCGCGCGGATCAACCGGGTACCGTTCCTCGACACCTTCGACCTCAAGTACAACCTGCTGGTGAAGCAGCCCAACCCCAGTTCCAAGGCGGTGATGTTCTGCCTGATGGACGTGTCCGGTTCCATGACCCAGGCCACCAAGGACATCGCCAAGCGCTTCTTCATCCTGCTGTACCTGTTCCTCAAGCGGAACTACGACCGTATCGAGGTGGTATTCATTCGCCACCACACCAGCGCCCGCGAGGTGGACGAGGAAGAGTTCTTCTACTCCCGGGAGACCGGCGGCACCATCGTCTCCAGCGCCCTCAAGCTGATGCAGGAGATCATGGCCGAGCGCTACCCGGTGAGCGACTGGAACATCTACGCCGCCCAGGCCTCCGACGGCGACAACTGGAACGACGATTCGCCCATCTGCCGGGAAATCCTCACCAAGCAGATCATGCCGTTCGTGCAGTACTACACCTATGTCGAGATCACCCCGCGTGAGCACCAGGCGCTCTGGTTCGAATACGAACAGGTGCGCGAGGCGTTCTCCGAGACCTTCGCCCAGCAGCAACTGGTCTCGGCCGGCGACATCTACCCGGTGTTCCGCGAACTCTTCCAGCGCAGGCTCGCCACATGAACACGTCTCCCGATACCTCCCGTGACACGAAGCGCCAGCCGCTTTCCACCGGTTCGGAATGGACATTCGAACTGGTCCAGGCGTACGACCGCGAGATCAGCCGGATCGCCGAGCGCTACGCCCTGGACACCTACCCCAACCAGATCGAGGTGATCACTGCCGAGCAGATGATGGATGCCTATGCCTCCGTGGGCATGCCCCTGGGCTACCACCACTGGTCCTACGGCAAGCATTTCCTCAGCACCGAGAAATCCTACAAGCGCGGGCAGATGGGCCTGGCCTACGAGATCGTGATCAACTCCGATCCGTGCATCGCCTACCTGATGGAAGAGAACACCATGTGCATGCAGGCCCTGGTGATCGCCCACGCCTGCTATGGCCACAACAGCTTCTTCAAGGGCAACTACCTGTTCCGCACCTGGACCGATGCCAGTTCCATCATCGACTACCTGGTGTTCGCCAAGCAGTACATCATGCAGTGCGAGGAACGCTACGGCATCGATGCCGTGGAGGACCTGCTGGATTCCTGCCACGCCCTGATGAACCACGGCGTGGACCGCTACAAGCGGCCCTACCCCATCTCCGCGGAAGAGGAGCGGCAGCGGCAGAAGGACCGCGAGGAACACCTGCAGCGCCAGCTCAACGACCTCTGGCGGACCATTCCCCGCAGCGCCGAGAAACACGACGAGCAGGACGTGCGGCGTTTCCCCGCCGAGCCCCAGGAGAACATCCTCTATTTCGTCGAGAAGCACGCGCCGCTGCTGGAGCCCTGGCAGCGCGAGGTGGTGCGCATCGTGCGCAAGATCGCCCAGTACTTCTATCCGCAGCGCCAGACCCAGGTGATGAACGAAGGCTGGGCCACCTTCTGGCACTACACCCTGATGAACGACCTGTACGACGAGGGGCTGGTCACCGACGGCTTCATGCTGGAGTTCCTCCAGTCCCACACCAACGTGGTCTACCAGCCCAGCTTCGACAGCCCCTATTACAACGGCATCAACCCCTACACCCTGGGGTTCGCCATGTACACCGACATCCGCCGCATCTGCGAGCACCCCACGGAGGAGGATCGCCGCTGGTTCCCGGACATCGCCGGCAGCGACTGGCTGTCCACCCTCAAGTTCGCCATGAGCAGTTTCAAGGACGAGAGCTTCATCCTGCAGTTCCTCTCGCCCAAGGTGATCCGCGACCTCAAGCTGTTCAGCATCCTCGACGACGACCAGAAGGACGAGCTGCTGGTGCCGGCGATCCACGACGAGGACGGCTACCGCACCATCCGCGAATTGCTGGCCGCCCAGTACAACCTCGGTAACCGCGAGCCCAACGTGCAGATCTGGAACGTGGACCGGCGCGGCGACCGGTCCCTGACCCTGCGTCACCAGCAGCACGACCGCAAACCCCTGGGGGAATCCACCGAGGAAGTGCTCAAGCACCTGCACCGGCTGTGGGGCTTCGACATCCACCTGGAGGTGGCTCAGGGCGACCAGGTGATCGGCGCCCACCACGTACCGCCACGGGGCGAACGCACCGAGGACGGCGAGTACCCGCGGCTCGACCTGGTGATGCCGCCCATCTGAGCCGTGCCCGGCCCCACACACCGGTACGCCTCGCGCGTACCGGTGTGCAGCCGGTATCCTTCCCGCCCATGGAAGAGAATCGACTGAACGTCTACAAGGTGGGCGGCGCCGTGCGCGACCGCCTGCTCGGCCGCCCCGTCACCGAGGTGGACTGGGTGGTGGTGGGAAGCACCGCGGAGCAGATGCTGGCCCTGGGCTTCCGCCCGGTGGGCGCGGACTTTCCGGTATTCCTCCACCCGCGCACGGGCGAGGAATACGCCCTGGCCCGCACCGAGCGCAAGAGCGGCCGCGGCTACGGCGGCTTCGTCTTCCACGCGTCCCCCGACGTGACCCTAGAAGAGGACCTGACCCGCCGCGACCTCACCATCAACGCCATTGCCGAGGACGCCGAGGGTCGCCTCATCGACCCCCACGGGGGCCAGGACGACCTGCGCGGACGCTGGCTGCGCCACGTCTCCCCCGCCTTCGCCGAGGACCCATTGCGGGTGCTGCGGGTGGCGCGCTTCGCCGCCCGCTACGCGCCCCTGGGCTTCCGCATCGCCGACGAAACCCTGGCGCTGATGCGACGGATCGCCGACTCCGGCGAACTGGAGGCCCTGACTCCGGAGCGGACCTGGAAGGAGGTGTCCCGGGCCCTGCTGGAACCGCGCCCCGACGTGTTCATCGAGACCCTGCGGCGCTGCGGCGCGCTGGCGGCCTGGTTGCCCGAGGTGGATACACTGTTCGACACAGCGCGCGGCGAGCGCCTGCTGGCGGTGTTGCGCCGCTGCGCCGAGGGCGAGCAGCCCTTGACGGTGCGTTGGGCCTGCCTCCTGCAGGCCCTGGGCGAGGACGACCCGGTCGAGGGCCTGCGCCAGGTGCAGGCCATCAACCTGCGCGGCAAGGTGCCGAGGGACTGTCAGGAACTGGCGCTGCTGACGGTGGAATTCCACTCCGCCGGGCGCCGGGCTCAGGCCTTGGAACCCACGGCGCTGCTGGACCTGCTGCAGCGCTTCGACATCTACCGACGCCCGCAGCGCTTCGCGGAATTCCTCGCCGCCTGCGCGCTGATCGCCGATGAAACCCAGGATGTGCCGGCCGCCATCGCCTACCTGCGGAGCGCCGCCGACGCCGCGCGGGCGGTGCAGGCGCAGCCGCTGGTGGCGCGTGGGTTTACCGGGGCAGCGCTGGGAGAGGCTCTGCGGGAGGCACGGCTGGCGGCGCTGACGCGCCACCGGGACGAGGCCGCCCCTAGGCCGTCGGCGTGACGGTAGCGGCGCGCAGCAGCGGTTCAGGGGTCAGCGCGGTTCCGCGCCAGTGGAACGGCACCGGCCACAGGCGCTGGTCGATCCGCGCTTCATGCCAGAGGTCGGCGAACGGCCGCTTCGCCCCCGGGTGCTCCTGGGCCGGCGCCAGCAGCGCCAGGGGCCAGAGGACGAAGGCATTCTTCAGGATCTCCGCCCGAGGCAGCACCAGCCCGTCGAACACCCCCACCTGATCGCCGTACAGCAGCACGTCGATGTCCAGGGGCAGGCCCTTGCGATTCGGCGCATAGCGGCCGTTGTCAGCTTCGATGCCCTTGAGGCGCCGATCCAGTTCCGCCAGGGGCAGGTCGGTCAGCGCCCTCACCGCCAGGTTGAAGAAGGGACCGCTCCTGATGCCCACCGGCTCGCTCTCGAACACCGGGGAGCAATGCATCTCGTGGAGGAAACCGGCCAGGGCATCGAGCCCCGCAGTGAGGTGGACCTCGCGCTCACTGTTGCTGCCGAGGCCGAGGAAGACCGGTATCAGCGACATCCGCGCTCGATCTCCACGCCGACACCGCGGGCGGCAGGCACCGCGCCGGGCTTGGTCACCTTCAGCCACAGCCAGGTGATGCCATAGTCGTCCATCAGCGTCGACGCCAGCCGTTCGGCGAACGTCTCCACCAGGTGGAAGCGCGAGGCTCCGGCGAAGGCCTGGATGCGCTGGGAAACCTGGGCGTAGTCCAGGGCCTTGTCCAGGTCGTCCTGCGCGGCCGGGGCCCGGTTGCCCCAGGCGAAGCGCAGGTCCAGGCTCAGGCACTGGCGAATGTCGCGCTCCCAGTCGTAGGCACCGATCACAGTGTCGACTTCCAGCCCCTCGATGAAAACGATGTCCACGTCGCTCGTGTCTCCGGCCCGGCGCCGCTGCCCGGCCGCCATGGAACGGTTTACAGGGGCAGGCCGACCAAGCCTAAAATCGGGGCTCCCTCGCCCCGGAAATGGATACCATGTTCTGGCTGCTGGCGATCCTCGCCTACCTGCTCGGCTCGCTGTCCTTCGCCATCCTGCTGAGCCGGCTGTTCGGCACCGCCGACCCGCGCGCCCAGGGCTCCGGCAATCCCGGCGCCACCAACATGCTGCGCCTGGCGGGCCGCCGGCTGGCGATCCTGACCCTGCTTGGCGATCTGCTCAAGGGCCTGCTGCCGGTGCTGGTTGCCGCCGCGCTGGGGCTAGAGCCCCAGCGTCAGGCCTGGATCGGCCTGGCTGCGGTGCTCGGTCACCTCTACCCGGTCTACTTCCGCTTCCACGGAGGCAAGGGTGTCGCCACCGCGGCGGGCATGCTCCTGGGCCTGTATCCGCCAGCCGCGCTGCTGGCGGCGGCGGCCTGGTTGCTGACCTTCCTGCTCACCCGCACCAGCTCGCTGGCCGCGCTGATCGCCACGCCGCTGACCCTGCCCTTGCTGGCCTGGCAGCGGCCGGAGGCGCTGCTGCCCATGAGCGTGCTGACAGCCCTGATCGTCTGGCGGCACCGCGGCAATCTACGCGACCTGTTCGCCGGACGCGAACGGCATTTCTGAATCCTCGCCATGAGACGCGCTCATTCGCCTCAGACGGCGGGCAGCTGCTCCATGGGCCAGCGGGCCTGGACCGCGATCGCCGGGCCGTCCTGCTGGCCGGCCAGCAGGCGCTGGCAACCGGCGTAGGCGATCATCGCGCCGTTGTCGGTGCAAAAGCGTGGCCGCGCATAGAACACCTCGCCCCGCAGCTCGCCGAGCATGCGCTCCAGGGCCTGCCGCAGCGCCTGGTTGGCGCTGACTCCACCGGCGATCACCAGGCGTTTCAGGCCTGTCTGGCGCAGGGCGCGGCGGCACTTCAGCACCAGCGTGTCCACCACCGCCCGCTCGAAGGCCAGGGCGATGTCGCAGCGGGTCTCCTCGCTGTCGTCGCCGGCCTCGCGGCAGCGCTGCCAGGTGTTGAGGGTGAAGGTCTTGAGGCCGCTGAAACTGAAGTCCAGGCCGGGGCGGTCGGTCATCGGCCGCGGGAAGACGAAGCGGTCTGCCACGCCCGACTGGGCCAGGCGGGCAATCTCCGGCCCGCCGGGATAACCCAGGCCGAGCAGCTTGGCGGTCTTGTCGAAGGCCTCGCCCGCCGCATCGTCCAGGGACTCCCCGAGCAACTGGTAGCGGCCAATGCCTTCCACCCGCACCAGTTGGGTGTGGCCGCCGGACACCAGCAGGGCGACGAAGGGGAACTGCGGCGGCCGCTCTTCCAGCATCGGCGCCAGCAGGTGGCCCTCCATGTGATGCACGCCCAGGGCCGGGATGCCCCAGGCGAACGCCAGGGCCTGGGCGCAGGAGGCGCCCACCAGCAGCGCGCCCACCAGGCCGGGGCCGGCGGTATAGGCGATGGCATCGATCTGCCCGGCGCCCACGCCGGCGTCCGCCAGCACCTGGCGGGTCAGCGGCAGCAGTCGCTTGACGTGATCCCGGGACGCCAGCTCGGGGACGACCCCACCGTAGGCCCGGTGCAGGTCGATCTGGCTGAACAAGGCGTCGGCCAGCAGGCCGCGCTCGCTGTCGTACAAGGCGACGCCGGTTTCGTCGCAGGAAGTTTCCAGGCCCAGCACTCGCATAAGGGGTTCGGATTCGGCCAGTCAATCGAAGGCGCGCATCATAAGCGTGCCCCCTTGACCGGACCAGCGCTTTTCGACTGAAGGCTTTGCATTTCGGGGACCGGAGCGTTAATATCCGCAACCCTTGAAAACCGACGTTCTCCACTCTGATTGCCTGGAGACGTTCGCCACCCGGTAATTAGTGAAGGTACGACCTGGATGCCAGCCGTCAAAGTTAAAGAGAACGAACCCTTCGACGTAGCCCTGCGTCGCTTCAAACGCTCCTGCGAAAAAGCCGGTGTCCTGGCCGAAGTCCGCAGCCGCGAGTTCTACGAGAAGCCGACCACCGAGCGCAAGCGCAAGGCCGCTGCCGCCGTCAAGCGTCACGCCAAGAAGGTTCAGCGCGAACAGCGCCGTCGCGAGCGCCTGTACTGAGTTACACGGCGTACCGCTGACACCGCTACCGCCCGGCTCATGCCGGGCGTTGCTTTTTCCGGCCCCCTGAAACCCGAGACGACGGCGCTTGCACTTCCGCCTCCGCGTCTCCCGGCAGTACCCTGATGCCCCATGGCCGGACTGATCCCGCAATCCTTCATCGATGACCTGCTGAACCGCACCGACATCGTCGAGGTGGTGGGTTCGCGCATCCAGCTCAAGCGCGCCGGGAAGAACTACAGCGCGCTCTGCCCGTTCCACAAGGAAAAGACCCCCTCCTTCAGCGTCAGCGCGGACAAGCAGTTCTACTACTGCTTCGGCTGCGGCGCCGGCGGCAACGCGCTCGGCTTCATCATGGACCACGACCACCTGGACTTTCCCCAGGCGGTCGAGGAACTGGCCAAGCGCGCCGGCCTGGACGTGCCCCGGGAAGACCGAGGCCGCCCCGGCGCACCTCGCCAGCCCACCGATTCACCGCTCTACCCGCTGCTCGCTGCCGCCGCCGATTACTACCGGCAGGCCCTGAAAAGCCACCCGAGTCGCCGGGCCGCGGTGGACTACCTCAAGGGCCGCGGACTGACCGGCGAGATTGCCCGCGACTTCGGCCTCGGCTTCGCACCGCCGGGCTGGGACCACCTGCTCAAGCACCTGGGCGGCGACGCCCTGCAGCAGAAGACCCTGATCGACGCCGGCCTGCTGATCGAGAACACCGAGACCGGCAAGCGCTACGACCGCTTCCGCGACCGGGTAATGTTCCCCATCCGCGACACCCGCGGCCGGGTGATCGCCTTCGGCGGGCGGGTCCTGGGGGACGACAAGCCGAAATACCTGAATTCACCGGAAACCCCGGTCTTCCATAAGGGCCAGGAGCTGTATGGCCTCTATGAGGCGCGCATGCACAACCGCGACCTGGACGAGGTCATGGTGGTGGAGGGCTACATGGACGTCATCGCCCTGGCCCAGCAAGGCTTGCGCAACGCGGTAGCGACCCTGGGCACCTCCACCTCCGAGGAGCACGTCAAGCGCCTGTTCCGCCTGGTGCCGAGCCTGCTGTTCTGCTTCGATGGCGACCAGGCCGGGCGCAAGGCCGCCTGGCGCGCCCTGGAAGCCGCGCTTCCGAGCCTGCAGGATGGCCGTCGGGCCCGCTTCCTGTTCCTGCCCGAGGGCGAGGACCCGGACAGCCTGGTACGCGCGGAAGGCACCGATGCGTTCCGCGCGCGCATCAGCCAGCAGGCGATGCCCCTGGCGGATTATTTTTTCCAGCAGCTGACCCAGGAGGCGGACCCGTCTTCCCTGGAAGGCAAGGCGCACCTGGCGATGCTGGCCAACCCGCTGATCGAGCGGGTGCCGGGCGCGAATCTGCGCCAGCTCATGCGCCAACACCTGCAGGTCCTCACCGGCCTGTCCGGCGAAGCCTTGAGCCAGTTCGCCACGCCCGCCCCGCGCCAGCCGGACGCCCCGCCCGCGACGGACGACGGCTACTACGACGCCCTGGTCGACTACGCATCGCCCCCCGATGCCGGAGGCTTCACGGAATCGCCGTCCTGGAAAAGCGGTTCGGACAAGCCCTGGAAGAAAAAGAAGGGCAGGGACTGGGCGCAGAAGGATGCCCCACCTCGCGCGCCCCGCAGCGCGGTGTCGGTGGAGTCACCGAACCTGAGCGCCCTTCGCACCCTGCTGCACCACCCTCAACTGGCGCAGAAGGTGGAAAATGCCAGCCGGTTCGCTGCGGAAAACGACCCGTACGCACAACTCATGGTGTCACTGCTGGAAGCGCTGCAGAAGAACCCGACGCTGCGTTCGCTGCAGCTGATCGCCCGCTGGCACGGCACCGAACAGGGCCGCCTGCTGCGGCTCCTGGCGGAGAAGGAATGGCTGATTTCCAGCGATAACCTTGAACAACAGTTTTTCGACACTATAACTAGGTTGGCGGCTCGCCAGCGCGAGCGCAGCCTCGAACATCTCCTGCGCAAGGCTCGCCAGAGCGAGCTCAATGCCGAGGAAAAAGAGCAATTGCGCGACCTTCTCAGTCGCGGTACTCCCCCCATCGTCCCGACCTAAACTGGCGCGTGACGTCAATGCTCGGCTATAATGCTCAGCTTGTTTTCAGCCCGCCAAGACCTTCAGTGGATAGGGTGTTATGTCCGGAAAAGCGCAACAGTCTCGCCTTAAAGAGTTGATCAGCCGTGGTCGTGAGCAGGGTTACCTGACTTACGCCGAGGTCAACGACCACCTGCCGGAGGATATTTCCGATCCGGAACAGGTGGAAGACATCATCCGCATGATCAATGACATGGGGATCAACGTATTCGAGAGCGCCCCGGACGCGGACGCCCTGCTGCTGGCCGAGGCGGACACGGACGAAGCCGCCGCCGAAGAGGCCGCGGCCGCCCTCGCCGCCGTCGAGACCGATATCGGCCGCACCACCGACCCGGTGCGCATGTACATGCGCGAAATGGGCACCGTGGAGCTGCTGACCCGCGAAGGCGAGATCGAGATCGCCAAACGCATCGAGGAAGGCATCCGCGAAGTCATGGGCGCCATTGCCCACTTCCCCGGCACCGTGGACGGCATCCTCTCCGAATACCACCGCGTCACCACCGAAGGCGGTCGCCTGTCCGACGTGCTCAGCGGCTACATCGACCCGGATGACGGCTCCGTTCCCGCCGAAGTCGAGCCGGTCGAACCGAAAGTCGAGAGCGACGCGACCAAGGACGAAAAGGACGAGGAAGAAGAGGAAGGCGACAGCGAGGAAGAGGAAGAAGGTGACGGCGGCCCCGATCCGGAGGAAGCCCTGCGCCGCTTCACCGCCGTCTCCGAGCAGCTCGAAAAGGCCAAGAAGGCTCTGAAGAAACATGGCCGTTCCAGCCAGCAGGCCATCGACGAGCTGCAGGGTCTGGCCGAGCTGTTCATGCCCATCAAGCTGGTGCCCAAGCAGTTCGACGTCCTGGTGGAGCGCGTTCGTGGCGCCCTCGAGCGCGTTCGCGCCCAGGAACGCGCCATCATGCAGCTGTGCGTCCGCGACGCCCGCATGCCCCGTGCCGATTTCCTGCGCCTGTTCCCGGGCAACGAGATCGAACTGGATTGGAGCGCCGAGCTGGCCAACGGCAAGGCCAAGTACGCCGAGGCCATCGGCCGGCTGCGCGACGACATCCAGCGCAACCAGCAGAAGCTGATCGACCTGCAGAAGGAAGTCGACCTCACCATCAGTGAGATCAAGGACATCAACCGCCGCATGTCCATCGGCGAAGCCAAGGCCCGCCGGGCGAAGAAAGAGATGGTCGAGGCGAACCTGCGCCTGGTGATCTCCATCGCCAAGAAGTACACCAACCGCGGCCTGCAATTCCTCGACCTGATCCAGGAAGGCAACATCGGCCTGATGAAGGCGGTGGACAAGTTCGAATACCGCCGCGGCTACAAGTTCTCCACCTACGCCACCTGGTGGATCCGCCAGGCGATCACCCGCTCGATCGCCGACCAGGCGCGCACCATCCGTATTCCGGTGCACATGATCGAGACGATCAACAAGCTCAACCGGATTTCCCGGCAGATGCTCCAGGAGATGGGTCGCGAACCCACGCCGGAAGAGCTGGGCGAGCGCATGGAGATGCCCGAGGACAAGATTCGCAAGGTGCTGAAGATCGCCAAGGAACCGATCTCCATGGAGACGCCCATCGGCGACGACGAGGATTCGCACCTGGGCGACTTCATCGAGGACAGCACCATGCAGTCCCCGATCGACGTGGCCACCGTGGAAAGCCTCAAGGAAGCGACCCGCGAAGTCCTGGCCGGGCTCACCGCCCGGGAAGCCAAGGTGCTGCGCATGCGCTTCGGCATCGACATGAATACCGACCACACCCTGGAAGAGGTCGGCAAGCAGTTCGACGTGACCCGTGAGCGTATCCGCCAGATCGAAGCCAAGGCGCTGCGCAAACTGCGGCATCCGTCCCGAAGCGAGCATTTGCGCTCTTTCCTTGACGAGTGACAACGAAACCCCCGGTCCGACCGGGGGTTTTGCTGTGCGGCACTATCGACGACGCCATTCCGCCGTCTACACTCGCACCCACACCCTCCCCTTTATGACGAGATCGTCATGGTGCGTTTTCCGGCCATTCTCATGTTGTGTCTGGCGGCCTGGACCCTGCCCGTGCGCGGGCTGGAACTGTCTTCGGCGGAACGGAACTGGCTCGACACCCACCCGGACCTGCGCATCGGCATCGACCCGTCCTGGCCGCCGTTCGAATTCCGCGACGACCAGGACGCCTACCAGGGGCTGGCGGCCGACTACGTCGAGCTGATCCAGCGGGAACTGGGCGTGACCCTCCACCCCCAGCAGCCCGGCAACTGGCGCGAGACGCTGGACCAAGCGCGACGCGGCGAACTCGACCTCCTGCCGGGGATCATGTCCACGCCGGAACGCCAGCGCTACCTGGCCTTTACCCGGGCCTACCTGGACTTCCCCATCGTCATCCTCGCCCATGAAGGCGGGCCGCACCCGGGGGATCTGAAAGCCCTCTATGGCCTGAAAGTGGCAGTGGTGGCGGACTACGCGCCCCACGAACTGCTGCGCAATAGCCATCCCGACCTCAACCTGGTACCGCTGCCCAGCGTGTCGGCCGCCTTGCAGGCCCTGGCCACCCATCGGGTCGATGCCTTCGTCGGCGACCTCGCCTCCAGCGTCTGGAGCCTGCGTAGCCTCAAGCTGGAAGGCGTCTACATCAGCGGCGACACGCCCTACCGCTACCAGTTGTCCATGGCCGCCCCCAAGGATCGCCAGCCCCTGATCGACCTGCTGGACCGGCTGTTCGCCCAGCTCGACCCGACCCAGGTCCAGGCCATCCAGGAACGCTGGGTAGGCGGTGTCATCGACCGTCGCTCCACCTGGCGCCCGCTGCTGGTCTACGGGTTGCCCGCCCTGCTGGTGCTGCTGGCGGTGCTCGCGGCGATCCTGCGCATCAACCGGCGCCTGCACGCGGAAATGACCAGCCGCGCCGCCCTGGAGGCTGCGCTGCGCTGCAGCGAGCAGCACTACCGCGGGTTGGTGGAAAGTCTCAACGCGGTGGCCTGGGAACGCCAGCTGGACGACCGCTTCACCTATGTTTCGCCCCATGCCGAGCGGTTGCTGGGCCATTCCCTGGAGGCCTGGCTGCGCCCCGGCTTCTGGGAACAGGCGCTGCACCCCGACGATGCCGAGCGCACGCTGCGTTACGCCCTGGCCGAGCGCCGGGCGGGCCGCGATTTCAGCTTCGACTATCGCATGCTCACCGCCGACGGCCGGGTGGTGTGGGTGCGGGACATCGTCACCCCGACCCGCCACGGCGACACCACCACCCTGCGCGGCCTGATGATCGACATCAGCGAGACCAAGTACACCGAGCAGGCCCTGCGCCTGTCGGAGCAGAAATTCTCCTCGGTGTTCCAGTACGGCCCGGACATCATGCTCATCGCTCGCCGCGAGGATGGCCGGCTGCTGGCAGTGAACCACGCCTTCGAACGGGAGACCGGAATTCCCGCCCAGGATGCCCTGGGCCGCACCGCCTCCGAGCTGGTGCTGTGGGACCGCGGGCAGATCGCCCCACTGCTGCGCCGGCTGCAGCGCGAGGATCTGCAGAACGTGGAAATGCCGTTCCACCGGCGCAACGGCGAGTCGTTCAGCGGCCTGCTGTCCACCCGCCGTATCCAGCTGGGCGAGCTGCCGGCCCTGGTGGTCGCGGTGCGCGACATCAGCCCGCTGAAGGAAGCCCGGCAGCGGCTGCAGGTATCCGAGGACAAGTTCGCCCGCGCCTTCCATGCCTCGCCGGACGGCCTGTTGATGAGCCGCCTGAGCGACGGCACGCTGGTCGAGGCCAACGAGGGCTTCCGCCGCATCACCGGCATCGCCGCCGACGAAGCCCTCTCCTGTTCTACCCTGGACCTGGATATCTGGGTCGACCCCGCCGACCGCGAGCGCCTGGTGCGGCAGATCCAGGCCGAGGGTCGGGTGCAGACCTTCACCGCGCCGATCCGCCACCGCAGCGGCGAGGTCCGCCTGTGCGAACTGGCGGCTCAGTCCCTGCCCATCGGCGACGAGCAGTACCTCCTCACCATCGCCCGGGACGTCACCGAACGGCACCAGATGCAGGAACGCCTGAAGCAGGCGGCGACCGTGTTCCAGAGCACCGCCGAGGGGGTGATGATCACCGACACCCGGCAACGCATCAGCGCCGTGAACCCGGCCTTCACCGAGATCACCGGCTTCCGGGAGGACGAGGTGCTGGGCCAGTCGCCCGCCCTGCTCGCATCCGGCCGCCACGACCAGGCGTTCTACCAGGCCATGTGGGGCCAGCTCACCAGCGTCGGCCACTGGCAGGGAGAAATCTGGAATCGCCGCAAGGATGGCGAGGTCTTCCCGGAATGGCTGACCATCAACGCCGTGCGCGACGACCAGGGCGTGATGACCCACTACGTGGGGGTGTTCGCCGACATCTCGCCCCTCAAGCAGGCTGAAGCGCGCCTCGACCACCAGGCCCACCACGACCCGCTCACCGGGCTGCCCAACCGCCTGCTGTTCGAGGAGCGCCTGAGCGCCGTACTGGAGGCCGAGGGCGACGCCCAGGGCGCGGTGCTGTTCCTCGACCTGGACCGCTTCAAGCACATCAACGACAGCCTCGGCCACCCGGTGGGCGACGCCCTGCTGCAAGGCATCGCCGCACGCCTCTGCGCCCAGTTGGGCGACAACGAGACCCTGGCGCGCCTGGGGGGCGACGAGTTCATCATCCTGCTGCCCGACGTCACCCCGCCCCACGACGCCCTGCGCACCGCCACCGCCCTGCTGACCTGCTTCCGCGCCCCGTTCGACGTGGAACAGCACGAGTTCTTCGTCAGCGCCAGCATCGGCATCAGCCTGTTCCCCGAGCACGGGCAGGACGTGGCGACCCTGGTGAAGAACGCCGACGCGGCCATGTATAAGGCCAAGGCCAAGGGCCGCAACCGCGTCGAGTACTACACCCGGGAACTGACCTTCCGCGCCACCGAACGCATGGCCCTGGAGAACGAACTGCGCCGCGCCCTGGAACGGGACGAGCTGCGCCTCTACTACCAGCCCAAGCTGTGCCTCTCCAACCACTGCCTGATCGGCGCCGAGGCCCTGGTGCGCTGGCATCACCCGTTGCTGGGGGAAATCCCGCCGGACCGCTTCATCCCCATGGCCGAGGACAGCGGCCTGATTCTCGGCCTGGGCGACTGGGTGCTCCAGGAAGCCTGCCGGCAAATGCACGAGTGGCAAGAACGCCACGCCCCCTTCGGGCCCCTGTCGGTCAACCTGGCCGGCGCCCAGCTGCACCAGCCGCACCTGGTGGAGCGCATCGAGCACCTGCTCAAGGGCTGCGGCCTGGAGTCCCAACGCCTGCAGCTGGAAATCACCGAAGGCTTCATCATGAGCCAGGCCGAGGAGGCCCTGGACATCCTCCACGCCATCAAGCGCCTCGGCGTGCAACTGGCCATCGACGACTTCGGCACCGGCTATTCCTCCCTGAGCTACCTCAAGCGCCTGCCCCTGGACACCCTGAAGATCGACCAGTCCTTCGTTCGCGGTCTGCCCCACGACCCCCACGACATCGCCATCACCCGCGCCATCATCGCCCTTGCCCACAGCCTGCAGCTCACGGTGATCGCCGAAGGCGTCGAGACCCAGGTCCAGGAAACCTTCCTCGCCGAACTCGGCTGCCAGCACATCCAGGGCTACTTCATCAGCCGCCCCCTGCCCGCCGACGCCTTTGCCCACCGCTTCCTCACCCCTCGACACGCGATTGGCACCCCGCGGACCACGCCGGTATAATCCGCCGGCCTTCTGGGGGCCTATAGCTCAGTCGGTTAGAGCAGAGGACTCATAATCCTTTGGTCCACGGTTCGAGTCCGTGTGGGCCCACCACCTTCAAAGCCGCGCACTGTGCGGCTTTTTCGTTTCTGCACGAAAAGCCGCTAGAGCAATCCTATAGTCCCAATGTACAAATTCAGTACAGTGCCGGTACAGCGGCAGGCCTTGAGAGCAGCGTGAAGATGGCCACAATCGTCAAAACGGACGCAGGAACATGGAAGGCCCTGGTGCGGAAAACCACACACCAGCCCTATGGCCGTCAACTCAGCCTTGATGCGGCGGTGGCCATAGATTCCATTCACCTCGTGGTGGATGACGCGGATCTCCTTGCTCAGACGCCGATTCTCCTTCTCTCTCGCCGAAGGTGGTCGCTGTTGCCAGGCATAGGAACCGCTGCGCGGCACCCGCAAAAACCGGCACATTGGTACTACGGGGTAACGACCAGCCCACGCCTCGATGGCGCGAAACCTCACTTCGTGGGCTGCGAGAAGATGGCGAGCGCCTTTTTTAATACGCCGCGCTCCATGGTGACCTAAGCCAGTTGTTGGCGTAGTTGACGCAGCTCCGCGCTCTCACCACGCTGCTTGCCATTGCCCGGAAAGGCATCGTCACCTTGATGTTCGTACTGACACTTCCGTTTGCCCAGCAGGCTTTCAGCGATGCCGAGCGTCTCGGCAACATGACGAAGCGGCGTGCCGACAAGCACCAGATCTACCGCCTCGCGTTTGAAGGATTCGGGAGAACGCCGTCTGTTCTGGGTCATGAGCACTCCTTGCGGTGGGCATTATCCACAAGTCAGTGTCCACTCAGCCCGGGACAGACTATACAGCCTGGCATAATGTGAGGCTGAGCCGGGCGCTAAAGCGCAAGATCTATGGAGACGCAGTCTCTGCCGCATTGCCGAAAGGTAGCTTCAGATCAACGGATAGCTGCCTCTTCGCGGCATTAAGAAATGCCCTGCTACGAACGAATGGTCTAGAATTGCAAACCGCTTTCGACCTCTAGATTGGCGGCCTGCGGAGGAATCGTGTCACCGAATGCATCCCAACTTTCAGCGCTTTCAAGGCTGTTTTCTCCTGGTGTTTTCCGTGAAATATCGCGGAGTGGGCAGTCAGCGCTGTTTGCTCGTCTATTCTCACAAACGGGGATAGTCAAGATGGGAAGTCAAACCGTAGCTGATGCTTTCGACGCGGCTTTTGCAATTCTTCGGCGTGAAGGTCACCGAGACGAGTATGTCTACCGCGCGGCTCTGACACAAAATATTTTACTAGGCACCCATTCCCTCAACAGTTCGAGCATGTTGACGGAATTTCGTACAGGCGCGTGTAAAGCTGATTTAGCGATTCTAAATGGGACCGCAACCGTTTATGAAATAAAATCGGAGCGGGACTCTCTAGCGCGGCTTGAAAACCAGATTCTCAACTATAAAAAAGTCTTCGCAAAAATATATGTTATAGCTGGCGAAGCGCATATAAATAGCGTCCTAGAAAACACACCACTCGAAGTTGGTGTTATGTGCCTCAACCGCCGAAGTCAAATTTCAAAAATTAGAGAGTCAATAGACAACTCTAGCGACGTTTGTCCTGTAGCTATATTCGAGTCGTTACGCGCTGATGAAGCTCGCTCCATATTAAACGACTCGGGCATCACAGTTCCTGACGTACCTAATACCGTGTTACGAAGCGTCATGCGTGAAAGCTTCTCCCAGCTGGCACCTCAAGAGGCACATGGCGCCATGGTAAAAACGCTAAAACGGACACGTAGCCTTGCGCCTCTCAGCAGCTTTATTAAGAGACTGCCTATGTCGTTGAGGCCTATAGCTCTCTCGGTACAAATCCATAACCCAGACCAACAACAACGTTTGCTCGATGCATTAAGACTTCCTATCATTAACGCCATGGATTGGACATAATCTGAATGTATTATCCATATTTTCGTGGAAAGCAGTACGAATTAATTTCTGTTCGTGATAATTCGACGCTATTAGCAGCATCGAATTTCGTTCCCATAATTGAGCCTGTTAGAGAAGCGCTAAGCGGGCTCGATAAGGCGATGACAGCGGTGTGTGATGCTAATGGTAAAGCCATCGTTATTGTGAATCCATATTATGGGGACCATAGAGAAAACGGCGCGGGGATAACAGAGTTCGTTCGTGGATATGTCAATACGCCCTCCATCGGCGCAGGCGTTCTACTTCGGCAAGATATGACCATCGGCGAAGCAATGGAGCTTTGCGAGCGTCATAGCCAGCACCAGTTAAATTTCGTTCATGCCGGATTCACACATGGTAAAGAGTTGGCACAAGAACTGGGAGAGCGGCTATCCGCAACACGTCAGATTTTTAATGAAGGGTTTTGTCCGAAAACATACAGAAAGCACTTCATTGGAAGTGAGCGAGTTCTTTTGCGAGATGGATTCAAAAGAAGAAGAAACAGGGATTATCCACCGGTAGAGCTTTTCTCTGATCTAAATGTCACTTTTGAAGAGGAAGGGATGAATGGGTTCGGCGATTTCTCCATTGTCGGCGACGATTATTCTGAATCAGGTGGTCCAGCATATGCCGTCGCAATTCACCTAACATTCATCGATCCAGATCAAGATGATGCGATTTTCATTTATCACTTCGTATCTGAAAGTCAAGACACACCAACCGACCCTGCCGGAAAGTTCGCCGAAGCTCTTGAAAAACTAATGTCAAAGCTAGACTCCGGCACATCAAATTTATACGAGACACACGCGATCCAAGAACTTCGTTCGCTTCATGCTAAGAGACACTTCCCAGGACTGGGATATCTTAAAAAAATCTCACTGAATCACCACATCGAGACTCTTGCCCAATTTTTCAGCTGAGAAAATCATGCCCACTCATTGCTGCCCTGAATGTTTTGGTGATCGCGGCTTAAAACAGAGCATCATTCCGCTAATTTCTACTACGGTTGGAACATGCAGCTTTTGCGACAGTACCGAGCAAAATTTAGTAGAACCGAAAGCTCTTGCTGACTGGTTCCAACTGTTAATTAGCATTTATGAACCGGACCCTCACGGCAAGACTTTAGTTGAGTGGATGAAGGGAGACTGGCAGCTTTTCTCCCATGTAAGAATGGATATCGCTCACGCCAAAGAATTACTTGGTGAAATTCTGGATGATGGCGATATCGTCCGCAAAAATTTTTCTCCATCTGAGAAGTATAAAAGTGAAGTTCTTGTCAGATGGGAAACCCTTCGCGACGAGCTAATGTATAAAAATCGTTATTTTTTAGACGAGCCGCTAGATACGGATCGTCTAAAAGAGCTGCTAGGTCATCTCCCAGCGGATGACTTGCCGGTGCTGTGGTACCGGGCTCGCATTCGAAATGGTGAAGCCAACTATGAAATTAAGGATATGGGCCCACCCCCAAATCGTCTAGCATCGCACGGGCGTGCGAATCCACCGGGAATCCCATATTTATATGTCGGATCCCAGCCAGACACCGCAGCGTCAGAGGTTCGGCCCCACACAGGTGAAATTGCTTGCGTCGCGGAGTTCTCGATAGCACAACCTCTTAGGGCTGTTGACCTCCGGAACCCAAGAAAACTTGTATCTCCATTTCTGCTAGGTGATGCTGGCGCTATCGGTCAACTGCGCGCAGACATTCCGTTTCTTGAACGGTTAGGGGATGAATTGACCAGACCGGTTCTCCCTCAAGGAGCTGCGATTGACTATGTACCCAGTCAATACCTTTGTGAATTCATCAAGAAGAGCGGATATGATGGGGTTATATACCGAAGCTCCGTAAGTGATGGAATGAACTTGGCTCTTTTCAACCCAGCAAAAGCAACAGGCGGAACGGTAAGTTTATATAAGATCCATCGTGTATTCGTAGACGTGAAGAAGGAGCCCTAGCGCCTATACCTTTCATCTATTCAAAAGTCGGCGATTAGAAAATATACAGGCTTATATCCGACTTTAAAGTAATAGGGGTGATAATCAATACCCTGCACAGCCAAACCGATAGCTTTAATGGCCTCAGCCAAAATATTCAAATTAACCTCTCTCATCACTGACTCGGCATCCTGCATTACTTGTGCAAGGTCAGAATTCAAAAAGGCTTCTTCGGATGTCTTATCCCAAGAAAAATTATCTACCACTACTAATGAGTCCGCATCAGAAGGGTAAACGCTATGCAAATCGACCCAAAGAAATCTATCGCAACAACCTAATTCAATTAAGTTTCTCGCCAGCGGACAACCAGCGATCATCGGAATTCCAAAATCGCGAGCTACTTTAGAGGCAATAACTATTTCCCGGTTAATCTTTATGTAAATCGAATTGTCTAAACCTGCCCTTATCTTGGGACGTCGAGCATAAAGACCTAGTATCTTAAAGCCACCAGCCCCAGGTAATTCTCTCGAAAACCTGGATAGCTCCCTAGTCATCCACGGATAAATAGGCGTAACGTAAGAGTGTTTACTCTTAAGATGCCTGACCAGCTCAGGAACAATAGTGTATTCGGCAGTCCTTTCACAAATATAGCTCACTGGCTCACGCATAATCTCCCCCACGACATGAGCTAAATGCTGTCATTTAGTAGACTCGTAATGCTCGAGGACTTTAACAATCCTATCTAAAAGCGGACAAAACCCGGAAAAATCTATACTACCCTTCTTAGCTAAAACGACTTTTTTCGCAAAAACCTCCTTTCCATATTCCTTATCAACATCTATTTCTTTTGTCGGATTGAATTTTTTACCAGAAACAACCTCATCTAACGTTGAGCGGGTAAAAAGATCCTCGATAGCTGTACTTTTAGCTGCTCCTAGCGGGGTCAAAACAACATACAAATTATAGAAAACATGAATAAATTCAGAATTTCTAAAACTGGATTTTTTCGATCCGACCGGATGAGCAACGACCTCTTTCATCTTAGAGCCTTTCAGCAAAGCCTCTACAGAGTTAAAACCAGTGTCGTTATCAAAAACCAAAATCACGGGATTAGACGGTTTAGGCGCCTTATAGAAAGAATAATTTTTCTCATATGACTCAATGAAGTCTTTTAAATAGGATGCGCCACCGTACAATTGAAGCAAAAACCTGGTTCGCTCACTATACTTGAAAAAGGAAATCAGCAGATGGTACGGCGCATTAACTGTTTTTGCCTTGGCGAGACGCGGATATGCCGCAACAAGCCTGTTTACTGCTGACTTAAGATATAAGTTATCCGTCTTCCCCTCGCAAAGCACTAAAGGCTTTTCATTGGCATAAAAATAACGATAATACAAAAACCTACTAAAAGTTCGCTCTCGCCCACTCAGAAGCTTACGAGTATTTAACTTGTGGTTCTCTAAAGCATACTCTGGATTCAAAGGTTTTTTTTGGCGCAAACGGTTATAATAATCTACTTGATCAATAAAGTTCAGGCGCCCTTCCAACTCGAGAACATTGCCATCCTTAACTTTACCGTCTTCTTTAACTAGAAACCTACCCGACTTAAACAGCAGGTGGCATTGAGACTTTACCAACCGCCAATACTCACTCTTCACATTTGGCTTTTTGTTGACAACTAAACCAGTGACATCCTGGCGAGAGTCATGATATTGAATTCTAGTCTTCTTCTCATTCAGCTTGAAATCCGCTCGACCAAATTCCGCCTTCAGATCGTCTCCATAGCTATAAATTCCAGCTATTTCTTTAACAATATTAGAGGGGAACAACCGCTCTCTAGTAGAGAACGTAATATCATCAGCATAACGCGAATAAGTGCACGAGCTTTTCTTTGCAAGGGCTGCTAATCGTATATCTAAACCATGTGTAATCAAGTTTGTTATTACGGGCGAGCAGGGACTCCCCTGTGGCAGCTTATTATCGTAGCAGGCAATTTGCGCAATAACTTTTGCAATCCCAGGGTCCAATTTGAAATTATTGTTTGAGATAAAGAACCCGCGCACTCGTCCAAAATTAAAGCTATCAAAAAAATCCTTGATATCTACATTCAATACATTTTTCTTATTTAAATGCAGTAGCGCATTCGTAATGATAGAACGCTTACGAACGAAGCCATGAGATAGAGTGGATGTAAATACATACTCCACATGCTTTGACCGCTTACCTCCTGCCTCTTTCTCAGTCTTCGCGAATCGCCCCTTAGGGGCACGCGGCGGTTTTGCCTTATTTATCTCTTCAATACAATCTTGCAGAAGCTCGGACAGAGATGACTGGACAAGCTTGAGCCGCTCAGAGGGTGCATTAATGGTTCGCACGCCTCCGCTTTTTTTAGGGATGTCAAAACTGGAATACTGTGTGGCCGGTTTCAATACATACAAAAGATACGTGAGCGCGGAAGCTTTAACCCCTAGAAGTAATGCAAGTTGAGGCTTCGTCCGAACCGCCCGCAGAGCATCAATTTTTTTCATATGCACACAAGGTGAAGAGAAGAGGTGGCTTATGGGCACTCCTTCGCAAACTTGAGGGACCGTCGAGAGTCGACAAGTCTCATAGGGCAGTCCATTCGGACATTGTTTTCACTGATCGCGATCCGCGATCCAAAATCTGCCCATAAGCCAGCCCCGACGCTATCAAAATGACACCATTCGTTCAACCCAGATTTCAGGGTGCTCATTAGACTTATTACTTCACCTGCATAGGCGCGTCTCCACAGCCACTAGCTTCCCCTCTGAGGCGTGCCGTACGCCAGAATGGCTAACCGAAATTCTGGCTGCTTATGGGGCCCGCAATGATGGTTGTTTCCACGGTCCCAAGAGCATCCCACACCAACAAAAAGTACAATCGCAGCACAGCGCCTAGCTTTGGTCAGTTTCCTCAAATTACGGTAAGCGCCAGCAACCACGCTACTTCCAGCTAACTGTACTTACGCTCAGCTACGCACGGTTTCACTAGGCTTGCAGCGTTTCTGGGCAACTCATAATCCTTTGGTCCACGGTTCGAGTTCGTGTGGGCCCCATCTTCAAAGCCACGCACTGCGCGGCTTTCTGGGTTGCGACACCAAGCGCTCAAGGAGCTTCGCGAAGCGGTGGCCGGCGAGCTGCTGGAAAGCCTGCTGCACATTTCGCCGACCCGGTTCGAGGTCATCGTGCTGGATGTACTGCACCGTCTGGGCTACGGCGCCAGCCGCAATGACCTGCAGCGGGTCGGCGGCACGGGGGACGCGGGTATCGACGGCATCATCTCGCTGGACAAGCTGGGCCTGGAGAAGGTGTACGTGCAAGCCAAGCGCTGGCAGAACACCGTTGGCCGCCCGGAGTTGCAGGCGTTCTATGGAGCGCTGGCGGGGCAGAAGGCCAAGCGTGGCGTGTTCATCACGACCTCGGATTCACCGCTCACGCCGTCGCCTTCGCCAGTTCGGTCGAGGGCATCGTCCTGGTGGATGGCGCGCGCCTCGTGCACCTGATGATGGATCACGAAGTGGGCGTGACGGCCCGGCTGCTGAAGGTCCCGACCCTGGATACCGACTACTTCAACGAGGACTAGCCGCACCACCGGGTACGGACAGGAAAGCGGCATGCCGTGACCTGCGTCCCGATTCGGTGGCATCCCGGTGCTACCATTCGTCCCTTTTCCGGAAAGTTCCCTGAAAAGGATGCGGCGCGTGAAATATTTATGGCTTCAGGTGGCTCGGGGTGTGGCGGCGTTGGGGGTGCTGTTCTTCCATGTTTCCACGTGCTGGCAGGAGATCGCCTGGATGGCGCCGGTGGTGGCAGCCGCACACTGGGGGTTCTTCGGCGTCGATATCTTCTTCGTGTTGAGCGGGTTCGTGATCGCGGCGTCCATTACCCGCAAGCAGGGGCAGGCCGACGCACTGCAGTTTCTCGCCCTGCGCTTCGCCCGCATCTACCTGGGCTATTGGCCGGCGCTGCTGTTGTTCGTGGCGGTGGCCTGGTACGTGAATGGGGTCTCGCTCCCCCTGGAGAAGGCCTGGCAGAGCGTGTTCCTGCTGTCGGGCAAGATCGAGAACCACTGGCTGGCGATCGCCTGGTCGTTGTTCTTCGAGTTGTATTTCTATGCCCTGGCGGCGTTGCTGATCGCGCGGGTATCGCCGGAGAAACGGGCGCTGGCCATCAGCGTGGCGATGGCGGTGATCGCGGCCTGGAACGCGGGCTGGCTGGTGCTGAATGCGGAGACGGTGCAGGCCGGCCTGCAACCCAGGCGCGACGTGCTGTCCGGGCTGGTGCTGGAGTTCCTCATGGGCTGCCTGCTGTATGAACTGCGCCACCTGTGTTCCTTCAGCGCCCTGAAAATCCTCAATCTGTCGAGCCTGGTCGTGGTGACGTTCGCCGTCGGCACGTTCAGCCACTGGTTCGACAAGATCGAGGTGCTGCGGGTGGGCAGTTTCGGGCTGTCGGCCGCTGCGCTCATCGCGGTTGCCCTGTGCCTGGAGGACTCGCCCTACCGACCATGGCGCTGGCTGGTGTTGACCGGGGACAGTTCCTACGCCCTCTACCTCACCCACATCGTGGTGATCAGCCTGGCGGTGACCGCCAGCACGTCGCTGTTCATCGGCACGCGGTTGTACACCCTCAACCTGCTGCTGATCCCCTTGTACGCCTGGTTGTTCGCGGCGGCCTGGTACCGCTGGCTGGAGCATCCGCTCTACGAGGCCGCCAAGGGGCGCCTCTCCGCGCTCTTCGCCCCCCACGGGTCCGACGGGTTGGTGTCACGGGACACGCGGGGGTCGTGATCGCTCGAAGGCGCTGAAATGCGCCCGCTCACCAGAGCGGTCGGTCGCGCGGCAGAACAACCTGGGAAGGCTGCCGTCACCTCGCCTGGTGAACGGCGCATCCGCCAGCGGACCGGTCAGGCCGGCCCGCCGGGGCGGGGTCAGCGGTGGGCGGTGCGGGCGCGACCGCTGCGTGGGGTTTCGCGGATGTGCAGCCGGCAGGCCAGGCGCTCGATCACCTGGAGGGTGACGGCTTCGGGACGGGCGGTACGCCGGGTGGCCGGCGCGTCCGGGTCTTCGGCTTCGAGTTGCAGGTGGGGATCGTATACGTCCAGGCAGATCGCCTTGAAAGTGCCCATGGCATTTCTCCTCGCCGGTGTAACCGGCACAGAACGGTAGCAGGTGCGCAAACAGTGCGTGGCAAGGACCGGAAGGTCGTAAACGGTATTGTTCTGGGCGGGACGGCGAATTCCGCGCGATTGGAACGTCAGACTTTCCGCCCGGGACGGGCAGGCGTCAATGGACGGGATGTCGCAGGACGACCGACGGAAGCGCGCGGCAGAGCGGCCCCGCGGCCTGGGGCAAGGCGGGGAAAAAATCCGCCGTCCCTGGCGGTCGCGAGTCCGCGAAAACGGTAAGCGGTCAGGTCAGGCTGGCGTGGGGGCCGGTGAGGTAGTCCAGCAGGCGGAACAGGGTCGGCGCCATGGCGCTGCACTGGGGGAAGCCGTCGCGGATGCCGGCGCGGTCCTGAACGGCGCCCGGGCGCTGCAGGTCATCCGGGCAGGCGTCCAGCAGCGCGTCCAGGCTCTCCGGTGTGCTCTCCAGGTGGCACTGCAGGGCCACCGCCCGCTCGTGCCAGACGAAGCCCTGGTTCTCGCAGGCGGCCGAGCGGAACAGCGGAATGGCATGGGCCGGTCGCTCGAAGGTTTCGCCGTGCCAATGCATCGCCATCAACCGCTGCGGCAGCATTCGCCCCAGGGGCGACGCCTCGCTGTCGGCGTGTTTCTCCAGCGGCCACCAGCCGATCTCCGCCTGGGGATTGGCCATCACCCGCGCGCCGAGGGCCTCGGCCAGCAACTGGCCGCCGAGGCAGATGCCCAGCACGCGCTTGCGGCTCATCAGCGCCTGGTGGATCAGGCGCTTCTCCGCAGACATCCACGGATGCCCGGTCTCGTCGTGGACGCTCATGGGCCCGCCCAGGACGATCAGCAGGTCGAAGTCGTCGAGGGCCGGCAGCGTCGGGTCCTCGTAGAGCGGGTGGATACGCGCCTGGACCGGGCGCAGTTCGAGCCACTGGGCGATGCGCCCGGGACCTTCGAATGGAACGTGCTGGAGAATCGCGGCACGCATGTCAGACCTCCTCTGCCGCCAGGACCCGGCAGCGCGCGAACGCGCGGGCCAGGCGCTTGAGCATTTCATCGATGTTGCCGTGGCTGATGGTCAGCGCCGGCGTGAAGCGCAGGCAATTGGCCTGGGCGGGGGGCAACAGCAGGCCTTCGTCGAGGCCGGCGGCCACCACCGCGGGCGCCGACTGGCGGATCAGCGGCAGCCCCAGGAGCAACCCCTGGCCGCGCAGCGGGCCATGCCCCTGGCGGCGGGCGACCCGCGCCAGGCCGTCCCGCAGGTGATCGCTGGCACGCCGGACGCGGACCAGGAAATCCGGCTCCAGCACGCTGTCCAGCACCGCCTGGCCGGCAGCGCTGACCAAGGCGCCACCCTGGGGCTCGTTGCAATCGCCTGGTTCAAGGCAGCAGGCATTGCCCCGGGCCAGCAGCGCCGCCAGGGGCAGGCCGCCCCCCAGCCCGCTGCCCAGCAGCAGGACGTCGGCGCGCACGCCGTACAGCTCCTCCGCCAGCAAGGCGCCGCAGCGGCCGATGCCGGTACGGGTCTCGTCGAGGATCAGCAACACACCGTGCGCCTGGCACAGCCGGGCGGCGCCCTGGAGGTAATCGAGGGTGGCCGGGACCAGGTCCACCGCATCCACCGGCGCCAGCACCAGCGCCACGCGGTCGGGGCGAATGGCCGCCTCCAGGGCGTCCAGGTCGTTGTAGGGGAGCTGGACGAGGCCCGGCTCGGGGAGGGCATGCCCCCTCGGAGCGCTGCCGGCCAGCAGGATGCCCGCGGCGCCGTCCCGGTGCAGGCGACCCCATTTACGGGCCAGGGCGAGTGCCCCGCGCAGGGCCTCGGCGCCGTCCACGCAGAGCTGCACCTGCTCGCTGGCGGTGGCCTGGCAGAGGCGCGCCGCCAGGTCCAGGGTGGCACGGGTGTGCAGCGCGGGCCCCGGCTGGATCAGCCGCTCCGCCTGGTGGCGCAGGGCGTCCACCAGCACCGACGGGCTATGACCCAGGCTGTTGCTGCCCCGGCCCTGGCTGAAATCCAGGTAGGCGCGCCCGTCGGTATCCCAGAGCCAGGAGCCTTGCCCGCGGGCGAAGACCGGCTGCGGCCGCTCCAGGGTGGGCATCAGGCGCCGGCTGGCGAGGGGATCACGCATGGTCGGGCACCTGCTCGTGGCGGTATTCGATGCCCAGCAGGCGTAGCCCGTCCGGGCCCTGTTCGAGAATCCGGCGCAGCTCGCGGCGGCGTTCGATACGCAAGGCGAAGCCTTCCTCGCCGGGGAACCGCCGACGCAGTTCGCGGCAGACGTCCACGTAGCGGGCGCAGTCGACGCTCAGCTCGGCGAGCAGCTGGCCCTCTCGTAGCAGGGCGATGCGGTAGTCGCTCATGCCCGTTTGCCCTCCAGCGGGAGCCCGCTCAGGCGCGCCGACCAGTCCTCCACCTGGTGGCTGGCCAGGCGCCGCGCGGCGATGTCGCGCCAGCGGGCGGACAGCGCGGGGCAGTCGAGCAGCAGGCGCAGGCCGGCCCGGTCCAGGGGGTCGTGGTAGAACTGCTGCATCGCGCGGGCGACGGTCAGGCCCGGATAGCTGCGTTGGACGAGTTCGATTCCGTCGTCGACGCTGACGAACCCCGGCTGCAGCACCCGGTAGAACCAGCCGCAGCGACCACTGTCCTGCACCTGCTGGGGCAGCTCGGGCAGGGTCCAGCGGCGGCTCAGGCGGTAGCAAGGGGAACGCGGCTGGCTGACCTGCAGGAGTGCACCGCCCCAGTGGAACAGGTCGCCGATGCAGACGTTCCGTTCGGTGAGACCGGTGGTGGAGAGGTTCTCGCCGAAGGCCGGCGTCGGCCAGGCCAGGTGGGGGTAACGCTGCCGCCAGTAGGCGTAGTGCTCGGCCGGGTAGTGGTGCACGGCCCGCTCCGGGCCGCCGTGGAAACGCGGGTCACCCTGCTCGTCGCTCCCCAGCCCCTGGGGCCATAGCCACAGCCGCTGTGTCACCGGCTTCTTGTCGATCGCGCTGCACAGACCGCCACCCAGTTCTTCGGCTTTGCCTATGAAAACCCCCGCTACCCGCACCGCGTCCATCGTGCCTCTACCCCGCTATAGGCTCTCTCGATGGGCGCTAGCCTAGGCAGGCGCAGGACGCCTGGCCATTTCGATTTTCCAGCTTTTTCCATAAGCACGGCTTATCATTTTCCGCTTCGAGAGCTCGAGGCCGTTCCCATGGATTTCCGCCAGCTTCGCTATTTCGTCGCCCTTTACGAGGAGGGCCACGTGGGCCGTGCGGCGGAGCGCCTGTGCCTGTCCCAGCCGGCGCTGTCCCAGCAGATCCGCCAGCTGGAGCAGAAGCTGGACGTCAACCTGTTCCAGCGCACCGGCAAGAAACTGTTGCCGACCCTCGCCGCCCAAACCCTCTACAGCCATGCCTTGGTCCTGCTGGATGGCCTGGAGCGGGCCCAGGAGGCCATGCGCGCGTTCCGTGGCCAGAGCCCGCGGCACCTGGCGGTGGGAGTCCTGCAGACGGTGAACGCCAGCATCGTGCCGTTGCTGCTGGAGCGCCTGCGCCAGGCGCAGCCCCAGTTGATCGTGCGGATCTACGAGCTGTCGGGGATCGAGATCGAGCGGCGGCTGCTCACCGGCAACCTGGACGTGGGCATCGGCTTCCTGCCGCCGCGCCAGCCCGGCCTGCACAGCCTGCCGCTGTACGAGGACGAACTGCAGCTGGTGATCGCACCGCAGCATCCGCTGAAGGAATTCAAGAAGGTCTCCCTGGCCCAGGCGGCGGAGCTGCCCATGCTGTTGCTGGGCGAGGAGTTCCGCGTCCGCCAGATCTGGCAGGAGCAGCTGGCGCTGCTGGGGCGGCGGCCCCAGGTGCGGGCCGAGCTGAACCACATGGCAGGCATCCTCGACAGCCTGCCCCACAGCGACCTGGCCACCGTGCTGCCCGGGCGGGCCCGGCAGCTGCACGCCAACCAGGGCCTGCTGTGGAAGCCGTTGAGCGAGCCCCGGGTACCGCTCAAGGTCGGCCTGGTGTTCCGCGATGCCCAGCGCCAGCAAGCCACCCTGGAACTGCTGCGCTCGCTGCTGGACGGCCTCAGCGCACCGGCGCGGGAGGCCGGCTGGCCCCTCGCGTAATGGAAGCTCGCAGCGTTTTTTCCGGCACAAAAAGAAAACCCCGCCGAAGCGGGGTTTTGCAGACTGTGTCCTGACCATCCGTGATCGAACCACCATCCTGGCGGCTATCCTGAGGTTCTTCCTTGTTTTTAGTGCGCTTCCTGCGCGGCGTCCTATGGGTGGAGAGATTACCCATGCCGTCTGGAGGGCGGTAGCAGACAACGACAGCACGCTTCGTAAGCATTTGCTTACAAATCGGGAAACGTGACGGCGTCGCGGTTTTCCTGTGAGCGGGTCGACTGGCACGCCAACAGAGTGTCCGGACTTTTCGCAGGCACCCATAAACGGCACGGGACTACACGTCTCGCTCCGATGGCTTACAGGCCGGCGGCGCCAGCGTTGGAACAGGAAACGCGCCGCCCCGGACGGGCGGCGCGTGCGGCTCAGAATTGAGCGGCGTCCAGCAGGTACAGGGAGTCGCTGCCGGCCTTGACCGAGGCGGTCAGGGAGTGGATGCGCGGCAGCAGGCGCGCGAAGTAGAAACGCGCGGTGCCCAGCTTGGTGGCGTAGAACGCATCCTCGCCGTCCTTGCCCGAGGCCGTCCTGGCCATCAGCGCCCACATGAAGGCGTAGGCGGTGTAGCCGAACACGTGCAGGTACTCCACCGACGCGGCGCCGATCTCGTTGGGGTTGGTCCTGGCCCGCTCCAGCACCCAGGCGGTGAGGTCGTCCAGGTTGGCCAGGGCCGCTTTCAGCGGTTCGATGAATTCGCCCTGCTCGCGGCCTGCGCTTTCGATGAACGCTTTCACCTCGTTGGAGAAGCGCTCGTAGAAACGCCCGGCGCTGCCCACCACCTTGCGGCCCATCAGGTCGAGGGCCTGGATGCCGTTGGTGCCTTCGTAGATCTGGGTGATCCGGCAGTCGCGGACCAGTTGCTCCTGCCCCCACTCGCGGATGTAGCCGTGGCCGCCGAAGACCTGCTGGCCGTGGATCGTGGTCTCCAGGCCCATGTCGGTGAGGAACGCCTTGGCCACGGGGGTCAGTAGCGCCACCTTGTCTTCCGCCGCCAGGCGGGTGTCCGGGTCATCGCTGAACTTGGCGGTGTCCAGCTGCAGCGCGACGTAGGTGGAGAACGCGCGGCCACCCTCGTTCAGCGCCTTCATGGTCAGCAGCATGCGGCGCACGTCCGGGTGGACGATGATCGGGTCGGCCACCTTGTCCTTGGCCTCGGGGCCGCTGGGGGAACGGCTCTGCAAGCGCTCGCGGGCGTACTCGACGGCGCTCTGGTAGGAGCGCTCGCCAGTGGACAGGCCTTGGATGCCGACCCCCAGGCGCTCGTAGTTCATCATGGTGAACATGGCGGCGAGGCCCTTGTTGACCTCACCCACCAGCCAGCCGGTGGCGCCGTCGAAGTTCATCACGCAGGTGGCCGAGGCCTTGATGCCCATCTTGTGCTCGATGGAGCCACAGGACAGCGCGTTGCGCGCGCCCAGGGAACCGTCGGCCTCCACCATCACCTTGGGCACCAGGAACAGCGAGATGCCTTTCGGACCGGGCGGCGCGTCCGGCAGCTTGGCCAGCACCAGGTGGATGATGTTCTCGGTGAGGTCGTGCTCGCCGCCGGTGATGAAGATCTTCGTGCCGCTCACCTTATAGCTGCCGTCGGCCTGGGGCTCGGCGCGGGTGCGGATGATCCCCAGGTCGGTGCCGGCGTGGGGCTCGGTGAGGCACATGGAGCCGGCCCAGACGCCGCCGTACATGTTCGGGAGGTAGCGCTGGCGCAGCTCGTCGGAGCCGTGGACGTTGATCGCCAGGCAGGCGCCGGCGGTGAGCATCGGGTAGAGGCCGAAGGACAGGTTGGCCGAGTTGACCATCTCTTCCACCTGGGCCGAGATCGCCTTGGGCATGCCCATACCGCCGTGCAGCGGGTCGCCCCCGACGCCGATCCATCCACCCTCGGCGTAGGTCGCGTAGGCCTCCTGGAAACCGGCCGGGGTGTGCACCACGCCGTCTTCCCAGCGGCAGCCTTCCTCGTCGCCGCTGCGGTTGAGCGCCGCCACGGTGCGCGCGGTGACCTTGCCGGCTTCCTCGAGGATGGCGTCGGCGGTGTCCGCGTCCACCACATCAGCCAGGGCAGGCAGGCCGGCCCAGAGGCGCGGCGCCTCGAAGACTTCATTGAGGACGAAGCGCATGTCGCGCAGGGGGGCTTTGTAATCGGCCATGGAACAATCCTCGTGCGATTCATCGGTGAGCCGGACGGCCCTACCCTAAAGGTCCGAGTTTACCCGAACAACTTTTAAGACACATAGGGTCTCGTTGTGACCATATATATTTTTTGGTCACGAAACCATTCTGCGAAGCCGCCGCGAACCCGCCTGCGGCGAATGCTTTCATACGGTGGATGCCGAAGGCGCCCTGCCACCGGCCGATCCGATCAACCCGCCCTTCGCGCCACCCGGACCGCACCACGATAACGCGGGCCGTGGACCGAGATCCGGTTGCGACCGGCACCCTTCGCGGCGTAGAGCGCCTTGTCCGCCGCCTTGATCACGTCCGCAGGCAACGGCTGCTCCTCGGTGCGGAAGGCCACGCCGATGCTCACGGTGACGGCGATGCCCTGCCCCGCCAGCCCGGTACGCGAAGCGCGCCCCTGTTCGTCGTCCTTGGGCCGAGTGTGGCGGTCGCGTACCTGCAGGCGGTACTCCTCCACCGTCTGGCGCAGCGTTTCCAGCGGCGCCCGGCAGGCCTCCAGGTCGCGGCCGGCAAAGACCAGGGTGAATTCCTCGCCACCGTATCGATAGGCCTTGCCGCCCCCGCCCACCCGCCGCAGATGAGCGGCGACCATGCGCAGCACCTGGTCGCCAACATCGTGGCCATAGCGGTCGTTGAGGCGCTTGAAGTGGTCCACGTCCACCATGGCCAGCACGTAGTGCCTGCCCAGGCGCTGCAGCCGTTCGTTCAGGGCGCGCCGCCCGGGCAGGCCCGTGAGCTCGTCGCGGTAGGCCATCTGGTAAGCCTCATGGACCACGGCGACAGTGAGCGCCAGCATCGCCAGGCTGCTCATGGTGTTCAACACATGGGGCAGCACGAAGACGCGCGGCAGCATCCACCACAGGGCCAGCAGGCCCAGGGCCTGGGCAGCGTGCAGCGGGCGCGGCTGGCGCAGGTAGACCGCCAGCAGCAGGCCGGCCGCCATCAGGAACAATGGGTAGGCCAGCTGCACCAGATTGCCTTGGAGGGCGGGCCAGAACACCGTGCTCATGCCGCCCAGCAGCGCGTCCGGCCAGGCGCGGGCCAGCAGGTCGGCGAGCCCCAGCACCGCCAGTAGCACGGCGGACCGCGCCAGCAGGTCGCCCAGCGGGTGGGTGCGCTCGCGCCAGCAGCCATACACCCCGTACAGCAACGGCAGCAGCAGGCTACCCAGGTGGAACACCAGCGGCGCGTCGTCCCGCAGGGTGCCGTTGCCCTGGTAGTGGTCCACCTGGGTGTCCAGCTGGTAGTACAGCAGGTACACCACCAGCAGCAGGAACAGTTGGCGCAGCCGGCCGTAGACGCCGCAGAGGGCGCCGCCCAGCAACAGCAGCAGGGTCGGCAGCACGTTGAACAGCGAGACGAAGAAGCTGCTCATGTCCGCGAGGGACCCGGCCACCGCCCCGGCGCCGAGGATCAGCGCAGGAGGCAGGAAATGGCTGAGGCGATGGGGCGGCGGAGTCCGCACGAAAGCACCTGGGAAGCGGAAACGGAACGGACCATGATGTCATCGTGCTTCCGCCTTGGCATCAGCCGTCCGGCACATGACCTGTTCCGCGGGCATGAAAAAGCCCGCCAAGGCGGGCTCTTTCAATACACGCGACGGATCAGTAGCCGAGGGCGAAGTCTTCTTCGGCCATGTCCATCAGGTTGGATGCCCCGGAGAGCATGGAGGCGACGTGGGCGCGGGTACGCGGCAGGATGCGCGCATAGTAGAAGCGCGCGGTCTGCAGCTTGGCCTTGTAGAAGGCTTCGTCGCCGGCACCGGCGGCCAGTTTCTCCGCGGCGACGCGAGCCATGTCGGCCCAGAAGTACGCCAGGCAGACGTAGCCGGAGTACATCAGGTAGTCCACCGAGGCGGCCCCGACTTCCTCGCGGTCCTTCATGGCAGCCATGCCGACCTTCATGGTCAGCTCGCCCCACTCCTTGTTCAGTTGGGCCAGCGGGGCGACGAAGTCCTTCAGGGACTCGTTGCCTTCCTGGGCCTGGCAGAACTTGTGGACCACCTTGGTGAAGCCCTTGAGCGCTTCACCCTGGGTCATCAGCACCTTGCGGCCCAGCAGGTCGAGGGCCTGCACGCCGGTGGTGCCTTCGTACAGGCAGGAGATGCGGCTGTCGCGGACGTTCTGCTCCATGCCGTGCTCGGCGATGAAGCCGTGGCCGCCATAGATCTGCACGCCGTGGTTGGCGGCTTCGAAGCCCACTTCGGTCATGAACGCCTTGGCGATCGGGGTGAGGAACGCCAGCATTGCGTCGGCGGCCTTCTTCTGCTCCTCGTCCTCGCTGCGCTGGACGATGTCCACCTGCTTGGCCGCGTAGTAGAGCATCGCCCGGTTGCCTTCGGCGAACGCCTTCATGGTCAGCAGCATGCGGCGCACGTCGGGGTGCACGATGATCGGGTCGGCGGCCTTCTCCGGTGCCTTCGGACCGGTCAGGGAACGCATCTGCAGACGCTCGCGGGCGTAGGCGATGCCGCCCTGGAAGCCGATCTCCGCGTGGGCCAGGCCCTGCAGGGCGGTGCCCAGGCGCGCGGTGTTCATGAAAGTGAACATGCAGTTCAGGCCCTTGTTCGGTGGGCCGATCAGGAAGCCGGTGGCGCCGTCGAAGTTCATCACGCAGGTGGCGTTGCCGTGGATGCCCATCTTGTGTTCGAGGGAGCCGCAGCTGACCGCGTTGCGCTCGCCCACGCCGCCGTCGGCGGTGGGAAGGAACTTCGGCACGATGAACAGGGAGATGCCCTTGGTGCCCTGGGGAGCATCGGGCAGGCGGGCCAGCACGATGTGGACGATGTTGTCGGCCATGTCGTGTTCGCCGGCCGAGATGAAGATCTTGGTGCCGGTGACCTGGTAGCTGCCGTCGGCCTGGGGCTCGGCCTTGGTGCGCAGGATGCCCAGGTCGGTGCCGCAGTGGGGCTCGGTCAGGCACATGGTGCCGGTCCATTCGCCGGACACCAGCTTGGTCAGGTAGGTGGACTGCTGCTCGGGCGTGCCGTGGGCGTGCAGGGTGTTCATGGCGCCGTGGGACAGGCCGGGGTACATGCCCCAGGACCAGTTGGCCTGGCCGACCATTTCGCTGACCGCGATGCCGAGGGATTCCGGCAGGCCCTGGCCGCCGTGCTCGACGTCATGGGCGAGGCTGGGCCAGCCGCCTTCGACGAACTGCTTGTAGGCTTCCTTGAAGCCGGTGGGGGTCTTCACGCCCTCCGGGCTCCAGGTGCAGCCTTCCTGATCGCCGACCCGGTTCAGCGGCGCGATCACCTGCTCGCAGAACTTGGCGCCTTCCTCGAGGATGGCGTTGACCATGTCCGGCGTGGCGTCCTGGCAACCCGGGATGCTCTGGTAGTGCGCGTCGTAACCGAGCAGCTCGTCGCGGACGAAACGGATGTCGCGCAAGGGGGCCTTGTAATCAGGCATAGCGGTAAACCTCTGCGGTGGGTTCCTGGATAGGTGACCGGTGCACCGGTCGTCTACGGCTCAAGCACTGCCGCGAGACGCAAGCGGGCGCCCCAGCGGTCAAACAGGTGTTTGAAACTTACGTTTACCCGCATGCCCTTGTCAAGCTCCCGCCCATCGGTCGTCAGGCGCTCAGGTGCAACGACGATCCGGAATCGGCGCCGCCATCGACCACCTGCCGGTAGGCCGCCACTTGCGCCGCGGGGGCGTCATGGCGGGTGGCGTCCGCCTCCTCGCGGCGCTGCTTCGCCAGGTCGCTGCGGGCCTGGGCCGCCTGGGCGCTGGCGCGGGCGGCGACGCTGAGGTCTTGAGCGGAGGGATCGGCCGGCGCCAGGGCGGCGGCCTGGACGATCTGCATCTGCTGCAGGGTGGTCTCGGGGTCGTCCGACGACGTGCCCACCTGGATGCTCACCTCGCCGCCGACGGCGTAGCGCTTGCCATCAGGGCCGCGCTGGAAGGTGTAGGACGGCGCCCCGGCATAGGCGCCGCCCGCGGCGCCATGGGCCTGCTCGTGGGCGCGCACTGCCCGGTCGCGATTGGCCAGTTCCTGGATGCGTTGCTGGTCCTCGGCCTGCTGGCGCTCGTCGTCGTCATCGGCGGAGCGCCGGTTACCGGCGGCGTCGGAGGATGCGGTGACCGGCGCCTGGCTGGCGCGGGCGAGGTCGGGGGTGGTGTCAGGGGATACGGCGCGCGCCGGCAACGCATACGGCGCCGAAGCGAGGGGAGAGGTCAGCGCGCCGCCGATCTGCATGGAAGAACTCCCTCGCGTGGAAACGAAGGCGCCGCCGATGAACGGCGGCGTGAGGTCAGGCGCGGATGTCGATCAGGGTGCCGAGTACGTCGTCGGCGGTCTTCAGTACGCGGGCGCCGGCTTCCGCTTCCAGCTTGCCCGTGGTCAGGCTGACCATGGCGTCCGGCAAGTCCACATTCGACCGCGCTTGGGCGTCGGACTGCCGCGAGCGGGCCAGGCTGGAACCGGCGATGTCGACAGAGGCCTGGTCGATGCGCCGCTGCCCGGACTGGACGGTATTCAGGCCCGAATAGAAAGCGCTTCCCGAGATTTGCATAGGGCGCTCCTCATGCTGAAAAGGGATGGACACCCCCATTGAAGCAGAAAAAGCGCAAAAAATGTACAGCCAACGCACGCGTGCCGATGCACGGCCTTTATTCAGGGCCGGCGCAGGTGTGCTGCCACCGCCGCGGGCGTCGGGTCGGCCAGATGCGGCACTTGCCCCAGGCAGGGTGCCGGCAGGCGCTCGGCCAGGGTCGCCAGGTTGTCCTCCAGGCGCGCCGTGGCGGGGTCGACCAGGTTGGCGACCCAGCCCGCCAGGGGCAGCCCGTCCCGCAGGATCGCCTCGGCACTCAGCAGCGCATGGTTGATGCAGCCCAGGCGCACGCCGACTACCAGAATCACCGGCAGCCCCAGGGCCACGGCCAAGTCCGCCAGGGTCTCCCGCCCGCCCAGGGGCACGCGCCAGCCGCCGGCGCCCTCCACCAGGGTGAAGTCCGCATGCCGGGCGAGGATGCGCCGGACCGGGCCGGCCAGGGCCGCCACGCTCAGCTCGACCCCCGCTTCCCGGGCCGCCAGGTGCGGGGCGATAGCCGGTGCTAAAGCCAGGGGGTTGACCTCCTCGTAGCGCAGCGCCAGGGAGCATTCCCCCAGCAGCGCCAGGGCATCGGCGTTGCGCAGGCCGTCGGGGCCGGGCTCGCAGCCGGACGCCACCGGCTTGGCCGCGGCGGTGCTCAGGCCCGCCCGCCGTGCCCCGTGCAGCAGGCCGGCGGACATGGTGGTCTTGCCCACCTCGGTATCGGTGCCGGTGACGAAGAAAGCAGGCATCAGGACTCCTTGCGCAGCAGGCCATAGACCACCTGGTAGGTGGCGGGCAGGCCCTCGGCGACCCGCCGGCGTTCGTAGGCCGCCGCCAGCGCCCGCAGCCGGGCACGCCCGGTGAGGCCGCCGGGCCGACCGGGGTTGAGGTTATGGGCACCCAGGGCCTTGAGCTCGCCGGTCAGCTGGCGCAGGTCGGCGAAGTGCAGCACTGCAGGGCGCTGTTCCAGCAGTAGCGGTTGCAGACCGCTGGCCTGGCAGAGCTGGCGATAGCGCTCGAAAGGGCGGAAGCGATTGACGTGGACGAAGCCGTCCACGTCGGCCCAGCTGTCCCGCAGCTCCTGCAAGGTGCCGCTGCACAGGCTGGTGAAGGCCAGCAGGCCACCGGGCCGCAGCACGCGCCGGGCCTCGGCCAGCACGCTGGCGAAGTCGGCGCACCATTGCAGCGCCAGGCTGCTGAATACCAAGTCGAGGCTGGCCGGCGCCAGAGGCAGCCGCTCGGCGTCGCCGGCGAGGAAGTGCCGGGCGCCGCCCTGGGGGCGGGCATGGCGCAGCATGCCTTCGGCGATGTCCAGGGCCAGGCCCTCGGCCGCCGGATAGCGCCGCGCCAGGGCGCGGGAAAAGTGGCCGGTGCCGCTGCCCAGGTCGAGCCAGCGCGTCGGCGCCAGCGTGGGCAGTTGGGCCAGCAGCCGCTCGCCCACGGCCCGCTGGAGCCCCGCCACGGCGTCGTAGCTGGCCGCCGCCCGGGAGAACGAGGCGGCCACCTGGCGTTTGTCGGGCAGCACCGGAGAGGTCGAATCAGGCATGCGGGCGATCCCCTTTGCCGGCCTCGTCGAGGAACGCCAGCAGGCTATCCGCCACCTCCGTCGGACACTCCAGGGGCCAGGCGTGGCCGACCCCGGGGACGCAGCGCACGGTGCCGCCCCCGGGCAAGCCGGCCAGGGCCTCGGCGGCCGCGGCCGGCACCAGGGCGTCGTCCTCGGCGAACAGGTGTAGGCGCGGACCGGGGTAGCGCTGCAACGCCTCGCGCCCATCCAGGTCGGCCAGCAGCGCCAGGCCCGCGTTCAGGACCGCCATCGGGAGGTCGGGGCGTTCCGCTTGCAGGCGTCGGCTGATACCGCGCGGATCGGCAGCGCCCTGGGCGACCAGGGAGACGAAGCGCCGCAGGGTCGCCGGGGCGTCCTCTTGGCAAGCGCTACGGAAGGCGTCGAAGGTGGCGGCGGGCATGGCCGCCGGCCAGTCGGCCCGGGCGCGGAAGCAGGGGGCGCTGGCGATGCCGATCATGCCGGGGCAATCGGCGCCGCGCCGCGCCGCCAGGTGCAGCGCCAGCATGCCGCCGAGGGACCAGCCGGCCAGCCAGGCGCCGGCGGGTACGACGGCATCCAGGCGGTCCAGCCAGGCCTGGGGCGCCGGCCCGTCGGGCAGCGCGACCACCTGAACCACGAGGGACGGCGCCGCCGCGCGAAGGGCATCGGCCAGGGGCGCCAGGGCGGCCGGGCCCAGCGCCCAGCCCGGCAGCAGGACCAGGGTTTCAGCCATGGACGGTCTCCGTGCCGGCGTCGCCGAGTTCACGCCAGGCAGCCGCCAGGGCCTCCAGCAGGCGGTCCACCTGGGCCTCGCTGTGGGCGGCGCTGAGAGTAACCCGCAGGCGTGCGCTGCCGGCCGGCACCGTGGGCGGGCGGATCGCCCCCACCAGCAGGCCGCGGGCCCGCAGCAGGGCGGACAGGCGCAGGGCGCGGGCGCTGTCGCCGACGCGGACCGGCTGGATCGGCGTCGGGCTGTCCATCAGGTCCAGGCCGATCGCCGCGGCGCCCTGGCGGAAGCGCGCGATCAGGCGGTTCAGGTGTTCCCGCCGCCAGCCCTCGCTGCGCAGCAGCGCCAGGCTCTTCAGGCTGGCGCACGCCACCGCCGGCGGCTGGCTGGTGGTGTAGATGTAGGGGCGGGCGAACTGGATCAGGGTCTCGATCAGCGCTTCGCTGCCGGCGACGAAGGCGCCGGCCGTGCCGAAGGCCTTGCCGAGGGTTCCCACCAGCACCGGCACGTCATCCATCCCCAGCCCGAAGTGCTCGACGATCCCGCCGCCCTGGGCGCCCAGCACGCCGACGCCATGGGCGTCGTCCACCATCACCCAGGCCCCGCGGGCGCGGGCGGTGGCGCACAGGGCCGGCAGCTCGGCCAGGTCGCCGTCCATGCTGAACACGCCGTCGCTCACCACCAGGGTGTTGCCGCTGGCCTTGTCCAGGCGGGTGGCGAGGCTGGCCGCGTCGTTGTGCAGGTAGCGGGAGAAGCGCGCCCCGGACAGCAGGCCGCCGTCCAGCAAAGAGGCGTGGTTCAGGCGGTCCTGCAGGACGCTGTCGCCCTGGCCGACCAGCGCCGTGATGGCCGCCAGGTTGGCCATGTAGCCGGTGGAGAACAGCAGCGCCCGTGGCCGGCCGGTGAAGGCCGCCAGGGCCTCTTCCAGGGCGTGGTGCGGCTCGCCATGGCCGATCACCAGGTGCGACGCCCCCCCGCCAGCGCCCCAGCGGGCGGCGCCGGCCTGCAGTGCCTCGATTACCTCGGGGTGGTTGGCCAGGCCCAGGTAATCGTTGGAGGAGAACGCCAGCAGGCGCTCGCCGTCCACCGTCACCTCGGGCCCCTGGGGCGACGCCAAGAGCGGGCGCTGGCGATAGAGGTGCGCCGCACGGCGTTCGGCGAGGCGGGCGGAAAGGTCGAAGGTCATCGGGTCAGGTACCGGCAGGGGCAGGAGCACCGCACGCGGCCCCGCCACCCTACGCGTCGCGGCGGACGCCGGGTGGCGGGCGCGTCAGTCATCCGCCACGAGGCGTCAGGCAGAGGCAGCGTCGTAGAACAGCGCGGAATCCCGCTGCTCCACCAGGGCCTGCTCGATGGCCGCCTGGTGCACCTCGTCGTCGTGCTCCTCGCGGGCTTCGGGCTGGATGCCCAGGCGGGCGAACAGTTGCATGTCCTTGTCGGCCTGGGGGTTGGTGGTGGTCAGCAGCTTCTCGCCATAGAAGATGGAGTTGGCGCCGGCCATGAAGGCCAGGGCCTGCATCTGCTCGTTCATCTGCTCGCGGCCGGCGGACAGCCGCACGTGGGACTTCGGCATCAGGATGCGCGCCACCGCCAGGGTGCGGATGAAGTCGAAGGGGTCCACGTCCTCCGCCTCGGCCAGGGGCGTGCCCTTGACCTTCACCAGCATGTTGATGGGTACCGATTCCGGGTGCTCCGGCAGGTTGGCCAGCTGGATCAGCAGCCCGGCACGGTCGTCCAGGGACTCGCCCATGCCGAGGATGCCGCCGGAACAGATCTTCATGCCGGCGTCGCGCACGTAGGCCAGGGTCTGCAGGCGCTCGCCATAGGTGCGGGTGGTGATGATGTTGCCGTAGAACTCCGGCGAGGTGTCCAGGTTGTGGTTGTAGTAGTCGAGCCCGGCCTCGGCCAGGGCCTGGGTCTGCTCCTGGTCCAGGCGGCCCAGGGTCATGCAGGTCTCGAGGCCCAGGCGCTTGACGCCCTTCACCATCTCCAGCACGTAGGGCATGTCCTTGGCGGACGGATGCTTCCAGGCCGCGCCCATGCAGAAGCGGGTGGAGCCGATGGCCTTGGCCTGGGCGGCGGCCTCCAGGACCTTCTGCACCTCCATCAGCTTTTCCTTGTCCAGCCCGGTGTCGTAGTGGCCGGACTGCGGGCAGTACTTGCAGTCCTCCGGGCAGGCGCCGGTCTTGATGGACAGCAGGGTGGAGACCTGCACGCGATTGGGGTCGAAATGGGCGCGGTGCACGGTCTGCGCCTGGAACAGCAGGTCGTTGAACGGCTGCTGGAACAGCGCGCGGACGTCCGCGAGCGTCCAGTCGTGACGGGTTTCCAGGTGGGCGGTGGCGCTCATGGAGGGTCCTCGGCGCGCTCGGGCGGCGCTCTTGTGGAAGGGGTGTCTCGGGCGAAAGTCCGGATCAGGCTTCCGGCAATCATTGGGAACCCCTCGGACGCTGTCAACCCGAACCAGGACACAGGTCGACAACTGCTCACGGATTGAACATCGCGCCAGAAACGAACCTCGCCCGCCCCGCGCCACTCCAAGATGCATCCCTCATACGAGACCTCCCCCATGCATGCAGAGGCGTTCTTCGACTGGCTGGGCCATACCGTCGGCCAGGCGATCCGGTTCATCGTCGACCTGTTGTCCGGCGTGCTCGGAACCATCTGGGCGGCCATGGACGATTTCCTCCACGGCATGGCCCGGGCCATCGGCATGGACGTGTCGATCTTCAGCTTCATCCTGCTGGCGCTGGGCCTGCTGTTGCTGTTCGCCGGCATCCGCGCCCTCATGCGCCGCTCCATCATCGGCGGGATCATCTGGATCTTCCTCGGGCTCATCGTCATGAGCTGGCTGATCCACTAGCGCCCCCGCCGGCGTCCGCCTGCCGAGCGGCTAGACTGGCGCACTCCGGGACATCGGTCCCGCAGCACCCCGGCCCAGGGAGGGGCCGACGATGTCCGACACGTTCGTAGCGAGTCTCCGTGCACACCTGCACTGGCCGCCCACCTGGCTGCACCTGCGCGCCGCCTGCACCCTGTGCGGCCTGGGCGCCGACCCGTCCGCCGCCGCGCCGATCTGCCCCGGCTGCCTGCTGGACCTGCCGTGGCTGCAGGCACGCTGCGAGACCTGTGCACTGCCCCTGCCGGTGAGCGGCCAGGTCTGCGGCGCCTGCCTGCGCCGGCCGCCGTCCTTCGAGCGGGTCGAGGTGCCCTGGCGCTACGGCTTCCCGGTGGACAGCCTGGTCACCGGTTTCAAGCATCGCGCCCGCTGGCCCCAGGGGCGAATGCTCGCCGACCTGCTGGCCGAACACCTGCGCCACGCCTTCGCCGAGGGCCTGCCCAGGCCCGAGCTGCTGCTTCCGGTGCCCCTCGCCCGGGCGCGGCTGCGGGCCCGGGGCTTCAACCAAGCCGGCCTGCTCGCCGGCTGGCTGGCCGCCGACCTGGGCCTGGCCCAGCGCCACGACTGGCTACGGCGGGACCGCGACACCCCTGCCCAGCAGGCCCTGGATGCCGCTAGCCGCCAGCGCAACCTGCGCCAGGCCTTCGCCCTGGAGCCCCGCGCGACGCCCGCCGGCCGCCACTTGGCCCTGGTGGACGACGTGCTCACCACCGGCGCCACCGCCGAGGCCCTGGCACGCCTGCTGCGTCGCGCCGGGGCCGCCCGGGTGGACGTCTACTGCCTGGCGCGCACGCCGAAGCCCGGCGACTGACCGCATTGACCCGCCGGGAGCGATCGCCCATGGTGGGGCATCGACCGCCACCCGCTCGCCGCCATGTCCCTGCCTGACGCCCTCGCCCACCAGTTGCTGCGCCAGCCGCGGCGCTTCGCCCTGCTGGAGCGGATCGCCGCCGACGGTTCCATCAGCCGCGCGGCCCGGGCGGTGGGCCTGAGCTACAAGGCGGCCTGGGACGCGGTGGACGCGCTGAACAACCTGGCCGACCGCCCGCTGGTGGCGCGCAGCGTCGGCGGGCGGGGCGGGGGTGGCGCGCAGTTGACCGAGGAGGGCCAGCGGGTGCTGGCGCTCTACCAGCGCCTGGAGCGGGCCCGGGCCCTGCTGCTGGGCGGCGAGGATGACCTGCAACTGCTCGGCCGCCTGCTGCTGCGCACCAGCGCACGCAACCAGTTGAGCGGCCGGGTGCTGGTCATCGAGACCGAGGGCCACAACGACCGGGTGACCCTCGCCCTGAACGGCGGCGAGCGCATCCAGGCGCAGATCACCCATGCCAGCACCGAGGCCCTGGAACTGCGGGAAGGCGTGGCGGCGGTGGCCCTGATCAAGGCCGGTTGGCTCGACGTGCAGGCGCCCTCGGCGCCGGTCGCGCCCGGCGACAATCGCCTGGACGGGCAGGTGGAGCAGGTGCTGCCGGCGGACGAAGGGCCCGCCGAAGTGCGCATCCTGCTGCCGGGTGGCCAGGTGCTGTGCGCCCTGGCCACGGCGGAGCGCCTGCAGACCCTGGCGCTGGCCCCCGGCTCACCGGTCTCGGTCCGGGTGGCCGCCAGCCAGGTGCTGCTGGGGACCGCACTCTAGGCGTGCCCGCGACCGGTATGTGCATCGGCATTGCGCCCTCACGCCCCTCACCGGCACCGGCACCGGCGAAGCATCGAAAACCGCGGACCGTAATGAGTCCCCACTCCCGCCTCGGGTCGGCCCGCGCGCCGCCAGGGGCGGGCCGCGCTACACTGGGCGCCCCGTGTTGCCGGAATCGTCGCATGTCCCATCCCTTCGCCGAACTCACCCCCGACCTGGTCCTGGATGCCGTGGAGAGCCTCGGCTACCTCAGTGACGCCCGGGTGCTGGCGCTCAACAGCTACGAGAACCGCGTCTACCAGGTGGGCATCGAGGACGAGCAGCCCCTGATCGCCAAGTTCTATCGCCCGGCCCGCTGGAGCGACGAGGCGATCCGCGAGGAGCACGCCTTCGCCGCCGAACTGGCGGAGCGGGACGTGCCGGTGGTGGCGCCCCTGACGAGGGACGGCGAGACGCTGTTCAGCCACGCCGGCTTCCGCTTCGCGCTGTTCCCGCGCCGCGGCGGGCGGGCACCGGAGCCGGGCAACCTGGAGCACCTGTACCGTCTGGGGCAGCTACTGGGCCGCCTGCACGGGGTCGGCGCGATGCACCCGTTCGCCCACCGCGAGGCGCTGACCGTGGAGCACTTCGGCCATGCATCCCTGGCCACCCTGCTGGAGGGGGGCTTCGTCCCCGCCGCGCTGCTGCCGGCCTACGAGTCGGTGGCCCGCGACCTGCTGGCGCGGCTCGACCGGCTGTTCGCCGACACGCGCTACACGCCGATCCGCCTCCACGGCGACTGCCACCCTGGCAACCTGCTGTGCCGCGACGACGCCTTCCATATCGTCGACCTGGACGACTGCCGCATGGGTCCGGCGCTGCAGGACCTGTGGATGATGCTGGCCGGCGACCGCCAGGAACGCCTGGGCCAACTCGCCGAACTGGTGGAGGGCTACCAGGAATTCCACGACTTCGACGCCCGCCAGCTGCCGCTGCTGGAGGGGCTGCGCGCCCTGCGCCTGCTGCACTACAGCGCCTGGCTGGCGCGGCGCTGGGACGACCCGGCGTTCCCCCGCAGCTTTTCCTGGTTCGGCAGCGAACGCTACTGGGGCGAGCAGGTGCTGATCCTGCGGGAGCAGTGCGCGGCCCTCGACGAGGAACCGCTGCGCCTGTACTGAGCCGGCCCGGCGCGCCGCGTGCCGGTCCCGGTTTTCCGGTCTAGGCCTTCGCGATCACGTTACCGCGAGCCGGCACTACCTGTTCGGCCATCCCCGTCAGGCCGGCACGGTCCGGCGCGACGCAATCCCGCCCGCGCCCGGTCGAAGACTTTCCCCGCAGCGCCTAGAATGGCCGGCTCCCCCGTAGTACCCAAGGACTCCCATGCGCACCGCGAACCCGCGTCTCGGCTATTGCCTCGGTCTCATCGCCTACACCCTCTGGGGCCTGTTCCCGCTGTACTTCAAGGTCATCCAGGCGGTGCCCGCCATCGAGATCGTGGTCCATCGGGTGCTCTGGGCCGCGCTGTTCGGCAGCCTGCTGCTGGGCGTGTGGAAACACCCCGGCTGGTGGCGCGAGCTGCGCGAGAACCCGCGGCGCCTGGCGGTGCTGACCCTGAGCGGCGCGCTGATCGCCACCAACTGGCTGGTGTACGTCTGGGCGGTGAACAACGGGCGCATGCTGGAAACCAGCCTGGGCTACTACATCAACCCGCTGGTCAACGTGCTGCTGGGGCTGATGCTGCTGGGCGAACGCCTGCGTCGCCTGCAATGGCTGGCGGTGGGCCTCGCCTGCCTCGGGGTGGCCCAGCAGATCTGGCACGCCGGCAGCCTGCCCTGGGTGTCCCTGATGCTGGCGCTGACCTTCGGTTTCTACGGCCTGATCCGCAAGAAAGCGCCGGTGGCGGCGCTACCGGGGTTGGTGGTGGAGACCTGGCTGCTGGTACCCGCGGCCATCGCCTGGCTGGTGCTGAACCCGGCCGCCCAGAGCGAGCAGGCCAGCTTCTGGAGCACCTCCCAGGCGCTCTGGCTGATCGCCGCGGGGCCGATCACCCTGTGCCCGCTGATCTGCTTCAACGCCGCGGCGCGCCACCTGCCCTTCGCCACCCTGGGGTTCCTCCAGTACCTGGCGCCGACCCTGGTGCTGCTGCTGGCGGTTTTCGTCTACGACGAGCATTTCGACCCCAGCCGCCTGCTGGCCTTCGCCTGCATCTGGGCCGGGCTGGCGGTCTACAGCGTCGACGCCTGGCTGACCCTGCGGCGCAACTGAGCGAAAAATCACCGCGCGCTTGGAGCCCGCGTGCCATGCGGCGCCGGGCCGATCATCCCGGGGTTATCCACAACGCCATCCCCAGAAGGCGTGCATAACCCCTTGCCGCTGTTCGTTTTTCGGTCGACCCGCGGCAGGCCCCGGCCGCTCCGGGCCCGGCCCGCACGCCCCCAGCTTATCCACAGCGCTGTCCACGCGTGCCGGGGATAACCGTCAGCGCGGCGCCTCGGGGTTCAGGCGCAGTTCCACCATCAGCTCATCGGCCAGGGACTCCAGGTGCGCCTGCAAGGCTTCCAAGGACGCGCCGGCGGGTACCGCCAGCGACGCCTGGGCGTGGAACAGCGGCTCGCCGCTCATGGGCGCCGGCAGCACCTCGGTGTGCAGCCGCTCCAGGTTCACGCCCTGTTCGGCCAGGGCCCGGGTGATGTCGCGGACGATCCCTGGCCGGTCGTTGCCCACCAGATCCAGCTCGATGGCGCGCCCCGCAGCGCCGGGCTCCTGCCCGCCGCCGGCGAACTGCACGCGAATGCCCTGCTCTTCCAGCCCCTGCAGGCCCTGCACCAGGTCGTCGTAGCGGTCGGCGGGCACGGCGATGCGCAGGATGCCGGCGAACTGCCCGGCCATCCGTGCCATGCGGCTGTCCAGCCAGTTGCCGCCGTGGCGGGCGATGCACTGGGCGATGCGCTCCACCAGGCCCGGCTGGTCGGCGGCGATGACGGTGAGTACCAGGTGATCCATGGAAACCTCCTCGGGTTGAATCGGCGAACGGCCTGAAAGGTGGGACCCGGCCGCGGCCCGAACGTCACGGCGCGCGATGCCCCGCCGGAGAACGGTGCCGGCCGGGAGGGCTCAGGAGGCGGGGGTAGACAGGGGCGCGCTGTCCAGGGTCCGCGCCGGCGGACGCCCGCCGGCCAGGCTCAGCCAGTAGGTGTAGAACACGTCGTCGCGCACGTAGCCCAGGCGCTCGTACAGCGCCTGGCCGACCCGGTTGGTCTTCGCCGTTTCCAGCTGGATGCCGCAGGCGCCGTGGTCCTCGGCGAAGGTGCGGGCGGCCTCCATCAGCGCGGCGCCGACGCCGCGCCGGCGCGCCGCCTTGCGCACGAACAGGTCGCTGAGCAGCCAGGCCGGTTCCAGCAGCAGCGAGGCGTGGTAGGGGTAGAGCTGGACGAAACCGAGGGCGGCGTTCCCGTCCCTGGCCAGCAGCAGGTGCGAATCGCCCCGGGCCAGGCGCTCCGCCAGGAAGGCCCGGATGTGAGCAAGAGGCCGCGCCACTTCATAGAACTCCAGGTAAGCGGCGAACAGGCTCGCCAAATCGTCGAGGTCGCGTTCGGTGGCGGGCAGGATGGTCATCGGGATAGGCTCCGGGGCGGCAATCGCTGGAGTATAGGCAAGCGCCGCCGTCGCGCCTGCGGCCCAAGGTCGCGACCGGCATTGGACAATGCCGGGCCATATGTATACCTTCAGAACACCAAAAAGAGACAATATTTATTTAATTTGTATACAAATCAACGTGACTGGAACGTAGCACCGGGTCGTATCGCGACACGCCCGCCGCTGATGTTCTCGCGGAAATTCATGTAGTATGCCGCGTTCCGGACTACAAGATCCGTCGCCGGCTCGCTCGCGACCGCACGCGTGCGAGCCGAAACAGTGAGCAGAGTGAGGCAAGCAATGACTGAACGCGTTCGTGTCGGTGGCCTGCAGGTCGCCAAAGTCCTGTACGACTTCGTCAACAACGAAGCCATTCCCGGTACCGGCCTTTCCGCCGACGCCTTCTGGAAGGGGGCCGAGCAGGTGATCGCCGACCTCGCACCGAAGAACGCTGCCCTGCTCGCCAAGCGTGACGCCCTGCAGGCCCGCATCGACGAGTGGCACCGCGCCCGCGCCGGCCAGGCCCACGACGCCGCTGCCTACAAGGCCTTCCTCCAGGAAATCGGCTACCTGCTGCCGGAGGTGGAGGACTTCCACGCCACCACCCAGAACGTTGACCAGGAAATCGCCCACATGGCCGGCCCGCAGTTGGTGGTGCCGGTGATGAACGCGCGCTTCGCCCTGAACGCCGCCAATGCCCGCTGGGGCTCGCTGTACGACGCGCTGTACGGTACCGACGCGATTCCCGAGGACGGCGGCGCGGAGAAGGGCAAGGGCTACAACCAGGTTCGCGGCGACAAGGTGATCGCCTTCGCCCGCGCCTTCCTCGACGAGGCCGCGCCGCTGGCCAACGGCTCCCACCGTGACGCCCGCGCCTACGTGGTCTACGGCGACAAGCTGGTGGTGAATCTCGCTGACGGCAACGAAACCGGCCTGAAGGAAGCCGCCCAGTTCGCCGGCTTCCAGGGCGACGCCGCGGCGCCCAAGGCCATCCTGCTCACCCACAACGGCCTGCACTTCGAGATCCAGATCGACCCCGACAGCCCCATCGGCCGTACCGACGCCGCCGGCGTGAAGGACGTGCTGATGGAGTCCGCGCTGACCACCATCATGGACTGCGAGGATTCGGTGGCGGCGGTGGACGCCGACGACAAGGTGGTGGTGTACCGCAACTGGCTGGGCCTGATGAAGGGCGATCTGGCCGAGCAGGTCACCAAGAACGGCAAGACCTTCACCCGGGTGATGTACGCCGACCGCAACTACACCGCAGCCGACGGCGGCGCCCTGACCCTGCACGGCCGCTCCCTGCTGTTCATTCGCAACGTTGGCCACCTGATGACCAACGACGCGATCCTCGACGGCCAGGGCAACGAGGTGCCGGAAGGCATCCAGGACGGCCTGTTCACCAGCCTGGTCGCCCTCCACGACCTCAAGGGCGACACCAGCCGTCGCAACAGCCGCACCGGCAGCGTGTACATCGTCAAGCCGAAGATGCACGGCCCCGAGGAAGTAGCGTTCACCGACGAGCTGTTCGGCCGCGTCGAGGACGTCCTCGGCCTGCCGCGCCATACCCTCAAGGTGGGCATCATGGACGAGGAGCGCCGCACCACGGTGAACCTCAAGGCCTGCATCCGCGCCGCCCGGGACCGCGTGGTGTTCATCAACACCGGCTTCCTCGACCGCACCGGCGACGAGATCCACACCTCCATGGAGGCCGGCGCCGTGGTGCGCAAGGCAGCCATGAAGAGCGAGAAGTGGATCGGCGCCTACGAGAACAACAACGTCGATGTCGGCCTGGCCACCGGCCTGCAAGGCAAGGCGCAGATCGGCAAGGGCATGTGGGCGATGCCCGACCTGATGGCGGCCATGCTGGAGCAGAAGGTTGGCCACCCGCTGTCCGGCGCCAACACCGCCTGGGTCCCCTCGCCCACCGCGGCCACCCTGCACGCCCTGCACTACCACAAGGTGGACGTGTTCGCCCGCCAGGCGGAGCTGGCCAGCCGCACCCCGGCGTCCCTGGACGACATCCTCACCCTGCCCCTGGCGCCCCGCACCGACTGGAGCGCCGAGGAGATCAAGCACGAGATCGACAACAACGCCCAGGGCATCCTCGGCTACGTGGTGCGCTGGATCGACCAGGGCGTCGGTTGCTCCAAGGTCCCCGACATCAATGACGTCGGCCTGATGGAAGACCGCGCCACCCTGCGCATCTCCAGCCAGTTGCTGGCCAACTGGCTGCACCACGGGGTGATCACCCGCGAGCAGGTGGAGGAAAGCCTCAAGCGCATGGCCGCGGTGGTGGACCGGCAGAACGCCAACGACCCCGCCTACCGCCCCATGGCGCCGGACTTCGACGCCAGCGTGGCGTTCCAGGCGGCCCTGGAACTGGTGGTGGAAGGCACCCGCCAGCCCAACGGCTACACCGAGCCAGTGCTGCACCGCCGTCGTCGGGAGTTCAAGGCCAAGCACGGCCGCTGAGTCGCCCGCCTGACGAAAAAGCCGCCCTCGGGCGGCTTTTTTCATGGCGTCGGTTCAGGCGCTGACGAGGGTCATGCGCTCCCGGCGGGCGTCTTCCCCGGGCCTCCCCCGCCTCCGCGGCGGCTTCTTCGGCGGCGCCCCGATCTCGTTGCGGATCAGGGTCACCAGCACCGAGGGGTCCACCGGTTGCAGGAGGAAATCCAGCACCTTCAGGTGCAGGGCATCGATGGCGTCCTGCACGTCGGCATCCGCCGAGAGGATGATCGCCGGCAGGGTGGCCCGCGCCGACTGCCGCACCTGGCGGACCAGGGCCAGGCTGTCGTGGGTGGGCAGCGCGGTGACCAGCAGGCCGAGGCCGGGACGCTCCAGCAGCAACGCCAGCGCCTGCTCGCCGTCGGCGACGGTGGCGCAGGCGATGCCCTGGTCCAGCAGGCGCGTAGCCAGGACGTCGCGCGCGGCACCGTCGGCGTCCACCAGCAGCACGCCGGGGTGGCCATGGGGGATGCGCACGATCTCGTCCAGAGCGAGAAGCTCTTCTTCGCTGAGCAGATCGCCATAACTCATGAACCGGTGCCCTCGTCGCGGACTGCACGGACCGCGCTCCGGCAGCCGACCGGAAGACGCGGGCTATGGCTGTGGGATGGACCACGCTGGGCAGAGTTCCGGGTTGCCGGCGCGGCCTGCCGAACGGTGCGCCCGCCACGGCCTAGACTTACGTCCAATGGGCGCCCGGCGCAGCCACCGCGCAGCATGGGATTCCCCCGAGCGGACATGGACATGAGACGACAGGACGATTTCGCCGAAACGGGCAGGCAGGCGGTGCGGCAGAACATCCGCGGCACCATGGAATTCCTGCAGAAATTCCCGCCCTTCAACCAGATGGAAAGCGCCCACCTGGCGTTCCTGGTGGAGCACTGCGTGCTGCGCTTCTACGGCGCCGGGGACGCCATCCTGCGCCCCGACAGCGGGCCGGTGGAGCACTTCTACATCGTCAAGCAGGGCCGCGTGCACGGTCAGCGCCCCCACACGGCCCGGCGCGGCAGCGAGACCACCTTCGAGATCACCACTGGCGAGTGCTTCCCCCTGGCGGCGCTGCTGGGGGAACGCGCCACCCGCACCGAGCACCTGGCCGCCGAGGATACCTTCTGCCTGCTGCTGGACCGCTCGTCCTTCGTGCGCCTGTTCGGCCTTTCCCCGGTGTTCCGCGACTTCGCCCTGCGCGGCGTGAGCGGCCTGCTGGACCAGGTCAACCAGCAGGTCCAGGCCCGCGCCGCCGAGACCCTGGGCGCCCAGTATTCCCTAGACACCACCCTGGCGGAGCTGGCGGTGCGGGCGCCGGTCACCTGCGAGCCGGCGCTGCCGCTGCGGGACGCGGTGCGCCTGATGCATGACCGCCAGGTGGGCAGCGTGGTGGTGGTGGACCCGACACAGCGACCGCTGGGCATCTTCACCCTGCACGACCTGCGCCGGCTGGTGGCCGACCCGGTCACCGACCCGGCGGTGGCGCTGACCCGGCCGATCGCCGAGCGCATGATCCCCTCGCCCTATGCCCTGCCGCCCACCGCCAGCGCCTTCGACGCCGCCACCGCCATGACCGAGCGACACATCGCCCACGTCTGCCTGGTGCAGGACGAGCGCCTGCTGGGAGTGGTCTCCGAGCGCGACCTGTTCTCCCTGCAGCGGGTCGACTTGGTGCACCTGGCGCGGACCATCCGCCATGCCGGGCGGGTCGAGACCCTGGCGGCGCTGCGCGGCGACATCCGCCAGCTGGTGGACCGCATGCTGGCCCACGGCGCCAGCTCGACCCAGATCACCCACCTCATCACCCTGCTCAACGACCACACCGTGTGCCGGGTCATCGAGCTGGCCCTGGAGGAGCTGGGTGACCCGGGCTTGCCTTTCGCCTGGCTGAGCTTCGGCAGCGAGGGCCGCCGCGAGCAGACCCTGCACACCGACCAGGACAACGGCCTGCTGTTCGAGGCGGAGGGCCCGGTGGAGGCGGCGGAGGGCCGCCGGCGCCTGCTGCCCCTGGCCGAGCGGATCAACCAGGACCTGGCGCGCTGCGGTTTCGCCCTGTGCAAGGGACAGATCATGGCCGGCAACCCGCAGCTGTGCCTGTCGCGCCAGGAGTGGAGCCGGCGCTTCGCCACCTTCGTTCGCGAGGCCACCCCGGAGAACCTGCTGGGCTCGAGCATCTTCTTCGACCTGCGCAGTATCTGGGGCCCGCCCGAGGGGTGCGAGGCGCTGCGCCGCCAGCTGCTGGCGGACGTGGCCGACAACAGCGCCTTCCAGCGCCTGCTGGCGGAGAACGCCCTGCGCCAGCGGCCGCCGGTAGGGCGCTTCCGGGACTTCGTGGTGGCGCGCAAGGGCGCCGAGAAGGACACCCTGGACCTCAAGGTGCAGGGCCTGACCCCCTTCGTCGACGGCGCCCGCCTGCTGGCCCTGGCCAACGGGGTGGACGCCGTGGGCACCCTGGAGCGCCTGCGGGCCCTGGTGGCGCGAGACGTCATCGACGAAAAGGACGGCGCCGCCTACGCCGAGGCCTACCACTTCATCCAGCTCATCCGCATGCAGCAGCACCAGCAGCAGGCGCGCCAGGACCTGCCCTACGGCAACCGCCTGGACCCGGACAGCCTCAACCACCTGGACCGGCGCATCCTCCGCGAATCCTTCCGCCAGGCCCAGCGCCTGCAGGGCAGCCTGGCGCTGCGCTACCAGCTATGACGCCGTTCCCCTGGCTGCCCCGGCGACGCCTGCGTGCGCCCCTCGACCCGGACCTGCTGCAGCGCCGCGCGCGCCTGCCGGCCCCGGCGCCCTTCGCCGCGGCGCCGGCGGCCCGCCAGCGGCTGGTGGTGCTGGACCTGGAAACCAGCGGCCTGGACCTGCACCGCGACCAGGTGCTGTCCATCGGTGCGGTGGCCATCGAGGACGGCGCCGTCGACTTCGCCCAGCAGTTTGAGGCCACCCTGCGCCGCGACGGGCAGCGCGAGCCCGGCGCCAGCGTGCTGATCCATGGCCTCGCTCCGAGTGCCCTGGCCGCCGGGGTGGCGCCAGCGGACGGGCTGCTGGCGTTCATGGAATTCCTCGGCGACAGCCCGCTGCTGGCGTTCCATGCCGGCTTCGACCGGCACATGCTGGCGCGGGCGCTCAAGGACAGCCTCGACCTGCGCCTGGCGCACCCTTTCCTCGACGTGGCCGAGCTGGCGCCGCTGCTGTGCCCGGAAGCCGGCCTGGAGCGCGGCGCCCTGGACGACTGGGTGGCGCGCTTCGGCCTGCAGGTGCAGCAGCGCCACCACGCCAGCGCCGACGCCCTGGTCACCGGCGAGCTGGCGCTGATCCTCTTCCACCGGGCCCGCCGCCAGGGGCTGGACGACCTCGCCGGGCTGGCCGACGCCTGTGCCCGGCGCCGCCGCCGGCAGCAGGCGCCGTCGTTCTGAAGCAGTCACCCCCTTCCCCGCGTTCCGCCTCGGCACGACCGGCCGACTGGCCGTGATTGCAGGCGGCCATGCCTGTCTGAGATGATGCTTGCGAATCATTCTCGTTTTTCAGTGCATTCCTGTCCGGAGGCTGCCGTGTCAGCAGGGGAAACGCTCGATCATCGAGGCGTGGGCGCGCTCTATCGCGACCATCGCCCGTGGCTGCTCGCCTGGCTGCGCAAGAGCCTGCACTGCCCCCAGCGGGCCGAGGACCTCAGCCAGGACACCTTCCTGCGCCTGCTGAACCGGCAGGACCTGGCGACGCCGCGGGAACCCCGGGCCCTGCTCACCACCATCGCCCGTGGCCTGCTGGTGGATCACTTCCGCCGCAGCGCCCTGGAACGCAGCTATCTGGACGAACTGGCGCGGCAGCCAATCGCCGAGCAGCCGGACGTGGAAGAGCAGGCCCTGCTGCTGGAGGCGCTGGCGGAGATCGACCGGCTGCTGGGCAGCCTCTCGGCCCGGGCCCGGGCGGCCTTCCTCTACAACCGCCTGGACGGCCTCGGCCACGCCGAGATCGCCAGCCGCCTGGGGGTCTCGGTGCCACGGGTGCGCCAATACCTGGCCCAGGGCCTGCGCCAGTGCTACGTGGCCCTCTACGGGGAACCGCGGTGAACGCCCTGCCGGTGTCGGCGCGGGTGCTGGACGAGGCCATCGGCTGGCGGCTGTGCCTGGACGCGGGCGATGCCGACGGCCAGGCCCAGGCGGACTTCGCCGCCTGGCACGCGGCCCACCCGGAACACGCCCGGGCCTGGGCGCAACTGGCCGGCCTGGACCGCCAGCTGGCGCCGGCCAGCGCCGCTCCGGCCCGACGCGCGCTGCTGCGGGCGCGGCCGATGGCGCGTCACCTGCGGATCGGCGGCGGCCTGCTCGGGGTGCTGCTGGTGGGCGTGCTGAGCCTGGGCCTGCTGGAGCGCCAGCGGCCCCTGAGCGACTGGCTGGCCGATGAACTCACCCTGGGCGGCGAACAGCGCGAGCTGCGCCTGCCGGACCAGACCCGGGTGCGCCTGAACAGCCGCAGCGCCCTGGACGTGCGCTTCGACGCACAGCAGCGGCGGATCGTCCTGCGCAGCGGCGAGATCCTGGTGGAGACCGCCCATGGCGACGACCGCCCGTTCATCGTCGCCACCGCGGACGGCGACCTGCGGGCCCTGGGCACGCGTTTCCTGGTGCGCCGCGAGGCCGACGGCACGCGCCTGACGGTGCTGCAATCGGCGGTGGCGGCGCGCCCGGCGGCCGGTGGCGACGCGCGCATCGTCACCGCCGACCACCAGGTGCTGATGCACGCCGACCGCCTGGAGGCCAGCCACGCCGCGCCGGTGGGCGCCGACGCCTGGAGCCGCGGCATGCTGGTGGTGGAGAACCGGCGCCTGGGCGACCTGCTGGCGACCCTGGGGGAATACCGCGCCGGCCTCCTCGGCGCCGACCCGGCGGTGGCCGACCTGCGCATCAGCGGCAGCTTCCCGCTGTACGACAGCGACCGCGCCCTGGCCGCGCTGCCGCCGAGCCTGCCGGTGCGCATAGAGCGCCACACCGACTGGTGGGTGCGGGTGCGGCCGGCCCAGCCCTGAGGGCGCGAACGGGGCCGGCGAAAAAAATATCGCCGGCCCCCTATCACTTTCGCGCCGTGCTTCGGCAAGGGAATGACCGAACCATTTCCGTCCGCTCCGGAGTTCCACCGTCCATGTCCATGCCGCTCAGTTCCCTGTTCCGCCCGCGCCTGATGGCCGTCGCCGTTGCCCTGGTCGCCCAGCTGCCGCTCCACGCCCACGCCGAGCGCTACCAGCTGCCAGCGGCGCCCCTGGCCGCCACCCTGAACCGCATCGCCAGCGACGCGGGGATCGCCCTGAGCATCGACCCGGCCCTCACCGCCGGCAAGACCGCGCGCCCGGTCCAAGGCGAGTACGAACCCGCCGGCGCCCTGCGCGCCGCGCTGGCCGGCAGCGGCCTGCAACTGGTGCGCGGCGACGCCGGCAGCTACAGCCTGGCGGCCCTGCCGGCCGAAGGCGATGCCCTGGCACTGCCGGACGTGAACGTCGACGCCCGGGCCAGCGTCGAGGACGGCAGCGAGGAAGCCGGCTACCGCAGCGAGAACGTGAAGAACGTCGGCGCCCTGGGCGGCATGCGCCTGCAGGACACCCCTTACTCGGTGAGCGTGGTGCCCCACGAGTACCTGCAGAACATCCAGGCCACCACCATGGACGACGTGTTCAAGCGCAACCCCTTTACCCAGGTCTACAGCCCCACCGGGGCCGGCTACGCCAGTGCGGTGAGCATTCGCGGCTTCGCCAGCGCCGGCAACCTGAACATCGCCAACGACGGCCTGCGCTTCACCACCGCGGCGGACGGCGGCAACTACCTGGAGGAAATGCAGCAGTTGGAAGTGGTCACCGGCCTCACCGGCTTCCTCTACGGCCCGGCCTCGCCCGGCGGGCTGGTCAACTACGTGCTCAAGCGGCCCACCTACGAGCGCTACAACAGCGTCACCCTGGGCAACGCCGGCGGCGAGAACTATTACCTGCACGGCGACTTCGGCGGCCCCCTCGACGAGGCCAAGCGCTTCGCCTACCGGGTCAACGTGCTGGCCCAGGACGGCGAGACCGCCATCGACCTGCAGAAGCGCCGCCGCGAGATGATCAGCGCGGCCCTGGACTGGAACGTCACCGACGACCTGCTGGTGCAGTTCGACGCGTCCCACAAGAAGACCCGGATGCGCGGCCTGACCAGCTACTGGTACATCCCCGACGGCAGCATGCGCCCGGATGCCTCGTCCCTGGACAACGACCGCCTGTACAGCCAGAAATGGGCCTTCTCCGACGACGAAAACGACCGCGTCGGCACCCGCGCCACCTGGCGCCTGAACGACGTCTTCAGCCTGCGCGGCGCCTTCTCCGCCACCGAGTTCACCTCGGAGTACACCTACACCGGCCCGAGCATCTACACCCCGGGCCGCTACGTGCAGGAGCTGTATGCCTTCGCCCCGGAGGACCACGAGGAGAAGTCCGGCTACCTGTTCCTCGACGCCGCCTTCGACACCGGGCCCCTGGGCCACAAGTTGACCCTGGGCTACCAGGGCAACACCGCGCGCACCAAGCAGCACATCGACAACGTGCCGTACCCCGGCCCGCAGTACCAGTCGGTGGTGGGCAGCATCCCCCTGGACGAGACACCCCAGGTGGACAAGCCGGCCTATTCCATCGGCGACCGCTCCCGGCGCCTGGGCTCCACCAGCGAGTCCAACAACTACCTGATCGGCGACGTCATCACCCTCAACGAGCAGTGGTCGACGATCCTCGGGGTCACCCACACCCAGATCAAGAGCTACAGCAACGACTTCGTCTACGCCACCGCCTTCGGCTACGACGAGACCGCCACCCGTTACGACAAGTCCGAGACCTCCCCCAATGTCTCCCTGGTGTTCAAGCCGCTGCCCTGGCTGACCACCTACGCCACCTACATCGAAGGCCTGCAGGCCGGCGGCAGCGCGCCCAGCACGGCGATCAACCGCGGCGTGGCCCTGGAGCCCCAGGTCAGCGAGCAGTACGAGATCGGCGCCAAGGCGACCGTCGGCGAGACCCTGCTGACCCTGGCGCTGTTCAACATCGAGAAACCCAACAGCTACGTGAACGGCGCCAACCTCTATGTCCAGGACGGGCGCCAGGAGAACAACGGCCTGGAGTTCAGCGTCACCGGCAAGGTGCTGCCGCAGCTGACCCTGATGGGCGGCGTGACCCTGCTGGACCCGCAGATCAAGAAGACCCGCCTGGCTGCCAACGAGGGCAACAAGCCCAACAACACCGCTTCGCAGCTGGCCAAGCTGTACGGCGAGTACGAACTGGGCGCGGTGCCCGGCCTGGCCCTCACCGGCGGCGCCTACTACACCGGCAAGCAGTACGTGGACGAGGCCAACAGCGCCAGCCTGCCTTCCTTCACCGTGTTCGACGCCGGTGCCCGCTATCGCACCCGGGTGGCCGAGAACCAGGTGACCCTGCGGGTCAACGTCAACAACCTCACCGACAAGGCCTACTGGCTGAACAGTTCCTACCTGGGCGAGCCGCGCAGCGTGGCGTTCTCCGCCCAGCTGGAATTCTGAGGCCCAGGGTCCCGGCCGCACGCCGGGGCCCGTTCCGCCGATGAAGGCATCCACCATTCGCCGCTGGTCCGCGGTGCACACCTGGAGCAGCCTGGTGTGCACGCTGTTCCTGCTGATGCTGGCCCTCACCGGGCTGCCGCTGATCTTCCACCACGAGATCGACCACCTGCTGGGAGACGCCCCGCAATTGCGGGACCTGCCGGCGGGCACGCCTTCCCTGGAGCTGCAGGCCCTGGTCCGCGCCGCCGAGGCGCACCGGCCCGGCGAGGTGCTGCAGTACCTGGGCTGGGACGACGACGAGCCCCACGCGGTGCTGGCCATCACCGCCGCCCGGGCCGACACCGAGCCCAACGCCTCCCACACCTTCATGCTCGACGGGTGCACCGGCGAGGTCCTGCCGATGCCGTCGGCCAACGGCGGGCCGATGCTGTTCATCCTGCGCCTGCACGTGGACCTGTTCGCCGGGCTGCCGGGCAAGCTGCTGCTGGCGGCCATGGGCGTGCTGTTCGCCGTCGCCCTGGTGTCCGGCACCGTCCTCTACGCGCCGTTCATGCGCCGCCTGGCGTTCGGCACGGTGCGCGAAACCAAGCCGCGCACGCGCTGGCTGGACCTGCACAACCTGATCGGCATCGTCACCCTGACCTGGGCGCTGGTGGTGGGCATCACCGGGGTGTTCAGCGCCTGCGCCGACCTGCTGATCGACGCCTGGCGCAACGACACCCTGGCGGCCCTGGTGGCGCCCTACCGCGACCTGCCGCCGCCCAGCCGCCACGCCCCGGCCGACCGCCTGCCGGCCATCGCCGGCGAGGCCGCGCCGGGCATGCGCCCGGACTTCATCGCCTTCCCCGGCACGCGCTTCTCCAGCGGCCACCACTACACGGTGTTCATGAAGGGTGGCACGCCCCTCACCTCGCACCTGTGGACGCCGGTGCTGATCGACGCCCGCGACCTGGCAGTGACCGCGGTGGGCCAGCGGCCCTGGTACATGGATGTGCTGTCCATGTCCCAGCCGCTGCACTTCGGCGACTACGGCGGGATGCCGATGAAGGTGCTCTGGGCGCTGCTGGATGTGCTCACCCTGGTGGTGCTGGGCAGCGGCCTGTACCTGTGGTGGGTGCGCCGCGCCGCGCGGAGGGCGGCATGAGCCGCCGCGCCCTGCCCTACCGCCGGGTATTCGCGGTGCCGGCGGCGATCGCCCTGCTCAGCGCCGCGGGGCTCGGCGCCGCCCTGCTGGGAGACGGCCTGTGGGACGCCTGCGCCTGGCTCGGCCTGGGCGTGCCCTGCCTGCTGGGGGGCTGGCCCCTGCTGCGCCGCCGGCCCCGGGGCTGAGAAGGCGAACCGGCACGGCGCCGCGGCAGTCCATAGGCCCATGCCTCTGCGGGAGCCGCCCCATGTTCCGAGCCATCGCCCTGTGCCTGTTCACCCTGCTGGCCAGCCAGCCCCTCCGGGCCGACGAGGTCCGTTACTACCCGTTGCCTGAGGGCAGCCACCCGGGCGCGGTGGCGCCCGGCTCCGACGGCCGGGTCTGGTTCACCCTGCCCGGCCAGGGCGCCCTGGGCCGCCTCGACCCGCAGACCGGCCAGGTCGAGCAAGTGCCCCTGGGCCCCGGCGCCCAGCCCGAGGACGTGCTGGTGACCACCGACGGCGCCGCCTGGGTGGCCGATCGCGGGCTCAACGCCCTGTTGCGGGTCGACCCGCTGCGCCTGGGCGTGGAGATCTTCAAGCTGCCCGCCGAGGCCGCGGACGCCGGCCTCGCGGCCCTGGCGCGGGATCACGACGGGCGCCTGTGGTTCACCGGCACCCGCGGCTGGTACGGGCGCTTCGACCCCGCCCATGGGCAGTTCAAGGTATGGCCGGCCGCCGAGGGCGAAGGGCCCCAGGGGATCACCGTGACCCCGGCCGGGGATGTCTGGTACGCCAACCCGCGGGCCCATGCCCTGGTCCGCGTCAACCCGGCCGCCGGCCTCGCCGAGACCCTGCCGGCCGCCCACCCGCAGCAGTCGCCCCAGCGGGTCTGGAGCGACGCCCAGGGCAAGCTCTGGGTGAGCGCCGCCGACGGCGACAGCCTCGGCCACTACGACCCGCTGGCCCGGGAATGGCGCGAATGGCCGCTGCCCGACGGCGCCACCGCGCGGCCCCATGCGGTGTACGTCGACGAGCAGGACCGCATCTGGCTGAGCGACCGGGCGGGCAACGCGCTGCTGCGCTTCAACCCGTTCGGCCACGACTTCACCCCCTTCGCCAGTGACCGGCCCGGCGCCGATGTGCGACAGTTGCGCGGCCGCGTCGGCGAAGTCTGGGGCGCGGAAACCGGCCACGACCGCCTGGTCGTCATCCGCTACTGAGCGCCGCCACACCCGCCGAGGACTCCCATGAGCCTGACTCTGTTCCACTCCCCCTATTCCCCGTTCGTGCGCAAGGTGCGGGTGCTGTTGCACGAGACCCATCAGCAGGAGCGGGTGACGCTGCAGCCGGTGCAACTGACCCCGGTGGAGCCCAGCGACGACCTCAACCAGCACAACCCGGCCGGGAAGATCCCCGCGCTGCGCCTGGAAGACGGCAGCGTGCTGCACGACAGCCGGGTGATCCTCGACTACCTGGACCAGCAGCACACCGGCGAGCCGCTGATCCCCCGGGAAGGCCCGGCCCGCTGGCGCGCGCTGACCCTCGCCTCCCTGGCCGACGCGGTGATGGACGCCAGCGTGCTGCTGCGCTACGAACAGTTCCTGCGCCCGGAGGACAAGCGCTGGGACGGCTGGCAGAACGCCCAGCTGGAAAAGATCGATCGCGGCCTGGGTTACCTGGAGCGGGACGGCGTCGACGAGCTGGCCAGCCGCTTCGACGTGGCCGCCATCGGCGCCGCCTGCGCCCTGGGCTATCTGGACCTGCGTCATCCGGACTACGCCTGGCGCCCGCGCTTCCCGCGCCTGGCGCACTGGTACGCCCAGGCCAGCCAACGGCCGTCCATGGTGGACAGCGCCCCGCCGCCGGCCTGACCGCTCACCCACCGCGGCTCACCGTCGCCTGCTGCCGCGGCGGCGGGCGCGGCGGGAACAGCCGGGCGATCCGCCACGCCAGGCGGCGCCCCTCCTGGGAATCCTCACGCAGGCCGATCCGCCCGCTCATGGCCGCCGGCTCCCGCGAAACAACAGCCAGCCGCTGAGCAGCGCCACCTGCAGCAGCGCCATGCAGAAGCCCAGGAACGACGCCACCGCCGGGTGACGGCGGGCGTGGGCGATGCCGGTCAGGCCGTCCCACAGCCCGTCGGGCAGCAGCCACAGCAGCAGGCTCACCAGGGGCCGGCCGCTGTCCAGCCAGGCCTGGATCGCATCGAAGCGGCCGAGGAACATCAGCAGGGTCAGGGCCGAGACGCCCAGCAGCAGCCCGCCCAGCAGGCACAGGATCACGCGTAGCACGGTATTCATGGGGGGCTCCGGAGCGCGCGCCCGGGGGCGCGCCATGAGGGTCAGTCGGCGGCGCGGACGTTCAGGCCGTACCAGTCCACCCGGCGGGTCAGCGCCATGGTCCCGGCCAGCAGGCCAAACACCAGCAGCGAGCCCAGCAGAAGGGCGTAGTCCTCGGCCCCTAGCAGGCCGTAGAGCAGCCCGTAGAGGGTCGCCAGGGCCGCGCCGAAGCCCAGGCCCCGGGTCCGGCCGCGCAGCACGTGGCTAGCGTAGTAGCCGTTGAGCAGTACGCAGGCGCCGGCCGACAGGCCGTAGGCCGGGCCGAACCCCAGGTGTTCGGACAGCGACAGCAGCAACAGGTAGAACAGCGCCAGGGACAGCCCCGCCAGGGCGTACTGGACCGGGTGCACCGAGCGCCGGCCGATCACCTCGAAGAGGAAGAACACGGCGAAGGTCAGCAGGATGAACAGCAGCGCGTACTTGATCGCCCGCTCGCTCTTCAGGTAGTGGTCCACCGGGTCGATGAAGGCCACCCCCAGGGTGCTGGTGGGGAAGCGCTGGCAACTGGCATCCTGGGCGCAGGCGGCTACCGCTTCCTCCTGGTTGGTGGCGAAGAAGCTGGTCTGCCAGCGGGCGCTGAAGCCGTGGTCGCCGCTTTCCCGCTCGCTGGGCAGGTACTCACCGAAGAAGCTCGGGTGCGGCCAGTCCGAGGCCAGCATGATCCGGCTGTCACGGCCGATGGGGTTGATGGACAGCTGCTCGCTGCCCTGCAGGTCCAGGTCGAAGGCGAACGCCAGGTCCTGCGGCGTCCCGTCCAGGGCCGGCAGCGGGGCATGCACGCCGCTGCCCAGGCGGGCTTCGCCGCTGCCCGGTTCGAAGGCGATGCGCTGACCGTCCAGCTCCAGGCGCAGGTCATTGCGAATGCCGCGGATGTCGCTGACCCCCAGGGCCAGGAACGGCGCCTCGAAGGCATAGTCGGGGAATTCCGCCTCGCTCAGGCCGAAGCGCTCGGGCACCGCGAACTGCCCACTGAAGCGGTTGACGCCGTGGTACAGGCGGGCCTGATAGATGCCGCGGTAGCGCGCCTCGGTGGTCAGCCTGCCGTCCACGGCGAAGCGTTCCGGCAGCAGGTAGAGGCGACCCGCCACCTCCTGCTCCTGGGCGTAGCGGCTGCCGTCCTCGCGGGTGTTCCAGACGGTGAGCCGCTTGCGGTAGGGGACCACCAGCAGCGGGCCGTTGAGCTGCTGAGCGTAGCTGGAGCTGCGGGCGATGTCCGTCAGCACGCCGTCGCGCAGGCGCTGCCGCTCGGTCACCAGGCCGTCGATCATGGTCAGCGGAATCATCAGGAGAAGGATGAGCAGGGCGATGGCGCCCGCTTTGAAGCCCAGGGTGCGGATCATGGCGGTTCTCGTGCAGGGGATGACGAGCCGCAGTCTGGGCGGGCAACGGGGAGCCGGTATGGAGGGCCGGTGGAGACTTCGTGGAGAATGTGTGGCGCCGTCAGTCCAGCGGCAGCCGCAGGCTCGCCTCCACGCCGTCGTCGCGGTTAGCCACCTGCAGGCTGCCGCCGTGGAGCTGCGCCACTTCCTGGACGAAATTCAGCCCCAGCCCGGTGCTCTTGCGGCCACTGGCCGGGCGCGGCAGGGAATAGAAGCGCTCGGTGAGGCGCGGCAGCGCGTAGTCCGGCACCGGCGGCCCCTGATTGAACACGCCGATACGCGCCGCGCGGCCCTCGGCCCGGGCGCTGAGCACCAGGGCGGCGCCCGCCGGGGCGAAGTCCAGGGCGTTCTCCAGCAGGTTGGCCAGGGCCTGGCGCAGCAGGAAGCGCTCGCCGCGCACCCGCAGGTCGCCGTCCACGTCCAGCCGCGCCACCAGTCCGTTCCGTTGGAGGCGGGCGGCCTGGGCCTGCAGCAGCTCCTCCAGCAGCGGCGCCACGGGGATCGGCACCCGTTCCTCCAGGCCCTGGCGCTGCTCCACCTGGGCCAGGTTCAGCAGCCGCTCGATCAGGTGCTGCAGGCGCGTGCTCTCGCGGTCGATGTGGGCCACGAAGCGCTGCCGCTGCGCCGCGGGCATTTCCCCCTCCAGCAGCTCGGCGGCGCCGCGGATCGCCGCCAGCGGGCTCTTCAGCTCATGGGTGAGGGTGTGCACGTAGCGCTCCACGTAGGCCTTGCCCTCCAGCTCGACGCGCATCCGCTCCACCGCCTCGGCCAGGTGCCCCAGCTCGCCGCCGCGCAGCCGCGGCACCTCGGCGCGCTCGCCAGCGCTCACCGCTTGGGCGTAGCGGGTCAGCCGCCGCAGGGAGCCGCTGAGCCACCAGGACAGCAGGCCTCCCACCAGCAGACCGAGGCCGATCAGCCCGCCGCCGAGCCAGGCGAGGCGCCGCTGGGAGCGCTCGATGTAGGGCAGCAGGGTGCGGTTCGGCTTGGCCACCGAGACCACCCCGATGATCCGTTCGCCCTCGCGGATCGGTGCCGCCACGTACATCACCGAGGACTCCGGGTCGCCGTCCACCTCCCGGGTGGAACGCGCGCCGTAGCGGCCCTGGAGGGTCAGGTAGACGTCGTTCCAGCGGGAGTAGTCCTGGCCCACCGCCTCCCCCGCCGAATCCAGCAGCACCACGCCGCGGGCGTCGGTGACGTAGATACGGTGGTTCACCGCCTGCTTGCGCACGCCCCAGATGTCGGCCTGGGGCTGGCGCTGGCCGTAGGCCCGCAGCAGGTCCGGCAGCCGGCCCTGGGCCAGGGTGCCGCGCTTCACGTCGTCCCGCAGCAGTTCCGCCAGCAGGTTGGCGGTGTCCACCAGGGTCTCCTCGGTGGACTGGCGCACCCCCGGACGGATCTCGTCCATCACCGTGCCCAGGACGAACCAGCCGGCCAGGCCGACGAACAGGAAGTAGGCCAGGAAGATGCGGATTCCCAGGGGCACCCGTCAGCGCTCCGGGTCGTAGCTGTAGCCCAGCCCGCGGTGGGTCTGGATCGGCTCGGCGGCGGGGTCCACCTGCCGCAGCTTGGCGCGCAGGCTCTTGATGTGGCTGTCCACCGTGCGCTCGTAGCCGGCGTCCGCCGCCACCCCCAGGGCGTCCAGCAGGCGCTCCCGGGCGAACACCCGCTGGGGCTGGCCGAGCAGGGTCTGCAGCAGGCGGAATTCGTGGCGGGTGAGGGCCAGGAGCTGGCCCCGGTAATGGATGCGGTGGCGCTCCAGGTCCACCTGGAACGCCGCGTTCGCCGGCGCGTCGATGCCGGACGCTTCCCGCGGTGACAGTTCCCGCGGCGCCAGGCGGCGCAGGATGGCCTTGGCGCGGGCCGCCACTTCCCGCGGGCTGAAGGGCTTGACCACGTAGTCGTCGGCGCCGATCTCCAGGCCCACCACCCGGTCCACCTCGGCGTCCCGGGCGGTGAGGAAGATCACCGGCACCTCGGAGAACCGCCGCAGCTGGCGGCAGGCCTCGAAGCCGCTGATGTCCGGCAGGCCCACGTCGAGGATCAGCAGGTCGAATGGCGCCTGGCGCACCCGCTCCAGGGCCTCGCCGGCGAGGCTCAGCCAGGTGGTGGCGAAGCCCTCGGCCTGCAGCGCGTAGACCAGGGTATCGGCGATGGCGGCTTCGTCTTCGACGATCAGGATGTGCGGCATGGCGGGCCCCTGCGCAGCGGAAGGAGCCGCCCGCCGGCGCCTGGGCGCGCCCGCGGACGGTGGCGCCGCACGGTGCCGCAGCGGCGCGCCGGCGTCAACCGGGGCTCAGCAGCCCGGCTTGCCGGCGGTGTACTTGCGTGCCGGGTCCACCGCCGCGTCGAGGCGGCGCAGGGCGCGGGCGCCCACCAGCAGCGGGTAATTGAACGCGGTGCGGTCGGTGAGGTTGACCTCGACGCTGCGGCGCACCTCGCCCAGGCACATTTCCAGCTCGATCACCGGGCGCTTGGCCACCTCGGTGGCGCCGCTCTCCTCCTCTTCCTCGCCGGCCTCGTCGGCGCGGTTCTTGATCTTGCTCATGCGCGCCAGGCGGTGCTCGTAGACGGTGTCGTCGGCACCCTTGGCGGCCAGGCGGAAGCGCACCCAGTCGTCGCCGTCGCGCTGGAAGCGCTCGATGTCCTTGGCCGACAGGGAGGCGGTGAGGGCGCCGGTATCCAGCTTGGCCTTGAGGGTCTGGCCGATCTCCGGCAGGCGGACGTTTTCGTAACGACCGTAGAGGGTCGGTTGTTCGGCGGCGAAGACCGGCAGCGCGGCCAGCCCGAGCAGGACGAGGAAGCGTTTCAAACCATGGACTCCCGGGTGCAGAAGCGGATGGAGCCAGGCGGTCGCCCGGCACTGGCCGATAGACTCGCGGCGCCGGGGTTTCGTTCTGCGCCGGGCTCAACCGAAAGCGGAGCCCGCGCGCCGCTCGCGGCCCAGCCAGAGCGCGTCCAGGTCATGGAAGCCCCAGGCCTCGGGGACTTCGCGGCCGACGATGCGATCGTTCCCGGGCGGTCGCGCCAGGTCCACCACCTGCTGCGGGATCGGCATCCGCGAGCGGGTCGAGAAGAATACCTTCACCCGCGGCGTCAACAGCGAGCGCTCGTACTGCTCCAGCACCACCCCGAGCCGGCCGCTCTCCAGGCGCACCAGGGACCCGGTGGGGTAGATGCCCACGGTCTTGACGAAGGCCTGGAACACCGCCTCGTCGAAGTGCCCCTTGCACCATTCGGCCATCTTGCGGATCGCCTCGGCCGGGTTCCAGCCCTGCTTGTAGGGGCGGTCCGAGGTGATGGCGTCGTAGACGTCGCAGACCGCGCCCATGCGGGCGAACAGGCTGATCTGCTCGCCTTCCAGGCTGTGGGGGTAGCCGCTGCCGTCCACCTTCTCGTGGTGGTGCAGGCAGACGTCCAGCACCAGGGCGCTGACCTGCTTGCTCTCCAGCAGGATGCGGGCACCGGCCTGGGGGTGGCCGCGCACGGTGGAGAATTCGCTGTCGCTGAGCTTGCCGGGCTTGTTCAGCACGTCCTGGGGCACCGCCATCTTGCCGATGTCGTGGAGCAGCCCCGCGACCCCCGCCTCGCGCACCAGCCCCTCGGGCAATTGCAGCTGGCGGGCCAGGGCGATCATCAGGGCGCAGACCGCCACCGAGTGCATGTAGGTGTATTCGTCGGAGGTCTTCAGCCGCGCCAGGCTGATCAGCGCGTTGGGGTGGCGCAGCACCGAGGCGGAGATGTCCTCCACCAGCTCGCCGACGTGGCCGGTGTCCACCGCCAGGCCCATGCGCGCGTCGCTGAACATCGCCACCACCGCCGCCTTGGCCTCGCTGCACAGCTTGAGCGCGCGGCCCACTTCTTCGTCCAGGGACACCGGCCGCACCACCCGCGGCGTCTCCACCGCCAGCAGCCGCGCCTCGGCCTCGGCCTGCACCTCGGCGACGCTCTGGCTGGCCTGGCCCGGGTCCACGTCGCGACCCTTGCCGATGTCGATCCAGACCTCGCGCACACCGCTGTCCTGCAGGCGCTGCAGGTCCTTCGGCGAGGTGAGCTGGAAGCGGGTCTTCCAGAACGGATGCTCCATCCACGAGCCGCACAGTTCATGGATGTGCATGCCCAGGCGCAGATCGGTGACAGCGATGCGTTTCAGCATGGCGGGCCCCATGGCAAAGCGGTCGCCCGGCAGTCGCGGGCACTCTTCCAGTAAATACGCCGGCCGCGCGCCGGGCAAGGCGGCAGCCGTCGGCTTGGGCACGCCGATGCCGCTGGGTATCATGGACGGCCCTTCGCCAGCCAAGGAACCGAAAGCCATGCGGGCGCTCCTCACCGGCCTCTGCGCCGTCTTCCTGCTGTTGCTCAACACCCTGGTGCTGATCGGGCCGATGATGCTGGTCGCCCTGTTCAAGCGGGTGGCGCCGTCACAGGCCCTGCGCGACCGCTGCTCGCGGTGGGTGATGGGCATCGCCGAGACCTGGGCGGAAAACGACAAGCGCATCTTCGCCGCCCTCACCCCCACGGTATGGGACATCCGCGGCGGCGAGCAGCTGCGCCGCGACAGCTCCTACCTGGTGATCAGCAACCACCAGTCCTGGGTGGACATCCCGGCCCTGGTGCAGGCCCTCAACCGCCGCGCGCCCTACTTCAAGTTCTTCCTCAAGCAGCAGTTGATCTGGGTGCCGTTCCTCGGCCTGGCCTTCTGGGCCCTGGAGTACCCCTTCATGAAGCGCTATTCCAAGGCCTACCTGGAGAAGAACCCGCACATGCGCGGCAAGGACCTGGAGATCACCCGGGCCGCCTGCGAGAAGTTCAAGCGCCTGCCGGTCACCGTGGTCAACTACCTGGAAGGCACCCGCTTCACCCCGGCCAAACAGGCCTACCAGCAGTCTCCCTACCGTTACCTGCTAAAGCCCAAGGCCGGCGGCGTGGCCTTCGTGCTGGCGGCCCTGGGCGACCAGTTGGACGCGATCCTCGACGTCACCCTGGTCTACCCGGGCGAACGGGTGCCGGGGTTCTGGGACCTGCTCTGCGGGCGGGTGCCGCGGGTGATCATGGACATCCGCAGCCTGCCCCTGGACCCGCGCCTGTGGCAGGGCGATTACCAGGGCGATCCGGTCTTCCGCCAGTACGTGCAGGACTGGGTCACCCAGCTGTGGCAGGAGAAGGACGCGCGGATCGCCGCGCTGCGCGCCGGGACGGCCTGAGCGGCCCCGGCGAAATTTCCGACGAACGCCACCCGCGCCCAGTCCACGGGCCCTCGGGCGCACCGCCCGCGGCCCCGAGAGAGGGTGGCGATTGGCCGCGAGCCGACCTTCCGTGTTTATATTGAACGTTCGATCAATATTCTGACCAGGAGGTCTGCCTTGCCTATCTTCCGCCCTCTCGCGTCGATGGGCGCTCGCCGATGAGTGCGCCGTCGACCCCGGAGGCCGCGACGCCCCGCATGAACCCGCCGGTGTTCTACAGCTCGGCGGCGGTCATCCTGCTGTTCGGCCTGGTGGTGATGGGCGCGCCCCAGCGCGCCGGCGACTGGCTGCTGCGGGCCCAGACCTGGGCCGCCGACAGCGTCGGCTGGTACTACCTGCTGGCGATGACCCTGTACTTGGTGTTCGTGGTGGTCACCGCCCTGTCCGGCTATGGCCGGATCAAGCTGGGGGCCGACCACGACGAGCCGGAGTTCAGCTACCTGTCCTGGGCCGGCATGCTGTTCGCCGCCGGGATCAGCATCACCCTGTTCTTCTTCTGCGTTTCCGAGCCCCTGACCCACTTCGCCCAGCCTCCCCAGGGCGAGGGCGGCAGCCGCGAGGCGGCGCGCCAGGCGATGCAGCTGCTGTTCCTGCACTGGGGCCTGCACGGCTGGGGCGTATTCGCCCTGGTGGCCATGGCGCTGGCCTACTTCGCCTACCGCCACAATCTGCCCCTGGCCCTGCGCTCGGCCCTCTACCCGCTGATCGGCAAGCGCATCGACGGCCCCCTGGGCTACGCGGTGGACGCCTTCGGGATAATCGCCACGGTCTTCGGCCTGGGCGCCGACATGGGCTTCGGCGTACTGCACCTGAACGCCGGCCTCGACTACCTCGTCGGCATCCCCCACAGCGCCTGGGTGCAGGCCACGCTGATCGCGCTGATGATGGGTGCGGCGATCCTGGTGGCGGTGTCCGGGGTGGAAAAGGGCGTGCGCCTGATGTCCGACCTGAACATGCTGCTGGCCTGCGGGCTGCTGCTGTTCGTGCTATTCGCCGGCCCCACCCAGCATCTGCTCAACACCCTGATCCAGAACCTCGGGGACTACCTGGGCGCACTGCCCACCAAGAGCTTCGACCTCTACGCCTACGACGAGCCCTCCGACTGGCTGGGCGGCTGGACGGTGTTCTACTGGGCCTGGTGGATCGCCTGGGCGCCCTTCGTCGGGCTGTTCATCGCGCGCATCTCCCGCGGCCGGACGATCCGCGAGTTCGTCTTCGGCGTGCTGTTCATCCCCCTCGGCTTCACCCTGGCGTGGATGTCCATCTTCGGTAACAGCGCCCTGGACCAGGTGATTGGCCATGGCTTCGGCGACCTGGCGCGGGTCGCCGTGGAAGAGCCGGCCATGGCCATCTACCGGCTGCTGGAAACCTACCCCTGGAGCCGGGCGGTGATCGGCACCACGGTGTTCGTCAGCTTCGTGTTCTTCGTCACCTCGGCGGATTCCGGCACCGTGGTGCTGTCCACCCTCTCCGCCCGCGGCGGCAGCGTCGACGAGGACGGGCCGAAGTGGCTGCGGGTGTTCTGGGGTGTCACCACCGCCCTGGTCACCAGCGGGTTGCTGTTCGCCGGCAGCATCGACGCGCTGAAATCGGCGGTGGTGCTCACCTCCCTGCCGTTCTCGCTGATCCTGCTGCTGATGATGTGGGGCCTGCACAAGGCCTTCTACCTGGAGTCCCAGCGCCAGCGCGCGCGGCTGCATTCGCCGATGCCGGTGACCGGCCGCTCCAGCCGCCACGGCGGCGGCTGGCGCCAGCGCCTGGGCCAGGCGGTGCACTTCCCGTCCCGGGACGAGGTATACCGCTTCATGGACAGCCGCGTGCGCCCGGCGATGGAGGACGTGGCGGCGCAATTCCGCGAGAAGGGCCTGAGCGTCGACACCGACCTGGACGCCAACACCGCCAGCCTCAGCCTGGAGATCGGCCACGGCGAGGAACACCCGTTCCTCTACCGGGTGATCATGCGCGGCTACTTCACCCCGTCCTTCGCCATCGCCGGCCTGCAGGCGCGCAACCTCAACAATCGCCGCTACTACCGCGCGGAGGTGCACCTGGCCGAGGGCAGCCAGGACTACGACCTGGTGGGCTACAGCCGGGAACAGGTGATCAACGACATCCTCGACCAGTACGAGCGGCACCTGCAGTTCCTGCACCTGGTGCGTTGAGGCCGGGGGGGGACGCGAGCAGGCGCCCTTCCCCTCGTTTTCCGGGGGCTCGCCGCGTTCGAACTGTGCGTGACACCACAGGATCATTCGCGCTTCTCCAGCATGCTGGCGCGTCCATGGCAAAGGGAATTCATCATGCTGACGTTCACACGCAATACACGGGACGCCGACCCCGTCACCGGAACGGTCGACCTGGTCATCGGCAACAAACTGACGGTGAAGCTGAATGGCCTGGGGCCCGACAAGAAACATTACCAGGTCACCAGCGACAGCCCGTGCATCGACGTGAAACAGAAAGCGGACGAACGCTTCCAGGAACAGACGATCCGCTTCGAGGCCAGAATGGCCTGTCAGGGCGCCCGCATCACGGCGCTCAGTGGCACAGGTGAGAAATTCCTGACAGGGCTGACGTTTAATGTCGTGCCAAGGCTGGAGCTTCCACCCGTGAATACGGATGAGGGTGCGCTTGCACGGGTATTGTTGGCCGAATCCATAACCCCGGACGACCAAGAATTTCCTGGTGGCGAAGCCTCACTTACATCGATGCGCCTAATACAACAGGTACTCCTAAACAGATTAGGCTTTCCTGATATCAGCGTCTTCAATCGGCCAAGCGCTCGCACTATTACTGCACTCATCATGGCAGGCCTGGGAAATGAAGTTAAAGGTTTCGGGGCCTATCCAAATATTGAGGCCAAACAAGCCAGACTTATCGCGAATATACTTACTATCGGAAACGATGCCAGTGACAGACGTTACGCACTGTATCGAGATCATATTAAAAGGGCACTGGATGTCGTCACTGGCACGGTACCGCGCCTGGAGGGTGATTACTACGGATGGAGAACCAAAGAATCCTCTCACCCGGGCGGTGCCTATGAACAGCCCTACAATATCGCCGGCCAGACTTTTATAAACTAAGCCGCTCTTTTACAGAGAGATACAGGAAGACAAAATGATGTCACGCGCTCTTTATCTTCTAGCATTATCAGCGTGTTTATTGGGCATTAGCCATATCCCCATCGCTCACTCCAAAGAAAAATTCGGGCCCACTATATTCGAGGGACAAGTTTCACGTTTCGATGCAAGCCAGGCTCCACTTTTCCTGGAGCCTCTATACGAACTGCAATACCTGATCGTGAGCATGGGGAAAAATCAAATACTCAATCACTTCTGCATGGTCGGCTATCGGTGGCCGGACGGCCATCAACGGGTAGCGGTGTACTGGCCGGAGGGACGGACGATCTATCGCTGGAATGGCCGGCGTGACAAGCCTGACCGATACAGCCGCTATGCCTCCACATTGTTCATGTCGCCCAGCATCGATCTCGACCACAACGTAGTGGAGCGCCAGGAAGACATGGGCATGGCCACCTACCTGCGATCGTCCGTGGGCGGGACGATCGCGGACTGCAAGGCGCACGGAACCTGGTACCGCGTGGAGCCCTTCCAGCCGCCGAAGGACGAAGACAACGATGAAGAAGGATGGGAGTGACGCAGGCTAGTTAGCGCCATCAGGTGCGTGGATAGGGTGATTAGCGACAGTCGAACCGTCCACGCCAGCCTGCTGGATGGTCGCCTCGCCACATTGTTCCAACGCAAGTCTCACGATGATCGTCTAAGCGTCGACCCAGCTTCAGCAAGCCGCTTCCGTATTCGCAGACCAGCCATTTTCCGTCAGGGTAATCCCCTTCAAATGACCAGGTAGAGGAAGCATCATCGGCATCAGGTCCGTCAGCATCCTGAGGTTTGAGCGCTCCGCCATGCTCAGGCGGACCATCGTATACAGCGATGCTTTCTAATACCAATTGCGTGGGAATAGAAACCAACCTTGTTTCAGCAGGTAAATCTGCAGCCTTTATTTCAGCCGATTGAATCGGCAGCGTGAATGGGCATTCGAATTTTTCGCTTTCGGCCGTTTCCCGCGCATGAGCTTCCCCACAAAAAATAAGCAATATTAGTAGCGGTAATTTTCTCAAAAAATTATTCAATGATTGAATATGCATCGGCATTATTGCTCGGATCATTATATCCACCTTTACTATTTTTACCCTTTCTACGGATGTATCTTTTGGAAACGAAAGGCTTTCTCTTGTCATCCTTCCACTGATCCATAATCCATATGCCATTGGCATCTTTTGAAAGAAAGAATGCAGCATGATTACCCGTAGAGTGGTTAGAGTAAACGCCATTACTGAATGTGGCTATCGCCGTTCCCTTGTGAATTATTTTGTTCTCGTCTTCAAATACAGATTTTCCTTCATGCCAAAAAGCCGTATTAGGTATATTTGTATAATGCTGAAGAAGTGCTACGCATTGCTTGGAGCCAACTTTGCTTGTGTTCTCCAACCCGTCTGCTTCTGGATAAATATAGGGCATAAAATAGCTGCTCGAATTTTTAATGAATAGTAAATTTTCAGAAAAATTTTGAACATGGTCTGATTCACATTTTCAACAGATCAATAGAGAGTTCGGCAGAGAACTGCGCCATCCAGTTAAGATTTTTATGCATGCGGGCATTGAATCAGCTGTTCCGATTGCTTCGATCTGACAAAGCAGCTGTCGTCTGGCCACATTGACCACGCCACCCCTCATTCCCAGCCATCGACCGCGCTGAACTCTGCTGGCGGCCCATTGCCCACTTCCTTACCCATCGGAAAGAGGAGACAGGTTGTGAGCAACCCAGGCACGCAAGGCAAGGTGCGCTACGCCGTGGTCGGAGGCGGCTGGATATCCCAGGCGGCGTTCATGCCCGGCGTCGGCCAGACCGAGAATTCCGTGATGACCGCCCTGGTCACCGGCGACCCGCGCAAGGCCGACGAATTGGCCGGGCGCTATGGCCTGAAAAGTTATGCCTACGAGGACTACGAGAACCTGCTGGGCTCCGGGGAGATCGACGCGGTGTACATCGCCACGCCGAACTTCCTGCACCGCCAGTTCGTGCTGCCGGCGCTGAAGGCCGGCATCCACGTGTTGCTGGAGAAGCCCGCCGAAGCCGGCGAGGCGGCGGCGCGGGAGATCTTCGAGGCGACCAAGGCGTCCCGCGCCAAGCTGATGGTCGCCTACCGCCTGCACCACGAGCCAGGCACCCTGGAGATGATCGAGCGGGTACGCGCCCGGGAGTTCGGCGACCCACGGCTGTTCACCTCCACCTTCTCCCAAAAGGTAGACCCGTCCAACCACCGCGCCCGCAACGGCTTCTGGGCCGGCCCGGTGGCGGATATGGGGCCCTACCCGCTGAACGCCGTGCGCAACCTGTTCGGTGCCGAGCCCATCGAGGTGAGCGCCGTAGGCGTGAAAACCCCGGGCCTGGGCTTCGATTTCCACGACAGCGTCACCGTTACCCTGCGCTTCCCCGAGGAACGCCTGGCCACCTTCACCGTGAGCTACAGCGTGCCGGGCAGCGAGCGCTTCCAGCTGATCGGCAGCGAGGGGGAGATCGAGGCGTCGCCCTGTTTCGGTTTCGGCCCGGGTACGGCGATCACCTACCGCACCACCCGCGGCGAGCAGCAGGAGGAACGCCGCCAGGCGGTGCTGGACCAGTTCGCCGGCGAGACCGCGTATTTCTCCGACTGCATCCTCAACGACCGCCAGCCGGAAGCCGATGCCGAGGAAGGCTGGCTGGACGTGCGGGTGATCGCCGCGGTGGAGCGCGCCCTGGAGAGCGGCCAATCCCAGCGGCTGGAGCCCTACGACCGCAGCAAGCGCCCTGGCCGCGACCAGGCCCGCCAGTACCCCCAGGGCGAGGTGCCGTCGTTCATCGACGCCGAGCCGCCCACCGGCTGAAGGCTGGCCAGGCCACGGCAAGACCCGAAACAGCGGCGGGCCATGGCCCGCCTGCTGGTTGGCGCCCCTGCGAAGGCATGCGGCCCAGCGCCTTCAGCCGTCACCGGCCCTGTCGTGATCCCTCGAATTGAGATGATCAGGGACGTGTTCGGCTGTTGGCCGGCGGCGGGGAGTCGGCCGAAGTCGCGGTCGGCCACCTCTGTCCTGGCGGCCCACTCAACCTGGTTCATGCCACCGAGGGAGCCTCCTCTGCCCCACATGTTGTTTCGGTCCGGCATCCCGATCCTGCGCAACGACTGCTGCCTATTGGACCGCCCGCGCTGACAGCACCACCGTCGTCTCACGGTCCAAGCCTCAATCGTCCAGATGGAGCGCTAATCGGCTGTCGAAACACCGCCGCTGGCCGTTGAGGGGATCGTCGAAGACCAGGCGCCGCGCCAGCAGTTGCAGGGGGCGGCGGTAGTCGTCGGTTTCCCGCTGGGCACGCTCCAGCAGCACCGGGTAGAACGGATCGCCGAGGATCGGCGCGCCCAGCCCGGCCATGTGCACCCGCAACTGGTGCTTGCGCCCGGTGACCGGCTCCAGCTGGTAGTGCCAATGCTGCGCATGGCGCGCCAACACCTCGATCCGCGTCTCGCTGTTGGGCTCGCCACCGACGCCTTCGCGCATGCGGAAGAACGGCTCGCCGGGTTCCAGGCGCGAGCGATGAAGGTAGGGGAACTGCAGCTGCGGAAGGGCCGGCGCCAGCGCTTCGTAGGTCTTGTGGATGCGTCGCTGGCGGAACAGCGCCTGGTAGGCGTCGCGGGTGGCGGGGTCCACCGAGAACAGCACCAGGCCGGCGGTGAGGCGGTCGATGCGGTGGATCGGCACCAGGTGGGGGTTGTCCAGGCGCTTCATCAGCCGCGCCAGGAGGGTCTGCTCCACGTACGCGCCCGAGGGCATCACCGGCAGGAAATGCGGCTTGTCCACCACCAGCAGGTGGGCATCTTGGTGCAGCACGGTTTCTTCGAAGGGGATCGGGGTCTCCGCCTCCACCTCGCGGAAATAATGGACTCGCTGGCCGACCCGGTATGGCTGGGTCGCCGCCAGTGGCTGGCCCTCGGCGTCCAGCACCCGGCCCCGGGCGAAACGATCCAGCCAGCGCGCCCGGGAGACCGTCGGAAACCGCGCGCACAGGCCCTCCAGCAGCGTCGGCCAGTCGCCCACGGGCAGGTGCACGGTGCTGGCGCCGGCGGGCAGCGTGGGAACGGGGCGCTCGGGCATCATCGGCCTCGGGGGCTGAAACGGGCCGCCATTAGGCCGCAGTGCCGGGGCCCGGTCAAAGGGCGGCGAGGGTCGCGCGGGCCCGCCACCCCGGTAGCGCGCAGGGAGCTGGCCACGCGTCGCCGCTCAGTCGAGGCGTTCGTCGAGGAAGGCGAAATAGCGCTGGCGGAGGGCTTCGGTCTCGTTGGCCAGGTGGTGTCGCGCCGCGGGCAGCAGGAGCAGCTCGGGGCGGTCGAACTTGTCCTCCAGCACCTGCAGGTTGTGGCCCCAGTCCACGGTCATGTCGGCGTCGCCCTGGATGATCAGCGGGCGCTTCGCCACCCGCGACGCCGCCTCGATCCGCGGGATCCAGCGGGACAGGGCGCCGACCCAGGCGGTGGGCAGGGTCTGGGGTTGCAGGGGGTCCTGGCGGTGGACGAAGTCGATGAACTCCGCGTCCCCGGAATTGACGCTGAAGCGCCGCGGGATGGCGTCGACGAAGGGGCGCAGCAGGCGGTAGCTGAGCCTCGACCAGCCCCAGGAGCGCGGGCGCACCAGGGGCGCGAGGAGCAGGGTCTCGCCGTGGCCGTCGATGGCCGCGCCGGTGAGCAGGCGGTCCAGCAGGATCGCGCCGCCGGTGCTCTGCCCGCACAGGTGCCAGGGCGCTGGCAGGCGCAGCGCCGCTGCTTCGGCCAGCAGCCCGTCGAGGGTCGCCTGGTACTCGGCGAAATCGCCGATGCTGGCGCGGGTACCGCTGGACAGGCCATGGCCCGGCAGGTCGCAGGCCAGCACCGCGAAGCCCCGGCCCAGGGCCCAGTCGATGACGTGGCGATAAAGGCCCATGTGGTCGTAGTAGCCGTGCAGCAGGAGCAGGCTGGCCCGCGGCGCCGGCGGCGTCCACAGCTGCGCCGCCAGGCGGTAGCCGGGGATGTCGAAGTGCGCGAGCCGGCTGCGCACCTCGGGGTGCCGCGTGGCGAAGTCCAACCCGTAGAAACGCCGGTACGCGCTACCCTGGGGCAGCTCCTCGGCGTCGGCGGCGAAAGGACGCAGCAGCGGGCTCAACTGGTCGGGCTGGAACGGGTCGGTCATGACGGATCCGGGGAAGGGTGCGGCGGACGATGTTCTGCCCGGCGCGCCGGCGTGGCAAGCTAGCGCACCGAAGCCCGATGGTCCGCCCCATGCGCCCGCGCCGCAAGCCCCTCGTCGCCTGCCTGTCCGTGCTGCTCTGCGCGGTGGCGCTGTACGCCGCCTGGAGCTGGTACCAGGACCGCTACATCCGCCCCTTCGATACCCGTGCCACGCTGTTCAGCGGCGCGCCGCTGCACCTGCCGGCGGACCTGGCCGGGCCCGGGCCGGTGCGGCTGGTGCACTTCTGGGACCCGGCCTGCCCGTGCAACGTCGGCAACCAGCAGCACCTGGCCGGGCTGGTGGAACGCTTCGCCCCCCAGGGGGTGGTCTTCTACAGCGTGCACCGACCCGGCAGCCACGGCCGGCTGCCGGCGAACCTGGGCGCGCTGACCGCCCTGGACGGGCTACCCGGCCTGGACCAACTGCCGGCCAGCCCGGCGGTGGGCATCTGGGACCGCGAGGGGCGGCTCGCCTACTTCGGTCCTTACAGCGAGGGGGCCCTCTGCACCTCGGCCAACAGCTTCATCGAGCCGGTGCTGGAAGCGCTGCTGGCCGGGCGCCCGGTGGACGCCGCCAATACCCTGGCCCAGGGCTGTTTCTGCGACTGGCACCCGGCGCCCTGAACGCCGGGGCCGCGCCCGGCGGTTGCGGTCCGGCGTGCTTCGGTCGATGCTCCGGCCTTCGTGCCGCCCCCTCCCCGCTCCAGGATCGTCCATGAAACGGCTCATGAAACGCGCTTTCTCCCTGCTCGCCCTGGCCCTGGTCGCCGTCGTCGCCACCGGCGCCTGGTACCTCCACGGCAAGCAGCCGCGACGCGACGGCGAACTGCCCCTGGCCGGCCTGCAGGGGCCGGTCAGCGTGCGCTACGACGCCCGCGGCGTGCCCCATCTCGACGCCGGTAGCGAGGCCGACCTGTACCGCGCACTGGGCTACGTGCACGCCCAGGACCGGTTGTTCCAGATGGAAATCCTGCGGCGCCTGGCCCGGGGCGAACTGGCCGAGGTGCTGGGCCCGGCCCTGGTGGACACCGACCGCCTGTTCCGCAGCCTGCGCCTGGGCGAGCATGCCGACGCCTACGTCGGCCGCACGCCCCACGAGGGGCCGGCCTGGGCGGCGCTGGAGGCCTATCTGGATGGCGTCAACCAGTACCAGGCCTCGCGGCCGGCGCCCCTGGAGTTCGACCTGCTGGGCATTCCCAAGCGGCCATTCCGTGCCGAGGACACCTTCAGCGTGGTGGGCTACACCGCCTACAGCTTCGCCGCCGCGTTCCGGACCGAGCCGGTGCTGACCTACGTGCGCGATCGCCTGGGGGCCGATTACCTGGCTATCTTCGACCTGGCCTGGCAGCCTGCCGGCGCCCTGGCGCCGAGCCTGGCCGACGGCGACTGGCGGATGCTCGGCGCCCTGGCGGACCTCAGCGGGCGCGCCGTGGCCGACCAGGGCCTGCCGCAGTTCGAGGGCAGCAACGCCTGGGTGATCGCCGGGCGCCGTACCGCCAGCGGCAAGCCGCTGCTGGCGGGCGACCCGCACATCCGCTTCTCGGTGCCAGCCACCTGGTACGAGGCTCACCTGCGGGCGCCGGGCTTCGAGCTGTACGGCCACTACCAGGCGCTCAACCCCTTCGCGTCCCTGGGTTTCAACCGGTCGTTCGGCTGGAGCCTGACCATGTTCCAGAACGACGACATCGACCTGATCGCCGAGCGGGTCAACCCGGACAACCCCGAGCAGGTGCGCTACCACGGCCAGTGGGTGGACCTGGAGCGCCACGAGACGCTGATCGCGGTCAAGGGCGCGCCGGCGGTGCCGCTGACCCTGCGTCGCTCGCCCCATGGCCCGCTGGTCAACGATGCCCTGGGGGCGACCGGCGACCAGCGGCCCATCGCGCTCTGGTGGACCTTCCTGGAGAGCCCCAACCCGTTGCTGGAGGCGTTCTACCGGCTGGGCCGCGCCGACACCCTGGACAAGGCCCGGGACGCCGCCCGGCTGATCCATGCGCCCGGGCTCAACGTGGTCTGGGCCAACGCTGCCGGCGACATCGGCTGGTGGGCGGCCGCGCGGCTGCCGCGGCGGCCGGCAGGCGTCGACCCGACCTTCATCCTCGACGGCGACAGCCCGGCGGCGGACAAGGACGGCTTCCAGCCCTTCGAGGCCAATCCCCAGGAAGAGAACCCGGCGCGGGGCTACATCGTCTCCGCCAATGCCCAGCCGGCCGGCCCGCAGCCGATCCCCGGCTACTACAACCTGCCCGACCGCGGCCGCCGCCTGGCCGAGCGCCTGGCGGACCCGGCGCTGAAGGGGGACCTGGACGCCAGCCGCACCCTGCAGCTGGACAGCGGCTCCGCCTACGGCCCGCGCCTGCTGGCGCCGCTGCTGCAGGACCTGCGGGCCGCCACCGCCGACCGGCCGGACGAGGCCGCCCTGGTGCAGCGCCTGGCCGCCTGGGACGGCGACTACCGGGTGGACGACCCGGTGCCGACGCTGTTCACCCAGTTCCTCTACCAGCTGGCCGACGGCGCCCTGCGCGACGAGCTGGGGGATGCCTTCTTCGATGCCCTGCTGGCCACTCGGGCGCTGGACGCGGCCCTGCCGCGCCTGGCCGCCGATCCGGACTCGCCGTGGTGGGATGATCGTCGCAGCCCCGCTCGGGAAACCCGCCGGGATATCGTCCGGGGGGCCTGGCAGGCCAGCCTGGCGCACCTGAGGGCCACCGGGGGCGACGACCCGGCGAGCTGGACCTGGGGACGTGCCCACACCCTCACCCATGGCCACCCCCTGGGTCGCCAGGCGCCCCTCGACCGGCTGCTGAACGTCGGGCCGTTCGCCATGCCCGGCACCCACGAGACCCCCAACAACCAGTCCAGCCCCCTGGGCCCGGCACCCTGGGCGGTGAGCTACGGGCCTTCCACCCGGCGCCTGATCGACTTCGCCGACCCCGCCCACAGCCTGGGCATCAACCCGGTGGGCCAGAGTGGCGCGCCGTTCGACGCCCACTACGCCGACCAGGCGGCGGACTATGCCGCCGGCCGTTACCGGCCGCAGTTGCTGGACGAGGCCGAGATCGCCGCCGAGGCGCCCCGCCAGTTGCGCCTGGTGCCGGCGCCCTGAGGCGAACGGCGGGCATGAAAAAGCCGCCCGGAGGCGGCTCGTTTCAACGCGCGGTGGTCGCTCAGGCGAGCTGCGGGCCAGCGGCGCGGATGTCGTCGGACACGCCGTCGAACTTCTTGAAGTTCTCGATGAACTTGGCGGCCAGCTCGGTCGCCGCAGCATCGTAGGCGGCCGTGTCGCCCCAGGTGGCGCGGGGGTTGAGCAAGGCGGTGTCGACGCCCGGCACGGCCTTGGGCACGTCCAGGTTGATCACCGGCAGGTGCTCGGTCTCTGCACCCACCAGGGCGCCGCTCTGGATCGCCGCGATCACGCCGCGGGTGGTGGGGATGCTGAAGCGCTTGCCGACGCCGTAGCCGCCGCCGGTCCAGCCGGTGTTGACCAGATAGACCTTGGAGCCGAAGCCGTTGATGCGCTTGATCAGCAGTTCCGCATACTCCGCCGCCGGGCGCGGGAAGAACGGCGCGCCGAAGCAGGTGGAGAAGGTGGACTTGATGCCGCCGCCGGAGCCCATCTCGGTGGAACCCACCAGCGCGGTGTAGCCGGAGAGGAAGTGGTAGGCGGCCTGCTCGTTGTTGAGGATCGACACCGGCGGCAGCACGCCGGTCAGGTCGCAGGTAAGGAAGATCACCGCGTTGGGCTCGCCGCCGCGGTTCAGCTCGGCGCGCTTGTCGATCAGCTCGCGCGGGTAGGCGGCGCGGCTGTTCTGGGTCAGGCTGGCGTCGGCGTAGTCCGGCAGGCGGGTGGTGGGGTCGAGCACCACGTTCTCCAGCACGGCGCCGAACTGGATGGCCTTCCAGATCACCGGCTCGTTCTTCGCCGACAGGTCGATGCACTTGGCGTAGCAGCCGCCCTCGATGTTGAACACGGTGCCCACGCCCCAGCCGTGCTCGTCGTCGCCGATCAGGTAGCGGCTCTCGTCAGCGGACAGGGTGGTCTTGCCGGTGCCGGACAAGCCGAAGAACAGGGTCACGTCACCCTCTTCGCCCATGTTGGCGGCGCAGTGCATCGGCAGCACGTCCTTCTCTGGCAGCAGGAAGTTCTGCACCGAGAACATCGCCTTCTTCATCTCGCCGGCGTAGCGCATGCCGGCGATCAGCACTTTCTTCTGGGCGAAGTTGAGGATCACGCAGCCATCGGAATGGGTGTCGTCGCGCTCCGGTTCGCAGACGAACCACGGGGCGTTGAGGATCTGCCACTCGCGGCGGGTTTCCGGGTTGAACGTCTCGGGGTTGATGAACAGGCAACGGCCGAACAGGTTGTGCCAGGCGGTCTCGGTGGTCATCTTGACCGGGATGTAGTGGGCCGGGTCGGCGCCTACGTGCACGTGGGAGACGAAGCGGTCGCGGTCCGCCAGGTAGGTTTCGACGCGCGCCCAGAGGGTGTCGAACTTGTCCGCCGGGAACGGCCGGTTGATGGGGCCCCAGGCGATGGCGTCGCGGGTGGAGGGTTCCTCGACGATGAACCGGTCCACCGGTGAGCGACCAGTGCGGTGACCGGTGTGGACGACCAGCGAACCGTTGGCGGCCAGCTCGCCTTCGCCACGGCGGATGGCTTCTTCAATCAGGTGGGCAACGCTGATATCGGTGTACACGGAGGTGGCTTGCGTCATCGAGACTCCCCATCGGCCGGAGCCGAGTGCTGCAGACGGTTTGTAGTGGCCGTCAGGGTCCACTACGACGAAAAAAGTGCGCCGGATTATGCCAGAAAAGGCCGGCGTGGGTAGAAACCTCCGGTCAGCGGGGCGGCAAGCTGACCGCACCCGTCATTCCGGTCACGGCGGGTGCCCGGGTTGCGCTTGGAATGCCGTGGGACGCCGCCGGGCGCGGCCAAAACCCTTGGCCCCTCGGCAGGTCACAGCCGGCAGGCGCACGCTCCGAACGGTGTCCCGCACCCGGCGCGCCCCGCGCTGGCGCCCGTCATTCCAAGTTCAGTGGCGGGTGCCGGAGGGCGCGCCGCTGCCGCCGCCGGCGAAAAGCTGGGCCACGTCGGCGGCGTCGAAACGGTAGCGCTGATTGCAGAACTGGCAGTCGATCACCACCTCGCCGCCCTTCTCCTGCAACAGCTGCTCGGCATCCGCCTGGCCCAGGCTCACCAGCGCCGCCGCCGAACGCTCTCGGGAGCAGCTGCAACGGAAGCGCAGGGGCCGCGGGTCGAACAGCCGCACCGCTTCCTCGTGGTACAGGCGGTGCAGCAGGGTGGCGTTGTCCAGGCCGAGCATTTCCTCGGCGGTGAGGGTGTCGGCCAGAGTGGTCAGATGCTGCCAGCTGGCGGCCCGCGCCTCCGGTTCCTTCAGGCGCTCCGGCGGCAGCGCCTGCAGCAGCAGGCCGCGGGCGCGACGACCGTCGGCGCTGAGCCAGAAGCGGGTCGGCAACTGCTCGGACTGGGCGAAGTAGTCCGACAGGCAGGCCGCCAGGGTCTCGCCTTCCAGGCCGACGATGCCCTGGTAGCGCTGGCCGGCGCGGGGGTCGACGGTGAGGGTGAGCATGCCCTCGGGCATCAGCTCGCGCAGCCCGGCGGTGGGCGACACCTGGTCCGCGTGGTAGCGGGCGATGCCGCGCAGGTCGCCGTCGCTGGAGCATTCCACCATCAGCAGCGGCACGGCGCCGGCGGAGCGCGCCTGGAGGATCAGCAGGCCGTCGAACTTCAGGGTGCCCACCAGCAGTGCGGCGGCGGCCAGGAGTTCGCCCAGCAACTGGGCCACCGGTTCCGGGTAGGGGTGCTTGGCCAGCACGTGGCCATAGCTTTCGCCAAGGGCCACCAGTTCGCCACGGACATCGGTGTCGTCGAACAGGAAGCGCTGGGTGTGATCGGGGACGGGCATGGCAGGGCTCGCAAGATGACAAAGGCATGACCGACCGCTATAAAGCGCGCCATCACTTCGCCTATGGGAAATTCCGGATTTTATGGAGAATACCACCCTCTTCCAAGCGCAATGGCGCTGGCCACGCTTCCTCTTCTGCCACTTCTTCGCCGCCGCGCTGCTGGGCCTGTGGCTGTTCGAGCCGGTGCGCGCCGCCTTCTTCACCTTCGATACGCAGCTGTTCCACCTGCTCAACGCGCCCCTGGCGGACAACGCCGCCTGGCGCCTGGTCTGGGCGATCGCCAGCCTGCGGCCGTTCGACATCCTGGTGGGGCTGATCCTGCTCTGCCTGCTGATCCGCGGCGACTGGCTGTACCCGGCGGTGCAGGTGCGCGCCGCGACACTGGGCTTCATCGCCACCCTGATCATGCTGCTGGTGATCCGCGTGCTGTTCACCAAGCTGGCCAAGCACACCGGCTGGCAGCACGCCAGCCCCAGCGAGCGCATCCCCGGAGCGGTGCACCTGTCGGACTACTACCCCGAGTGGGAGCGCCGCTTCGAACTCAAGGACCGCTCCAGCCGCAGCTTTCCCGGCGACCATGCCTCGGTGCTGATGATCTGGGCGCTGTTCCTCGGCTGCTTCGTGCGCACTGCCTGGCAGGGCCTGCTGGTGGGCGGCCTGGCGGTGCTGTTCATGCTGCCGCGGCTGGTGGCCGGCGCCCACTGGGCCTCGGACGACTATGTCGGCGGTTTGGTGATGGCGCTGCTGGCGTTGGCCTGGTCGATGTACACCCCCTTCGCCGCCTGGGCCAGCGCCCACCTGCTGCGGCTCACCGCGCCGCTGTTCCGCCCGTTCAAGCGAGTGCCGCTGCTGAACCGCCTGAGCGTGGTGCGCCTGCCCTGAGGGGAACGAGGTGGAAAACGCGGTGCGGTTTTCCACCCTGCGTGAATGAGGTCGAAAGGGGTTCGCCGTAGGCAGCGCTGCGGACCTCCCCATCGGGCACTCCCGCCTGGGGCATCCTGCCCATGAGCGAACCGGAGGCACCTGGCCGGGGGCCCCGGCCAGGTAACTCAATAGAGGTCGCGGAAGCGGCTGATGTCCCGGCGCTGTTTCTTGCTGGGGCGGCCGTCGGTCTGCAGGCCGACGGCGCCGGCCTTGCGCTGGGCCGCGGCCGCTTCGCGACGGACGCGGCTTTCCTCGGTCTCCTCGTACAGCGCCTGGGCCTCGGGGGCGCCGCGGCGTACCCCGGACAGCGCCCGCACCACCACCGTGCGCTCGTCGAAGCCGGTGCGGATCACGTAGGCCTCGCCGATCCGCGGCTCGCGGCTGGGTTTGCAGCGCTCGCCGCCCTGGTGCACCTTGCCGCCCTCGATGGCCGCCTTGGCCAGCGCCCGGGTCTTGTAGAAGCGCGCCGCCCACAGCCACTTGTCCAGGCGGACCTTGTCGTCCGCGTTCTGCTGGTCGCTCAAACCGTTCTCCCGTGTTGGCGATCCCGCGATGGTAGCGCCTCGCCGGTCGCGGCGAAATTCCGCAGGACGGGCGCACCTCGTCGCGGGTGCGGTTGTCATACGCCATGACTAGAATGCCGACGCGGGCGTCGCCCGCCATCCACCCGCCCATCCCGTGGCGAAAATCAGGAGAGACCCGCTTGTCCGCCATCCATCCCGTGTGCGCGAGGCGCGGCCCGTGACCGCCTTCGGCCAGCTGCAGGTGATCGGCCTGCGCGAATGGATCGCCCTGCCGCAACTGGGCATGGTCGGCCTGCGCGCCAAGGTGGATACCGGCGCCAGCACTTCGGCCCTGCACGCCAGCGACATCGTCCCCTACGAACGGGACGGCACCCGCTGGGTGCGCTTCACCGCCCACTTCGGCACCCTGGTGCAGCGGCGCCACCGCTGCGACGCGCCGGTGGTCTCGGTGAAGACCATCAAGAGCTCCAACGGCCACGCCCAGCAACGCTACGTGATCCGTACCGCCATGGCCCTGGGCGACCGGGTCTGGCCCATCGAATTCACCCTGACCTGCCGTCGCAACATGCGCTACCGCGTGCTGATCGGTTCCAAGGCGCTGGTGGAGGGCCAGTTCCTGGTCAACCCGGCGCTCTCCTATGTCCAGGACAAGCCGGTACTGCCGGTCCTCGAATCCCTCCCAGGTGCCCCATGAAAATCGCCGTGCTGTCGCGCAATCCGCGCCTGTATTCGACTCGCCGCCTGGTGGAAGCCGGCCAGGGACGGGGGCATGAAATGGTGGTGATCGACACCCTGCGCGCCTACATGAACATCGCCAGCCACAAGCCGCAGATCCACTACCGCGGCCGCCCCCTGGAAGGCTTCGATGCGGTGATCCCGCGGATTGGCGCCTCGGTGACCTTCTACGGCTGCGCGGTGCTGCGCCAGTTCGAGATGATGGGGGTGTTCCCCCTCAACGAGTCGGTGGCCATCAGCCGCTCCCGGGACAAGCTGCGCTCGCTGCAGCTGCTGTCGCGCAAGGGCATCGGCCTGCCGGTGACCGGCTTCGCCCACTCCCCGGACGACGTGCCGGACCTGATCCGCATGGTGGGCGGCGCGCCCCTGGTGATCAAGGTGCTGGAAGGCACCCAGGGCATCGGCGTGGTGCTCTGCGAGACCGAGAAGGCCGCCGAGTCGGTGATCGAGGCGTTCATGGGCCTCAAGCAGAACATCATGGTGCAGGAGTACATCAAGGAAGCCGGCGGCGCCGACATCCGCTGCTTCGTGGTGGGCGACAAGGTCATCGCCGCCATGAAGCGCCAGGCGAAGCCCGGGGAGTTCCGTTCCAACCTGCACCGCGGCGGCACCGCCAGCCTGATCAAGATCACCCCCGAGGAGCGCATGACGGCGATCCGTGCGGCCCGGGTCATGGGCCTGTCGGTGGCCGGGGTGGACATCCTGCGCTCCAACCACGGGCCCCTGGTGATGGAGGTGAATTCCTCGCCGGGCCTGGAGGGTATCGAGGAGACCACCGGCAAGGACGTGGCCGGGCTGGTCATCGACTACCTGGAAAAGAACGCCGAACACGGCCTCACCCGCACCAAGGGCAAGGGATGAACGACTTCCGCTTTCCGCTCCACGGCCGCCTGGCGCTGATCGCGCCCGCGTCGGCAGTGGCCACCGATGTCCTCGACGCCACCCTCGCGCGCCTCGACGCCGCCGGCATCGACTACCGCCTCGGGCGCCACGCCCGGGAACGCCACCGCTACCTGGCCGGCACCCCGGAACAGCGGCTGGAAGACCTGCACGCGGCCTTCGCCGAGCCGGACGTGGCCGCAGTCTGGTGCCTGCGCGGCGGCTACGGCAGCGCGCAGCTGGTGCCGGGCATCGACTGGGCGCTGCTGCGAGGCGCCACGCCGCGCCCGCTGATCGGCTTCTCGGACATTTCCGTGCTGCTCTCCGCCTTCCACCGCCATGGCCTGGCGGCGGTCCACGGCGCCGGCCTCACCGCCCTCGGCCAGCCGCCGGTGGACGACCCGGCGGAGCGCGCCGAACGCGACGACGCCCTGGCCTCCGTCGCCCGCCTGCTGGCCGACGAGGCCCAAGGCCTGCCGGCGCGGCACCTGGCCGGCCCCCGCGCGCCGGTGGACGGCGCGCTGATCGGCGGCAACCTCACCGCCCTGGCCAGCGGTGCCGGCACACCCGCCGGGCTCTACGCACCGCCCGGGTCGATCCTGGTGCTGGAGGACGTGGGCGAGCCTTACTACCGCCTGGAACGCAGCCTCTGGCAGTTGCTGCGCAGCATCGACGCGGCGCGCCTGTCGGCGGTGTGCCTGGGGACCTTCACCGACTGCCCGCGCAAGGGCGTCGTCCACAGCCTGGAGGAGATCGTCGCGGAGTACCTGGAACCCCTGGGCGTGCCCCTCTACGGTGGCCTGCCCAGTGGCCATGGCGCCCAGAACCAGGCCTGGCCCTATGGCCGCCGGGCGCGCCTGGAGGACGGTCGACTGAGCTGGTGACCGTAGCGGCCTGATCGCGCCGGCGGCCATCGCCATGCGCGCCGCCGGAACTCCACGCCTGAACCGAAGGCGCCGCCGGATCGTGGATCGTCTCGCCGCCTGAAATACGAAGGCCACACCCGGCTTGGGCGATGACGACAAATCAGCGAACGGCGGTAAAGGCGGCGCCTCCGAGCCGCCTGCGTCCTCAGGCTTCGCCGGGCTTAAGGTTCTGGACGAAAAGGGCCTGCTCGCGATGAGGCTCGTTTGAAAGCCGCTTCCGCCTGCCTAGTGGCCCCTCGTCAACGCGGCATCCCTTCGGCGTCTGCACCGCGCGCGCTCACGCGACAGAAACCTAGGCCGCATCCCGTGGCAGCAGCAGGCCCAGCGGCAGGCACACGCGCGCCTCCAGGCCGCCGCCGGAGCGGTTGCGCAATTCGACGCTGCCACCGTGGAGAGCGGCGATGCGCTTGACGATGGCCAGGCCCAGGCCGGTGCCTTTGCCCCCCCGTGCGCGGTCGCCGCGGATGAAGGGGTTGAAGATATCCGCCAGCTCCGCCGGGTCGATGCCCTGGCCGCGGTCCAGCACGCTGAGCACCACGTAGGGCGCCCCCTCGTCGCCGGCGACGAAGGCCGCCACCTCGACGCCGCCGCCGCCATGGCGCAGGCCGTTCTCGATCAGGTTCACCAGCAGGCGCTTGAGGGACACCCGGCGCAGCGGGAACGGCGGCACCGGCTCCAGGTACAGCCCGACCCGGGCGTCCTGCTGGTTGTAGGGCGCCGCCACCTCGCGCACCAGTTCCGCCAGGTCCAGCTCCTCGACCTTCTCGTCGCGGCCGTCGCGGATGAAAGCGAGGAACTGGTCGAGAATGGCGTCCATGTCCTCGATGTCGCGGACCATGTCCTCGGTCAGCTCGCTGTCCTCGCGCATCAGTTCCAGGGACAGGCGCAGCCGGGTCAACGGCGTGCGCAGGTCATGGGAGACGCCCGCCAGCATCAGCTCGCGCTCCCGGGAGGCCTGCTCCACGTCCTCGGCCATCTGGTTGAAGGCGCGGTACACCTCGGCCATCTCGCTGGGGGTCTGGCTCACCGGCAGCCGTACGCTGCGCCCCTGGCCCAGCTGGCGCGCGGCGTTGACCAGGCGCTTGAGGGGCGCGTTGAGCTGGCTGACGAAGATCCAGGCCGCCGCGGTGGAAAGCAGACCGATGCCGAGGAACCAGCCCAGCACGCTCCAGATCTTCTGCCCGCGCAGGGGGTGGGGATAGAGCGGCACCTGGACCCAGTCGCTGCCCAGGGACGGCGCGTGGACCCACAGGGACGGCGGGCTCTGCACCCGCACCCGCACCTCGGTGTCCTCGCCCAGCTCCGCCTGCATCTGCCGGCGGAAGATCTCGCTGTAGGGCCAGTGCTGCTCGTCCGGCGGCACCTGGGTGCGCGGCACCCGGTTGAGGCCGGCGGCGCGGGCCACGTGGTCGCGGTCATCGGCGTCGGCGGCCCAGTAGGCGCGCAGGGTCAGGGCGGCGCCGTGGCTGTACTGGCGGTCCACCAGCACGTCCTCGTTCATCAGCAGGTAGACCAGGGTCAGGGCCTTGGAGAACAGCACGACGATCAGCACCAGCCAGAGGGTGCGGGCGAAGAAACTCTGCGGGAACCAGACGGGGGTTTTCATGGGGCGGCTCGGACAGCGGGCGGGGACGCGAAGGGCGGCGCCGGAAGCGCCGCCCGCGGGGCTACTTGTTGCCGTCCGGCACGAAGACATAGCCGACGCCCCAGACGGTCTGGATGTAGCGCGGCTTCGACGGGTCCGGCTCGATCAGCCGCCGCAGCCGGGAGATCTGCACGTCGATGGAGCGCTCCAGGGCATCCCACTCGCGGCCCCGGGCCAGGTTCATCAGCTTGTCCCGGGTCAGCGGTTCGCGGGCGTGCTGCACCAGGGCCTTGAGCACGGCGAATTCGCCGGTGGTGAGCATGTGCACGTCATCGCCCTTGCGCAGCTCGCGGGTGGCCAGGGACAGCCGGTAGTCGCCGAAGCTCACCTTCTCGTCCTGGCTGGCCGGCGCGCCCGGCACTATCGGCGCCTGGCGGCGCAGCACGGCCTTGATGCGGGCCAGCAGTTCGCGCGGGTTGAAGGGCTTGGCCAGGTAGTCGTCGGCGCCCAGTTCCAGGCCCTGGATGCGGCTGGACTCGTCGCCCTTGGCGGTGAGCATGATGATCGGCACGGCGTTGTTGGCGGCCCGCAGGCGGCGGCAGGCGGACATGCCGTCCTCGCCCGGCAGCATCAGGTCCAGCACCAGCAGATGGAACAGCTCCCGGGACAGCAGGCGGTCCATCTGCTCGACGTTCTCCACCGCACGCACCCGGTAGCCCTGTTCCTCGAGAAAGCGTTCCAGCAGACGGCGCAGTCGCGCGTCGTCGTCGACGACGAGGATTTTCTCACCCTCGGCGGGCGTGGCAGTGGCGCTCATAGAAGCTCCCAGGCGGCAAAGGACGGCATTATGGCCCAGGCGCCGGCGGGCGCCCTGCCGGCCATTGTTAGCAGATTTTTCCCCGGCCGCGCAGCGCCGCGGCCGGCCAGGGACGTCCGGGGCCGGCGGGCGTGGTTATAATGCCGCCCTTTTTGGACCAGGCCCGGCCTGTCTTCAACCGTTTCAGGTGGTTCATGAACAGCATCCATACCCGTATCGCCGAAGAGCTGGGCGTCCGCCCGCAGCAGGTCGTCGCCGCCGTGGCGCTGCTGGACGAAGGCTCCACCGTGCCCTTCATCGCCCGCTACCGCAAGGAAGTCACCGGCAGCCTCGACGACACCCAGCTGCGCCACCTGGAGGAACGCCTGCGTTACCTGCGGGAGCTGGAGGACCGCCGCGGGGCGATCCTCGCCAGCATCGAGGAACAGGGCAAGCTGACCCCGGAGCTGACCCGGGAGATCAACCTGGCCGACACCAAGACCCGCCTGGAAGACCTCTACCTGCCCTACAAGCAGAAGCGCCGCACCAAGGGCCAGATCGCCCTGGAAGCCGGCCTCGGCGAGCTGGCCGACGCCCTGTTCGGTGACCCGACGCTGAACCCGGAGACCGAGGCCGCGCGCTTCGTCGACGCCGAGAAGGGCTTCGCCGACGTCAAGGCGGTGCTGGACGGTGCCAAGTACATCCTCATGGAGCGCTTCGCCGAAGACGCCACCCTGCTGGACCGGCTGCGCGGCTTCCTCAAGGACAACGCCACCCTGGCCGCCCGCCTGGTGCCCGGCAAGGAGCAGGAAGGCGCCAAGTTCAGCGACTACTTCGAACACGACGAGCCGCTCAGGAGCGCACCCTCCCATCGCGCCCTGGCGATCTTCCGCGGGCGCAACGAAGGCGTGCTCAGTGTGGCCCTGAAGGTGGGCGAGGAAGCCCCGGGCACCCTGCACCCCTGCGAGCTGATGATCGGCGAGCGCTTCGGCCTGGCCAACCGCGGCCGGGCCGCCGACAAGTGGCTGGCCGAAGTGGTGCGCTGGACCTGGAAGGTGAAGCTCTACACCCACCTGGAGACCGACCTGCTGGGCGAGCTGCGGGAGAGGGCCGACGTCGAGGCCATCACCGTGTTCGCCCGCAACCTGCACGACCTGCTGCTAGCCGCCCCGGCCGGCCCGCGCGCCACCCTGGGCCTGGACCCGGGCCTGCGCACTGGCGTGAAGGTCGCCGTGGTGGATGCCACCGGCAAGCTGCTGGACACCGCCACCGTCTACCCCCACGCGCCGAAGAACCAGTGGGACCAATCCCTCGCGGTACTCGCCGCGCTGTGCGCCAAGCACCAGGTGGAGCTGATCGCCATCGGCAACGGCACCGCCAGCCGCGAGACCGACAAGCTGGCCGGCGAGCTGATCAAGAAACACCCGGCGCTGAAGGCCACCAAGGTCATGGTCAGCGAGGCCGGCGCCTCGGTGTACTCCGCCTCGGAGCTGGCTGCCCGCGAATTCCCCGGCCTCGACGTTTCCCTGCGCGGCGCCGTGTCCATCGCCCGCCGCCTGCAGGACCCGCTGGCCGAGCTGGTGAAGATCGAGCCCAAGTCCATCGGCGTCGGCCAGTACCAGCACGACGTCTCCCAGTTGCAGCTGGCGCGCAGCCTGGACGCGGTAGTGGAAGACTGCGTGAACGCCGTGGGGGTGGACGTCAACACCGCGTCCGCCGCCCTGCTGGCACGCATCTCCGGCCTCAACGCGACCCTGGCGCAGAACATCGTGCAGTTCCGCGACGCCAACGGCGCCTTCCCCACCCGCGACGCGCTGAAGAAGGTGCCGCGCCTGGGCGAGAAGACCTTCGAGCAGGCCGCCGGCTTCCTCCGCGTAATGAACGGCGGCAACCCGCTGGATGCCTCCGCGGTGCACCCGGAAACCTACCCGCTGGTGCAGCGCATCGCCGCCGATACCGGCCGCGACATCCGCTCGCTGATCGGCGACTCGGCCTTCCTCCGGCGCCTGGACCCGAAGGCCTTCACCGACGAACGCTTCGGCCTGCCCACCGTCACCGACATCCTCAAGGAACTGGACAAGCCCGGCCGCGACCCGCGCCCGGAGTTCAAGACCGCGGAATTCCAGGACGGCGTGGAGAAGCTCTCCGACCTCACGCCCGGCATGGTCCTGGAAGGAGTGATCACCAACGTCACCAACTTCGGCGCCTTCGTCGACATCGGCGTGCACCAGGACGGCCTGGTGCACATCTCGGCGCTGTCGGAAAAGTTCGTCAAGGACCCCTACGAGGTGGTCAAGGCCGGCGACATCGTCAAGGTCAAGGTCATGGAGGTGGACATCCCGCGCAACCGCGTCGGCTTGTCCATGCGCATGGGCGACACCCCCGGCGAGAAGGTGGACGGCCCCCGGGGCGGCGGTTCGCGCACGCCGTCCGGCCGTGCCCCGTCCGGCCGCGCCGCCCAGGGCAACCGTGCCGCCGCCCAGCCGGAGCCGGCCGCGGGCGCCATGGCGGCCCTGTTCGCCAACGCCCGACAGATCAAGAAGAAATGACCCGGCCCACGGGCGATCCGTCGCCCGCGGCCGCGCCTGACCGCAACCGCCTGATGCAGGAGCCTGGAGTATGGAGATTCCGCACGAGTTGGCGATGAGCGCCTTCGGCCGGCTGATCGGCTGCCGCCCGCTGGCCATGGAAAAGGGCCGCGCCGAGGTGGCCCTGAGCCTCACCCCCGACCTGCACAACCGCCTGGGCAAGCTCCACGGCGGCGCCCTGTTCAGCCTGCTGGACATCGCCATGAGCCTGGCCTGCTCCAGCGTCCATGGCTTCGAGTCCCGCAGCGTGACCCAGGAGTGCAAGATCAACTACATGCGCGGCGTCGACGACGGCGAGGTGGTCTGCGTCGCCACGGTGGTGCACGCCGGCAGCCGCTCCCTGGTGGTGGAGGCGGACATCCGCCAGGGCGAGGCGCTGGTGGCCAAGGGCCTGGGCACCTTCGCCCTGCTCTGACCCGCTCTTGGCCGGGCCCGTGGCGAATCCGCTTCGGGCTGCGCCCGCGCAACGGGTAGACTGCCCGCTTCGAGCCGTCGGCGCCCGGCCGGGCGCGACGCGCGACGCCGCGCGGGCAGCGTTGAGCGCCGCGCTGCCGGCGGTCGCCTCGCCGCGAACGGACCGTGGCTTTTCCCGGACGAAGCGAAAACGCGTTCGTGTCCGACCCTTGTAGAGCGTCCGGTCCACCCCCATAGTGGGGCGATCGACGCGTGAAGGAACCCTATCTTGAGCGATCTTCTCTCTCGCCGCCTGGCTGTCCTGGGCGAGCGCGCCAACCTGTCGCTGCTCGGCCAGTGCCTCCACGGTATCGAACGCGAGTGCCTGCGTGTCGACGCCCAGGGCCAGCTGGCCCTCACCGACCACCCCGTCGCCCTCGGCGCGGCCCTGACCCATCCGCAGATCACCACCGACTATTCCGAGGCGCTGCTGGAATTCATCACCGCCACCGACACCGATGTCACGCGGACCCTGGACGAGCTGGAGAAGGTCCACCGCTTCACCTACGGCCGGCTGGAGGGCGAGCTGCTGTGGAGCCCGTCGATGCCTTGCCGCTTGCCGCCGGAGGAGCTGATCCCCATCGCCCGCTACGGCAGCTCCAACATCGGCCGCCTCAAGCACGTCTACCGGCGCGGCCTGGCGGTGCGCTACGGCAAGACCATGCAGTGCATCGCCGGCATCCACTACAACTTCTCCCTGCCGGAGGCCATCTGGCCGCTGCTGCAGGCCCTGGAAGGCGACAGCCAGGCACCGCGGGACTATCAGTCGGCGCGCTACATCGCGATGATCCGCAACTTCCGCCGCTACAGCTGGCTGCTGATGTACCTGTTCGGCGCCACCCCGGCGCTGGATGTGAACTTCCTCCGCGGCCGCCCGCACCAGCTGGACAGCCTCGACGCCGACACCCTCTACCTGCCCTGGGCCACCAGCCTGCGGATGAGCGACCTGGGCTACCAGAACAACGCCCAGTCCGGCCTGACCCCCTGTTACAACGGCCTCGACAGCTACCTGGACAGCCTGCGGCAGGCGGTCTCCACCCCCTACCCGCCCTACGCCGCCATCGGCACCAAGCGCAACGGCGAGTGGGTGCAGCTGAACACCAACATGATCCAGATCGAGAACGAGTACTACTCCAGCATCCGGCCCAAGCGCGTCACCTACACCGGCGAGCGACCGCTGCAGGCGCTGATGGCCCGGGGCGTGCAGTACGTGGAGGTGCGCTGCCTGGACATCGACCCCTACCTGCCGGTGGGCATCGACCTGGACGAGGCACGCTTCCTCGACGCCTTCCTGCTCTACTGCGCGCTGCAGGACAGCCCGCCCATGGACGGCGGCGAGTGCCGCGCCAGCACCGACAACTTCCAGCTCACCGTCAAGGAAGGGCGTCGTCCCGGCCTCCAGCTGCAGCGCCGCGGCCAGCCCGTAGGCCTGCGGGACTGGGCCGGCGAGCTGCTGGAGAACATCGGCGCGCTGTCCGAACTGCTGGACACCGTGCACGGCGGCGACGCCCACCGCCGTGCCCTGGACGCCCAGCGCAGCAAGGTGGAGGACCCCGAGCGGACCCCCTCGGCCCGGGTGCTGGCGGACCTGCGCGCCAGCGGCGACAGCTTCACCCGTTTCGCCCTGCGCCAGAGCCGCGCCCATGCCGAGCATTTCCGGCGCGAGCCCCTGGCCGCCGCCGACCGCCAGCGCTTCGAGGCGCTGGTCCAGCAGTCCCTGGGGGAACAGGCGGAGCTGGAGGCGGCCGACCAGGGCGACTTCGACACCTTCGTCGCCGCCTACCAGGCCAGCATCCTCGGTCTGCTCAGCGTCTGACCGCCCGACTCGCCCCGCGCGGCCGCGACTGGGTCGCAGCGGCGGCGAGAGCGGCGTCACAAAAGCGACATTCCCTAGCATTTCCTTCGTCCGATGCCTGCCGCGCCGGAAAAACGACGGCTAGCATGAGGCGACACCCACACGAAGCGGGCCCGCCATGACGCCACCGACCCTCGTCGATGACCGCCACTGGAGTCTCGAAACACTGAACAAGGCCTACCAGCAGGGCTACATGGCCGGCCTCACCGGCCAGCCGATCGACCTGCAGCCCTACCCGGCGGACGTGCTGGCCGCCGCCTGGGAGGCCGGCTGGGACGATGGCCAGGCGCAGCAGCAGGGCGCCCTAGCCGAACGCCTGCAGGCCACCGGCTGAACGGACGGGCGCCGGTCCCGGGTCCTCAGTGAGCGCTGCCCGGGTCGTCGTCCCGCAGCGCCGCATCCACCGGCACCCGGTAGCCGTTGGCCAGGCGGTTGGTCTCGTTGGCCATGCCGATCACTGCCATCAGCTCACCGAACATCGCCTCGTCCATGCCCGCCTTGCGCGCCGCCGCCCCGTGGGACGCCATGCAGTAGTCGCAATTGTTGGTGATGCTCACCGCCAGGTAGATCAACTCCTTGGTCAGCGGGTCGAGGGCGCCGGGCGCCATGACTTCCTTCAGGCTGCTCCAGGTGCGGGCCAGGGTCGCCGGGTGCTGTGCCAGCGCCTTCCAGAAATTGTTCACCTGCTCCACCTGGCGCGTGGCCTTGATGTCGTCGTAGACCGCGCGGACTTCCGGGCTGGCATTTTCATATTCGATCAAGTGCTTAGACGCCACGTGCAACCTCCATTTATGTTCTGTACGTCGCCGCGCCACCTGGCGCGGCCGCCGTCCATCATGGGGGAAACGTTCATGCCGTACCAACCGACCCGCCGCCTCGCGCTCGCCGCCGTCGCTGCAGCCGCCTTCGCCCTGCCCCTGACGGCCCCGGCCGCGCAACCCGGGCTGTGGGACACCTACGCCACCCTCAAACAGCACACCTGGGTCGACCTGAGCCATGGCTACGACGACGCCATCCCCCATTGGAAGGGCTTCGAGAACGCCGGGCGCAAGACCCTCTACACGGTGGGCAAGGACGGCTTCCAGGTGGACCTGTACACCCACGTAGGCCAGTGGGGCACCCATGTCGACCCGCCGGTGCATTTCCACGAGGGCCTGCGCCCCATCGACAAGATCGACGTGAAGGAACAGCTGCTGCCCCTGGTGGTGCTGGACATCCACGAACATGCCGGGCGCAACCCCGACTACACCGTCACCCTGGACGACGTGAAAGCCTGGGAGCGCCGCCACGGCCCGGTCCCCGCGGGCGCTTTCGTGGCCCTGCGCAGCGACTGGTCGAAACGCTGGCCCGACCAGGCGAAGATCCAGAATGCCGACGCCCAGGGCGTCGCTCACTACCCGGGGTGGAGCAAGGAGGTCCTGACCTACCTCTACGAGACCCGCCACATCACCGCGTCCGGCCACGAGACCACCGACACCGACCCGGGCATCGCCACCAGCAAGGACGACTACTCCCTGGAGTCCTACGTGCTGGGCACCGACCACTACCAGATCGAACTGCTGGCCAACCTGGACCAGGTGCCGGAAGCCGGCGCGCTGGTGGTGGTGAGCTTTCCCAAGGTGGTGAACGGTACCGGCTTCCCGGCCCGGGTCTTCGCCATCCTGCCCTGAGCCATGGAGGGCCCGCCGGCGACGCGCAGCCCGGCTAGAGGGTCTTCTCGAAGATCTGCGAGTTGCGCTGGTAGTTGTACAGGGAGGCCCGCGCCGCCGGCAGCCGCTCGATGCTGCTGGGCTGGAAGCCGCGCTCGCGGAACCAGTGGGCGGTGCGGGTGGTGAGGACGAACAGGGTCTTCAGGCCCAGGGCCCGGGCCCTAGCCTCGATCCGCTCCAGGAGCTCGTCGCCGCGACCGCCGTGGCGGTACGACGGGCTCACCGCCAGGCAGGCGAGTTCCGCCGCCTCGGAGTCCGCCAGGGGGTAGAGGGCGGCGCAGGCGATGATCAGCCCGTCGCGCTCGACGATGCTGAACTGGCCGATCTCCCGCTCCAGCACTTCACGGGAGCGGCGCACCAGGATGCCCTGCTCTTCCAGGGGGCTGATCAGCTCCATCAACCCGCCCACGTCCTCGATGCTGGCCTCGCGGATCTGCTCGAACTGCTCCTGGTCCACCAGGGTGCCGCCGCCATCGCGGGTGAACAGCTCGGTGAGCAGCGAGCCGTCCTCGGCGAAGCTCACCATGTGGGCGCGGTTGACTCCGCCCCGGCAGGCCTGGGCGGCGGCATCCAGCAACTCCGCCTGGTACTGGCTGCCGAGGCGCACCAGGTGCGCCGGCACCTGCTGCGGGCGCAGTTCCCGCACCAGCCGGCCCTCGGCATCCAGCAGGCCGCGCTCGGCGCCGAACAGCACCAGCTTGTCGGCCCCAAGGTCGATGGCGGCGCGGGTGGCCACGTCCTCGCAGGCGAGGTTGAAGATCTCCCCGGTGGGGGAATAGCCCAGGGGCGAGAGCAGCACGATGGTGCGCTCGTCCAGCAGCCGGCCGATGCCCTTGCGGTCGACCCGGCGCACCTCGCCGGTGTGGTGGTAGTCGATGCCGTCCAGCACGCCGATGGGCCGCGCGGTGACGAAATTGCCGCCGGACACCCGCAGCCGCGCGCCCTGCATCGGCGAGGCGGCCATGTCCATGGACAGCCGCGCCTCGATGGCGATGCGCAGCTGGCCGACGGCGTCGATCACGCACTCCAGGCTCGGCGTGTCGGTGATCCGCAGGTCGCGGTGGAAGCGCGGGGTGAGGCCGCGGGCGGCCAGGCGCGCCTCGATCTGCGGGCGCGAGCCGTGCACCAGCACCAGGCGCACGCCGAGGCTGTGCAGCAGCACCAGGTCGTGGATGATGTTGCCGAAGTTGGGGTGGGCGACGCCTTCGCCGGGCAGCATGATGACGAAGGTGCGGTCGCGGTGGGCGTTGATGTAGGGCGATGCGTGGCGCAGCCAGTTGACGTAGTCGTGCATGGAAATCCGTGGGCCTGTCGAAGAAGGGGCTGGAGGCGGGACCGCCGCGCCCGGAACGGGTGCGGGACGGCCGCGAAGGGCGGCGCGGTCATCGTCGTCGCAGGTACATCTGCAGCCTCTCCTCGATACGGCAGGGCGCCCGCGTGGGGGCGCTTCAGGATAGGGAACGAACGGCGCGGCGGCGGCTTCAGGCCGCCCGCGGCGCCAGGCAGTAGTGTTCGATCAGGCCGCGCAGCAGGCCCACGGTGGGTGTCAGGCGCGCCAGCTCCAGGTACTCGTCCGGCTGGTGGGCGCAGGCGATGTCGCCGGGGCCCAGCACCAGGGTCTCGCAGCCAAGCTGCTGAAGATAAGGCGCTTCGGTGCCGAAGGCCACCGCTTCCGCCGAATGCCCGCTGAGGTGCTCCGCCAGGCGCACCAGTTCGGCGTCGGCGGCCTGCTCGAAGGGCGGCAGGTGGGGGAACAGCGGCGCGAAGTCGATCCGTACGCCATGCCGGTCGGCCAGGGGCACCAGGCGCTCGCGGATCGCCGCGCGCAGGACCTCCGGCTGCATGCCCGGCAGCGGACGCAGGTCGAACTCCAGGGCGCACTGGCCGCAGATGCGGTTGGGGTTGTCGCCGCCGTGGATGCAGCCCAGGTTGAGGGTCGGCTGCGGCACGCCGAACTGCGGGTTGTGGTACTGGCGCTGCCACTCGCCGCGCAGCGCCAGCAGCTCGCCGATGGCGCCGTGCATCGCCTCCAGGGCACTGTGGCCCAGGGCCGGGTCGGAGGAGTGCCCGCTCTGCCCAAGGATGTCGATACGCTCCATCATCACGCCCTTGTGCAGCCGCACCGGACGCAGCCCGGTGGGCTCGCCGATCACCGCGGCGCGCCCCAGGGGCCGGCCCGCCGCGGCCAGGGCACGGGCGCCGGCCATGGAGCATTCCTCATCGCAGGTGGCGAGGATCATCAGCGGCTGGCGGAACGGCTGGTCCAGCAGCCCCAGCACCGCCTCGATGGCCAGGGCGAAGAACCCCTTCATGTCGCAGCTGCCGAGGCCGTACCAGCGCCCGTCGGCCTCCCGCAGGCGCCAGGGATCGCCGGCCCACAACCCCTCGTCGCAGGGCACCGTGTCGGTGTGGCCGGCCAGCACCAGGCCGCCCGGGCCGCTGCCGTAGGTGGCCAGCAGGTTGCACTTGCCGGGCGCCACCTCCTGCACGGCGCAGGCGAAGCCCAGTTCGTCGAGCCAGCCCGCCAGCAGCTCCACCACCGGGCGGTTGCTCTGGTCCAGCGCCGGCTGGGTGCAGCTCACCGAGGGGGTGGCGATCAGCGCCGCGAAGCGATCCTTGAGCGAGGGCGTCGACATGGGCGTTCTCCTGGGACGAACCGGCATCATGCAGCAGCGCGCCGGGCAACGGAACCCGCCGTCCGGCCGCCGGCCCGGGACGCCCGGCCGGGGCCGGCGGCAAACCCTGTATAGTTACGCCCTTCTCCGCGACCCCCACGACCATGAAGTACGCAGAACTCAAGCGTTATTGGCACATCGAACTCATCGGCGGCGAACACAAGCGATTCACCTGGAGGCGCCTGTTGCGCAAATACCGGCAACGCTCCCGCTACCGGTACCTGTTCTGGTACCGCCTGGCCGGCTACCTGCACGCCCGCGGCGGGTTCTGGGCCGAGCGGGCGCGCCGGCTGAACGATCGGCTGTCGGAACGCTACGGCATCGAGATCCCCCTGGACGCACGCATCGGCGAGGGGCTGTTCATCCCTCACCCGGTGGGCATCGTGATCACCCGCAAGGCGGTCATCGGGCGCAACTTCAGCGTGTTCCAGAACACCACCATCGGCCAGAAGAGCGACGACAGCGCGCCCATCGTCATCGGCGACAACGTCTCGGTGGGCGCCAACAGCTGCATCATCGGCGACGGCCTGCGCATCGGCGACGACGTCACCATCGCCGCCGCCTCCTTCGTCAACAAGGACATCCCGGCCCGGCACATCCACATCTCCCGGCACGTCTCGAGCCTGGTGGAGAACGTCGACGGCCGCCAGCCCATCAGCACCCGCCACAGCCGCGGGTCCTGACCTCCATCGCTCCAGCAGAGGCGCAGCCATGCAGAAAGAAACCGAAATCAAGTTGCGCGCCAGCCGCGAGACCCTGGACGCGCTGCGGGACCACCCCGTCCTGAAGAAGCGCAACAAGTCCGGCTGGGAACGCCACGAGCTGCTCAACCGCTACTTCGACACCGCCGACCGCGACCTGGCCCGGGCCCGGGTCGCCCTGCGGGTGCGGCGCGACGGCGAGCAGTTCATCCAGACTCTGAAGAGCCGCGGCCAGAGCGTGGCCGGGCTGTCCGAACGCAACGAGTGGGACTGGTACCTGGACGACGACCGCCTGGACCCGTCACGGCTCGGCGACGACTGCTGGCCGGCCAGCCTCGCCGACCTGGACAAGGCCACGCTGCAGCCCATCTTCACCACCGATTTCGTCCGCCAGCGGGCCGAGATCGCCTGGGGCCGGGGCAAGGCCAAGGTAGTCATCGAGGCGGCCCTGGACCTGGGCCGGGTGGTGGCGGGCGAGCGCGACGAGCCCATCTGCGAGCTGGAACTGGAACTGCGCCAGGGCGACCCTGCCGCGCTACTGGAGCTGGCGGCGGAACTGGCCGCCGACCTGCCGCTGATGCCTTGTGACATCAGCAAGGCCGAGCGTGGCTACCGCCTGCACGACCCCGACAGCTACGCCACCGCCCTGCCGGCGCCGGCGCCCACCGCGCCGCAGCCCCTGGACGACGCCTTCGCCGCCCTCGCCTGGCACCTGCTGGGCACCAGCCAGCGGCTGGCCGAGCAGTACCGCTTCAACGGCCACTGGAGCCTGCTGGAAGACTGGCTGCGCCAGCTGGTGGACCTGCGCGCCCTGCTGGGCAGCCTCGGCCAGGCCGCGCCGCGGGCCGCCAGCCGCGCCTTGCGCGAAGCCCTGGACGCGCTGCTGGCGGACTGGCGCCCGCGCCTGCGTCAGGGCCAGGCCGACGAGCAGGCGCGCCGCGAGGCGCCGCAGCGGTTCGCCGAAGAACTCCAGGGCACCCGCTGGGGCCAGCTGTCCCTGGCCCTGTCGCGCTGGCTGCTGGCCCAGGGCTGGCGCGCCGGCCGCAACGCCCGGGGCGACCGCCAGGGTGCCGCGCCGCTGGGCGCCTGGCTGGCCCGACAACTCGCCGAGGAAGCCGCCGCGCTGCCCCTGGCCCGCTACCAGCAGTACCCGCGCGACCTGTCGGAGCAGCTGCCGCGCCTGGAGCGCATGCTGGTCTGGCTGCGCCTGGCCCGCGGCGCCCTGGAGCTGCCGGAGACCGACCGCCTGTATGGCGAGCTAGCCAAGCTGGAAGCCCTGGCCAACCGTCCCGACGACGAGGACGTGCTGGTGGAACGGGTCGAGCAGCTGCGCGTCCTGAACGGCCTGCGGGGCTGGAAGGCGCTGCGCTGACCTTCAGGCTCCCATGAGCCGGCCTCCAGCCCTGCGCCCAGGCAGACAGGCGGAGGCTCGCGGGAATGGGCTGTCAGGCGAGCACGGGACGGACCGCTCCACTCGACGCACCCACGCCCGTCATGGGCAGGGGATCGCGGAACGCGATGTGGACGTTCGGCACGGCGGAGAGTGCTCTCGCAGGGCGCTCTCGAGGGAGGCCACCAACGGCCGCGCCGTGTCCTTCAACGCCATCGCCCGAGCGGACCGGTGAACGGCCCGTAGCCTGCGGCCGACCTCGTGGCCCCCTCCCACCCCGCCGATGTGTGCCTGGCGATGGGAGGGTGGCCACGTGCCCGGCCCAAGGTGCCTCGCCGAACGGTTCGATCCACCTCGACGCCTGCGCTCGCCCAGGTCGGCAGCCAAGGGCGGCATGCCCGCCATGGGCCGCTCCCCGCGGATGCCTGGTGGACGCTGGGACGCCCGCTCCTCCCACTCGCCGGTTATGGCGAGCCCGATGAGCCCGATCCCGAAGGAGGCGGTTCCCGCCCCCCTATCGCGGGGGGTCGCGGCGAGCTCATCGGTCAATCGCCTGCAACGCGCGCTCCAGCGGCATCACCGCGGCGTACTTCTGCGCCATGTCGAACAGATTGGCCTCATGCGGCCCCAGGGCGCGGTCCCCTACGCAGTCGCTGACCACCAGGGGGCGGAAGCCATGGTTCATGGCGTCCAGCACGCTGGCGCGCACACAGCCGCTGGTCACCGCACCGGCCACCAGCAGGGTGCGCACGCCGTGAAAGGTCAGCCAAGGCGCCAGGTCGGTGCCGAAGAACGCCGAAGGCAGCGTCTTGCGCACCACCAACTCGCCCTCGCGCGGCTCCAGTGTCGGAACGATGGCACTGCGCGGGGCCCGCTCGGTCAGCGTGAGCATGGAGGGGACCTTCAGGGAGAACACGTTGGCGTCGCTGCCGTCGTCGGCGAAGACGATGCGCGAGTGCGCCACCGGCCATGCGCGTTCACGGGCGGTCGCCAGGAGCGTTTCGGTGCGCGCGATGGCCTGGGGGATGTTGCCACCGCCGAAGATCGCGGGGTCGGCGAAGCCTTCGACCAGGTCGATGATCAGCAGCCCGTAGGGCGCTGGCAGCGGCAGCTCGGCACCGAAGCCCTGGCGCGCGTAGGGCTCGAGGTCGCTCATGCGCGCAGCCCTCCATCCAGCACCTTGCCGGCGTCCACCATCACCTCGTCGTCGAGGCGAACCGTGCAACCGCGCAGGGGGATGTCGATGTGGCAGGCTGTGGTGCGGTCGCCACCGGCTTCGTTGTTCGGGCCCAGGGAGAAGAGGAAATTGCCTTCGTAGGCGCGGGCGTCCATGCCGATGTGCCGCTCCCGGTCCAGCAACCCCAAGGTCGACCAGCGGGCGCGCGGCTGCAGGCCCCAGCCGATGTGGGAAATGGCATAGGCCTCGGGATCGTCGAAGCTGTCCATGTAGTCCCGCAGCAGGGCCGCGTCGACGCCACCGTCGATGCTGACCGCGAAACCGTCCTGGATGGTCAGCTCGATCGGATCCTGCACGTAGTTCTTGTGGGGCAGGAGGATGTCGCCGCGGTCGATCACGATCCGGCCCTGGGTCACCCGTTCGTTTGGCCAGGTCAGGGCGAAGCCGCTGGGCCAGTGGTCCCAGCGGCCGGGCTGGTCGACGTAGCCGTATTCGCCGATGACCGGGAAATCACCCAGCGGGCAGCTGAGTTCGGTGCCGGCCGGCGATGTGACGGTCATCCGCGTGGCCTTCTCGATGCGCGCGGCGGCGGCCAGCACGCGTTCGCGATCGGCGACGGTGGGGACCAGGCGCGCAAGGATTTCCGGGGGTTCCACCGCCAGCAGGATCTTGGTGCCGTTCGCGAGGATCTCCAGCTGTTCCGGCGAAAACAGCAGCGTCATCAGGTCGAGCACCAGGTCGCTGGCCTTGAGCGCCGCCATGGCGGGCGCGTTGCCGGTCAGCGGCGTGGTGCCCAGGTACGCCAGCGGGTCGCGGCTCAGGGCCTTCTCGCCGTTGACCGGCGGCAGGTCGAGCCGGTTGACCACGGCGCCCATGGCCTGGCACGCGATCATGGCCGTGCGCAGGGTCTGCGGATGGGTCTCCGCGCCGGTCAGCACGGTCACGCTCTGACCGGCCTCGAGGCGGGAAAGGGTGAGGACCTGTTTCCAGGCTTCGATCATCACGTGGTCGCTGACGGCCATGGATTCAGTCTCCTGTAGCGGTGGGCAGCGGGGCGCCGAGAAAGTCACCGAGGCCGGCATGGAAGCCGGGTTCGTTGTCCCACGGGATCATGTGGCCCGCGCCGGCGATTCGGACATGGGTCAACTGCGGGACCAAGGACTGGCACTCGGCGACGTCGTCGTCGCGTACGACATCGCCGCGCTCGGCGGTCATCAGCAAGACGGGGCAGGCCAGCGAGGGCAGATCGGCATGGATGTCGTCGAGGTGGAAACCGTCGAAGCTGATGCGGATGGCACGCTCGTCGCAGGTATGCAGCCACTGGGCGCGCAGGGTCAGTTGCTCGTCGGTCCAGGTGGGGCAGAAGGTCCGCATGCCGTCGCGGTCGATCCCCCGCACGGCGCGCTGGATCGAGTCGGTGTACCAGGGCAGGTTGGCCGGGTAGGGACGACGACCGGGACCGGACATCGGCGGGTCCACCAGCACGGCGCGCGCCAGGCCGGCGGGCGTGCGGCGGGCGGCACGGATGGCGATGCGAGCCCCCATGGAGTGGCCAAGCACCGTGTAGCGGCTCAGGGACAGCGCATCGGCGAAGGCGACCAGGTCCGCCGCCTGGGCATCCAGGCCGTAGTCCAGGTGTACGCCGGCCTCGGACAGGCCGCGGCCGCGCACGTCCAGCACGTAGGTATCGAAACGACTGGCCAGGCGTTCGGCGACGAAGCCCCAGGTCACCGCCGGGCTGGTGATCCCCGGCACGATGATCACCGGGTCGCGCCCCGAGCGTTCCGCTTCGGCGGAACAGTAGCGCAGGAAGTGCTGGCGGATGCCGTTGGCGTGGAGGTGCGCCCCGTAACGAAGATGGCTCATCGGTAGGCCCCCGAAAGCAGCGCGCCGCCACCCGGCACGATGGGCTCCAGCTTCAGTGCCTTGAGCATGGCGTAGGTGGTGGCGATGGCGGCGGTGAGTACCGGCTTGCCGGTCTGCGCCTCGACCTGGGCGACGGCGGGCAGGGACGGCATCTGCACGCAGGCGGAGAGGACGATGGCGTCGACGCCGTCGAGGTCCAGGTCCGCGACGATGCCGGGCAGGTTGGCCGGGTCATGCCGGGCAACGGCCAGGTTGTCCGGGATCTCCAGTGCGTGCCAGACCTTCACCTCGATGCCCTCGTGCTGGATGTAGTCCACCACCAGCTCGGTGAGCGGCTTCATGTAGGGCGCGACCAGGGCGATGCGCCGCGCGCCGAGCACCTTGAGGCCGTCCACCAGGGCGCCGGCGCTGGTGATCACCGTGGCCTCGGCGTCGTTGTCGCGGGTGACCCGGGTCAGGCGCGTCTGGGATTCGCGGTGGTAACCGCGCCCCATGGCCATGATGGCGACGAGGCAGGCGTAGCCCAGCACGTCGACGCGGGCATCGGAGAGTTCGGCGGCGCAGCGGTCGGACTCGGCGTCCATGGCGGCCAGCTCCTCCTTCTTCACATGTTTCATGCGCATGCGCGAGGAATGGAACGTGAAGCGCTCGGGCCGGATCGACTGGCGCGCGCCAAGCATCGCCGGGATCTCGGTTTCCATGGTGGTGTTGGAACTCGGCACGATCTGGCCGATGCGGTAGAGCGGGGTCATGCGAGCACCTCTTCAGCGGCAACGGGGGCGGGTTTCACCGGGGCGAAGCGTTCGCCGCAGGTGCGGGCGTCGTACTCGTAGACCCAGTTGGCCTGGATGCCCACGGCATTGGGGTTGATCAACTGGCGCCAGCGATAGGTCAGGTCGCGCTTGAGCTGGGACCAGGTCGACGGCAGGTGATAGGTCCGGCCCCGCTCGCGCGCCTCGAGCTGGACACGGCTGGTGCGCGGACGCCGCTCCCGCTCGTAGGCCTGCAGGGCCTCGGTGAGGTGTTCGGCGCCGTAATGGCGGAGCGACTGGGCCAGCACGTAGCTGTCCTCGATGGCCATCGCGGCGCCCTGAGAGAGGAAAGGCAGCATCGGGTGCGCGGCATCGCCCAGCACGGTCGCCCGGCCCCTGGACCAGGCGCTCATCGGGTCGCGGTCGAACAGGCCCCACTTGTAGATCGCATTGGGATCGGTGCGCTGGAACAGCTCGATCAGGTCGGCATGCCAGCCCTCGAAGCCCTTGAGCAGTTCCGCCTGGGTGCTCTTGGCGTTCCAAGACTCCTCGACCCAGGCGGCGCTTTCGTTCACCGCGACGATGTTCACCGCCGCGCCGCCCTTCACGTAGTAGGTCACCACGTGGCCCTTGGGGCCCATCCAGAAGTTCGAATCCGGCGAGACGAAGGGCAGCGGATGGCGATCCACCGGCACCAGCGCCCGCCAGCACATGTGGCCGGTGTACTGCGCCTCCTCCTGGCCCCACAAGGCTTCGCGGATCACCGAGCGGACGCCATCCGCGCCCACGATCAGGTCGGCTTCGTATTCGCTGCCGTCGTCGAAGCGCGCGATGGCGCTGCATGCATCCTGGACCAGTCCGATGCAGGACACGCCCAGGCGGGCCTGCTCGGGCGGGATATCCTTCGCCAGGAGCGCATGCAGATCGGCCCGGTGCACATGGTAGAAGTCGGCGCCGTAGAGCGCGGGGCAACTGGCCCGCAAGGGCGTGCGGAAAAGCTCCCGGGCGGTTTTCCAGTTGCGCCCGACCATGGCCTGGGGCAGAAAGCCGACACGCTGCAATTCGGCCTCCAGGCCGAGCGCCTTCAGCACCTTCACCGCATTCGGCGTCATCTGCACACCGGCGCCGATCTCACCGAAGGCCGGTGCGCGTTCGAAGATGCGGTATTCGATACCGGCCTGGCCCAGCGCACGGGCCAACGTGACGCCACCGATTCCGGCACCGACGATGCCGACCCGCAGTGGTCTGTTCATGGCGTGACTCCCCATTCCGCAGCATCTGCGGAATCAATAATTAAACGTACAATTAATAAATGGCGGAAGGTGTACCTCCGCACCTGTTACAGGTCCAGCACCAGAGATGCCCCGATTCCCCGGGAGCAGCAGATCATCATGCAGTCACCCCGGGCCCGCTGCTGGGGCGACAGGACCGTATCCCGGTGTTCGATTTCGCCCCCGAGCACCCGCACTTCGCAGGCACCGCAGACCCCTTCCTCGCACGAGTAGGCGACGTCGACGCCTGCCGCCTCGCACACCTGCAGCAACGTCTGGTCCGGCCCGACCGACAGGGTCATGCCGGAGCGCTGCAAGGTGACCTGGAAGCCGTCGCCAGGCTGCAGGGCGTCCGTGGACGCGCTGAAGCGCTCGCGGTGCACGGTCGCCGGGGCTCGCCCGGCGGTCACCCGATCGAATTCGTCGATCATCGCGGTGGGGCCGCAACAGTAGAGACAGGCCTCGGCGGGGGCGTCACGGACGATGTCCTTCAGGCGCGGCACCGCGACGCCCGAGCGGGTATGGAACAGGCGAACGCCGTCGACACCGTCCTGCAGCTCCTCGGCGAACAGCGCGTGCTCCGGGGTGGCGCTCCAATAGAACAGCTGCACCGCTCGTCCCTGCCGGCGCAACTGCCGGTACATGGAGACGATCGGCGTGATGCCGATACCGCCGGCGAAGAGGTAGCTGATGCCGCTCGCCTGCAACGGAAAGAGATTGCGGGGGGCCGACACCCGGTAGACGGCCCCGACCACCGACTCGTAGTGCAACTGCCGCGAACCGCCCTTGCCCGCCTCGGAGACCTGAACGGCGATGAGGTAGTCCGACGCACGCGGCGAGGGCCACAGCAGCGAGTATTGCCGGACCAGGCCGGGCGCCAGCTCCAGGTCGATGTGCGCGCCCGGTTCGTAGGCCGGTAGCGGCTGGCCGTCCAGGGAACTGAACCGGTAGTGATTCACCCCGGGCGCCCCGTACTCGATGGCGGTCAAGCGCACGCTCGACAGGTTAGATGACGCCATAGGTGATGCCCTTGCCGCGCAGCCAGGACCGGTACTTCTGCCCCATCAGGTCGGTGCGGTGATGGAGTTCGTAGCGCAGCTCGGTGGGAATGCGCTCCGGACGCTGGGTCTCGACGATGTCGCGGTCCTGGTTGAACACCACGTCGGCGCGCTCGCGTACCTTTTCCGGGTCCGGGTGCGGGTGCACGTTCAATGCCGCGCATACGCGCACGATGCAGGTGACCGCATCCACGGGCTGCACGGTGAACAGGGTGGCGAAGGTGTCCGAGTGGTCGCTGGTGATGGTGCCCTGGCTGTCGGCATCCTGGGTGCGCTTGGAGAAATACGCCGTCAGCGGGCGGAATGCATGGTAGGTGTAGAACGCCATGAGTGGCTTGCCGCGGGCATCACCGAAGGGCTGGAAGACTCTCACTTCCGAGGAGCGCAGGCCGGTCTCCACCTCTTCGACGGTATAGGGCTCCAGGCGGTCCGGGTTGTCCATGACGCCGTTCAGCCCGGCATGCACGAACGGAAAGTGGGACGCATCGATGAAGTTCTCCACGGCGCGGAAACCGTTCGCCTTGTAGGGATACGGGCCGCTGTGGACCTTGAGGTAGAGGTCGTTCTCCCATTCCGGAAAGACGGGAACGTCCTGTTCGGGCTCGCCCAGGCATGCCCAGACGAAGCCGTAGCGCTCCACGGCCCGGTAGGGAAACGCCCGGGCCTTCTTCATCGGCTTCTCGTCCGGTGCCGCGGGCATCAGCGTGCAGGCGCCGGTACAGTCGTATTCCCAGCCGTGGTAGGGGCACACCACCGCGTCGTTCTTGATCCAGCCCTTGGACAGGCGGGCACCGCGGTGGATGCAGAGGTCTTCCCAGACGTGGATCTGCTGGTCGGCGCTGCGCCAGACGATCAGGTCGCGCTCCAGCAGGCGAGTGGGGTAGATGGTGCCCGGGGTGAAGTCGGTGGAGTAGCCGATGACATGCCAGTCGTTCAGCAGGACGGGGTCCTGACAACCGTCACTGGCGGTGATGGGTTGGTGAGGGACAACGGCGATCAGATTCATGGTAGCTCCCAATCGATCCAGACGAAGTAATCGCTTCAATTAATTAAATGACCTTTTAATTAATTGATAGCAAGCCTCGTGCCACTCCCTGATTAACTCCAAGCTATTGAAATGAAAGGCTTAACTTGTTTAACGCCAGGTTGTGTCCAGGTACCCGATTGCACCAGTTTCGGGAGCCTGCACCGTGCGTGTGCAAGCTCAGAAACCGGCGGACATTCCGCCTACGACGAAACGAGCCACCTGATCGATGAGGGACTTCCAGTCGTCCGGGTCGAACGTGTTGGGCAGGCGGTCCTCCATGCGGTGGGTATCGGAAAACGCATACAGGTAGCTGCCGATCATCAGGGTGATACGCCAGTTGGCATCCAGGTCCGGCAGCCCGGGGATCGCTTCCTGCAGGGCCTCGACATAGCGCTGGGTGGAATTGCCGTAGGCCTTGGTCCGCAGATCGTAGGAAATCTGCGGAGGCTCCGTGTGCAGGCGGGCCTGCAGGCGCAGAAAGTGCCGCCCCTGCTCGGTAGTGCGGAGGATGGCGGTGGGCAGCAGGAATGCCTCGACGATGTCGCGCACCGTCGGCACTTGCCCATCCGCCCGGAGCCGTTCGAGGTTCTCCATCCGTTCCAAGGAGATGGCCGCACCACGTCGCAGGAAGACTTCTTCGAACAGGCCGAACTTGGAACCGAAGTAATAGTTGATCAGCGCCTGGGTGACCTTCGCTTCGTGGGACACCTCGCGCAGGGTGGTGCCGGCGTAGCCCAGGTTGGCGAACAGGCGCTCGGCCGCGTCGAGGATTTCATCGCGAACGACGCTGGCACCTTCGGGACGGCCCGGCCCCTTCCGTTTCGCACGGCCCTTGTCGATGGTGGTGAGATTCCCGCGGCGTCCGGCGACTATCTGCATAGAAATTCCGTTGCATTGCTCAAAGCGAAGAGGGAGTCAGGCGCGGGCGACGGCTGGGCGTTCGATGCCGTAGTAGAGCAGGCTGCCGAACACGATTCCCCAGAACGGCGCCCCGATGCCCAGCAGGGTGATGTCGCTCAGGGTGATGACGAACACCGCCAGCGCGCTCAAGGGTAAAGGCGAAGTGAAGGCGGCGACAAAGGATTTTTCCAGGACGCCCATCATGGCCAGGCCCGCGAGTACCGCCACGAAAGGCCCCGGCAGCACCGTCAGCAGAAATACGTAGGCGCTGGCGAACAGGCCGATCAACCCGCACAGCGCGCCGGCGATCAGGGCGCTGATGAAGTGCCGGCCCTGCACGCCGGCGGACACCAGAATCGCGCTGCAGGGCCCGGCGAGGACCGTGGGGCAGCCGCCGAATGGAGCGGTCAACGCGCTCAGCAGGCCGCTGCACAACGTGACGAGGCGTACCGAAACGGTGTACCCCGAGGCGCGCAGCACGGCGATTCCCTGGGCGTTCTGCACGAACAGCACGGTGATGAGCATGGGAATCAGCAGTTCGGAGAGGGCGTGAAGGCTGAAGCGCGGGTGGACCAGCATGGGGGTGACGAGCCATCGGTCCGTGGCGTTGGAGGGCCATTGGAAGCCCCCCAGGAGCACGACGGCGGTACCGACCAGCATGGCACCGATGATCGGTGGCGCCGGGGACTTGCCGCGTCGCTCCAGGTACAGCAGGCCGAAGAAGGTCACCAGCATGCTGGCGCCGATCCAGGGCGCCGCCAGGGTCGAATGGACGATGGCCAGCACGTACTTGATGAACAGGCCGGCGATCATCGCCATGACGATGGGCATCGGCATCCACCGATCGAGCAATGCCACCAGGTTGGTGATGCCCAGAACCAGCAGCACCAGCGCGCAGACGAGGTAGGTGCCCACCGCTGCGTCGAGCCCGTAGCGAGCGATGACCGGGGCCACCAGCACGGTGCCGGGGATGGTCCAGAGAAAGATCAGGGGCTGCCGGGTCTTCCAGCTGATCAGTACGCTGGCCAGCCCATTGATGCCGATGACCGCGGCCAGCCAGGAGGACGTCTGCTCCAGGGAGACGCCGCCTTCCTGCGCGGCGGAAATCAGGATGGCCACCGGGCCCGTGGCCGAGAAGCTCAGGCCCACGAGGGCCAGCATCAGGTAGGTCAGCCAGGAACGGTTGACGCGGGCTTCGACGGTACCAAGGGCGGACATCCAGGACTCCCGGGGGGCGTGGAGGCGAATGGAAAGTGCGCGGGTGCCGAACGAACGCGGCGGATCGCGGATTTTCCATTCCTATAATTAATTGGTCGTTCTTTTAATTAGATTATGCATGTGACGTGCCAGTGCTTTGATCCGCTGGCGCGGCGGACCGGTTCGATCTGGCTCGTTCGTCGACCGACTGGCCTGGCAGCAGGCGGCCTGCCCTCTTACAGGCAGCACGGGCTCTCGATGCCGATAGGCGTGACCGCTCCACCCAGTGATAAAGGCGCGGCTGCAGAGGTGCACCGACTTGAGGTGAATCGCCCATCCGGTGTTCGCATATGGTGCGCAGTGTTTCCGCGACCGCTTTTTTCACCGCGAGCGTTCGCTCCGGCAAATATTAATTATACGACCGTATAATTTATTGCGTTTCAATGGGATGGTGGCGTTTCCGCCGGTTTCGGAGCGGCATCGCGCCGACCAGGCCGATTCAGCTGGCATATGGGTTGCTATCGCCTCGACAGGACCATCCACCTGTCGAGGTATTTCACATGCAGCGTCGTCGCTTTCTGAAAGGGGCCGGTATCACGGCGGGGCTGGCCACCGTCGCCCTGCCCTCCCTGGCGCAGGACACGCCCACGGTCAAATGGCGAATGGCAACCAACTGGCCGAAAAGCCTGGATGCCATGTTCGGCTCGGCCGACGAGCTCTGCCAGCGGGTGAGCGTCCTGACCGGGGGCAAGTTCGAGATCCGGGCCTTCGCCGGTGGCGACATCGTGCCGCCCGCCCAGAGCCTGGATGCGGTCGGTGAAGGCACGGTGGAATGCAACCATGTGCTGGCTTCCGCCTACTTCGGCAAGAACACCGCCTTCGCCTTCGACACCGGCCTGCCGTTCGGCATGAACGCCCGGCAGCACAACGCCTGGGTCCAGTACGGCGGCGGCCGCGCGCTGCTGGAAAAGCTCTATGGCCAGTACAACATCAAACCCTTCATCTGCGGCAACTCCGCCGTGCAGATGGGCGGCTGGTATCGCAAGGAGATCAAGTCGCTCGACGACCTCAAGGGCCTGAAGATGCGGGTCGGTGGCGTCGGCGGCATGGTCATGCAGAAGCTGGGCGTCCTGCCCCAGCAGATCCCGACGTCCGACATCTACCCGTCGCTGGAAAAAGGCACCATCGATGCCGCCGAATGGATCGGCCCTTACGATGACGAGAAGCTCGGCCTGAACAAGATCGCCAGCCACTACTACGCCCCCGGCTGGTGGGAAGGCAGCGCGTCGATTACCTCCATGGTCAACGCCAAGGCCTGGGCGGACCTGCCGCCGCTGTACCAGGCCGCGTTCGAGTGCGCCTGCAACGAGCAGACCCTGAAAATGCTGGCCAAGTACGATGCCAGCAACCCCCCGGCACTGAAGAAACTGATCGCCAACGGTGCCAAGGTGGCGTACTTCCCGCGGGACGTCATGGACGCGGCCTGGAAGGCGTCCAACGAGCTGTTCGCCGAGCTGGCGGGAAAGAACCCGGATTTCAAGGAAATCTGGGGGCCCTGGTCGAGCTTCCGCCGTGACGAGGTGAGCTGGTTCCGGGTCGCCGAATCCGCGCTGGACAACTTCACCGCCAGTGTCGTCGGCAAGGAAGCCTGAGCATGAGGCCCCTGCTGCTTGGCCTGTCCCACGCCATCGACCGGCTCAACCGTGGCGTCGCCTGGCTCGCGAGCGGGTGCATCCTGCTCGCGGTGCTGGTCAGCGCCGGCAACGCCCTCGCCCGCAAATTCTTCAACTTCGGTAGCAACGGCCTGCTGGAGCTGCAGTGGTACCTGTTCGGTGCGGTGTTTCTGCTCTGCGCGGGGTACACCCTGCTGCAGAACGAACATGTGCGGGTCGACCTGCTGTATTCGCGGCTCCAGCGGCGCGGGCAGTTGCGCGTGGAAGTGTTCGGCCTGCTGGTCTTCATGCTGCCGGCCACCACCCTGATCCTGAGCCTGTCCTGGGAGCCGTTTCTCGAAGCCTGGCGCAGCGGCGAAGTCTCACCGAACGCCGGCGGCCTGATCCGCTGGCCCGCCAAGCTGCTGATTCCCGCCGGTTTCACCCTGCTGCTGTTGCAGGGGATTTCCGAGCTGATCAAACGGATCGACGAGTTGCGCCAGCTGCCGGCGGGCGCGACACCGGACCTGACACCGGGGGAGACGCGCCATGGTTGAATTCCTGATCCAGAACATGGCGCCGATCATGTTCGCCAGCCTCATCCTGTTCCTGATCATCGGCTATCCCGTGGCGTTCGCACTGGCCGCCAACGGCCTGTTCTTCGGAATCGTCGGCATCTGGCTGGGCCTCCTGCAGCCGACGTTGTTCCAGGCCCTGCCGGACCGGGTGTTCGGCATCATGTACAACGAAACGTTGCTGGCGATCCCGTTCTTCACCTTCATGGGGCTGATCCTGGAACGCTCCGGCATGGCCGAGGAACTGCTCGATACCATCGGCCAGCTCTTCGGCTCCATCCGTGGCGGCCTGGCCTACGCGGTGATTCTGGTGGGTGCGCTGCTGGGCGCCACCACGGGCGTGGTGGCGGCGTCGGTCATTTCCATGGGGCTGATCTCGTTGCCGATCATGATGCGCTATGGCTACAGCAAGCGACTCGCCACCGGCGTGATCGCCGCCTCGGGTACGCTGGCGCAGATCATTCCGCCGTCGCTAGTGCTGATCATTCTGGCGGATCAACTGGGCCGGCCGGTGGGCGAGATGTACGCCGGCGCGCTGCTGCCCTCCCTGGTGCTGATCGGTCTCTACCTGGCATTCGTGATCGGACACGCGCTGTTTCGCCCGAGCACGGTGCCAGCCCTGCCGCCGGAGGCGCGGACATTGCGGGGACGGGCCCTGTGCCTGCGCGTGCTGACCACGCTGATCCCGCCACTGGTGCTGATCTTCCTGGTCCTGGGCACCATCTACTTCGGCATCGCCACGCCTACCGAGGGAGGCGCGATGGGGGCGACCGGCGCCCTGCTGCTGGCGGTACTCCGCCGTCGGCTGGACCGGCTCCTGCTGCGCCAGGCGTTGGACAAGACCGCCAAACTGACCTGCTTCGCCATCTTCATCCTGGTGGGGTCGTCGGTGTTCAGCCTGACCTTCCGCGGCGTGGACGGCGACTTGTGGGTCGAGCACCTGTTGATCAACCTGCCGGGCGGCCCGGTGGGCTTCCTGATCGTGGTCAACCTGCTGGTGTTCTTCCTGGCCTTCTTCCTGGATTTCTTCGAGTTGTCGTTCATCCTGGTGCCGCTGCTGGCGCCCGTGGCAGAGAAGCTGGGTATCGACCTGGTCTGGTTCGGCGTGCTGCTGGCGGTCAACATGCAAACGTCGTTTCTCCATCCCCCGTTCGGCTTCGCGCTGTTCTACCTGCGATCGGTGGCGAGCAAGGCCATCAGGACCATGGACATCTACCGCGGTGCGATTCCGTTCGTGGCACTGCAGATCATCATGGTGGGGATCGTGCTGGGCTTTCCGGAGCTGGTAGGCATCGAAAAAGAAGCCACGGACCTCGACCTGAAGAGCATCAGCCTCGACATGGGCAGCCAGGGCGGATTCGGCGGGAACGGGTACCCCGGGGAGGCCAGCACGCCCTTCAGCGACTAGCCGCCGAAGGGGCGAAGCGCGCGATGAGGAATGGGCTGTCCACACGAGCGAGGCCCTCGCGGCGGAGCTCCACCGGCACGCGAAACGGCGCGGGTAGCCATGGCGTGGTCGCCCCGTGGAGCGGGGCGGAATCACGGTCGCCGTCCGATGACGGTGATGAACGGGGCCCCGCCCGGTAGGGCGGATTCCGCTACGCCGCCCCGGACAGGGGCGAGCCGCTCCCCATGAACTCACTTCGACCGCTACGCCCGATTCGGGCATGCTAGGCGCCTGCCGGGGTCTGCCATGGGGGCGGGCCGCCGCTCCAACGCGCCGAGGATGCCGATGGCCGCTTTCGCTTCTTCCAGCCAGGACCGCTGGCTGGACCTCAATGACGTGCTGCGCGAACTGGTCGCCCAGGGCAGGATCGTCCAGGAAACCGCCGAGCAGTGCCTGATGGTGCGTCGCGGCGGGACCAACGCGCAGTTGCACCCGCTGGAATTCCTCGCCGCCCAGCAGCTCGACGACCTCGGCCGGCCGGGGCGCAAGCTGGACCTGGAGAGCCTCACCCAGTGGCTGGCGGACTGGTCCGGGCAGCCCTATCTGCGCATCGACCCGCTGAAGATCGACGTCGCCGCCGTGACCCCGGTGATGTCCTACGCCTTCGCCCAGCGCCACAAGATCCTTGCCGTGGCGGTCAGCCCCGAGCAGGTCACCATCGCCAGCGCCCAGCCCTTCGTCCAGGGCTGGGAGGGCAACCTGGCCCATGTGCTGAAGCGGCCGATCAAGCGGGTGGTGGTGAACCCGGTGGACCTGCAGCGCTTCACCGTGGAGTTCTACCGCCTGGCGCGCTCGGTCAGCGGCGCCAGCGCCAGCGACCAGAAGGTCACCGGCATCGGCAACTTCGAGCAGTTGCTCAGCCTCGGCGCCCAGGACCAGGAGCCGGACGCCAACGACGCCCACATCGTCAACATCGTCGACTGGCTGTTCCAGTACGCCTACCAGCAGCGCGCCAGCGACATCCACATCGAGCCGCGCCGGGAACAGGGCGCGGTGCGCTTTCGCATCGACGGCGTGCTGCACACCGTCTACCAGTTCCCGCCCCAGGTCACCATGGCGGTGGTCAGCCGCCTGAAGACCCTCGGGCGGATGAACGTGGCGGAGAAGCGCAAGCCCCAGGACGGCCGGATCAAGACCAAGACCCCGGACGGCGGCGAGGTGGAACTGCGTCTGTCGACCCTGCCCACCGCCTTCGGCGAGAAGCTGGTGATGCGTATCTTCGACCCCGAGGTGCTGCTCAAGAGCTTCGACCAGCTGGGCTTCTCCACCGACGACCTGCGCCGCTGGCAGAGCATGACCAGCCAGCCCAACGGCATCATTCTCGTGACCGGCCCCACCGGCTCGGGTAAGACCACCACCCTGTACACCACCCTCAAGCAGCTGGCCACCAGCGAGGTGAACCTCTGCACCATCGAAGACCCGATCGAGATGATCGAGCCGGCCTTCAACCAGATGCAGGTGCAGCACAACATCGACCTGACCTTCGCCAGCGGGGTGCGCGCGCTGATGCGCCAGGACCCGGACATCATCATGATCGGCGAGGTGCGCGACCTGGAGACCGCCGAGATGGCGATCCAGGCGGCCCTCACCGGCCACCTGGTGCTGACCACCCTGCACACCAACGACGCCCCCAGCGCCATCACCCGCCTGCTGGAGCTGGGCGTGCCCTACTACCTGCTGCGCTCCACCCTGCTGGGAGTGATGGCCCAGCGCCTGGTGCGCACCCTCTGCCCCCACTGCAAGCAGCCGGTGACCCTGGAGGAAGAAGACTGGGCCAACCTGACCCGGCCCTGGAGCGCGCCGCTGCCCAGCGGCGCCCACCGCGCCGTGGGCTGCCTGGAATGCCGCGACACCGGCTACCGCGGCCGCGCCGGGGTCTACGAGATCATGCTGATGAGCGATGGGGTGAAGAACCACGTCAGCGCCGACACCGACCTTTCGGCCCTGCGCCGCCAGGCGTTCAAGGACGGCATGCGCAGCCTGCGCCTGTCCGGCGCGCAGAAGATCGCCAGCGGCCAGACCACCATCGAGGAAGTCCTGCGGGTCACCCCCCAGAGCGACCAGCGCTGAGGCCGGGCCGGGCGGCCGCCGTTCGACCGAACGGTCGTTCCATTCCCCAAACTGGGGATCACCGCACGGACCGTCCCGGCCGGCGACGCTAAACTCCCGCCCCGTTCGAGCCCGCCGCGCCTTCCGCGGCGGCGCGACACCCGCTTTCGGAAAAGGACCCGCTGAAACGATGTGGAATGCCCTGTTGCACCTGACCCCCTGGACCTGGCTCGGCCTGTGCACCCTGCTCCTCGTCCTCGAAGTCTTCGGTGCCGGCGGCTACCTGCTGTGGAGCGCCTTCGCCGCGGCCCTGGTGGGGCTGGTGGCCTACCTGCTGCCGGGCCTGGACGGCTATGCCCAGGCAGGCCTGTTCGCGGTGCTGGCGGCGACGGCCGCGCTGCTCTGGCGCCGCCACCGGCGCCGGGACGCCGCCAGGGCGCGCTAGTCCTGTACGAACGTGCCGGCCCTCGGTGAAGCGTCGTTGAAGACCGGTTCGGCTTGCTCATTCACCCGCTGATGAGTGCCGCGTCCTCTCCGGTTTGCGCCTCGCCCGACGGCTTCTCGTCAGAACCCCGCGGCGCCACGGATGTCCATGCGCCAGCATGGAACTCCCGCCAGGGGCCGCGCCTCTACTGGCATACCCCACTCTGGAGTAGCCACCCATGCGTATCCGACATGCCGTTGCCAGCCTCGCCGTGATGTCCCTGCCGTTCGGCTCCGCCCTGGCCGACACCTTCTGGCGGGACGTGATCTCCTCCGGCGCCACCACCGCCTCCACCTACATGACCTTCAAGGACCACAAGCTGATCGTCGCCGCCCAGGACGACGCCGGCAGTTTCGTCGCCAGCGACGGCGCGATCCGCGGGCCCTACCTGGAAGCCGCCCTGCAGCGCGTACGCAGCGACAACCCGGGCCTGGACGCCAGCGACATGGACCTGGCCCAGGCGATCCTCACCGCCAGCGACCAGCCCGCCCACTGATCCCACCTACGGCGCGCGCCTTCAACGGGCGCGCAGCGCCGCGAGGAATGCCGCGCCCCGCGCCGGGGCGAAATGGCTGCCATCACGCCAGTCCTCCGCCGGCAACCCGTCCCTATAGGCGCGGGTATAGGGCGAGGCCAGGTCCAGCAGGGCCAGGGTGCAGCCCGGATAGCGCGGGCGATAGCGCGCCAGGACTGCCTCCATCGCCTCTGCCTGGCGCTCCTGCGCCTGCAGCAACAGGGCCAGCCGCTCCCGCGGCACATAGGCCGGCAGGGTGAAGACCTGCAGGCGCTGCCCGCGACTCGCGCACCCCGGCCCGTAGGCCTCCAGCAGCTCGCCCAGGGCACGTTGCTGCTCCACCAGCGCGGCGGCGTCGTGCGACAGCGCGATCAGCCGATCACTGCCCAGGGCCTTGCCCGGGTGATCCGGCCGCCAGTCGGTTTCTCGCACGTCCACCCCACAGCGCCCATCGAAGGCCGCGGCCCGGCTCCGCCACAGGGTGGTGAGACCCACCTGGGTGGCGGTCCAGCCGAACAGCTGGCGACGCAGCTCGGCAGGGTCACCCAGACCCGAAGCTCCGGGGTCCGCGGACGCCACGGGCTCGCCGGGTACCGACAGCTCGAAGGACAGGCTGCGCAGCCCTGGCGCGTCCGCCAGGGCGGGGGCCAGCCAGGTCATTTCCCGCAGGCTCAGGGCCAGCAGGGCGATCCGTTGCACCCCGGGCGCGGCGCAGGTGTCCAGCCCATACCGCAGCCGCGACGTCCCCACCAGCACCTCGGCCGCGGGGGTTTCCCGGGCGCGCTGGGCCAGCCAGCGCAGTTGCTGCGGCCGCGGCGCCTGGTCGAAGGCGGTGGACGGCACGTCGGTGAGGCCGCGGCGCAGCGGCCGGCCGAAGTAGCCGAACGGGTCGAGCCAGGCGTTGGCCAGCCCCAGGGCCAGCAGCCCTGGCAGCAGCACGGCCAGGCCGGCCAGCAGGAACCGCCGTTCAGAAGCGTGCATAGATGAAGCCGCTCCCCGGGGTCTCGCCGAACAACAGCACCAGCAGCACCACCCCGCCGAGGGCGACACCCCAGGCCGCGCCGGGACGCCAGGCCAGGACCGGCGCCTGGCCCTCCGGGGCGGTGGGCGTCGGCCGCAGCAGGCCGAACAGCTGCATGGTGTTGGGCGCGACGAACACCGCCAGGCTGGCCACCAGCAGGATCAGCAGGTCGACGCGCCGGTGCTCCGGCAGGCCGGGCAGGAAGCCGCTGGCGGGCAGCGCTTCGGCCAGGGGTGCCGGCAGCCAGGCGGCGACACCCGGGGAGACGCCCTGGGCCCCCAGGTCCACCAGGCCCGCCAGCAGCGTGGTCAGGCTGTCCAGGTCGTTGGCACGGTTGACCAGCCCCAGCAGGCTGAAGGCCAGCAGCACCGCCAGGTGGCCGCCGATGCGCCGCAGCCGCCGGCGCCAGGCCGGGACCGGCGCGCGGTGGACGGGGCGTGCCAGGGCCGGCAGCTGGGACAGGATGATCAGCACCCCCGCCAGCAGCCCGCCCAGCAGCAGCGAGGCCTTGGCGCCGTGCCAGGCCGCCAGCAGACCCATGCTGACCACGGTGCTCAGCGCCCAGGCGATCAGCCGGCGGCGGGTCGGCTCGCCCAGGGGCCAGCGGCGCACCGCCTGGAACAGCGGCTGGTAGACGTACTCGCGGATCCACGCCACCAGGGACATGTGCCAGCGGTCCACCAGGGCGCTGAAGGAGGCGGCCTTGAGGGGCGAATTGAAGTTGACCGGCAACCACAGGCCGAGGCACAGCCCCAGGCCCAGGGCCATGTCCGAGTAGCCGGAGAAGTCGAAGTACAGCTGCAGGGTGAAGCCCCAGCAGGCCAGGGCGCTTTCCAGCGGCGCCGGCCGGCCACCCATCGCCACCAGGGCGTGCACCGCGTCCACCAGGCGGCCGATGGCATCGGCGAATACCAGCTTCTTGCCCAGGCCGAGCACGAACAGGCTCAGGCCGGCCAGCACCAGGGCGCCCGGCACCGGCTGCCCCAGGCGCAATAGCTGGGGCGCCAGGTCCCGGTAGCGGGAGATCGGCCCGGCGGGCATCTGGGCGAAGAAGCCGGCGAACAGCCCGTGGTGCAGCGGCCCCAGGCGCGGCACGTCATCGCGCCGGCAGTCCAGCAGGAAACCGATCTGCTGGAAGGTGTAGAACGACAGCCCCAGGGGCAGCCCGGCCAGGGCGAAGGCCCCGGGCGTGACCACCGCCCCGGGGGTGCCCAGGTACTTGTACAGGGCCAGGGGCAACAGGTTGAGCAGTACCCCCAGGGTTATCCAGCGTCTACGCCGGGCCGGGTCGCGGCGGATGCGCACGCCCAGGCCGTAGTTGACCAGCATCGACGCCAGCAGCAGTGGCAGCCCAGCCGGGTCGATCGCGGCGTAGAAGCCCAGAGAGGCTACCAGCAGCAGCGGCGCCGCCAGCCCCGGGGCGCGACGGCAGGCCAGGTGGAAGGCCAGCAGCGTCAGGGGCAGGAACAGCAGCAGGAACGGCGCCGAGAGGAAGGCCATTCAAGGCGCGTCCTTTTCCACCAGCAGGTCCTCCAGCAGCACCGCGTCCAGGCCGGTGGTGGCCAGGACTGCCAGGGCGTCCTGCACGCTGTGGACGATGGGCTTGCCCATCACGTTGAAGCTGGTGTTGAGCAGGATCGGCACGCCGCTGCGGGCCTCGAAGGCGGCCAGCAACGCCCGCAGCCAGGGTTCCTCGTCGGCGCCCACGGTCTGCAGACGGCCGCTGCCGTCGGCGTGCACCACCGCCGGCACCTGTTCGCGCCGGGCCTCGCGCCAGGGCAGGGCGAAGGACATGTAGGGGGACGCCTGGTCCCGCTGGAACCAGTCGCCGACCCGCTCCGCCGGCAGCATCGGCGCGAACGGCCGGTAGGGTTCGCGGCCCTTCACCTGGCGGTTGATGCGGTCCTTCATGGCGGCCGGGCGCGGGTCGGCGAGGATCGAGCGGTGGCCCAGGGCCCGTGGCCCGTACTCCGCCGCGCCGCGCATGACGCCGACGATGCGCCCGGCCGCCAGGCGCTCGGCCAGGTAGCCGGCGGACCCGGCGCCCAGGTCGCGGACCCGGAAGCCGCCGGCGTGGCAAGCCACCGCGGCGATCACCGCCGGGTCGGGCCGCGAGCCCAGGTAGGCGCTACCCGCCGCGCCCTGGCGGGCCCTGGGCAGCGGCTGGCCAGGGTGGTCCTGCATCCAGGCCAGCAGCGCCGCGCCGACCGCATTGCCGTCGTCCCCCGGCGCGCTGGGCACGTGCACCGCGCGAAAGCCGTGGCGGCCCGCCAGGCTGCCGTTGTAGGAGGAGTTGAGTGCGCAGCCGCCGGTGAGCACCAGATTCTCCTGGCCGTCGCTGGCGCAGGCCGCCAGCACCGCGTCGGCGAACCCGGCGTAGGCCGCCTGGCCACTGGCGGCCAGGTCGGCGGCCGTCATCAGCGGCGCCGAGGGCGCGCGCCGCGCCGGGGCCAGGCGCGCCATCAGGGCCAGGAGCCGGTCCGGCTCCGGCAGGCGCGGCCGGCCGGCCTCGATGTGCAGCATCTGCGACAAGGCGTCCAACAGCTCCGGGCGCGGCGTGCCGAAGGCGGCCAGGCCCATCACCTTCCATTCCTCGCCAGCCTTCCAGTCGAAGCCGCAGGCGCCGGTCAGCCAGCCATAGTAGGTACCCAGGCTGCCGGGCCCCCAGGACCGCCAGGTCCGCGCCAGGCGACCGTCCCGGTAGCGATACAGGCTGACCGCGCCCACTTCTCCTTCGCCATCCAGCACCAGGCAGGTGGCCGCGTCGAAGGGCGCGCCGTGGCAGGCGTAGGCGGCGTGGCACAGGTGGTGATCGAAGTCGCGCCGCTCATGGGCGACGCCCGCCGGCAGCAGCCGCGCCAGGGAATCCCCGGCATCGGCGTGGGCGCGCTTCTGCTGGGTGCGCAGCCAGGCGCCCTCGGCCGCCGGCAGCAGGTTGTCCATGGTGTCGGTGGGCAGCTCCGCCTTCAGCCGCGTCCAGCTGGTGGCGACCACCACCCGGGCGCCCGCCTCGCAATGGGCGGCCAGCACCGCGGCCAGGTGGCCCGGGTGGTCCGGGGCGGCGCCCCAGGCGCGCTTGTCCTGCAGGAAACGTTCGGTGGCCTCGGCGAACAGCACCTGGCCGCCGTCGTCCAGCAGGGCCAGCGCCGGGTCGTGCCCGGAGGTGGAGAGGCCCAGGTAATAGGTACGGCCGCCGCCGGACGAGTCGCTCACGCCCGCTCCAGCAGCACCAGCAGGCGGTCGGCCACGGCATCGACGGTGCGGTACTCGAACATCATCACCGGGTCCACTTCCAGGTCGAAGTGGTCCTCGATCTCGCCGCTGATGAGCACCACGTCGACCGACTTGATCCCCAGGTCGGTGAGCGGGGTGTCGTTGTCCAGGCGCGCCTCGGGCAGCCCGGTGCGCTGGAGGATGCGCTCGCGCAGGAAAGCCACGATACGCTCGCGTTCGACTCGATTCATGAAGGGTTCTCGGGTTGCAGGAAACAGGGAAGTGTCTGCGGGGCGCGGATGAAGGTGGTCTCGATCCACTGGGGCGGTTCGAGCCCGAGGCGCAGGCCCGGGTAGCGGGCGAACAGCCGCGGCAGCACCGCCTCGATCACCAGCCGGGCGAAGGCGGCGCCGGGGCACTTGTGGATGCCCGAGCCGAAGCCCAGGTGGCCGATGGCCCGGGCGCCGTCCTCGAAGGCCCGGTCGTCTTTGGGAAACACCTGCGGGTCGCGGTTGATGGTGGGCAGGTGCATCTGCACGTGGTCGCCGGCACGGAACGGGCAGCCCCCGGCCTCCCGGTCGGTGCGGGCCTGGCGGTCGATGAACTGGGGCGAAGCATGCAGGCGCAACAGGGTTTCCAGGTGCTGCGCGACCCAGGCCGGGTCGGCGGCCCGCGCCCGGCGCTCGGCGGGGCCCTGCAGCAGCGCCACCAGGATGTTGCCGAGGGTCTGGGAGGTGGTCTGGCCGGCCACCAGCAGGGCGGTGGACAGGGCCACCGCGTCGTCCCGGTCGAAGCCGACATCCAGGTGTGCCATGACCTGGGCGAGGAACGGCGGCGGGCAGCCGGGGGTGTGCAACGGCTCGGCGCGGTCCACCTCGGCCATCAGCTCGCGGATCGCCGCCTGCAGGCGCTCCATGCGTCGCACCGATTGCAGCGGCTCCAGCAGCGTCCGGGTCTGCCGGGTCCACTCGACGAAGCCCGGGTGGTCGGCGATGGCCAGGCCCATGACCCGGCCCAGGGCGGCCTGGAACAGCGGCTCGATGAAGTCGCCCATCAGCTCCACCGCATCGCGCCCCTGCAGCCCCTCCAGGGCGCGCTCCACCAGAGCCTCCACCGTGGCCCGCCAGGGCGCGATGTGACGGGTGCCGAAGAAGCCGGCGGCCAGGGTGTGCAGCTTCAGGTGGCGCTCGCCTTCGAGGAAGAACGGGATGTTCCGCGCCAGGTGTTCGAGGGTGCCCAGGTCGCGCCCGGAATGGGTCCGCAGCACGCCCAGGTAGGCGGCCAGGTCGATGGGCGCGAAGCCGCGGTCGCGCAGCACCGCCCGGGCGCCGGGCTGGTCGTCGACACGCACGAAGCCGGGCCGATCCTGGCCGGGCCTTTCCTGGCCGGGCCTTTCCTGGCTGGGCCGCGAATGGTCGGGCTGCGCAAGGCCAGGGCCGGCCAGGGCGTGCGTCGTTGCCTCGTCGGCGTCGTTTCCGCCAGGCCCTGCTGCAGCGGGGTGTTCGCCGCTCAAGGCGCGACCTCGCGGGCATCGGGGTAGTGGTGGCCGGCGCGGACCCGGGCGGCTACCGTCTGGCGCCGCACCTTGCCGCTGGTGGTGCGCTCCAGGCTGCCGCGCTTGACGACGCGCATCCAGGCCAGGTCGAGGCCGAAGGTGGCGCCGATCCGCGCGCGGATGGCCTCGGCCAGCTGCTGGGCATCGTCCGGCGCCGCCTGGCCGCCGCGCAGTTCGATCAGCAAGGCGACGCGCGGATCGTCGCTGGCCAGTTGGAACGCGGCGGCGGCCATGGGATTGAGCGCCGGGTGCAGGTCGGCGGCCAGCCACTCCAGGTCCACCGCCGCGGTGTTGCGGCCCTGGGCGATCAGCACGTCCTTCAGGCGTCCGGTGACGGACAGCGTGTCGCCGTTCAGGGTGCCCAGGTCGCCGGTGCGCATGAAGGCCCGCGGATCGTCCTCCAGGCGCGCGCCGAAGGTGGCGCGGCTCTCCTCCGGCTGGTTCAGGTAGCCGGCGGACACCGACGGGCCGGCGACCCAGATCTCGCCTTCCTCGCCGTCCGCCACGGCCTGGCCACTGGCCGGGTCGACGATGCGCAGGGTGGCGCGGGTGCTGGGCGCCAGGCGGTTCGGCTCGGTGCGGCCGTCCCCTGCCAGGGACATCGAGGCGCCGTCCCAGGCCCGCTCGCCGGCCACGTACAGGGTGGACTCCGCCAGGCCGTAGCAGGCGTGCACCGCCGCCGGGTCCAGGCCGGCGCGGGCGAGGCGCGCCCGAAAACGCGGCAGCAGCCCGGCGGGCACCGGCTCGGCGCCGCAGAACGCCACCTGCCAGGACGACAGGTCGAGGCCGTCCAGGTCGGACTCGGCGATGGCATCGACGCACAGGGCGAAGGCGAAGGCCGGACCGCCGCTGAGGGTGGCGCCGAACTGGCTGATCGCCCGCAACCAGCGCAGCGGCTTCTGGGCGAAAGCCAGGGGCGACAGCTGGATGCACGGCGCGCCCCACAGCAGCGGGCAGAGGGTGCCTCCCATCATGCCCATGTCGTGGTAGTTGGGCAGCCAGTTGACGCTCACCGTATGGGCGCCCAGGCGCCAGCGCTCCGAGGCCAGGGCGGCGTTGCTGACGACGTTGCGCCCGCTCAGGCGCACGCCCCGGGGCTGGCGGGTGGAACCGGAGGTGTACTGGACCAGGATGTCGTCGTCGAAGGCCCTCGCCAAGCCGCGGCAGTGCCCCCCCAGGGGCAGCGGCGCCTCGGCCAGGGCATCCAGGTCCAGCAAGGTGGGCAGCAGGCTCCGGCGCTCGCCGTCGTACTGCTGCAGCAGCACCTGGGCGCTTTCCCGGGTGCACAGCACGGCACTGGCGTCGGCATCGGCGATCACCGCGTCGAGGCGCTCGCGGTGGGCATTGGCCACCGGCACCGGCAGCGGCGCGGCGATCACCCCGGCATACAGGCAGGCCACCAGCGCCAGGGTGCAGTCCAGGCTCGGCGGGATCACCAGCAGCACCCGGCTGCCTTCCGGCAGCCGCTGCTCCAGGTGGGCGGCGAGGTGCAGCACCCGCTCGCGGAAAGTGGCGCCGTCCAATTGCTCGCCGATGCGCTCGCCGCGCTCCAGGTAGGTGGCGATGGTATCGGTGCGGGTGAGCAGCAGGTTCTGCTCGATCCGCTGGGCCAGGTTGGGTTCGCTGCCGAGGGTGCTCATCGCTGGGGTCCCGGGGGGGCTGGGGAATGAGGCCGGGACGCCGGTGCGCGGGAGGCGCCGGCGAACCGTGGAACGGTGAACCGGACGCCATCGGCCACGAGGGCGGACGCGGTCAGGCAGTATCCGCAATGGCCGGGGGCTGCGCCATCGCCATGCAAAAGAAAGCCCCGCCTAGGCGGGGCTGGTGAAGCGACCGGTCAACCCTCGGCGTCGAGGGCCGCCTGGTAGGCGCCGGCGTCGAGCAGCTTTTCCAGCTCGGCCGGGTCGCTGGGCTTGAGCTTGAAGAACCAGCTGCCATAGGGGTCGCCGTTCACCGCTTCCGGGCTGTCCCCCAGGGTTTCGTTCACCGCGACGACTTCGCCGCCCAGGGGCGCGTAGATGTCCGACGCGGCCTTCACCGACTCCACCACCCCGGCTTCCTGGCCCGCCGAGAGCTGCTTGCCCACGGCCGGCAGTTCGATGAACACCACGTCGCCCAGCGCTTCCTGGGCATGGTCGCTGATGCCGACGGTCACGGTGCCGTCCGCTTCCAGGCGGGCCCATTCGTGGCTGGCGGCGTAACGCAGGTCGGCGCGGATTTCACTCATTGTCATGTCCTCTGAAAGGGGCGGCGGAATCGCTGCCGGTTAATTTAGCAGGCACGGCGGCGTGCCGTCAGATCAGCGGCTTGCCATGCCGGACAAAGGCCGGCCTGACCACTCGCACCGGGTACCACTTGCCGCGGATCTCCACCTCGGCGCGCTCGCCGGTGGCGGCCGGCACCCGGGCCAGGGCGATGGACTTGCCCAGGGTCGGCGAGAAGCTGCCGCTGGTGATCTCGCCCTCGCCGATGCCGTTGATCCGCACCACCTGGTGGGCGCGCAGGACGCCGCGCTCCTCCAGCACCAGGCCGACCCGCTTGGGCAGGTCGCCGGCCTGGCGCTGCGCCTCCAGGGCGGCGCGGCCGACGAAATCGCGCTCGGCGGGCGTCCAGGCGATGCTCCACTCGAGGCTGGCCGACAGCGGCGAGACATGCTCGTCCAGGTCCTGGCCGTAGAGGTTGAGCCCGGCCTCCAGGCGCAGGGTGTCCCGGGCGCCCAGGCCGATGGGGGCGATACCGGCGCCCACCAGCTCGTTGAAGAACCCCGCCGCCTCCCCGGCCGGCAGGATGATCTCCACGCCGTCTTCACCGGTGTAGCCGGTGCGGGCGATGAACCAGTCGCCGTCGGCGAACCCCTGGAATGGCTGCAGCCCGTCGATCAGCGAAGCCCGGGAGCTGGAGACCAGCTCGACGCTGCGGGCCCGTGCCTTCGGCCCCTGGATGGCCAGCATCGCCAGGTCGTCCCGCTCGCGCCAGCGCACCTCGAAGCCCTCGCTGCGGGCTTCGAGCCAGGCCAGGTCGCGGGCCCGGGTAGCGGCGTTCACCACCAGCCGGTAGCCGTGCGCCAGGCGGTAGACCACCAGGTCGTCCAGCACGCCGCCGTGGTCGTTGAGCAGGGTGCTGTAGAGGGCCTTGCCGGGCGTGTCCAGGCGCGCCACGTCGTTGGCCAGCAGGTAGCGCAGGAACGCTTCGGCGCCGGTGCCCTCGACGTCGATGATGGTCATGTGGGAGACGTCGAAAACGCCGCAGTCGTTGCGTACCTGGTGATGCTCGTCCACTTGCGAGCCGTAGTGCAGCGGCATGTCCCAGCCGTTGAAATCGACCAGCTTGGCGCCGAGGGCGAGGTGCAGGTCGTAGAGCGGCGTACGCTGTCCCATGGGTGTCTCCTTCCGGGCGTGGCGAGGATGCGGGCGGGCCCCGGCGGCGAGGAAAGACACCGGCCGGCGCCGTCGCGAGCCCAGGCGGGCCGCATCGAATGGCGCGCATTGTAGCCGCAAGGTCGGAGGCTGGACACCTGAGGCGCCGGGCAGCCGGGGCACGCGGGCCGGGAGGACCGCTGCGCCGGGCGCGGCGGCGGGGGCTCAGGCGCGGGCCAGGGCCGGCAGGTCGCCGGACAGCCCCAGGGCCTGGCGAACGAACAGCGCCTTGGCCTCCGGCAGGCGGTCCACCTGACGCAGGCCGGCGTTACGCAGCCAGCGCAACGGCAGGGCATCGGTCTGGAACAGCCGCTGGAACCCTTCCATGGCCGCCATCATCGCCAGGTTGTAGGGCATCCGCCGGCGCTCGAAGCGGCCCAGCACCCGCGGATCGGCCAGGCGCTCGCCGCGGCCGTGGGCGTGCAGCAGCACTTCGGCCAGCACCGCGGCGTCGAGGAAGCCCAGGTTGACCCCCTGCCCCGCCAGCGGGTGGATGGTGTGGGCGGCATCCCCCACCAGGGCCAGCCCCGGCTCCACGTAGCGCTTGGCATGGCGCTGGCGCAACGGGATGCACAGCCGCGGATCAGCCTCCAGCACCTCCCCCAGGCGTCGCTCGAAGGCATCCCCGAGGGCCGCGCGGAACCCGTCGTCGTCCAGCGCCATCAGCCGCTCGGCCTCGGCCGGGGTGGTGGACCAGACGATGGAGCACCAATGGTGGTCGTCGCCCCGGCGCAGGGGCAGGAAGGCCAGTGGGCCGTGCTCGGTGAAGCGCTGCCAGGCGGTATCGCGGTGCGGCTCGGCGCAGCGCACGCTGGTGACTAGGGCGTGGTGCAGGTAATCCCACTCGCGGGTCTCGCAGCCCACCAGCCGGCGCACCGCGGAGTGGGCGCCGTCCGCCGCCACCAGCAGCGGTGTGCGCAGGCGGCGGCCGTCGCTGAGGGTCAGCAGCCAGTCGTCGCCGGAGCGGCGCAGCTGCTCCAGGCGCACGTTCGCCATCAGCTCGACCGGGCTGCCCGCCAGGGCGTCCAGCAGGCCGTCCTGCACCACGCGGTTCTCGACGATGTGGCCGAGCACCTCGGCGTGCACGCTGGCCGCGGAGAAATGGATGTGGCCGGTGCCGGTGCCATCCCACACGTACATCTCGCCATAGGGGCTGGCGCGGCGGGCGGCGATGCCGTCCCAGGCGCCCAGGCGCTGGAGGATGCGCTGGCTGGCCATGGACAGCGCGCTGACCCGCGGCTCGAAGGGTGCTTCGGCGGCCAATGGCGAGGTGGCCAGTGGGCCGCCGTCCAGCAGCAGGATGTCCAGGCCACTGTCCTTCAGCGCCAGGGCCAGCGCGCTCCCCACCATGCCGGCGCCGACGATCACCACGTCGGCCTGCCTGTCGTCGATCTGCATCGTCCCCTCGTTCATTCCCGGGCCCGCGGCTTGAGCCGCACGTAAAGCGTCTTGTGCACGGTGGCCACCAGGCCACCGTCCCCGTCGCGCACCTCCACCGGCAATTCCGGGAGGTACTTCTCGCCCTCGGCGGTGCGCGCCCGGATGGTCTCCAGCAGCGCCTCGTCGATGCGGAAATCGGCGTACACCGTCCCCTTGCCGGGCGCGACGAAGTCGATGCGCGCGGCCTTGTCCCAGACGATGTAGTCGCGCCCCAGGTTCTCCATCAGCATGAGCATGAAGAACGGGTCGGTCATGCTGTACAGCGAGCCGCCGAACTGGGTGCGGACGTAGTTGCGGTTGTACCAGCTCAGGACCATCTTGACCCGTACCAGGCGGAAGTCCGCGCTGATCTGACGCACCCGGATACCGGCGCCCAGGTAGGGCGGGTAAAAGGTCAGCGCCCAGCGCAACAGGCGCGCCCGGCGTGCGATCGTCCGCGGGTCCGGCGCGCTCAAGGCGTCTGCTGGTCGCGGGTGGCGAAGGTGGCCAGGGTCTGCGCCGCGGTCAGGCGCCGGGTCGACTGGGCGAAGGCGTAGTTGCACGGCTGGTCGTCGACGAAGATTTCCAGGGTCAGCTCGAACACCGACGAATCGTCGAAGGCCTGGGCCGAGACCATCAGGGCGGAGCCGTCCCGGGCGCGCCAGAACAGCGACGAGCCGCACGCGCGGCAGAACACCCGCTCGCCCCACTCAGAGGACCGGTAGACGCCCAGGGCGCTGTCGTCGTCCAGCTGCAGGGCCGGGTCGCAGGCTACCGCCATGCCCACGCCGCCGGCCCAGCGCCGACACAGGGAACAGTGGCAGACCGACATGGCGCGACTCAGGGGCGTCGCCCGAAAGCGCACTGCGCCGCACAGGCAATGGCCATGGCGTGGGCCGAGGGGGGCGGTATCCATGACGCGGTCTCCTCAGGGACGGGTGCCCAGGCCCATGGCCTGGCGCGAAAACCAGCGCTTCGCCGAGGGCAGCAGGTCCAGGCCCAGCAGGCCCAGGTTGCGCCCGGTAGCCAGCAGCGGCCGGTCGTTGGAGAACAGTCGGGTGACCTGGTCGGAGAAGCCCACGGTCAGGTGCTGGTCGAGGCGCTGGCCGTCCAGGTAGGCCTGCAGCACGGCGAAGTCGCCCGGCTCGGTGTCGCTGGCCAGCAGGGCGTCGGCCAGGGCCTGGGCATCCCGCAGGGACAGGTTGTAGCCCTGCCCGGCGATGGGGTGCAGGCTGTGGGCGGCGTTGCCGAGGATCGCCAGGTGCGGACGCACCTGCTCCCGGGCCTCCACCAGGTTCAGCGGATACAGGTGCCGCGCGCCCACCTGGCGGAAGGCGCCCAGGCGGTAGCCGAAGGTGGCCTGCAGTTCGGCGAGGAAGGCCGCGTCCGGCAGCGCGGCGAGGCGCTGGGCGTCTTCGTCGGGACGCGTCCAGACCAGCGCGCAGCGGTTGTCGGCCAGGGGCAGCAGGGCCATGGGGCCTTCGTCGGTGAAGCGTTCGAAAGCCTGCCCACGGTGAGCTTCCAGGGGGCTGACGTTAGCGATCAGCGCGGTCTGCCCGTAAGGCGTGCGGCTGACCTCGATCCCCAGTTGCTCGCGCAGGGCGGAACGGCCGCCGTCGGCCAGCACCGCCAGGCCGCAGTCCAGCTCGGCGCCGTCGTCCAGGGTCAGGCGGTAGCCGTCTTCCTGCGGCTGCAGGCGCGTCACCTCGGCCGGGCAGCGCCAGCTCACCACGTCGGCGTCCAGGGCCTGCCACAGGCACTGGCCGAGCCAGGCGTTCTCCACCACGTAGCCGAGGGCCGGCACGCCCTCCTCCATGGCCGACAGGTGCGCGGCGCCGAAGCGGCCGCGGTCGGAGACGTGGATCTGGCGGATCGGCTCGGCGCGCTGGGCGATGGCCTGCCAGATGCCCAGGCGCTGGTAGATCTGCTGGGTGCCGTAGGACAGCGCCGAGGAGCGCGCGTCGTAGCTGGGCTGGTAGGGTTCGCCCGGGGCGAAGGGCTCGACCAGGGTGATCGACCAGCCCCGCGCCTTGGCGCCGCCTTGCAGCGCCAGGGCCAGGCTGGCGCCCACCAGGCCGCCGCCGACGATGGCCAGGTGCGAACGCACCTACGCGGCCTCGCTGCGGGCGGCGCTCATCAGCGCCTCGATCTCGGCGACGGTCTTGGGCACGCCACCGGTGAGGATCTCGCAGCCCTCGCGGGTCACCACCACGTCGTCCTCGATGCGCACGCCGATGCCGCGCCATTTCTTCGGCACGTCCTGGTTGTCCGGGGACACGTAGATGCCCGGCTCCACGGTCATCGCCATGCCAGGCTCCAGCACGCGCCATTCGCCGCCGACCTTGTAGTCGCCGACGTCGTGCACGTCCATGCCCAGCCAGTGACCGGCGCGGTGCATGTAGAACGCCTTGTACGCCTCGCTGGCGATCAGCGCGTCCACGTCGCCCTGCAACAGGCCCAGCTCCACCAGGCCGGCGGTGATCACCCGCACGGTGGCCTCGTGGGCCTCGTTCCAGTGCCTGCCCGGGGCGATGACCGCGAGGGCCGCCTCCTGGGACTTCAGCACCAGTTCGTAAATGGCCTTCTGCTCAGGGCTGAAGCGGCCGTTCACCGGGAAGGTCCGGGTGATGTCGCTGGCGTAGCAGTCCAGCTCGCAGGCGGCGTCGATGAGGATCAGGTCGCCGTCCTTGAGGGGGGCGTCGTTCTCCCGGTAGTGCAGGATGCAGGCATTGCGCCCGGCGGCGACGATGGAGCCGTAGGCCGGCATCTTCGCCCCGCCGCGGCGGAATTCGTATTCCAGCTCGGCTTCCAGGTGGTACTCGGCGAGCCCCGGGCGCGCCGCCTGCATGGCCCGCACGTGGGCGCGGGCGGAGACCTCGCTGGCCTCGCGCATCACTTTGACCTCGGCGGCGCTCTTGTACAGGCGCATGTCGTGGAGCAGGTGGCCGAGGGCGACGAATTCGCTGGGCGGCTGGGCACCCTGGCGGGCCTTGGAGCGGATCACGTTGACCCAGTCCATCAGCCGCCGATCGAATTCCACGTGGGTGCCGATGGAGTAGTAGACCCGCTCGCGGCCCTCGATCAGGCCGGGGAGGATGTCGTCGATGTCATTGATGGGAAACGCGTCGTCCGCGCCGAAGTCCCGCACCGCGCCTTCCTGGCCAGCGCGCAGGCCGTCCCACAGTTCGCGCTCCGGGTCCCGCTCGCGGCAGAACAGCACGTATTCGCCGTGGGCGCGGCCGGGGATCAGCACCATCACCGCTTCTGGCTCGGGGAAGCCGGTGAGGTACTGGAAGTCACTGTCCTGGCGGTAGACGTGCTCGACGTCGCGGTTGCGGATGTGCATGGGAGCAGCGGGCAGGATGGCGATGCTGTTGGGCACCATCTGTTCCATCAGCGTTTTGCGCCGACGGGCGTACTCCGGTTTCGGGATGCGGATCATGCGGTTCTCCGATCAATGCAGGGAAGGCGTGGGCGTCGTCGCCGGGGCGGTCTTGCCGCATTCGGTGAAGAGCAGCAACGGCGCCACGCGCAGATATTCCATTACTTCCATGAAGTCATTCTCGCCGTCCTCCGAGTCCTCCAGGGCGCTCTGCACCTGGGCGATCGAGGCGAGATCCTGCAGGACTTCCATCGCTTCGGCGCTCAGCGCGGTGTCCCGCGCGGCGAGGCCGAAACCGCCGAGGAAACCCTGGCACCACTGCCCCAGGGCGGCGGCCCGCTCGGAAAGCGGGCTTTCATCCTCGGGCAGCAGGACCACCACGGCCATGTCGCCGCCGGTGAGCTCGCCCTTGACCATCTCCTGCAGCCCGATCAGCGCCTGCCGCAGGTTGTCCTGGGGGGTGGCGCCGATCAGCTCGGCGGCGTCCTCCAGCCAGGGCTCGGGGTCGAACCCCGCGCCGGCGCAGCTGCGACCCAGCAGCAGGCCGTGCAGCTCGGCGGGGGAAACGGTCTGGCCCGAGGTGGCGATGAGGGCGGCGAAAGCGGTGTACGGGGAATTGGAACGGGGCATGGGCGGCTAGGCGCGACGAAGCGCAATGACTAGAATGACGGCTTCGTATCCTAGCACCGGCGTATGCGCCCGACCACGACCGGCGCGGCGAGCCCCGACCGCTCCGCCAGCCGCCACGTCGCCCGCCCGCGCCGTCCCGCCCCCAACGCCCGGCAAGAAGAGACCTGATGGAAAACGCCGACCTGCAGGCCCTGACGAACAAACTGGATCGGCTGATCCAGCACGTCGAGCAGCTCAGGGGACAGAACCGTCTGCTGCTGGCGAACGAGCGCGCCTGGCGCGGAGAGCGCGCTCATCTGATCGAAAAGAACGAAATGGCACGACTGAAGGTCGAAGCGATGATTTCGCGCCTGAAAGCCCTGGAGCAGGATTCATGACCCAGTCGAAAACCGTCACCGTCCATATCCTCGATAAGGACTACTGCATCAACTGCCCCTCGGAAGAGCGCGCCAACTTGGAAAGCGCTGCGCGTTATCTGGACGGCAAGATGCGCGAAATCCGTACCAGCGGCAAAGTCATCGGAGCCGACCGCGTGGCGGTCATGGCAGCCCTGAACATCACCCACGAACTGCTGCATAAACAGCAACGCCTGGACCAGGAAGTCACCTCCACCCGCGAGCGCGTGCGTGACCTGCTGGATCGCGTGGACACCGCCCTGACCGCCGATCCGGAAACCCCGCAAGGCTGACCCGTCGCAAAACTTTGGGGTATACTCGCCGCCAGCTCCCTGGTTTGTTGGCCAGTCGGTGATGTCCCTGAGCCGATACGCACAACCACTGGGGGTTGTGAGCTGGGGCCGGTGTGCATGTCCGCCTGACGGAAAGCCTTAACGCCTCCTGCAACCTCCACCTTGAACTTTCGGGTTCAAGGGCTAACCCGACAGCGGCATAACCGGGGAGTCAATTTCTTCATGGTCCGCCCCATGATCGTCGCCGGCACGCTTTCCCGCCCGGCCCTGCGCCGCCAGCTCCGCCAGGCGCGCCGCACCCTCAGCCCCTCCCAGCAGAAACGCGCGTCCCTCGCCCTCTATCGCCGCCTCGCCCAGTCGCCGGTGTTTCGCCGTGCACGCCATGTGGCCCTGTACCTGCCCAACGACGGCGAGATCGACCCCCGCCCCTTGCTGCGCGCCGCCCAGCGCCGCGGCAAACAGGTCTACCTGCCGGTGCTCAAGCCGTGGCCACGTACCCGCATGGCCTTCCAGCACCTGCGCCTTGGCGAGCGCCTGGGCCGCAACCGCTTCGGCATTCCCGAACCGCGCCGCTGCGTGAAGCGCCAGCGCAAGGTCTGGGCCCTGGACTTGGTGCTGTTGCCCCTGGTGGGTTTCGATGAAGCCGGCGGGCGGCTGGGCATGGGCGGCGGCTTCTACGACCGTAGCCTGGCCTACCGGACGCGCCGTGGCACCTGGCTCAAGCCCACGCTGCTGGGACTGGCCCATGAATGCCAGAAGGTCGATCGGCTGGAGATGGCGGACTGGGACGTGCCCCTGCAGGGGACGGTGACGGATGGCGGGTGGTACGCGGCGGCCCGGTAGGCCTGAAGGCACCGCCGGACGGCGGTGCCGGGAAGGATCAGGGTTGTTGCGGTGTAGCGTCGACGATGCCGACCGGCGCGTCGGCCTGACGCTCCCAGAAACTCTGGGTGTAGCCGGTGGTAACCACACCCAGACCGAAAATGATGACCAGGACCCAGAGCAGATCGGGTTTGCGTTTCATGGATATATGCCTCCCCCTTCAGGCAAGCCGCGATGACTGGCGGCCGTTCCTTGTGACGTGATGGTGAAAAAAACGAGTGAACGAAAAAAGCTGCGGCATTGTCCGGCAATGTGACGCCACGCGCAATTTCTGCTTCGCGCCAATTGTCGGTCCGGTTACATTTTTCATCCCGCCGCGCTAACTGGAACGCACGATGAACCACTGGCTGATGAAATCGGAACCGGACGAGCTGTCCATCCAGGCTCTGCGCGAACAGGGCCGGGCCCGCTGGGACGGCGTGCGCAACTACCAGGCGCGAAACTTCCTGCGCCAGATGAAACCCGGCGACACCTTCTTCTTCTACCACTCCAGCTGCCCGCAGCCGGGCATCGCCGGCATCGGCCGCATCGCTTCGGACGCCTACCCCGACCCCACCGCCCTCGACCCCGAAAGCCCCTACGTCGACCGCCGGGCGACCCCGGAAAAGAACCCCTGGAGCGCCGTGGACGTGGAATTCGTCGAGGCTTTTGCGGATGTCCTAGGCCTGGCGACGCTGCGGCAGCTGCCCGGGCTGGACGACCTGGCACTGGTGCAGAAGGGCAGCCGGCTCTCGGTGATGCCGGTCACCCCGGCGCAGTGGCGGGCGATCCGCGCCCGCGCCTGAAGCTTTCGCTCAGGGCTGGACGATCAGGTTGTTGAACAGCAGGTCGTCCACCAGGGGCGCGCCCTCCTCCGTGGTGAGCACCTGCTGGACCTGTTTGAGGGCTTCCTGGCGCAGCTTTTCCTTGTTCTCCACCGTACCGAGGCTGTCGTCGGTCTGCTGGGAGAACAGCATGATCAGCTGGTTGCGGATCAGCGGCTCGTGGTACTCCACCTTCTTCGCCACCTCGGCGCCAGCGGTCTGCAGGGCGATGTCGGCCTTGTAGTACTTGAGCTTGGCGCCGCTGCCGTAGTTGCCCACCAGGGCGGGCGTGAGTTGCACGAAGGCGACCTTGGGCGCCTCGGCCTCGCCTTCCTTCTTCGCTTCCTCGGCGCCTACCGGACCGATCAGCAACAGGGCCGCCAGCAACCCGACGATGATTCTCACGCGATGCTCCTTCAACGAACGGCTCGCTCGAGCCGGAGGGGATGTCCGGTCGCCCGGCATTACTGCCTAGCATAGCCAGTGGTGCGCCCGCTCCCAAGCCCGCGCGGCCGCTTATGCCGGCGTATCAGGCGCAGGCATCCTCGTTGACCCACCGCACGGCCTTTCTACACTGCCTGTCCACCCTCCTGGAGATTGCCCCCATGAAAGCCGTCCTGTGCAGAGCCTTCGGCCCGCCCGAGCACCTGGTGCTGGAAGAGGTCGCCAGCCCGGAACCGAAGAAGAACGAGGTGCTGATCGACGTGCACGCCGCCGGCGTGAACTTCCCGGACACCCTGATCATCGAGGGCAAGTACCAGTTCAAGCCGCCCTTCCCCTTCTCCCCCGGCGGCGAGGCGGCCGGCGTGGTGACGACGGTGGGTGAGAAGGTGAGCCATCTCAAGCCCGGCGACCGGGTGATGGCCCTCACCGGCTGGGGCAGCTTCGCCGAGCAGGTGGCGGTGCCCGGCTACAACGTCCTGCCGATGCCGGCGGAGATGGGCTTCGCCGATGCCGCGGCCTTCGGCATGACCTACGGCACGTCGATGCACGCCCTGAAACAGCGCGCCAACCTGCAGCCGGGGGAAACCCTCCTGGTGCTGGGTGCATCCGGCGGCGTCGGCCTGGCCGCCGTGGAGATCGGCAAGGCGCTGGGTGCCAAGGTGATCGCCGCGGCCAGCAGCGTGGAGAAACTCGACGTGGCCCGGGCCGCCGGCGCCGACGAGCTGATCGACTACAGCCGCAGCAGCCTCAAGGAAGAGGTGAAACGCCTGACCGGCGGCCAGGGCGCCGATGTCATCTACGATCCGGTGGGGGGCGACCTGTTCGACGACGCGATCCGCAGCATTGCCTGGAACGGCCGCCTGCTGGTGGTGGGGTTCGCCAGCGGGCGGATTCCGGAGCTGCCGGTGAACCTGGCGTTGCTCAAGGGCGCCGCAGTGGTGGGCGTGTTCTGGGGTTCCTTCGCCCAGCGCCAGCCCCAGGACAACCTGGCCAACTTCCAGCAGCTGTTCGCCTGGTACCGGGAGGGCAAGGTGAAGCCGCTGGTGTCCCGGACCTACCCGCTGGCGCAGGCTGCGGAGGCGATCCAGGCCCTCGGCCAGCGCCAGGCGGTGGGCAAGGTGGTGGTCACGGTTCGCTGATCGACCCAAGCCTTCGGGCCTGGGCGGCCCGTTCCATCGCACGAGGCCGGGTCGGAGCATGCCCTCCTGGCCGTGCTCCGTCCGCCTCCCGTCTCGCAGGCCCGTGACGGCGCTTCGCCCCGTCGCGCGTACCCGAGGTCAGCGCGGCGCGTAGGCGAAGACGTCGGCGCGCATCTGGTGCGGGTCCATGCCCGCCTCCACCAGGGCGTCGAGGGTGCCGTAGACCATCGCTGGCGAGCCGCTTGCATAGACGTGCAACGGGCTCAGGTCGGCGAAGTCCTCGCGGATCGCCTCGTGCAACAGGCCGCAGCGCCCGTTCCAGTCGCAGCGGTCGCTGACCACCTGGTGCAGGAAGAGGTTGGGCAGCGCCTCCCATTGCGTCCATTCAGGCACGTCGTAGAAATCCTCCGGACGCCGCGCGCCCCAGTACAGGTGCACCGGGTGGGCGAAGCCACGGGAGCGGCAATCCTCGATCAGGCTGTGCATCTGCGCCATGCCGGTGCCGGCGGCGATCAGCACCAGCGGGCCGTCCGGCAGCTCGGCCAGGTGGGCATCGCCGAACGGCAGCTGGACCCAGGCGCCGCGATCGCGGCGCAGCTGGGCCAGCAACACCTGGGTGCTGTCTTCCCGGGCCAGGATGTGCAGCTCCAGCTCGCGCCCCTGGTGAGGCGCGGAGGCCAGGGAAAACGCCGAGGTGCTACCGCTGTCGCGCTCGATCAGCAGGTACTGGCCGGCGTGGTATTCCGGCGGCCGGCCTGCCGGCGCCCGCAGTCGCACGCGGAAGACATCGCCACCGGCCTCCAGGCAGGCCGCCAGTTGGCAATGCACCCGGCGCACCGGCAGCTCGCCCGGGGCGAGCACGCCGTCCCAGTGCAGCACGCAGTCTTCCAGGGGTTCCGCGAGGCAGGTGTACAGCTCGCCGTGGTCCAGCTCGCCGTGGGCCTGGCGCACGCGCCCTTCCACCAGCAGTGCCGCGCAGACGTGGCAGTTGCCGTTGCGGCAGCTCTGCGGGCAGTTGTAGCCGAGACGCCGGGCCGCATCGAGGATGCGCTCGCCGGCCTGGACATCGAGTACCGCGCCGGACGGTTGCAGGGTCACGCGCATGGCTCGGGCACCTCCTTATAGCCCTCGGAACCGCATCCGGCGGCCAGCCCGCGCGGAGTCGTCCCGTACATCAGTCGATCCCCAGCTCGGCCCACAGCGCGTCCACCCGCTGCTTGACCGCCTCGTCCTGAACGATGGCGCGGCCCCATTCGCGACTGGTTTCCCCCGGCCACTTGTGGGTGGCGTCCAGGCCCATCTTCGAGCCCAGGCCGGACACCGGCGAGGCGAAGTCCAGGTAGTCGATGGGGGTGTTGTCGATCATCACCGTGTCGCGCTTGGGGTCCATGCGGGTGGTGATGGCCCAGATCACGTCGTTCCAGTCCCGGGCATTCACGTCGTCGTCGGTGACGATGACGAACTTGGTGTACATGAACTGGCGCAGGAACGACCAGACCCCGAGCATCACCCGCTTGGCGTGGCCGGGGTACTGCTTCTTCATGGTCACCACCGCCATGCGGTAGGAACAGCCCTCCGGCGGCAGGTAGAAGTCGGTGATCTCCGGGAACTGCTTCTGCAGGATCGGCACGAACACCTCGTTCAGCGCCACGCCGAGGATCGCCGGCTCGTCCGGCGGCCGGCCAGTGTAGGTGCTGTGGTAGATCGGGTCGCGGCGCCGGGTGATGCGCTCGACGGTGAACACCGGGAAGGTGTCCACCTCGTTGTAGTAGCCGGTATGGTCGCCGTAGGGGCCTTCCGGCGCGGTCTCGCCGGGATGGATCACCCCTTCCAGCACGATCTCGGCGCTGGCGGGCACCTGCAGGTCGTTGCCGACGCACTTCACCAGCTCGGTCCGGTGGCCCCGCAGCAGGCCGGCGAAGGCGTACTCGGAGAGCGTATCCGGCACCGGCGTCACCGCGCCGAGGATGGTCGCCGGGTCGGCGCCCAGGGCAACCGCCACCGGGTACGGGCGATCCGGGTGTTTCTGGCACCACTCGCGGTAGTCCAGGGCGCCGCCGCGGTGGCTGAGCCAGCGCATGATCACCTTGTTGCGGCCGAGCACCTGCTGGCGGTAGATGCCCAGGTTCTGGCGCTCCTTGTTGGGCCCCTTGGTGACCGTCAGGCCCCAGGTGATCAGCGGACCGACGTCCCCGGGCCAGCAGGTCTGCACCGGCAGCCGGGTCAGGTCCACCGCCTCGCCCTCCTCGATGACCTCCTGGCAGGGCGCATCCTTGAGGACCTTGGGCGCCATGCTGATGACCTTCTTGAAGATCGGCAGCTTGCTCCAAGCGTCCTTCAGGCCCTTGGGCGGCTCGGGCTCCTTGAGGAAGGCCAGCAGCCGGCCGATCTCCCGCAATTCGTCCACGGACTCGGCGCCCATGCCCAGGGCCACTCGCTCAGGAGTGCCGAACAGGTTGCCGAGCACCGGCATGTCGAACCCGGTGGGCCGCTCGAACAACAGGGCCGGGCCCTGGCGGCGCAGGGTGCGGTCGCAGACCTCGGTCATCTCCAGCACCGGCGAGACCGGCACCTGGATGCGCTTGAGTTCGCCGCGCCGCTCCAGGGCGCCAATGAAATCGCGCAAGTCGCGATACTGCATGTGAGCCTCGTTGGCCTGCGAGTCGAAACCGGGAAGTCTAGCGCTTCGCTCGGGTATTCAGAAATGCGAAAGCCGGGTTTCCCCGGCTTTTTTATTCGCGCCTTCGACTCACTTCCGCTTCATGGAGAGGAAGAATTCGTCGTTGGTCTTGGTGTCCTTGAGCTTGTCGAGAAGGAATTCGATGGCGGCGATCTCGTCCATCGGGTGCAGCAGCTTGCGCAGGATCCACATGCGTTGCAGCTCGTCCTCGGCGGTGAGCAGCTCTTCGCGGCGGGTGCCGGACTTGTTGATGTTGATGGCGGGGAACACGCGCTTCTCGGCAATGCGGCGGTCCAGGGGCAGCTCCATGTTGCCGGTGCCCTTGAATTCCTCGTAGATCACCTCGTCCATCTTCGAGCCGGTTTCCACCAGCGCGGTGGCGATGATGGTCAGCGAGCCGCCCTCCTCGATGTTCCGAGCGGCACCGAAGAAACGCTTGGGCTTCTCCAGGGCATGGGCGTCGACACCCCCGGTGAGCACCTTGCCGGAGCTGGGGATCACGGTGTTGTAGGCGCGGGCGAGACGGGTGATGGAGTCCAGCAGGATCACCACGTCCTTCTTGTGCTCCACCAGGCGCTTGGCCTTCTCGATCACCATCTCGGCCACCTGCACGTGGCGGGTCGGCGGCTCGTCGAAGGTGGAGGCGACCACTTCGCCGCGCACGGTGCGCTGCATCTCGGTCACTTCTTCCGGGCGCTCGTCGATCAGCAGGACGATCAAGTAGCACTCGGGGTTGTTGCGGGTGATGTTGGCCGCGATGTTCTGCAGCATGATGGTCTTGCCCGCCTTGGGCGGCGCCACGATCAGACCGCGCTGGCCCTTGCCGATGGGAGCGCAGAGGTCGATCACCCGGCCGGTGAGGTCCTCGGTTGAGCCGTTGCCGGCTTCCATGGTCAGGCGCTTGTTGGGGAACAGGGGCGTGAGGTTCTCGAACAGCACCTTGTTTTTGGCGTTTTCCGGACGGTCGAAGTTGATGGAGTCGACCTTGAGCAGCGCGAAATAGCGCTCGCCCTCTTTCGGCGGGCGGATCTTGCCGATGATGGTGTCGCCGGTACGCAGGTTGAAGCGGCGGATCTGGCTCGGGGAGACATAGATGTCGTCGGGGCCGGCCAGGTAGGACGAGTCCGCGGAACGCAGGAAGCCGAAGCCGTCCTGCAGAATCTCCAGCACACCGTCACCGGAGATCTCCTCGCCGCTCTTCGCGTGTTTCTTCAGCAGCGAGAAGATCACGTCCTGCTTGCGCGAACGGGCCATGTTCTCGATGCCCATCTGTTCGGCCATTTCCAGCAGTTCGGTGATCGGTTTTTGCTTGAGTTCGGTCAGATTCATAGGAATGACGTATTCGAAGGAAGGGAAGCTGATGAGCTTGGAAGGCCGCGCCACAGGAAGGCGACAGAGTCGCGCTGCGTACTTGTTCGAATCAGGGGGGCGTCGGCGACGGCTAGCAGAAGACAGGGGCGAAACCCGCTGTGAGCCCGAATGTATCACCGGTTTTTCGGGCATGTCCAGCCTGTGGCTGGAAAAAGCCCCGCATTGTGCGGGGCTTTTGATGACACCGGTGCGTCAGATGTTGCTGTCGAGGAAAGCCGCCAGTTGCGACTTGGACAGGGCACCGACCTTGGTGGCTTCGACGTTGCCGTTCTTGAACAGCATCAGGGTCGGGATGCCGCGCACGCCGTACTTCGGCGGGGTGTCCTGGTTCTCGTCGATGTTCAGCTTGCACACCTTGAGTTTGCCCTGGTAGGTCTGGGCGATCTCGTCGAGCACCGGGGCGATCATTTTGCAGGGGCCGCACCACTCGGCCCAGTAGTCGACCAGCACCGCGCCTTCGGCCTTGAGCACGTCCTGCTCGAAGCTGGCGTCACTGACGTTGGTGATGAATTCGCTCATGGATAATCTCCGTGGTTCCGCAAGGCAAGAGTGTCGGCCATCATAGCTTGGCTTCGTCGGCACAGGAAGGAACCGACGATTGAGCCTCTCTATGGGACCGCCCGGGGCTGCCCGCGGTTCGGCCGGGCTCTATACCCATCCGCGCGCCACCCGCGCGACAGCGCGACGCGCACGGCGGGGTTTGGCGCGGCTCGTCTATCGTGGCAGGATGACGGCGATTCGAATCGAGATTCTTCCCCATGCCGCACACCCCTGCCGAAGCCTTCCCGCTGATCGCCGCCATCGACCTGGGCTCCAACAGTTTCCACATGGTCCTGGCCAAGGCCGACCATGGCGAAATCCGCATCCTCGAACGGCTTGGCGACAAGGTCCAGCTGGCGGCCGGCATCGACGAACAGCGGCAGCTCAGCGAGGACGCCATGCAGCGCGGCCTGGCCTGCCTGCGGATGTTCGCCCAGCGCATGGCCGGCATGCCCGAGGGCGCCGTGCGCATCGTCGGCACCAACGCCCTGCGCGAAGCGCGCAACCGCAGCGACTTCATCCGCCGCGCCGAGGACATCCTCGGGCACCCGGTGGAGGTGATCTCCGGCCGCGAGGAAGCCCGGCTGATCTACCTCGGTGTATCCCACTCCATGCCCGACGCCCCCGGCCGGCGCCTGGTGGCGGACATCGGCGGCGGCAGCACCGAGTTCATCATCGGCCAGAGCTTCGAGTCGCTGCAGCGGGAAAGCCTGCAGATGGGTTGCGTCAGCTACACCCAGCGCTATTTCCGCGACGGCAAGATCACCCCGGCGCGCTATGCCCAGGCCTACACCGCGGCGCGCCTGGAGCTGATGGGCATCGAGCACAGCCTGCGCCGCCTCGGCTGGCAGGAAGCGGTGGGCGCCTCCGGCACCATCCGCGCGGTGTGCCTGGCGATCAAGGCCGGCGGCCGTGGCAACGGCGAGGTCAACGCCGAGGGCCTGGCCTGGCTCAAGCGCCGGCTGTTCAAGCTGGGCGAGAGCGAGCGCATCGACATCGAAGGGGTGAAGCCCGACCGCCGGGCGATCTTCCCCGCCGGGCTGGCGATCCTCGAAGCTATCTTCGACGCCTTCGAGCTGGAGCAGATGAGTCATTCCGAGGGTGCCCTGCGCGAAGGCGTACTCTACGACCTGCTGGGCCGCCATCACCGGGAGGACGTCCGCGAGCGCACCCTCAGCGCGCTGATGGAGCGCTACCACGTGGACCTGGAGCAGGCGGCGCGGGTCGAGGCCCGGGCGGTGGAAGCCCTGGCCCAGGTGGCGGACAGCTGGGACCTGGACGACGAGTGGCACCGCGACTTGCTGGTCTGGGGCGCGCGGGTCCACGAGATCGGCCTGGACATCGCCCACTACCACTACCACAAGCATGGCGCCTACCTGATCGAGCACTCCGACCTGCCGGGCTTCTCCCGCCAGGACCAGCTGATGCTGGCGCTGCTGGTGCGCGGCCACCGGCGCAACATCCCCAAGGATCGCTTCGCCGAGTTCGGCAAGGAAGGCATCAAGCTGATGCGCCTGTGCGTCGTGCTGCGCTTCGCCATCCTTTTCCACCACATCCGCGGCACCCAGGCGATGCCCCAGGTGCGCCTGCACGCCAACGATCAGGCCCTGGACGTGCGCTTCCCGGATGGCTGGCTGGAAGCCAACCCGCTGACCCGCGCCGACTTCGACCAGGAAGCCGAGTGGCTCAAGCGCATCGATTTCCACCTCAGCGTCCGCTGAGGCGCCGACGCGTCACCCGATCGAGACGGGCCCGGGCGACCGGGCCCGCGTCGTTTCAGCGCACCCCGATGGTGGGGTTGGTAAGCCGCTCCAGCAGGCTGGCCTGGACGTTGCGGGTGTTCTGGTTGCCGGTAGGCTGCAGGTGCTGGTAGCGGCCGTCGCTCTGAAGGATCCACGCCAGGGTGTTGTCGCTGAGGTAGGACTCCAGCTCCTTCTTCACCCGGGTGATGAGCTTCTTGCCTTCCACCGGGAAACAGGTCTCGACCCGCTTGTCCAGGTTGCGCTCCATCCAGTCGGCGCTGGACAGGTAGATCTTCTCGTCGCCGCCATTGAGGAAGTAGTAGATCCGGCTGTGCTCCAAGAAACGCCCGACGATGGAACGCACCTGGATGTTGTGGGACACCCCCGGCACCCCCGGGCGCAGGCAGCACATGCCGCGCACCACCAGGTCGATCTTCACGCCGGCCTGGCTGGCCTTGTACAGCGCGCGGATCACCTTGGGATCGGTCAGGGAGTTGACCTTGGCCATGATCTGCGCCGGGCGTCCTTCGCTCGCCGCCACCGCCTCGCGGTTGATCATCTCCAGCAGGTTCTTCTTCAGGGTGAACGGCGCGTGCAGCAGCTTCTTCATGCGCAACGTCTTGCCCATGCCGATCAGCTGGTTGAACAGCTTGTGCAGGTCCTCGCAGAGGGCCACGTCGGCGGTGAGCAGGCTGTAGTCGGTGTACAGCTTGGCGTTGCCGGCGTGGTAGTTGCCCGTGCCCAGGTGGGCGTAGCGGCGCAGCTCGCCGTTCTCCCGGCGCAGGATCAGCATCATCTTGGCGTGGGTCTTGAAGCCCACCACGCCATAGATCACCACTGCGCCGGCGGCCTGCAGGCGGCTGGCCAGTTGCAGGTTGGATTCCTCGTCGAAGCGCGCGCGCAGCTCGATCACCGCGGTGACCTCCTTGCCGTTGCGCGCGGCCTCCACCAGGGCGTCGACGATCTCCGAGTTGGCGCCGGAGCGGTACAGGGTCTGCTTGATCGCCAGCACCTGCGGGTCCTTGGCGGCCTGGCGCAGCAGGTCGATCACCGGGGTGAAGGACTCGAAGGGGTGCATCAGCAGGTAGTCCAGCTTGCCCAGCACGGTGAACAGGTTGTCGCGGTTCTGCAGCTGCTTGGGAATCAGCGGGGTGAAGGGTGCGTACTGCAGCTCCGGGTGGCTTTCCAGGCCGGTGATGCTGAACAGGCGGGTCAGGTTAACCGGCCCGTTCACCTTGTACAGTTCGCTGTCGGACAGCCCGAACTGCTTGAGCAGGTAGTCGGAGAGCGCTTTCGGGCAGCTTTCCACCACCTCGACCCGCACCGCGTCGCCGTAGCGCCGGGAGAACAGCTCGCCACGCAACGCCCGCGCCAGGTCTTCCACGTCCTCGGCATCCACCGACAGGTCGGCGTTGCGGGTCAGGCGGAACTGGTAGCAGCCCTTCACCTTCATGCCGTGGAACAGCTCGTCGGCATGGGCGTGGATCATCGACGACAGGAAGACGAAGTTGTCCCCCGGGCCGCCCACGTCCTCCGGCACCCGGATCACCCGCGGCAGCAGGCGCGGCGCCGGGATGATGGCCAGGCCGGAATCGCGGCCGAAGGCGTCCATTCCCTCCAGCTCGACGATGAAGTTCAGGCTCTTGTTCACCAGCAGCGGGAACGGGTGGGTCGGGTCGAGGCCGATGGGGGTGATGATCGGCGCGATCTCGTCGCGGAAATAGCGACGCACCCAGGCCTTGAGCTTGGGCGTCCAGAAGCGCCGGCGGATGAAGTTGACCTGGTGCTTGGCCAGCTCCGGCAGCAGCACGTCGTTGAGGATCGAGTACTGCCGCGCCACCTGCTCGTGGACCAGTTCGGAAATCCGCGCCAGGGCCTGATGCGGTTGCAGGCCGTCAGCGCCGGCCTGCTCGCGGGCGAAGGTGATCTGCTTCTTCAGCCCGGCGACGCGGATCTCGAAGAACTCGTCCAGGTTGCTGGAGAAGATCAGCAGGAACTTCAGGCGCTCCAGCAGCGGGTAGGATTCGTCCAGCGCCTGCTCCAGCACGCGGATGTTGAACTGCAACTGGGACAGTTCGCGGTGCAGGTAGAGGCTGCTGTCGTCCACGCTGGGCACCGGCGCGACCTGCAGGTCCTGCGGCGCGGCGTCGGTGAGAGTGAGCTCGGCCGGCTCCATCACCGGCGGCGTTGCGCTGTCGTTGAAGGCTTCGCTGTTCATCGAGTCATCCTGCTTGCGCGCTCGGACCCGCCGGCTCTGTAGCATCGGACGGCGCTCCTAGCGCTGGGTGTTTAACAACTGGGCGGCACGCTTGGCGAAATAGGTGAGGATGCCGTCGGCGCCGGCGCGCTTGAACGCGATCAGCGACTCGAGGATCACGCCCTCGCCGAGCCAGCCGTTCTGGATCGCCGCCATGTGCATCGCGTACTCGCCGCTGACCTGGTAGACGAAGGTGGGCACCTGGAAGGTCTGCTTCACCCGCCAGAGCACGTCCAGGTACGGCATGCCCGGCTTCACCATGACCATGTCGGCCCCCTCGGCGAGGTCGGCAGCCACCTCGTGCAGCGCCTCGTCACCGTTGGCGGGGTCCATCTGGTAGTTGTACTTGTTGCCCTTGCCCAGGTTGCCCGACGACCCGATGGCGTCGCGGAACGGGCCGTAGTAGCCGCTGGCGTACTTCGCCGAGTAGGCCATGATGCGCACGTTGGTGTGCTCGGCCAGCTCCAGCGCCTCGCGGATCACCTGGACCCGGCCGTCCATCATGTCCGACGGCGAGATTACCTGGGCGCCCGCCTCGGCATGGGACAGCGCCTGCTTCACCAGCGCATCGAGGGTGACGTCGTTGAGAACGTAGCTGTCCTCGTCGATGATGCCGTCCTGGCCATGGGTGGTGTACGGGTCGAGGGCCACGTCGGTGATGACACCGAGTTCCGGGAAGCGTTCGCGCAGGGCGCGGATGGCGCGCTGGATCAGGCCGTCCGGGTTCCACGCCTCAGCGGCGTCGAGGCTCTTCTTGTCCGGGGTGATGTAGGGGAACAGGTCGATGGCCGGGATGCCCAGGGCCACCAGTTCTTCCGCTTCCCGCAGCAGCTCGTCGATGGACAGCCGCTCGACCCCGGGCATCGAGGGGATCGCCTCGCGGCGCTTCTCGCCCTCCAGGACGAACACCGGCAGGATCAGGTCGTTCACCGTCAGCACGTTCTCCCGCACCAGGCGCCGGGAGAAGTCGTCGCGGCGGTTGCGCCGCAGGCGCGTGGCGGGGAACAGACGGTTGGCGGGGGTAAAGCTCACGGCGGACTCCAGTCCCGTACAGGCGGGCAGTGTGACAGTTATAAGCCGCCATTATGACCAATTCATGGCGGCAGCGGCGGACGCTGCGACCCGCAGTCGCAGCCCGCGCCGAGCACGGGTTTCATTGTCGCCAGTCAACCTTACCGCATCGAGCCGCGCCCCGTGCTTTTCCGCGGACGCGCGAGCGGGTAGGCTGGGCGTTTCGCCCTCGGTCCGACTGACCCATGCTGCAACACTTCCTGCAGGACTTCGGCTACCTCGCCTTGCTCCTCGGCACCTTCTTCGAAGGCGAGACGATCCTGGTGCTGGCTGGCTTCCTGGCCTTCCGCGGTTACCTCGACATCAACCTGGTGGTGCTCACCGCCTTCCTCGGCAGCTACGCCGGCGACCAGCTCTGGTATTACCTCGGCCGCCTCAAGGGCCGCGCCCTGCTGCAGCGCAAGCCCCACTGGCAGGCGCTGGGGGAGAAGGCCCTGGCGCACATCCGCCGGCACCCGGACATCTGGGTGCTGGGCTTTCGCTTCGTCTACGGCCTGCGCACGGTGATGCCCATCGCCATCGGCCTGTCCGGCTATTCGCCGCTGCGCTACCTGCTGCTCAATGGCCTCGGCGCCATCGTCTGGGCGGCGGCGCTGGGCTGGGCGGCCTACCACTTCGGCGCGGTGCTGGAGACCGTCCTCGGCGACATCAAGCACTACGAGCTGCGGGTGCTGGGCGCGCTGGTGCTGCTCGGCGTCGTCCTGTGGATCTGGCGCGCCGTGCGTGCCAAGCGCAGCGCACCGGACGCCTGAACGACGGCGCGGCGCGACGATCCATACCTGTAAGGAGCCGCGACCGCTCCCAACGCGACCGGCCCTGCGCCACGAACCCCCGCGACCCGGCCCCGCCGCGTCGCCCGATTGCGCCGATCCGGCGTACCGAACAGCGGAGAACGCGATGAACAAGAAAGTGGCAGTGATCCTATCCGGCTGCGGCGTCTACGACGGCGCGGAAATCCACGAAAGCGTGATCACCCTGCTGCGCCTCGACCAGCGCGGCGCCCAGGTGCAGTGCTTCGCCCCCAATGTGACCCAGCACCACGTGATCGACCACCTGACCGGCGCCGAGATGCCGGAGAGCCGCAACGTGCTCACCGAATCGGCGCGCATCGCCCGTGGCCAGGCGAAGGACGCCCGCGAACTGCGCGCCGAGGACTTCGACGCGCTGATCGTTCCCGGCGGCTTCGGCGCGGCGAAGAACCTCTCGGACTTCGCCGGCAAGGGCGCCGACTGCAGCGTGCAGCCGGACGTGCTGCAGGCGGCCCGGTCGTTCGCCCAGGCGGGCAAGCCCATCGGGCTGATCTGCATTGCCCCGACCCTGGCCACCCAGATCTTCGGCGAGGGCGTGTCCTGCACCATCGGCAACGATGCCGAGACCGCCGGCGCCCTGGAGAAAATGGGCGCCCGCCATGTGGAATGCGCGGTGGAAGACATCGTCGAGGACGAACAGCACAAGCTGGTGAGCACCCCGGCGTACATGCTGGCCGGCTCCATCAGCGAAGCGGCCTCGGGGATCAACAAGCTGGTGGACCGCATCCTGGAAATGACGGTGCAGGAGGCCTGATCCCGGCCAGCGCCCGAGCGACCCGGGCGCCTCACTCAACCCGCCCTGGTACCCCTCCCCCGCGAACCGACCGAGCCAAGGGCTGGTTCGATCGGTTCGAGCCGGCGCGGAGCCGCTAGCCGAGCCGGCTCAGCAGGCGATCCAGGGCATTGGCGAAAGCCTGTCGGTCCCGATCGGAATAGGCGGCCTGGCCGCCGCCCACTTGCCCTTGGTCGCGCAGCTCGGTGAACAGGTTGCGCGCCGCCAGGCGCTCGCCCATGTTGCGCTCGTCGAATTCACGCCCACGCGGGTCCACCACCATCACGCCTTTCTTCACCAGCCGGTCCGCCAGGGGCACGTCGCTGCAGACCACCAGTTCCCCGGGGATCGCGTGCTCAACCAGGTAATCGTCGGCGGCGTCCGGCCCACTGGGCACCACCACCAGCCGCACGCAGGCGAACGGCGGCCGCGCCTGGGCCTGGCCGGCCACCAGCGCCACCTCGAACTTGCGCTTGAGGGCGAACTTCACCACCAGGTCTTTCGCCGCCCGCGGACAGGCGTCCGCATCGATCCACACACGCATCGCATCGCTCCGGGTCCTGACGGCCGCTCACGGCCGTGCACCGTCCCGGTGGGTAGCCCGGGACGCCTCGCCGGAATTGTCCCCGGCGAGGCCGGTCGGCTCAAGCCCGGCCGGGATCAGGCACGGTAGAACGCTTCGCAACTGGCGCGAATGGCCTGGGACAGGGCGTCCTCGCTCAACTCCATCAGGCGCAGCTCCAATTCTTCCGGCAGCACCTCGGCGATGCTGGCGGCGAGGCGGCGCTGCATCGCCTGGTCGGTGCCGGTCACCGCCAGCAGCAGGCTGGGCGCGGCGCTGGCAGGTTGACGCAGCGCGGCCAGGTAAGCCTCGCGCACGGCCAGGCGCGAACAGGCGGCGGCGATAGCTTGTTCCAGGGGGGGATGACGCAGGGGGGCGACGCAAGGGTCGGACGAGGGGTCACCGGTTCGAACAGCGGACGGCGGCATGGCGCAACTCCAGGAATCGGGTCGTGCAGCCTAGGCAAAAGCCGCGGCGCTGTCGCGGCAGCCGGTCACGCTCCGACCCTCGACTGGTTCACGCCACGGCGATGCGCGCGCCCACCGGGGCGCGGGTCGAACCGGGTCAGCCCCGCCAGCGGCGGACGGCTTTCTGGAAGAACAGGCTGTTGGGCACCTGCAGCCAGGCGCCGGGGCTTTCGCTGCTGGCGTCTTCGAGGGTGGTGTAGAACATGTTGATCGCCACCACCCGGCCCTTCACCCCGGGCTTGTCGGCGCTGTCGATCACCTCCACCAGGTCCCCCAGGCGGAACGGCCCGAGGGCGAAGATCAGCAGGGCGCAGAACAGGTTCGACAGCACGCTCCAGATGGCGAAGAACGCCACCGCCGCCACGGCGGCGAAGCCGGTCAGGGCGGTCCACAGCACCTGGGCGGAGACACCGAAGCGCTCCAGCACCATCATGAAGGCGCTGCCCATGATCAGCCAGCGCAGGCCCCCGCGCAGGGGCATCAGGAGCTCACCCGGCAGCTGCGGGTAATGGGTCCCCAGGCGGGTGATGCCCCGGGTGACCAGGCGTTGCACCAGCCAGGCGAGCAGCACGATGGCCAGGACTTGGGCCGCGCGCAGCAGCGGCTCGCTCCAGGCGGCGAGCAGGACCAGATCGTCCATCAGCCGACCTCCTCCAGTTGCCTTTGCAGGTCTTCGAGCCGCTCCAGGGCGACCAGCCAGCGTTCTTCCAGGTCGGCTTCCCGGGCCTTCAGGCTGGCCTGATCCGCCAGCCGCTCACGCAGCTCGTCCCGCCGCGCGGCCTCGTACAGGGCGCTGTCGCCGAGCCGGGTCTCCAGGGCGGCGAGGGCCTCGTGGACCGTGCCCAATTCCTTCTCCAGCTTCTCCGCCTCGCGGCGCAGCGGTGCCAGCTGCTGGCGTTGCGCCGCGGCGGCCTGGCGCTGGGCGCGCTTGTCGGTCTTGTCGCCGACGGCCGGCGATTCGTTCACGGGCACTTGGCGGGCGCGGTAGTCCACCAGCCAGCGGGCGTAGTCGTCGAGGTCGCCGTCGAAGCTCTGCACGCGGCCGTCGGCCACCAGCAGGAACTCATCGGTGGTGCTCTTGAGCAGGTGCCGGTCGTGGGACACCACCAGCACCGCACCGGAGAACTCCTGCAGGGCCAGGGTCAGCGCCAGGCGCATTTCCAGGTCCAGGTGGTTGGTGGGTTCGTCCAGCAGTAACAGGTTGGGCTTCTGCCAGGCGATCAGCGCCAGAGCCAGGCGTGCCTTCTCGCCCCCGGAGAAGTTCAGCACCGGCTCGTCGCAGCGCTCGCCGCGGAAGTCGAAGCCGCCGATGAAGTCCCGCAGGGTCTGCTCCCGCTCCCCGGGCGCGATGCGTTGCAGGTGCAACAGCGGGCTGGCTTTCGGGTCGAGGGCGTCCAGCTGGTGCTGGGCGAAATAGCCGATGGCCAGGTTCTCGCCACAGCGCAGCTCGCCCCCCAGGGGCGCCAATTCGCCAGCGAGGGTCTTGATCAGGGTGGACTTGCCGGCGCCATTGGGCCCCAGCAGACCCAGCCGCGCACCGGGGCGCAGCTGCAGCTTCACCTGTTGCAGGACCGCGCGCTCGCCATAGCCGAGGCGGCCCTCGCTCAGGTCCAGCAGCGGGTTGGAGAGTTTATCCGCCTCGCGGAAGCCAAACTCGAACGGCGAATCCACGTGGGCCGGGGCCAGCTCCTCCAGGCGCTCCAGGGCCTTGATCCGGCTTTGGGCCTGGCGCGCCTTGGTGGCCTGGGCGCGGAAGCGGGCGATGTACTTCTCCATGTGGGCGCGCTGCGCCTGCTGCTTCTCGTAGGCCTGCTGCTGCTGCGCCAGCCGCTCGGCGCGGGTGCGCTCGAAGGCCGAGTAGCCGCCGCGGTAGAGGGTCAGCTTGCGCTGCTCCAGGTGCGCCACGTGGTCCACCACGGCGTCGAGGAAGTCCCGGTCGTGGGAAATCAGCAGCAAAGTGCCGGGATAGGCCTTGAGCCAGTCCTCCAGCCAGAGGATCGCATCCAGGTCCAGGTGGTTGGTGGGTTCGTCCAGCAACAGCAGGTCGGAAGGGCACATCAGCGCCTGGGCCAGGTTCAGCCGCATACGCCAGCCACCGGAGAAATCCCCCACCGGCAGTTCCATCTGGCTGGCCAGGAAACCGAGGCCGGCCAGCAGCTTGCGGGCCCGTGCGTCGGCGGTGTAGCCATCGGCGCTGTCCAGCTCCACGTGCAGGCGGGCGATGGCCGTGCCGTCATGGGCCGCCTCGGCGGCGGCCAGGTCGCGCTGGACCCGGCGCAGGTGCACGTCGCCGTCCAGCACGTAGTCCACCGCGCGCCGCTCCAGGGTGTTCACCTCCTGGCGCATGTGGGCGATGCGCCAGTCCGCCGGCAGGCTGCAATCGCCGCCGTCGGGACCGAACTCGCCGCGCAGCAGGGCGAACAGGGTGGATTTGCCGGCGCCGTTGGCGCCCACCAGACCGGCCTTCTGGCCGGCGTGCAGCGTCAGGTCCGCGCCGTCTAGCAGACGTTGCGGACCCCGCTGTAGAGTGAGGGTGTTCAATCGGATCATAAGGCGGCGGAGTTTATCAGCTTCGCCGGATCATCTGGGATGCCCATGGCCGACGACCTCTGGCGATTCGCCCTGACCCTATACGCCCGCCCCGGGGTGGAAGCGGCGTGCCTGGATGCCCAGGCGCGAGGCGCGGACGTGTGCCTGCTGCTGGCCGGCTCCTGGCTCGGCCGGCGAGGCGTGGACTGCGACCCGCAGCGGGTCGCGGCCCTGAAGGCGCTGACCCGCCCCTGGCGGGACAGCGTGGTGGCCCCGCTGCGCGGGTTGCGCCAAGGCTGGCGCGACGCGGCCCGGGATGACCCCGAACTGGCGGCGCTGCGGGAGCGCGTGAAAGCCCTGGAGCTGGAGGCGGAACGCGTGCTGCTGCAGCGCCTGGCGCACTGTGCCGACGACTGGCCGGCCGACGTAGCGGGCGATGCCACCGACGCGGTGGTCCGCACCTGGCTGGAAGCCCTCGCAGGCGACGCGGCGTCATCCGCCGCCCAGGCGCTGGATGACCTGCGTCGGGCGGTGCCGGAAACCTGAAACCTGCCCGCGTCATCCGCGGGCCGGTCACCTGGACTCAGGTGCTGGGGGTCTCGCTGCTCGGGCTCGGCGTAGCGGGCGCGGTGGCGCCGTCGGTGGCATGCACCGGCGTCGGGACCGTGGCCGGGCTGGCGGTCGCCGGCTTGCGGGCCGGGGCTGCCGGCTTGCGGGCCGATGTGCTGGCGGGCTTGGCAGCAGCGGGCTTGGTCGCGGCGCTTTTCGCAGCAGCAGGCTTGGCGGCAGCGGGTTTGGCACCGTTGGCGGCGGGTGTGGTGCTAGCTGTGGACGTGGCACCGGCGGTACGGCTTCGGGACGCCGGCTTGGCGGTACCGGCCTTGTTCGCAGCACTGCTGGAGCGGGCTGGCGACGGGGCGTCCGCCTTCTTCGCCGGGGCGGCCGGTGTACGGGGCTTGCTGGCCGGCTTCGCGGCGGCAGCGGTGCGGCTGGGGGTGGCTGCCGGCGCTTTGCGCGCACGGGCCGCCGGTTTCGCCCCAGGGGGCGCGGAGCGGGACGCCCCGGTTTCGCGGGCGGCCAGGGCCTGGCCTGCGGCCTCGTGGACCTTGCCGATGCCCTGGGCCAGCTTCAGGCTTTCCTCGGCGTCCTGTTTCAGGCGCGCGATGTACTGGCGGGTCTCTGCCTGGCGCTCCTGCAGCGAATCCAGCAGGTCCTCCAGTTCGCCCACGGCCTGCTTGGCCTTGGCCTGGGCCTTGAGCTTGCCGACCTCGACGGCGCCCTGGAGCTTGGCGCGTCGCGTCAGCAATTTTTCCTGGGCCTTGCCCCGCTGTTTTTCCAGCTTGGCGAGCAGTTTTTCCGCGTCGATCAGGGCCTGGCTGCAGGCGTCCTGCAGGTGGTCGAGCAGGCTCTGGGACAATTGCTGGAGCAGGTGCAACGGCGTACGAACAGGCTTCTTCTTGGCCGCCATGGGCATTCCTCCGGGAGCGGACGAGGGGGTGCGCCCCATACTAGGCGCTGCGGACAGGGCCGTCGAGCCGGGCGCGCCTCCGCGGACGCGCGGCATGCTGGCGCAGCAGGCGCCTTGAGCGTCGCCCCGCGGCTGGCATAATCGCCTGCCGTGTCCCGGAGGCTTCCCATGCGCCGCTCGTTGCTGTCCATCGCCCTGCTCACGTCCCTGGCCGGCACTGCCGTGGGCGATGATGCCCACGACCTGTCCTACAGCCTGGGGGTGCGCCTGGGCGAGCGACTGCGGGAGGAAGTGCCCGACCTGCAGGTGGAAGCGTTGCTCAAGGGCCTGAGGCAGGCCTACCGGGGCGAACCCCTGGAGCTGCCCGCCGCACGGATCAAGCAGTTGCAGGCTGCCCACGAGGCCCGGATGGTCGAGGCGGAGCGCCTGCACACACGGGAGATTGCCGCGGAAACGCGCTTTCTGGTGGCCGAGAAGGCCAAGCCGGGGGTACGTGAACTGGCGGGCGGGGTACTGATCACCGAACTGCAGAAGGGCAACGGCGGCAGGCCGCGGTCGGGGGGTGAAGTCCGGGTGCGCTACACGGGGCAACTGGCGGACGGCAGTGTCTTCGATGCCAGCCCGACGCCGGCCTGGTTCAAGCTCGATAGCGTGATCGCCGGCTGGCGCATGGCGCTGCTGGAGATGCCGATGGGCGCGAAGTGGCGGGTGGTGATCCCGTCCGCCCAGGCCTATGGCACGGAGGGCGCCGGCGACTTGATCCCGCCCTATGCGCCCTTGGTGTTCGAGATCGAGCTGCTAGATGGTCGCTGATTCCGCCGGCTCGATGTCCTGCTCGCGATGGGCGTTGTGCAGCACTTCGATCAGGCAATCTTCCAGTTCGAATCGCTCGTGGAGGCACTGGCCCAGGCGCTTGAGTTCCTGGGTGAGGCAAGTACCGCGGGCCTTGCCCTTGTCGCACAGGTCGTTGAAAGCCAGCGCTTCTTCGGTGATGGCCTGGATGCGCGGGTACAGCCGGTGCGCTAGCTCCACGCCACGCTCGTCACCGAATGCCAGGGCTTCGCTGAGCAGTTGCTCGTAGATTTCGAAGTGGCCGGCAGACACGTAGTCCACCAGGGATTCGCAGAATTGCAGCAGCGCCTCGGGGTTGTCGCCAGGAGCGATGGGGGCGTCGCTGAGGATCTTGAAGTGGCGGATCAACTGATGACGTTCCTGCAACCAGCGATCGATCAGGAGGTGGACGCCGCCCCATCGTTCCTGGGCGTTCTGGCAGCTCTCGAGCATGATGGCTTCCCTTTTCTTCGCTGAGTTATCGGCGCCACGCAGTGGGCGGTGGCGGAGGATGACCGGGAAACACCGCGAAAATGGCGACTTCCGGCGCGAGTATGCGGGCCAGATTATGCCCGGTGGACAGCGCCTTCAAGGCACCTCGGCGGAAAATTTCATACGCGCGTTCGAACGAAAACAATCTGAACCGAACGCACCCGGGGAGGTCTGGAGCCCGCGCGGAGCGCGGGCTTCGCCTGTCAGGCACGGCGCAGCAGTTGGTACAGGCTGAAGGCGGCCATACCGATGAAGGCCAGCAACGCCCACTCCGGCAGGCTCATGCCGAACAGCGTCCAGGTGACTTCCACACAATCGGCGCTGCCGTGCAGCACCAGACTGACGATCTCCTGGAAAGGCAGCGCATCCATCATGTATTCCAGGCTCGGCAGGCAGGCGGGCAACTGGTCGGCCGGGACGTTCTGCAGCCAGATCTGCCGGCCAGCGGTGGCGCCGCCGCCGACGGCGCTGAGCAGCATGAGGAAGGCGTAGACGCGGCGGCCGGTGGTGGCCGGGTTGTGCAGGAAGCCCACCAGCCCGATCACCCCGAACAGGATTACGAAGATCCGCTGCAGGATGCACATCGGACATGGCGCGAGGCCCACCACGTGCTCGAGGTAGAGGGCACCGGCCATGACGGCAGCGCTGCCGAGGAAAGCCAGGAGAAACAGCATGCGGGGGCTGGCCAGGGGCATGGCGGCTCCGAGGGAAGTGAGGAAAGGCGGTTACGGTAGAGGAAGCCCGAGGGGCTTTCAAGGCGCCGCGCGAACCGTGAGCGGGCGCCGGTCCGGGGAACGGCGCCACGCGTCAGGCCAGGGCGCCCTCGCCCGTCATCCGGCCTGGGGGACCGGCAGGGTCACGGGGTGCCGGCTGCGTTCCAGCAGGTCGAAGCCCTCGCGGAACAGCCGGTTGCTGCGCTCCACGTCGCCCCGCTCGGCCAGCAGGTGGGCAAGTTCGGCACAGGTCTCCGGATCGCGCTCGAAGGCCAGGCTGGATTCGAAGTACTCGTTGGCCTTGCCCCACAGCTGGTTGTGCAGGCACAGCCGGCCGAGGGTGAGCAGTAGCACCGGATCGCTGGGATGCTGGGCCAGCCAGGCCTCGGCAGTCTGCAACTGCTTGCCCGGCTCACTTCCCTGGAGCAGCCCGTACAGGCGCACCAGGCGCGCGTCGTAGCGGTCGCGCAGGGCTTGGCGGACCAGTTTCTCCGCCTCGTCATCAGCGCCCAGGCGGTGCAGGCGCTCGGCGTAGGCAGCCAATAGCGCCGGCTCCTGGCGTCGGGCGGACGGCACCGCCTGCCAGGCGGCCTGCAACTCGGCGAGGTGGGTCTCGCCCGTGCCGGTCTCGCCCAGGTATTCGGTCCAGACCTGGCGCTCCACCCCATCCAGCTCGCTGTCACCCAGGGCCTTTTCCTTGCGCAGCACGGGTACCAGATCGCGCAGGGGCGCCCAGTCGCCCCGCATCAGGTAGACACGCTGCAGCTGCCGCAGCACCTGGGGATGCCGGGGTTGGCGGGCGCGCATGGCTTCCAAGGTGTCCCGGGCGCCGTCGGTCTCGCCGCGCTCCACTTGCAGCTCGGCGTGGGTCAGGGCGATGGCCAGCTCGGCGTCGGGCTGACGCTCCAGGGCCCGGGCCAGCAGCCGATCACTCTCGGCGGCATCCCCCAGCGCCTGGGCGGCCCGGGCGGCGCCCAGGTAGTACGCCAGAGGCCGTGGATCGGCCTCGGCGGCGCGCTTGAGGTGCCGCAGCGCCCGCTCCCAACGCCCTTCGGCCAGGTCGAGGAAACCCTGCTCGGAGGCCTGGTGGATGCGCCGACGGCGATGCCGGCCGGACCAGGGGTTCACCAGCCCGCCGGTCACCACCACGGCGCTGAGCAGCAGGCGCACCAGGTAGACCAGCAGGGCCACCACCGCCAGCAGCGCGAGGGTGGCCCACAGGCTCGACTCGTAGCGGAACCCGTCGTAGGCGATCAGCACGTAGCCCTTGTGGTGGGCGATGGCGAGCCCCAGCAGGGCCAGCCCGGCGAGCACCAGCAGCATCATCAGCAGCAGCGCAACACGTCTCATGGGCGGGCATCCTCCGCCGCCGGCGCGGCCTCGGGCGCCTCGGTAGCCGCGTCCGGCACCGCGTCACGGGCCGCCTGCTTGTGCTGCAGGTACGCCTGGACGGCGTCCAAGGTGGGGCTCAGGTCGGGGGTTTCCACCGCCACCGGCTGCTGCGCCAGTTCGTCGAGGCGCCCGCTCAGGGCGCGGTTGTCCGCCTTCTGCGGATCGAAGTAGGCGGCCAGTACCTGGCGCGCCTGGCCGAGGGCCTGGCGGTAGACGCCGCTCTCGCCGTGCAGGGCGGCCCACTGGGCCTGTTCTAGGGCCAGGGACAGGGTCAGCCGCACCTGCTCAAGGCTCTGCCCGGCCAGCAGCGGCTTGATGGCGGGATCGGCATTGAAGTCCAGGCGGAAATAGTCGGCCAGGGTATCGAGCCAGCGCGACCAGACGGCGTCGTCGCGGTGCTGCGCCGCCAAGCTGCGCAAGGCGTCGTCGTGGACCTCGAAGGCGGGATCGACGGGGTCCAGGGAGGCCACGCGCTCGCGCAGCGCCCCCAGTTGCAGGAACAGGCCGGTGCGGTCCGGACGCGGCAGGCTGCGCAGGGCTTCCAGGCTCTTCGCCAACTGCTGCCGCGCGGCATAGCCGCTCGGGTCGTCCTGTTCGCGGATGATGTCGTCGGCGGCCTGCACCAGGGCCTGGGCGCTGTTGATGTCCTGCAGCGCGGAGAGGCGCAGGGCGGCCAGGCGCAACAGGTGCTCGGCCTCGGCCAGGCGCCAGTCCTGGCGGCTGGCGCCGAGCACGCCCTCCAGGCGCTGGCTCAGGTGCTGCTGTTCGCTCTGCAGGTCGCCCAGCAGGCGCTGGCGCTCCTCCAGCTCGGCTGGCGCCGGCAGTTCCGCCAGGCGTGCGCTGAGGCGACGCTCGCTCTGTACCAGGGCCTGGGTCTTGCCGCGGGTGTCTTCCAGCTGCGCCAGCTGCTGCTGGTCGTACTGGTCGAGCTGATGGACCTTCCACACCCCCCAGCCGCCTATGCCGACGCCGGCCAGGCCGATCGCCAGGGCCAGCGCCGCCAGGCCCCGGCCGCTTCGCTCGGCGGGCGCGGGGGCGAGCACCGGCTCGGGCGTCGTGGAGGTCGGTTCTTCGGAGGGGAAGGCTGTTTCGCTCACGTATCCATCCTTTGCTTCAGGGGGTGGGCGCCTCGCATCGTTCGAGGGCCGCCAGCAAGGCCGCGGCGCTGGCGCCACGGCAATCCACGACTCGTCCGGCGCCTGCGGCGCGGGCTTGCTCGGCCACCCGCGGGCTGGGCACGAACAGGGGTAACGCCGACAGGGCCGGCCAGGCATCGCCGGCCAGGGTGCGCAGGTGCTCGAAGCCCTGCCCACTGCTGACCACCAGCCCGTTCAGGCGTTCCGCTTGGACGCGCCGCGCCAGCGCGCCCGGCGGGTGATCCGGCAGGCGACGACGGTAAAGCGCCAGATAGTCGACCGCGACGCCGCGTTCGCGCAAGCGCTCCGCCAGCCACTCGCGGCCTCCTTCGCCGCGCACGATCAGCGCGCGTGCGCCGGGTGCTGACAGGCTCTCCGCCAGGGCCGGCAGCGCCAGCAGCGCCTCGCTGTCGTCGCCCTGCTGCGGCCAGTGGCTGGTCAGCCCGTAGTCAGCCAGCAACTGGCCGGTGGCGCCGCCCACGGCGAACCAGTGCTGGGCCGCGGGCGGCTGCGGCCAGTAGCGGTCGACGGCGTCGAGTACCAGGCGGGCCGCCGGCTTGCTCACCACGATCACCGCGGCGTAGCGGTCCAGTTCGAGGATCGGTTGGCGCCGCTCGGGGCTGTCCGGCAGGTCCTCGATGGCCAGCAGTGGCAGGCAGCTGCCGAACACGCCGTGGGCGGCCAGTTGCCGGGCGAGGGTTTCGCCGTCCTCCGCCGGACGCGTGATCAGCAGCCGCCAGGCGGAAGGATTCACACCGGCCCGCCGTCGCCGTAGATGGCCTCGAGAATCGCCCCGGCGCCTTTCTCCAGCAGCGCCTCGGCGACACGGATGCCCAGGGCCTCGGCGTCGTCCGCGGCGGCGCGCTCCTCGGCCCGCAGCAGCAGTTCGCCGCTGGGGCTGCCCACCAGGCCGCGCAGCCACAGCCGGTCGCCTTCCAGCTCCGCGTAGCAGGCGATGGGGACCTGGCAGCCTCCGTTGAGGCGCCGGTTCAGCGCCCGCTCGGCACTCACCCGCAGGGAGGTCTCGGCGTGGTGCAGCGGCTGCAGCAGGCGATGGATCTCGTGGTCCTCGCTGCGGCACTCGATGCCCACCGCGCCCTGGCCACCGGCGGGCAGGCTGTCGGCGATGCTCAGGGAGGCAGTGATGCGCGCCTCGAAGCCCAGGCGGATCAAGCCGGCGGCGGCGAGGATGATGGCGTCGTACTCGCCCGCGTCCAGCTTGGCCAGGCGGGTGTTCACGTTGCCGCGCAGGAAATGGATGTTCAGGTCCGGCCGGCGCGCCAGCAGCTGGGCCTGGCGGCGCAGGCTGGAGGTGCCCACGACGCTGCCGGCGGGCAGCGCTTCCAGACTGGCGTAGGTATTGGAGACGAAGGCATCGCGGGGGTCTTCCCGCTCGCAGATGCAGAACAGACCGAGGCCCTGGGGGAAGTCCATGGGCACGTCCTTCATGGAGTGCACCGCGATGTCGGCCTCGTTCTCCAGCAGCGCGGTCTCCAGTTCCTTGACGAACAGGCCCTTGCCGCCGATCTTCGCCAGCGGCGCATCCAGCAGCTTGTCGCCGCGGCTGACCATGGGCACCAGGCTGACCCGCAGGCCGGGGTGGGCCTGCTCGAGGCGGGACTTGACGTATTCGGCCTGCCAGAGCGCCAGGGCGCTCTTGCGGGTGGCGATGCGGATTTCGCGGGGCATGGGGCACTTCCAGAAAGCGGACTGCCGGCCATGATACCAGCCGCACGGGAGGGCGGATTGAGACGTGTCAGTCCGAGGCGCGGTTCGGGAGCGGCTGACGGCGGGCCGGCGCAAGCACGCGCGGCCGCGCCGCTAGAGGTTGTGCATGAGCTTGCGCACGCCGGCCACGTGGCGGCGGCTGACGGTCAGGGCCTCGTCGTTCATGCCTTTGAGGTAGAGCTGGAAATGCCCCAGGGGCGTTCGCTGCAGGCGCTCGATGCGCTCGCGGGCCACCAGGGCGTTGCGGTGGATGCGCACGAAGCGATCGCCGAACTCGTCTTCCAGCGCCTTGAGCGGCTCGTCCAGCAGCACTTCCCCGCCTTCATGGCGCAGGGTCACGTACTTGTGATCGGCGATGAAATACAGCACCTGACCCAGGGGGATCAGCTCGATACCCTTGCGGGTGCGGGCGCTGATGTGAGTGCGCGGACCGCTGCCGGTGTTGGCGGCCGGCCGGGTCAGGGCGGCCAGCTGGATGCGGTTGGGCCGCTCAGCCTTCTGCAGTGCTTCTGCCAGGGATTCCGGGCGCACCGGCTTGACCAGGTAGCCGACGGCGCTGACCTGGAAGGCGTCCACGGCGAATTCGTCATGGGCGGTGCAGAAGATCACAGCCGGGGGGGTGTCGCGCTCGCACAGGCGCGCAGCGACCTGCAGGCCGTCGAGCCCGGGCATGCGGATGTCCAGCAGGACGATGTCCGGCTTGAGGTTGTCGATGAGGCTCAAGGCCTCTTCGCCATTGCTGGCTGCAGGTTCCAAAACACGGTACCCATCGAGGTCGCCGACCAAACGGCTCAGGCGTTCGCGGGCAAGGGGTTCGTCATCGACGATCAGGACATTCATATTGCTCTGGCTTCCTGCGTGAGTCTGGCACAAGGATAGCGTAGACAGGTGAAGTGGCGACCGTCACAGCGCTCCACGGTGAGACTTGCCCGCGGTCCGAAAAGTGCCGCAAGGCGCGCTTCTATATTGGTCAATGCCTGCTGTGTTCCACGGGACGGCGCGTGAGCGCCCTCGTCGAACGGGTTGCTGACGCACAGGGTGAACAGCCCGTTCTCGTACCGGGCTTCGACCCTCACCAGTCCCCCTTCGATCCGTGGCTGGATGCCATAGATCAGCGCATTTTCCAGCAGCGGCTGCAGCGTCAGCTGCGGGATCGGCAGATCGGGGGGCACCCGCTCCACGTCCCAGTCCATGTGTAGACGCTCGCCCAGCCGATAACGTTCGATCGACAGGTAACGCTCGGCCAGCTCCAGTTCGTCGCGCCAGGTCACCAGGGTGCCGGTCTTGCCCAGGCTGGCGCGGAACAGGTCGGACAGGTCCAGCACCGCCTGCTCGGCCTTGACCGGGTCGGATGCCACCAGGCTGGCGATGCTGTTTAGGCTGTTGAACAGGAAGTGCGGGCGGATGCGCGCCTGCAGCGACTCCAGGCGCGCCCGCAGCTCCGCCTGCTGCTGGTGCCGCCACTGGCTCTGCAGGTAGAAGTAACGCAGCAGCAGGGCGGTCATGATCAGCCCGATCAGCGCATGGCGCAGGTAGAGGTTGGCCTCGCCCGCCCGGGACAGCGGCCCGCCCAGCTCGTAGTGGTCGGCGATGGCCGTGCAGCCCAGGGTCAGCGCTACCACCACCAGGCAGCACAGCAGGGTCGACACCGCCACCGGCAGGCGGGCCAGCAACGCGCGGGCCTGGCACAGCAGCGCCGCCGACAGCAGCACGATCCACTGCACGAACAGTGAGGTCAGCGCCAGGCGCGTCCAGTTGAAGCCGGATACGAAGGGCTCGGCGCGGAACGGCTCGGCCAGCACCAGCACCAGCACCAGCAGCTCCGCCAGCAGCACCAGCCCGAGCAGGGCCTCGGCCTGGCACAGCTCGGGAACGAAAAAGTCATCGGTGGGCGTGCGGTCGCGCATCGGCGGAGGTCCTGTGGTCGGATCGGTGCAGTGTCCCGGCCGCCGTCCGCGCCGGCAAGCCGGCGTGCACCGGTCGGACGGATTCGACCGGCGAAAGGCGAGGCGGCGATGGAAACTGTGAGACGGCCGACATTTCCCGGGCGGGCGCGACCGCTCGGCAACGCTGTTATGATCGCGCCAGTCAATCGCCGCGCAGGCGCCGCGCCTGCCCTTTCGCCACGAGTCAGCCATGAGCACCGAGAAGACCAATCAATCCTGGGGCGGCCGCTTCAGCGAGCCCGTCGATGCCTTCGTCGCCCGCTTCACCGCCTCCGTCGACTTCGACAAGCGCCTCTATCGCCACGACATCATGGGCTCCATCGCCCACGCCCACATGCTGGCCGAGGCCGGCGTGCTCAGCGGCGAGGAGCGCGACGCCATCGAGGCGGGCCTGAAGCAGATTCAGGACGAGATCGAGGCGGGCGCCTTCGACTGGCGTGTCGACCTGGAAGACGTGCATATGAACATCGAGGCGCGCCTCACCGAACGCCTGGGCGTGGTGGGCAAGAAGCTGCACACCGGCCGCTCGCGCAACGACCAGGTGGCCACCGACATCCGACTCTGGCTGCGCGACGAGATCGACACCATCCTCGGCGAGCTGACCCGCCTGCAGCAGGGCCTGCTGGGCCTGGCCGAGGCCGAGGCCGACACCCTCATGCCCGGTTTCACCCACCTGCAGACCGCCCAGCCGGTGACCTTCGGCCACCACCTGCTGGCCTGGTTCGAGATGCTCAGCCGCGACCACGAGCGCCTGGTGGACTGCCGCCGGCGGGTCAACCGCATGCCCCTGGGCAGCGCCGCCCTGGCCGGCACCACCTACCCGATCCGGCGCGAGACCACCTGCCGCCTGCTGGGCTTCGAAGCGATCTCCGGCAACTCCCTGGACGGCGTCTCCGACCGGGACTTCGCCATCGAATTCTGCGCCGCCGCCTCCCTGGCGATGATGCACCTGTCGCGCTTCTCCGAAGAGCTGGTGCTGTGGACCAGCGCGCAGTTCCGTTTCATCGAGCTGCCCGACCGCTTCTGCACCGGCTCCTCGATCATGCCCCAGAAGAAGAACCCCGATGTTCCGGAACTGGTGCGCGGCAAGGCCGGCCGGGTGTTCGGCGACCTCGCCGGCCTGCTGACCCTGATGAAGGGCCAGCCCCTGGCGTACAACAAGGACAACCAGGAGGACAAGGAGCCGCTGTTCGACGCCGCCGACACCCTGCGCGACAGCCTGCGGGCCTTCGCCGACATGGTCCCGGCGATCCGCCCGAACCGCGAGGTGATGCGCGAGGCCGCACGCCGTGGCTTCTCCACCGCCACCGACCTGGCCGACTACCTGGTGCGCAAGGGCCTGCCGTTCCGTGACTGCCACGAGATCGTCGGCCACGCGGTGAAGTACGGCGTGGACAGCGGCAAGGACCTGGCCGAGATGAGCCTCGAGGAACTGCGCCGCTTCAGCGACCAGATCGACCAGGACGTCTTCGCCGTGCTGACCCTGGAGGGCTCGGTGAACGCCCGCGACCACATCGGCGGCACCGCGCCTGCCCAGGTGCGCCAGGCGGTGGCCCGCGGCAAGGCGCTGCTGGAAACGCGATGACCGCGGACGCGGGACTGGGGCGGCGCATCTCCGTGGTGGGTTGTTCCGGCGCGGGCAAGACCACCCTGTCCCGGCAGCTGGCGCGCCACCTCGGCTGCCGCCACGTGGAACTGGACGCCCTGTTCCACCAGCCCGGCTGGCAGCCGCTGGAGCCGGAGCGGTTCCGCGCGGCGGTGGCCCAGGCACTGGCAGGCGAGGACTGGGTGGTGGAAGGCAACTACTCGGTGGTGCGCCCGCAGATCCTCGAGCGGGCGGACACGGTGATCTGGCTGGACCTGTCCAAAAGCCGGGTCATGGGCCAGTTGCTGCGGCGGACCCTGCGTCGACTGCTGGGCCGGCAGGTCCTGTGGAATGGCAACCGCGAGCGCTGGGGCAACCTGTTCAGCCTCGACCCGCAGTTCTCCATCCTCGCCTGGGCGTGGACGCGTCATGGCGACTACCGCCAGCGCTATGGCAGCGAAATGCGCGAGGCGCCGCCCGGCACGCGCTACATCCGCCTCGCCTCGCGCCGGGCGGTGGACGACTTCCTGATGCGGCTGGACACCCGCTGACACGCCGGACAGGCCGTTCTCGCAGCGCCGTCTCGCCGCTTCGCTGACCCCTCTCCGGCACAGATTCGGTCACCGCCGACATCTGCCGCATGCACGTGGAAGCACCGTCCTTGAGCGGTTGCGTCACCCGGCTTGGCTTCCCGGGCCAGGGGCTGGCACACTGGCCGCTCACGTTCAGGAAGTCCCCGCCATGCACGAAGAAGACGACGAAACCCTGGCCGAACAGGCGCTGGTGGAAGCCATCGAGAACCAGGTGGAGGTGGATGACCCGCCGGCAGCCCGTGCCACCTTGAACAAGCTGACCCTGGTGGGGCATCCCCGGGAGGAAAGCCTGCACCTGATGGCGCTGGTGCTGGCCCAGGCGATCCGCACCATGCTGCGGGAAGACCGGCCGTTCGACCGCGCCTGGTACGAGCAGGCCTTGCGGGCGCTGCCCGACCTGCCGGACGACGATTCCGCCGACGCGTAGCCCACCGGGCAGCCGAGACCAGCCCGCCGGATAGAGGACGTCGTACCGGATGCGCCACTCGCCCCCCGCCCTGCTGCACGTGTGTTTCCAACTGCTGGCCGTGCCGCTGTTCCTGGTGCTGACCGGGCTGGCGTCCCTGGCCGCGGAGCCGCTGCTGGTGGGAGCCGAGGACGACTGGTACCCCTACACCGCGGTGCGGGACGGGCGCATCCAGGGCATGTCGGTGGACATCGTCAAGGCCGCCTTCGCCGCCAGCGGCACGTCCGTGGAGCTGGTGGCCTGCCCCTACGCCCGCTGCATGCAACGGGTCCTCAAGGGCGAACTGGTAGCGTGTTTCAACACCGCGCCGGATACCCGCATCGCTACCCTCTACCGCCTGCCCCAGGAACCGCTGTTCAGCGCCGATATCCTGCTCTGGGCGCGGCGCGAGGACGCCACGCCGGTGGAAGACCTGGGCCGGCTGCGGGACCGCCGGGTGGCGGTGACCCTCGGCTACGAGTACGGCGAGCTGTTCGACAGCCTCCAGCTGATGCAGCGGGTGCCGGTGCGCAAGGACCTCAACGGCTTCCTGATGCTCAGCCACCGGCGGGTGGACTACATGGTGGCCTACCGCGAGACGGCGGAACGGCTGTTCCAGGAGACGCCCGCCCTGCAGGGCGCCTTCGCCCCGGTGGCGACGGTGCACCGGCCGCAGCTGTACCTGTCCTTCTCCCGCCATCATCCCGAAGCCGAAACCCTGCTCCAGCGCTACGACCAGGGGATGCGGCTGATCCGCGCCGACGGCCGCTACCAGGCGATCCTCGATCGCTGGCAGCATTCCGGCGGCGATTCCCCGGCGCATTAGCCGCGCCCGGCCTACACTGCGCAGGCGAGGCCTCGCGCCCCGCCCCGACCACGAGACCGGAGTGCCCATGTCGTTCACCACCGAACTGATCGCCGAACTGGAAATCCTCGCCCTGTACAACCTGGGCAACACCCTCGAGGGCATCAAGGTGCACCACGATGCCGATGCCGGCGCCGTGGCCGCCACCCAGCGCCTGCACGCCAAGGGCCTGCTCAACCAGCCCGATGGCGGCTACCTGACCAGCCTCGGCCTGGACGCCGCCGAACACGCCCAGTCGCTGCTCACCATCCTCCGCCGCGAACCCGGCTGAGCCTGCCGACCAAGGGGCGCCCGCCGCCCTCATGAGCCCGGCGCCGGCTGCCGATAACCCGGCAGGCCCGGCGCTCCCGCCACCGGGAAAGCCCCCGCGGCAACTCCCGCGTACCGACGTCCGCTGGTAGTCTTTGCCCACCCACAGGTGCGAGCGAGTCATGACGCGTAACCAGGAAATCCGCCCGGACATCGACGACGGCATCGACCGCAAGCAGCTCACCCAGCTGCGCGCCCGTTTCCTCACCATCAACGCCGGCCGCCTGCAACGCGCCCTGCTGGCCCTGCCGACCCGCCAGCAGTTGGTCCTGCGCCTGCTGCCGCTGCTGTTCCACGTCAACCATCCGCTGCTGCCGGGCTACGTCTCCGGCACCACCCCGGCCGGCCTCTCCGGCTTCGAGCCGGACGACGACCTGCTGGCCGAGGCTCAGCGCCTGACCCGTTCGTTCGCCTACAAGGCGCGCCGCGGCAACCCTCTGGGCGGCAAGCCGGTCATGCCGATCCACGGCCTGTTCCTGATGGGCAGCCTGGGCACTGTGGCCCAGGCCGAGCAGAGCGACATGGACGTCTGGGTCTGCCACGACTCGCGCCTGCCCGCCGAGGCGGTCGCCGAACTGCGGCGCAAGTGCGACCTGCTGGAAGCCTGGGCGGCGACCCTGGGCACCGAGGCACACTTCTTCCTCATCGACCCGCACCGCTTCGTCCTCGGCGATCGCGAGACCCACCTGACCTCCGATGACTGCGGCACCACCCAGCACTACCTGCTGCTGGACGAGTTCTACCGCACCGCCATCTGGCTGGGCGGCCGCACGCCGCTGTGGTGGCTGGTGCCGGTGTACGAGGAAAGCCGCTACGGCGAATTCGGCCACACGCTGCTGAGCAAGCGCTTCATCCGCGCCGAGGAGGTGCTGGACCTGGGCCACCTGGCCTACATCCCGCCGGGGGAATACATCGGCGCCGGCATGTGGCAGCTGTTCAAGGGCATCGACTCGCCCTACAAGTCGGTGCTCAAGCTGCTACTCACCGAGGTCTACGCCAGCGAGCATCCCCAGGTGGAGTGCCTGTCCCTGGGCTACAAGCGGGCGGTGTTCGCCAACCGCCTGGACCTGGACGAGCTGGACCCCTACATCATGGTCTACCGGCGCCTGGAGGCGTACCTGGCGGGCCGCGGCGAACACGAGCGGCTGGAGTTGATCCGCCGCTGCCTGTACCTGAAGGTGAACAAGAAGATCAGCCGACCGCCCCGGGGCCGGGTCAAGAGCTGGCAGCGGCTGTTGCTGGAGCGTCTGACCGCCGAGTGGCAGTGGGACGCCCGCCAGCTGGCGATGCTCGACAGCCGCAGCCAGTGGAAGGTGCGCCAGGTGGGCGCCGAGCGCCGCGCGCTGGTCAACGAGCTGACCTACAGCTACCGCTTCCTTTCCCAGTTCGCCCGCTCCGAGCACGCCGACAGCCTGCTCAACAGCCGCGACCTGGGGGTACTCGGCCGGCGCCTGTACGCGGCCTTCGAGCGCAAGGCGGGCAAGGTGGAATTCATCAACCCGGGCATTGCCCCGGACCTGGCGGAAGACACCCTGACCCTGGTCCATTCCCCCAGCCCGGAGGCCCCCGACGAGACCCAGTGGGCGCTCTACAGCGGCAGCCTCGGCACCCAGGAATGGCCCCACTTCGCGCCCCTCAAGCGCGCCCGGGAGCTGATCGAGCTGCTCGCCTGGTGCCACCGCAACGGGGTCATCGACGCCAGTACCCGGCTGTCCCTGCACCCCGGGGACAGCGACCTCACCGATTTCGAGCTGAACAACCTGCTGGCCAGCCTGCAGCAGATGCTGCCCCTGCCGCTGCCGCCGGTGAGCGAGGACGCGCTGCTGCGGGCCAGCTCGCCCCACGAAGTGCTGCTGCTGATCAACGTGGCGGTGGACCCGCTCAAGCAGCACAGCCAGATGAACGTCCACATGACCACCGACCGCACCGACGCCCTGGGTTATTCGGGCGTGCGGGAGAACCTGGTGCTGACCCTCGACCAGGTCACCCTCAACAGTTGGAACGAGCTGCTGGTCACCCGCTACGCCAGCCCCGACGCGGTGCTGGAGTGCCTGCGGGACTTCCTCAACGATTTGCCCGCCAGCGGGCCCCGCCCGCACCTGCGGGTGCGCTGCTTCTGCCGGAACCGCGCGCAGACCATCGCCCTGCGGGTGGAGGACCTGTTCCGCGACGTCTGCGCCCACCTGAGCAGCGAGCGCAACCAGCGCTACCTGCTGCAGGTGCAGCAGCGCTACCACCTGCTGGAACTGGCGCCGGGCCAGGTCCGCCACGTGGCCCTGGCGGACGTACCGGCGCTGATCGAGTACCTGGGCGAGGAGCGCCGCGCCTTCAGCCCCCTGCGCCTGGACCCGTTCGCCCTGGAGGGCCATGACCTGGCGCTGATCCTGCCCCTGGGGCGGCCCGACTGCATCCAGGTGTTCTACCGCCAGGATGGCGACAATGCCGAGCTGAGCGTGCTGGATGAACAGAACACCCTGTGGCGCCAGCGCGCGCCGTTCCGCGACGAGCAGAGCCTGCTGACCCCGCTGCAACGCTTCCTGCAGTCGGTGCTGTACCGGCGCAACGCGCTACTGCCCCTGGACGGCGCAGTGCCGCCGGCAGCGGTGGAGCTGGTCTACTACGAGGTGATTCCGACGCAGCCGGGCAAGGCCCTGCACCTGGAGCGGCGCAACGCGCCGAAGGCCGACGCCGGCAAGCCGCTGCACACCGTGCAGGCCATCCTCGAACCCGCCGGCGGCGGCCGGGTCCACGTGACCCTGTACTGCAACCACCGGGAGTTCTCGGAGCTGGAGTACGGCGCCGACCTATACGCCGCCGTGGCGCGGCACATCGTCGCCCAGCGCCAGGAGCCCGAGCGCTACCCCTGCTACATCACCGACCTGGACCTGTCACGGCTGGCGGGGACCGCGCCCACCGTGCATTACCTGCGAGTCAAGGCGCGCCTGGAACTGGCACTGAACCACGCCCTGAGCACCGCCTGAGCGGACCTCAGTGCGCGTAGGCGCCGGCCGCCTCCGGCTGGTATTCCACATCCAGCAGCGTCAACCGCAGGGTCTTGCCGCCGGGGGCCGGCCAGTCGATGTGCTGGCCGACGCTCAGCCCCAGCAGGGCGCAGCCCACCGGCGCCAGGATCGACACCTGGCCTTCGCCGCCGGCGTCCTGAGGGTAGACCAGGGTCAGGTGGTAGTCCTTGCCGCTGCCTTCCTCGCGGCAATGCACCCGGGAATTCATGGTCACCACGCCCGGCGGCACCTCGTCATGACCCACCACCTGCGCCCGGGACAGCTCGGCCTCCAGGGCCTCGGCGGCGGGGCCGTACGTCTCCAGGCTGTCGAGCAGGCGCTCCAGGCGCTGCAGGTCGAGGCGGGTGATGGTGATCGGCGGCTGAGTGTTCATGGCGAAGGCTGGGCTCCTCGGGTGCGTTCGGCGATGAAAAAGCAAAAACCCCGCCTCCAGGGACTGGATGATCGGCGACGCGGGCGACCCGGCGAGCACAGGCGGGGGCAAGGGAGCCCACGCGCCACGGCGTCGACGGCCGGGCACCACGCATGGCCGGTTCAATCGAGCGGCGGAGGCGAGGTTTGGAAACGGGAGTCCGGACGGGAACGCCGGACCCGGTCGACACTACGTCAGCGCAGCGCCGCTTGGCAATAGCGTGGCCGGGCGTCGTACCCGGGCCGCTTCCACGATCTGCAGCCGCCGTCCGTCGCTGGCGTCGCGCCATTCGCGGATCTCCCCGAGGGTGCGGCCGCAGCCCAGGCAGACCTGGACATCGTCCAGGCAACACTGGCGCCGGCAGGGCGAAGCCGGCCGCCCGTCGGCGCCCAGCGCGGGCGTCGGGGCCGATGCGCTCACAGGTCTTCGAACGCCAGGGTTTCGCCCGCCTGCTCGCCAGTCACGCGGACCAGCAGCTCACCCAGGGTCTCGCCACTGGTGTCGCAGATCCAGCGCTCGGACTGCAGGTCGTAGTCGAAATGAAAACCGCCCGAGCGGGCCGCCAGCCACAGCTGGCGCAAGGGTTCCTGGCGGCTGAGGATCAACTGGCTGCCGTTGTCGAAGCGCACGGTGAGCACGCCGGCGGCGTTCTCCAGGTCGACGTCCAGGCCGCTGTCGTCGAAGGCGTCCTCGACCGCCTCCTGCACGGCGTCCAGCAGGTCGTGGAAACGGGCTTCGCTCAGGCTCATGGCACATACCTCGGGTGATGATCGGAGGGCGCGCGACATTCCGCCACGCGCCGGTCCGCCAAGGATAACCGAGTGCGCCACGACCCTGGGCCGGAACGCGCTCATGGCACAGCGCCAGGTGCCCACCGGCAGCGGCCCTGGAACGCCCGCCAGCCGGGCGCCGGCGCATAGGCAAGGGGCCGGGGCGTGGGTATACTCCGGGCCATTCGACGCTCGATCAAAGGATTCCGCCATGAAGCGCCTGCTTCTCCCCTTCCTCGCCCTGGCTGTGCTCGCCGGGGCCCTCGCCGGTTGTGGCCAGAAAGGCCCGCTCTACCTTCCGGACGACGAAAAGGCCGCCAAGGAACACCGCAAAGACCGCTACGAATTCTGACAGGAGGCATTCCATGGAAGCCTTCACCCACCGCGACGGCACGCTGTTCGCGGAAGACGTGGCGCTGTCCGCGATTGCCGAGCGTTTCGGCACTCCCACCTACGTGTATTCCCGGGCTCACATCGAGGCGCAGTACCGCGCCTACGCCGATGCCCTGCAGGGCATGCCGCACCTGATCTGCTTCGCGGTGAAGGCCAACTCCAACCTGGGCGTGCTGAACGTCCTGGCGCGCCTCGGCGCCGGCTTCGACATCGTCTCCCGGGGCGAGCTGGAGCGGGTCCTGGCGGCCGGCGGCGACCCCGCCAAGGTGGTGTTCTCCGGGGTCGGCAAGACCCGCGAGGACATGCGCCGCGCCCTGGAAGTGGGGGTGCACTGCTTCAACGTCGAATCCACCGACGAACTGGAGCGCCTGCAGACCGTGGCCGCCGCCTGCGGCCGGACCGCCGCGGTGTCGCTGCGGGTCAACCCGGACGTGGACGCCGGCACCCACCCGTACATCTCCACCGGCCTCAAGGAAAACAAGTTCGGCATCGACATCGACCAGGCCGAGGCGGTCTACCGTCGCGCCGCGGCCCTGCCGAACCTGCAGGTGATCGGCGTCGATTGCCACATCGGCTCCCAGCTCACCAGCCTGCCGCCTTTCCTCGACGCCCTCGACCGCCTGCTGGCCCTGGTGGACCGGCTGGCCGCCGACGGCATCCGCCTGCGCCACCTGGACCTGGGGGGCGGGCTCGGCGTGCGCTACCGCGACGAGACGCCGCCCCTGGCCGGCGACTACATCCGCGCGGTGCGCGAGCGCATCGCCGGCCGCGACCTGGCCCTGGTGTTCGAGCCTGGCCGCTTCATCGTCGCCAATGCCGGCGTGCTGCTGACCCGGGTGGAGTACCTCAAGCACACCCCCCACAAGGACTTCGCCATCGTCGACGCGGCGATGAACGACCTGATCCGCCCGGCGCTGTACCAGGCCTGGATGGCCGTGGACGCGGTGACGCCGCGCCCCGGCGCGACCCGTACCTACGACCTGGTGGGGCCGATCTGCGAGACCGGCGATTTCCTCGCTAAGGGCCGCGAGCTGGCCCTGGCCGAAGGCGACCTGCTCGCGGTGCGCTCGGCCGGCGCCTACGGTTTCGTCATGAGCTCCAACTACAACACCCGCGGCCGCGCCGCCGAGGTGCTGGTGGACGGCGCCGAGGCCATCGAGGTCCGCCGCCGGGAGCCCATCGAAGACTTGTATGCCGGCGAAAGCCTGCTACCGGCGTGAGGGGCGAGCATGTTATTGCGCTTCACCAAGATGCACGGCCTGGGCAACGACTTCATGGTCATCGACCTGGTCAGCCAGCACGCCCACATCCAGCCCAAGCACGCCCGCCAGTGGGGCGACCGCAACACCGGGATCGGCTTCGACCAACTGCTGCTGGTGGAGGCGCCCACCAACCCCGAGGTGGATTTCCGCTACCGGATCTTCAACGCCGACGGCTCCGAGGTGGAGCAGTGCGGTAACGGCGCGCGCTGCTTCGCCCGCTTCGTGCTGGACAAGCGCCTGACGGTGAAGAAGCGCTTCAAGGTGGAGACCCGCGGCGGCATCATCGAGCTGGACGTGCGCGCCGACGGGCAGATCCGGGTCGACATGGGCCCGCCGCGCTTCGAGCCCCAGGCCATCCCGTTCCAGGCCGAAGCCGCGGCAATTGACTACGAGGTGGACGTGGACGGTCAGGCCCTGCGCCTGTCCGCCCTGTCCATGGGCAACCCCCACGCGGTCCTGCGGGTCGACGACGTCGACGGCGCGCCGGTCCACGCGCTGGGGCCGCGCCTGGAGCATCACCCGCGCTTCCCGCAGCGGGTCAACGTCGGCTTCCTCCAGGTGCAGGACCGTCACCAGGCGCGCCTGCGGGTCTGGGAGCGCGGCGCCGGCGAGACCCGCGCCTGCGGCACCGGCGCCTGCGCCGCCGCGGTGACCGCGATCCGCCAGGGCTGGATGGCCTCGCCGGTACACCTGGAGCTGCCGGGCGGGCGGTTGACCATCGAGTGGGCAGGGGAAGACCGGCCCGTTATGATGACCGGCCCCGCCGTGCGCGTGTACGAAGGACAGGTTCGCCTATGACCGAGCAGCGCCAGGACCCGCTCCCGCCCCTTGAGGCCGATGCGGTCGCCGCCTACCTGCGGCAGCACCCGGAGTTCTTCGTCGACTACGATGAGCTCATTCCCGAGCTGCGCATCCCCCACCTGCCGGGGGGCGCCGTGTCCCTGGTGGAGCGCCAGGTACGCCTGCTGCGCGAGCGCAACATCGACATGCGCAACCGCCTCGCCCAGCTGATGGACGTGGCCCGGGACAACGATCGACTGTTCGACAAGACCCGCCGGCTGGTCCTGGACCTGCTGGATGCCGGCAGCCTGGAAGAGGTGGTCGGCATCGTCGAGGACAGCCTGCGCCACGCCTTTCAGGTGCCCTTCGTCGGGCTGATCCTGTTCAGCGAGCTCAACCCGGGCGTCGGCCGCTGGGTGAGCGCCGCCGAGGCCCACCAGGCCATCGGCGGCCTGCTGGCCGGCGGCAAGACCGTCTGCGGCGTGCTCCGCGCCCATGAGCTGGAGTTCCTGTTCGGCACCGACGACGCGGCACAGGTCGGCTCGGCCGCGGTGGTTTCCCTGACCCACCAGGGCCTGCACGGCGTGCTGGCCATCGGCAGCCCGGACCCGCAGCACTACAAGAGCACCCTCGGCACGCTGTTCCTCGGCTACATCGCCGAGGTCCTGGCCCGGGTCCTGCCGCGCTTCTCCGCGCCGCTGCGCTCGGTGCGGTGAAACAGACCGGCGCCGTCTCCGTCGCCGCGTCCATGCAGGCCGAGCTGGACGCCTACCTCGACTACCTGCGCCACGAGCGCCAGGCGTCGCCCCACACCCTCGCCGGCTACCGCCGCGACCTGCACCTGCTGATGCACAAGGCCGCGGAAGCCGGGGTCGAGGGCTGGGCCGGCCTCGACAGCCATCGCCTGCGCCACCTGGTCGCGCGCCTGCACCAAGACGGCCTGTCCGGTCGCAGCCTGGCGCGTCTGCTATCGGCCACCCGCGGCCTGTACCGCTACCTGATCCGCGAGAAACGCTGCGAGCACGACCCGGCGGCCGGCCTGAGCCCGCCCAAGGGGCCGCGCCGGCTGCCGCGCGCTCTGGATGCCGACCGTGCCCAGCAGCTGCTGGACGGTGGCGTGGAGGACGACTTCATCGCCCGCCGCGACCAGGCCCTGCTGGAACTCTTCTATTCCTCCGGCCTGCGCCTGTCCGAGCTGGTGGGCCTCGACGTGGACGGGCTCGATCTGGCCGACGGGCTGGTACGGGTGCGCGGCAAGGGCGACAAGGTGCGGGTGCTGCCGGTGGGCCGCAAGGCCCGCGAAGCCCTGGAGGCCTGGCTGCCGCTGCGGGCCCTGGCGGCCGCCGACGGCGCGCTGTTCATCGGCCGCCAGGGCAGGCGCCTGGGCCCGCGCGCGGTGCAGCTGCGGGTGCGCGAGGCGGGCGTACGGGAGCTGGGGCAGCACCTGCATCCGCACATGCTGCGGCACAGCTTCGCCAGCCACCTGCTGGAGTCCTCCCAGGACCTGCGGGCGGTGCAGGAGCTGCTGGGCCACGCCGACATCGCCACCACCCAGATCTACACCCACCTGGACTTCCAGCACCTGGCCAAGGTCTACGACAGTGCCCACCCGCGGGCGCGACGGCGTACCGGAGACGAGACATGAGCATCCGCCTGATCACCTTCGACCTGGACGACACCCTGTGGGACAACCGGCCCGTGATCGAGGGCGCCGAGCAGGCCATGCGCGACTGGCTGAACCAGCACGCCACGGCCCTGGCGGAGGTGCCGGTGGAGCACCTGTGGGACATCCGCGCGCGCCTGCTCACGGAACGCCCGGAGCTTCGCCACCGCCTCAGCGAGCTGCGCCGCAGTACCCTGTTCAGCGCCCTGAGCGACGTGGGCTACGGCCAGGAGGAGGCCCGCGAACTGGCCGAAGGCGCGTTCCAGGCGATGCTGGAGGCGCGCCACCGCATCACCTTCTTCACCGACACCGTACCGACCCTGGAACTGCTGGCCGGGCGCTACCGGCTCGCGGTGATCACCAACGGCAATGCCGACGTGGGCCGGCTGGGCCTGGCCGACTACTTCACCTTCGCCCTCTGCGCCGAGGAACTGGGCATCGGCAAGCCCGACCCGCAGCCGTTCCACGAGGCGCTGCGGCGCGCCGACGTGCAGGCGAACGAAGCGGTGCACGTCGGCGACCATCCCGGGGACGACATCTTCGGCGCCCAGCAGGCGGGCCTGCGGGCGATCTGGTTCAACCCGCAGAACCGCGCCTGGGACGCCGAACACCGGGCCGACGCCGAGGTGCGCAGCCTCGCCGAGCTGCCCGGGCTGCTGGAACGTTGGTGATCCGCCGGGCATGAAAAAGCCCGCCGGAGCGGGCTTTTTCCAACGAGCGGGACGGATGCCTCAGATGGGACGGCTGCCGTATTTGCTGTCGGGCTTCTTCGGCGGGTCGGCGACCACGTTGGGCTCGACTTCCTGCACCTTGCCACCCCGGGCGAGGAATTCCTCCATCGCCCGCGCCAGCGCATCGCGCTCCTTCTGCTTGGCTTCGATGCTGGGCAGCTCTTCGGCTTCGACGGCGGCTTTCTTCTTGCCCTTGCCGGCGGCGCGCTCTTCGCCCGCTTCAGCTTCCTCTTCCCCCTCGGCGCTGTCATCGGCCGCGGCGGCCAGCTCCTCGCCGTCCTCCTCTTCAGCCGTATCCAGATCGTCCTGTTCCAGTTCTTCGTCGCTCATTGTTCTACCTCATGGGTTCAGCATCAGCAGTGGGGTCATACGCTCCGTCCGCGCAGGCGTCCGGAAAGAAACTCAGCGGGTCTCGCCGTGCAGGGTGGCCAGCACCTGGCGGGCGCCGCCGTGGTCGCGGTGCTCGCCCAGGTACAGGCCCTGCCAGGTGCCCAGCGCCAGCGCCCCCTCGGTTATCGGCAGCGTCAGCTGGCAGCCCAGCAGGCTCGCCTTGAAATGCGCCGGCAGGTCGTCGGGGCCTTCGTAGTCGTGCTCGTAGCCGGCTTCGCCGCGAGGCGCCAGGCGCTCGAAGAACCGCTCGAAGTCGCGGCGAACCGCGGGGTCGGCGTTCTCGTTGACGGTCAGCGAGGCGGAGGTGTGCCGCAGCCACAGATGCAACAGACCGACACGGTATTCGCGCAGTTCCGGCAACCCGGCGAGCACTTCATCGGTGATCAGGTGGAACCCGCGCGGGCGTGCCCGCAGGGTGATCGAACGTTGCCGCCACATGGCCGTTTCCCGCCTCGATTCCGCTTCGGCGCGCATTCTAGCGCGGCGACGGAAAAAGCAAAGCGGCGCGGAAAAACCCGCTGTGACGGGCATCCCGCCGAGACGCGAACGCCCGGGAAAACCCGGGCGTTCGGTGACGCAATCGCGGTTACAGGTTGTAGCCGCGCTCGTTGTGCTGCGCCAGGTCGAGGCCGACGGTTTCCTCTTCCTCGGTCACCCGCAGGCCCATCACCAGGTCGAGCACCTTGAGGATCACGAAGGACACCACGGCGGTGTAGATCACCGTCAGGCCGACGCCCTTGAACTGGATCGCCACCTGGGCAGCGATGTCCTCGACGGTGCCGAAGCCACCCAGGGCCGGCGCGGCGAACACACCGGTGAGCAGCGCGCCGATGATCCCGCCGATGCCGTGCACGCCGAAGGCGTCCAGGGAGTCGTCGTAGCCCAGCTTGCGCTTGAGGCTGGTGGCGGCGAAGAAGCACAGCACGCCGGCGGCGATGCCGATGATCAGTGCACCCATGGGGCCGACGGTGCCGGCGGCGGGGGTGATGGCCACCAGGCCGGCCACCACGCCGGAGGCGATGCCCAGGGCGCTCGGCTTACCGTGGGCGATCCACTCGGCGAACATCCAGCCCATGGCCGCGGCGGCGGTGGCGATCTGGGTGGTCAGCATGGCCATCCCGGCGGTGCCGTTGGCGGCGGCCGCGGAGCCGGCGTTGAAGCCGAACCAGCCGACCCAGAGCATCGCAGCGCCCACCAGGGTGTAGCCGAGGTTGTGGGGTGCCATGGGGGTGGTCGGGTAGCCCTTGCGCTTGCCCAGCACCAGCGCCGCCACCAGGCCGGCCACACCGGCGTTGATGTGCACCACGGTGCCGCCGGCGAAGTCCAGCACGCCCCAGTCCCACATCAGGCCGCCGTCGCCGCTCCAGACCATGTGGGCGATGGGCGCGTAGACCAGGGTGAACCACAGGCCGGAGAAGATCAGCATGGCGGAGAACTTCATGCGTTCGGCGAACGCACCGACGATCAGGGCCGGGGTGATGATGGCGAAGGTCATCTGGAAGGTGATGAACACGCTTTCCGGGAACAGCGCGGTGGCCGAGGTCAGGCCGTCGTGGCTGAGGCCCTGGAGGAAGGCCCGGGACAGGCCGCCGACGAAGGAATGCAGGTTGGTGACGCCCTTCTCCATGCCGGAGACATCGAAGGCCAGGCTGTAGCCGTAGATCACCCAGAGCAGGCTGATCAGGCCGGTGATGGCGAAGCACTGCATCATCACCGAGAGAATGTTCTTGGAACGCACCATGCCGCCGTAGAACAGCGCCAGGCCGGGGATCGTCATGAACAGCACCAGCGCGGTGGAGACCAGCATCCACGCGGTGTCACCGGAATTGAGCACAGCCTCGTCCGCCATGGCCAGGCCAGGGGTTGCGAGGGACAAAAGGGCGCCTAGCCCTGCGAAACGACGCAGAGTCATGTGTTTTTCTCCTGGGGCTTTAGGGGGGTGTCTGAGGCTTAGATCGCGTCGGTGCCGGTCTCGCCGGTACGGATGCGGATGGCCTGTTCCAGATTGACCACGAAGATCTTGCCGTCACCGATCTTGCCGGTGTTGGCCGCCTTGGTGATCGCTTCGATCACGCGGTCCAGATCCTTGTCGTCGATGGCGACGTCGATCTTCACCTTCGGCAGGAAATCCACCACGTACTCCGCGCCGCGGTACAGCTCGGTGTGGCCCTTCTGCCGGCCGAAGCCCTTGACCTCGGTGACGGTGATGCCCTGCACGCCGATCTCCGACAGCGACTCGCGCACGTCGTCGAGCTTGAACGGCTTGATGATGGCAGTGACTAGCTTCATGAAACTTCTCTCCCGTGTTGGTGGACTTGCCCCAGGAAGAACAAACCCGGGGCAAGTCTAAGCGCAGTGTCTGGCTTTTGTAATGCGCCGGCCGCCCGCGCAGGGTGCGGCGCCAACTGCCCGCCCGCGGCGAAGCGCTCCCCCGCCTCGCACGCCACACCGGAACCGCATCGGTGCAGGCTTCACTGGGTGGTTAGCAGAAAGCTTGCCAGCTCGGGGAAAGCTAGGCTTTTCAGGGAGATAGGCACGAGGCTTGGCGTTCGGTACGAGGCTTCGATGGGCCGGCGCACAACTCTGGTGCGCGGCAGCGCCTCGTCAGGCGCGAAAAGCGTGCAGCGGCCCGGCGGTCGGCAGCCGGCATGGCCGTGCTAGACTCGCCTCCGACCTGTTGCCGGAATGACCCCTCATGCTGCCGCCCAAAGCCTTCCTCGACGCCCTTTCCAGCCAGGCATCGCGCCTGTTCGACGGCGAGCGCCCGCTGCCGCGCCCGGAGCTGGAGCGCCAGCTCAAGGCCCTGCTGCAGAGCGGCTTCAGCAAGCTGGACCTGGTCAGCCGTGAGGAATTCGATGGCCAGATGGCCGTCCTGGCCCGAACCCGTGCCCGTCTGGAGGCGCTGGAAGCCAAGGTCGCCGCACTGGAAGCCACGCCCCCGGCGAGCTGATCCCGCCTCTTCTCTTTCTGTCTCCCCCGCTTGGCCGACGACCGGCATCCCTCTGTGCCATCTTGTGATGGCACGCCCGTGCCATTTGACTAAACTTGACCGGGCTGTCAGGGACGACAGTCGCGCCGGCCGGGCCTGAAACCCGCCCGGGCTCCTTCCGCTCGTCTCCTGATCGCATAACCCCCCAGCCGGCTGTCCTGCCCGTGCAGAGCGACTGCTTGCCCGATCTCAGCGAGGAGTTAGCGATGAAATCCCTATACGGAGCCCTACTGATTGCCACCGTCGCCCTGAGCGCCGCCGCCCCGGTCCAGGCCGGTGCGCAGGCCACGCCCGAACCGGCGCTGCTGTATTCCTACGCGGAAATGCGCAGCTTCGACCTGCCGGCCTACTTGGCCAGGCGTGCGCCCCAGCTGCTGCCCCATGCCGAGGCGATCAGCCACTGGGCTGGCTACAGCAGCATCAGCCCGAAGGTGCTGCTGACCCTGATGGAGATGCACAGCGCTGCCCTCAGCCGGCCCACCCCTTACGCCCTCGCCCACCCCTTCGGCCCCCTGAGCCAGGCGCCGGACGTTGCCGCCCAGGTGGAGGAGATCGCCAACCGCCTGGCCACCGCCTACTACGCGCAACTGGATGCGCCGGCCGCCGAACGCGGCCTCGCCGCCACGCCCCATGCCCTGGCCGAGGTGCTGCCGCCGGCCACCGACGATGCCGCCTTCGCCGCCACCTACGCCCGACTGTTCGGCCAACAGCCGCCGCGCCTGAATCAGAAGCGCCTGGCTGACTACCGCATCCAGGACGTACCACCCGCCACCCTGCTGCAGCTGCCGTTCCCGGTAGGCCAGGCCTGGGGCTTCGGCGGCGCCCACACCAACACCGGCAGCGGCCGTTTCCCGCTGTCCTCCATGGACTTCCACGACGGCGGCTACTGGGGCTCCGACACCTCCAACAAATGGGTAGTGTCCGCCGCCGACGGGCGCGCCATCCGCCATTCCTCGTGTTCGGTGGAAGTGGTGCATGCCAGCGGCTGGTCCACCACCTACTACCACCTGTCCAACGTGCAGATCCAGACCAACCAGACCGTGCGCAAGAACCAGCGCCTGGCCAACTACGCCAACAACATCAACCAGGCGCTGTGCAACGGCGGCCACTCCACCGGCCCGCACCAGCACTTCAGCCTCAAGCGCAACGGCGCCTACCAGCACCTGAACGGCGTGCAGCTCTCCGGCTACCAGATCCGTACCGGACGCGACAGCTACGACACCGACTGCAGCTATTTCTGGCTGAGCCGCAACGGCCAGCGTTACTGCGTCGGCTATCGCCTCAACAACCCTGGCGTCAGCGGTCGCGCCACCGCCGTGGACGGCGTGTCGCGCAGCGAGGCACCCAGCGCGCGCCTGTCCTGGCGGGCGGACATCACCAGCGATTACCGCGCGGTGCTGTCCCGCGGGGCGATGACCCTGAACATGGGGTTCTCCGCCGATGACGACGAAGGGGCACCGGCGAGCCGCGGCACTCCCGGCCTCGACGACGGGCGCTGCCAGCCCTTCGACGCCAGCCGCCGCGAACTCTGCCGCTACGTGCGCCCGGCCCTCGGCCAGCCCGCCGCGGAGGAGGCCTTCGCCGTGACCGACGCCGAGGTCCGCGACGGGCCGCACCCGCAGCCGCGGGTCGCCTTCTGACGCCCCGGACCGGCCCCGCAGGGCCGGTCCCGCCGCTGGACGACGGCTCACGGCGCTCCTAGACTGCCACGCGCACGCCACACGACTCGGCCACGCGCCGCACGATCAAGGAGCGATCATGTCACTGGCCATCGTCCACAGCCGCGCCCAGCTGGGCGTCGAGGCGCCGGCGGTCACCGTCGAGGCCCACCTGGCCAACGGCCTGCCGTCCCTGGCCCTGGTGGGCCTGCCGGAAACCGCGGTGAAGGAGAGCAAGGACCGCGTCCGCAGCGCCATCCTCAATTCCGGTTTCGATTTCCCGCCGCGCCGCATCACCCTCAACCTCGCGCCTGCCGACCTGCCCAAGGACGGCGGCCGCTTCGACCTGGCCATCGCCCTGGGCATCCTCGCCGCCAGCGGCCAAGTGCCGGCGGACGCCCTGGATGGCATCGAGTGCCTGGGTGAGCTGGCCCTGTCCGGCGCGGTGCGCCCGGTTCAGGGCGTGCTGCCGGCGGCGCTGGCGGCCCGCGCCGCCGGGCGCGCCCTGGTGGTGCCCCGGGCCAACGCCGAGGAGGCCTGCCTGGCAAGCGGGCTGCGGGTGCTGGCCATCGAGCACCTGCTGGAGCTGGCCGCCCATCTCAGCGGGCAGACGCCCCTGGCGCCCTACCAGGCCCACGGCCTGCCGAGCCAGCCCCGGCCCTACCCGGACCTGGCCGACGTGCAGGGCCAGCAGGCGGCCAAGCGCGCCCTGCTGGTGGCCGCCGCCGGGGCCCACAACCTGCTGCTGTCGGGCCCGCCGGGCACCGGCAAGACCCTCCTGGCCAGCCGCCTGCCGGGGCTGCTGCCGCCCCTGGACGAGCACGAGGCCCTGGAGGTGGCGGCGATTCATTCAGTGGTGAGCCACGCGCCCCTGGATACCTGGCCCCAGCGACCGTTTCGCCAACCGCACCACAGCGCCTCGGGGCCGGCGCTGGTGGGCGGCGGCAGCCGGCCGCGGCCCGGGGAAATCACCCTGGCGCACCAGGGCGTGCTGTTCCTCGACGAGCTGCCGGAGTTCGACCGCAAGGTTCTGGAGGTGCTGCGGGAGCCCCTGGAGAGCGGCGAGATCGTCATCGCCCGGGCCCACGACAAGGTGCGCTTCCCGGCCCGCTTCCAACTGGTGGCGGCGATGAACCCATGCCCCTGCGGCTACCTGGGCGATGCCGGCGGCCGCTGCCAGTGCACGCCGGATCGCATCCAGCGCTACCGGGCCAAGCTCTCCGGGCCGCTGCTGGACCGCATCGACCTGCACCTCACCGTGGCGCGGGAAGCCACCGCCCTGCAGCCCAGCGCAGGCGACGGGCCGAGCAGCGCGGAGGCGGCGGCCCACGTGGCGGATGCGCGCCAGCGCCAGCTGGCCCGCCAGGGCAGGGCCAACGCGTTTCTCGACCTGGACGGGGTGCGGCGGCATTGCGCCCTGGAGGAGGACGACCGCCGCTGGCTGGAGAAGGCGTGCGAACGCCTGGGGATGTCGCTGCGCGCCGCCCACCGGGTGTTGAAGGTGGCGCGCAGCCTGGCGGATCTTGAAGCCCGCCCGCGCCTGGCGCGCCACCATCTGGCGGAGGCGCTCCAGTATCGCCCGGGCGGGGCGGCGTGAGCCGCGCTTACAGGCGCTGCACCAGCACGTCGTCGATGAACAGCGACTGGGCCGGCTGGTCGCCCAGCAGGATCAGCTCGACGCGCTTGAGGTTGCCGGCCGGCAGCTGCACCTGGCCCTGCAGGGTGGTCCAGGTGTTGCCGGCGGTCTGCCGCAGCCCGATGGACTGGTAGGCGCCCTGGCCGCGGGCATCCTCCACATACAGGTAGCCGTACACCGAGCCCCGGACGCGGCTGTCGCGGCCCAGGGCCAGGGTCGCGGAGACGCGATACGCCTTGCCGCCCTCGACGTTGCCCAGCAGGCTCACGCCGGCGCCACTGCCGGCCACGCTGCGGCCGTAGGCCTCCAGGGCCAGGCGGCCACTGCGGGCGAAGGTGCTCGGGCGTACCTGGGCGTAGAAGCCGCCCCAGCCGGCGATGCCGTCCTCGAAGCCGTAGGCGATGCGCGCCGGAGCCGGCGGCAGTTGCGGCGCCGCATCGGTCCACTCGCTCAGTTGCACCTCGTCCGCCAGCAGGCTGGCGCCGCTGGAGGTCATGGCGGCGACGTACACCGCGCGGGCACCGGCGGACGGCTTGTAGGTGAAGCGCTTGTCGAAGCGGGTGAACTCGTTGCCGGTGATGGACAGGCTCACCGCCTGGGTGTCCTGGAAGGACAGGCGGCCATCGGCGCCTTCCTCGAGGATCGCCAGCATGGCGGTTTCCCGCACGCCCTTGGCCTTGAGCATCAACTTGCCTTGCAGGCGATAGTCGCCGCCGCTGCGCAGCCCGGCCACCGGGGTGACGAGGATGTCGAAGGAACGGGCATCCATTTGCACCACGGTGTCGCGGCAGCCCTGGCCGGCCTCCACCAGGCTCAGCTCGGAAGCGCCATAGAGCCCACGCCAGCCGTTCAGGCTGCGGAACTCGGGATCGGCGATCAGGCCCTTGAGCTCGGCCTTCTCGCACCACGGCAATTGCGGCGGGGTGGGCGGGGTCGGCTGGCCCGGATTCGGCTGCGCCACCTTGGTCGGGCGGTATGCGGCGATCTGGGCGGCCATGGCGTTCAGGGCGCGCACCGCGTCCGCCTTGCCGGCTTCCCCGCAGGCCTGGTTGGCGCAGTCCGCCGCGGTCAGCGCCGGGTTGGAGAAGAACGGCGCCTGCACCGGCGCGCCATAGACATGGGGGTAGGCCATGATGGTGCTGAACTTGCCATAGACGCCGTAGCCGCGGCTCCACTCGTAGGTGCCGCTGTGGCTGTTGGCGCCGCCGGTGCGGTAGTAGCCTTCGCTCTGGTCCTGCTCGAAGGAGTGGCGCAGGCCCATGTTGTGGCCGGCCTCGTGGGCGAAGGTGTTCAGGCCGCAATCGACCCCCACCAGGTTGAAGGCCATGTCCTTGGACCAGGCATAGAAGGTGCCGCTGTTCTTCGCCGCGCTGCCCATGTAGCCGATGCCGCAGGTGAACATGCCGCCGCCGGCGTCGGCGGACAGGTTGATCAGGCTGACCACGTCGGCGCCGTACTGCTCGCGCAGGCGCAGCACGTTGGCGTCGTCCTTGAAGCGATCGAGGTTGGCCGAGGTGACGTCGCGGTATTGCGTCCAGTCCAGCAGTTGCTTGTGCACCAGGCGCATGCGCAGGTCGACGCCGCTCTTTTCATAAGCGCGGTTGGCGAACTCGATGTAGCTGGCGATCCGCGCGTCGATGTCGCGGCCGTTGCGGTGGGCCACCGCGTCGGCGGTGTAGAGCACCAGTACGTCCACCGTCTGGGGCGCCGCCTGGGCATCCAGGGCGGCGGCGACAAGGGCCGGGGCGAGCAGCCATTGCAGTCCTTTCATCATGTGTCTCCGTGAGAGTCGGGCAAAGGGAAGGAACGGACCCCGTCCGGCGGACGGGCCCTGGAAGGAAACCGGGAATCAGCTCTGGGCCGGTGGCGGCAGCGGCGGCAACGCAGCCGGCTGCGCGTCGACGTGATCGGTGTGGGGATCGCTGCGGCTCGCCAGGGCGTTCTCATCGGTGATCACCGTCTGCCCGCTGGCGTTGTCCACCACCAGGGACACGCTGCCCTGCAGGGTGGCGACGCTGATGTGGGTGTCCAGGCGGCCGCGGACGATGGTCAGGCTCTCCATCGGGCTGCCGTCCAGCAGGCGCGCTTCCCAGACTTCCAGGCCATCGGCGTTGTGGGTGGAGACGAGCTGCGCCCGCATCGGCTCGGCACGGCCGGGCAGCGCCAGTTCCAGGACCTGGTCCTGCTGCAATTGGCCCAGTAGCGACGGGTCGGCCTGGGTGTAGTGCACCGTGATCCCGTCGGCCTGGCCTTCTCGGAAGTCACGGCTGGGAAACAGCTCGTGCCGGGCCGAGCGGGCGGAGGCCGCCGGCACGCCCGCGGGGGCTTTCCCGGCGGGCGCGGACGCCACGGGCATCGGCGCCCGGGCGGTCGGTGCCGGAATCGCGGTGGATTGGGCCACCGTGGCCGGCGCGGCGGGCTGGCCGTCGAGATAGATCAGGCTGCCGACGGTAGCGCCGGCCAACAGGAGGGCGACGCCTCCGATCACACCATACTGGGACATGCAGGAGGTCCATGCGTGGGAAAACGAGGCGCCCGTTATAGCGGCGCCACGAACACCGCCGCCGCCCACCCACGGCGAAAATGTGAAGGCGCCCGGAAAAAACCGACGCCGGCGGCCAGGGCCTATGAACGGGTTCAACTTTCCAGGCATTTCACGGTGTGACGCCTCGGTCACAGTACCCCCTGAGCCGCCGCGCCACGCCCTCGGCAGGCCCGCGCCCAGGCAACCGTGTGGCACTATCGGCCTTTCCGCCCGAGAGCACCCCGCCATGCCCGGCCATCCCCCGCTCCTCTCTGCCCGCCCGGTCGCCCTGGTGCTGCTGGTGGCGACCCTGGCCGGGTGCTACCACCGCGCCGACGATGCCGAGGCCATGGAAAAGGACTTCGAGGCCTGCAAGGCGCTGATCGAACAGGCCGCCCACGACGACTTCGACAAGGCCCGGGTCTCCTACGCCACCGCGGGGACCTACCGCATCGACGAGGACAATGCCGCTCTCATCGAAATCGACCTGTGGTTGCAGACCCGGAAAGCGACCCTGGCCAAATCAGCCCTGTGCACCCTTCCACTGTTCGGCAAGCCGGACCTGGTGTTGACGGATCCGGCGGCGCCGGGCATTTGAGGGCGCCGGTCCTTACGCTGGCCTTACATGGAGCACCGGAAACAGCTCTGGCATTCGCCGCGCGCGCCCCGGTGCAGGCAAGGGGCGGGCCTCTTCGCCCGCGGGACGATCGTCCACCATTCATGGGGGGTTCGGCTGCAGGCCCCTCAAGACGAGCCGCCTAGCAGCACGCGGGAACAAGCCTACCAGGAGCCGGATACCAGCCCCCGCAGGCCGCGGGTTTCTCGCTTTACCCAGCCTTTACACCCCGCTGACCGTCCGCTGCAGTCTAAATTTGTGCCTGGAAGGAACCGGGCTAACGTGTTGGAAGCTCAGACGCTTTCTTTCAAGCCCGCCCACCCAGGCGGGCTTTTTCTTGCCCGCGCGCCGAGCACGAACGCACTTCTTGAAAAAAGTTCCCCAGCGGTAATGTGACACTGGTCACATTTCTCAAGAAACCCTCTATAGTGCGCGCCCCTTGAATCCCGACATGGAGGTCGCGCGTGCGCACTCTGGTTTCCGTACTTGCCCTTTCCCTGCTCAGCGGATGCGCCAGCATCGTCAGCGAGAGCAAATACCCAGTCAACATCGTCACTTTCCCGGCTGGCGCCCAAGTGGACATTCACGACCGCAGCGGCGCCACCGTCTACACTGGCACCACGCCGGCCCTCGTCAGCCTGGACTCCGGCGATGGTTACTTCGGCCGCGCGGCCTACACCATCGACCTGAAGAAGGACGGCTTCGCGCCGACCCAGACCAACCTGCGGGCGTCCATGAACGGCTGGTACTGGGGCAACATCGTCTTCGGCGGCCTGATCGGCATGCTGATCGTCGACCCCCTCACCGGCGCCATGTACAAGCTGCCCGGCAACAGCAGCACGTCCCTGCAGGCACTGCCGGCACCGGCCCCGGTGGCCTCCGCACCGACGGCACCCGGCCAGGCCGACGCCGAGCGGGCACGCCAGGTCCAGGAACTGCAGCAGGCCAACCTGCCTTACGAGGAATACCAGCGCCGCTACCAGGCCCTCCAGTCCCGCTGATTGCCGAGCCGTTCACCGCAGGTACGCCCGCCAAACTGTGCACTGGATCACTTTCGACCCACCTGCCGGGTCCAAAGGGCGTCGTGGCGCTTTACCATGACGCCCTCGCCGGCGCGCAACGCCGGCCTCGACAGGACGTTGCCATGCCCGCTCGGCCCAGCACCCGCACTCCTGCGCCCCGGCATTCTGTGGGCAGAAAACCCTCCGCCACGGCGCTACCGTGTAAACCGATACCAGGCAGCCAGTCGATTCGCGAGCCAGTGCTTCGTCTCTTCGAGGAAGACACCCCGTATCGTTGCCTTCACGCCAGTATTCCAGGCGCACCCGCTCCGCGAAAGCCTCTGGCAACCCAACCTGAGCCGGGCGCCCATCGCCCCTGTGCGAGCGAGACACCCGATCAACATCGTGGGCAAGCAGGCTCGTCGATCAGTCGACTCGACCTTGATGCACCCTGCCGTTCAGCGCTCGGGATGCCCGGCCATCGCGCTGATGGATGCGTCACTGCGCGCCCCCAGGACTTTCCGTTTCCGTTAAGGACAATGACATGAACCCTGCCGCCTCCCTCACCCTGGCCGTGACGCTGGGCCTTTCCTCTGCCGCTGGCGCGGTCGAGCTGTCTGCCAGCGGTGCCGGCCAGGTGCTGATCTACCCGCTCTATAGCGTGGAATCGGGCAACGACACGGCCATCCACGTGACCAATGCGAGCATGACGCCCACCGTGGCCAAGGTCCGTATCCTCGAGGGGCTGGAGGGGCGCGTCGTCCACAGCTTCAACCTCTACCTGGGCAGCCATGACGTGTGGACGGGCGTACTGACCCGCAGCGACAGCGGCGCTCGGCTGGTCAGTGCCGATAGCAGCTGCACGTTGCCGCAGCTGCCAGCCGAGGGCGTGGAGTTGGCCGGCGCTACCGATCCGGGCCTGGCGGCACGCGCCCGGGTCGGCAGCATTGAAGTCATCGGGATGGCAGGAAACTGGGCAAGCGTGCCGAGTCTGCCCCCGCAGATGGGAAGCGCCCCAATCATGGGCATCCCGTGCGACGCGCTTCGCGATGCTTTTGGCGAAGGGGGCGTTTGGGCTCAGGACAGCAATGCCGGGCTCTATCCCCCTGCCAACGGGCTTTCCGGTAGCGTGACCCTCACCAACGTGATGAACGGCCACCAGATTGCACTGGATGCCACTGCACTGCTGGATTTCAGCCAGAACGCCCGCCAGACCCGACCAGAAAACCCCGAACCCACCCTGGGCCAGAGCGAAACGACCTACGCGGCGATGCGCGACGCGGTGCTGCCCTTCCGCAATGGTACCGAAGCCGTCACGGCGCTGCTGACCCACCAGAGCGGCGATGGCGACTACGCCTATGGCGCCGGGCTCAATGCCGAAACCGACTGGGTCATCACGTTTCCTACCAAGGCTTACTTGAACGCGGTCCCTGACGCCTCGCTGCACTCGCCGTTCTCCGTGACGCCCGGCCCGGCGGGAACCACCTGTGAAGCAACCCAGCCCTGGTACCAGTCGCGTGAAGCACTGCTTTCTGCCGACCACACAATCGACCTGTGTGGCATCACCAATGTCATTGGAATCGGAACCAGCAATATCCTCGGGGGCCAGTACGTCCGCACGCAGTTGGCAGTACCCCTGTATTCAGCAGGATGGATGAGCTTGTGGTTCTGGCCACCAGGAAGCGGGATCATGGCCCCCCCCTCTCCGCTTCGAAATCTCACCGTGTCTTCTGGATCAGCGCCTTTCAGCCTTCAAGGCCTGGGGATGATCGGGTTCTCCATCATCCGCATCCAGAACGGAGACGTCGATGGGCTGCTCTCCAATTATGTCAGCGTCAAGCGCCTGACCTCACCCGCAGGCCATTGATGCCTATCAGCCCACCCATAGTGATGCGCCGGTCTTCGAAAGGGTTTCGTTGGGCAAGGCCGCCTGTGCCGATGCCATGGGCTTTCCCTTTTCAGGACGGGCTTATTGCATATCGCCCGACGCCGAGCAGGGCGGACCGTTTGCTTCACTTCATAAGGATGAATGACATGAAGGGTGTTTCCTTCTTCGCGCTGGCTCTGGGCCTGAGCGCAGGCTGCGCTGCCAATGCGGTCGAACTGGCGGTCAATGGCCAGGGGCAGGTCCTGATCTATCCCCTCTACAGCGTCGAGTCGGGCAACGATACAGCGATTCACCTCACCAACACCGCCAGTCGCCCCGTCACGGCAAAGGTGCGGATCCTCGAGGGGCTGAATGGCCAGGTGGTGCACAGCTTCAACCTTTACCTGAACGAATACGACACCTGGACCGGCGTGCTCGTCCGCAGCGAGACCGGGGCCCGGCTGGTCAGCGCGGACGCCAGCTGTACGGTCCCCTCGCTGCCCGCAGAGGGTGTGGAGCTGGGGGCTGGCGATCCCGAGCTGGCGGCGCGCAGTCGAGTGGGCACCCTCGAGGTCATCGAGACAGGCGTCTACATGGCTCCGGCCTCGCAGAGTGAGGAGTTTGCACTCATGCAGCTGTTCTATGGCTATCCCGCCGATTGCGGTCGCTTCAGCGCTGCGTTCGCCGAAGGCGGCGTCTGGGCCCAGAACAGCAAGGCCGGGCTTGCCCCTCCCGAAGGCCAGCTGTTCGGCAGCGTGACCATGACCAACGTGATGAACGGCGAGCAGATCGCCCTGGACGCCACGGCGCTGCTGGACTTCAGCCAGCACGCCCGCCAGACCCGTCCGGAAGACCCCGAGCCCACCCTGGCCCAGAGCGAAACGGTGTTCGCGAAGATGCGTGGGACGTCGGTGTCCTTCCGCAATGGGGCCGAAGCGGTCACGGCCCTGCTGACCCGCCGAAGCGCCGACGGCGAATTCGCCTACGGAGCCGGGCTCAACGCCGAAACCGAGTGGGCCGTCACGTTTCCCACCAAGGCTTACCTCAACGCCGACCCGGAGGCGAGCCGGTATTCCCCTTACTACAACCCACTCGTCATTGACGGGCGTCGGTGCGAAGGGTTCTACAGCCCTTACCGAAATCGTGACGGCTCGTCACGATTTGAATGGGCGTGGGCTAACCTCTGTGCGATTACCAACATCGTTGGGTTTGGCGACAGCGACATACTCGGTGGTCGATACGTCCGTACGCAGTTGCAAGCACCCGATAGCGATACCGGCTGGGTAAGCTTCGACCTTGAGGATGCTGGGGGTACCATGGGCCCGCCGAACCAGTACCGGAACCTCGCCGCCTTCCCTGGACCGGCGCCCTTCAACCTCAGAGGGGTGGGCATGATCGGGTTCTCCGTCATCCGCATCCAGAACGGCGATGTGGGGGGCCTGCTGTCCAACTACGTGAGCGTCAAGCGCCTCACGTCACTGGCCGACCCGGAATAGGCCGGCGGCCGCTCAGCCCAGCAGGCTCTCCATGGTGCGTTTGAGGGTCTCCATGGAGAACGGCTTGCCGAGCACGGTGGCCTTGTCCAGCACATCGCTGCCGGTCTCGAAGATTTCCGTGGCGTAGCCGCTGATGAAGATGACGTTGAGGTTAGGGCGCAGCTTGAGGGCGGGTTCGGCGATCTTCACCCCGGACACGCCGCCGGGCAGACGGTAGTCGCTGATCAGCAGGTCCAGGTGCGGGCGCCCGGACAGGATAAGGAAGGCGGCGTCCGCCGAGTCGGCCTCCAGCACCTGGTAGCCTTCGCCGGTCAGGTAATCCACCAGCAGCATGAGGATCGCCGGCTCGTCCTCGACCACCAGTACCGTCTTGTTCACTGCGTTTTCCATGGTTCAGCATCCGATTGAGCGGCCTGGCGCGGCCGGCGACCTGGGCGGAAGCCGGGCAGGTCGCGGATTTCGACCGTGCCGGCCGGGCAAGTTTCCAGGGGCGCGACGAAGCGCCCCAACGGTCGGCCCTCAGGCCGGGGCGGCGTCCCCGGTCCCCAGGGGCAGCACCACGCTGAACAGCGAGCCTTCGCCCGGAGTGCTCTGCACCTCGATGCGGCCGCCATGGGCCTTGACGATCTGCTCCGAGATGTAAAGCCCCAGCCCGAGGCCGGCCACCGCCTCCGTGCCCACCCCGCGCTCGAACTGCTGGAAGATCCGTTGCTGGTTCTCCGGCGAGATACCGATCCCACGGTCGCGCACGTCGATGCGCCCCCCTTCTTCCACCGGGTAGGCACGCACCTCGATAGGCTTCTTCTCGCCGTAGCGCAGGGCGTTGGTCAGCAGGTTGGCCAGCACCTGCTCGATGCGGAACTCGTCCCAGACGCCGACGATGGGCGTCTCGGCCGACACGGACATGCTGTACTCGGCGGTCACCAGCTGGTGGGAGAAGCTTTCCACCACCTGCTGCACCAGCCGGCTCAGGTCGAAGCGCTTGGGCCGGATCGACAGCTTGCCGGTGCGGATGCGCGAGACGTCCAGCATGTCTTCGATAAGGCGGATCAGGCTCTGCAGTTGGCGTTCGTCCCGGGCGAACATGGCGCTCAGCTTGTCCAAGGTGAAGGCTTCGGCATTGGCCCGCTCCAGCTGCATCTTGCGCAGCTGGGTATCGAGGATCAGCCCATTGAGGGGCGTGCGCACCTCGTGGGAGACCATGGACATGAAGTCGTCGCGCATGCGCAGGGAGCGCTGCAGCTCCTCCTGGGTGGCGCGTAGCTCGGCGAGCAGGGTCTCCTGCTCCTGGCGGCTGCGCTCCAGCGCCTCCACCTGGCGCATCATCACCTTGCGCTGGCGGTAGAGGTCGACGAAGACGTTGACCTTGCTCTTCACCGCGTGCATGTCCAGGGGCTTCTGCAGGAAGTCCACCGCGCCGCTCTCGTAGCCCTTGAAGGCATAGTTGAGCTCGCGGCCGGCGGCGCTGACGAAGACGATGGGGATGTGCTTGGTCTTCTCCGTGCCACGCATCAGCTCGGCCAGTTCGAAGCCGTTCATGCCGGGCATCTGCACATCGAGTATCGCCAGGGCGAACTCATGCTCCAGCAGCAGCGCCAGCGCCTCGTCGGCGGACTGGGCCTTGAACACCTCGCGCCCTTCGCCCTTGATCAACGCCTCCAGGGCCAGCAGGTTCTCCGGCAGATCGTCGACGATCAGCAGTTTGCTTTCGGTTGCGCTCAGCATGGGGCAGCATCCAGTTGGGCCAGCACGGACGGCATGGCGCGCAGGGGAAGAATGAAGTCGGGGCGGTGCCGCGCCAGGGCGGCCTGGGGCATGGTGGGCACCTGGGCGTCCGCCGGGTCCTGGACCAGGGTCAGGCCGCCGCGGCGCTTGATCCAGGCCAGGCCCGCGGCGCCGTCGTCGTTGGCGCCGGTGAGCAGCAACCCGGCCAGGGCTTCCCCGTACACGTCCGCGGCGGACTCGAAGAGGAAGTCGATGGAGGGCCGCGAAAAGTGGAACGGCTCTTCCCGGCTGAAGGAGAAACTGTGGTCCTGCTCGATGGAGAGGTGGTAGCCAGGCGCGGCGAAGTACAGCACCCCCGGGCTCAGGGTCTCCTTGTCCTCGGCTTCCTTCACCCGCAGCGCCACCCGCGCCTGGAACACCTCGGCGAGGCGGCTGTGGCGCTCCTCCGGCAAGTGCAGCACCACCACCACCGGCAGCCGATAGCTCGCCGGCAGGGTGGCGAACAGCTCCAGCATGGCCTGTACGCCGCCGGCGGAGGCGCCTACCACCAGCGCGTCGAAGCGACGGTCTGCCAGGCGGGGCGCGGGATCGAGGAACGAGCCGTTCATAGCTTGCGGAAGATCCGTTCCTGGCGCTGCACGGCCTCGAAACGCTGGGCGTAGTTGGAGAAGTCCAGGCTCTCCTTGCTGCCCAGGCCGAGAAAACCCCGGTGGCAGAGCGATTCGTGGAACAGGCCGAAGGCCCGGTTCTGCAGCTTCTTGTTGAAGTAGATGAGCACGTTGCGGCAGGAGATCAGGTGGGTCTCGGCGAACACGCTGTCGGTGGCGAGGCTGTGGTCGGCGAAGGTCATCCGCTCCCGCAGGGCCTTGTCGAACAGGGCGCCGTCGTAGGCGGCGATGTAATAGTCGGAGAGGGACTGGCGGCCGCCGGCCTTCTGGTAGTTCTCGGTGTAGCCGCGGATGTTGTCCAGGGAGAAGATGCCCTGCCGGGCCTTCTCCAGGGAATGCGGGTTGATGTCGGTGGCGTAGAGGATGCTGCGGTCCAGCAGGCCCTCCTCCTTGAGCAGGATCGCCATGGAGTACACCTCTTCCCCGGTGCTGCAGCCGGCGATCCAGATCTTCAGCGACGGGTAGGTGCGCAGTACCGGTATCACCTGCTGGCGCAGGGCGAGGAAGTACGACGGGTCGCGGAACATTTCGCTCACCGGGATGGTGAGGTACTGCAGCAGCTGCATGAACGCCTGGGGCTCGTGGATCACCCGCTCCTGCAGGGCCGAGATGGTCTTGCAGTCGAACTGGGTCAGGGCGTGCAACACCCGGCGCTTCAGGGACGCGCCGGAGTAGTCGCGGAAATCGTAGCTGTACTTGAGGTAGATAGCCTCGATCAGCAGGCGCAGCTCGATTTCGATGTCACGATCGGGCATGTCAGATCCGTTCCAGTTTGGGCATCCAGACGCGGATCAGGGAGAACAGACGATCCAGGTCTATCGGCTTGGCCAGGTAGTCGTTGGCGCCGGCCTGCAGGCAGCGCTCCTGGTCGTCCTTCATCGCCTTGGCGGTGACCGCGATGATCGGCAGCTTGCGCCAGCGCGGGTCCTTGCGGATTTCCATGGTGGCCTGGTAGCCGTCCATTTCCGGCATCATCACGTCCATCAGCACCAGGTCGATGTCGGCCACCTCGTTGAGCTTGTCGATGGCCTCCAGGCCATTGCGCGCCACTTCCACCTCGGCGCCCTTCTGCTCCAGGGCGCTGGTGAGGGCGAAGATGTTGCGCACGTCGTCGTCCACCAGCAGGATGCGCCGCCCTTCGAAGACCTTGTCGCGGCTGCGGGCGGTCTTGAGCATGCGCTGGCGGTCGCTGGAGAGTTCCGCCTCCACCTTGTGGAGGAACAGGGTGACCTCGTCCAGCAACCGCTCCGGCGACCGGGCGCCCTTGATGATGATGGAGCGGGAATACTTCATCAGCTCCGCCTCCTCGTCCCGGGACAGGTTGCGCCCGGTGTAGACGATCACCGGCGGGAACGAGCAGATTTCCTCGCTGGCCATGCGCTTGAGCAGTTCGTTGCCCTGCATGTCCGGCAGTTTCAGGTCGATGATCATGCAGTCGAAGATGGTGGTGTGAAGCTTCTCCAGGGCCTCGCTGCCCAGCTCCACCGCGGTGATCTCGATGTCCTCGTCGCCGATCAGACGGGCGATGCTGTCGCGCTGGCGGGCGTCGTCCTCCACCAGCAGGATGTGCTTGACCTTCTGGTCCAGCTTGGCCTCCAGCTTGCCGAACACTTCCTTGAGCTGTTCGCGGGTGGTGGGTTTCACCGCGTAGCCGATGGCGCCAAGGTGCAGCGCGGCCTCCATGCGGTCCTCCACGGAGATCACGTGGACCGGGATGTGGCGGATCTTCGGGTCTTCCTTGAGCTGCTGCAGCATGGTCAGGCCGGAGCCGTCGGGCAGGCGCATGTCCAGCAGGATCGCGTCCGGGCGGAACTGCCGGGCCAGGCTCATGCCCTCGTCCACCCCGTGGGCCACCAGGCAGTGGTAGCCCAGTTCGTGGGCCAGGTCGAAGAGGATCTTGGCGAACTTCGGCTCGTCCTCGATCACCAGCACCGCGCGGTTGGCGAACGGCGCGCGCTCGCGGTCGTCGGCGAAGCTGGGCAGCGGCGGTCGCTCGGTGGCGGGGAGGCTGACAGCGGGCGCCTCGGCGACGCTGGGCGTCGGCGAGATCGGCAGGCTGGCCAGGGCGGCGGTGGGCAGCGGCGCCGGCGTGGTGTCCAGCAGCGGCTCCTCGTAGGTCTCCGGCAGCAGCAGGGTGAAGGTGCTGCCCTCGCCCGGCCGGCTCTCCACGGTGATGGTGCCGCCCAGCAGGCGGGCCAGGTCGCGGGAGATGGACAGGCCCAGACCGGTGCCGCCGTAACGGCGGTTGGTGGTGCCGTCGGCCTGGCGGAAGGCCTCGAAGATGCTTTCCTGCTGGTCCTGGCGGATGCCGATACCGGTGTCGCGCACGGCGAAGGCGATGCCCTTGGGATGCGGGTTCACGGTCAGCGACACCTCGCCTTTCTCGGTGAACTTCAGGGCGTTGGACAGCAGGTTCTTGAGAATCTGCTCGACCCGCTGGCGGTCGGTGAACAGCACCTTGGGCGCGGCATCCGCCAGGGAGACGCGGAACGCGAGGTGCTTCTGCCCGGCCAGGGGTTCGAAGAGCATCTGCAGCGATTCCACCAGCTTGGAGACCCGGCTGCTCTCCGGCCGCACGTCCAGCTTGCCGGCTTCCACCTTGGAGATGTCGAGGATGTCGTTGATCAGATTGAGCAGATCGTTGCCGGCGGAATAGATGGATTCGGCGAACTTCACCTGCTCGTCGTTCAGGTTGCCGTGGTTGTTGTCCGCCAGCAGCTTGGCGAGGATCAGCGAGCTGTTCAGCGGCGTGCGCAGCTCGTGGGACATGTTGGCGAGGAACTCGGACTTGTAGCGGCTGGCGCGCTGCAGCTCCAGGGCGCGCTGCTCCAGCTGCTCCTGGGCCTCGTTGAGGGCGTTGTTCTTCTGGTTCAGGGTGTCGCGCTGGTTGGACAGCTCCTGGGCCTGCTCCGCCAGCTGCTCGTTGGTCTGCTCCAGCTCGGCCTGCTGGCTCTCCAGGTGGCTCTGGGATTCCTTGAGGATGCGCGACTGTTCTTCCAGTTCCTCGTTGGCGGTCTTGAGCTCTTCCTGCTGAACCTGCAGCTCCTCGTTGAGCTGCTGGGTCTCGGCCAGCACTTCCTGCAGGCGATGACGGTAACGGGCGGCCTCGATGGAGCTGCCGATGTTGCCGGCGATCAGCCGCAAGAACTCGGCGTCGCGCTCGGTTGGCGGGCGCAGGAAGCCCAGCTCCACTACGCCGTTGACCTTGTCCTCGTCGGTGAAGGGCAGCAGCACCACGCTGCGCGGCTCGCCCTCGCCCAGCCCGGAGTTGACCTTCAGGTAGTGGGCCGGCAGCTCGTCCAGCTGGATCAGGCGCTTCTCCTGAGCGGCCTGGCCCACCAGGCCCTCGGCGCTGTAGAAGGACTGGTCGGCCTTCTCCTGGTCACGGGAGAAGCCGTAGGAAGCGATGCGGGCCAGGCCGCCATGGTGCTCGCGCACGTACAGCGCGCCCACCACGCAGTCCAGGTACTGGGCGAGGAACTCCAGCACGTTGCGGCCCAGCTGGCTCATGCCCGGCTGGCCGATCAGCTTTTCCGCCATCTGGGTCTGGCCGCTGCGCAGCCAGGCCTGGTGGTGCAGGACCTTGGCGTGCTGGTCCTGTTGGCGCAACGCGCCGTTGTAGGTCCGCGACAGCGCCATCAGCTCGCGGCGGCCGAAGTAGGCGAGGAAGCCGCCGACCCCGAGGCTGAACAGCAGGTAGAAGCCCACCAGCCAGAACGTGCTGCTGTTAGCGGTGTTGCGCCGCTGGAAGCGCAGCTGTTCCTCGGTGCCGATGAACTGGGCGAATTCGGCGCGGACCTCGTCGGTGATGCGCTTGCCGCGACCGGAGCCGATCACCGGCGCCAGATCCTGCCCCGCGCGACGCATGGCGATCAGCTCGGCGGCCACCGCGTTCCACTGCTTCTGCAGGGCCTCGATGCGCTTGAGGCGGTCGATCTGCTGGGGGTTGTCCGCCACCAGGTCCAGCAGGGTGCGGATCTGCGCATCGAAGCGCGGCACGGCCAACTCGTAGGGATCGAGGAAGCTCTCGGTGCCGGTGATGATGAACCCGCGCATGCCGGTTTCCTGGTCCACCGCCAGCTTGGTGGCCTCGTTGGCATTGCTGATCACCCGGTCGGTGTGCTCGACCCAGTCCAGCACGTTGAGCAGGTAGCCGATGAGGGCGGCGAAGAACACAGCGCTGAGCAGCCCGACACCCAGCGGCAGGGTGACGTTGCGGGCAAGGATACGGCGAAAACTTTGCTCGTCGAGGCTGGTCATCGAAAGGGATTCCGGGCGCGGGTGGTCGGTCGGTTGACGGAAAAGGCGGACAAAGCCCCGGATGGTACTGGCGCCACCGGGAGACTTCAAACGGCCACGCCGTTACTGGGGCGTTCGCGATGCGAGCCTGCAGGCATGGCAACCTGCAATCGACTGCGGCCCCCGAAAAGGGTTCGGACGATTTTCACGCTGCCCGCGAGATCGATGGAATCTTTTCCCGCCCCTCCATTTCTAACCAGCGCCCGAGGGCCCTCGCCGCGTCACCGCACTCGCGTCACCGTAAAACCAGGATGTTTTCGCCATGCCTTACCAGACTCCCTCCGCATCGCCCGCGCCGGGGCCGAGCGAGCCGATCATCGGCCACGGCCCCATGGCCGACCTGATCCGCGGCCGCGACTGGAGCACCAGCCCCCTCGGCCCGATCGGCGACTGGTCGCCGATCCTCAAGGCAATCCTCGGCGTCGGGCTGAATTGCAGCTTTCCCGTGTGCATCTACTGGGGCGAGGATTTCCACCTGCTGTACAACGACGCCTGGAGCGCCATCCCCGGCGACAAGCATCCCTGGGCCCTGGGGCGCCCGGCGCGGGAGGCCTGGTCGGACATCTGGCCGATCATCCAGCCGATGTTCGAGGGCATCATGCGCACCGGGGCGGCGGTACACACCGAGGACGGCATGCTGCCGATGCAACGCCTCGGCTACGTCGAGGAGTGCTACTTCAACTACAACGTCAGCCCCATCCCCGGCGTCGACGGTCGCCCGGTGGGGCTCTACAACACGGTGATCGAGACCACCACCAAGGTCCTCGGCGCGCGCCGCGCCCACCTGCTGGCGACCCTGGCGGAGGCTGGCGCTCAGAGCGAAACGGTGGACGACTTCTGCCAGCGGGCGCAGCCGCTGCTGGCGAGCGCTCCGGCGGACCTGCCGTTCGCCCTGCTCTACCTGGTGGACCCGCGGCAACCCGGCCGCCTGCAACGCGTGGTCGCCAGCGGCCTGCCGGGCGACCACCCCCTGGCACCGGAGATCATCGCGCCGGGCGATGCCTCGTCCTGGCCCCTGGCCGAGACCCAGACCCGCACCGGCCACACCTGCACCGACCTGGCCCAGCGCGCGCCGGGGCTGGTCCTGCCGCCCTGGCCGGAGCCCGTGCACAGCGTGCAGATCCAGCCGCTCCACGAAGCCCGGGGTGGCGCCACGCCCATGGGCTACCTGGTGGCCGGCGTCAGCCCTCGGCGCGCCCTGGACGGCGCCTACCGGACCTTCCTCGCCAGCCTCGCCGACAGCCTGGCCCTGGGCGTCGTTCAGGCCCGTGCCCAGGAGGACAGCCGCCTGCGCACCGCCGCCCTGGAACAGCGCATCGAATTGCGCACCCAGGAACGCGACCGCCTGTGGAGCCTCAGCCAGGACCTGTTGTGCGTGGCCAGTCCGGAGGGCGTGCTGCTGAGCATCAACCCGGCCTGGGAAGACACCCTCGGCTGGAGCGAGGCCGAACTGGTGGGGCGCACCGTGCACTGGCTGGTGCACCCCGACGACCTGGAGCGCACCGAGCGCGAGCGCCGCAGCCTCGCCGAGGGCGTGCGCACCCGGCCCTTTGAGAACCGCCTGCGCGACAAGCACGGCCAGTACCGCTGGCTGGCCTGGCGCAGCACGCCGGGCGACCGCTACATCTACAGCAACGCCCGCGACGTCAGCGAGGAAAAGCGCACCCAGGACGCCCTCAAGCACGCCGAGGAAGTGCTGAACCAGGCCCAGAATATGGAAGCCCTCGGCCAGTTGACCGGAGGCATCGCCCACGACTTCAACAACCTGCTGGCCGGGGTCATCGGCAGCCTGGAACTGATCCGTCGCAAGCTGCCGCCGGCCGCCCGCGCCGACGTGGAGCGGCTGCTGGACGCGGCCAGCGTATCGGCCAACCGGGGCGCCGCGCTGACCCACAACCTGGTGGCCTTCGCCCGCCGCCAGACCCTGGCGCTGGCCACGGTGGACCTGAACGAGCTGGTCCGCACTCAGGAGGACGGCCTGCGCCGCCTGCTCGGGCCGCGCACCGCCCTGGTCACCCGGCTGGCCGCCGACCTGTGGCCGACCCGCAGCGACCCGCACCAGTTGCTGCGGGTACTACAACACCTGATCGAGAACGCCCGGGACGCCATGCCCGGCGGCGGCCGTCTGCTGCTGGAAACCGCCAACCTGAGGGTGCCCCAAGATGCCCCGCCCCAGGAGGACGCACCGCCCCCGGGCGATTACGTCCTGTGCAAAGTGTGCGACAGTGGCAGCGGCATGAGCGCCGACACCCTCGCCCACGCCTTCGAGCCGTTCTTCACCACCAAGACCATCGGCCAAGGCACCGGCCTGGGGCTGTCCATGGTCCACGGTTTCGTCAAGCAGACCGGCGGACACATCCGTATCCATAGCGAAGCGGGCCAGGGAACCCGCGTCGCCCTCTACCTGCCCAGGGACACCACCATGCAAGAACGCAACGACACACCCGACAGCGCCCCCGCCGCCGACGGCTCGGTCAAGACCATCCTGGTGGTGGAGGATGCCGACATCGTGCGCATGCTCACCGTCGAGGTCCTGGAAGACCTCGGCTACACCGTGCTGCAGGCGGCCGACGCCCAGGAAGCCCTGCCGATCCTTCAGGGCCCGCAACCTCTGGACCTGTTGATGACCGACATCGGCCTGCCGGGCATGAACGGCCAGCAACTGGCCCAGGCCGCACGCCAGGCGCGCCCGGACCTTCCGGTGCTGTTCGCCAGCGGCTACGCGGAGATCGCCGACATCGACGGGCAACTGCTCACCGGCGGCATGGAGATGATCGCCAAGCCGTTCAGCATCGACCTGCTGCGGGAGAAGGTCAGCGGCATGCTGGCCTGACCGCGGAGGGCCGCCGGCGCGCCGCCGAGGCGGCCCCGGCATGGCCCGGGAACGGCGTCAAACGGGCGTTCTTGTGGTTACGCGACAGCGCGCTGCGCCGATGCGACACATTGCCATCACGGTCCGCGCCGGCCGCCGCGGTGCGCTTGGCGCCCCACAGAACGCTGTGCTAGGTTGCCCTCGCCAGGACGGCCACGAAGCAGACGGAGCGCATTCGAATAATAAGAGGTATCCCCATGGCCGAGGCCACGCCCGCGCTGGAAATCCGCAACCTGCACAAACGCTACGGCGACCTCGAAGTGCTCAAGGGCATCTCCCTCACCGCCCGCGACGGCGACGTCATTTCCATCCTCGGCTCCTCCGGCTCCGGCAAATCCACCTTCCTGCGCTGCATCAACCTGCTGGAGAACCCGCACCAGGGCCAGATCATCGTGGCCGGCGAGGAACTCAAGCTCAAGGCGGCGAAGGACGGCGAGCTGGTCGCCCGGGACAACCGCCAGATCAATCGCCTGCGCAGCGAGATCGGCTTCGTCTTCCAGAACTTCAACCTCTGGCCCCACATGACGGTGCTGGACAACATCATCGAGGCGCCGCGCCGGGTGCACGGCCAGAGCCGCGCCGAGGCCACCGAAATCGCCGAGGCGCTGCTGGCCAAGGTCGGCATCGCCGACAAGCGCCACGCCTACCCCGCCCACCTCTCCGGTGGCCAGCAGCAACGCGCGGCCATCGCCCGCACCCTGGCCATGCGCCCCAAGGTGATCCTGTTCGACGAGCCGACTTCGGCCCTCGACCCGGAAATGGTACAAGAAGTGCTTAACGTGATCCGCGCACTCGCCGAGGAAGGGCGCACCATGCTGCTGGTCACCCATGAACTGAATTTCGCCCGCCAGGTATCCAGCGAAGTGGTGTTCCTGCACCAGGGCCTGGTGGAAGAACAGGGAACGCCCGAGCAGGTGTTCGAGAACCCGCGATCGGCGCGCTGCAAACAATTCATGTCCAGCAATCGCTAACGGAGCATCAATCCCATGAAGAACTACAAGAAGATCCTGCTGGCCGCGGCCGCTTCCCTGGCGTTCGGCTCGTCCGCCTTCGCCGACACCCTGAAGATCGGCACCGAAGGCGCCTACCCGCCCTTCAACCTGATCGACGCCAGCGGCCAGGCCGGTGGCTTCGACGTGGAGATCGCCAAGGCCCTGTGCGCCAAGATGAAGACCGAGTGCGAGGTGGTCACCTCCGACTGGGACGGCATCATCCCGGCCCTCAACGCGAAGAAATTCGACTTCATCGCCGCCTCCATGTCGGTGACCGAGGAGCGCAAGCAGGCGGTGGACTTCACCGACGCCTACTACACCAACAAGCTGCAGTTCATCGCGCCCAAGGCCAGTGACTTCAAGACCGACAAGGACAGCCTCAAAGGCAAGGTGATCGGCGCCCAGCGGGCCACCATCGCCGGCACCTGGCTGGAAGACAACATGGACGGCGTGGTGGACATCAAGCTCTACGACACCCAGGAAAACGCCTACCTCGACCTCGCCTCGGGCCGCGTCGACGGCGTACTGGCGGACAAGTTCGTCAACTGGGAATGGCTCAAGAGCCCGGCCGGCAAGGACTTCGAATTCAAGGGCGACCCGGTGTTCGACAACGACAAGATCGCCATCGCAGTGCGCAAGGGCGACCCGCTGCGGGAGAAGCTGAACACCGCGCTCAAGGACATCATCGCCGACGGCACCTACAAGAAAATCAACGACAAGTACTTCCCGTTCAACATCTATTGATGTAGTCGCGGTCGTAGTCCGGCCGGCGCCCCACGGCGCCGGCTTTCCCCCCGCATGCCTGCAGTAGCCCACAGATGACGTTCGATCTCCACGGATTCGGCCCCGCCCTGGCCGCCGGGACGCTCATGACCATCAAGCTCGCGCTGTCCGCGCTGAGCCTGGGTCTAGTGCTCGGCCTGCTCGGCGCGCTGGCCAAGACCTCCGCCGCCAAGCCGCTGCAATGGCTCGGCGGCCTGTATTCCACCCTGGTCCGCGGCGTGCCCGAGTTGCTCTGGGTGCTGCTGATCTACTTCGGCACGGTCAATCTGATGCGCAGCCTGGGCGAGGCCATCGGTTATCCGCAGCTGGAACTGAGTGCCTTCGCCGCCGGCACCATCGCCCTCGGCCTGTGCTTCGGCGCCTACGCCACCGAGGTGTTCCGAGGCGCGATCCTGGCGATTCCCAAGGGCCACCGCGAGGCCGGCCAGGCGCTCGGGCTGTCGCGCCCGCGCATCCTCTGGCGGATCATCTTGCCGCAGATGTGGCGCATCGCCCTGCCCGGCCTGGGCAACCTGTTCATGATCCTGATGAAGGACACCGCGCTGGTCTCGGTGATCGGCCTGGAAGAGATCATGCGCCGCTCGCAGATCGCCGTGACGGCCAGCAAGGAGCCGTTCACCTTCTACATGGTCGCCGCCTTCATCTACCTCGGCCTGACCGTGGTCGCCATGACCGGCATGTACTTCCTCGAGCGCCGCGCCGCCCGCGGTTTCATCAGGAGCGCCGCATGAACTGGGACGTCATCATCAAGTGGCTGCCGAAGCTGGCGGACGGCGCGCTGCTCACCCTGGAGCTGGTGGCCATCGCGGTGGTCGCCGGGCTGATCCTGGCGATCCCCATGGGCATCGCCCGCAGCTCGCGCAACTGGTACGTGCGCGCCGTGCCATACGCCTACATCTTCTTCTTCCGCGGCACCCCGCTGCTGGTGCAGCTGTTCCTGGTCTACTACGGCCTGGCGCAGTTCGACGCGGTGCGCAAGGGCATGCTCTGGCCCTACCTGCGCAACCCGTTCTGGTGCGCGGTCATCACCATGACCCTGCACACCGCCGCCTACATCGCGGAAATCCTGCGCGGCGCGATCCAGGCCATTCCCCGTGGCGAGATCGAGGCGGCCCGGGCGCTGGGCATGTCCCGCAGCCAGGCGCTGTTCTTCATCATCCTGCCGCGGGCCGCGCGCATCGGCCTGCCGGCCTACAGCAACGAAGTGATCCTGATGCTCAAGGCCAGCGCCCTGGCCAGCACCATCACCCTGCTGGAGCTGACCGGCATGGCGCGCACCATCATCGCCCGTACCTACCTGCCGGTGGAGATCTTCTTCGCCGCCGGGCTGTTCTACCTGGCGATCTCCTACGGGCTGGTCCGCGCCTTCAAGCTCCTCGAGCGCTGGCTGCGGGTCGACGCCAGTCAGGGACGCTGAGTCAGGGGCGCTGAGCCAGCAGCGCTGGGCTGGGACGACGCCCGACCGGGGCGCCGAGGCCTCCACGAAAGGCCGCCGCGCCCTTCGCGCTATACTCGCTCTCCCTGCGCCACCGGTCCTCGTTCGTCCGTGAACCCTTCCCTGCCCCTCCAGGGCCCGCACCTGCGGGTGCGCTTTCTCGCGCTGGACGCCTTCCTCCACGCTCACCAGGAGCTGTGGCGCCCCAAGCCCTTCACCACGCCGACCCTGCCCTGGGAAGCCCGGCATCCGGACCTGGCGCAGTGGCTGCGGGCGCGCGACCTGGCGGCGGCCGAGGCCGACCATGCCCGACCGGAACGCCTCACCGGCGCCCCGGCGCCCTACCCGGCCCTGGCCGCCGAGGCGGCAGCCCTCACGGCACTGGCCCCCTTCCCCCGGCAACCCACCCCGTCGCTGCCGAGCCGTTTCAACGTGGATGTCCCGGGTCGCAAGTGGCAGCAGATCGACGCCTTCGCCGCCAGCCTGCGCTTCACCGACCCGGTGCACCACTGGCTCGACTGGTGCGCCGGGAAAGGGCATCTGGGCCGGCGCCTGGCCCATGACGGCCATCCGCTGCGCTGCCTGGAACAGGACCCCGACCTGGTGCGGGAAGGCCAGCGCCTGAGTGATCGCCTGGGCCTGGAGGCCGAACACCTGCAGCAGGATGTGCTGGCCGAGGACGCAGCCCAGCGGCTCGACGCCCACCACACCCCGGTCGCCCTGCACGCCTGTGGCGACCTGCACCTGCGCCTGATGCGCCTGGCTGACGCCGCCGGCTGCGCCCGGTTGGCGCTGGCCCCCTGCTGCTACAACCGCACCGAAGCCTCGGCGTACCAGCCGCTTTCCCAGGCTGGCCGCGAAGCCGCCCTGGCCCTCGACCGCGAGGACCTGCGCCTGGCCATCAGCGAGACCGTCACCGCCGGCGCCCGGGTGCGCCGCCAGCGCGACCGCTCCATGGCCCACCGCCTGGGCTTCGACCTGCTGCAGCGGCACCTGCGCAGCGAGGACCACTACCTGCCCACCCCCTCCCTGCCCGGTACCTGGCTGGAGCGCCCCTTCGCCGAACAGGCCGTCGCCCTGGCCAACGGCCGCCTCGACCTGCCCGCCACCCTCGACTGGGCCCACTGGGAAACCGCCGGCTGGCGACGCCTGGCCGAGGTCCGTAACCTGGAACTGCTGCGCGGCCTGTTCCGCCGCCCCCTGGAACTCTGGCTGGTGCTGGACCGCGCTCTGTACCTGGAAGACCGCGGCTACCGCGTACAGGTCGGCCCCTTCTGCGATCAGAACCTCACGCCGCGCAACCTGCTGATCGTCGCCGAGCGCTGAGCCTCGGGGACCCTGGGCGTACGAAGCCGGGGGAAGAGAGAGTTATCCGCCTGCGGCTTCGCCGTTCAGACGGTCGATGACTTTTAAAGCCGACAATGAAGGCGCCTCGCCCGCCCACCGCCCCAACCATGGCCTCAACCGTATTCCTCAAACGCATCAACAGTTTACTCGCCGAGCCAGATGGCTATAATGCTGCCCTCCCCGCCGGTATAGCTCAGCTGGTAGAGCAACTGACTTGTAATCAGTAGGTCCCGGGTTCGACTCCTGGTGCCGGCACCATTCAAGGTTCTATAGAAAGCTTTCAAAATCTCTGGAACCCCCGAAAAACCCGCCTTCTGGCGGGTTTTTTCGTTTTGGCGTTCCGTCGGATTCCGAGGGTAGCCAGCGCTAATAAGGGTAGTTTTAAGGATAGAGGTCCGTTTCGATATTGGAGACTACCCTTATGGCCCGCACCACTGCCCCGCTTACAGACACCGCCTGTCGCACGGCAAAGCCCAGAGAGCGCGAGTACAAGCTCTTCGACGGCGACGGTCTTTACCTGCTTGTGCAACCCAACGGCCGCAAAGGCTGGCGGCTCAGGTACGTGAAACCCGATGGCCGCGAGGGCCTGACCGCCCTCGGCAGCTATCCGGTGGTCGGGCTGGGCGACGCACGCCGCAAGCGCTTCGAGATCAAGCAGCAGCTCGCAAACGGCATAGATCCCATCCAGTACAAGCAACAAACCAAGACCCAGGCCGTTATCAACGGCCGCACCTTTGAAAGCGTTGCGCTCGACTGGCACACGAGCATGGTGCCCAAGTGGGCGCCCGGCCACGCCAAAACAGTGCTCAGCCGCTTGAAGACTCACGTATTCCCTTTGATCGGTGCCAGAGCAATCGTTGAGTTGGACACCCACGACCTCATGCAGCCACTTGAAGCCGTGACGAAGCGCGGCACCATCGACGTGGCGCTCAGGATCAAGAACTACCTGCAAAGCATCATGCGTGAAGCCAAACGACTGCGACTAAATCACAGCGAACCCGGCTCATGACCTCGATGGCTCGATCAAGACACCACGGGTAACTCACAGACCCGCACTACCCTTATCGCGGCTGCCAGAGCTACTGGCATGCATCGAGGACTACAGAGGTCGCCCGCTTACGCGCCTCACGGTGATGCTGTCGCTGCATGTATTCGTACGCTCCAGTGAACTGCGCTTCGCCCGCTGGAACGAATTCGACCTCAAACGCGGAATTTGGGAAATCCCCGACACCCGCCCGGCGCTGGACGGCGTGCCGTTTTCCACAAGAGGTACGAAGATGGCCGGGGACATTCACGTTGTACCCTTATCGCCGCAAGCAGTGGCCTTGCTTGAGCAGATCCACGCGATCACCGGCAAGTTCGAGCTGGTGTTCGCGGGGGATGCCAAGCCGTGGAAACCGATGTCCGAGAACACGGTGAATGCCGCGCTCAGGACGATGGGCTACGACACCAAGGTGGATATCTGCGGCCACGGGTTCCGGGCCATGGCGTGCAGTGCGCTGGTCGAGTCTGGCCTATGGTCGGAGACGGCTATCGAACGGCAGATGAGCCACAAGGAACGTAACAACGTGCGCGCCGCCTATACCCACAAGGCCGAGTTCCTCGAAGAACGCCGGATGATCATGACCTGGTGGAGCCGGTTTTTGGAGGCGAACCGCGAGGACCATGTGACGCCGCATGAGTTTGCCAAGCAGACGGGCGAGAACGTCACGCGGCTTCGCAGTGCCAAGAGGGCCGAGTAACCCGCCGCACCACCACCTCAACTCGCTGTGAAGTTACCCACAGCACCGCATGAAGCTCCTCCGCGCGGGTCCTTTCAAACGGGGCTGCAAAGCCGCCCCGTTTGAAAGGACCATACCTAAGAAAAAACTGCTGGCACAGCTTACGTCTGTGGAAAACCACTGATGTCCACCGGGGGATAGTTTATCCACAGGCGCTAAATCCCTGATATCGCGCTGCTTGACGAATATTGTCCACAAGCGTAGACCGGGAGTCGCAAGAGCTGTCGATGCAGCACCCCAGGTGACCTGAACCTTGGAGGTCACGCCGCTCCCGCGGTGGTTCACCCGCAAGTACGATTCGCGTCCGGCAGCTCGTACGGTCACTACCCATGTGATGGATGCCACCTCAATATCGTTGCCCCTGCGGCAACCACCCTACCCATCTGCTCAGCAGCAACTTATCCGCTTGGCCATTTCGCGTGCGCCAACCTGCGCCCGTCTCTTTCACCGGAAAGAGACGGGCGCTCCTGACACTGCTGCAGCCCTGAACGCACATGGCTCAGCGGCAATTCCCCTTGTGACAATCGGCGTGACAAACGCCGATGTCTCCAGCAACAGCGATGTAGATGATGGTGCCGCAGACCAAGGAATGGACTGCACCTGACTGACAGTCAGGCATGCCCCGGTCATCGCATTGCTGCGCTCACCCGGCTCAGGATCTCGCGGCACTGGTCTCGTCAGCCAATGCAGCCTCCACCCGCCCACCGGTAACGGTGTTCAGGAGGCCAGATCATGAGATGCCCTTGCTCCCGGTCGTAAGGAGCCGCCAGTCCCGCGTAGAGGACACTCCCCACAGGTCGCAGGGGCCTTGATCCCTGATAACACTCAGCATTCTTGGCGGGATGACGTGGGGATTGTGCATAGGATCGAGCACGAGGCTGGTGGCTCTGATCAGGAAATTGACATGGCGGTGTAACCTCAGAAGGCTAAGCCCGCATGGGCTCAGATTGTTTTCTGAGAGCCAAATCAAGCGCGCCTCGGACGTCTTGCTGATTGAAAACAGCAATTTTTCTCTTCAGACAAAAAGTCCTCAACTTTGCAGCACAGCTATGGGTAATAGACAAAATGATGGCCAATTGATACCCTCAGGAAAGCAAGCTCTTGCCTCAATACGAGCAACAACAGGACACCGATTTCCACCTAGCACGTAATAGACAAAAAATTATCACGCAGGTCGAAGAGTTAAGGAAAACTATGAAAAGTGAATTCCCGTGGTACTTTAAGCCCAGTACTGAAGAAACAGATAGTATTTGGAAAACCGGAATACTTACAGTCGACGCCAACGTTTTACTTGACCTATATCGATACCACGAGAAGACAAGAAACAGCTTACTTGAGAGCATGCAAAAATTCGAGGGCGCACTTTGGCTTTCAAAACAAGCATCTGAAGAATTTTTTCGGAACAGAAACAAAGTAATTGTATCCGCGAGCAAGACTTTTAAAGAAGCTAAAGATGAAATCGAAAAGCTAAAAAAGTCTATTGAAACCACGGTCAATCAGCTCAAGGGAAATCGAATCATCCCCGCTGACGTAGCTGATCAAATGTTGGAAGGAATAACCCCAAGCATTCATAGATCCCTGGAAATAATTGACGAAGCTGAAGCTAATCATCCGAATTTCTTAAGCGAAGATGATGTACTCGAAAAGCTCGCAGAGCTTTTTGAAGGAGCTATCGGAGAAAGTTTTTCGGATGAGCAACTTCCTGCTCTAAGAACTGAAGCAGAAGAGAGGAAAGTCAACAAAATTCCTCCAGGATATCTAGATGACGAAAAAGACGGCGACAGGCCATACGGCGATTTCTTTCTTTGGCGACAGATTCTAGACCATTCAAAAAAACATGAAAAGCCAATAATATTTGTTACGTCTGAACGAAAAGAAGATTGGTGGGAAAAGCTCTCGGGAAAAACAACTGGCCCTAGAATGGAGCTTTTACGAGAGGCTAGTGAATACACCGGCCAGAGAGTTATTATCTATCAGACAGATAAATTCTTAGAGTTTTCTCTACGACGCCAGGGTCAAACAGTAGACAGAGAAGCTGTAGACGAAATTAGAGCCATCGATAATTTAAGAACTGAGAAAGAACATGCGGTAGAAATCATTGCACAGGAAATCATATCAGCCTCCACGGAACACCACAGCGGAGAGCTGATTGTTAATCTCAGGAGACCAGTTAAGAACTTTACTGGCAGTGGTCACTTCGACCCTATTATGGAGGCACCACCGGAAGTTAGTGTCGAACTGGTATCGGCACCTTCCGAGTTACCTAACTGCACAATTAGCGCCGGCACCGGCACTAACTATGATTTCAACATCCATTTAAAATCTGACAGCAAACACGTCACCCTACCTGTCGGTGAGTATGTGTTTGAGTACACTGCGCGCATTACCAGCGAAGAGCCTCAAGCACAGTGAGTATAGGCTAGTAGATACCCTATCAATTTAGTAATGGCAGGGTATCTAAATTATTCCTCAAGCAAGCTGTAGGCCATCGAATTTCTAAAGTATCTGAACCGGCCCAATGGAATTCCCTTTTACTCCACCTGCGTTACGTTTTTTAATTTCAGGAAATACTTCATTAGTTATCTCCTGCATCAAATTCACATAAAACTGCATCGCCAACTCCGCCACAACTCGCGGCTCTTCTACCCCCGGCCGCTTTTGTCGGTAATAATCCATTGATTTAGATAAATGCTTCTTCGGCGGCAAGAAAGTTGCCCCTCTATTCGTAACGGGTAGAAGAGGTCTATCCCAAGGCGACCATGACAGGTGTATGCCGCCCAAAACAGGCTGAGCTTTGAGATTGGCGTTCCAATCCATTATCACATCAGAAATAGAATGCTCCGTTACATTCCTAGCCTGCGCCACATACTTAAGTAAAGGATCTTCTTTCCTTAACTTCTCATACTTCGACTTGAGCTTTTGCCATTTTTTCTCACCATGGCATCGCACTAACACTTTATTCCATGCACGATCAATGGCCTGCAAAAACTCGCGCCAAGCCATATCGTACTGATGGAAACTCCCTACCCCAACCTCGACCATTTTCTTATATGCATTTGTCGCACCGACCAATTCTACAAATGCTGCGATCAGCGCTAGGTCGTATTCTTGCAGATCATCGACGGTTACATTATACAAGTCAAAGTTTAGCTCACTCATCTGCAACTACTCCTAACAGAACACCACAAATATTAACCTAAACTTGTTCATTAAAGCAGAGAGAGCAGCGCCTTTTCAATATGCAGATACTTTAAAATATTTCAGATCGGCCTCAAGCATATCAAAGGCAGGATTAAAGCAACTACACTCAGCAGGATAGCTTTAGAGGTACTTTTTATGAAGCCCCACAAAAAAGCCATATAAAACAATGTATTGCATGGACATTCGACTCCTGGTGCCGCACCAATAAAATCAAAGGCTTGCAGCGATGCAGGCCTTTGTTTTTTTGCGCCCCCCGTACATTAATCGCAAAATGTGAGGCCGGTCAGCCAAGGCGATGGCCCCGGGCCGGTACACTTGGGAGCATCAACAGCACCACCGGAGAGCTGCACCATGGAAGGCACGATATACCTGCGGACATTCACTGCGGACGAACTTGTTCTCGACGAACAAGAGACCCGGCAAGCTCTCAAGTTCTTCTTCCCTGCTGATAGCGCCAATATTGACGCGATGGCGGTAACCGGCAACACGCGCAACTTTGCGCAAGGCCTGCTCGTCGCCGGCATCGATGCGTCTTACACGATGGGATATGCGGACGCGCTCGTCTCGTCCCTCTTTCGATCTGGACCCAATGCAGGCAAGTTGATCAAGGGGTTCGGCAAGAAGGCCGCAAAGCACAGGTTCAAACACGCCCGGGCCTCCGACCTGATGGATGCTGAAATCTACGAGACCGTGCGCGTTGAAATCAGCCGCCGTTTCCGCACCGATCTGTTCGTGATGCGCGCCCGCGGCGGACGCCATGAAGTTCGCAGCGCCATCGCTTTCTGCCCCTCCTTCACCTCGGGCCGACACTCATGATCAAGCGGCTGCTCTCTGGTCTGGTGATTCTGACCCTGGTCTCGATATCAGTATTGGCGTTGAACTCAATGCGCCAGTACCGTGTGCAGCAGCTCATCTTGTGCAGCGAGCCTGGCAATGGGTTCGTCATGCCGGCACCGATCTGCCGCCAGTACCTGCTCCATTTCCGCATGGAGCCAGCCGATATCCAGCAGTTGCAGGCCGATGGCGGAATCGCCTTCGTGCTTCAATCCGAGCATCCTCGGCGGTTTGAATTGGCTGCACGATTCCTGGCCAGCGGCCTCGATGTGAATGCCGACATTCGGGCCGCTCAGGGGGAGCGCACCTACACCGCCTTGCACAGCGCCGTCATCCTCAACCAGCCCGAAAACATAGCGTTTCTCCTTCGGCACGGCGCCGATAAATCGAAGCCGAACAGCGAGGGGGAGACCCCGGCCCAAGTCGCTGAACAGCTCCAGAATCAGCGCCCCGGCGAAGACAGGTCGGCGGTCATCAGGGCGCTGCGATGAGCAGGGCTCACGCATGAGCCGTCTGTGGGTGTCGCTTTCGGTGGCAGCCTGTGCCGTGACTGGCGCCGTATTCATTGGGTTTAGCCAGCTCAGGACCGAGGACCTGATCAACTGCAGCCAGGAAGACAGCCCGATGGTCATCCCGCCATCGATCTGCCGGCAATACACCCTGCTGATGCGAACGGGACCCGAAGATATCGAGCGCATGCGCGCACTCAATGGCCTGGCCTATATCCTGGCCCCGCCCGCCGAGGGGAAGTTCGAGATCGCCGAGCGCTATCAGGAAAGAGGGCTCGATATGAACGCCGAGATCAACACCAAGAAAGGTGCCATTCAAGACAATAAGGTGCGGGCGGCGTAGGCTCGGCAGGATGGCGCAATATCAGGAAAATCCCTCATGGTGCGAAATACGGGTCGTTCAGCCACGTCCGACTGGGTAATACGCAGCGCGCAAGCTGGCAGCATAGAACGCATCGAAGCGTGGTTTGGTAATCATGGTTATGACCCTCACCGACACGATACCTACTCGATTGGCCGGACCCTTGCCGGCGTGCAGAGTTTTCACTACAAAGGTTCCCTCCGCCACGGTGTGCCAGGCAACACTCTCGTGCTTCACCCTGACGAAGTCCATGATGGAATGGCTGGCACAGAGGCGGGTTTTCGCTACCGCATGGCCTACATCGACCCCTCGCTCATACAAAACGTCCTGGGTGGCGAACCGCTGCCTTTTATCGCCGGTGGGTTGTCGAATGACCCGCGCCTGTACCATGCCAGCGAAGCACTCGTGCAAGCGGTGGACCATCCCTTAGAAGCGTTTGAAGAGCAGGATGCCCTGTATGACTTGGCTGTAGCTTTGCGTGCCGTTGCAGGCAAGCCCAGCGGCCGCAAGCGCCTGGATTACCAGTCGGCCGAACGCGCCCGGGCATTCATCATGGAGCATCTTCACTTGGGTATTACTCTGGAGATGCTTGAGCACGTCACTGGGCGCGAGCGGTGGAGCCTGTCACGGGATTTCAGGACGCTCTACGGGACTAGCCCTTACCGCTTCGTCACGCTCCGTCGCCTGGACTGTTTTCGCCGCCTGATTCTGAATGGTTTAACGCTAGTGGATGCGGCGCTTGCCGCAGGGTTTCACGGCCAGAGCCACCTGACCCGACACTTCACGCGCTGCTTCGGGGTGCCGCCTTTACGCTGGTTGGAGCGTTTGCGGCGCGCCCGCTGACTTGCAGGATCGTACAAGAGCCGCACACGTTGCTATGGATAGGCTGAAGCTCCAATTCCAGAGGATCTTTCATGTCTACTTCCCATCAGCAACATGCATCGTTCGCCGTGAATCTGGCTCAAAAGGCTTCGCTGATCGAACAACAATGGAGCCCTAGAGTCGTCGCAGAGATGAACGATTACCAGTTTAAGGTCGTGCGAATCGAGGGCGAATTTATCTGGCATTCGCATCCGGAGACTGACGAAGCCTTCCTTGTACTCGAAGGTACCCTGCGCATCGATCTGCGAGATGGTTGCGTCCATGTGAGTGCCGGCGAGCTTTATGTCGTTCCGCGTGGTGTTGAGCACAGGACAGCAGCCGATGGCGAAGCGAAAGTGATGATGATCGAGCCTAGAGGCATTTTGAATACAGGCCACGAAGGAGGCGAAAGGACCGCCGTGAGCGATCTTTGGATCGAAGGCACTAGCCTTAGACCTTGATACTGCGGCCCGTCCAACCTCTGGGCTAGACCGGATGCGGGTCGTCCGTGGTGCGCAGTCGGTGGCGGGTGGTCAGTGGCTGGCTCGGCTGCTGACACCCGCTCACTACAGTGTGACTTCTAATGATGCAGGGAAACTAAAAAGGCGGCGCAACGATCACAAATGCGGGCCTTAATCTCGGCAAGTGATTAGCAAGGAAAAGATATCGCAAGCGAGAAAGGGAAAGCTCGCATTGTGAAAAACACCATCATTACAAGCACGCTATGTTCTGGCACCAAACGCTTGCTTGATCTTCCGTCTGCGTCAAATTCCATGAGGGTGGCCGCGCTCATCGAGGTCGAGGGACGAGCATTTCTGGGGGCATTCGTATATCTGCCGTGTTGGGTAGGAATATCCATATCAACTGGAGTGGCTGGCAGTGCCCCCGGGTATGCCGCATGTATCACAGCACTCCTGTCAGTGGTTGTGGCCTTTCGAGTAGTACTCCACTTCCACCTGCGTAGATTGATTGAGTACTCTGAGCGCATTGCCCGCCTAGCGCTCCTTATACTTGTTCTCGGACTGGGGCTGATCATGGGGATAGTGGCCACCCTTGCAGCTCACGATGCCGGGCTTCGCCCGATTTTTTATTCAGTCGTAGTGGTTTGTGGTGTGCTCTGCACCGGCGGCATGTCGATTCTCTCGATCGATCCCGCGATTAGGTATGGAATGCCTATCGTTATGTTCGGCCCCTTACTCTTTGGCTTCGCCGCTGAACCCACGACACTCAATATTACATTGTCCATTCTACTGCTTGTTAATGTTGCCTATTTATTTGCTACATCAAGACGTGTGCAGCTCGATTACTGGGATGGGGCTCCCTTGAAAGAGATGCTCAAAGAGCAAGCCGCGCAGTTCGAGAGACAGAGTCTGACTGATGGGCTTACCCAAATTCCCAACCGGCTAAATGCCACGCAGCATCTCTCTGGAGAGTGGAGCAGATCGCTGCGAGAAGGCTTACCCCTTACGATAATGATAGTCGACATCGATCACTTCAAATCTATAAACGATAAGTACGGCCATCTGTTCGGCGACAAATGTTTAATCGCCGTCGCAAACACTCTAAAGACCATCATCAGGGAACCTGATTTTGTTGCTCGCTACGGCGGCGAGGAATTTATAGTCGCACTTAATAAAACGACCGAGGAGCAGGCATTACGATCGGGGAAAGGCTTAGAGAAGCGGTTGCCAGTATGGACTTGGAGTTTCAGGAGCAGAGGGTGAGCATCAGTTGCAGTATTGGTGTCGCGACAGCGCTCCCCTCCATGCCATCGAACAACCTAGAGGCGTTTATAGGCCGCGCTGACGCGGCAATTTACCAAGCAAAATAGAATGGTCGAAACCGAATAGTGGCTGCGGGTAGGTCGCCTCAGCCCTGAAACGTCGCTCAGCTGTACTCCAGGCCTTTGTCTGAAACCGGCGCCAAAGATGTGGAAGCGGCGCTTTGGCGTTGCAGTGACCATGAGAGGACAGATGAATAACCAATGGACCGACGCGGTAGATTCTCTCAAAAGAGCGACTCAGGAGCGCGCCGTCGCAGAATTACTTGAAAGCTACGGGATAGGGAAAGGAACAACGACACGGACCTGATACTGCCGATCAACGATCCCTGCTCTGAATGCTCCAACGCGGTAGTAGTCCGATCCAAGACTGGATGGGTCGATCATGCTATGGGGGGCGCCCTATAAAAATAAAAAAGATCAGTAGGTTAGGAAGAGTGAGTGCTTGTAACCCGAGGGTGCGCTCAAGAGCGTGCTGGTTGCGCTCCTCACCGTGAAGCCCCTCACTCTCGTATCGAAGAAGACCTGGCCTCTCATCGGTCAATCTCCGAGCGGTTGTCGACAGGTCCTGCACCGCACTGATCGCCAAGCCAGTTGAAAAACATCGACTGGTTTCCCGCAACGTCTTCTGTAGCGCCAGGATTCTGGCAAATAGCAGCCGGGCTTATCGCCACCGCTACACCTAGCAATTCCACGCCTTGCAGCTCGCGCGCTTGTAGCCCTCCGGCCTACAAGCCCCGCTCGTTGTCGCGAAAACGGCCTGCCGCGACCATAGCTCCATCGCCCGATAACGGCGAACAGGGCTGGCGGTCATCCCGGCCGCTGCAACCACGCTGCCCTGGCGGTTCCCCGCAACCCGGCGGCCCGGGGCAGAACAGGGGTTTACTCCTTTTCCCTACTGTTCTGCCCCGGCTCCCGCCGACTTATCGAGCCTGATCATGAGCGGATTCATTGCTGGCGGTGCCCCGCCTGCCGAACACATCAACACCGATGGCTTCTGGCCGAGCATCGACCTGGAACAGATGCGCGAAGTCTTGCACATCGAGTCGGGGATCGATTCGGCTCGGCTGGAAACCGCGGTCATCGCAGCCGCGATCAATATCAACCGTGGATTGGCTGCCTGGCAGGCCGACCAGCAAGCCAAGGGATTTACCCGCCTCGCCGATGTGCCGGCCGGACAGGTACGCGGCATTTCCACCCTGGTGCGCCTTTATATCGAAGCGGTCCAGGCTGCGACTGGCGCGGAGGTCATCGAGCGCTACGGAGACCAGGATGGGCACGACATCAACGCCCTGTTGGCGCAGCGCGACGGTTACCGACGCGACCAGCGCTGGGCGCTGCGCGACCTGGTCGGGCGCCCCCGGGTTAACGTGGAGTTGCTCTGATGACGACCATCGTCCGCTCCCAACAGGGCGACACCCTCGACCGCTTGTGCTGGCGCCATTACGGCCGGACGGCCGGCATCACCGAACAGGTGCTGGAAGCCAATCCGGGGCTGGCCCACCTGGGTCCCCTTTTGCCCACCGGGCACCCGATATCCCTGCCAGACGTCATGACCGCCGCCAGCGCTCCCGAGCGCGCCACTGTCAACCTCTGGGATTGATCACATGACCCCTGGAAAAAAATCCATGCTCGACAAACCCGATACCTGGGCCTGGCTAGTGACCTGGCTCGAACACCAATGGCCGGCTATCTATGCCGCCGCCCTCGGCTTCTGGATCGCCGCGCTGCGCGTGATCTACGGAGGCGGCGGGTTGCGCAAGGCCGCACTGGAAGCCCCCCTGTGCGGGTTCATCACGTTATCCGCCAGCTCCGGGCTGGAGGTGTTTGGCCTGACCGGGGCAAGTGCGCCCTTCATCGGAGGAATTATCGGCCTGCTGGGTGTCGAGGGCGTTCGCTCACTGGCACGCCGCTACGCTGAGCGGCCCCTGGAGTCGCGGCCATGATCCTGAGATACGGTGACCGCGGCCAGGATGTCCGCACCCTTCAAGCCCACTTGAATCGAGCGGGCGCAGGGGTGGCCGTCACTGGCGAATACGACGACGCCACCGAGGCGGCTGTTCGCAGCGTTCAACAACGCTTCGGCCTGGTGGTGGATGGGGATGCCGGGCCCAAGACCCTGTCGGCCCTGGCCGGCGAACAGACATCCCATCTTTTGCGCCAGGGCGCGCTGCGTGAAGCAGCCGACCGCATCGGTGTCCCCTTGGCAGCGATGCAGGCGGTCAACGCGGTGGAAAGCAACGGCGCGGGTTTCCTGAGCAACGGCCGGCCGACCCTCCTGTTCGAGCGTCATGTCATGTACGAACGGCTGCTGATGCCGCGGCCAGGCGAAAGCCGCGACACGCGCCAGGCAACCGTCGATGAGCTGGTTCGCCAGTATCCGAACATCGTCAATCCGGTTCGTGGTGGCTATGTCGGCGGTACGGCGGAGCACCAGCGCCTGGCGCTGGCCTGCCAGCTCGATGGCAATGCCGGCATCGAGTCGGCCAGTTGGGGACTGTTCCAGATCATGGGGTATCACTGGCAACGCCTGGGCTATCCCAACCCCCAGGCGTTCGCCAATGCCATGGCGGACAGCGAGGGCCATCAATTGGACGCGTTCGTGCGCTTCATCGAGTCGGACACCGCCTTGCTCAAGGCACTGAAGGGCTGCAAATGGGCCGACTTTGCCCGGCGCTACAACGGCCCGGCCTACGCTCGCAATCTGTACGACGTGAAGCTCAAGCGCTCGTTCGAGCGCTTCAGCGCCGCAGTGACTCACCCATGAGTCTCGTGCGGCAGGCCTTGCTGGGGTCTGCATTGTTCGCGGCCCTGGGGCTTTTTTGCTGGGTCCAGCACGTACGCCTCGAAGCCTCCCAGGCCAAAGTCGAGCACGCACGCGAGGAACGGGATGCAGCCCGGCGAGAGACCGAGCACCAGACCACGCAACTCAGCCGGCTCGACCAGGAACTGACTCGCCAGCGGGATGCACAGCGAACCCTCGGCGAACGCCTGGCTACCACTCGCAACCTGCTGGCCCAGCGCCAGCGCACTCTCGAGGAATTGACTCGTGAAAACCAAGCTCTACGTGCCTGGGCTGCTCAGCCTCTGCCTGACGTGGCTCGCAGGCTGCGCCAGCGCCCCGCCCTCGTCGGCGCCGACGCTTATCGTCAATGGGTGTCCAGTGGTGAGCCGCTGCACACTAAGCCCGGCGAATCCAGCCACTAACGGCGATCTGGCCGCTGATCTCGAACGCATCGAAGGCGACTGGGCCGCCTGTGCCAGCCAGGTAGACATGGTCCACCAGTACCAACAGCAGGTCACCCGATGAACAAACCAGAAAATCTACGCGCCTACTTGCTGGGCGCCATCCCGACCCTGCGTGACACCCCGAATGGGTTGCTGCTATCCGTCGAAGATGGACAGGTACGCTGCACCTCCGCGCCGTCCCTGTCCTTCGAATACCGCTATACGCTGCGCCTGACCCTGGCTGGCTACTCCGGCCACCCTGATACCGTGATAGTGCCCTTGCTGGCCTGGGTACGCATGCAGCAGTCCGAACTCCTGGTAAACCTGAGTCCGGAGGCGCAGCGCATCGCCTTCCAAGTAGGCTCGCTGGACGGCGACACGGTGGATCTGACCGTGAGCCTTCCGCTGAGCGAACGCGTCGTGGTGGCGCGACAGGATGATGGGACCCCTCTCATTACCCATGCCGCCGAACCCGCCTACGAGCCCTATCAATCACCTACCGATGTGCAGGTCATTGCCGAAGGCGACGTGCTCCTGGAATGGCGTTCTGCCGATACGGGAGATGCCATGGCGCTTGCCATGCCCCACCCAAAACCACGCCGCCCCTGATTGTCCGGGGAGGCTCCGGACAGATCTCGATGCTATACATCAGTGGGTGGCGAGCTCCCGCCACCTCGCTCACCCCCGGTACCCTGCCCCCTGACGTGCCTGCGCCCTCGGCGTTTTCCGCCTATTCGGGTTCCCCTTCCCCGCGAAGGGGCCACGACAGCCCCCTCCTCGACGATATGCAGCCGCAACGTGACGCGCTCGGGTCGCTCCTCTGAGCGGGCAATTACGCCCACACAGTGCATATCCCGCCATTCCCTTGTTCGTTACCTACGACGGTTTCATTCGCGTCTGTTTTTCGCCTGGGGCAAGCGAGCCAGTACTCCTTTTTTCCTGATTTTGCCCAGTCCACTTGTAACGCTGTGGCTTACAACCCCCGCCAGCTGCGGCCCGCAGAGGAAGCAGCGACTATCACGGCATGGACATCGCCACTCTCTCCCGCCTCATCGAAAACCTGATCCGCTTGGGCACCGTTGCCCAGGTGCAACACGTTCCGCCCCGGGTACGCATCCAAACCGGTGAGCTACTCACCGGTTGGTTGCCCTGGCTCGCAGCCCGAGCTGGCGCCGACGTCGACTGGGATCCACCCACCATCGGCGAACAGGTCCTGGTGCTCAGCCCCTCCGGCCAAACCGGCAACGCGGTGGTGCTGACCGGTCTGTACAGCCTTGCGATACCGGCCAATGCCGATCGCCCAGGTTTGTACCGTCGGACATTCGCCGATGGCGCCGTCATCGAGTACGACCGCCAGGCGCACCACCTGCGCGCCACGTTGCCCGCAGGCGGTTCCACCGAGCTGGTGAGCGACGGCGGCATCCACATCGTCGGCCCCATCACCCATGAGGGCGACTACACCCACCAAGGCGACTACACCCAGACCGGCAATCAGCAGGTCACGGGTGTCGTGCAGGTGAGCGAGGACGTACAGGCCGGGCCGAAACGCACCAGTCTGGTCGGCCACGTCCACACCGGCACCCAGCCGGGCAACGGCCTTTCCGGAGTACCCGCATGAATCGCATCAACGGCAGCGCTCTCGGCGATCTTGACCATCTCGGCCAGAGCGTCGCGGACATCCTCACCACGCCGATCAATTCCCGCGTGATGCGCCGCGACTACGGCTCGCACCTGTTCGAGTTGGTCGACGCCCCTTTCAACCCCTACACCGCGCTGCTGGCCAAAGCCGCGGCCGTCATGGCGCTCAACCGCTGGGAGCCACGGCTGAAGCTGTCGCGCATCAACCTCGCCATGGGCGAACGTCCAGGTTCGGGCGTCGTCGAGCTGGAGGGGTACAACCTCGCCAGCAACGTGGCGTTCAGCCTGCGCGTGCCGCTGGCGTTCGGGAGTGCTTCATGACCACCACCTTACCCGCTCCGGATATCGTCGAGATCCTCGACTTCGAACAGATCCTCGCAACCCGCAAGGCAGCGTTGCTCTCGCTGCTCCCCGCCGCCGAGCAACAGGCCATGGCCGCTCGGCTCGCGCTGGAATCGGAGCCGCTGACCAAGCTGCTGCAAGAAAGCGCTTACCGCGAGATGCTACTGCGAGCGCGGATCAACGATGCAGCCCGGGCGAACTTGATCGTCTATGCCACAGGCCTGGATCTGGACCACATCGGCCAACTGTTCGGCCTGCCGCGATTCACCAGGGAGGCCGATGAGCGCTACCGGCAGCGACTGCTGCTGCGCATCGCCGCCATGGCAGGCAACGGGACACGTGAACACTACATCGGCGTAGCCATGGCCGTTTCCACCCAGGTGGTCACCGCAGCGGTGCTGCAGCCTACCCCCGGACGCGTCGACATCGCGTTGTGGCTAGCGCCAGGCGCCGACTCGGCCGCGCTGCTGGCGGCAACCTGGGCAGCCTTCGATGCCCCTGGGGTGAAGATGCTCGGCGTCGACCTCAGCGTGCGCCTGGCCGTCGCTCGCGCGGTGAACATCACTGCACGCATCTGGCGTGAAGCCTCAGCACCTACCAACCTGGTAGCGCGGATCGCTACCGCCTTCCCCCAGCAACTGGCCGCTTATGCACAGTTGGGCCGCAGCGTATCTCGATCGTGGATCGTCAGTGCGCTGCACCGCGAAGGAGTGGCGCGAGTCGAGTTGGACCTGCCCGCGGATATCGCCATCGGCGCCGACCAGTACGCCACGTTGGGTGCTCTCGACCTGATCGACCGGGGCGTCGCATGACTACCGCACGAGCGCTATTGCCACCTAACGCCACCCCGCTGGAACGGGCGGTGGCAGCCGTGGGGCTGGGTGAGCTGGAAGTCCTGGCCGACCTGCCGGCCGGGGTGCAGAACGAACTTCCTGCCGGCTTTGCGCCGGTACTGGCCGCCCAGTACTTCCTGGCCCAGTTCGCCGACTATTTCGGCGATGCGAAAGCATTGCTGGACGCAGGCCTGCCCTGGCTGCGCGAACGAGGTACCGACGCGGCCGTGGTGCGTGCGCTGTCCTGGATCGAGATCTCAACCGCTGTCGAGGAGGACGGTGCTCTGCTGCACCTCGACCCGGGCACTCCGCGGGCACCGGCACGGCTGGATGACATCCGTCGCCTGATCGACGCCAGCATCCCGGCCCACGTGCGGTTCTACCGGCTGTTCCATGGCTACGACCTGCGCCATGCCCGACTGGACCGTGGCCGCTGGGACGGTTGCCTGCTGGACGACGATTCCGGTGTCGTCATCGACGGTCTGAAGGTCTCGTTCGGCGAACGCATTGCCCTCGAACTGGCGCCTCCGCCGCGACGCGTCATCGTCAGCATGGCAGCGCTCCAGGCAAGTACGTTGCGTCGCGACGCCATGTACTGGGACTCCTGGGTACTGGATAGCACCTGGCAGGTGGATCTGTTCGGCGGCGTGGGCGTGCTGATCAGCGCCATGGCGCCCGATCGCAATCTGCCAACCCCCCTGTTTGCGCCGGGCAAGCTGATAAGCGACCACGTCGCACACCTTCTGCCGCCGCCGATTCCGGCTGCGGGTATGGACTGTTTCACCCTGGCGCCGCCTCGCTACGTTTCCCGCGGTTGGACAGGGCCCTGGAAGGGCCTGTGGCGCCTCGTCATTCCCTCAAAGACCCACACAGAGACCTGACCTATGGCAGCGTTACAAGACGACGGCCGCATCGGCGAATGCGCGCAGTTCCTTTCCCTCCCCATCCATTTCGCCTGGGGCCGCGGCAATTCGGCCTGGGATGTAACCCCGGAGCCCGAGCCTACCAATGCCACCACGCTGGTGGATGAGGTGGGTCGCCGCACGCTGACCCAGGGGCAGTTCGTTACACCCGACCCGACGGGCGAAATCGAACTACCCGGTGGCCAGCGCTATCGCCCTTCGGCCACGCCTACCAAATGGGCACACATCCGGGTGACCTTCGACTTCGAGGACGCCGCCAACGAGACCATCCGCGAGGTGGCAGTGTTCTACGGCACCGTCATTGCCGCAGGTCTGCCTGCCGGGCAGCGCTACTTCACGCCGGCGCAATTGATCGACCGCGGCCGCATGAAGGTCTTGCAACGCCTGCCCAACAAGATCAAGCGCGAAGCTGGCACCCGCCAGACCTTCGAATACGTACTGCCCTTCTGAGGCCTCCGATGACTGACTACTACGACCGCCACGACCCGGCGAAACATTACGACCGTATTCTGTTCCGCCCTGACCGGGTGCTGCAGTCCGCGGAATTCAACGAGCTGCAGAGTGGCCTGCGGGATCGCCTGCAAAGCGTCGCCGATGCACTGCTGAAAGACGGCGACATCGTGCGTGACTGCAACATCGTGATCGATGCGGCCACGGGTAACACCAACCTGGAAAGCGGAGCCCTGTACCTGGCCGGCGCAGTGCGCGGCATCGCGCCGGCGCAAGTGAAGATCGCCCTGACCGGCACAGTGACCGTGGGCGCCTACCTGGTGCAGCATACGATCACCGAACTGGAAGACCCGGCCCTGCTCAACCCCGCCAGTGGCACCCGTGGTTACAATGAACCGGGCGCCCATCGCCTGCAAATCGTCGCCGAATGGGGCATTGCCGGCAGTCGCAGCGATGGGGAGTTTTATCCGGTATACACCGTGGTTGACGGTTTCGTGCGTCCACGCACTACGCCCGTCAGCCTCGATGGCGTTGCCCAGGCCATCGCTCGTTACGATCAGGAGTCCACCGGCGGAGGGACCTACGTATCCGAAGGGCTGGACGTTACCTATGACGGCAGCACCGCCGGCGATGTCCAGACCTGGCTGGTTGCAGCCGGCAAGGCCCATGTCCAGGGCCAGGCATTGGAGTTCATCACTTCGCGGCGACTGACCTACGAAGCCGCCCCCGAGACACGCCTGATCAGCTCGGAAGCCCACCTGGTGAATGGCCCAGCCCGCCAGCGTATCAACGTGAACCGGCCGGCCATTGCCACCCTGGATACGCTGCAGGTCACCATGGACCGTACCGTGGAGGTCACCCACGGGGCCTTCGTCGGCGTTGCCGATGCGCTGCCCGACGACGGTGTGATCGATCTGTTGCAGGTCAAGCAGGGCACGACCGTCTATGCCAAGGGTACCGACTACAAGCTCGGCGCCGCCGCAGTGGACTGGACGCCCAGTGGCGCCGAGCCGGCTACTGGCTCCACCTATTCGGTCACCTATCGCTACATCAAGAATGTCCAGCCCATCGACCCCGATGCTCGCGGCTTCAGCATCGAAGGTGGGGTCGCCAACACCCTTGCACTGGTCACCTACCGCACGAAGCTGCCGCGTATCGATCGTTTGTGTCTGAATGTGGGGGGCGGTGCCGTCTGGCTACGTGGCGTACCGGCACTGGACAATCCCGTCCCGCCCCCGGTGCCCTCGACTCTGCTATCACTCGCCCTGGTCAACCAGACGTGGCTCAACGATACACGTAGCGTGGCGCCTGATAGTTATCGCGTCACCTCCATGTTCGAACTGGCGCGTTACAGCAATCGCCTGGACAGCCTGGCGCGCTTAGTGGCCGAGCAGCGCCTGCGCTCGGATGCCGGCTTGCGTAACACCTCGATCAAACGCGGCCTGTTCGTCGACCCGTTCCTGAATGATGAACTACGCGATGCCGGTCTCGAGCAGAGTGCGGCCATTGTCGGTGGCGAATTGACCCTCGCGATTGCAACCACTCTTCACAGTGTTTCCCAGGACGTGGCTGGCCCAACGCTTTGCGAGCTCGCGCCGATAACGGAGGTCGCTCAGCAGAAGCGTACCGGCTGGATGGCCGTCAACGCCTACGGCTCACAGCTGCCAGTACCTGCCTCCGTCACCCTGACGCCGGCAATTGACCGCTGGACAGAAACCAAGACCGTGTGGGCCAGCCCCATCACTCAGCGAATCCAGAACTCGGGTAACTTCGTATTCGTTCCGAACGGCCAGGTCACCGTTACCCGAGAGGTATTCGAGCAGACTGCCCGCGAAACCATTTGGACCTTGCGACAAATCCCGGTGGCTTTCGAGGCACGTGGTTTTGGTCCCTACGAGCGGCTGACGGCCATGACGTTCGACGGGGTCAGTGTTTTGCCCAGCCCTGCGCCGGCCGCCAACAACGTTGGGGTGGTCTCAGGTTCTTTCACCATTCCGGCCGGTATTCAATCCGGCAGCAAGAGCGTACGCCTCTCCGGCTCGGGCGGAAGTACAGGCACCGCCGTCTATTTTGGCGAGGGCACCCGAGAAATCGTCACGAAGACCGAGGTCACCACGATCGAGGATGTACTGGTCTATCGCAGCGATCACCCCGAACTGGACTGGTGGGGTCACCGGACGAAGCCCGACACGTGCGTAGTGGATCCACTTGCCCAGACTTTCCGCGTGACTCGTACGTGCCAACTGGCCCAGGTCAAGTTGCGCGGCAAGCGCTCGGGCGACTCTCCGCTGCTGCTGCATATTCGCGAAACCAGCAATGGACTGCCCACCGGAAAGGTGCTGGCTGAGCAGCGGATTCCGGCCAGCGTATTCCAGACCACCGAATCCATCGCGGCCATCCGCCTCGACCAGCCGCCTGTGTTGTTCGCCGGTACCGAGTACGCGCTCGTGGTGATGACCAACGATACGGCCCAAGAGCTGGTCATCGCGGAACTGGGCAAGTACGACGTGGAGTTCGGCGCCTGGGTCGGTTCCCAGCCCTACGAAGTCGGTGTACTGCTGTCCTCCGCCAACGCCCAGACCTGGACCGCGCACCAGGATCGCGACCTGTGGTTTTCCATGGATCGCGCTCAGTATGCCCCCGCGAATCGCACCAAGGTCGTGCCGTTGGGCAACGTGAAAGTGAACAATGCCACTGATCTGGCCGTGCTGGGGGTTACCCGTGCACCGGGTGCTGGCGCCGGGGTGGATTTCCGTCTGAAGTTCCCGGATGGCAGCGTGGTGGAGACCGCCGCCGAACAGTACCTGCAGCTGTCCGCACCCATTACTGGGCAGATCGCGGTAGAGGCCGTCATCCGGGCAACTGAAGACCTGTCGGGCATCCTGCTGCCCGGGACCTCGCTGGTGGCCGGCACGCTCGGCAACAACCAGACCTATATCACGCGCGCCATTCCTGCGGGCGTTGCTCAACGGCTGACCGTGGTCTACGACGCCATCCTGCCGCCCGGCTGCAGTGTGGTCGCCCATTACCGCGTTGACACCGGCCCGTGGCAAGTGTGCAACGCACCGACCGCGGCGGGTGCGGACAACGAGGCGATGGAACTGACCTCCGTGACCCCGGGCGTCACCGGCGCCAACGTCCGGGTCCGTCTGACCCTCACTGGCAGTCCGGCTGCCCGCCCCCGGGTACGGGATCTGCGCGTCATCGTTTCGGAGTAACCCATGGCGATCATCGACGAAAAAACCCTCCGCGGCCTGCCATTGCCGCACCCGGAGAACGACCTGGGCGACGACGTCCTGCGTTTGCGCACTGCACTGGTTCAGATCGATGCGCTGGTAGCCGAACTGCAGCCGTTGCGGCCGGCCCTCAGCGCCCTGGCCGAGTTGAGTCCGGCAGCCAACAAGCTACCGTTCTTCAGCAGCGCCAGCGCTGCGGCGTTGACCACCCTCAGCGCCTGGGTACGCAGCAACTTGCTGACCGTCACCAGCGCCGACGGCGGTCGCGCCGCCCTCGGCCTGGGCACGGCCGCCACACGCACCGTCGGTATGGACACCGGCAATCTGCTCGAAGTCGGAGCGCTGGGCCTGGGGGCAGCCCTGACCAGTCGAGGGGTGTTCGATCTGGACAACGCACCGCTGGGGACCTGGATTGCCGTCAACGGCAATCAGGCCGACGCCGTGGCCAATCACTGGCCGCCCATAAGCGACACGGCAGCGCGCTGGTGGAACGTGTTCACCACCGGCCAAGCCAACCGTGTCACGCAACTGGCCTTGCATGGCAGCGATACCGCCGGCACGCCACTGCTGGCGGTTCGTTTCAAGCAGGACGCCACCTGGTCCGCCTGGGTGATGAATTGGCACAGTGGCAATTTCAACCCGGCCACTAAGCTCAATGTCGGCGCGGGCGGGATCGGCGCCACCCTGGACCTGCGCACCTGGAAAAGCCGCACACCGGCCAACGTGCCGGAAGGCAGCGTTCGTGGCTTCATGGACGGCGGCCCGAACGGGCTCGCCATTCCCGGCCTCACCGCGACCACGTATGGCATTGGCTCGTTCGACAAACAATGGCCAGATATCAGCGGTGCGGGTTCCTGGCAACGGCGTTTCGAAACCCAGGGTCGGGTCTGGGTCTCACCGGCGCTGGATGACAATACCTGGGGGAATTGGCAGGAAATCGGAAATGTGCGCGTACGACCACTTGCCGACCTGGGGACTGTAATCCGTAACAGTAACGATACATTGTCTTTTGATATTGGCCTACGTGAGTTCTTCACGGTAAAGGTTCTTCCCTATTCATCTGGCCCTGGCTTCATTGGCACTACCACTGTTTCATTCGATAACATTCCTGATATCAGCACGGGCATCGTGACTTGGCATGTCGAGATTCAAGGCGGTTCGCAAAAAACAATAGCCTGGCCTAACACCGTGAAATGGACAGGTGGTACGCCAGCTCTCAATGGCGCAGGAAAGCGTGACTTATTCATGTTTTACAGAATGGCTGGGCGTGCAACTGTCTATGGCATGCTGATCGACTCAGGGGATCTCTAATGTTTACTGGATCGTTCATGCGGCCTAAATCCTTGGGTTTTAGTAGAACGTTCTACGGGAGTGCCAATTCTTCCGACTGGTCACTTCCTTATCCCGGTCAATACTCGACTACTGTCACTGCCGGAGGGGGCGGTGGAGGCGGAAGCGATCCGTTCTATGCAACTCTTTATGGAGAGGCTGGAGGCTACGGCCCTACCAACTACGGCATCCTTACCATCACGACAGCTGTAGGAGTTGCGGTAGGTGCAGGAGGCGCCGGGGGCGCGCTTGCAAGCGACGCAGCCGCAGACGGCACTTCTGGTGGCTATTCCGGTATTGGAGCAAACGGTAATGGCGTTTCTTCGAACGGCGGTAGTGGCGGCCGTGGAGCATACAGGTCTTTCCAAACTACCCCCTTTAACCCACGCCCCTTCGGTAATGGGGGGGCAGGAGGCTCTTATAACGCCTCTTTCGAACCCACTAAAGGTGGTTCCGGCGGAGCTGGCAAAGTTATTATTACGTTGATTGGATAAAGCCATGTATATCGACCTCGAAACCCTGGAATACCCACTGACTGAATACCAAGTACGCGAACGCTTGTCGCCCGCGACACTGGCCAATCCATTGCCAGACGAACATGCCCAATCCCTGGGCTACGCGGTCGTCCAGCCCACCGAGCCGCCCGAGCTGCCCAACAGTTGGGACAGCCTGCAGGAGCTGGCACCGAAGAAAGTCAAAGGTGTGTGGGTACAACGCTGGAGCATCGTGACGGGTGAAGAACCGCCTACGGATTGGCGTCTGTCTCCCCTGGCCTTCCTGATGCGATTCGATCAGGAGCGCCTGGCAATCCGCACGGCAGCCAAAAAGGACGTCCAGGTGGAGGATTTCCTCGACCTGGCCGGGCGGGCCCGCTACGTCGACCTCAGCGCTCCGCTGGTCAGGCAGGGCGTGGATTATCTGGTGAGCCTGCAGCTTCTCACCGCCACACGGGCAGCCGAAATCCTGGATACACCCCCGGTGCCAGCAGAACGCTAGCCAGTCGACGGCGGGGTCAATGAGTCCCCCATCGGCACGATCGCAACGCGGTTGCGTCGAGGGGGGAATCGAACGGTCAGTGAAGATGCGGTGCGTGCCTTACCCCGGTATCGTTCATGCTCTTCCTCATCGATCAGGACCGAGCCGTGAGAACCGATAGCCGCCTGTCCCGCATGCTGCATGTGATGCTGCACATGGCCCGCGACGGTCGCCCCGTCACCTCCGAGCAGATCGCAGAAATGCTCGGTACCCATGCCGCCGTGGTGCGGCGCACCCTGACCGGACTTCGACAGGCCGGCTATGTACGCGCCGAGAAGGGTTATAACGGCGGCTGGACCCTGGCATGCGACCTGACCCAGGTAACCCTGCTGGATATCCACAACGCAGTCGGTGGGCCGCGGATCTTCGCCATTGGTACCGATCGCGAACATCCCAATTGTGCCGTGGAACGTGCGGTCAACGCCTCCCTCGAAGAAGCACTTGGGCAGGCTCAGGCCTTGCTGCTTGAACGTTTGGGCGCAGTCACGCTGGCCGACCTTTCCAGCGAATTCAACGCGTTGTGCGGTACTCACGCCCCTTCTTCGTCTGACTGACCGCTCCAGCCCGCTCGCACGCACTTCAAACCTATCGCCCATTAGTGTAACTTTTAAAGTTACATAAACTCGCGAACTGAGGTGCACCATGGTCTATGACGTGATCATCATCGGCGGCAGCTATGCCGGTTTGTCGGCGGGCCTGCAACTGGCGCGTGCCCGCCGGCGCGTACTGGTGATGGATGCCGGTGAGCGACGCAACCGTTTCGGCTCCCTTTCCCACGGGTTTCTCACCCAGGATGGTGTGGCGGCAGCCGATATCGCCGCCAAAGGGCGTGCCCAATTGATGGCCTACGACACGGTCGATTGGCTGCCAGCCCGGGTCGACCGGGCGCAGCGTCATGCCGAGGGCTTCGACGTGACGGATGACCAGGGACGAAGCCACTTTGCGCGCCTGCTCATTCTCGCCAGCGGGGTCGTGGACGAATTACCGGCCATCCCCGGCTTGGCCGAACGCTGGGGCAAACAGGTTTTTCATTGCCCCTATTGCCATGGCTATGAGCTGAACCGAGGACGAATCGGTGTCCTGGCCTCTACCCCTCTGTCGATGCATCACGCCCTGATGTTGCCGGACTGGGGCGAAACCACCCTGCTGCTCAACGGCAGCTTCGAACCGGACTCGGCGCAGCGATCGCAATTGCAGACTCGGGGAGTAACCCTTGAGGAGGGTCAGGTGAAACGACTGGAAGGCTCTGCGTTGACGGTTGTGATGAGCGATGACCGGGCCTTGTCGTTCGACGGTCTGTTCGTCGCCACACGCCTGCATGTTTCCCCGCTTGCCAAGCAGCTGGGCTGCGCACTGGAAGAATGGCCGCTGGGTGTCTTCATTCGTACCGATGCAACCCAGGCCACCTCGGTACCCGGCGTCTTCGTCTGTGGTGACACCGCCAGGGCCGCGGGCAACGTAGCCCTGGCCGTCGGCGACGGTGCGTTGGCGGGCGCGGCGGCGCACCGGGCACTGATGTTCGGCCTGGGATGAAGGATCATCCCATGAGCGCCCGGTGCATGCGCCCGCCGGTTGTCATCGGTGCCTGAACGTCCCTTTACGCCCCGCAAATCGGCCTTCGCAAGCGCTCCGGTTGTAACGCCAACCGCTACAACCGCGGTCGCTTTCGCCCACCGGTCTCTCCGCGACATCCTGCACGGACACCCACCCTGTACAGGAAATACCCATGACCACCGGTTACCACCACGGTGTACGAGTTCTCGAAGTCAACGAAGGCTCCCGCACCATTCGCCCCGTCTCCACCGCCATCATCGGCATGGTTTGCACCGCCGAAGATGCCGACCCCACCGCGTTCCCCCTCGATACGCCAGTCCTTCTGACCGACGTGCAACGTGCCGTCGACAAGGCCGGTATCAAGGGTACGCTGGGTGCCAGCCTGCAGGCGATTGCCGATCAGGCCCAAGCGGTTACGGTCGTCGTCCGCGCCAAAGAAGGTCAGACCGAAGCCGAAACCGTCTCGAACCTGGTTGGCACCACCGCAAGCGGGCGCTACACCGGCATGAAGGCTCTGCTGGCCGCTCGCGGTCAGCTCGGCGTCACTCCACGCATCCTCGGCGTACCGGGCCTCGACAGCCAGCCGGTGACCGCTGCGCTGGTGGGCATCGCCCAGCAGATGCGGGCGTTCGCCTACGCCAGTGCCTGGGGCTGCGAAACCAAGGAAGACGCGACCGCCTACCGCGCCAATTTCGGCGCCCGTGAGCTGATGCTGCTCTGGCCTGACTTCCTGGCCTGGTCCACGCGTGACAGCAAGACCGAAACCGCCAGCGCCACGGCGCGGGCGCTGGGTCTGCGCGCCCAGCTGGACCAGTCGGTGGGCTGGCACAAGACCCTTTCCAACGCTCCGGTCAACGGCGTCACGGGTCTTAGCCACGATGTGTTCTGGGACCTGCAGAACACCGCGACCGACAGCGATTACCTCAACAGTCACGACGTGACGACCCTGATCAACCAGAACGGCTATCGCTTCTGGGGCAGCCGGACCTGTTCGGACGATCCGCTTTTCGCCTTCGAAAACTACACCCGCACCGCCCAGGTGCTGGCCGACACCATCGCCGAGGGCCAACTGTGGGCGGTGGACAAGGGGCTGCACCCGTCCCTCGCTCGCGACCTGGTGGAAACCGTCAACGCCAAGTTCCGTGAACTGGTGGCGGCCGGCTACCTGATCGGCGCCGAATGCTGGTTCGATGACAGCATCAACACCAAGGACACCCTCAAGGCCGGGAAACTGTACCTGGACTACGACTACACCCCGGTACCGCCGCTGGAGGACCTGACCCTGCGCCAGCGCATTACCGACCGTTACCTCGCGGACTTCGCCAGCCGCGTCAACGCCTGACCCACGACGACTATAGGAGCGCCCTATTATGGCGATGCCCCGCAAACTCAAGAACATGAACATTTTCAACGATGGCCAAAGCTACCAAGGTGTGGCCAAGACAGTCACCCTGCCATCCCTGGGCCGCAAGATGGAGGCGTTTCGCGGCGCCGGCATGAGCGGCCCGGTCAAGGCGGACCTCGGTCTTTCCGACGACGGTATCGCCCTGGAGTGGACCTGCGGCGGATTCGACGTCGCAACGTTGCGCCAGTGGGGTGCAATCCGCGCCGATGGCGTTCTGCTGCGCTTCGCCGGTGCCTACCAGCGTGACGATACCGGTGAGGTGGACGCGGTCGAGGTGGTGGTGCGCGGCCGCCACGAGACCATCGAACCGGGTGAAGGCACTCCGGGCGAAGATACCGAGCAGAAAGTGACCACCACCTGCAGCTACTACAAGCTGACGGTGAACGGCCGGGTCGAGATCGAGATCGACCTGCTCAACTTCATCGAGATCGTCGATGGTGTGGACAGGCTGGCCGAGCAGCGCAAAGCGATCGGTATCTGATCATTCCTACGTGAGAACTGCCCATGGTCCGCACCTGCGGGCCATGGGCATGCCCGCATCCCCCTTCCTTTCCATCAGCAGGGTCTCACCGACCTGCCGACACTCCCATCGCCTGCGTTTCACACCCTCCGAGACACTCAATCCGGAAAGCCATCAAGGCATACAGCGCCATGCCTGTCCCGTATCGAGCTCTCGATGACCGACGATGCGCTCAGCCTCTCGCGCGTTGGCATCCGCCCTTCTCGAATCGCCTCGTTGCCTCTATCCCGAAGTTCGCCTGATGCCCATCGGCATCGGGGCAGCGCGTTCATGCCTGACGACCACGCCTCGCAAGACGTCCACCGCACTGGGCTGCAGTGATCGAGGAGCCGACTCCTGGCGGGGATGGGGCAATCCATCTTGTAAACGCACTCGCTACGCACTACGCCGCTATCGACCGGCGCGTGCGTACGGCACAGTTTCAAGGGTCAACCCACCCTTCGGAGCCCACCATGGACACCCGTATCAATACCCCAGCAAATGACGACAACACCCTCATTCTGGATCAGCCGATCGCCCGGGGCGATCAGCTCATCGAACAGCTGAGCCTGCGCAAGCCCTCCGCGGGCGAACTGCGCGGGATTGCGCTGAGCGAACTGCTGCAGCTCGACGTCGGCGCCATCATCAAGCTGCTTCCGCGCATCAGTGCACCGTCCATCACCGATCATGAGGCCAGGCTGATGGACCCGGCGGACCTGCTCGACGCAGGAGGAAAGATCGCCACTTTTTTGCTCAAGAAATCGGCCCGGGCGGAGCTTTACCCCACCGCGTAGAAGATGCGATGGCCGATCTAGCAGTGGTGTTTCATTGGGCGCCAACCGACATGGATCGGTTGGGCCTGCTGGAACTGATGGAGTGGCGCGATCGCGCACGTGCAAGGGTAGAACCAAATGGCCGTGAATAAGGCACAGGTGCTGCTGTCCTTCCTGGACAAGGTGAGCGGCCCCTTGAAGAAAATCCAGGACAACCTCTTCGGCACCATCCGAGAACTCACCGCAGCGCAGGCGAGCCTGCGTACCCTGAATCGTGCCCAGTCCGATATCAGCGCCTGGAATACCCAGAGTGCGGCGGCCAGGAACACGGCGGAGGCCATGCGTGATGCCCAGACACGGGTCAGCGGGCTGGCTCAACAAATGGCCAACGCAGGCCAACCCACCCGGGCCATGACAGCGGACTTTCAGGCAGCCGTGCGCGGATCGGACGCGCTCACCCATCGTTACGAGCAGCAACAGAATGCGCTACGGCAACTGCAGAACCGACTGAACGGTGCCGGCGTCGACACCCGCAATCTGGGCAAGGCGGAGTCCACTCTGCAAGCCCTGATCGCAGCCGGTAACGACCGCGTCAAGACCAGCGGCGAGCGACTCGCCCAGCAACGCGAGAAACTGAACCGGGTAGGAGAGGCTGGCCTCAATGTGGCCGGCATGGCCAAACGCCCGTTGATGGCAGCGGTTAAATCCTTGCTACCCCATGAAGGCAGCGCCCTCCAGCTTCAGGCCTCGATGAAGCTATCGGATGGGTCGGTGCCAGAAGACTTCCAGCGTCTCACTGACCTGGCTACCCGACTTGGAGAACAGTTGCCCGGTAGCTCGGCGGACTACCTGGACATGATGACCGTACTGCAGCGCCAGGGGCTGAGCGCCCGCTCGATCCTCGACGGCACGGCCGAGGCGGCGGGTTACCTAGGCGTTCAGCTGCGCATGCCCGCGGATGCAGCAGGACAATTCGCCGCCAGGATGCAGGCCGCCACCCGCGCCTCCGGCGCGGACATGATGGGCTTGATGGACGTCGTGCAGCGCGTCGACAACATGGGGCTCGGCAGCGACGACCTGTTGCAGGGGTTCACCCGCATGGCGCCGGCCATGGATCTGATCAAGCAGAGAGGGGGAGAAGCAGCCAACTCGCTCGCCCCACTGCTGGTGATGCTCAACGAGGCGGAAGTGTCCGGCGAGTCGGCCGGCGTTGCCATCAGCGAGGTCTTTCAGGCGGGCCTGGATACCAAGCGCCTGGCAGAAGCGAACAAGCTATTGAAGGCCACGAAAGCCGGCTTCTCCATGGATTTCAGCGACGGCTCAGGCGGGTTCGGTGGAATCGATACGCTGCTCGCCCAACTTCAAAAGCTCAAGACGCTGGACGCCACGGCCCGTGTCCCCGTCATGGCCTCGCTATTCGGTGATGACCAAGAGACGTTGAAAGCCGCGGAAGCTCTGATGAATCAGGGTACGGCGGGTTACCAGCAGGTCATCGCCCGGATGCAAGTCCAGGCGGACCTGCGACAGCGAGTGAATGGGCAGCTTGAAAGCGTCAGTAACGCGATGGAAGGCGCGCGGGACAGCTACAACGATGTTCTGTCTGCGTTGGGTGAAACCGCTAAACCCGAATTGATCTCGCTGCTGAAGACATTCAGCGCGTTGGCAGCCTCGGTACGGGCATGGATCGAGGAAAACCCCACACTGGCGAAATCACTGGTCTGGGTCGTCGCGGTGATCGGCCTCGTAGCGGGAGCCCTTGGCGGCGTCGCACTGGGAGTTTCAAAACTGTTGGGGGCCTTCGCCACGCTTCGGGTCGTCTGGAGTGTCATCGCCGGGGGGATGGCCCTCATGAGCAGCCCCGTTTTGCTGATCGTCGCGGCGGTCGCCGCACTCGCCGCAGGCGCTTACCTGCTCTATAGCAACTGGGGCGCGGTCTCGAACTTCTTCACCAATCTGTGGCAATCGGTCCTGACCTCCCTCAACAGCTTCTGGAATGAGGTCAAGGCCGCCTTCGCAGGAGGCGTGGGCGGCATCCTGACGATATTGACCAACTTCAGCCCTCTGGGACTGTTCTACACCGCCTTCGCCAGCGTCCTGAATTATCTGGGCCTGGAGCTGCCCATCCGTTTCAGCGAAGCCGGCGGCATGCTCATGGATGGACTGGTTAACGGCATCAAGGCCAAGTTCAGCGCAGTGAAGGACGCCATCACCAGCGCCGCCGGATCTGCCATCGACTGGTTCAAGGAGAAGATGGAAATCCACAGCCCGTCACGGGTGTTCGCCCAATTAGGCGACTTCACCATGCAGGGCTTCGTGACAGGCCTGGAAAATGCCGACGGCCCGCTTGGTATGCGGGGCGTGGGAAGCGGCATCCGCTTCGATAGCCGTCCCCCACTGAGCGCCAGCCAGGCGGCCGGCTACAGCAGCCAGGACACCTACCAGATTCAAATCAACGTCGGCGCCAATGGCGATGCCCAGGGTGTCGCCCAGGCCGTGCGGGCCGAGCTCATGCGCATCGAGGCGGAAAGAGCCGCCCGCCGCCGCAGCCGTCTCACTGACCAAGACTAACCGGAGAATCCTCATGATGATGGCGCTCGGGCTGTTCGTCTTCAGCCTACCCACCCTCGCGTACCAGGAATTGCAACGCAAAACCGAATACCGGCATGCCAGCAGTAGCCGTGTTGGCAGCAATCCTGCCCGCCAGTTCGTCGGCCAGGGCGAGGACAGCATCACGTTACCTGGCGTGTTAATGCCGGAGCTGGCCGGTAGCCCTATCAGCCTGGATGTGCTTCGCTACATGGCGGGTACCGGTAAGGCCTGGGCCCTGGTGGAAGGCACGGGGCGGATTTACGGGACCTGGGTGATCGAAAATATCGACGAGACCCGCTCCCTCTTCTTCACGGACGGCGCGGCACGGCGCATCGAGTTCAGCCTGTCCCTCAAACGCGTGGATGATGGCCGCGCCGACCTGTTGGGTAACCTGGCGGACGCCGACTCCCAGCTGCTGCGAGCACTCCTGTGATCCGCGAGCTGCAGGACCACGGCAGTACCCTGCTGCATGGCGCACGCGACGACCATGCCGGACGCGACGGTTACCCGGTACCCATCTACCGGGTGGTGGTGGATGGCCGGGACATCTCGACCCTGATCATCCCCCGGCTGATCCGCCTGGAACTGACGGACAACCGAGGCATGGAAGCAGATCAGTTCAGCCTGAGCCTTTCCGATCACGATGGCCTGCTGGAGCTTCCGCCTCGTGGGGCGACGATCCGAGTATGGCTGGGGTGGTCCACCACGGGCCTGGTAGACAAGGGCAGCTACATCGTCGACGAAGTCGAGCACAGCGGGACACCTGACGTTCTCGATATTCGCGCCCGCAGCGCCGACCTGCGCAAGACACTGAAAAAGAAGCGCGAGCGCAGTTTCCACGCCACCACGCTGGGCACCATCCTGCAATCTCTTGCCGAAACCTACGACCTACAGCCCCTGATCGATCCGACGCTGGCGGCAGTGCCGGTGGCCCACCTGGATCAGGCCAATGAGTCCGATGCCAACCTCATCACACGCCTTGGCGAGGACAACGATGCGGTAGCCACCGTAAAAGCGGGACGCCTGCTGTTCTTTCCGCGCGATGGTGGAAGGGCTGCCAGCGGCGCCTCGCTGGGCCACGCGTACCTGAACCGGCAGGACGGAGATCGCCACAGTTATCTGCAGGCGGATCGGGACAACTACGAGGGGGTTCGGGCCTATTACTACGACCTGGACAGCGCGAAAAAGGAGCAGGTCGTGGCAGGCAACGGCGACACATTAATGGAACTGCGCCACACCTATGGCGATCGGGACACGGCCTTACGCACAGCGCAGGCCCACTGGCGTCGGTTGCAACGGGGCAAGGCGTCCTTCCGCTACACACTCGCGCAAGGCCGACCCGACCTGATACCGGAAATGACTTACACCGTCTCGGGCATGAAAGCGGAAATTGACGGGGTCATCTGGCAGGGTAGCCACGTTCAGCACAGCCTTACAGCCGAGGGCGGCCTGAGTACCAGTCTCGATCTCGAGAGTCAGCTAGCGGATTTCGAAATCGCCGAATTGGCCGACGGAACCAGCGGCTATACCGGCGTCGTGGCGTGGTATCGAGCAAGCGAGACCGGAAAAGAAGACAAGGTCACAGCAGGCGATCAGCATAATCCTCGGCACCTGACGGCGCTGTATGCAACGAAAGCTTCGGCGAAGCAGGCCGTTGAGAAGGAATATGCGCGATTGAAAGCGAGTGCGTAGCGAAGCAGGAGGAGGGAGCTCGATGCGGCGGCTTTGGGCCGCCGCCCTCGAAGAATGACGGGTTAACTTTGACTTAAAACTATCAGCGAGTGAGTGGCTGCATACCGAATCCTGCTCCATTCATCACTGGCGTGCGCCGCATAAGTTGGTCCAGCGCCTCCACATACCTTAGGACGCTTGAACGATCTTTCTCATTCAAGGCTCTGTACAACGTCAGCAGCAACCACTCGTGAGGTGCGAGTGCTAACCCATACAGAATCAACGCCCGACCCGTTTCGATTGTGCTAGACATAAGCCCGCTCCATTGTCCTGACTCCCCTTTTACTGCGAACAGCAGTATTCCGTTGAAGCAAAAGGCAAAAGGCCATTACAGCCAGTGCTGTGACAACGGTTTTAGGTTTCGTTCATTTTTTATCGATGCGAAACCGCACACGATTGGAGTGAAGATTGGGCTTTCGGACAGGCGGTATAGGCAACGTTAGAAAGAGCCTCGCCAAACTGCACGTGCTCACTGACCTCGTTTCGGTTTACAAAAATAAGCTGTTCGAGCGTTAAGACAATAACTGCCAGCTTTTCTGTCCGGCGTCTACCAGGCACTCATTGCTACAACCGCCATCAGCGATGGCAGGACTCCAAGCCGTACGTTCAGATACGCGAAGATGGGTGCAGCCGACTCGATTCAACGGGGCGCTGACAAGACCTTGAGTTAGGTGCGCCGGAAGCAGGTCAGGGCGCCTGATTGGCGTATGCAGCTGCAGAGGCAGCCAGTACGTAGGCATGACGGAGAATGGATTCTCTGTCGGCGGGATCTCGTAGTCGGCGCATATAGCCAACCATCTGGGTTTCTTCTTCGTTCAGCGCATCAGCCTGAAGCGGCACTCGTCGTCCGGTAACGACGTAATAAACATCCACGCCGATGTCCGCAATGGCCGCGAGATAGCCCGCATCGGGGCTACGGTCACCTTTTTCATAATTGAACTGCGAGTTCTTGGTCACGCCCCCAGCCGCAGCAAATTCCGACTGGTTGTAGCCCAATCGCAGGCGCTCCTCTTTCAGGCGCTCATGGATACCCACGAATGTCTCCAAAATCACGTTGACTTTCCATCATTCGTGGGAAATACTGCAGCTGTCATCACACGAAATCACACGAAACTGCACTATGCCTAACCCTCCGCTCACCAAGCAAGCTCGGGATAAAGCCAGTGAATGCCCGGTTCTTGAAGGCCCTGCCCTCCGTGCCTTTGCCGAGCCTGCAAGCGGCACGACAGTACTAGCTGCACAGCGCGCTGCGGCCGAAGAAACGCCTGCAAGGCGAGATCGATCGGTGTGCGTTCTACTCGGCTTGAAGTCGAGTTCGGACCTCGTGCAAGACCGGTCGTGATCGCCAGCTAGAGGATGACATTCACTTTTCCAAACCCACATTTGGTTACCGACCGATCCGACGTGGCAGACCGTTGCCCCTATCTACAGAGGATTTCTCAATGAGCCAGGCCTCCCGTAAACCCCGTTCGCAGTTCAATTGCCCCTTCTGTAATTCCAAGTTGATCTGCCGCACCAGTTGGCGCGCCCATACGCTTCTGCGCCAGGAACTCTACACGTGCAGCAATCCGTTCTGTAACGCCGGGATTGGCGGCCACACCGAGTTGACTCATTTGATCAACCCGAGTGGCTTGGCGGATGCTCCTTCATGCTCCCTGCCGGAAACATCACACTACGCGCGCCGCATGGCACAGCGCGCCCACGACACGCAGTCCGCAGAGAATGATGCGCCGGCTGATCATGCACGCTCCATTGCCTGTGCAACGGGGACCGCAGACGCATGAGCGCCTCACGCCGGAGCGATATGACCCGGCAGAGATTGCGTCATTGGTTCAGATGCATCCGCCTGGAAAACCGGATTGGAGGCACGCTGTCACGATGGGCACCGCTCGGGACCAGGACTTGGCGTACCTTGCCAGCCGGCTCGCTTCAGCACGCACGCGCCCACATGCTCGTCAGGAAAAAACGAACCGTATCCACGGGCGTATTCGTGGGGCGCAATCGATACGCCACGCTATCAGTACGATCCTGAGCGCACACGACCAGATCGATAGCTCGCTCCCAGCAATCAAGCCGACCTACCCATTCCCCGATACCCGCCTATGGGTAGGGGAGTGCTGCACCTGGAAGGACCGCCTGTATGGGCCTCATTACCTCTGATATGCCTGTTGATCATTCCGCCTCGAAGCGACTGTTCCTTCCATGCCTGACCCGCACGCTGGAGGCGACCCCAAGGAACGCAATGCTCGGAGTAGAAGCGAATAGGGGAAGCGCACCTAGCCTTTCTCATGGAGCCATTGCCAGTACGCCCCTTTTGAGCACTCTACGCGCAGGTCACACCGTCATTAATAAAGGACTGGCCGCGCTGGAACGTCATGCAGCAGACCCAGACCTGTGCATTCTGCTGTTATCCAGTCTGGAGGGTTACATAGCTGGGCTGCTGGAGCTGGCAGAGATCAGTCCGACAGTCGCAATCGCCTTGCGATGCGAGGTGGAGCAGTTGGCCCGACCGCACCCTCAGCAGGGACCACAAGCATGAGTCACCACCCCATGAAAACCAGCCTGCGAAACAAGGACCAAGTTTCGACGCTACAGCCCTCCCAGGTCATACCGGTAGCTCTAAATTTAGTCACTGCCGCCCTTGAGGATGAATAAACCCCAAAACGTCGGCGTTCCATCCCGAACAGTCAGTAGGCGAAAACAACAACGGCGCGGTTCGTCATCAATCCTGCGCTCACCGACTGGGGGTGAGTTGCCGGCCGGTTCGAAAGCAAGCACAATTGCGACCCTGCGGGGCCTCTTGGCCCTTGCGTGCCGGCATAGCTCAGTAGGTAGAGCAGCGCATTCGTAATGCGAAGGTCGGGGGTTCGACTCCTCTTGCCGGCACCAACTTCCATGAAAGCCCGGCCATGCCGGGCTTTTTTGATTGGCCTTGTTCTACAGCCTGTGCTGCATCGCGCGCGAGGTGCGTGTGACGATCAGTGGCAAGGCATTCATCCGGCCTCCTGAACTTTGTCCCAACGTGCCCTTCTACCGACAGAGACTCTGTTGGAGGACTACCATGGCGCATTCAAGCGAAGACATTCGGGAGCGAGCCTACCGCCTCTGGGAAGCTGAGGGTAAGCCCGCGAGCGAGCACCTGCATCACTGGGAAAAGGCGTTGGGCCTATTGGCCGATGAAGCGAGGCTAGCCTCTTCGATTGAAAAGTTGACAAAAGACCCGACGTTCAAAGGGCGTATCGCTGCACTCCTAGAGGCTGGATTGAGCACCATTCCAAGAGCGCGCAAAGAACCTGATGCAGGGGTTTTGGCTCATTCGGCCGTTGTGGTTCCCCGTCGTACCGGGGAACCGCAATGAAAGAGCATCGTTATTTGGTCAGCTATATCGTCGATAACCAGCCCAGCTCGGCCGAGCTCTCTACCCAGGACGATCCGTTGACACCGGATCAAGCGCTCGAACGCTTGAAAGCGCTGCATGGTGCTAGTGCAGCGCTGACGGATGTCCAAGTAGCGCCGATTCTTCATCCTAAGGAAAAGGGCACTACTCCTGGTCATCATCAGCAGCCATAGACCGATAAAAAAGCCCGCTCGGATCGCGGGCTTTCCCTGAATGGGTTTACCTATAAACCCGATTACTGATGATCACGTGGATCTCGAGCCTTTTTGGTGCTGAGTTAATAAGCAGTTGGCGTTTCGGATTAATGGTTCTTCTCGTTCTTGAGCAATCGCTGACTGAAAGCGCTGCAGCGTTTTTAGAAAATGGTCAATTTGCTCTTCACATAGCACGATGTGCTGATTATTACCCTGTTCGTTATCGTTTTGACCGATTATGAACACCTGTTCCGTTTCCAGATAATCGAAGGTGTACTTCTTGAATGGACGGAGGGGTTCTCTCTCGCTCGTAGCCTGTGCCATCTGGAATCTCCTTGCGACGACTGCTAGCGCTACCGCACAGGGCAGAAAATCCGCCATGGCGATTCTTCCCTGCATACATCACCTCTAGACGCACAGACCTTTTGCCTATATTTCCCGGCACGCCTTACAGGTTTTCCTATATTTTATAGAGGCCTTTTACGCCTTACAAGTGCGCCGTTGAGTGATGGCCATTCGCCCGACGAGCTGCCCCATCCCCCGATCCACGGAACTCCGCGCGTGAATGCCGCTCCCTTTGAACCCCCGCCGGCGGCCGTCCACCGGTTACACTTGCTTCCCACGTACCCGGTGGACAAGCTATACGCCGCCCAACCGGGCCCCCTTGTGAAGAGAGCACGATTTCCATGCGCATTTTGGTGACCGGCGGCGCCGGTTTTATTGGTTCGGCGCTGATCCGCCATGTGCTGCGGCATACCGAGCACAGCGTGCTCAACCTCGACAAACTCACCTACGCCGGCAACCTGGAATCCCTGGCGACGGTGGCGGACGATCCCCGCTACCGCTTCCTCCAGGCCGACATCGGCGACGCCGCTGCGGTGAGCCGGGCGCTGGAGGACTTCCAGCCCGACGCGGTGATGCACCTGGCGGCAGAGTCCCACGTGGACCGCTCCATCGACGGTCCGTCCGCGTTCATCCAGACCAACATCGTCGGCACCTACGCCTTGCTGGACGCGGTACGTGCCTACTGGCAAGCGCTGCCCGAACCGCGCCGCGGAACGTTCCGCTTCCACCACATCTCCACCGACGAGGTGTACGGCGACCTGCACGGCGCCGACGACCTGTTCCGCGAGACCACGCCCTACGCCCCCAGCTCGCCGTACTCGGCGAGCAAGGCAGCGTCCGACCACCTGGTCCGCGCCTGGCACCGCACCTACGGACTGCCGGTGCTGGTGAGCAACTGTTCCAACAACTACGGCCCGTATCACTTCCCCGAGAAGCTGATCCCGCTGATGATCCTCAACGCCCTGGAAGGCAAGCCGCTGCCGGTCTACGGCAATGGCCAGCAGGTGCGCGACTGGCTGTACGTGGAAGACCACGCGCGGGCCCTGCTGCAGGTGGTCACCTGGGGCATGGTGGGCGAGACCTACAACATCGGCGGGCACAACGAGAAGCGCAACCTGGACGTGGTCCAGGGAATCTGCGCCCTGCTGGAGGAACTGGCGCCGGCCAAGCCCGCCGGCGTCGCGCGCTACGCCGACCTGATCCGCTTCGTCAGCGACCGCCCGGGCCACGACCTGCGCTACGCCATCGACGCCGGCAAGATCGAGCGCGAGCTGGGCTGGACCCCCGCGGAAACCTTCGAGAGCGGCCTGCGCAAGACCGTGCAGTGGTACCTGGACAACCTCGACTGGTGCCGCCGCGTTCAGGACGGCAGCTACCAGCGCGAGCGCCTCGGTAGCCTGGGAGGGTCGCAGCCATGAAAGGTATCGTTCTCGCCGGCGGTTCCGGCACCCGGCTGCACCCCATCACCCTGGGCGTCTCCAAGCAGCTGCTGCCGATCTACGACAAGCCCATGGTCTACTACCCGATCTCGGTGCTGATGCTCGCCGGCATCCGCGAGATCCTGATCATCTCCACGCCCCAGGACCTGCCGCAGTACCGCAACCTGCTGGGCGACGGCAGCCAGTTCGGCGTGCACTTCCACTATGCCGTGCAGCCGTCCCCGGACGGCCTGGCCCAGGCATTCCTGATCGGCGAGTCGTTCATCGGCGACGATTCGGTGTGCCTGATCCTCGGCGACAACATCTTCCACGGCCAGCACTTCACCGAGCAGCTGGAGCGGGCCGCCGCCCAGCCCAACGGCGCCACGGTGTTCGGCTACTGGGTCAAGGACCCGGAACGCTTCGGCGTGGTGGATTTCGACGCCGACGGCCGCGCCCTCTCCATCGAGGAAAAGCCGCGCCAGCCGAAGTCCAGCTACGCGGTGACCGGCCTGTATTTCTACGACAACGACGTGCTGCGCATCGCCCGGGCGGTGAAGCCCTCGGCCCGTGGCGAGCTGGAGATCACCGACGTGAACAACGCCTACCTGCAGCGCGGCGACCTGCGGGTGGAGCGCTTCGGCCGCGGCTTCGCCTGGCTCGACACCGGCACCCACGACAGCCTGCTGGAGGCCTCCCAGTACGTGCAGACCATCGAGCACCGCCAGGGGCTGAAGGTGGCCTGCCTGGAGGAAATCGCCTTCCAGCGCGGCTGGATCGACCGCGAGCAGTTGCTCAGCCAGGCCCGCGCCTTCGGCAAGACCGGCTACGGCCAGTACCTGTTCCAGCTGGCGGGGGAGATCGACGCGCCATGAACGTCATCGCCACCGCCCTGCCCGACGTGCTGATCATCGAACCCAAGGTGTTCGGCGACGCCCGCGGCTTCTTCTTCGAGAGCTTCAACGCCCAGGCCTTCGCCGACGCCACCGGTGTGCGCCGCGACTTCGTCCAGGACAACCATTCCCTGTCCCAGCGCGGCGTGCTGCGCGGGCTGCACTACCAGATCGAACAGGCCCAGGGGAAACTGGTGCGGGTGGTGCAGGGCGAGGTGTTCGACGTCGCGGTGGACGTGCGCCGCCGCTCGCCCACCTTCGGCCAGTGGGTCGGAGTGCGCCTGTCGGCGGAGAACAAGCGCCAGCTGTGGGTTCCGGAAGGCTTCGCCCACGGGTTCCTGGTGCTCAGCGAGCAGGCCGAGTTCCTCTACAAGACCACCGACTACTACGCGCCGGTCCACGAGCGCTGCATCCGCTGGGACGACCCTGAGCTGGCCATCGACTGGCCGCTGGACGGCGAGCCGCAGCTGTCCGCCAAGGACCTCGCCGGCGTCGGCCTGCACGAGGCCGAGACCTTCCCATGAGCATCCTCGTCACCGGCCACCACGGCCAGGTCGCCCGTGAACTGCAACGCGCCCTGGCGCCCTTGGACGAGGTGCTCTGCCTGGGGCGCGAGCGCCTCGACCTGGCCGACCCGGCGCGCATCCGCGAGACCGTGCGGGCGCTGCGCCCGACGCTGATCGTCAACGCCGCCGCCCACACCGCGGTGGACCAGGCCGAGCAGGAGCCGGACGCCGCCTACGCCCTGAACGCCACGGCCCCCGGGGTGCTGGCGGAGGAAGCGGCGGCCCTGGGCATCCCGCTGATCCACTACTCCACCGACTACGTGTTCGACGGCGACCAGGCCACCCCCTATCACGAGGACGACCGCCCCAATCCCCTGGGCGTCTATGGCGCCAGCAAGCTGGCCGGCGAGCAGGCGATCCAGGCAGTGGGCGGTGCCCACCTGATCCTGCGCACCAGCTGGGTGTACTCCCGCCACGGGCGCAACTTCCTGCTGACCATGCTGCGCCTGCTGCAGGAAAAACCGCACCTGCGGGTGGTGGCCGACCAGGTCGGCGCGCCCACCTGGGCCGGCGACATCGCCGACGGCACCGCGGCGCTGATCCAGCGCTGGCGCGCCGGCCATGCCCACTGGGGCACCTACCATTTCACCGCCGGCGGCGAGACCTCCTGGTACGGCTTCGCCAGCGCCATCGCCGAGCACCTGCGGGCCGAGGGAAAACCCTGCGCCACCCTGGAGGCGATCCCGTCCCGCGAGTACCCGACCCCGGCCCGGCGGCCGCTCAACTCGCGCCTGAGCGGCGACAAGCTGCGCCGCGACTGGGGCCTGGCGCTGCCCGACTGGCGTGCCGGCCTGGACGCCTGCCTGGCGGCACCCCGCTGAACCCGCCAGCACGGCCCGCCCGGCGCGGGCCGCGTGCATAATGCGCGGATGAACCGCAGCCCCACCGACCCGTCCACCGCCCGGCCGCGGCGCCCCCGCTGGCGCAGCCTGGCGCTGCTCGCCCTGCTGCTGGCGCCGCTGCTGTGGCCACTGCAGCTGTTCGTCGAGCGCTACTACAGCCACGAACTGCTGGAGCAGAACCGCCAGACCCTCGACCTCTACACCGCCAACCTGCTGGGCACCCTGCGCCGCTTCGAGGTGATGCCGCCGCTCCTGGGGGACCTGCCGCTGCTGCGCGCCGCGCTGCTCAACCCGCAGGACGCCCAGGGCATCGACCAGGCCAACCGCCTGCTGGGGGAGATCCGCCAGCAGACCGGCGCCGACGTGATCTACCTGATGAACCCCGAGGGCCTGGCCCTGGTGGCCTCCAACTGGGACCAGGCGGACAGTTTCGTCGGCCGCAACTTCGCCTTCCGCCCCTACTACCGCGAGGCCATGCAGGGTCGCCTGGCGCGCTTCTTCGGCCTCGGCACCACCTCCGGCAAGCGCGGCTACTACTTCGCCAGCGCGGTGCGCGACGGCGAGCGGATTCTCGGCGCCCTGGTGGTGAAGGTGGACCTGGACTACGCCGAGACCCTCTGGGGCAAGACCCCGGAGCAACTGATGGTCACCGACGCCAACGGCGTGGTGATCCTCACCTCGCGACCGGAATGGCGCTTCCGCGCCAGCCGCCCGCTGGACATCGCCGAGCGCGCCGCCATCGTCGACACCCAGCCCTACCCGGAGCAGGCGCCGACGCCGCTGCGCCTGCGCCCCGGTGCCTGGCTGACCCTCGACCGGCAGTTGCCGGAGACCGGCTGGACCGTGAGCATCCTGGCGCCCCGGGAGCTGGTGGACCGCCAGGTGCGCACCGCCATGGCCATCGGTGGCGGCGCGCTGCTGGTGCTGATCCTGTTGCTGGGGCTGATGATGCTGCGCCGTCGCCACTACCTGGAGCGCATCGCCCTCGACGCCCGCGCCCGGCACCAGCTGGAGCAGCGGGTACTGGAGCGCACCCGCGACCTGGAGGCCCTCAACAGCCGCCTCAAGGAGGAAGTGCTGGAGCGCGAGCAGGCCCAGCAGGAACTGGTGCGCGCCCAGGACGAGCTGCTGCAGGCCGGCAAGCTGTCGGTGCTGGGCACCATGTCGGCGAGCATCAGCCACGAACTCAACCAGCCCCTGGGGGCGATCCGCAGCTACGCCGACAATGCCGGGGTGCTACTGGACCACGGCCGGGTCGACGACGTGCGGGAAAACCTCACGCTGATCCGCGAGCTGACCGGGCGCATGGCGTCCATCATCACCCACCTGCGGGCCTTCGCCCGGCGCGACCGCCACGCCCCCGAGAGCGTCGCCCTGCAACCGGCCCTGGACGACGCCCTGGCGTTGCTGGCCAAGCGCCGGCGGGCGATGGACGTGGAGCTGATCCGCGACCTGCCGGAGGCGACCCTGTGGGTCCAGGCCGGCGAGACGCGCCTGCGCCAGGTGCTTGGCAACCTGCTGGCCAACGCCCTCGACGCCCTGGGCGAGAAGGCCCAGCCGCGACGCCTGTGGCTGAGCGCCGAGCGCACCGCCGACGGCATCGAGCTGACCCTGCGGGACAACGGCCCCGGCTTCGGCCCGGAGGCCCTGGCCCGCGCCCGCGAACCGTTCTTCACCACCAAGACCAGCGCCCAGGGCCTGGGCCTCGGCCTGGCCATCTGCGACAGCCTGATGCGTGCCCTGGGCGGCGAGCTGGTGCTCGCCAACCATCCCCAGGGCGGCGCGCTGATCACCCTGCGCATGCGCGCCGCCATACCCGGCGTCACCCCGCAGTCACCCGAGGACTCCCCGCCATGACCGCCATCGACCCCTCCATCCAGGTGCTGCTGATCGACGACGACCCGCACCTGCGCAAGGCCCTGAGCCAGACCCTCGACCTCGCCGGCCTGAAGGTGCAGACCCTGGCCGAGGCCGAGGGCGTCGCCGAGCGCCTCGGCCGCGACTGGCCGGGAGTGGTGGTCAGCGACATCCGCATGCCCGGGCTGGACGGCCTGGCGCTGCTGGCCGCGCTGCATGCCCGCGACCCGGAACTGCCGGTGCTGCTGATCACCGGCCACGGCGACGTGCCGCTGGCGGTGCAGGCGATGCGCGCCGGCGCCTACGACTTCCTGGAGAAACCCTTCGCCAGCGATGCGCTGCTGGACAGCGTGCGCCGCGCCCTCGCCCTGCGCGCCCTGGTGCTGGAGAACCGCAGCCTGCGCCTGGCCCTGGCGGACCGCCAGGAGCTGAGCGGTCGCCTGCTGGGCCAGTCGCCGGCGGTGCAGCGCCTGCGGGAGCAGATCGGCGCCCTGGCGGCGACCCACGCCGACGTGCTGATCCTCGGCGAGACCGGCGCCGGCAAGGAGGTGGTGGCGCGGGCGCTGCACGACCTGTCGAGCCGCCGCGACGGCCCCTTCGTGGCGATCAACGCCGGCGCCCTGGCCGAGTCGGTGGTGGAGAGCGAGCTGTTCGGCCACGAGGCCGGCGCCTTCACCGGCGCCCAGAAGCGCCGCATCGGCAAGTTCGAGTACGCCAACGGCGGCACCCTGTTCCTCGACGAGATCGAGAGCATGAGCCTCGACGTGCAGGTCAAGCTGCTGCGCCTGCTGCAGGAGCGCAGCGTCGAGCGGATGGGCTCGAACCAGTTGATCCCCCTGGACATCCGGGTGATCGCCGCGACCAAGGAAGACCTGCGCCTGGCCGCCGACCAGAACCGCTTCCGCGCCGACCTGTATTACCGGCTGAATGTCGCCAGCCTGCGCATCCCACCCCTGCGCGAGCGCGGCGAGGACGCCCTGCGGCTGTTCCAGCAGTTCGCCGACAACGCCAGCCAGCGTCACGGCGTGGCGCCGCGCAGCCTCGACAGCCAGCAGCGCGCGCAGCTGCTGACCCACAGCTGGCCGGGCAACGTGCGCGAGCTGCAGAACGCCGCCGAACGCTTCGCCCTCGGCCTGGACCTGGCGCTGGACGACGCCACGCCGGAGTTGCCGGTGGTGAGCGGCGGCCTCAGCGAGCAGGTGGAGGCCTTCGAGCGCGCCCTGATCGCCGCCGAGCTGACCCGTCCCCACAGCTCCGTGCGCAGCCTCGCCGAAGCCCTCGGCCTGCCCCGCAAGACCCTCCACGACAAGCTGCGCAAGCACGGCCTGCACTTCGGTGGCGGCAGCGCCGACGACGCCGACTGAGTCTCCTCTCCGCGGCCCCGCGGCAGCATTTCGCGGAGCCGCGTCACCCCGCTGCAACATTTTCTGACGATCCTGGATCCGTCCGCCGGAGCCCGCGCGAGGCGCGGCGTCGGCCCCTGTCGCGTCGGCGCGCAGGTCGCTGACGGTGAGCGCCGGCGCGACGCGAATGTCGACCGAACGGGCAACTTTTCGGTGATCGAGGGCTCTGGAAAAAGACCGCGCCATGCCGCCGCCCGCCCTCCGCCGAAGGTGTTTGCAGGCTTGCAGACGAGGACATTTGTTCTACGGTCTATCGGGGGCTCGCACCACGGCCACGTGCCCCGCCGCCCCTTGGAGCCTCCGAGACCACGACTGATCGGAGCTCCAAAACGTGCGCCAGATCAGGGAAAGGAGTTCGCCGGCAGGACGCTTGGCTCGCGCTTGATACACGTCAATGTGCCGCAGCGAGTGCGCGCGCCTAATACCCTCAACTTCTGCCCGTCGTAAGGAGGCACGCCATGTCCGACAACCCCTCACAAAAACTCCGACTGGGCGCCCTCGTCGCGCTGGTCGTGGGTTCGATGATCGGTGGCGGTATCTTTTCCCTGCCCCAGAACATGGCAGCCAGCGCCGACGTCGGCGCCGTGCTGATCGGCTGGGCGATCACCGCCGTAGGCATGCTCACCCTGGCCTTCGTCTTCCAGACCCTGGCCAACCGCAAGCCGGAACTGGACGCCGGCGTCTACGCCTACGCCAAGGCCGGTTTCGGCGACTACATGGGCTTTTCCTCCGCCTGGGGCTACTGGATCAGCGCCTGGCTGGGCAACGTCGGCTACTTCGTCCTGCTGTTCAGCACCCTGGGGTTCTTCTTCCCGGTGTTCGGCGAAGGCAACACCCCGGCGGCCATCGTCGGCGCCTCGGTGCTGCTCTGGGCCGTGCACTTCCTGGTGCTGCGCGGGATCAAGGAAGCGGCCTTCATCAACCTGGTCACCACGGTCGCCAAGGTGGTGCCGCTGCTGATGTTCATCGTGCTGGCCGGCGTGGCGTTCAAGGCGGACATCTTCACCCGCGACGTCTGGGGTGAGATGAACCCCGACCTGGGCAGCGTCATGGACCAGGTGCGCAACATGATGCTGGTCACCGTCTGGGTGTTCATCGGCATCGAGGGCGCCAGCATCTACTCGGCCCGCGCCGAGAAACGCTCGGACGTGGGCAAGGCCACCATCATCGGCTTCCTCGGCGTGCTGGCGATCCTGGTGATGGTCAACGTGCTGTCCATGGGTGTGATGAGCCAACCGGAGCTGGCCAAGCTGCCCAACCCGTCCATGGCCGGCGTGCTGGAACACGTGGTGGGCCACTGGGGCGCGGTGCTGATCAGCGTCGGCCTGGTGGTGTCGCTGCTGGGCGCACTGCTGTCCTGGGTGCTGCTCTGCGCGGAGATCATGTTCGCCGGCGCCCGCGACCACACCATGCCCAATTTCCTCAAGAAGGAGAACGCGCAACACGTCCCGGTCAACGCCTTGTGGCTGACCAACGCCATGGTGCAGCTGTTCCTGGTGGTGACCCTGTTCGCCGCCAGCACCTACACCAGCCTGATCTACCTGGCCACCTCGATGATCCTGGTGCCGTATTTCTGGTCGGCGGCCTATGGCGTGCTGCTCAGCGTCCGTGGGGAAACCTACGAGAACGCCCCCGGTGAGCGTCGCAAGGACCTGATCATCGCCTCCATCGCGCTGATCTACGCCGTCTGGCTGCTGTATGCCGGCGGCCTGAAATACCTGCTGCTGTCGGCGCTGCTGTACGCCCCCGGCGCCCTGTTCTTCGCCAAGGCGAAACGCGAGCAGGGGCTGGCGGTGTTTACCACCCCCGAGAAGGTGATCTTCGCCACCGTGATGGTGGGCGCGCTGATCGCCGCCTACGGCCTGTACAGCGGTTTCCTGACGCTCTGACGTACCGATTCTGATTTTGCAAGGAGACTCTGCCATGACCACTCAACCCCAAAAACTCGGCGTGCATTCCGAAGCCGGCAAGTTGCGCAAAGTGATGGTCTGCTCCCCCGGGCTGGCCCACCAGCGCCTGACCCCGAGCAACTGCGACGACCTGCTGTTCGACGACGTGCTGTGGGTCAACCAGGCCAAGCGCGACCACTTCGACTTCGTCACCAAGCTGCGCGAGCGGGGCGTGGAAGTGCTGGAAATGCACAACCTGCTCACCGAGACGGTGAAGAACCCCGAGGCCCTGAAATGGATCCTCGACCGCAAGATCGTGCCCAACCAGGTGGGTGTGGGCCTGGTCAGCGAAGTGCGCGGCTGGCTGGAAGAACAGGAGCCGCGCAAGCTGGCCGAATACCTCATCGGCGGCGTCTCCGGCGCCGACCTGCCGGGCACCCAGAGCGCCGAGATCGTCAAGATGTTCCGCGACTACCTGGGCCATTCCAGCTTCCTGCTGCCGCCGCTGCCGAACACCCAGTTCACCCGCGACACCACCTGCTGGATCTACGGCGGCGTGACCCTCAACCCGATGTTCTGGCCGGCGCGACGCCAGGAAACCCTGCTGGCCAGCGCCATCTACAAATTCCACCCGGAATTCGCCAACGCCGACTTCCAGGTCTGGTATGGCGACCCGGACAAGGACCACGGCCTCGCCACCCTGGAGGGCGGTGACGTGATGCCCATCGGCAACGGCGTGGTGCTGATCGGCATGGGCGAGCGGACCTCCCGCCAGGCCATCGGCCAGCTGGCCCAGTCGCTGTTCAACCACCATGCGGTGGAACGGGTGATCGTCGCCGGCCTGCCCAAGTCCCGCGCCGCCATGCACCTGGACACCGTGTTCAGCTTCTGCGACCGCGACCTGGTCACGGTCTTCCCGGAAGTGGTGGAGCAGATCGTGCCGTTCAGCCTGCGCCCGGACGAGAGCAAGCCCACCGGGATCGACGTGCGCCGGGAGAACAAGTCGTTCCTCGACACCGTCGCCGAGGCCCTCGGCCTGCCGGCCCTGCGCGTGGTGCAGACCGGCGGCGACAGCTACGAGGCGGAACGCGAGCAATGGGACGACGGCAACAACGTGGTGGCCGTGGAGCCAGGCGTGGTGATCGGCTATGACCGCAACACCTACACCAACACCATGCTGCGCAAGGCCGGCGTCGAGGTCATCACCATCAGCGCCAGCGAACTGGGACGCGGCCGGGGCGGCGGCCACTGCATGACCTGCCCAATCGTCCGCGACCCCATCGACTATTGATCCACCGCGGCGGCGTCCGAGCGGCGCCGCCCCTTCCCGCCGGCCCACGAGGCGCGGGACCGATTTCCACTTCCACGAGGAGAAGAATCATGGCGTTCAACATGCACAACCGGAACCTGCTGAGCCTGATGCACCACAGCACCCGGGAATTGCGCTACCTGCTGGACCTGGCCCGCGACCTGAAACGCGCCAAGTACACCGGGACCGAGCAACCGCACCTGAACCGCAAGAACATCGCGCTGATCTTCGAGAAGACCTCGACCCGCACCCGCTGCGCCTTCGAGGTGGCCGCCTACGACCAGGGCGCCAACGTCACCTACATCGACCCGAACTCCTCGCAGATCGGCCACAAGGAGAGCATGAAGGACACCGCCCGGGTGCTCGGCCGGATGTACGACGCCATCGAGTACCGCGGCTTCAAGCAGGAGATCGTCGAGGAACTGGCGAAATTCGCCGGGGTGCCGGTGTTCAACGGCCTGACCGACGAGTACCACCCGACCCAGATGCTGGCCGACGTGCTGACCATGCGCGAGAACAGCGACAAGCCGCTGCATGACATCAGCTACGCCTACCTGGGCGATGCCCGCAACAACATGGGCAACTCCCTGTTGCTGATCGGCGCCAAGCTGGGCATGGACGTGCGCATCGCCGCGCCCAAGGCCCTCTGGCCCCACGCCGACTTCGTCGAGGAGTGCAAACGCTTCGCCGAGGAAAGCGGCGCGCGGGTGACCCTCACCGAGGACGCCAAGGAAGCGGTCAAGGGTGTCGACTTCATCCACACCGACGTGTGGGTGTCCATGGGCGAACCGGTGGAAGCCTGGGCCGAGCGCATCCAGGAACTGCTGCCCTACCAGGTCAACGCCGACATCATGAAGGCCGCCGGCAACCCGCGGGTGAAGTTCATGCACTGCCTGCCGGCGTTCCACAACAGCGAGACCAAGGTCGGCAAGCAGATCGCCGAGAAGTACCCGAACCTGGCCAACGGCATCGAAGTGACCGACGACGTGTTCGAGTCGCCCGCCTGCATCGCCTTCGAGCAGGCCGAGAACCGCATGCACACCATCAAGGCGGTGCTGGTCTCGACCCTCGCCGACGTCTGACAGCGGCCTGAGCGACGCCCCGCCCCGGCGGGGCCGTCGCACCCTACCCGATTCGAGGAGTTTCCCATGCGTATCGTCATCGCCCTGGGCGGCAACGCCCTGCTCCGCCGCGGCGAGCCCATGACCGCGGACAACCAGCGCGAGAACGTGCGGGTCGCCGTGCAGCAGATCGCCAAGATCACCGGCGGCAACGAACTGGTGATCGCCCACGGCAACGGCCCGCAGGTCGGCCTGCTGGCCCTGCAGGGCGCCGCCTACACCAGCGTCAGCCCCTACCCGCTGGACGTGCTGGGCGCCGAGACCGAAGGCATGATCGGCTACATGATCGAACAGGAGCTGGGCAACCTGCTGCCGTTCGAGGTGCCCTTCGCCACCCTGCTCACCCAGGTGGAAGTGGACGCCCGCGACCCCGCCTTCCAGAACCCCACCAAGCCCATCGGCCCGGTCTACAGCAAGGACGACGCCGAGCGCCTGGCCGCCGAGAAAGGCTGGAACATCGCCCCGGACGGCGACAAGTACCGGCGCGTGGTGCCCAGCCCGCGGCCGAAGCGGATCTTCGAGATCCGCCCGATCAAGTGGCTGCTGGAGCACGGCAGCGTGGTGATCTGCGCCGGCGGCGGCGGCATCCCGACCCGCTACAACGCCGACGGCAAGCTGGAAGGCGTGGAGGCGGTGATCGACAAGGACCTCTGCTCCGCCCTGCTGGCGGAACAGCTGGACGCCGACCTGCTGGTGATCGCCACCGACGTGGACGCCGCCTACGTGGACTGGGGCAAGCCGACCCAGCGGGCCATCGCCCAGGCCAGCCCGGACGAGCTGGAAGCCATGGGCTTCGCCGCAGGCTCCATGGGGCCGAAGGTCCAGGCCGCCAGCGAGTTCGCCCGCAACACCGGCCGCGCCGCGGTGATCGGCGCCCTGGCCGACATCGAGGCCATCGTCACCGGCAAGGCCGGCACCCGGGTCGACGCCGGCAACCGCGGCATCGTCTACCGCGAGGCCTGAGCCGAGGCCGGCCGCCCCCGGCGGCCGGCTCGTGGAGGTCCGCCGTGCAACGCGGCGGACCCGCTCGCGCACTGACCGCACGCGCACGGCGTGACTCGACGGTCATCTCCCACGTCAGCTAAGTCATTCGGATCGTTCGAACCGCCCAACGGATAGCGGGTTTCGACGGCCCCGTGACGCCGGCGCCCCTCGAGGCACCCACCCGCCGCACGCCCGTCGCCGCCCTTAGCAGGAGTTGTTGAGAGATGTCTCGATTGCCGGTCATTGTGGGATTCGGCGGCTATAACGCCGCCGGCCGCAGCTCGTTCCACCACGCCTTTCGCCGCACGGTGCTGGAAACCCTCGATGCCCGGGCGCGCCAGGAGACCCTGGCCGGCCTCGCGGTGATGATGAAACGGGTGACGGTGGTGGACGACCAGTACCGCGACGAGACCGGCGCGCCCCTGACCCCGGTAGACATCGAGGCGCGCTACGGCGCGGACATCCTCGCCTCGACCCTGGTCCGGCGCATCGAGAAGCGCTACCTGGACGTGGACGCCGCCCACTGGCACAAGCAGCTCTCCCTCGAGGCCGACGCCCCGCTGCACTTCACCACCCTGCGCAAGCAGTTGCCCGAGCCGCTGCCGGCCAACTGGTCGGTGGAGCCCCTGGACGGCCAGCAGGTGCGGGTGACCCTCCACGGCAGCTGCGACATCAAGGTGGACAGCTACCGGCCGCTGCCGGTGAAATCCGCCGGCCAACTGCCCAGCGGCTTCGAACCGGGCGAGCTGTACAACTCCCACTTCCACCCCCGCGGCCTGCAGCTGGCCATCGTCGCCGCCACCGATGCCCTGCGCTCGGTGGGCCTGCCCTGGGAGACCATCGTCGACAGGGTCGAGCCGGACGAGGTGGCGGTGTTCGCCGGCAGCATCATGAGCCAGCTGGACGAGAACGGCTTCGGCGGCCTGATGCAGTCGCGGCTCAAGGGCAGCCGGGTGTCCTCCAAGCAACTGGCCCTGGGCCTGAACAGCATGCCGGCGGACTTCGTCAACGCCTACGTGCTGGGCAGCGTCGGCACCACCGGCAGCGTCACCGGCGCCTGCGCCACCTTCCTCTACAACCTGCAGAAGGCCATCGACGCCATCGCCGCCGGGCGCACCCGGGTGGCCCTGGTGGGCAACAGCGAGGCGCCCATCACCGCCGAGTGCATCGAGGGCTACGGCGCCATGGGTGCCCTGGCCACCGAGGAGAACCTGCGGCTGATCGAAGGCCGCGACGAGGTGGACTTCCGCCGCGCCAGCCGACCCTTCGGCGAGAACTGCGGCTTCACCCTGGCGGAGTCCAGCCAGTTCGTGGTGCTGATGGACGATGCCCTGGCCATGGAGCTGGGGGCGGACATCCATGGCGCCCTGCCGGACGTGTTCATCAACGCCGACGGCTACAAGAAATCCATTTCCGCCCCCGGCCCGGGCAACTACCTGACCATGGCCAAGGCGGTGGCCAGTGCGGTGCAGCTGGTGGGACTGGAGGGCGTGCGTGAACGCAGCTTCATCCACGCCCATGGCTCCAGCACACCGGCCAACCGGGTCACCGAATCGGAGCTGTTGGACCGGGTCGCCGAGGCCTTCGGCATCGAGGCCTGGCCGGTGACGGCGGTGAAGGCCTACCTCGGCCACACCCTGGCCACCGCCAGCGCCGACCAGGTGATCGCCGCCCTGGGCACCTTCAAGTACGGCATCCTGCCGGGGATCAAGACCATCGACCGCGTCGCCGACGACGTGCACCAGCGGCATCTGGACATCATCGCCGGCCGCGACCGCCACCTGGACGGCCGCGAGATGGACGTCTGCTTCGTCAACTCCAAGGGCTTCGGCGGCAACAACGCCAGCGGCGTGGTGCTCTCGCCGCGGCGGGTCGAGGCCATGCTGCGGCGGCGCTACGGCGAAGCGGCGTTCGAGGACTACCAGGCGCGCCGCGAGGCGACCCGCGCCGCGGCCCTGGCCTACGACGCGGAGGCCCTCAAGGGCCGCTTCGACATCCTCTACCGCTTCGGCCAGGACCTGATCGACGACAGTGCCATCCAGCTGTCGCCGGAGCGGGTGGTGGTGCCCGGCTTCACCCGCCCGGTGACCTTCAAGCCGGACTCGCGCTACCGCGACATGCTGGACTGAGCCCGCGCCGGCGCAGGCTTCAGTCCAGCGCGCTGGCCAGGCGGATCAGCTCGGCGCGCCAGTCGACCCCCAGGGGCAGGGCCAGGAAAGACGGGTTCAGGTAGGTCGCCCGGGCGCCATAGGCCAGGGGCGCGCCGTGGCTGTCCAGCACCTCACCACCGGCCCCTTCCAGCACGCCCTGGGCGGCAGCGGTGTCCCACTGGGAGGTGGGCGCCAGCCGGGGGTAGCAGTCCGCCTCGCCCTCGGCCAGCAGGCAGAACTTCAGCGAACTGCCGACATTGGCCAGGCGCAGCCCGCCGAAGCGGGCGTCGAGGCCAGCCAGCAGGCGCTCCTGGGCCGGGCTGCTGTGGCGACGGCTGGCGACCACGGTGAAGGCGCCGTCCGGCACCTCGCGCACGTGGATCGACCGCGGTGCGCCGTCACCCTCCACCCGCCAGGCGCCCAGGCCGGCGCCGCCGTAGTAGCAGCGCCCGTCGGCCGGAATGCCCACTACTCCGAACAGCACCCGGCCGTCCTCCACCAGGGCGACGTTGACAGTGAATTCCGCGGAGCCGGCGATGAATTCCTTGGTGCCATCCAGGGGGTCCACCAGCCACCAGCGGCGCCAGCCGGCCCGGGTGGCCAGGGGGATCTCGGCGTCTTCCTCGGACAACACCGGCACGTCGGGGGCGAGGGCGGCGAGGCCCTCGGCCAGCACCCGGTGGGCAGCTAGGTCGGCGGCGGTCACCGGCGAGGCGTCGGCCTTCTCGGTGACCACCACGTCGGTGCGCCAGTACGGCAGGATCGCCTCGCCGGCGCGGCGCACCAGGTCGAGGACGGCAGGCAGGAGCGGATGGCTCATGGGACGAAGACTCCACGCTGGGTGAGCAGGTCGCGGGCCAGGTACAGCGCCGCCAGGGCGCGGCCCTCGCTGAACCGGGGGTGCTGCGCCAGGGTCGCCAATTCCCGCAGGTTGACCCGCTCCACCCCCATGGGCTCCGGCTCGTCCCCCGGCAGGCGCTGGGGATAAAGATCCAGGGCCAGCACCACCTGGATCACCTGGCTCATGTAGCCGGGCGACAGGCTCAGCTCAGTGAGGCGCTCCAGGCGCCGCGCACCGAACCCCGCCTCTTCCTGCAGCTCGCGGTTGGCCGCCTCCAGCACGTCCTCGCCCGGCTCGATCAGGCCCTTGGGCAGGGACAGCTGGTAGTCGTCGACCCCGGCGCAGTATTCCTCCACCAGCAGCGCGTGGTCGGCATCGGCCATGGCCACGATCATCACCGCGCCGTAGCCGCTCCCCTTGCTCGCCAGCCGCTCGTAGGTCCGCTCGACCCCGTTGGCGAAACGCAGCTGCAGTTCCTCGACGCGGAACAGGCGGCTGCTGGCGACGATCTCGCGGGCGAGCACGGTGGGTTTCTGGCGCATGGGAGTCTCCTGGGCGAGCGGACGGGTATCATACCCCGGCTTTTCCGATTATCCCTGTCGGGTTCGCCGCCGCGGACCCGCCCCACCGCCCAGGATGCGCCCCATGCTCCCCCTCGCCTGGTCCGCGATCGACACCGTGCTGCTGGACATGGACGGCACGCTGCTCGACCTGCACTTCGACAACCATTTCTGGCTGGAGCACGTGCCCCAGCGCTACGCCGAGCACCACGGCATCAGCCGCGCCATGGCCGACCTGGAGCTGCAGCCGCTGTTCCTGCAGCACGCCGGAACCCTGAACTGGTACTGCACCGACTTCTGGACCCGGGAGCTGGGGCTGTCGATCCGCGAGATCAAGCGCGAGGTGGCCCACCTGATCGCCCTGCGCCCGGACGCCGACACCTTCCTTGCCGCCCTGCGCCGGGCCGGCAAGCGGGTCGCGCTGATCACCAACGCCCACCGCGACTCCCTCACCCTGAAGCTGGAGCGGGTGGAACTGGCGCCCTGGTTCGACCGCCTGATCAGCTCCCACGACTATGGCTACCCCAAGGAGGACCCGCAGTTCTGGCAGGCGCTGCAGGTGGACTTCGGCTTCGACCCGGCGCGAGCGCTGTTCATCGACGACAGCCTGCCGATCCTGCGCGCCGCCCGGCGCTTCGGCGTCGCGCACCTGATGGCGGTGCGCCGCCCGGACAGCCGCAAGCCGGACAAGGACACCGAGGAATTCGCCGCGGTGGACGACTACCGCGCCCTGCTGCCCTGAGCACCGGGAGCCGCCCATGGACCTCAAGCAACTGCGCTTCCTCGTCGCCCTCGACGAGACCCGTCACTTCGGCCAGGCTGCCGCCCGCTGCCACGTGACCCAACCGACCCTGTCCATGCGCCTGCGCGGGCTGGAAGAAGAACTGGGCCTGGAGCTGGTGCGCCGTGGCCAGCGCTTCGAAGGCTTCAGCCCCGAGGGCGAGCGCATCCTCGCCTGGGCGCGCCAGGTGCTGGCGGCCCAGGATGGCCTGCAGGCGGAGGCCGCGGCCTGTCGCGGCCAGTTGGTAGGTACCCTGCGCCTGGGCACCGTGCCCCTGGCGGGCTTCGACCCCATGTGCCTGGTGCGGCTGTTCGTCGACGACCACCCGCAGCTGCGCTTCCAGCTGTCGGTGCTGAGCAGCGAACAGATCCTCGAACGCCTGGCCAGCAACGGCCTGGACCTGGGCCTGTCCTACCTGGACCGCCTCGACCGCGGTCGCTACGAGGCCCTGGAACTGGCCGAGACCCGCATGGGCCTGCTCCACGACCGCCGTCACTTCGGCTTCGACGCCTGCCCCGACTGGCCAGCCCTGGCGGCGCTGCCCTTGGGCCTGCTGAGCGGCGGCATGCACTTCCGCCAGTCCCTCGATCACGCGTTCCGTAGCCGCGGCCTGACCCTGCGGCCGCGCCTGGAGACCGACGCCGTTCAGCCGCTGCTGCAGGCGGTGGGGGCCGGCCTGTGCTGCGCCATCGTGCCCCTGGACGCCGGCCTCGCCGACCTCAACGCCGACTGGGCGTTGTGGCCCTTGGAAGGCGTTCGCACCCTGGCGCCCCTGGGACTGATCCGCCGGCTGGACGAACCGCGCCCCGCCCTGGCCGACGCCTGCTTCGCCCTCGCCCGCGAGGCCCGCGACCGCGGGGCGCTCTAGGTTCTGTACGAAAAGTCGTCGAGCGCAGGCACTTTTCGTACAGAACCTGGCTGTTTCGACGTTATAGAGCGCTTGCATGGCAATCGCCTGATGGGCGGGAGCGCAGGTCTTTCGTCGCGCGGGGGGCCTTCCAATGCCTATCGGTGACGTTGGGTGTCCAGGCATCTCTGGCATGCGTGCGTGAGCTGCACCGTTTTTTGTGAACCGGTCGTGCATTCAGAAATATGCCGGGAGCCCGCAACCGGGGGCCTGCGCAAACAGCGACCGAGTTGGCATCCCGCCATGAGATGGCAGGTTAATATCGCGCCGCACCCAGGCAGCCCGCCTCGGTGCCTGGCCGGCCGGAGGGGGTCGCGCCTGTCGTCGTATCGTTTTTTCCGCAAGGAGGCACTTCGTGAATCGCGTCCTCAACGTCACCACCGCCCTGGGTCCGACCGTGCTGCGCTTCGCGGCACTGAGCGGACGGGAAGCGCTTTCGCGGCTGTTCGACTTCATGGTGACCCTGAAGAGCGAGCAGAAGGACCTGGACCCGGAATCGATGCTGGGCACGCCGGTGACGGTGGAGATCGAGCTGCAGGGCGGTGGCACGCGCCACCTCAACGGCCAGTGCATCCACTTCAGTCAGGTGGGCAAGCAGGGCCGGTACTACCTCTACGAGGCCCAGGTCAAACCCTGGCTGTGGTACGCCACGCGGCGCTCGGACTACCAGATCTTCCAGAACCTGAGCGTGCCGGACATGGTGAAGAAGGTCCTGGGTGCCTACCCGTTCCAGACCCGCTTCATGCTCAGCCGCAGCTACCGCACCTGGGAATACTGCGTGCAGTACCGGGAGACCGACGCCAACTTCGTCATGCGCATGCTGGAGAACGAGGGCATCTGGTTCTGGTTCGAGCACAGCGCGGGCGAGCACGTGATGGTGATCACCGACGACGTGGGCCTGTGCGACCCGTTCCCGGGGTACGCCACGGTGCCGTACTACGGCCCGGACTTCACCTACCCGGACAAGGACCACCTGGACCACTGGACGGCCGGCGGGCGGGTCAAGCCGGGCAAGTACATGGCCCGGGACTACAACTTCAAGATGCCGCGGGCGGACCTGACCACGCGCCACGAGACGCCGGGCGAGCATGCCCACGGCAGCTACGATATCTTCGACTACCCGGGCGGCTACGCGACCCTGGACGAGGGCGACCCCTACGCCCGCTCGCGGATGGAGGAGCTGCATGCCGCCCACAAGCGCGGGCACGCGGCGGGTCGTGCCCGGGGCATGGCGCCGGGGCGGCTGTTCACCCTGGAGAACCATCCGGTGGGCAGCCAGAACCGCGAGTACCTGGTGGTCGCGGCGGACTACCAGTTCAACGACAACGACTACGAGTCCAATGCCGGCTCCGACAGCCACGTGCTGCGGATCAAGCTGGAGACCCATCCCTCGGACCTGCCGTTCCGGCCCGAGCGGATCACCCCCAAGCCGCAGACCATGGGGCCGGAGACGGCGGTGGTGACCGGGCCCAAGGGCCAGGAGATCTACACCGACGAGTTCGGCCGGGTGAAGGTGTCGTTCCCGTGGAACCGCTACT